>NZ_CP027712.1:5446549-6808187 GCF_003945765.1 Pseudomonas chlororaphis subsp. chlororaphis | reverse complement strand
GGATATCCCCTAAGTTGAAAGCCGGTGAGGCAAAAACAAGCCGCCATTGTAGCGACCAGACGCACACTTATCCACATGTAGGTTGATCACAGGGCACTATGAATCAACGCTTTATCCCGAAAAAACACGACCAATGGTATGTGCATAAGCTCTGTGGATAACCATGCCTGAGGGCATTGCACAACTGGGGGCGAAAATCGGTGGATAACCTGCTTGTGGATAACTCACCTTTCCACACACAGCTTTTCCGATAGCGCAGCACAGGCAGAGCACCGTTTCTCGACAGTGTTGTCATTCTCTGTACACCACGGTCTACAAGGGCTGAATGTAGTTATCCACAAATAGAGGCATCCCTAGCCTTTATAAGCTTTACAGAAAAGCTTTAAATAATTCCCTTCTTTATTTTTATATCTGGCTGACTGGGTTCTTCAGTCTTCGATGTGGACATACCCAGACAAAGGAAAAGCTGGTTGGAAATTGACCTAGAGGCTTGCTTTCTCTAGAATCGCCGATCTCTTAAAACGGGGGCCATTCCGGCCCGTTGTGGACGAACCAGGTAACACGACAATGAAACGTACTTTCCAACCAAGCACTATCAAACGCGCTCGTACCCACGGTTTCCGTGCTCGCATGGCTACCAAGAACGGTCGTGCCGTCCTGTCGCGTCGTCGCGCCAAAGGTCGTGCGCGTCTGGCAGTTTGATACTCCGGCACTGGAGGTGAGTCAGGACTTCAGTCGGGAAAAGCGTCTGCTTACCCCCCGGCATTTCAAGGCAGTCTTTGACTCCCCTACCGGCAAGGTTCCGGGGAAAAATCTCCTGCTCCTTGCGCGCAACAACGATCTGGATCATCCCCGTCTGGGGCTGGTTATCGGAAAAAAGAGCGTCAAGCTCTCCGTTGAGCGCAATCGCCTCAAACGTCTGATGCGCGAATCGTTTCGCCTGCACCAGGATGCTCTGGTCGGCTGGGACATCGTTATCGTCGCGCGCAAAGGTTTGGGCGATGTAGAAAACCCCGAATTGATTCAGCATTTCGACAAGCTCTGGAAGCGTTTGGCCCGTAACAAGCCGGCACCAGCAGCCAAACCCGAAACTGTAGGGGTAGACAGCCCGAATGCGTAAACTGGCACTCGTTCCGATCCAGTTTTATCGCTATGCCATTAGTCCTCTGATGGCCAGTCACTGTCGTTTCTACCCCAGCTGTTCCTGCTACGCGTATGAAGCCATCGAAAATCATGGCCTTCTGCGCGGTGGCTGGCTGACCTTTCGTCGTTTAGGTCGCTGTCATCCGTGGAATCCCGGTGGTTATGACCCGGTTCCACCTATCCCTACCTCCCGTTCTTCTTCGATGGCCGAGTAATCATGGATATTAAACGCACGATCCTGATCGTCGCCCTGGCAATCGTGTCCTACGTCATGGTTCTTAAGTGGAACCAGGATTATGGCCAGGCTGCCCTGCCGACTCAGAATGTTGCTGCCAACACCGCCACCCCGGCTCTACCGGATACGCCTGTTGGTAACAATGCTTCCGCCAGTGCCGATGTACCCAGCGCGAATACTGATACCAGCACCCCTACCGAAACTCCGGTAGCGGCAAGCAAAGACCTCATCCAGGTAAAAACGGATGTGCTCGATCTGGCTATCGATCCTCAAGGTGGTGATATCGCCCAGCTGAAGCTGCCGCTGTATCCACGTCGCCAGGACCATCCGGAAATTCCGTTCCAGCTGTTCGATAACGGTGGCGAACGTACTTATCTGGCGCAAAGCGGCCTGACCGGTACCAACGGCCCGGATGCCCGTCCTGCCGGACGCCCGGTTTACTCGGCCGAAAAAAAGACTTTTCAACTGGCTGACGGCCAGAATCAGCTGAATGTCGACCTGAAATTCAGCGACGCCGGCGTCAACTACATCAAGCGTTTCACCTTTACCCGCGGTCTGTACGATCTGAAAGTCACCTATCTGATCGACAACACCAGCGACAAGGCCTGGACTGGCAACCTGTTTGCCCAGCTCAAACGCGACGCCAGCTCCGATCCTTCTTCCAGCACCGCCACCGGCACCGCGACTTACCTGGGCGCCGCCCTGTGGACAAGTTCCGAGCCGTACAAAAAAGTGTCGATGAAAGATATCGACAAGGGCTCGCTGAAAGAAACCGTGCAAGGTGGCTGGGTTGCCTGGCTGCAACACTACTTCGTGACCGCCTGGATCCCGGCGAAGAACGAAAGCAACGTGGTGCAGACCCGCAAAGACAACCAAGGCAACTACATCATCGGTTTCACCGGCCCGGCGCTGACCGTTGCACCAGGTGCCAAGGCTGAAACCACCGCCACTCTGTACGCCGGTCCGAAAAGCCAGGCCGTGCTGAAAGAGTTGTCCCCAGGTCTGGAATTGACTGTCGACTACGGCATTCTGTGGTTCATTGCCCAGCCGATCTTCTGGCTACTGCAACATATCCACAGCATTGTGGGTAACTGGGGTTGGTCGATCATCTTCCTGACCATGCTGATCAAGGGGATCTTCTTCCCACTGTCGGCGGCCAGCTACAAATCCATGGCGCGCATGCGTGCAGTGGCGCCGAAACTGGCGGCTCTGAAAGAGCAACATGGCGACGACCGGCAGAAAATGTCGCAAGCCATGATGGAGCTTTACAAGAAAGAGAAGATCAATCCGCTGGGTGGTTGCTTGCCAATCCTCGTGCAGATGCCGGTGTTCCTGTCCTTGTACTGGGTACTCCTGGAAAGCGTGGAAATGCGCCAGGCACCGTTCATGCTGTGGATTACCGACCTGTCGATCAAGGATCCGTTCTTCATCCTGCCGATCATCATGGGCGCCACCATGTTCATCCAGCAGCAACTGAACCCGACTCCTCCGGATCCGATGCAGGCCAAGGTGATGAAAATGATGCCAATCATCTTCACCTTCTTCTTCCTGTGGTTCCCGGCGGGCCTGGTGCTGTACTGGGTGGTGAACAACTGCCTGTCGATCGCCCAACAGTGGTACATCACACGTAAGATCGAAGCGGCTACCAAGAAAGCAGCTGCCTGACCTACTCTGTGGATAACCACTCAAAACGCCCCCTAGTGGGGCGTTTTGCTATCTGTCACTTTTGTCTGCCTCTTTATGTCTGGAGCGGGTTATGAATGTCCCTCGTGAAACCATCGCAGCCGTAGCCACCGCCCAGGGGCGCGGTGGTGTGGGCATCGTGCGTATTTCCGGACCGTTGGCCAATGTCGCCGCCAAGGCCATCAGCGGCCGCGAGCTGAAACCGCGTTACGCCCATTACGGGCCGTTTTTCAGCGATCGGAACGAAGTCCTGGATGAGGGGATCGCCTTGTATTTCCCGGGGCCGAACTCCTTTACCGGCGAAGACGTGCTGGAACTTCAGGGCCACGGCGGCCCGATCGTCCTGGATATGTTGCTGCAGCGTTGCCTGCAGCTGGGATGCCGCCTGGCCCGGCCGGGGGAATTCAGCGAGCGCGCGTTCCTCAACGACAAGCTCGACCTGGCCCAGGCCGAAGCCATCGCCGACCTGATCGAAGCCAGTTCCGCACAGGCCGCGCGCAATGCCTTGCGCTCTTTGCAGGGGGCATTCTCCAAGCGTGTGCATAACCTGACCGAGCAATTGATCGCGCTGCGCATCTACGTCGAGGCGGCCATTGATTTTCCCGAGGAAGAAATTGACTTCCTGGCCGATGGCCATGTCCTGCAGATGCTCGACGCGGTGCGTGACGAGTTATCCACCGTGGTCCGCGAAGCCGGGCAGGGCGCCTTGCTGCGTGACGGCATGACCGTGGTCATCGCTGGCCGGCCCAACGCTGGCAAGTCCAGCCTGCTCAATGCCCTGGCCGGACGCGAAGCGGCGATTGTCACCGAGATCGCCGGCACCACCCGGGATGTGCTGCGAGAACATATCCACATCGACGGCATGCCGTTGCACGTTGTGGATACCGCGGGGTTGCGCGATACCGAAGACCAGGTGGAAAAGATCGGCGTGGAACGTGCCCTCAAGGCCATTGGCGAGGCCGATCGCGTATTGCTGGTGGTCGACGCCACGGCTCCGGAAGCGCTGGACCCCTTTGCCTTGTGGCCGGAGTTCCTGGAACTGCGGCCGGATCCGGCGAAAGTCACGCTGATCCGCAACAAGGCCGACCTGACCAACGAAGCGATCGCCCTGGAGGTCAGCGACGATGGCCACGTGACTATCAGCCTCAGTGCCAAGGCAGGCGGCGAGGGCCTGGAACTGCTGCGTGAGCACCTCAAGGCCTGCATGGGTTACGAACAGACTTCCGAAAGCAGCTTCAGTGCACGCAGGCGTCACCTGGAAGCCCTGCACCACGCCAGCGACGCGCTTGAGCATGGCCGTGCGCAACTGACCCTGGCCGGCGCCGGCGAGCTGCTGGCTGAAGACCTGCGCCAGGCCCAGCAATCCCTGGGAGAAATTACCGGCGCTTTCAGCTCGGACGACCTGCTAGGCCGGATCTTCTCCAGCTTCTGCATCGGTAAATAACCCCAGAGCAGCCGTTCGACGGCTTGGTTGCTTGTGATGCTCATGACGGTGTTCCGCCGGCATCACAGGCAAACCCGCTCCTGCAATCCCTCGTACTCCCCATCATTTCCAAGTTTGTCGGGCGCAATTGGGCGCTCCGGCGGATTTCTTGTGGCCGCCGTTTGGTCGGACGAGCTTTTTCTGTGGATTAAGCCCTGTGAATAACTGCCCTTAGGCTCAGTTGATAACAGAGCGTCAAAACTGAGGAAAACCCGCTCTGTGGATAAGCAGCACTTTAATCCACAGGCTTACACCGGTTATCCAAGGGCCTCGTTGCCACCTAACCACAGACTTTTGAATCTCTGTACACATTGAAAACAAAGGGCTGTATGAATCTATCCACAGATAGGTCGGTGCCTAAGAATAAACATAAAAACAAAGATTTAATAAATTTCTTTCTTTTTAATTTCTATTGTCCGTGAGTCATCCACAGCTGGTTAAATTTTGTGCAAAGGGTTCTTTAGGAAGGGCGAAGACCCTATACTTGTCCGTTATCCCAAGAACCCATCCTTTTTTACCCATATAAGCAGGCACGAGGTGCGTGGTGGATTTCCCTTCCCGTTTTGAAGTGATCGTCATCGGCGGCGGTCATGCCGGTACCGAGGCAGCACTTGCATCAGCACGCATGGGGGTAAAAACCCTGTTGCTGACGCACAACGTGGAAACCCTCGGAGCAATGAGCTGCAATCCCGCGATTGGCGGGATCGGTAAAAGTCATCTGGTCAAAGAAATCGACGCTCTCGGCGGTGCGATGGCCATGGCTACCGATAAAGGTGGTATTCAGTTTCGGGTGTTGAACAGCCGTAAAGGCCCAGCCGTGCGTGCTACCCGCGCCCAGGCCGACCGTATTCTGTACAAGGCTGCTGTCCGCGAAATCCTGGAAAACCAGCCGAACCTGTGGATATTTCAACAGGCAGCGGATGACCTGATCGTCGAACAAGACCAGGTCCGCGGCGTAGTGACCCAAATGGGCCTGCGTTTCTTCGCCGAATCCGTGGTGTTGACCACCGGTACCTTCCTCGGCGGACTTATCCACATCGGGTTGCAGAATTATTCCGGCGGTCGTGCCGGTGATCCGCCGTCGATCGCTCTGGCTCGCCGTCTGCGCGAATTGCCTCTGCGTGTGGGCCGCCTGAAAACCGGTACGCCACCGCGCATCGATGGCCGGTCTGTGGATTTCTCGGTGATGACCGAGCAACCGGGCGATACGCCGATCCCGGTCATGTCTTTCCTGGGCAACAAGGAACAACATCCGCGGCAGGTCAGTTGCTGGATTACTCATACCAATGCGCGGACTCACGAAATCATCGCTGCAAACCTCGACCGTTCGCCGATGTATTCCGATGCCGGCTCGATCGAGGGCATCGGCCCGCGCTACTGCCCGTCGATCGAAGACAAGATCCATCGCTTTGCCGACAAGGAAAGCCATCAGGTCTTCATCGAGCCGGAAGGCCTGACCACTCACGAGCTGTACCCGAACGGAATATCCACAAGCCTGCCGTTCGATGTGCAGTTGCAGATCGTGCAATCGATCCGCGGCATGGAAAACGCGCACATCGTGCGTCCCGGCTATGCCATCGAGTACGACTACTTCGATCCGCGCGACCTGAAGTACAGCCTGGAAACCAAAGTGATCGGCGGCCTGTTCTTTGCCGGCCAGATCAACGGCACCACCGGTTACGAAGAAGCCGGCGCCCAGGGTTTGCTCGCCGGTGCCAACGCCGCATTGCGCGCGCAGGGCAAAGACAGCTGGTGCCCGCGTCGCGATGAAGCCTACATCGGTGTGTTGGTCGACGACCTGATTACCCTGGGAACCCAGGAACCGTATCGGATGTTTACATCCCGTGCTGAATACCGCCTGATCCTGCGCGAAGACAATGCCGACCTGCGCCTGACCGAAAAAGGTCGGGAACTGGGCCTGGTGGACGATGTCCGTTGGGCCGCGTTCTGCAAAAAACGCGAAGGTATTGCCCTGGAAGAGCAACGCCTGAAAAGCACTTGGGTTCGTCCGGGTACCGAGCAGGGTGATGCGATCGCCGAAAAGTTCGGCACACCGCTGACCCATGAGTACAACTTGCTGAATCTGCTGAGCCGTCCGGAAATCGACTACGCTGGTCTGGTCGAAGTGACCGGGCAGGGCGCAGAAGATCCACAGGTCGCCGAGCAGGTCGAGATCAAGACCAAGTACGCCGGCTACATCGATCGCCAGCAGGACGAAATCGCTCGTCTGCGGGCCAGCGAAGACACCAAGCTGCCTGTGGATATCGACTACAGCAACATTTCCGGTCTCTCGAAAGAGATCCAGAGCAAGCTCGGCGCCACGCGTCCTGAAACCCTGGGCCAGGCTTCGCGGATTCCGGGCGTGACCCCAGCAGCGATTTCGCTGTTGATGATTCACTTGAAAAAACGCGGCGCGGGCCGTCAGTTGGAGCAAAGCGCTTGAGTTCGCAGGTCACCTCGCAACATGCAGAAGAGTTATCCACAGGTGCTCGCCAACTCGGTGTCAACCTGACAGAAGCCCAGCACGAGTTGCTGCTGGGTTATCTGGCCCTGCTGATCAAATGGAACAAGGCTTACAACCTGACCGCAGTACGCGATCCGGATGAAATGGTCTCGCGTCATCTGCTCGATAGCCTGAGCGTGATGTCGTTCATCGAAAACGGCCGCTGGCTGGACGTTGGCAGCGGCGGCGGGATGCCGGGCATTCCATTGGCTATCCTGTTTCCGGATTCGCAAGTGACCTGTCTGGACAGCAATGGCAAGAAAACCCGCTTCCTGACCCAGGTCAAACTGGAACTGAAGCTGGATAACCTGCAAGTTATCCACAGTCGTGTCGAAGCTTTCCAGCCGCAGCAGCCATTCAACGGGATCATTTCCCGGGCATTCAGTAGCATGGAGAACTTCACCAACTGGACTCGCCACCTCGGCGACCGCGATACACGTTGGCTGGCAATGAAGGGCGTTCATCCCGCCGATGAGCTGGTAGCATTGCCGGCAGACTTCCACCTCGATAGCGAACACGCCCTGGCCGTACCCGGTTGCCAAGGCCAACGCCATCTGCTGATACTGCGCCGCACGGCATGATTGGGAACACAAGCAAGAATGGCTAAGGTATTCGCGATAGCGAACCAGAAAGGTGGTGTGGGCAAGACCACCACCTGCATCAACCTCGCAGCATCGCTGGTTGCTACCAAGCGCCGGGTGCTGTTGATCGATCTCGATCCACAGGGCAACGCCACCATGGGTAGCGGTGTGGATAAACATGGCCTGGAAAATTCGGTCTACGACCTGCTGATCGGCGAATGCGATCTGGCCCAGGCCATGCATTACTCCGAGCACGGCGGTTATCAACTGCTGCCGGCGAACCGCGACCTGACCGCCGCGGAAGTGGTTCTGCTGGAAATGCAGATGAAGGAAAGCCGTCTGCGCAGTGCCCTGGCGCCGATCCGGGAAAACTACGATTACATTCTGATCGACTGCCCGCCGTCGCTGTCGATGCTTACGCTCAATGCTTTGGTCGCCGCCGATGGGGTCATTATCCCCATGCAGTGCGAGTACTTCGCTCTCGAAGGGCTGAGCGACCTTGTGGATAACATCAAGCGCATCTCCGAATTGCTCAATCCGAACCTCAAGGTCGAAGGCTTGCTGCGGACCATGTACGACCCGCGCCTGAGCCTGATGAATGATGTTTCCGCGCAACTCAAGGAACACTTCGGCGATCAGCTGTACGACACAGTGATCCCACGCAACATCCGTCTGGCGGAAGCCCCCAGTTATGGCATGCCGGCGTTGGTCTACGACAAACAGTCGCGCGGTGCCATCGCCTATCTGGCCCTTGCTGGCGAGATGGTTCGTCGGCAACGGAAAAATTCACGCGCAGCTGCTGCCCAGCCAACTTAAGGAATCCCCATGGCCGTCAAGAAACGAGGTCTCGGACGTGGACTGGATGCACTGTTGAGTGGTCCGACTGTCAGCTCGCTGGAAGAACAAGCGGTTCAAGCCGATGTGCGTGAGCTGCAACATTTGCCGCTGGACCTGATCCAGCGCGGCAAGTATCAGCCGCGCCGGGACATGGACCCTCAGGCGCTGGAAGAATTGGCGAGCTCGATCAAGACTCAGGGCGTGATGCAGCCAATCGTGGTGCGTCCGATCGGTTCCGGCCGTTTTGAAATCATCGCCGGCGAGCGCCGCTGGCGCGCCAGCCAGCAGGCGGGTCAGGAAACCATTCCGGCGATGGTCCGCGATGTGCCCGACGAAACCGCCATCGCCATGGCGCTGATCGAGAATATCCAGCGCGAAGATCTCAATCCCATCGAGGAAGCGGTTGCCCTGCAGCGCCTGCAGCAGGAATTCCAGCTGACTCAGCAGCAGGTTGCCGAGGCTGTGGGTAAGTCCCGTGTCACTGTAGCCAACTTGCTGCGCCTGATCGCTTTGCCTGAAGTGATCAAGACCATGCTGTCCCACGGCGACCTGGAAATGGGTCATGCCCGTGCCTTGCTGGGTTTGCCGGAAAATCAACAGGTTGAAGGGGCGCGACACGTTGTCGCACGCGGCCTCACCGTACGCCAGACCGAAGCCTTGGTTCGCCAGTGGTTGAGTGGCAAACAGCAGCCTGCCGAACCTGTCAAACCCGACCCGGATATCGCGCGCCTGGAGCAACGCCTGGCCGAGCGCCTAGGCTCTGCGGTGCAGATTCGTCACGGAAAGAAAGGGAAAGGTCAGTTGGTGATCGGGTATAACTCCCTCGATGAGCTTCAAGGCGTCCTTGCACACATCCGCTGAAACATTTCCTCATGTAGCGTGCAGTCGGAAATCACTACCCGGCAGTTGAATAGGGGCTGAACCGCCCCTATACTCTGCGCGCATTTTGTCGGCACAAATTATGCCAAGTTATTGAATTCTGGCAGCCGACCCATGAGGAGCAAGAGTGATGGAAACCCGCACGCCAAACCGCTTGCCGTTCCATCGCTTGGCGGTTTTCCCGGTTTTATTGGCTCAGTTGGTCGTTTTATTGCTGGCCGCCTTGGCGCTCTGGCATTGGCATGGAGTCGTAGCCGGATACTCAGGCCTTTGTGGGGGACTGATAGCCTTGCTCCCCAATGTGTATTTCGCTCATAGGGCATTTCGGTTTTCCGGCGCCCGAGCAGCTCAAGCCATCGTCCGGTCTTTTTATGCCGGCGAGGCGGGCAAACTGATTTTGACGGCAGTGCTCTTTGCATTGACGTTCGCAGGTGTGAAGCCATTGGCGCCGCTAACTGTATTCGGCGTCTTCGTGCTGACCCAACTGGTCAGCTGGTTCGCTCCCCTGCTTATGAGAACAAGACTTTCGAGACCTTAGGGCGTTTGAGGCAACCATGGCAGAAACAACCGCTTCGGGCTATATCCAGCACCACTTGCAGAACCTGACCTTCGGTCAGCTACCTAATGGCGGCTGGGGCTTTGCCCACACCGCAGCAGAAGCCAAAGAAATGGGCTTCTGGGCATTCCACGTCGATACTCTCGGCTGGTCTGTGGCGTTGGGTCTGATCTTCGTTCTTCTTTTCCGCATGGCGGCCAAGAAGGCAACTTCTGGTCAGCCAGGTGCTTTGCAGAACTTCGTTGAAGTATTGGTCCAGTTCGTCGATGGCAGCGTGAAAGACAGCTTCCATGGCCGTAGCCCAGTGATTGCACCGCTGGCACTGACCATCTTCGTCTGGGTGTTCCTGATGAACGCCATCGACCTGATCCCGGTCGACTGGATTCCTCAGCTGGCCATCCTGATCTCCGGCGATGCGCACATTCCTTTCCGTGCCGTGTCGACTACCGACCCGAACGCCACGCTGGCCATGGCCTTCTCGGTGTTCGCACTGATCATTTTCTACAGCATCAAGATCAAGGGCATCGGCGGTTTCATCGGCGAACTGACCCTGCACCCGTTCGGCAGCAAGAATATCTTTATTCAAGCGCTGCTGATTCCGGTGAACTTCCTGCTTGAATTCGTGACGCTGATCGCCAAGCCAATCTCTCTGGCACTTCGTCTGTTCGGCAACATGTACGCTGGCGAACTGGTGTTCATCCTGATCGCCGTGATGTTCGGCAGCGGCCTGCTCTGGCTCAGCGGCCTGGGCGTGGTGCTGCAATGGGCGTGGGCTGTGTTCCACATCCTGATCATCACCCTGCAAGCGTTTATCTTCATGATGCTGACCATCGTCTACCTGTCGATGGCACACGAAGAGAACCATTAAGACCGGTCTCGACCAGTCTGATGTCCCTCCCGGTCAAACGGGAGGGGGCCCGTCTAGGGCACGATGAAACGATTTGTTTTACCGCTTTAATCTAAAAAACCTAAACCATACGACGTAAAAGTCGGGAGGAAAGATGGAAACTGTAGTTGGTCTAACCGCTATCGCTGTTGCACTGTTGATCGGCCTGGGCGCACTGGGTACCGCAATTGGTTTCGGCCTGTTGGGCGGCAAGTTCCTGGAAGGCGCTGCGCGTCAGCCAGAAATGGTTCCAATGCTGCAAGTTAAAATGTTCATCGTTGCCGGCCTGCTCGACGCCGTAACCATGATCGGCGTTGGTATCGCTCTGTTCTTCACCTTCGCGAACCCCTTCGTTGGTCAACTCGCTGGCTAATCACTCGAATTTTCGAGTTGATTGGTGTGATGGACAACGAACGAGCGAGGTGTTGGCGTGAACATTAATGCAACCCTGATTGGCCAGTCCGTTGCGTTCTTCATTTTTGTACTGTTTTGCATGAAGTTCGTGTGGCCTCCGGTCATCGCGGCTTTGCACGAACGTCAGAAGAAGATCGCGGATGGACTGGACGCTGCCAGCCGAGCAGCTCGCGACCTGGAACTGGCCCAAGAGAAAGCGGGTCAGCAACTGCGCGAAGCAAAAGCTCAGGCAGCCGAAATCATTGAGCAAGCCAAGAAACGCGGTAACCAGATCGTCGAAGAGGCTGTTGAAAAAGCCCGTGTCGACGCTGACCGTGTGAAGGTTCAGGCTCAGGCCGAGATCGAGCAGGAACTGAACAGTGTCAAAGACGCGCTGCGTGCCCAACTGGGTGTGCTGGCCGTTGGCGGCGCCGAGAAGATCCTGGGTGCCACAATCGATCAAAACGCGCACGCGGAGCTGGTTAACAAACTGGCTGCTGAAATTTAAGCGAGGGCGATCATGGCAGAACTGACCACGTTGGCCCGACCTTACGCTAAGGCGGCCTTCGAGCACGCTCAGGCCCACCAGCAACTGGCCTCTTGGTCAGCCATGCTCGGCCTGGCTGCAGCAGTGTCGCAAGACGACACCATGCGGCGCGTGCTCAAGGCCCCGCGACTGACGAGCGCAGACAAGGCCGCCACGTTTATCGACGTGTGCGGCGACAAGTTCGATGCCAAGGCACAGAATTTCATCCACGTCGTTGCCGAAAACGACCGTCTCCTGCTTCTGCCGGAGATCGCCGCCCTGTTCGACCTGTACAAGGCCGAGCAAGAGAAGTCGGTAGATGTGGAAGTCACCAGTGCTTTTGCGTTGAACCAAGAACAGCAAGACAAACTCGCCAAGGTTCTCAGTGCACGACTCGACCGGGAAGTGCGCCTGCAAGTTGCGGAGGACGCTGCCCTGATTGGTGGTGTCGTCATCCGCGCCGGCGACCTGGTTATCGATGGCTCGATTCGCGGCAAAATCGCGAAACTTGCCGAAGCATTGAAATCTTGAGTTTGAAGGGGCAGCAGAGCAATGCAGCAACTCAATCCTTCCGAAATAAGTGAAATTATCAAGGGCCGCATCGAAAAGCTCGATGTGACCTCCCAAGCCCGTAACGAAGGCACTGTCGTCAGCGTTTCTGACGGTATCGTGCGGATTCACGGTCTGGCCGACGTCATGTACGGCGAGATGATCGAGTTTCCGGGCGGTGTCTACGGTATGGCACTCAACCTTGAGCAAGACTCCGTAGGTGCCGTTGTACTGGGCGCATACACGACTCTGGCTGAAGGCATGAGCGCCAAGTGCACCGGCCGCATCCTCGAAGTTCCGGTTGGTAAGGAACTGCTGGGTCGCGTAGTCGACGCACTGGGTAACCCAGTTGACGGCAAAGGTCCGCTGAACAACACCGAGACCGACGCGGTCGAGAAAGTTGCTCCAGGCGTGATCTGGCGTAAGTCGGTAGACCAGCCTGTACAGACTGGCTACAAGGCTGTCGATGCCATGATCCCTGTCGGCCGTGGCCAGCGTGAGCTGATCATCGGTGACCGTCAGATCGGTAAGACCGCTCTGGCGATCGACGCGATCATCAACCAGAAAGACAGCGGCATCTTCTGCGTATACGTGGCTATCGGTCAGAAACAATCGACCATCGCCAACGTTGTTCGCAAGCTGGAAGAAAACGGCGCTCTGGCCAACACCATCATCGTGGCTGCCAGTGCTTCCGAATCCGCTGCCCTGCAATTCCTGGCACCGTACTCCGGTTGCACCATGGGCGAATTCTTCCGCGACCGCGGTGAAGACGCGCTGATCGTTTATGACGATCTGTCCAAGCAAGCAGTGGCTTACCGCCAGATTTCCCTGCTGCTGCGCCGTCCACCAGGCCGTGAAGCTTACCCAGGCGACGTGTTCTATCTCCACTCCCGTCTGCTGGAGCGCGCATCCCGCGTTTCGGAAGAGTACGTAGAGAAGTTCACCAACGGCGCGGTAACTGGCAAGACCGGTTCCCTGACCGCACTGCCGATCATCGAAACCCAGGCTGGCGACGTTTCCGCGTTCGTTCCGACCAACGTGATTTCCATCACCGACGGTCAGATCTTCCTGGAATCGGCCATGTTCAACTCCGGCATCCGCCCGGCAGTGAACGCCGGTGTTTCGGTATCCCGTGTAGGTGGTGCCGCTCAGACCAAGATCATCAAGAAGCTGTCCGGTGGTATCCGTACCGCTCTGGCTCAGTACCGTGAACTGGCGGCATTCGCCCAGTTCGCTTCTGACCTGGACGAAGCGACCCGTAAGCAACTTGAACACGGTCAGCGCGTTACCGAGCTGATGAAGCAGAAGCAATACGCGCCTATGTCCATCGCTGACATGTCGCTGTCGCTGTATGCCGCTGAACGTGGGTTCCTGACTGACGTCGAAATCGCCAAGATCGGTAGCTTCGAACAAGCGCTGATTGCTTACTTCAACCGCGATCACGCCGATTTGATGGCGAAGATCAACGTGAAGGGTGACTTCAATGACGAAATCGACGCTGGCCTGAAAGCCGGTATCGAGAAGTTCAAGGCCACCCAAACCTGGTAAGCCGCAGCGGGGGCCGCGAGGCTCCCGCTTGCTAACCTGATAGGTGTTACATGGCAGGCGCAAAAGAGATTCGCAGTAAGATTGCGAGCATCAAAAGCACGCAAAAGATTACCAGCGCCATGGAAAAAGTGGCGGTCAGCAAAATGCGCAAGGCACAAATGCGCATGGCTGCTAGCCGTCCTTACGCGGAGCGCATCCGCCAGGTTATTGGTCATCTGGCCAACGCCAACCCGGAATATCGCCACCCGTTCATGATCGACCGCGCAATCAAGCGCGTCGGTTATATCGTGGTGAGCAGTGACCGTGGTCTGTGCGGTGGTTTGAATACCAACCTGTTCAAGGCTTTGGTCAAGGACATGGCGGTAAACCGCGAAAATGGCGTCGAGATCGATCTGTGCGTGGTAGGCAGCAAAGGTGCGGCTTTCTTCCGTAACTTCGGCGGTAACGTCGTCGCTGCAATCAGCCACCTGGGTGAAGAGCCGTCGATCAATGACCTGATCGGCAGCGTCAAGGTGATGCTGGATGCCTACCTGGACGGCCGGATTGACCGCCTGTCCGTGGTGTCCAACAAGTTCATCAACACCATGACGCAACAGCCTACGGTGGAGCAGTTGATTCCGCTGGTGGCAACCCCGGATCAAGAACTCAAGCACCACTGGGACTATCTCTACGAACCGGACGCCAAAGAGCTGCTTGACGGCTTGATGGTTCGCTACGTGGAGTCGCAGGTCTACCAGGCGGTGGTCGAGAACAACGCGGCTGAACAAGCTGCGCGGATGATCGCGATGAAGAACGCTACCGACAACGCCGGTGATTTGATCAGCGATTTGCAGCTGATCTACAACAAGGCGCGTCAGGCTGCGATCACCCAAGAGATCTCGGAAATCGTCGGCGGCGCTGCCGCGGTTTAACGGTTCAAATATTCAGAGGATCCAGCTATGAGTAGCGGACGTATCGTTCAAATCATCGGCGCCGTTATCGACGTGGAATTTCCACGCGACAGCGTACCGAGCATCTACGACGCCTTGAAGGTTCAAGGCGCCGAAACCACTCTGGAAGTTCAGCAGCAGCTGGGCGACGGCGTGGTACGTACCATTGCGATGGGCTCCACCGAGGGCTTGAAGCGCGGTCTGGACGTCAACAACACTGGCGCAGCCATCTCCGTACCGGTCGGTAAAGCGACCCTGGGCCGGATCATGGACGTACTGGGCAACCCGATCGACGAAGCTGGCCCGATCGGCGAAGAAGAGCGTTGGGGCATTCACCGTCCTGCGCCGTCCTTCGCTGAACAAGCTGGTGGCAACGACCTCCTGGAAACCGGCATCAAGGTTATCGACCTGGTTTGCCCGTTCGCCAAGGGCGGTAAAGTCGGTCTGTTCGGTGGTGCCGGTGTGGGCAAGACCGTAAACATGATGGAACTGATCCGTAACATCGCCATCGAGCACAGCGGTTATTCCGTGTTCGCCGGTGTGGGTGAGCGTACTCGTGAGGGTAACGACTTCTACCACGAGATGAAGGATTCCAACGTTCTGGACAAAGTGGCACTGGTATACGGCCAGATGAACGAGCCGCCGGGAAACCGTCTGCGCGTAGCTCTGACCGGCCTGACCATGGCCGAGAAGTTCCGTGACGAAGGTAACGACGTTCTGCTGTTCGTCGACAACATCTATCGTTACACCCTGGCCGGTACCGAAGTATCCGCACTGCTGGGCCGTATGCCTTCCGCAGTAGGTTACCAGCCGACCCTGGCTGAAGAGATGGGCGTTCTGCAAGAACGTATCACTTCGACCAAGCAAGGCTCGATCACCTCGATCCAAGCGGTATACGTACCTGCGGACGACTTGACCGACCCGTCGCCAGCGACCACCTTCGCCCACTTGGACGCCACAGTCGTACTGTCCCGTGACATCGCTTCCCTGGGTATCTACCCAGCGGTAGATCCACTGGACTCGACTTCCCGTCAGCTGGACCCGAACGTGATCGGCAACGAGCACTACGAAACCGCTCGCGGCGTTCAGTACGTGCTGCAGCGCTACAAAGAGCTGAAGGACATCATTGCGATCCTGGGTATGGACGAACTGTCCGAAGCCGACAAGCAACTGGTATCCCGCGCTCGTAAGATCCAGCGCTTCCTGTCGCAGCCGTTCTTCGTGGCTGAAGTCTTCACTGGTTCTCCAGGCAAATACGTTTCCCTGAAAGACACCATCGCTGGCTTCAAAGGCATCCTCAACGGTGACTACGACCACCTGCCAGAACAAGCGTTCTACATGGTCGGCGGCATCGAAGAAGCGATCGAGAAAGCCAAGAAACTGTAATCCCGGCGCCCGGCAACGGGCGCTAATTTAGGTTGAGGCAAGCAGATGGCTATGACAGTCCATTGCGATATCGTCAGCGCGGAAGGAGAAATCTTCTCCGGTCTGGTCGAGATGGTGATCGCACACGGCGAGCTGGGGGATCTTGGTATCGCCCTGGGTCACGCTCCGCTGATCACTAATCTGAAACCAGGTCCGATCCGCTTGATCAAGCAGGGCGGGGAAACCGAGGTGTTCTACATCTCCGGTGGTTTCCTCGAGGTTCAGCCGAACATGGTCAAGGTTCTTGCCGACACCGTGCAGCGTGCTGCCGACCTGGACGAAGCCTCCGCTCAGGAAGCCGTCAAGGCTGCTGAGAAGGCCCTGAATGAAAAAGGCGCAGATTTCGACTACGGTTCTGCTGCTGCACGTCTGGCCGAGGCCGCAGCCCAGCTGCGCACCGTCCAGCAGATCCGCAAGAAGTTCGGCGGCTAAGCCGCGGGATTTCCGCGCGATTGATTAAAAAGGGTAGCCTCGGCTACCCTTTTTCTTTTTTTGCAATTCACCTCATGGTCGCAGTCGCTGACCACCCAGGATTGGTAGCCAGTCATGTCTCTCGAAATCGTTATTCTCGCTGCCGGTCAAGGCACCCGCATGCGTTCCTCGTTGCCGAAAGTCCTGCACCCGGTGGCGGGCAACTCCATGCTGGGGCATGTTATCCACAGCGCCCGGCAACTCGATCCACAACGCATCCATGTCGTCATCGGTCACGGTGCCGATGCGGTGCGTGAGCGCCTGGCGGCGGACGACCTGAATTTCGTGCTGCAGGACAAGCAGCTGGGTACCGGTCACGCCACCGCCCAGGCGGTGCCGTTCATTACCGCCGATACCGTGCTGATTCTCTACGGTGACGTGCCGCTGATCGAAGTCGAAACCCTGCAGCGCTTGCTCAAGCACGTTGTTCCCGGGCAAATGGGATTGCTGACCGTGGAGCTGGACGACCCGACCGGTTATGGCCGGATCGTTCGCGATGCCGACGGCAGGGTCGCAGCCATCGTCGAGCACAAGGACGCCAGCGAAGCGCAACGCGCAATCACCGAAGGCAACACTGGCATCCTTGCGGTGCCGGCTAATCGCCTTGCCGACTGGATGAGTCGTCTGTCGAATAACAACGCCCAGGGCGAGTATTACCTGACTGACGTGATCGAGATGGCGGTCAGCGATGGTTTGTTGGTGGCCACCGAGCAACCTCACGATCCGATGGAAGTGCAGGGCGCCAACGATCGCAAGCAGCTGTCCGAACTGGAGCGTCATTATCAGTTGCGCGAAGGTCGGCGCCTGATGGCTCAGGGCGTGACCCTGCGCGATCCGGCACGTTTCGATGTGCGCGGTGAAGTGACGGTGGGCCGCGACGTGCTGATCGACATCAACGTGATTCTCGAAGGCCGCGTGGTCATCGAGGACGACGTGGTGATCGGCCCGAACTGCGTGATCAAGGACAGCACCCTGCGCAAGGGCGTGGTGATCAAGGCCAACAGCCATATCGAAGGTGCGGTACTGGGTGAAGGCAGCGATGCCGGTCCGTTCGCCCGCCTGCGCCAAGGTACTGTTCTCGAAGCCCGTGCCCATGTGGGTAACTTTGTCGAGTTGAAGAACGCACGCATGGGCGAGGGCGCCAAGGCCGGGCACCTGGCCTACCTGGGAGATGCTGAGATCGGTGCACGCAGCAACATCGGCGCCGGCACCATTACCTGCAACTACGATGGCGCCAACAAACATCGGACAGTGCTGGGCGAAGACGTCTTCATCGGTTCCAACAACTCGTTGGTGGCACCTGTGGATATCCAGGATGGCGCGACCACGGCGGCCGGTTCTACCATCAACCAGACTGTGGAAAAAGCCCAGCTGGCCGTGGCCCGTGCCCGGCAGAAGAATATCGATGGCTGGAAACGCCCGGTGAAAATCAAGAAGAGCTGAGTTATCCACAACGCAGTGGCCGGTACTCTCGAGATTGCTTTCGCGGGCAAGCCTCGCTCCTATAGACAGTGATATCTGTAGGAGCGAGGCTTGCCCGCGATGCTTTTATCCACAGATTTTTTTCTTGCGCTGGCTTGACGAATTTCCGGCAATAGGTTTTGATTGCTTCCGTTATCTTTCGAATCGAAACTTAAGTGCTCATGTCGAAACGCAATACGCCCCAGCGCCGTCACAACATTCTGGCCTTGCTCAATGAACAGGGCGAGGTGAGCGTGGATGAGCTGGCTAAACGCTTCGAAACTTCGGAAGTTACGATCCGCAAGGACCTGGCGGCCCTGGAGAGCAACGGCTTGTTGCTGCGGCGCTACGGCGGCGCGATCACCATGCCGCAGGAACTGGTTGGCGATATCGGCCAGCCAGTCTCCACCTATAAACAAGCCATCGCCCGTGCGGCGGTTGCACGGATTCGCGAACACGCCCGCATCATTATCGACAGTGGCAGTACCACCGCGGCCATGATTCCCGAACTCGGTCAGCAGCCGGGCCTGGTGGTCATGACCAACTCGCTGCATGTGGCCAATGCCCTGAGCGAACTGGAGCACGAGCCGGTGCTGTTGATGACCGGCGGTACCTGGGACCCTCACTCCGAGTCGTTCCAGGGGCAGGTCGCCGAGCAGGTATTGCGCTCCTACGACTTCGACCAGCTGTTTATCGGTGCCGACGGCATCGACCTGGTGCGCGGGACCACCACCTTCAATGAGTTGCTCGGCCTGAGCCGGGTGATGGCCGAGGTGGCGCGGGAAGTCGTGGTGATGGTCGAGGCCGACAAGATCGGCCGCAAGATTCCCAACCTGGAACTGCCCTGGAGCAGCGTCCATACCCTTATTACCGATGATCGCCTGCCTGCAGAGGCCCGCGACCAAATTCAGGCCCGCGGCATTACGCTGATTTGCGCGGCAGTCATCTAGGAGAGAAACCATGTGTGGAATTGTTGGCGCCGTTGCTGAACGGAATATCACGCCCATCCTGCTCGAAGGCCTCAAGCGTCTCGAATACCGCGGCTACGACAGTGCCGGGGTGGCGGTCCTGACCAACGATGGTAAGCTCGAGCGCCTGCGTCGTCCGGGCAAGGTCAGCGAGCTGGAACAGGCCTTGGCCGGCGCGCCGCTGGTCGGTCGCCTGGGCATCGCCCACACCCGCTGGGCCACTCACGGCGCGCCATGCGAGCGTAACGCCCACCCGCATTTCTCCGGCGACCTGGCGGTGGTGCACAACGGCATCATCGAGAACCATGAAGCCCTGCGCGAGCAGCTCAAAGGCCTGGGCTACGTGTTCACCTCGGACACCGACACCGAAGTCATCGCCCACCTGCTGGATCACAAACTCAAGGACCTGGGCGACCTGACCGTGGCCCTGAAAGCCACCGTCAAGGAACTGCATGGTGCCTATGGCCTGGCCGTGATCAGCGCGAGACAACCAGACCGCCTGGTCGCCGCCCGCAGTGGCAGCCCATTGGTGATCGGCCTGGGCCTGGGGGAAAACTTCCTGGCTTCCGACCAACTGGCCCTGCGTCAGGTAACCGACCGCTTCATGTACCTGGAAGAGGGCGATATCGCCGAGATTCGCCGCGACAGCGTGCAGATCTGGGATGTCCATGGCAAAGCGGTCGAGCGTGAAGCCGTGCAATACCGTGATGGCGCCGAGGCCGCCGAGAAAGGCGAGTTCCGCCACTTCATGCTCAAGGAAATCCACGAGCAGCCAGCCGTGGTGCAACGCACCCTCGAAGGCCGCCTGAGCCCGAACCAGGTGCTGGTCCAGGCTTTCGGCCCGCAGGCCGCCGAGTTGTTCGCCAAGGTGCGCAACGTGCAGATCGTCGCCTGCGGCACCAGCTATCACGCCGGCATGGTTGCCCGTTACTGGCTGGAAGAACTGGCCGGGATTCCGTGCCAGGTCGAAGTGGCCAGCGAGTTCCGCTACCGCAAGGTGGTGGTGCAGCCGGATACCCTGTTCGTGACCATTTCCCAGTCCGGCGAAACCGCCGACACCCTGGCCGCGCTGCGTAATGCCAAGGAGCTGGGTTTCCTCGCCAGCCTGGCGATCTGCAACGTCGGTATCAGCTCGCTGGTGCGTGAGTCCGACCTGACCCTGCTGACCCAGGCCGGTCGCGAGATCGGCGTGGCCTCCACCAAAGCCTTCACCACCCAGCTGGTTGGCCTGCTGTTGCTGACCCTGTCCCTGGGCCAGGTCCGCGGCACCCTGGGCGAAGGCGTCGAAGCCACCCTGGTGGAAGAACTGCGGCGCTTGCCGACTCGCCTGGGCGAAGCCTTGGCGATGGACAGCACGGTGGAAAAAATCGCCGAACTGTTCGCCGAGAAGCACCACACCCTGTTCCTCGGTCGTGGCGCACAGTTCCCGGTGGCGATGGAAGGGGCACTCAAGCTCAAGGAAATCTCCTACATCCATGCCGAAGCCTACCCGGCCGGCGAGCTCAAGCACGGTCCGCTGGCCCTTGTGGATAACGACATGCCCGTCGTCACCGTGGCGCCGAACAACGAGTTGCTGGAGAAGCTCAAGTCCAACCTGCAGGAAGTCCGCGCCCGTGGCGGCGAGCTGATCGTCTTTGCCGACGAGCAGGCGGGCATGACCAACGGCGAGGGCACGCATGTTATCCACATGCCGCATATCCACGACATCCTGTCGCCGATCCTCTACACCATTCCGCTGCAGCTGCTGTCGTATTACGTGGCGGTGCTCAAGGGCACTGACGTCGACCAGCCGCGCAACCTGGCCAAGTCCGTCACGGTGGAGTGAGTTATCCACAAGCCGGCTGCATGGTTGGCTACCGGCGTCGGACATCGCTCCGACGCCGGTCATGATGCTGCACGGGCGCTGGCTTCCAATCGTTTCGTGCTGTTCGCAAGAGGGGCATATGAGGGGAGGACCGGCGCTGGCGCTGACCGGTCTGCCGTGGTTCAGGCAGCAAGTCCAACATGGAGATGTGAGGCACGTTGAGCGGCCAGTCTGGCCGCTCGATGCCTGCGGGCGTTACCAGAGAATAAAAGCGGACGCTGTTGTCTGATTCAGGTTGATATCGCCGACTTCCAGCACTTCATATTCGGCGCGAAGACCGATGTTGCGAAACACATCAAACTCGACGCCGGCACCGTAGGTCATATTCACCCCGGTATCATCGTCGTTGGCATTCCCGTCGGCATCCCAGGCATGGGCACCGACACTGCCGAAGACGCGCACCCGCTCTCCCAGCGGAAAGCCGAGGTGGGCACTGGCCTGAACGGATTTACCATCGAAATCGAGATCCTCGTCCTTGAATTGGCCGAGATCGACGAATGCGCCCTCAAAGGCCAGATAACTGTTGACGCGATAACCTGCAAAAACCTTGTAGCTGTAGTCCTCATCGCTCAGATGGGTTTTGTCGGTTTCGATGCTGCTCACGCCTGCGCCAAGATACAGGCCTTTGTCATCGGCCAGTGCCTGAAAAGACAGCAACGAAAGCAGTGAAACGAAGCCAATTTTTCGCAATAGCATGTGAAATAAAATCCTCTACAGGTTTATCGATTGGGTTATTTGAATTCGATTGATCGCGAAGCCGATAACGACGTTGATTGATTTTGATGCGTGACATCGCCCAAAAAGAAACGCGGGAGTTATTGATAGAAACAACTAACTACTGCTGCGGCGAAGTTTTCGAAGCAAGGCTATTAGTAACAATCAATCAACCAGGCCAATGCGACTCCACACACATAGGCGGCGAGGCAATAGAAGATCTTCTGTTTGAGTGACAGTGCATTTAATCGATAGCGCATGCTTGTCCGTCCCTTGAGTTGGAAATAATCAATATTGGCCATTGGGCTTGGCGGATGAAAATTATTGATTGTCATTTCTTGGGCTTGATGCCGCTGCAGGGAGCTGCGAGGCCATCAATTCGCGGCGTTGCGCCTGGCCGTTTCTGACGGAGGCTCCCCATAGGCGTCCTGATAGGCCTTGGAAAACCGGCCCAGGTGGTGAAAGTTCCAATACATCGCGGTTTCGGTAACCGTTGGCCAGGTGTTGCGGATCAAGTCTCGACGAACATTGGCGAGCCGCAGGTTCTTAATATAGGCAATTGGCGAACTTCCGAAAGTTTCGGAAAAGCCGTGGTGCAAACTGCGCGAGGTGGTTTCAAACTGCATGACCAGCGCTGTGATGTTGAGCGATTTCTTGGTGTTCTGGTGAATGTAATCCATGACTTCTGTCGCGACTTTCCTTCTTCTCGGAGGGTTAAGTTCGGAGCGATTAGCAGGCGTCAGGGCCCGTAATAGAGAAACCAGCAGAACACTTTCAATGGCGGCGCCGCGGCGCTGTTTGGCGTCGATAAAATAAGTGCCGATTTTCTGCAGGGCAGCTTGAATTAGCTTGAAGTTCGCAGCCTGAAAGCGCTGCTCCTTTCGATGTGCAAATACATCAATCACCGAATGTTCTTCGAGGCACTGTGCATAATGTTCCAGGGTCGTGCTCAGGATGAAAATGGTTTCATTCGGTTCGCAAATGTAATGCACGGGCTCGCGGCTATAGAGTACGACGATTTCGTTAGGCCGCAGTGCGTGGTTGTTTACCAGCGGACGGCCGACGGAAGTCTGTGAAATGACAAAGGTCACAAAGCCATGCGGAACAGAACCGCTCAGGGTGACGGTTGAGTCGAACTCCAGCCTGCTGCATTGGAACCTGGAGCTGTGAATGAGCCTGTGTTGTCGAATGCTTGCTTTGCGCTCTGATGGAATGAGGTTCATCCCCCACGGCCCAATCGTTCTCTTGGGAGTGCCCGCGGGACTTGAAGTTACATGAAAGACGTCATCAGGGATGTTGCGCATGGAATTGAATACTCTTCAGCCAATGGATAGTGCTAAACGGTTTTTTCAGGCGTCGATGGCTCTGGCGTAAGCTCCAGTGCTGCTGAAAAAACGTACGTATCGCTTGTTGGCAAATTCAGGTTTTGAAGTTTGCATGACGCTGTTTTCGAACCGAAGATTGCTGTTTTCTGAGCTGTTGGGTCGATGGCCGCTGCATCAAAGGCAAAGTAATCGCTGGCTGGATAGTCGCTGCGAATCCTGTAGTTGGACTGTTCATCGGCCAATGTCTTTTTGCGGTTTTCAATAGTGGTCAGGTCAGGTCGGTAGACTTCCTCATCCTTGATCATGGCCTTGAGCGAAAGCACAACACCCAAAGAGACGGTTGCGAGATTTTTCAGCAGCATTGATGTGCGTTCCCTATTAATGATTTTCAGGCAGAACACAGCGTCAGCCGCATCGCTTCACGGCTTGGCCTGTGGATAGTCTTGCGATGCGTATTAAGGTCAGAACTCAGGTGGTCGATGGTCAAGTAGCGGATTTTTGCGTTTTTTCAAAGTCCGGCTAGTCCGCTAAGGAGCCATGATCAAATGGGGATTAATGAAAAGTCTTGAACTTCATTAATCGTGTTCGGTGGCGGGAAAGGAGCAGGAAGATCCATCGTGCCTTCGTCGTCATGCTGTTCATTTTCAAAGTAGATTTTCAATTGCGACAGTTTCAGCTTTTCGTTCGGGCTCAACTCGATCTGGTAGAGCTCGATCTCGGTGCTGGCGCTGGAGTGCTCGTTTTGCGCCGCCGAGTAAAAGGGCAGTGCAGCCAAAGAGAGTACTGCCAGGATCCTGGTTATCATCGATTTGACGACTCGCAAAAAAAGGTACGTTTGCATCGGGCACCCGCAAGAGTGTTTGAATGAGGGACGCGGAGCCGGTTTTCTGTCGGGGGGCAACAGGCACGGCTCCGAACGCTACGATGGCGAGATATTGAAGGGGAGGGAGCGTCTGATTCAAATCAGTGATTATTATTTTTCTGTTTGAATCGGCATTGGCGGACCACGGGCATCAAGCCCTGTCGCCTGGTCAAGCTCAGGTGAGGCATCGCAGGGGCTAGTGACTCATGCAGCGCAGGCGGCTCAGTTCATGCACATAAACACACATGGTGTTTTTATCGGTAGTGGGGATCAGTTCGTAATTTAGAACCGCGCCTTCTTGCAGGACGTATTGGCGTTTGAAAAAAAGATCGGGCGTCTTTTCGATGGCGAACAGTTCGTTATCCTGGCTTAGCTTGACGGTCCTGATTTTAATTTGAACATGGTGATTACTCTCGCGGATAACGTCCGCTGAAATAGTAGAGTTACGAATTTTTCCGTTCAGGCTTTCCAGCGTGGTTTGGGTAAGTCGACCGTGCCCGATGGTCATGTACTCTTCCGTATTGAGTTGGTTCGAATCTTCAAGCCATTGTTGGGTGATGGTTTGATAACTAATGTTTTCCATGTAGTGAGATGGCGAATAAGTCAGCAAAAAAATACACGCGGCGTTGATGGCTCCCAGCACTAGCCAATGGGCGGTCGACGATACTGTTGGCTTCATAGGGTGGCTTCCAAACATTGCCGGATCATCAGTGCGAGGTCTTTCTGTTCGCTGTGCGATTGCAGGTTTGCAGTGCTTAGATCCGGGCGGACGCACGAAACGGAATAGTTTGATTTAGCGAGATTCAACCAGACCTGGCCTTTCAACTCGGGTGACTGTTGAACCTGTTTCGCCGAAAGATCCCTCAGCGATTGGGCTTCGGCGACCGTGTTGGCCACTGCATGAATGACCAGATCGTTCTGTTTTATGCTGGAAACTTCAATTTTCGGCGTGTCGAAGCCGGAGCGAAAACCGGTAAAGGCACACACGCCCAAGGTCAGGACGTAACCGATCAACTGGGCATTTGTGATGCGAGTCGATGGCCCGGCTTTTTCCGAAGGCAACGGCAGGGCTTCTTTCGGGTTGGCCTCAAGCACTTCCATGACCGGCTCGACAGGTTGTGCGGCGGTATCTGGCGGCATCGGCAAGTCGGCGGGCGCATTGACTACATACTGGCGATTAAAGCAATAACCTCTTCGCGGAACCGTCATCAAGATCTCGTGATCTCGACTGTCGTTGAGAATGTTGCGAAGGGAAAAAACGGCCTGATTCAAACTGCCGGAGGCGACGACACGGTCATTCCAGGTGTAGTCGATGATCTCTTCGCGGCTTTTAGTCTGACCCGGTTCCATCAGCAGCAGATTCAGTAGACGCGATTCAGCCCTGCCTATCGTGGAGTTTTGCACCTCTCCAAGAGGTGTAGTGATAGAGAGCAAGGCGGTATCCGGGTCGAAAACAACCATGGCGTCGTTTTTTAACTTGAAGGCGTAGCGCATGGGAATCCTTCGTTCAGGTGGTTCTGGCTGAGTATTGAGACGGCGTCGATGGCGCGCGGATGGGCGCGCGAAGTGCAGGGAGAATCACTGGACACTGCTGGAACAGCCCATCAAAAGTCTCATTGGAATCAAGCAAGGAAGTCCACGGGAGTTAATCGCAGACAGCGATGATGCTCAGTGCGAGTCATCTGCGCCATCCGAAAAGTGCAAGGCAGTGTATCGGACGGCCTGTTATTCAAGCACAAGCTTGCGGCCAGTCATATCCGTTGTGTCGTATTGCCGTGAACCGCTGGACAAGGGTTGTAGGCAGAGGGAGAAGGAAAGATGGAGCAGGGGGAGGGGCGAACTAGCAGGCATTCCAGTGCAGCACGCGAAATTGATTTTCCAATCTGTATCAAGAATGCCTGCGCTGTGTAAAAGTCCGGCGGCTCAAGGCAGGACGTTGTAGCCACGTTGTTGCAGGCAACTGGTGTACACCGAGTTATTGGCGGTGATGTTCTGTTCGCTGGTTTTAAGATCCTGCCTGCGTTCCTGGCGCTGTCTCGACGCGCCGATCATTGCCCCGGCCGTCGCGGCGCTGCGTGCACGGTTCTGGCGATAGTCCTGTTTGATATCGTCGTCGATCTGGTCGTAGACGTTTTCATGTTGCCGACCCCGGACCTCCGCAGCAGTGGCCCCGGCGATGGCAGCGGTGGTGGCGCCTTTTACCCGGCCGCCGGACGGCACGGTGTTCTGTGTCGGGAACTGCGCGTTGGCCTGCGACTGGCAGGCGCTGGTGTCTTGCTGGATTGCCTGGGAAGTCTGGCCCTTTAATGGAACCACCGTCACCGCCATCGCACCGGAGCTGGCGAGCAATACAAAGGCCGATAAGGTAAAGCTGAAAATTTTCATCAAGTCGGACTCTCATTGGCCGTCGTTACCCGGCCTGGCGGTTTGTCTTTGCAGACGCGGCGCGACTGCCGTTCCTGAAACCCTGAACCTTTCGATGCAATGCAACGTTTGCACCCGGGCCTGCGCGCTGGTTACTGCTTGGAAAGCAACGTCTGCATGTCGTTTGTCATGCTTTTGAATGCAGCCTTGAAGTCATTGGCGACTATCGGCTGGCTGGCATTTTCCAAGGTCTCGCCGAACACCTTGCGAACCATCTTGGCGACCGGCAAACCGGTTTTAGCATCGATCAAATCGGCTTCGAGATATAGCTCCGCCGTCTGATCGCGATGACCGGTAGCGGCCTGTGTTGCGCCGACGATTGCAGCGATGGGGACGACCTCATACCAATGCATGCCTTCGTTGCTGGCGCTGACCTGGGTGATTGCCGCCTGCAGGATCAAGGTCCGCGAATGGGCGGCTGCCTGGCGCACATTCGAGACGACCGTGTAGGACGGCGCGAATGCGTTCCTTACGCTGTTGCTGGCGTCGACCTGCAGGTCCCTGAGGGTTTGCAGGTTGACCCGCTCGGTCGCTTTCGGCGAGGGATACAGCATCACTTCCTTGAACACGACGGTGGAATAGGCGTGAGGATCAAACCCTGGCGCTACCCAGCGCAGCACTGTCTGCTCACTGGGCGTGGTGTGTTCTTCCAGGCCCTCATAGTTAGGCAAGAAGCCCGAATATTGCTCTTGCTGCGCCACCTTCGAGACACAGCCGACCTGGAATACGCAACTCAGGACAATTCCTACGAGCCATTTGTTCGACATGCACATATGTTCTGTTTCCCAGTGTTGAAAGTTGACATTGCGGTTTCCTAACCTTGCCCCCGATACACGCTTGAGCTGACGCGAGGCGATGCCTGCCTGTCGCTCAAGGCGTGGCGCAATGCTGCCCGTAGGGGCTGGATAATCCGAATCAATAATCCTCAACAATGATCAAACTTCAGCGCCAGGGCCGGTGCGGCCTCAGGTCGTGAGATTGCGCAACCCGCTATGCTCGGTCGTCGCGACGCTTGCGCAAAAGATGCAATGGATGGCGCGGGTCAATTTGGCCGCTGGTTCAACGACGCCGGCTCCGGGCCTATATGGCCCGTTGCCTTATGTCCGGATTATTCAAAACAATATGATGAAACGATATAGCAACTGATTTGCGCTCCTAAAAAGCCTGATCTATACCTCCAAGCCACACATTGATGAGGTGTGTGCAAAGCAAGGGCTCACGGAACCGGAGCCCCTGCATAACAAGGGATAGAAACAGCGCTTCAAGGATGATTCAGCCATGCATGCGTATCGGCATTTCGGTCGTTGTTCCGTTTTTAAACGAAGCCACAATTCTTCGATCCAGGTTTTCGGCCAGGTAGCTCATTGCCACCGGCGTTCGATTCGACCTGGTTCCCCTCCTTCCTATTGCCTTCGCGGCGCTATCCCTTCTGTCCATCGCGCTTCTATCACTCCTCGGCATCAGCCGGGTGTTGGCGTGTGGCGAGAAACATCCGAGTGTTCCACCCGGGTGACCCTGGGCAACAGCCCGAACGGACTCTGTAAAGGTGATCCGTTGTTCTGAGGCAATCCTGCCTCGATTGAAGCGAATGTCGGACCGGATCGGCTCACCCTGCAGGTGACCCGAGGCGGATCCCGTGTAGTCGTTCGTCCAACCTTTTCATGACGCAGTACCCACTTTTCCAGGATGGAGATGGTTATGACTGTACTCAGAGTTGGCATCGTCGGCCTCGGCGCGCAGATGCAAGAAAACCTGCTGCCCACGCTTCTGCAAATGCCGGATATTCGCATCGTCGCGGTGTGCGACAGCGACCTGACCCGCGCCGGACAGATTCACCGTTTCATTTCCGAGGTCGCGATCACCGACGACTTCGATGAGATGCTCGATACCGCTGCGCTGGATGCGGTAGTCATGGCGTGCCCGCCCCAGGCGCACCGCGACCTGGCGATCAAGGCAATGGCCAAGGGCGTGCATGTCTTCGTCGAGAAGCCGCCGTGCTTCACCCTCGCTGAGCTCGAATACCTGATCGGCGCGGCGCGCCAGGCCCAGGTCGTCACCGGCGTGGGCATGAACTTCAAATATGCCAAGCCCATGCGCCAGCTGCGCGATATGACGCGCACCGAGCAGTTCGGCAAGGTCGTGCACATCCAGCTCAACCACTATGCGAGCAAACCCACCGCGCCGCTGTGGGGGCTGGATTCCACGCTGCGTTCGTTCCTGCTGGCCCAGGCGATTCACACCATCGACCTTGGCGTGACCTTCGGCGGCGGCGAATTGCGCGATATCGAATCCCGGGTCCAGCGCCACGAGGACTCGCTGCTGGTGAGCCTGGAGCTCGGTTTCAGCTCCGGCGCGACGGTCAGCCTGCTGAGCGGGACGATGTTCCCGTACTTCGAATTCGACATGAAGATCGTCAGCTCCAATTCGATGATGGTCGAGCTCAACAACCTCTGGAACATCACCCTGCACGAGCCGGTGCATGGCACCGGGGCAACCGGCACCGCCAAGCGCTGGCGCGGCGCGTGGCAGCCAGGGCCGCTGGATTCGGGTTATGAGCGCAGCGGTTATTTCGGCGAACTGGAGAAGTTCTTCGACGCGGTGCGCAACCGTACGCCTTACGAGGCCAGCTTCGAGAGCCTGCTGCCGACCTTCCGGGTGATCGAGCAGATCTGTCATGCCGACAGCGCCCGCGCCGATGTCGCCCCCGTGCTTGCCCTCCACTCCACCCATGCCGCCAAGTCCCCAGCCTTTCTCGGAGCCCAGACCAATGTCCTCTAATCTCTCCAGCGCCGCCCGCATCTCCGTTTCCGACAAATACCGTCCGGTGTACGCCGACGATCTGTTGACCTTGCAGAACACCCTGGAGCGGCCGCTGTCCGGCACCAGCGATGTGGTGGGCGAATACGAGGCCAAGCTGGCAGCCTGGTTCGAGGCGCGGCATGCGATCGCGGTCTCCTCGGGTGGCGCGGCCCTGAGCGTGGCGATCTACGCCGCCGGCGTCGGTCCCGGCGACGACGTCCTGCTGACGCCGAGCTGCCCGCTGTGCACCATCTATCCGATCATCGCCGCGGGCGCCAACCCGATCTTCGTCGACACCCGCCGTCACGGTTTCGGCGCCGACCCGGAATCGATCAAGGCCCGCATTACCCCGCGGACCCGGGCGATCATCGATATTCCGATGTGGGGCTACCCCACCGAAGTCGATGAGCTGCAAGGCCTGACCCGCGAGCTGGGGATCAAGCTGATCCTCGACCTGGCGCATTCCCATGGCAGCACCCTCAATGGCCGGCCGCTGTCGGCCTACGGCGACCTGTCGTGCTTCAGCACCCACGAACGCAAGCCGCTGGCCACAGGCGAGGGCGGATTCATCCTCACCGACGACGACCAACTGGCCCAGCGTTGCCGCGACTACAGCCGCTTCGGCAACCTCAACGGCAAGGACTTCGGCCTCAACTACAAGCTGGCCGCGCTGCCTGCCGCCCTGGGCGCCAACCGCCTGGACTCGCTGGCCGCGCAGATCGAGCAGCGCCGCGCCAATGCCACCTACTTCCTGCAGCAGCTCGACCACAGCAAGGTGCGGGAAAAGGTCATCATCGAGGGTGGACGGACCAACTACTACTTCCTCAACCTGGAGCTGCATTTCGCCGACAACCGGGCCTTCATCGATTATCTGGACGAGGCGGGCATCCCGTCGGACATCAAGCGCTACGGCTGCAAGGCGCTCTACGAGTTCCCGGCGCTGGCCCAGTACCGCAACGACTGCCCCAACGCCGAGGCGCTGCTGGCCAGCATGACCACCATCCCGGTCCATCCGGACATTACCCGCGCCGAACTGGACTACATGGCCGAACGGATCAACCAGTACGGGGCCGCATGATGACGGACGTTCTTGATCGTTCGACCCTGGACCGGCATTTCACGGCCTCGGCGTTCGTGTTGAACCCCGACCGCAAGATGCTCCTGTTGCACCACCGCAAGTTGGGGGTCTGGCTGTATCCGGGCGGCCACATAGAACAGGGGGAAACCCCTGATGTGGCGGTGCTGCGCGAGATCTACGAAGAAACCGGGATTCACGCCGCCCTGCTGGGCGAGCGTGACCTGGAACTGGCCGATGCCGAGACCGATGTCACTGTGTTGCACCAGCCTTACCGGATCCTCTGCGAATTCATCGATGACAAGCGCGGGCCGCATTACCACCTGGACCTGATCTACCTCACCGCCACCGACCTGCGGGCTTGCCCGCCGGAGCGCGAGGTGGAAAACGCGCGCTTCTTCAGCCGGCAGGAAACCGCCGAGCTGAAGATGTTCCCCAACTTCCGGCGCATGGTGGACCGGGTGTTCGCCGATGCCGAGGTGTGGGACATGGTCGGCCGGAAGGTGGCGTCATGAACCAGGCCCTTGCTCAACAGGCCCGGGTCATCGCGGACAAGTGCGGCCACGATACCGCCGACGATGTGCCCGAGCTGCAACGCGCCCTGGCGACAGGGCTGACCGGCACCTCGCAGATCGTCGAGGACTACGAGACCGCGCTCGCCGTGTTGTACGGCGTGCGTCATGTGATCGCCGTGTCGTCGGGGGCCGCTTCGGTCACCGCGGCGCTGGCCGGCGTGCGGTTCCAGCCGGGGGACGAAGTGATAGTCGCGCCCACGTGCCCGATCTGCACCGTCCTGCCGATCCTGTCCCTGGGCCTGGTCCCGGTGTTCTGCGATGTGGCGCCGGACAACTTCGGGCTCGACCCGGATGACCTGCAACGCTGCATCGGCCCGCGCACCTGTGCGGTGATCGAGGTGCCGATGTGGGGGTACCCGATCGCCTCGCATATCACCTGGGCCACCACGCGCCAGGCCGGTATCCCGCTGATCCAGGACCTGGCCCATGCGCACCTGACGCGCCTGAACGGCAGCTGGCTGGCGCAGCATGGCGACATCAGCTGCTTCAGCACCCACGACTGCAAGTTCATGTCCACCGGTGAGGGCGGTTTTGTCATGACCGATGACGACGAGCGCGCCAGCCGTATCCGCGCCTACACCCGTTTCGGCAACCTCACCGGCGAAACCCTGGGCATCAACCTCAAGCTCGGCGGCCTGCAGGCCGCCCTCGGGCTGGCGCGTTCGCGGCAGCTGGAAAGCCGCTTGCACCAGCGCCAGGCCAACCGCCGGCAGCTGCTGGAGCTACTGGACAACCCGGCGATCCGCGAACTGCCGCTGACCCCCGGTGGAGAGGCCAACGCCTATGCCTTGCTGTTGCAGGCGGTGGGGAACGACGGACGTGAACTGGTGCACTACCAGCAGCGTCACGGCATCCCTTCGGACATTGGCAAGTACGACAACCAGCCGCTGTACCAGCTGCCGCTGCTGGCGCAGTACCGCCGCGATTGCCCCAACGCCGCCCGGTTGCTGCGTTCGCTGACCACGGTGCCGCTGCATCCGGGCCTGGCGGGCGACGACCTGGCCTACATTGCAAAGGTGCTCAATGACTACTCCCCAGCCTGATACCGCCACGGGCGGTCGACATGCCGTGGTCATCGGCGGCAGCGTGACGGGCTGCCTGACGGCCGCGGTCCTGGCCCGGCGTTTCCAGCGGGTCACGGTGATCGAGAAGAGCGATTTCTTCGACGAGACCGGGCCGCGCCAGAGCCTGCCCCAGGAGCATCACGTCCACCTGTTGCTGCTGCGTGGCAAGCAGATCATCGAAGGCATCTTCCCCGGCACCTTGAGCGCCCTGGAGCAGGGCGGCGCGCAGGTGGCCGACCTGGGTCACGACGTGAAGTGGTACCAGGGCGGGCGTTGGAAAAACCGCTACCGCAGTGGCATTTATGCCCATTACTGCAGCCGGCGCCTGATCGACAACCAGCTGCGCCGGGCCCTGCTCGGCGTGCTGAACGTCGAGGTGCTGTCCAGTACCCGGGTCACGCAGATCGAGTTCACCGGGGTCGATCCTTCCCGGCGGGTCGAGGCGGTGACCGTCGACGATGGCCACGGCGAGCGGACGCTGCGCTGCGACCTGCTGGTCGACGCCAGCGGGCGTGGCACGCGCTTGCCGACGTGGCTGAAAGAGGCCGGCTTCGGCGAGGTCGAGACCAGCGTAGTCAAGACCGAGCTGGGTTATGCGTCGCGCATCTACCGACGTCTTCCGGCCTATGCCGAGCAGTGGCAGGTCCTGCTGGTGCTGCCCAAGGCGCCGTTGCAGCGTTCCATGGGAGTGATCAGCCCGATCGAAGGCGACCGCTGGATGGTCACCACTGGTGGCTGGTTCGGTCACTTTCCCGGCAACGACCCGCAGGAGTTCCTGCAGGCGCTGGCGGCGCTGCCGGTGCCGGATATCCATGAGGTGATCCGCGACGCCGAGCCGCTGTCGCCGGTCCACACCTTCAAGATGCCCGGCAGTCGCCGCACGCACTTCGATCGGGTCGAGCACTGGCCGGCCGGGCTGCTGGTGGTCGGCGATGCCCTGAGCAGCATGAACCCGCTGTACAGCCAGGGCATGACCATCGGCGCGCTGGAGGCCGATTGCATCGACCGCCACATCGACCAGGTATTGCAGGGCGGCCAGGGCTTTCGCCAATTGCAGGGCCGCCTGTGCGAAGTGGTCGATGGCGCCTGGAGCATGGCCACCACCGAAGACTTCCGCTTTCCCGAAACCGTTGGCCAGCGCAGTTGGCGCACGCGTTTCCATCATTGGTACGGCGCCGGCCTGGGCCAGGTCTCGGCGAACAATCGGCGGGCCCTGGAAACCCAGATTGGCGTGACCAACCTGGTGATGGAGCCCAGCAAGCTCTACACACCGGCGATCGCCTCGCGTATCGCCCTCAACGCCCTTCTTGCGGAGAAAACCCGACCATGATCGATGATCGACTGCACTTCTCGGGGATCGAACACCTGGTCTTCGACTGGAACGGCACCCTGATCGACGACATCGCCCTGGCGGTCAGCGCGGTCAATCGCTGTGGCGAGCGCTATGCGGTGCCGCCCATCGATGCCGTGCGCTACCGTGCGCTGTTCGACTTTCCGATTGCCGATTTCTACGCCTCCCTGGGGTTCGACCTGCAGCGCACGCCCTTCGCGCGAATCGTCGAGCACTACCTGGAGCATTTCGATACGCATGTCGCGCAGTGCCCGCTGCACGCTGGGGTATTCGAGGTGCTGGAGGCCGCGCGCAATGCCGGTATCGGCGTCTCCATCGTGTCCGCCTCGCATTGCGACGTGCTGCGCAAGACCCTGGAAGCCAAGGGCCTGCTCGGGCATTTCGAGCATGTCGTGGGGCTGAGCCACAACCAGGCCACCAGCAAGACCGCCGAGGCCCTGATGCTGCAGGAGAAGCTCGGCACACCGGCCGGGCGCACCCTGTTCATCGGCGACACCCTGCACGACTACGACGTGGCGCGGGCCGTCGGCTGGCAGCCGCTGCTGGTCAGCACCGGCCATCAGGACCTCAACCGCCTGCGACAGGCCGACGCCCCGGTCTTCGGTGGGTTGGGCGAACTGCTGGGCCATTACGCCAGTGACGAGCGGCGCGCCGTCGTTCACGAGGGAGCCTGATCATGGACACCGAGCACATTGTCCTGTTGGGCCTGATCGCTGCTTCGCTGCTGTTGCGCGCGCTGGTGGCGTTCTATTACCGCGATGCGCAGCGGGTGCTGCGCCTGCTCAAGCTGATACCGCGCCTGGAGGGGCGGCGGGAGCAGTACTACCGCCCGCTGGATACCTGGTTCGCGCCGTTGCCCTTTGTCTGGACGTGGCTGGATATAGTCGCCGCAGTGCAGGCGGCGTCGATCTACTCGTCGCCGCTGGCCTGGCTGGCCGTGCTGCTATGGAGCGGCGGGCGCATGCGCGCGTTGCAGGAGTTCGGGCACAACGCGGTGCACTTTGCCCTGTGTCGCCACCATGCCTGGCAGTGGTGGCTGAGCAACGTGTTCTACCAGTTCCCGATGTTCAAGCGCGACATGCGCAGCCGGCACCAGACCCACACCCTGGAACACCATCGCCACCCCAACCATCCGCAACTCGACCCCAACCGCGCCCGGGTGCATGCCGGCGGCTATGTGGCGGGCCTGTCGCCCAGCGGTTTCTATGCGCTGTTGCTATACCCGCTGACCCCCCGCGGGGCCTGGGTCAATCTCACCACCCTGGTGCGCAGCAGCCTGCTCAACCACTCACGCCTGACCACCCTGGTGCGCTGCCTGAGCGTGGCGGCGGTGGCGGCGTTGCTGTACGCCTTCGGTGGCTGGCAAGGCGTGTTGTTCGGCTGGTTGCTGCCGTTGCTGACGTCCTATCCGGTGTTTGCCTGGATCTCGCTGCTGACCGAGCACCGCTGGTTCATCGAGGGCACCGCGCGCAATCGCCGCGAGCTGGAATACCTGGCGGGCCGGCCCACCGATTACTTCGGGGTTTCCGGCTGGCTGGTGCGGGTATTCATCGCCCCGACGTCCGACGCCTATCACCTGGCGCATTCCCTGTACCCCGGCGTGCGCTGGAACTACCTGCCGGCGATCGACCGGCACCTGAAAATCCACGAACCGCGCTACAGCAGCAACGCCAGCGAAGGGCTGTTGTTGCCTCGCGGCAATGCGCCCACGGCCCTGTCCGAACTCTATGAGCGCCTGGTGTGCACCGAACACGAACCGTCCCCCCTGAAGTCGAGAGGTAGCCTGTGACCCATTCCACTCCAACCCAGCACGTTCAACGTATCGGCATCATCGGCGGCAGCGGCCTGCAACAGCTGCCTGGCTTGCAGGACATTCAGCAAGTGGAATGCATGACCGCCTTCGGCACGCCGTCCTCGCCGCTCACCCTGGGCACGCTCAATGGCGTGCCCGTGGCCTTTGTCCAGCGGCATGGCGTGGGGCATGTGATTCCGCCGGCCTCGATCAATGCCCGGGCCAACATCGCCGCGCTGCGCAGCGTCGGTTGCACGCAATTGCTGTCGGTCAGCGCGGTGGGCAGCCTGACCCACGACGCGCCTCCCGGCAGCTTTGTGCTGATCGACCAGTACATCGACCGCACCATCCAGCGGGAAAAAACCTTTTTCGGCCCCGGGCTGGTTGGCCATGTGCCTTTCGGCGAGCCGGTCTGCGCGCGTATGCGTGGCGTGCTCGCCGAGAGTGCCGAGGCCACTGATATCCAGGCGCGCAACGGCGGCACCTACGTGGTCATGGAAGGCCCGCAGTTCTCCACCCGCGCCGAGTCCCACCTGTACCGCCAGTGGGGCGGCACGGTGATCGGTATGACTGCGATGCCCGAAGCCAAGCTGGCCCGCGAGGCCGAGCTTTGCTACGCGATGATTGCCATTCCGACCGATTTCGACTGCTGGCACGAATCCCACGAGCCGGTGAACGCCACCCTGGTGGCGCAACGCATGGCGGACACCTTCAACCTGACCCGGCGCCTGGTGACCGAAGCCGTGACGCGCCTGGGCCAGCATGCCGGTGCCTGCCCCTGCGGTTGCGACCGTGCCCTGGACACTGCGGTGATGACCGCGCCCGAGCACCGGGACCCGCGGATGGTCGAGCGTCTGTTGAGCGTTGCGCCCCATGCCACTCATCTCTCTGCGAGCAAGGAATAAAGCGATGAACCAGGCCATCTCTACCAAGGACCGGGTGCGGATCCATCAGGTCGAAGTGCTTTCGGACAATTGGTACGTGCTGCGCAAGACCACCTACGACTTCCAGGGCCGTGACGGGGTCTGGCGCACCCTGGACCGGGAAACCTACGACCGCGGCAATGGCGCCACCATCCTGCTGTACAGCAGGGCCAAGCAGACGGTAGTGCTGACCCGGCAGTTCCGTTTCCCGGCCTTCGTCAACGAACACGACGGCATGTTGATCGAAACCTGCGCCGGGCTGCTGGACAAGGACGATGCGCGGACCTGCATTCACAAGGAGACGGAGGAGGAAACCGGCTATCGCATCCGTGAGGTGCGCAAGGTGTTCGAAGCCTTCATGAGCCCGGGGTCGGTCACCGAGCGCCTGCATTTCTTCGTCGGCGAATATTTCGATGAAGACAAGCAAAGCGAGGGTGGCGGCCTGGAACACGAGGGCGAAGAGATCGAAGTGCTGGAGCTGCCGATCGACCGGGCCCTGGCAATGATCGATAGCGGCGAGATCTGCGACGGCAAGACCATCATGCTGCTGCAGTACGCCAAGCTGCATCGGCTGCTGGAGGTCGCCGCCGATGACTGAGCTCAACGCCATCAGCTCGATGGAGCATGCCGAACTGGCCGAATTCATCGCCGGCATCAGCCAGCACATCGGCATGCCGGTGCGCCTGACCCGTTGTTCCACCTCGGAGCTGATCGAGCGCCTGCACAGTGGCAGCGCCGGGGCCTGGGACCTGTTGCTGGGCACGGCGGCCACCGCCTTGCTTGACCCGGCCCTGGCCTGGCAACTGATGCCGCTGACCGACATCGAATTCGCCGGCCTGCCGGACGCCGCGGTGGCCACGGATCGCCGCTGGTTCGCGGCATCGGGTTTCGTCCCGGCCTTTTGTTACGACCCCAAGGTCCTGGCCCGCGAAGGCCTGTCGGTGCCGACCCGCTGGCAGGACCTGACAGGCCCCGAATGGGCCGGGCGCATCGCCTTGCCCGATCCCGCGCGCTCCGGTGCCGGTTACCTGCACCTCAGCGCGTTGCTCGAGCATTACGGCGAACCCGCCTGGGCGCTGCTGGCCCAGATGGCCGGGCACGGCCCTGCGATCAGCGGCTCCTCCACGGCGCCGATCGAGGCCGTCGTGCAGGGGCAGGCCTGGCTGGGAGTGACGGTGTCGACCGCGGCCACCCGCGCCGCCGAACAGCACCCGCAGCTGCGCTGGTGCGTGCCCGAAGATGCGCGCTGTTATGAGGACGAGGTGTTCGCCTGCCGGGCCGGCTCACCCAACGCCGCCTATGCGCAGCAGGCGTTGCAATGGATGCTCACCCCGGCCGCGGCGCAGATCAGCCAGCGCTATGGCAAGGTCGTGCCGGGCCAGGCCCACCCGGTCGGCGCGCTGCAACCGCTGGCGGCCTTGCAGGCCAGTCGCGACAAGGCGGCGCGCTGTCGGCATTGGCAGGCGCTGTTTAGCCGGGAGACGGCTCATGGCTGAAGCCGCGCGAGATTCCAGTCAAGCGCTCAGCCGCCAGGAGCAGGTCCGCGAGGCGCGCCCGTGGTTTCTTTACCTACTGTTCGGGCTGTTCGGCGCCCAGCAAGGGTTGCTCGGGCCGATCATGCCGTTCCTGCGCGACACCCTGGCGCTCGACCTCGGTTGGGCCGGCCTGCATTTCGCCGCCTATGCCGCCGGCCTGGCGCTGGTCGGCTGGCCCTATCGCTGGCTGGAACGACGGCTGCGCTCGACGAGCATGAGCACCATTGCCTGCCTCTCGGTGGTTATTGCCAGCAGCCTGTTCGCCCTTGCCGGACACTGGTCGCTGAGCTTGCTCGCCGCCGGGGCGATGGGCCTGTCGGGCGGATTTGTACTGGCGGTAGGGCAGGCGGCCCTGGGCGAGCGTTATCGCGAACAGGCCGCGCCGAGGCTGGTAGAGGCGCACATCGTCGCTGGGTTGTGCGTGCTCGGCGGCGCCCTGCTGGTGGGTGGCATGACCGGCCTGGGCCTGTCCTGGCGCCTGGTGCCAAGCAGCATCGCCGCCGTCGCGCTGCTGGTGACCTTGCTCTCGCGGAGTGCCTGGAACGCCCCGGCAATACTCGCCGCCACCGATCAAGCCCGCGAGAGCGGGCAGACCCTCATGACCCGGCGGGTGCAACTGAGCCTGTGGGCCTTGGTGCTGCTGGGTATTTCCGCGGAATGGGGCGTCGGTTTCTGGGGCGCGGAATACCTGGCCGTGCATGTCCAGGTCAGCGCCTCGGCCGCGGCCACGCTGATGAGCCTGTATTTTGCCGGCACGGTGTGCGGGCGCCTGGCCAGCCGTTATGCGTTGATCCGCATCAGTCCGTTGCCGCTGCTGGTCGGCGTGATGCTCGGGGCCATCGCCACCCTGGTGCTGCTGTACTTCAGCCAGACCCGGCTGCCGACGGCCTTGTTCATCTTTGTCCTGGGCGCTTGCCTGGGCAATTTCTTCCCGCTGATCCTCGGTTCGGCGATGCGCATCGCGCCCCAGGCCAGCTCGGCCATCAGCGCCCAGGCTTCGCAGGCGGTGGGCGTGGCGCTGTTGCTGGCGCCTTTCCTGCTGGGCCTGCTGTCCTCGCGGATCGGTGTCGAAGCGGCTTTCAGCCTGTTGATCGTCTACCCCTTTCTCATGCTGCTGATCGCCCGCGGTCTGCATTTTTCCGGAGCACACCCTTGAAGCTTTCTGCCCTGTTGTTCGATCTCGACGGCACCCTCATCGACACTGATGACCTGCACCTCAACGCCTACAACCAGTTGCTGTCGCGCTGGGGAAAATCCATGAGCCTGGATTACTACAAGGCCCACGTGATGGGCTTTCCCGACGACATGATTTTCTCCGGCCTGTTTCCCCATGCCCCTGCGGCGCAGTACCCGGAGCTGGCGGCGCAGAAGGAGGCCATGTTCCGCGCCCAGCTGCGCGAGACCACGCCGGTGCCTGGCGTATTGCGTACCCTGGATTATGCCCAGGCGGCCGGTATCCCCATGGCGGTGGTGACCAACGCGCCCAGGGAAAACGCCGAAGCCATGCTCCAGGGCCTGGGGATTGCCGAGCGCTTCGATGCACTGGTGATCGGCGGTGAGCTGGCGCGCGGCAAGCCCGACCCGCTGCCTTACCTGACGGCCTTGCGCTTGCTGGATGCGAGCGCCGATCAGGCGCTGGCCTTCGAAGACTCGCTGGCCGGCGTGCGTTCCGCGGCAGCGGCGGGTATCCACACCTTTGGCATGCTCTCGGGTCTGGAGGAAACTCAGCTTCGCGAGGCGGGTGCGCGGAGTATCATCCGGGACTTCAACGATGAGGCCTTGTGGCAGCGACTCCAGGTCCCTGCCTGAGCCCGGGCGGTCCATGCGGGACGGTGCCGGGGCAGGGCGCCGTACTGCGAGGACCGTCATGGACCGATTCCAGGAAATGCAGGTGTTCATCAGCGTCGCCCAGGAGCAGGGCTTCGCGGCCGCGGCCCGGCGCCTGGGGCTGTCTGCGCCCAGCGTAACCCGCGCGGTGGCGGCGCTGGAGCAGCGTATCGGCACCCAGCTGCTGACCCGCACCACGCGCAATGTGCTGCTGACGGAAGCCGGCCAGCGTTACCTGGAAGACAGCCGGCGCATCCTCGCCGAGTTGCAGGACGCCGAGGCCTCGGCCGCCGGCATCCATGCCCTCCCGCGCGGCCAACTGACGATCACCGCTCCGGTGCTGTTCGGCGAGCTGTTCGTGACTCCGCTGATGGTGGATTACCTGGAACGCTTTCCCGAGGTCAGCATCAATGCCCTGCTGGTCGACCGGGTGGTGAGCATGGTCGAGGAAGGCATGGACGTCGCGGTGCGCATCGGCGAGTTGCCCGACAGCGGCCAGCACGCGATGCGTGTCGGCGAAGTGCGGCGGGTCATCTGTGCCTCCCCGGCTTTTCTGGCGCGGCATGGCCGACCACGGCATCCCCAGGAACTGCGCCAGGCGCCGGTGATTGCGCCGTCGTCCATCGGCCAGTCCAGAAGCTGGCTGTTCGACGAGGGCGGAACCCCCTTGAGCGTTCGTCCGGAGCCGCGGCTGGTGGTCACCGCCAACCAGGCGGCGATCAGTGCCGCCTGCCTGGGGCTGGGCCTGACCCGGGTGCTGTCGTACCAGGTCGCGGGCAAGGTGGCGACGGGTGAGCTGGAGATTGTCCTGGCGGAGTTCGAACTGGCGCCGCTGTCGATCCATGTGGTGTATCAGGGCGGGCGCAAGGCCCCGGCGCGGGTGCGCAGTTTCGTCGATTTCGCGGTGCAGGCGCTGCGCGGACATCCGGCGTTGCAACCGTAGCGCGGATTATTACGCTGGCTGAAATGATGGATTGTGTTTTCTGGTGATTCTGTTGTTTTGACCCGAGAGAGAAGATGGCGTCCGTCAGTGCCGCTCTTGTGAGCCGCACCCCTGCCCAGCGGAGTCTGCCATGCACGCCATCAAGCTCTACAACTTCCCCCGTTCCGGTCATGCCCATCGCGTCGAACTGATGTTGTCGCTGCTGGGGCTGCCTTTCGAGCTGGTCTTCGTCGACCTGGCGAAAGGCGAGCACAAGCAGGCGGACTTCCTGGCGCTGAACTCCTTTGGCCAGGTGCCGGTGATCGACGACCAGGGCGTGATACTGGCCGACTCCAACGCGATTCTGGTGTATCTGGCGCAGAAGTACGGCCAGGGCCGTTGGTTGCCCAGCGATCCGGTTGGCGCGGCACGAGTCCAGCGCTGGTTGTCGGCGGCGGCGGGGCCGATTGCGTTTGGCCCGGCGGTGGCGCGGCTGATCACCGTATTCGGCGCCCAGCGCAACGCCGAGGAGGCCATCACTCGCTCCCATGCGCTGCTCAAGGTGGTCGAGCAGGAATTGACGGCCAGCCCTTACCTGGCGGGCAGCGAACCGACCATCGCCGATATCGCCGGCTACAGCTACATCGCCCACGCCCCCGAGGGCAATGTGTCGCTGGCGGATTATCCACAGGTCCGCGCCTGGCTGGCGCGCATCGAAGCCTTGCCTGGCTTCGTCGGCATGCCGCGCACCGCGGTGGGCCTGCAAAGCGCCTGAATCTGGCGGCCCGGCACCCTCCGGGCCCGCTGACTGCTGCGTCATCGACGCAGGGGAGCCCCATCATGAACATCGAATCCCCCTGGCATGCAGGCGAAACCCGCCTGCAAGCCCAGGCTGGCGTTGCCGAGCGCATGGACGTCGTCGGGCGCAAGGTGATCCGCAGCGAGATGCCCGACCAGCACCGGCAGTTTTATCAACAGCTGCCGTTCATGCTGCTCGGGGCTGTGGATAACCAGGGCAACCCCTGGGCCAGCGTGCTCGAAGGGGCTGTCGGTTTCGCCCAATCGCCAACCCCCGGGCGGCTAAGGCTCGACAGCCTGCCCGCCGTCGAAGACCCCGCCCAACTGGCGCCGGGCGCGGCCATCGGCCTGCTGGGCATCGAGCTGCACACCCGGCGGCGCAACCGCCTCAACGGGCGGATCGTCGAGCTGGACGACAGCGGTTTTGCCCTGGGGGTCGAACAGTCCTTCGGCAATTGCCCGCGCTACATCCAGCTGCGTCAGTTCGAGTCGGTGCCGCTGGCCGCGCACCGGCCGGTGCAGCGCCTGAACGCGCTGGATGAAACGGCGAGGGCGATGATCCGGGACGCCGATACGTTTTTCGTCGCCAGTTACGTGGAGGTCGAGGGACGGCTCTGGGTCGATGTGTCCCACCGCGGCGGCCCGGCCGGTTTCGTGCGGGTCGAGGGCAACCGCCTGAGCATTCCGGATTTCGCCGGCAACCTGCACTTCAACACCCTGGGCAACCTGCTGCTCAACCCCCGCGCCGGCCTGCTGTTCATCGACTTCAGCCGTGGAGACCTGCTGCAGCTCAGCGGCCGCACTGAAGTCGTGCTCGACGACCCGCAGATCGCCACCTTCCCAGGCGCTGAGCGCCTGTGGCGCTTCGAGGTCGAGCAACTGGTGCGCCGGCCCGCGGCGCTGGCCCTGCGCTGGCGTCCGACGTAAAAAATCGCAGGAGCGAGGCTTGCCCGCGATAGGGCCGTGTCTGACCCACCACGGTGTTTGCATCGCGAGCAAGCTTCGCTCCTACAGGTGTTGCGGCGTTCAGGAAAATGTAGGAGCGAGCTGCGTCAGACGTAGGACAGGGCTTTTTCCTCCAGCAACTCCTGGTACAGCTCGTTCCACCTTTGGCCCATCTGGTCGGCGGTGAACAGCTGCCGGTAACGGGCTTCGGCCTTGAGGCCCATCCGAGCGGCCTGTTCCGGGTTGTCCCAGAGCTGGCGCATGGCGGCACGGAAGGCCAGGGGATCGCTGGGCGGCACCACCAGGCCAGTTTCGCCATGGATATTGATGTAGCTGGTGCCGGTGCCGATCTCGCTGGAGATCATCGGTTTGCCGTACATCGCGCCTTCGAGCAACGAGATGCCGAAAGCCTCGGAGCGCAGGTGCGAGGGAAAGACGATGGCATAGCTCAGTTGCAGCAGGGCCACCTTGTCTTCATCCCCCAGGCGGCCGAGGAAATGCAGGTTGCGCAGGCCCAGCGCCGCGGCCTGGGCATGCAGTTCGGCCTCCAGCGGGCCGGCGCCGACGATCACCACCGGGTAGTCCACGTCCTTGAGGGCATCGAGCAGGATGTGCAGGCCCTTGTAGTAACGCATCACCCCGACGAACAGGAAAAAACGCTCGCCCAGGCGCTGGCGCCACTGGGCCATGCGTTCGGTGTCGGGCTGTGGATAACCGGCCTTGTTCAGGCCGTAGGGGATGACCCGGGTCTTGTCCGGGAACTGTTGCAGCACATCGCTGGTGTGCAGGTAGTTCGGCGACGCGGCGACGATCCGGTCGACGCTGTGCAGGAAGCGGTTCATCAATGGCCGGTACAGCTTGAGCAGGTGGCGCTGGCGGATGATGTCGGAGTGGTAGGTGGCCACGCAGGGCTTGTTCATGCCACTCATGAAATGCACCAGGTCCATGAACGGCCAGGGGAAGTGATAGTTGACCACGTCGGCTTCGGCGGCCATTTCGCGAAACTGCTTGAACACGCTGTAGGAAAAGCCGGTGGAGGCGAACTGTATGTCGAGCTTGGCCCGGTGCACCTCATGCTGACCGAGCTTCAGTACCGTGGGTTGCGGGTCGGCGCTCAGGGTCAGGACCTGGCCTTCGATACCCTGTTGGGCGCCGCTTTCGCATAGCTGGAAGATGACCTGTTCGATACCGCCGACCGAGTCAGGCAAATAGGTTTTGAAGAAATGTAGGACACGCATTCAGCCTCCTATAGCCTGACGGTAGGTACGTGCGGTGATCTGTGCGCAGTGCCTCCAGGAAAACAGCCCGGCTTGTTGCAAACCCGCTTCGCGGCACGCCTGCCAATGGAGCTCATCGTCAATCAAGCGAAGCATAGTGTTGCTCAAGCCGTGCACATCGCCAGGCTCGACATAATTGCCCGCTACCCCCGCGACTTCCGGCATCGCCGAACGCCGCGTCACGACCACCGGTGTGCCACTGGCCATGGCTTCCAGGACCGGAAGACCGAAGCCTTCGTACAGCGATGGAAAGATCAGCGCCTTGGCTCCGGCCACCAGCTGTGCCACCTGTTCGTCCGGCAGGTAGCCCAGCAGCTGTACATGGCCGCTGGCCAAGGCCTTTTGCAGGGGGTCGCTGAACTGCCCTTGCTCCCAACCCGCCATGCCGACGATCAGCAACGGATAACGCTGGCGCAGCGCTGGCGGCAGCAGTTCGTGGGCTTGCAGGGCCTGGGACAGGTTCTTGCGTGGCTCCAGCGTGCCGACGCACAGGAAGTAGCCTTGAGGCTGCAGGCCATGGGCCGCGAGGCTGTGCTCCAGCTCGGTATGCTCACGAGGATGGAAGCGCGGGGCGACGCCCAGGGGCGCCACGACAAAACGATCGCGCGGCAGGCTGAAATAATCCTGGGCTTCATCGGCGATGAACTGCGAGTCTGTCAGGATCAGCCGCGCCTGTTCCACACCCGCACCAAGGCGCCGCTCGATTTCCTTCAAGCGTGCCGGCGGCTGAGTCGAGGGGTAATGCAGGTGAGTCAGGTCATGCAGGGTCATCACGGTCGGGCCTTCGAACTCCAGCGGCCACAGGCTGGGTTCGTGGTAAAGGTCGATCGCCTCATGCTGTCCCTGGTCGAAACGTCGCTGTTCCAGCCAGCGCCTGGCCTGGTAGGCCCCGGGGATCTGTCGCAGCCAAGGCGCCAGTCGGGAATAACCTGGCATGGCGGCCGCCGGCAGTTCGGGGCTCCAGCCCCAGCCATGGAACAGCGACAGCTCCAGTCCCTGCTCGGTGACCAGGGCCGAGGCCAGTTCCGCTACGTAATGGCCGATACCGGTGCGCGGCGACTGGAGAATGCGCGCGTTAAGGGCTATCCGCATCGTGCGTCTCCATGACCGTGGGGGCGTGGTTCCTGTGGAACACAATGCGTTCGACCAGCTGGGTACTGGCTTCTCGCCAACCCAGCCAGCGCCAGTCATCGACAGGGCGGGCGGCGGGAAACACGCCGCTGGTTTCCTGCTGGATGACTAGGTCGGCCAGGCTCTGCGGATCGTTCAGGTCGAAATAGGCCATGAACTCGCCGCCGATCTCGCGGAACACAGGGATGTCGCTGCCCATGGCGGGCAGGCCGCGCTGCATGGCTTCCACCAGGGGCAGGCCGAACCCTTCGACATAGGAGGGGAACACCAGCGCCGTCGCCTTGGAATAGGCGTACTCCAGGCTGTTGTCGTCCAGTGAATTGAACATGAACAGGCGCCGGTTCAACTCCGGGTGCCGGCGAATCCGTTCGATCAGCGCCTCGCACTTCCAGCCGATGCGCCCGGCGATACACAGGCGGGCCTGGGACCCACTGGCCCAGACACGCTCGAAGGCGTCTAGCAGGAAACCATGGTTTTTACGTGGTTCGATGGTGCTGACCATCAGGAACACCGCTGCCTGGCCCTTGAACAGCTGGGCCAGATCTGGGTTGATCCGAGCGTTTTTGCTGCACTGATCCAGTTCCGAGCCCAGGTGGAAATAGTCGAACCAGCGCTGTGCCACCTGCTGGCGCCCGACCCGGCGGAGCATCTCTTCGCGAACCTGGTCGCGTATGGTCGCGGAAATGGCGATGTAGCCGTCGGCGGTGCGCGCTATCCAGTCGAACCAGTGGTTGAACACCCGGACCAGCCCGGCGTCGCAGAACTGCGGGTGGGTCAGGGGGATCAGGTCATAGATGACCGAGACGATACCTACGCCATCGCGCTTGAGCTGTTCGGCCAGGGGAAAGAAATCGGCGTGCCAGGACGAGTCCAGCAGCACCAGTTGATCGCCCGGTTGATGTTGCAGCGGTACGCAGCGCTGGGGGATTTCCCGGGTGTCGAGGAACCGGTTGCACAGCCGCAACGGAATGCTGAAGCAGACCAGAGCGGTCAGGCGGCACGCCACATAGAGCAAGCGGCGCGCAAGGTAGGAATCGAAAGGTTTGCGTCGCTCCAGGGTGCGGTGACGCAGCCAGAAGACGTTGGCCATCTGTTCCAGGCGCACCCGCAGCCCCATCAGGTTCCAGCGCTCGGGTTTCAATGGCTTGAGGCTCAATACCCGGTAGAGCTTGCCCTTGAGCATGACCACCGGAATGCATTCCACCGAGGCATCGGCCGCGGGCAGTTCACGGATGACGTTGCGCACCACGCGCTGGATACCCGAGTTGGTCTCGGGGTGTTCGAACACATAGGTGCATTCAATCAACAGTCGGGTCATGGCGCCGCTCGCTGAGGCATTGACTGAGTGGACTTCGACGGTGAGCGAACAATGCTGGTCCGCGCCTGCAACCAGGAGCAGCCGACAAAGTCTTCCTGGCGGTTATTGATGACGTGGAAGACCAGGCCGTAGTCGCGCCATTCGAAGTTGCGATCCAGGTGCGAATCCAGCCGCGACAGGCTCAGGGCCACCGAGTAGTTGCCCTTGCCCAGGCCCATGGTGAAGGCGAAGCGGAAGGTGACCTTTTCGCCGGCGCTCAAGTCGGTCAGGGCCTGGTCCAGGCGATGGGTGTTGATGCCATACATGGGCTGGCCGAGACGGTCCTTGATCATGAAGCCCAGCACCAGCCGTTCGATGTCCTGGCGCACCTCGACCTGTACTTCCAGCACCACCGGCTGGCCGACTTCGGCCATCTCGATCGAACGCTCGCGTTCGTCGCGCAGGTGCACGCTGAGGATCGCGGCTTCGCCGGTGCCGGAAATGGTCCGTACCTGGCCGTTGGCGAGCATTTCCTGGCGCACCGTCTGGCCTTCGCGTTCGGCGAGCATGGCGTTGTAGTAGTCCATCACCTCTTCCGGCTTGCCGTGCATGGCCACGCGGCCCTGTTCGAGCAGGATCGCGGTGTCGCAGATCGACTGGATCGCCGAGCGGTCGTGGGACACGATCAGCAGGGTGGTGCCGGCGCGGCGGAAGCTGCGGATGCGCTCGAAACTCTTGTGCTGGAAGTAGGCGTCGCCCACCGACAGCGCTTCGTCGACGATCAGGATGTCCGGGCGCCGGGCCGTGGCCACGCTGAACGCCAGGCGCATCTGCATGCCACTCGAATAGGTGCGTACCGGATGATCGATGGCCTCGCCGATCTCGGCGAAGGCTTCGATTTCCGCCATCAGGGCCTGGATTTCCTCGACCTGCATGCCCAGCAGCTGGCCGGCCATGACCGCGTTCTGGCGCCCGGTGAAGTCCGGGTGGAAACCCATGCCCAGCTCCAGCAACGCCGCTACCCGCCCCCGCAGATGGATCTCGCCGCAGGTCGGCTGGGTGGTGCCGGTGATCATTTTCAGCAAGGTGCTTTTGCCGGCGCCGTTGACCCCGACTATGCCCACGGCCTGGCCCGGCTCGATCTCGAAATCGACGCCCTGCAGCACCCAGTGCAGGTGATGGCGCGGCCTGGAAAACGGAATCATCCATTCGAACAGCCGGCTCCAGCGGTTCGGGTACTGCTTATAGGCCTTGCCCAGGCCGGTGACGCGTATATGTCCCATCAGAGCTCATCCACCATTTCACCGACGCGCTGGCGGAAAAGCCGCAGCCCCATGCCACAGAACAACAGGCTGATCACCAGCATCGGGGTCAGCGAACTCCATTGCGGCCACTGGTCGTACAGGAACAGGTTCTGGTAGCTGTGCATCAGCGCGGTCAGCGGGTTGAGCGCCAGCAGGCGCTGGATCGACTCGGGCAGGATGCTGATGGGGTAGACGATGGGGGTCAGCCAGAACCAGAACTGCAGGAAGATGCCGAAGAACTGCGCTACATCGCGGAAGAATACGTTCAGCACCCCGAGGATCATCCCCAGGCCGGTGCAGAACAGCACCTGCAACAGCAGCAGCGGGATCAGCGCCAGCAGCGCCAGGCCCGGCAGGCGCCCGGTGATCAGCAGGAAACCGAGGAACAGGCCGAGGATGATCGCGAAGTTGATGCCGGCGTTGAGCAGCACGATCACCGGCAGGCAGATGCGCGGGAAGCTGATCTTCTTCAGCAGGTTGGCGTTTTCCAGGAACATGCTCTGGCTGCGCAGGGTCAGCTCGGAAAACAGGCCCCAGGTCAGCAGCCCGGCACAGAGGTAGACGCTGTAGGCCAGGCCATCCTCCACGCCCGGCAAGCGGGCGCGCATCACCTGGGAAAAGATCACCGTGTAGACGACGATCATCGACAGCGGGTTGAGCACGGTCCACAAGGCGCCGAACAGCGAGTTGCGATAACGCGCCTGGAACTCGCGCTGCACGCTGCCGAGGATGAAGCCCCGGTAGCTGCGCAGCGAGCGGTACAGATTGAGCAGCATCAGGCTGTCCTGCCGTATTGGTCTTCGAAACGGACGATGTCGTCCTCGCCCAGGTATTCGCCGCTCTGCACTTCGATGATGACCAGGTCGATCACCCCCGGGTTCGCCAAGCGGTGCTTGTGCCCGGCGGCGATGAAGGTGGATTCGTTGCTGTTGACCAGATGCGAGCCGTCGCCGTTGTTGGTGACCATGGCCGTGCCCTTGACCACCACCCAGTGTTCGTTGCGATGGTGGTGCATCTGCAGCGACAGCGCCGCGCCCGGCTTGACCACAATGCGCTTGATCTTGAAGCCCGGGCCTTCCTCCAGCACGGTGTAGCTGCCCCAGGGGCGACTGACCGTGCGGTGCAGGCGATAGGATTCGTGGTTGCGATCCTTGAGCTGCCTGGCCACCTGGCGCACGTCCTGGGCGCGGTCGGCGTGGGCCACCAGGATGGCGTCGGCGGTCTCGACCACGATCAGGTTGTCGACGCCCACCGTGGCGATCATCCGGCCTTCGCTTTGCACGAAGTTGCCGTGGCTGTCGATGAACAGGGCTTCGCCAGTGGCGCGGTTGTCCTGGGCATCGGCGTCGACCAGGGCGCTGATCGCGCCCCAGGAGCCGATGTCGCTCCAGTCGAACCGGGCGGGCACGACCGCGACCTGGTCCGAGACTTCCATCAGCGCATAGTCGATGGAGATGTCCGGCATCCTGGCGAAATGCTCCGCGGACAATTCATGCTGGATGATGTTGCCGGTCTCCACCGGCGTGCTCGCGGCCAGGCAGGCGCGGCCCTGTTCCAGCAGCTCGGGGGCGTGCTGTTGCAGCTGCTCCAGCAGCGTGGCGACGGTGAAACAGAACAGGCCCGAATTCCACAGGAACCGGCCGCTTTCCAGGTAGCCCAGGGCAGTCTTCAGGTCGGGTTTTTCCACGAAACGCAGCACCCTGGCGGCACCGTTATCGTCGAGGGCGTCGCCTGACTCGATATAACCGAAGCCGGTTTCCGGGGCGTTCGGCGTGACGCCGAAGGTGACCAGGTGCCCGGTTTCAGCCAGTTGCGCGGCGTGGGCGACCGCGCTTTTGAAGGCTTCTTCGTTGCGGATCAGGTGGTCGGCCGGCATCACTACCATGGTCACCTGGTCGCCGTGCCGAGCCTGCAGGGCCAGGGCCGCGGCGGCGATGGCCGGAGCGGTGTTGCGGCCCGAGGGTTCGAGGATGAAATGCCCGTGATGCCGATCCAGCCTGGCGGCCAGGAAGTGATCCTTGCTTTGAAAGAAGTGGTCGCGGTTGGTCACCGTGACGATATCGCCGCTACCGGCCAGCAACCCGGCGGCGCGGCGGTAGGTCTTGCCCAGCAGGCTCTGGCCGTCGGGCAGGAGCATGAATGGCTTGGGATGACCTTCGCGCGAAACCGGCCACAACCGGGTCCCGGCACCGCCGGAAAGAATCACTGGAATCAGCATGCCTTACTCCTTGGCGACGCGTTTCATGTCCGCATCCATCATCATGCGGATCAGGGTTTCCAGATGGGTCTTGGGTTTCCAGCCGAGCACCCGTTGGGCCTTGGCCGGGTTGCCCAACAGCACGTCGACTTCCGCGGGGCGGAAGAACGCCGGGTCGATTTTCACGTAGTCACGGTAGTTCAGGCCGACGTGTTCGAAGGCGATCTGGCACATCTCGCGCACGGTAGTGGTGACGCCGGTGGCCACCACGTAATCGTCGGCCTTGCCCTGTTGCAGCATCAGCCACATGGCTTCGACATAGTCGCCGGCGAATCCCCAGTCGCGCTTGGCGTCGATGTTGCCCAGGCGCAGCTCCTGCTGCTTGCCCTGTTTGATCCGGGCGGCGGCGTCGGTGACCTTGCGGGTCACGAACTCGATGCCGCGCAGGGGCGATTCGTGGTTGAACAGGATGCCGCTGCTGGCGTGCAGGCCGAAGCTCTCGCGGTAGTTCACGGTGATCCAGTGCCCATAGAGCTTGGCCACGCCGTAGGGGCTGCGCGGGTAGAACGGGGTATTTTCGTCCTGCTGCTCGGCCTGGATCAGGCCGAACATTTCGCTGGTGGAGGCCTGGTAAAAGCGGGTGTGCGGGCTGAACTGGCGGATCGCCTCGAGCAAGTGGGTCACGCCCAGCCCGTCGACGATACCGGTGGTCACCGGCTGGTCCCAGGAGGCGGCGACAAAGCTTTGCGCCGCCAGGTTGTAGAGTTCGTCGGGCGCCGCCTTGATCACCGCCCGTTGCACGGAGCAGGCGTCGGCCATGTCGCCATCCAGGTAGAGGATCTCGCCCTCGATGCCCATCTCACGCAAGCGCCAGCGCGAGTCGCTGCTGCGTCGCGCCACCAGTCCGTGAACCTGATAGCCCTTGTCCAGCAGCAACTTGGCCAGATAGGCGCCGTCCTGCCCCGTGATCCCTGTGATCAGTGCACTTTTTGTCATTCTTGTAGTACCCGTGACTCCCAGTCGGACAGGATCGCCCGCAGGGATTGTTTTATTGTGGTTTCGGGCGTCCATCCGGTGACTGCTTGCAGCCTGGCGTGACTGCCACAGACACGACGCTGTTCTGCCCGTCGCAGACGGGCGGGGTCCTGGACCAGCTCCATTTCGACCTGAGCGATGTCCGCCAACTGCTGGATCAGGCCGCGGATGCTGTGCTCCTGGCCGGAACAGATGTTGTAGACCTGGCCCGGCACGCCACTGCGCAACAGGGCGAGGTAAGCGTTCACCACGTCAGCGACATCGAGGAAGTCGCGAGTGACGTCGATATCGCCGACTTCCAGCCTCGGAGCCTGCAGGCCGAGCTTGATCCGGGCGATCTGGCGCGCGGCGCTGGCGACGGCGAAGCTGCCCAACTGCCCGGTACCGATGTGGTTGAACGGCCTGGCCACCATCACGGGCCAGCCTTCGCTCATGCCCCACTGCAGGCACAAGAGTTCGGCCGAGACCTTGCTCACTGCATAAGGATTGCGTGGGGAGGGGGGCTGGCGCTCGTCGATGGGCAGGTCGTTTTCGCCGACCTGGCCGTAGACGTCACCGGAGCTGACGTACAGGAAGGTGCCGCTGAAGCCGCGGGCTTTCAGCGCTTGTAACAGGTTGAGGGTGCCCAGCAGGTTGATCTGCAAGGTCCGGGCAGGATCGCGGAAGGCTTCGGGGACAAAGGTCTGGCCAGCCAGGTGAATCACCGCATCCGGTAACTCGGGCCACAGGTCTTGCAGGCTTTGCGGTTGGGTCAGGTCAAAGGGCGGCGCGGGCAGCAGTTCCCAGCCGGAATCGGCAGCGCCCAGGCGGGATCGCAGATGGCGTCCCACAAATCCATTCAGGCCCGTTACAAACAGACGCTTTTTCAAGCAGCAGCCTCTTTAGACGGAGGCTTCGGCAATATTTGGACACATAATTCATATGAGAAATACGAAAACTCTGCTATTTCCCCCGGGCCTTTCTATTGACGAAGCTTGTTGTAGTTGTTTGGCGCTCAATCTGTGCCAATTGCTTTGGAATTTCAACAGGTCCTACCGTGACCGGTAAGTTCTCGTTTTCCAGCATAGGAAAAATCTTGTCGGGAGGTTCCCGAATCTTCAATGGATGTGTTTAGAATGCCCCTCGTCTCGACCCCAAAGCGATCAGAATGGCTGTCTCGCAGTCATGCAAAACTGACCAATAGAACAAGAACGTAGACGGGCATGAGAACGATGGATGCACGCCCACAACACAGGCGTGGCGCCATGGCTCTACCGTCATTGTGTGAAGGTGCCAGGACGGCGGCTTCATCGTGAGATGCCATGAATTTCATTCTTTATTCGGATGTTAACGACGGCTCCATCAGCCAGAGCCTCGGGCGTCCGGAATACAGCTATTACTTCGTGCTCAAGGCCTATCGCCCGGTGTTGGAAAGCCTTGGGCGCGTGCATGTGGTGCAGACGCCGGCCGAGGTCGACCGGCTGTATCACGAGCTGCGACTCAAGGGCGAAGACTGCCTGTTTCTTTCGTTCACCCCACCCCAGAAAACCCCGGTCGACCTGGACTGCCCGACCCTGTGTGTGGTGGCCTGGGAGTTCGACTCGATCCCCCACGAATACTGGGATAACGACCCGCACCAGGACTGGAGCCGCACCCTTGGCCGCCATGGCCGGGTGATCACCCTGTCCAGCCATACGGCCCGTGCGGTGCGTCGGGTGCTGGGTGAGCATTTTCCGGTGCTGGTGCTGCCTACCCCGTTGTGGGAGCGCTTCGACGGCGTCCGCGGGCAATACCCCAATGTGCCGGTCAACGCCGGCACCACCCTGCAGATCAAGGGCTGCATCATCGACAGCCGGGCCCTGGGACTTTCCGCCGACGGCCTGATCGCGCCGGTGCTGGATGAGGCACCGCCGCCTCCCGCTCCCGTCGAGGCCGAAATCGTCGAAGCCCCACCGCTGACCGTCAGGCGCCGGCTATTCATCGCCAAGCACTATCTGCGCGAATGGTATCGGGCGCTGGCCGGCGGCGAATGGCGCCGGCCGCTGTTCATCAGCAAGCACTATGTTCGCGAATGCTACCGCGAGGGGTTGCGCGACCGGGTTCCCGAGCGCCTGCGGGCGCTGATGGCGAAATCGAGACCGGAGCACGCGGCAGCGCTGCCCGTCGTCCTGCCGGTACCCGCGCCTGAGCCGGAACACCCCCAGGCCGTCCTCCCGCCCACCGACCGGCAGGTGGAGTTCCAGGTCGATGGCGTGGTCTATGTCAGCGTGTTCAACCCAGACGACGGTCGCAAGAATTGGCATCAACTGATTACCGCGTTCTGCTGGGCAATGCGCGACACCGAAGACGCCACCCTGGTGTTGAAGATGACCCAGAACGACCTGTCGACCTATTACGTCGAAATGCTGACCCTGCTGTCGCAGCTGTCACCGTTCAGCTGTCGGGTGGTGGCCATGCACGGCTATCTGGACGACGAGCAGTTCGCAAGGCTGTACGGCGCGGCCAGTTTCTACGTCAACGCTTCGCGGTGCGAAGGCCTGTGCCTGCCGCTGATGGAGTTCATGGCCTGCGGCAAGCCGGTGATCGCGCCGCTGCACACGGCCATGCTCGATTACATCGACGAGGACGTGGCCTTCGTCGTCAAGTCCAGCCAGGAGCCGGCGATCTGGCCGCAGGACTCGCGCATCCTGTTTCGCACCCTGCGCCACCGCCCGGATTGGGGCTCGTTGAAAACCGCCTACCAGGACAGTTACCGCATGGCCAAGGAAAACCCCGCGGGGTACCAGTCGATGTCCCTGGCCGCGGCCCGGCGCATGCAGGAGTACAGCAGCTTCGCCAGCGTCCAGGGGCGCCTGCGGGAGTTCTTCGCCCTGACCCCGCTGACCGAGGCCGACGGCGCGTCCTCCCTGGCCGTGGCGGGTAACGCCTGATGCTGATCCTCATCCATTCGGAAACCAACAAGAGCAACATCCAGCAGAACCTGGGCCGTCCCGAATACAGCTACTACTTCGTGCTCAAGGAGTTCCGGCCGGTGCTGGAACGCCTGGGCCAGGTGCTGGAGGTCAGCAACCCCGACGAGCTGGTGGACCGCCTGTATTTCGACTGCCAGAGCCGAGGCGAGGCGTGCATCTTCCTGTCGTTCTCGCCGCCCCATCGCACGCCCAACCATTACGCTTGCCCGACCATCCCGGTGTTCGCCTGGGAGTTCAGCACCATTCCCACCGAAAGCTGGCAGGGCGAGCCGCGCCATGACTGGCGGCTGGTCCTGGGCACCGCGGGCGCGGCGATCACCCACTCCAGCTTTACCGTGCGAGCGGTGCGCGATGTGATGGGCGAGGACTACCCGATCTGCGCGATCCCGGCCCCGGTCTGGGATCGCTTCGCCCGCCGTGGCGAGCAACTGGGCAAGCAGCCACGGGCGTCCCGGGTGACCCTCAACCTGCACGGGCTGCTGCTCGACAGCCGGACCCTGGACCTGAGTGCCTACGGCCCGGGCACGCTGCGCGAAGGCATGCCGCTGGCGCTCGATGCCACGGCCCGCGACTGTCAGCTGCTGCTCGACGGGGTGGTCTACACCTCGGTGTTCAACCCCTACGACGGGCGCAAGAACTGGCAGGACATGATCAGCGCGTTCTGCACCACCTTTCGCGACTGTGCCGACGCCACCCTGGTGCTGAAACTGACCCACCACGATATCGGCAACGCGCTGGCCGACATGCTGCACCACCTCTACAAGAACCAGTCCTACCAGTGCCGGATCGTGCTGATCCACGGCTTTTTGTCCGACCCGGACTACGAGCGGCTGGTGGAGGCCACCCGCTATGTGGTCAATTCCTCGTTCGGCGAAGGGCAGTGCCTGCCGCTGATGGAGTTCATGTCCTGCGGCAAGCCGGCGGTGGCGCCGTGCAACACCGCGATGGCCGACTACATTGACCCCGACAACACTTTCATCGTCGACTCCACCGACGAGTTGACCGCCTGGCCCCACGATCCCCGGGCGGCCTACCGGACCCTGCGCTACATCACCAACTGGGACTCACTGTGCTCGGCCTATCGCGCCAGCTACGACGTCGCCCTGCAGGACCCCGAGCGTTATGCGCGGATGTCGAGCCATGCGATCGAAAGCCTGCGGCGCTTCTGTAGCCAGGCCACGGCCGAACAGCGCCTGGGCGAGTTCTTCCAGCAGGTGCTGGAGCGGCGCAAGGCGTTTGCCACCCCCGGGCTTCCCGCGTGATGCGGGCGTTTCTGTGGCGTTTGCGCAGGGGGGCGCCGTTGCCTGCGCCGCTGCTGGCCGAAGCGCCCAGGCCCGCGGTTTCTCCCCGCGATTGCGGCTTGCGCGACGCCATGCTCGACGGCTGGTTCCGTTCCGCAACCGGCGAGCTGCTCAAGGGCTTTGCCATCAGCGCCGACGACACCCTGCTCGATGTCGGCTGCGGCGAGGGCGTGGCCACGCTGTTCGCCATGCGCCAGGGCGCTTCGGTGATTTTTACCGACAGTGAGTTCGACAAGGTGCGCGAGCTGGCCCGGCAAGTCGCCGAGCAATCGGACGTGCCCGCCCTGGGGCTGGTCAGCAACAGCCTGCCGTTGCCGCTGGCCCAGGGCTGCGCGAGCAAAGTGGTGTGCATGGAAGTGCTGGAGCATATCGAACAGCCCGAGCCATTCCTCGCCGAGCTGGTGCGCATGGGCCGTCCCGGCGCGCAGTACCTGATCAGCGTTCCGGACCCGGTGGGCGAGCATTTGCAGAAGGGCATCGCGCCGCCCGGCTACTACCGTGCGCCGAACCATGTGCAGGTGTTTTCCCGCGAAGGCTTTGGCCAGATGATCGAGGACGCCGGGCTGGTCATTGAGCATCGGCAGGCCACGGGCTTTTTCTGGGTCATGGGCATGATCTTTTTCTGGGCCAGCGAACGGGCCGCCGGACGCGAGCCGCCGGGCGCCGTGCGCGACCGCATCCAGGCGCCGTACCCGGCGCTGATGGAAGGCTGGGCGCGGACCTGGGAGGAGCTGCTGGCGCAACCCGACGGGCTGGCGATCAAGCAGGTGCTCGATGGCTTCATGCCGAAAAGCCAGGTCATCATCGCCCGCAAGCCGCTGCCCGGCGCCGTGGCTGAGCCGTCTTGAACGACAAGCGGATCATGGACATCGAGCTGCTGCGGGGCATCGCGGTGCTGGGCGTGGTGTTCCATCATCTGCAAGGCAATCTGTTTCGCGAGGGGCAAGCCTGGTTGGGCAGCGTCGCCGCCTACGGGCAGTTCTGGTGGGGCGTGGACCTGTTCTTCGCCATCTCCGGTTTTGTCATCGCCCGCAGCCTGGTCCCGCAGCTGCGCGCCTGCACCAGCGGCGCGCAGTGCTGGCAACGGATCCGCGACTTCTGGATTCGCCGCGCCTTCCGCCTGCTGCCCTCGGCCTGGTTGTGGCTGCTGCTGATGTTACTGGCGAGCCTGTTCCTCAATCGTTCGGCAGCCTTCGGCAGCCTGCACGCCAACCTCTGGGCCACGGTTGCCGGCCTGCTGCAATTCGCCAATTTCCGTTTCGCCGACAGCTTTTTCCACTATGAGTACGGCGCCAGTTTCGTCTACTGGAGCCTGTCGCTGGAGGAGCAGTTCTACCTGTTGCTGCCGCTGCTGGTGCTGTTGTGTCGCAGGTACCTGGCCTGGGTGTTGCTGGCGCTGGTACTCGTGCAAGTCCTGACCCTGCGCTCGGCACTGCTGATGGTCATCCGCACCGACGCCATGGCCCTCGGCGTGTTGCTGGCGCTGTGGACGGCCCGCGCCAGCTACCGGCACTGGGAACCGAAGTGGTTGGGTCGGCATCCGGGGCTCGGCCCGTTGCTGCTGATCCTGTGCGGCCTGGGCATGGGTTGGCTGGCTACCGATGGTTTCCATGCCACCTTTTACCGGGTGGGCGCCCTGGCCGTGCTCTGCGCGCTGCTGGTGTGGGTCGCTTCCTACAACCGCGACTACCTGTTGCCCCGCGGCCTGCTGAAAAGCCTGCTGGCCTGGGTCGGCAGTCGTTCCTACGGGATCTACCTGATCCATATCCCGGTGTTTCTGCTGGTCCGCGAAGCCTGGTTCCGCCTGGCGCCCCTGGGCACGACCGGGCTGAACGACCAGCCGCTGCTGGCGCTGGCCTGCGCCGCAGGCCTGCTGCTGTTGTTCAGCGAACTCAACTACCGTGTCATCGAGTTGCCCCTGCGCAATCGGGGCGCCGAGCTGGTGCAACGCCTGGGCACATCCCGTTCTCCCGTTCCTTCCACTGGAGTCACTTCATGCTGAGCCTTCTGAAAAAACTCACGGCGAGCGCTCCTGCGGCCGTGATGCCTGACGCACCGCCGCCGGCCAAGGTCGATCCGTACATGCTGGGCCTGCAGGACGCCATGCTCAGCGGCTGGTTCAACCAGGAAAACGGCGAGCTGTTCACCGGCTTTCCGGTGACGGCCGAGGACACCCTGCTGGACGTTGGCTGTGGTGACGGCGGCAACGTGCATTACTGCGCGATGCGCGGGGCGAAGATCATCATTGCCGACATCGACGCGGCCAAGGTCGAGGCGACGCGCCAGCGGCTGAGCGATACGCCGGCCCGCGGCGTGGAATGCCATGTCACCGACTGCAACCCGCTGCCGATCGCCGACGGCACCGCCAGCCGGGTGGTGTCCACCGAGGTCATCGAGCATGTGGACGATCCGGCGCAGTTTCTCTGCGAGCTGGTGCGGGTCGGCCAGCCGGGCGCGCTGTACCTGTTGAGCGTGCCGCACCCGAGCTCCGAGGACCTGCAAAAGGACATCGCCGCGCCGGAGTATTTCCAGAAGCCCAACCATATCCGCATCATCAGCGAAGAGCAGTTCAAGCAGATGGTCGGCGACGCCGGGCTGGAGGTGCTCAGCCATAGCCAGTACGGCTTCTACTGGTCGATGTGGATGCTGCTGTTCTGGGAAGCCAAGGTCGAATTCAGCAACCCCGACCACCCGTTGCTCGACCAATGGGCGAACACCTGGCAGACCATCCTCAACTCGCCGCGCGGGGTGCAGATCAAGCACGCGCTGGACGCCGTGGTCGCCAAGAGCCAGGTCATCATCGCCCGCAAGCCGGCCTGAACCGACGCCGGCTATTGCCCACTTGAATGAGGCAGGACGCAGGCTTTTGTAGCCGCTGCCGCAGGCTGCGATAAGGCCGCAGGCCTTCAGCGATCTTGCGGCCTTGCGCGCCCTGCGGTCGCGATCGTCCGAACGCGGCCCGAGCCTGCGGCAGCGGCTACAGAGTTCAGGCCTGTTGCACGAAAGTCAGGCGCAGGGCGAAGCCGATCAGCAGGCTGCCGAACAGCCATTGCTGGACCCGCTGGGCGGCGCGGTTGTGCGCCAGCCAGCGGCCGATCCAGGCGCCGGCCAGGGCGTAGGCGCTGTCGAACAGCAACCCCACCAATACCAGCAGCAGACCGAGGCTGGCGAACTGCGCGGCCACGGGGCCGGCCTGCGGGTCGATGAACTGTGGCAGCAGCACCGAGCAGAACAGCAGCGCCTTGGGGTTGAGCAGGTTGGTCAGCAGGCCGCGGCGGATCGCTTCGCGCCAGCGCAGGGCGCTCGCGGCCTCGCCATCCTGCAGGCTGGGCAGCAGGTTGGCCCGCAGGCACTGCACGCCGAGCCACAACAGGTACGCGGCCCCGCCCAGGCGCACCACCTCGAAGGTCCAGGGCGCGGCCTTGAACAGGGCGGCCAGGCCCAATGCCGCCAGTGCCACATGACAGCCCCGGGCAATCGCCAGGCCCACCGCAGTGGCCAGCGCCAGGCCCTTGCCCTGGCGGGCGCCGGTTTGCAGCAGGAGGATCATGTCGGGGCCGGGCAGCAGATAGACCACCGCCAATGCCAGGAAAAACATCCACAGTTGCGCCACCTTGCCACCCCCTTTCGTTGTCGATTCGGTAGGTAGAGTCTAGGGCCGAAGGGCAGGGCAGGTGCTTGCGTAGTCAGCCAGCAAGGAGGTGGAAATTGGCATAATCTTCCACCTGGACATGGAGTGACTATCGGAAAATGCCAAAAATGAAACTGGACGCCTACGACCGCAAGATTCTCGCCGCCCTGCAGCGCGACGGCCGCCTGAGCAACGTGCAACTGGCGGAGGAGATCGGCCTGTCTCCTTCACCCTGCCTGCGCCGGGTGCGGATGCTGGAAGAAGCCGGGGTGATTCGCGGCTACCAGGCCAACCTCGATCGCGATGAAGTGGGCCTGGGGCTGACGGTGTTCGTCGGGGTCAAGGTCGAGCGGCACACCGATGAGCATTCCGAAGCCTTTCACAAGGCGGTGACGGCGCTGCCGGAGGTGCTTTCGGCGTTCCTGGTATCCGGCGAGTCGGACTTCCTGCTGCAGGTGGTGGTGCCGGACCTGCGCGCCTATGACCGTTTTCTTACCGGCAGCCTGCTGAAACTGCCGGGCGTCAGCGATATCCGCAGCAACTTCGCGATCCACACGGTGAAAACCCCGGGCGCGCTGCCGCTGGGGCATTTGCCGACCTGACGCGATCATCTGTAGCCGCTGCCGAAGGCTCGGGCCGCGTTCGGACGATAAGGCCGAAGGCCTTCGGCGATCTTGAGAGCTTGCGCGCCCTTCGGTCGCGATCGCAGCCTGCGGCAGCGGCTACAGGCTCTACATCTGCGTCGCCATCCCCTCGACATCCATCGCTGCCTGGCGCAACGCCTCGGAGCGGGTCGGGTGCGGGTGGCAGGTCAGGGCGATATCTTCGGCCGAGGCGGAAAACTCCATGGCCACGCAGTATTCACCGATCATTTCGCTGACGCTCGGTCCTACTAAATGCACGCCGAGGATTTCATCGGTCTGCGCGTCCGCCAGGACCTTGGCGAAACCTTCGGTCTCGTGGTTGATCTTGGCCCGGCTGTTGGCCGTGAAAGGGAACTTGCCGGCCTTGTAAGCCCGGCCCTCGGCCTTGAGCTGCTCTTCGGTCTTGCCGACACTGGCCAGCTCGGGCTTGGTGTAGATCACACTGGGAATCAGGTCGTAATTCACTTCGCCGGCCTTGCCGACGATCTGCTCGATGCAGGCCATGGCCTCGTCCTCGGCCTTGTGGGCGAGCATCGGCCCTGAGGTGACGTCGCCAATCACCCACACGCCAGCGGCCGCGGTGCGGTGCCGCTGGTTGGCGAGCATGCCGCGCGAGTCGGTGCTCAGGCCGACGTTCTCCAGGCCCAGGCCCTGGGTGTAGGGCCGGCGGCCGATGGCCACCAGCACATAGTCGGCTTCCAGCAGCTCCGCCGTGCCGCCCGCGGCGGGTTCGATACTCAACTGCACGCCATTGGCCGAGGTGCTGGCGCTGCTGACCTTGGTGCCGAGCCTAAAGGCGATTCCCTGCTTGGCCAGGGCCCGTTGCAGGGTCTTGCCGGCTTCGCCATCGACACCGGGGCAGATGCGGTCCAGGTACTCGACCACCGTCACCTGGGCCCCCAGGCGCCGCCAGACCGAACCCAGCTCCAGGCCGATCACCCCGGCGCCGATCACTACCAGGTGCCGGGGCACCTCGCCGAGGGACAGCGCGCCGGTGGAGTCGAGGATGCGCCGGTTGTCGATCTCCACCCCGGGCAGGGGCGTCGGCTCGGAGCCGGTGGCGATCACGATGTCCCTGGCCTGCAACCGGGTCTTGGCCCCGGCGCTGTCGGTCACCGTGACCTGGCCGGGGCCGTCGATATGGCCCCAGCCCTTGATCCAGTCGACTTTGTTCTTGCGAAACAGGAACTCGATGCCCTTGGTCAGGCCGGCCACGCTGTCGTCCTTCTGTTTCATCATCTGGGCGAGGTTGAGGCTGGGCTTGACCTCGATGCCCAGTTCGGCGAATTCCTTGCCCATGGCCGCGTCATACAGCTCCGAGGCGTGCAGCAAGGCCTTGGACGGCATGCAGCCAACGTTCAGGCAGGTGCCGCCGAGGGTGGCGCGACCTTCGACGCAGGCGGCCTTGAGGCCCAGCTGGCCGGCGCGAATGGCGGCGTTGTAGCCACCGGGACCCCCACCGAGGATGACGACGTCGTAGCTGCTCATGGCTGTTCTCCTGCAATCGGAAAAGAAGGCTTTAAAGGTAGTCGAGCAAAAAATTATGACCGTAATATGAGCGCGCACAGCAACCCCGGTCAAGCACGCAATTGCGTCTTCCTTGTAGGAGCGAAGCTTGCTCGCGAAAGCCGCGAAGCGGCGTGCCGTCAACCGGTACGCGTTATCGTTGGCGATCTTTTCGCGAGCAAGCTTCGCGCCTACAGAAGAAGGGAGGTGGGGTGTTCAGGTCCACCAGTAGCGCACGAGGTGGAAGAAGATCGGCGCGGCGAAACACACCGAGTCCAGGCGGTCGAGCATGCCGCCGTGGCCTTCGATCATGTGGCCCCAGTCCTTCACCCCGCGGTCGCGCTTGATCGCCGACATGACGATGCCGCCGGCGAAGCCCAGCAGGTTGATCAGCAGGGCGATCAGGAACGACTGCCAAATGGTGAAGGGGGTAATCCACCACAGCGCGCCGCCGATCAGCGAGGCCAGGAGGATGCCGCCGACAAAACCTTCCACGGTCTTGGACGGCGACAGCCGCGGGGCGATCTTGCGTTTGCCGAAGAGTTTTCCACAGACGTACTGCAACACGTCCGACATCTGCACCACGATCACCAGGTAGGCGATCAGCAGCAGGTTGCGCCCTTCGTAGCCGGCGATATCCAGGGTCAGCAGCGCCGGGACGAACGACACGCAGAACACCGCGATCATCAGCCCCCACTGGACCTTGGAGGCGCGCTCCAGGAAGTGCGTGCTGTCGCCCCCCAGGGACGCGAGGATCGGCAGCAGCAGGAACACATAGACCGGGATGAAGATCGAGAACAGCCCGTACCAGTCGAAGTAGATCAGCAGGTATTGCACGGGCAGGGCCAGGTAGAACGCCGCCACCAGCGCCGGGTAGTCGCTGCGCCGGGTCGGCATCAGGGTCAGGAACTCGCGCAGGGCGTAGAAGGACACCGCGTAGAACAGCAGGATCACCGCGCTGGTGCCGAGCCAGAAGGCGATGCCGATCACCAGCACCATCACCCACCAGGCGTTGATGCGCGCATTGAGGTTGTCGATCACCGAGCTCGGCGCGCCACGGCTGCGCAGCTTGAGCAGAAAACCGATCAGCGAGGCCAGCACCAGTACCGCGCCGATCCCGCCGAACAACATCAGGGTTTGCCTATCCATCTCAAGAATGCTCCGGGGCCATGGCCAGCAGCGCTGCGCGGCTGCGTTCGAGGAAGTGCTCTTTGCTTTCGCCGTCCTCGAGGGACAGCGGCGCGCCGAAACTGGTGGTGCATAACAGCGGCAGGGGCAGGAAACGGCCCTTGGGCATCACGCGGTTGAGGTTGGCGATCCACACCGGAATCACCTGGGCCTGTGGGTAACTTTTCGCCAGGTGGTAGAGGCCGCTCTTGAACGGCAGCAGGCCTTCCTCCTCCAGGTTGCGCGTGCCTTCGGGGAAGATGATCAGCGAATCGCCGTTGGCCAGAGCGTCGAGCATCGGCTGCAAGGGGTTATCCACAGGCTTCTTGCGCTCGCGGTCGATCAGCACGCCGTTGAACACGCGGTTGATGAGGTAGCGACGCAGCGGGCGGGTCTGCCAGTAATCGGCGCCGGCCACCGGCCGCGTCACCTTGCGCAGCGCGGGCGGCAGCGAGGCCCAGAGCAGCACGAAGTCGCCGTGGCTGCTGTGGTTGGCGAAGTAGATGCGTTGCACCGCCTGCGGCCCGCAACCGAGCCACAGGCTGCGCGCCCCGGTGATGGTGCGGGCGGCGGAGGTGATGAGGGTGGCGACCAGGGGTTCGAGCATGAGAATTCCTTATCCGGCGACGGCCAGCCAGGGGCTGGCCAGGATGAAGCCCAGTGTCAGCAGTACTTGCGCCGCCAGCAGCCAGGCCTGGCGACGCAACAGGTTGAGGGCGCCGTGGCTGCGTTGTTGCCACGGGCGGCCGCCGGCATTCGCCGGTTGCAGGCCGAGGGCGCTCAGTGCCTGGTCCAGGGCGGCGCCGCGTTCGGCCAGGGGCTGCGGGCTGTCCGCCACCCGCTGGAACAGCTCGGCATCGAAGGCCACCCGCAGCGCCCAGTACTTTTGCAGCAAGCCCAGCACCAGCAGGGCGACGCTCAGGGCGATGGCCCAGGGGGCGGATACGCCAAGCAACCACTGGCCGAGGCCGAGCAGGGCGCCGAGCAGGCTCAGGCCTGTGGATAACAGGTCCAGCGAATGCCCGCGGCGTAACAGGCTGGCCACCGCATGCAATTCCATATCAGTGGCCATGGGCGCTCCCCTGGGCTGTGGATAAAGGCTCCAGGGCCTTGCGGTGTGCGGGTTGCAGGACGATCTGCGGGCGCGCGCGGCGGATCTGCACGATGGCCGCATCGACGCTGGCGGCGCGGCCTGTGTACAACAGCCAGGCGGCCACGGCGGTGGCGCTGCGCGAATAACCCAGGGCGCAGCAGACCAGCAGCGGCGCGTGCTCGCGCAGGCTTTCGATGGCTTGCGCGGCCTCGCGGCATTGCTCGGTGGTGGGCGCGGTCAAGTCGAGCACCGGCACGCAGCGATAGGCCAGGTGGCGACCGTCCACGGACAGTTCGGCACACAGGTCGAGCACCGCGCTGAACGGGCTGTCCTGCAGCTCGCCCGGGGTCGGGATGCGCCCCAGCCAGACGTTATCCACAACCTCGTCGGGCTGTGGATGCTGGCGTGTCCACAGCCGGGAATTGATCCAGGCCGCCGCCAGATAAGGTGCCAGCAGCCAGCGCGTGGCGTTGCCCAGGCGGCCGTCCGCGCCCTTCTGGAAACCCTTGGCGTCGAACAGCCCATAGTTCAGCGCCACTAGCAGCAGGGCCAGTGCCGGCCACAACAGCCACAGCCAGGCGCCTGAAAAGGCCAAGGCCGGGATGGCAAGCGCCGCGGCGCCCACGGCATAGAACGACGCCAGGCGCCAGCGCTGGCGATCGCGGGCCAGACGCAGGTTGTGCAGCATCCCGGGGCGGTCCAGCGGCCACAGCCAGACGCACAGCCAGCCGGCCAGGGCGCCTGTGGGCACGTCGATAAAGTGGTGTTGATAAGTGGTCAGCACCGACACGCCGATCAGTGCGAACCAGCCGTGCACCAGCCAGCGCCAGGCGCCCTGGACATGCCGCGCGTAGCAGACCCACAGCACCACCAGCAGCGCGATGTGCAGCGACGGCGCCTGGTTGAACGGCTTGTCGAAGCCGGCCAGCACATCGAACAGCCAGCCGAACAGGCCATCCAGTTCCGGGCGCTGGAAGGTGAAACGCAGCGGCCAGAGCAGGAAGCAACTGACGACGATGACTTGCGCGGTCAGCAGCCGCAGGGCGTGGCGCTTGAGTTCTTCGCGGCTGGTGGGCAACAGCAGGGAAAAGCCGTACAGCAGGTCGATCGACCAGTAGGGCACGATGCTCCAGGCCCAGAACGGCATCTGCCGCTCCCAGTCGAACACCAGGCTGCCGACCTCGGCGCGTTGCGCGGTGACCCAGGTGGCGAAGCCGTAGGTGCCGAAAAACAGTGGCGCCAGCAGCAACAGCCAGAGCACCGCGGGTTTCAGCAGGCCGGGCTCGCGGGGGTATGTCGCGGCGACCGTCATCATTGCACCCGCTGCGCCAGCGACACGCTGAAAATGCCCCACTGATCGACGCGCAGGGTGATCCGGCGGAACCCCGCGGCTTCCACCAGTTGGTCCATCTCGGCCTGGGTCCGGCGACGCATGACCCAGGCCTGGCCCGCGCGGTGGCTGGTCAGGGCGCGGGCGATCAGCTCCAGCTGCGGGTGCCACGGCTGCCCGGTGTAGACCAGGTAACCGCCAGGCTCCACGGCGGCGGCCAGGCCCGCCAGGGAATCACTGACCATCGGGTTGTCGGCGAACAGCTCGTACAGGCCGGAGACCACCGCCAGTGTCGGTTTGGGCTCCAGGGCCGCGAGGTCGTCGCGGTCGAAGGCGTCGGCTTTGACGAAACGGGCAATCTCGCCCAGGCCTTTCTCGGCGATCAACGCGCTGCCGTCGCGCACGTTGATGTCGCTGTAGTCGCGCAGCAGGATCGACTCCGGCAGCGGGCTGACCCCCTGCAAGGCTTCGAGAATGTAGCGCCCGTGGCCGGCGGCGATGTCGACGATGCGCACTTCGCGCTGCTCGGTGCGCAGTTTTTCCATGGCCAGGCGCAGCAGTTCTTCCACATGCACCTTGCGTTGGCGAATGCCGCGCCAGCCGATGGAGTCCAGGTAGTTACGGTCGATCATCCGGCCCAGGGCCGAGGTGCCGGTGGCTTGGTTGCGGTAGACGTAGTCCAGGGTGCTGCCGGAGTCGAAACCGCTGTCGAAACCCAGCTTGACCCCGGCCGAGAGCTGGCTGCCCAGGCGCATGCTGGCGCGGGTCATGCGCCAGTACAGGTCACGCAGGGAGTTGTGCGGCAGGGGCGCCGCCAGCGCCTCGGACTCGGCGCAGGTCAGGCCCAGGCGGTCGGCGTCGAGCAGGGCAGCGCGGTTCAGCGGTCGCGCGAAGTTCTGCAGGATGAATCGCCGGGCGCTGGCGACGGCCGGGGCCCGGGCCTTCTCGCCGAGGGTGTCGTGGAAGAAGCCCGGCAGGATGTGTTTTTCCTTGTGCAGGCTGCCCAGGCGCTCGAAGAACTGTTCCTGGGGCCGGCGGTGGACAACGAAGTCGGCGCCGGAGATCAGCAACTGGGTCGGCACCTGGATCGCCTGGGCATCGGCCACCACCCGTTCGGCGGCTTCGTACAGGCCCAGCAGCACGTTCACCGAGATCGCCTTGGTGATCAGCGGGTCGCTGTCATAGGAGGCCACGCGCGCCGGGTCGTGGCTGAGGAAGCGCGCCTTGACGTAGCTGTTGACGAAAAAGTTGCCGCGAAAACGCCGCATCAGCGCCAGGCCCGGGCGGGCGAAAGGCACGTAGAGCTTGACCTTGAACGCCGGCGACGCCAGCACCAGGGCGCGGATGCGCGGCGCGTAATCGTGGACCCAGGTGGCGGCAATCACTGCGCCGACGCTTTGGGCCACCACGGCCATGTGTTCTTCGTCGATGCCGTAGCTGGCCCGCAGGTGATCGCAGAAGGTCTGCACGTCGCGCACGCTGGTGGCGAAGCTCGGGCTGTCGCCACGGGCGCCGGGCGACTGGCCGTGGCCGCGGGCATCCCAGGCGAAGAAATCGAAGGCCGGCAGGTCCAGTTCGTCCACCAGGTGGGCGATGCGCGCGGAGTGTTCGTGGCCGCGGTGGAACAGCAGCACCGCCTGGCGCGGGGCGTCCGAGGGGGCGGCGGTGGCCGGCCAGTGGCGGTAGAACAGCTCGACGCCGTCGTGGGTGGTGAAGGTCTGATGGAGAGCTTCGCGCATGGCAACTTCCTTATTCCGAGGGGGCGTTTTGCTGCACTTCTTGTCGTTGGGTGTCTTGCTGTTGTACGTCGAGCAGGCCCTGGCGAACCCGGTTGATCAAGGTGTAGACCAACAACGCGGCGACCAGCGCCAGCACGCCGTTGATCCAGGCGGCGCTCAGCCAGCCCAGGGCGATGCCGGTGGCCAGCACGCCGAGCACGAACGCCCGGTCGCTCTTGCCCATGGGCCCGTCGTAGCGGCGCGAGGCACCGATCATCGGCCCCAGCACGCCGGCGTATTCGCTGAACAGCGCCAGCAGCGTCACCAGCAGGACCAGCGGCAGGCTGACGCCGGCAATCAGCGCGAAAGGCAGGATCAGCGCGCTGTCGGCAATCACGTCGCACAATTCGTTGAGGTAGGCGCCCAGGCGCGATTGCTGGCCGAATTCCCGGGCCAGCATGCCGTCGATGGCGTTCAGCGCCATGCGCAGGATCATCCACAGCGGGATCAGGATGAACAGCCAGAGATGGCTGGCGAAACTGGCGATCAGGGCGCCCACCAGCACCGAAATCACCCCCGCCAGCACCGTGATCTGGTTGGCCGTGGTGCCGTTCTCGTACAGGCGCTGGACCCATGGCCGCAGCAGGTTCTGGAAGCGCGGTTTGAGCTGGTAGATGGAGAGCATGGCTGGACGTTTCCTTGTCACAAAGTGGGCCACGGATTATGGCCACAGATCTTGCGGGCTGGCATCAGCACAGCAGCGGTTTTCCCTGGGTTTGTGACGCGCCCATGGCAAATAAAGGCATAGGTAAGGGACGAAAATTTCACTACTATCGTTATATCGTAACGATTTGTGACAAATACAGCGGCCTGCCGGAGAGTTATCCACAGGCCCGAATGGGTTAACGACCAGCGTTGGGGTGCTATGCAAGTCGATCTTGAGACTGAAGGGGCGGGGGTCGAAGCCTTGCCGAGGTTTCAGCGGGCGGCCTTTCACGAACGCCGTCTGAAGCGTTGGGGCATCGGGCTGGCGGGGCTGGCCGGGATGGGGCTGGTGTTGGCGTTTTTCGTCGGCCTGTTTGCCCCGCAATCCTTATGGCCGGCGTTGCTGGTCAATCTGGCCGCGGCCTTGCTGGTGCTGGTCGGCGGCCTGCAGGCGGCGGGCTGGGTCAGTGCCTGGCGCGCGGGTGCGTTGCAGGCGCCAGAGGTGGCGCCGAGCCCGGAGCCGGTTGCGGATGAACCGCTACCCGACGATGGCTGGTACGAGCGGCTGCTGGATGGCATCAGCCGGCGTTGGTCCAGTTTGTTGGTGCAGATCGGCGCGCCGACCTTGTGGTTGGGCGGTTGGGCCTTGCTGGTGCTGTTGGTGATCGAGCAGGCGTGGAACCTCGGCCTGCCCGCTGGAACCCTGGGCCTGGCGGGCAATGTCGGCGCGGTGCTGGCGCTGTTGCTGGCCTTCGGCTTGCTGGTGTTCGAGCGCCAACTGAGCCAGGAACACCCCGGCGAATGGCCGGAAGCGGCGGCGCTGGCGCAGTTGGCGCGAGTGGCGATCATCAGCCTGGTGCTGGCGGCGCTGTGCCTGTTGTTCAGCAGCGACACGGCGCTCTGGCCGGTGCGCCTGGGCGTGCTGATCGGCGTGTTGCCGGCGCTGGTGGCCCTGGAGTTCCTGCTGCGCGCGGTATTGTCGTTATTCAGCCCGCGTCGCGCGCAACTGGAGCCGCGCATGCTGGCCCATAGCGTGGTCGCCGATCTGCTGCGCTGGCCGCCACAACCCTTGCTGGCCTTGCAGCACGAATTGCACAACCGCTTCGGCATCGACCTGCGGCAGATCTGGGCCTTCACTTATATGCGCCGCGCGTTCCTGCCGGTGCTGCTGGTGGTGCTCGGGGTGGGCTGGCTGCTCACCGGCCTGCATGAAGTGCCGTTGCAGGGGCGGGGCATCTACGAGCGTTTCGGCAAGCCGGTGGCGGTCTTTGGCCCGGGTTTGCATGCGGGCCTGCCCTGGCCGCTGGGCCGGGTGCTGAGTGTCGAGAACGGCGTGGTGCACGAGCTGGCCACCAGCGTCGGCGAAGCGCCCGGCGTGATCGAACCGGCCTCCGCCGAAGGGCCGCCCCCGTTGGTGGCCAACCGTTTGTGGGACGCCAGCCACGTCAACGACAAGTCCCAAGTGATCGCCAGCGGCGCTGCCGACAAGCAGAGCTTCCAGATCGTCAACATGGACGTGCGCTTCGTCTATCGCATCGGCCTGAGCGATCAGGCGGCGCTGGCGGCGACTTACAACAGCGCCGACATTCCGATGCTGATCCGCAGCACCGCCAGCCGCATCCTGGTCCACGACTTCGCCTCGCGCACCCTCGACGGCCTGCTGGGCGAAGACCGTACCAACCTGGCCGAGGATATCGGCCGCGCGGTGCAGGCCGACCTGGAGAAACTCGACAGCGGGGTGGAGATTCTCGCCACCGTGGTCGAGGCCATTCACCCGCCGGCCGGCGCCGCCAATGCTTATCACGGCGTCCAGGCCGCGCAGATCGGCGCCCAGGCGCTGATCTCCCGCGAGCGTGGCGCGGCCAGCGAGCAGACTAACCAGGCGCAATTGCAGGCCAGCATCGCCCGCGATCAGGCCCAGGCCACGGCCCATGAAGTGCAGGCCACGGCGCAAGCGGCCGACCTGCGGTTCAGCGCCGAGCAAAAGGCCTATGCCAGCGCCGGCCAGGCATTCGTGCTGGAGCAGTATTTGAGCCAGCTGAGCCAGGGCCTGCGCAACGCCAAGTTGCTGGTGCTCGATCATCGCCTGGGCGGCGCCAACGCACCGACCCTCGACCTGCGTACATTCACTTTGCCGACCGAGCCTTCGGTACCGGGTAACACCGCTCAGCCAGGAGCCGTCCATTGAGCCAGTCCCATTCCCACGATCATCAGGATCACGCCGGCCACGATCACGGCCACGGCGGCCATCACCACGGACACCATCATCACCACGGCGCGCCGGAAGAGGCGGGGCCCTTTCCCTGGCGGCGCATGGCCTGGGCGCTGTTGCTGGTGTTGTTCGCCGTCGCCGCGGCGAGCCTGGTGCAAGTGCGCTCCGGCGAAGCCTCGGTGATTACCCGTTTCGGCAACCCGGCGCGGGTGCTGCTGGAACCGGGCCTCGGCTGGCGCTGGCCGGCACCGTTCGAGGCGGCGATCCCGGTGGATCTGCGCCTGCGCACCACCTCCAGCGGTTTGCAGGATGTCGGCACCCGCGACGGTCTGCGCATCATCGTCCAGGCCTATGTGGCGTGGCAGGTGCAGGGCGATGCGGACAACGTGAAGCGCTTTATGCGCGCGGTGCAGAACCAGCCGGATGAAGCGGCGCGGCAAATTCGTACCTTTGTCGGTTCGGCCCTGGAAACCACCGCCAGCAGTTTCGACCTGGCCAATCTGGTGAACACCGATGCCAGCAAGGTGCGCATCGCCGACTTCGAAGCCCAGTTGCGTAAACAGATCGAGCAACAGTTGTTGAGCACTTACGGGGTGCGGGTGCTGCAAGTCGGTGTCGAGCGCCTGACCCTGCCCTCGGTGACCCTGACCGCCACCGTCGATCGTATGCGCGCCGAGCGTGAAACCATCGCCACCGAACGCACGGCCATCGGCAAGCGCGAAGCGGCGCAAATCCGTTCCGCCGCCGAGCGCGATGCGCGCATCGTCCAGGCCGATGCCACGGTGAAAGCCGCGGACATCGAAGCGCAATCGCGGGTGCAGGCGGCGGAGATCTACGGTCGCGCCTACGCCGGTTCGCCGCAGCTGTACAACCTGCTGCGGTCGCTGGACACCTTGGGCACTGTGGTGACCCCAGGCACCAAGCTGATTCTGCGCACCGATGCCGCGCCGTTCCGGGTGCTGGTGGACGGGCCGCCGACACTCGGCAATAAAGCCGCCGGGTCGCAACCATGAGTTTGGTTCCACGTGGAACACATGAACTTGGCAGCCCATGGATTCAGGCCGGTCGCCTGGCGTTTCTCGCCCTGTATGCGGTGACCGTGCTGGCAGCCCTGGCCTGGGCGTTTTCCAATGTGCGGCAGATCGATCCGCAAAATCGCGCGGTGGTCCTGCATTTCGGCGCCCTGGATCGCATCCAGAACGCCGGCTTGTTACTGGCCTGGCCGCAGCCGTTCGAACAGGTGGTGCTGTTGCCCGCCGCAGACCGGGTGATCGAACGCCGGGTGGAAAGCCTGCTGCGTTCCGATGCGGCCTTAAAGGGTGACAAGGTGGCCAGTTTCGCCGTTCCCCTGAGCGATGCCCTGGCCGGTTCCGGTTATCTGCTGACCGGCGACGCCGGGGTGGTGCAGCTGGATGTGCGGGTGTTCTATAAGGTCACCGAGCCTTATGCCTTTGTATTGCAGGGCGAACATGTGTTGCCGGCGCTGGATCGGTTGGTGACCCGCAGTGCCCTGGCCCTGACCGCCGCCCGCGATCTCGACACGATATTGGTGGCGCGTCCGGAACTGATCGGCGCCGACAATCAGGCCGCCGAGCGTCGCGAAAGGCTGCGCGGCGATCTGGTGCAAGGCATCAACCAACGGCTGGCGGATCTGGCGGCGACCGGGCAGGGGATCGGCATCGAGGTGACCCGGGTCGACGTCCAGTCCAGTCTGCCGGGGCCGGCGGTCAGCGCCTTCAACGCGGTGCTGACCGCCAGCCAGCAAGCCGACAAGGCGGTGGCCAACGCTCGCACCGAAGCCGAAAAACTCACGCAAACCGCCAACGAACAGGCCGACCGCACCTTGCAGGTGGCGCACGCCCAGGCTGGTGAGCGCCTGGCCAAGGCCCAGGCCGACACCGCGACCATCCAGGGCCTGGCCCAGGCGCAACGCAACGGCACCGACCCGGAAATGCTCCTGCGCATCTACCGCGAACGGCTGCCGAAGATTCTCGGCCAGGCCGGCTCGGTGACCACGGTCAATCCCCAAGACGATTCCCGCCTGATTATTCAGGGAGCCCAACCATGACTGCCCACACCCATGCCGCCGCGCCGGCGAGCATGCTCACCTCCGCAGAACAACGTAGCGCCGCGCGTCAGCTGACCCTGGCCATGCTCGCGTTGGGGCTGCTCGGTCTGGGCCTGGTCTGGCGCTGGCTGGCCTCGGAGCAGACCGGCGTCAGCCAGTTGCTGCTGGGTTTCGCTTCGTTACTGGTGGCACTGCCGGTGATGCGTTCGGCCTGGTACAGCCTGCGTTACCCGAGCCTGCACGGCATCACCGACCAGTTGATCGCCCTGGCCATGCTCGGCGCCTGGGCCACCGGCGACCTGCTGACCGCGGCGCTGTTGCCGATCATCATGATCTTCGGCCACGTGCTGGAAGAGCGCAGCGTGATCGGCTCCCAGGAAGCCATTCATGCCCTGGGCCGCTTGACCCGCAGCCATGCGCGCCTGGTGCAGGCCGATGGCAGCATTGGCGAGGTGGACAACGCCACGCTCAAGGCCGGCGATGTCGTCGAAGTGCGTGCCGGTGACCGGGTGCCCGCCGATGGTTTGGTGCTGTCCGGACAGGCCAGCCTCGACACCGCACCGATCACTGGCGAGTCGGTGCCGCTGGAGGCCGATGTCGGCATGCAGGTGTTCGGCGGGGCGATCAACCTCGACGGCCTGTTGCGCCTGGAAGTGACCCGCACCGGCCACGAATCGACCTTGGGCAAGGTCATCGCGCTGATGCAAAGCGCCGAACGTTCCAAGCCGCCGATCACCCGTTTGCTCGAACGTTACGCCGGCAGTTACATGGTGCTGGTGTTGCTGCTGGCGGCGGTGACCTGGTTCATCACCCACGATGCCCAGGCGATGCTCGCGGTGCTGGTGGCGGCCTGCCCCTGTGCCTTGGTGCTGTCCGCGCCGGCCACGGCGATTGCCGGGATCGCCGTGGCGGCGCGGCACGGCATCCTGATTCGCAGCTCGGCGTTCCTCGAGGAACTGGCGGATCTGACCTCGCTGGTGGTGGACAAGACCGGCACCCTGACCTTCGGCACCTTGCGCCTGCAATCGATCGACAGCCCGCGGGAAGATCGCCAGGCCTTGTTGAACCTGGCGGCCAGCCTCGGTTCGGCCAGCAGCCACCCGGTCAGCCGCGCGCTGGCCGGCCTGGTGGCCCAGGAGCATTTCCTGGTGCTGTCGGATATTCGCGAACGCCAGGGGCTGGGAGTGGTGGCGCAGACCGAGCAGGGCGAAGCCGCCCTGGGGCGTCCCGAGTTGTTCGGCCAGCTCGACATCGCCACCACGGCGGTGCCCGAACATGACGGACCGATTGCCGGGCTGGCGCTGAACGGTGAATTTCTCGCCTGGCTGTTGCTGGCCGACAGCGTCAAGCCGGAAGCGCGGTTTGCCCTCGACGAGCTGCGCGAACTGGGGCTGGGCCGCCAGTTGTTGCTGACCGGCGACCGCCAGAGCGTGGCCGACAGCCTGGCGCGGGATGTCGGCATCGGCGATGTCGAAGCCCAGGCGTTACCGGAAGACAAACTCAAGCGCGTGCTGGGGGAAATCGACAGCGGTTTCCGGCCGATGGTGGTGGGCGACGGGATCAACGATTCCCTGGCGCTCAAGGCTGGCGTGGTCGGTGTGGCCATGGGCGCGGGTGGGGCGGACATTGCCCTGGCGTCGGCCGATATCGTGCTGATCGGCAGCGACCTGCGGCGCCTCGGCACCTGTGTGCGCCTGAGTCGCCAGTGCCGCCAGACCCTGCAGGTCAATGTGATCATCGGCCTGGGCTGGACCCTGGCCATAGTCGCCTTTGCCGCGTTCGGCTGGCTTGGCGCGGCGGGGGCGATGATCGCGGCGCTGCTGCATAACCTCAGCACCTTGCTGGTGCTGGGCAATGCCGGGCGTTTGCTGCGTTTCCAGGAGCCATTGCTCAAGTTGTAGGGGCGTGGGCCGGGGCGGAAAGCGCGGGTTTGAGCGTCTGGAGCTAGAATTAAACCAGGTCGAACTGTGCGCCCGCCTGGCGGTCATCTGTGAAGAGGGCCCAGCTTCCGGGACGGTCGGCTGGCTGTTCAGCAGGGATTGTTGCACTGCCGGCACTGATGAATTTCAGCTATCAGATCGATAGCCTGCTAATTTTTCAGTATGGTCTAACCTCACTCAGACGTCTGAAACAAGGGGGATAATCCATGCTCGCGCAACTTCCACCGGCCTTACAGAATCTGCAACTACCGCTACGCCTGCGACTCTGGGACGGCCATGAGTTCAATCTGGGGCCGGCGCCCAGCGTCACTATTGTGGTCAAGGACCCGCAACTGGTCACCCAGCTCGCCCATCCCACTCTCAACTCGCTGGGAGCGGCGTTCGTCGAGGGCAAACTTGAGCTGGAAGGCTCAATCAGCGAAGTCATCCGGGTTTGCGATGAACTGAGCCAGGCGCTGCTGGACGGCGAGGAAGAAGCGCTGCCGGTACGTTCCCTGCACGACAAGGCCACCGATGCGGCCGCCATCTCCTACCACTACGACCTTTCCAACGACTTCTACCAGCTGTGGCTCGACAGCGACATGGCCTATTCCTGCGCCTATTTCGAGACCGGCAGTGAAAGCCTGGAACAGGCCCAACAGGCCAAATTTCGCCACCTGTGCCGCAAGCTGCGCTTGCAGCCCGGCGAGTACCTGCTGGATGTCGGTTGCGGCTGGGGCGGGCTGGCGCGGTACGCGGCGCGAGAATTCGGGGCCAAGGTCTTCGGTATCACCCTGAGCAAGGAACAGCTGGCGCTGGCCAGGGAGCGGGTGATCGCCGAAGGCTTGCAGGACCAGGTGGAACTGCAACTGCTGGACTACCGCGACCTGCCCCAGGACGGCCGCTTCGACAAGGTGGTGAGCGTCGGTATGTTCGAGCACGTGGGCCACGCCAACCTGGCGCAGTACTGCAAGACGCTGTTCGGCGCGGTGCGCGAGGGCGGCCTGGTGATGAACCACGGAATCACCGCCAAGCACACCGATGGACGTCCCGTGGGCCGTGGAGCCGGCGACTTCATCGAGAAGTATGTGTTCCCCAATGGCGAGCTGCCGCACCTGGCGATGATCTCGGCCGAGATCAGCGAAGCGGGGCTGGAGATCGTCGACGTGGAAAGCCTGCGCCTGCATTACGCCCGTACCCTGGACCACTGGAGCGAGCGCCTGGAAGATAACCTGGAAGCCGCCTCCCGACTGGTGCCGGAACAGGTCTTGCGCATCTGGCGCCTGTACCTGGCCGGCTGTGCCTACGCCTTCGCCCGCGGCTGGATCAACCTGCACCAGATTCTCGCGGTCAAGGCTCACGCCGATGGCAGTCATGAGCTGCCCTGGACCCGCGACGACCTGTATTACTCATGAAGCGCCGACGTTAGAGGATCGGTGAAATAAGCCGGGCGACCCGCATGCCAAGTTGTTGCAGGCGGTGGGTTTCCCGGCTTTCTTCTTTGGCGATTTCGCGGGAACGCTCGAAGTCGAGGTTGAGCATCTGTTCCACCTCCCTGGCGAAGGCTTCGTCCACGGTCAGCAACATCACCTCGAAATTCAGGCGGAACGAGCGGTTGTCCAGGTTGGCGCTGCCGATCGCGCTGATTTCGCTGTCGATCAGCACCACTTTCTGGTGCAGGAAACCCGGCTGGTAACGGAACACCCGCACCCCGGCGCGTACGGCTTCGAAGGCGTACAGGCTGGATGCCGCGTAGACGATCCGGTGGTCCGCGCGCGACGGCAGCAGGATCCGCACATCCACCCCGCGCAGGGCTGCCAGGCGCAAGGCGGCGAACACGGCCTCGTCGGGGACGAAATAGGGGCTGGTGATCCACACCCGCTCGGTCGCCGCGTGGATGGCTTCGACGAAGAACAGCGAGCAGGTTTCATAAGGGTCCGCCGGGCCGCTGGCCAGCACCTGGCACAGCACGCCGTCATCGGGGTAGGTGTCCGGCAGGATCAACGGCGGCAATTGCCGCGAGGCCCAGAACCAGTCTTCGGCGAAGGATTCCTGCAGGCAGGCCACCACCGGACCGCTGACCGAAACATGGGTATCGCGCCAGGGTGCCAGAGGCGGTTTTTTCCCCAGGTATTCGTCGCCCACGTTATGCCCGCCGACAAACCCCAGCAGGCCATCCACCACCACTATCTTGCGGTGATTGCGAAAGTTGATCTGGAAGCGGTTGAGCCAGCCGCTGCGGGTGGCGAAGGCATGCACCTGGATGCCGGCGTCGCGCAGTGGCTGCACATAGGCGTGGGGCAGGGAATGGCTGCCGATGCGGTCGTAGAGCAGGTGGATCGCCACGCCTTCGCCAGCCTTTTTCAGCAGCAGCTCTTGCAGGCGTCGGCCAAGGTTGTCGTCGTGGATGATGAAGAACTGGATCAGCACCGCCGTGCGGGCGCGTTCGATGGCCGCGAAAATCGCGGCGAAGGTGGCATCGCCGTTGACCAGCAGTTGTACATGGTTGCTGGCCAGGCAGGGCATGCGGCCCAGCTTGGGCATGGCCCGCAGCGAGGTGTAGGCGGCGGAGGCGCGGGCGCTCAGGGCCTCCTCGATCCAGGGGCGCCAGTTCAGCTCGTTGATCGCCTTGCGCATCTCCAGGTTGGCCTGGCGCCGGGCCTTGATATAGGCATCGAAGGTGCTGCGGCCGAACACCAGATAAGGGATAAGGGTCAGGTACGGCATGAACAACAGCGACAGGGCCCAGGCGATGGAGCCTTGGGCGGTCCTGACGGTCAGCACGGCGTGGATGGCGGCGATCAGGCCGAGAAAGTGCAGGGTGGCAATCAGATAGCCAAAAATATGTGGGCCAAAATAATCCATGGGGACAGCCTTGCTCCTGAAGATTCAATGCTGGGGTCCGTATGAAAAGCGGCGTGCCGGGAGCCTTCGGCGCTGCGTGCAAACAGGCGCGACCTTGCTCGCCAACTCTTCGTTGCAGACCCTAACAGACCATGTTCGAGCATGATTGTCGCTAATTAATTCGCCATGCAACGCCGCTGCATTTTTGGCGTCTAACGGCCACTACTGTCTAGGAGTCATTCGATGAAGCTTCGTCTACTGGGTTTGGCCATGGCCGCCGTTGTCTCGCTTCCGCTGGCCGCGCAGGCCCAGATGCTGCAACCGGGCCTGTGGGAACTGACCACCAGCAACATGAAAGTCGATGACCAGAGCCTGCCGGACCTGTCGTTGATTCTCGGTCAGTTGCAACAACAGCTGACGCCCGAGCAACGGGCGCAGTTGGAGAAGCAGGGTGTGACCATGGGCGGCAAGGGCATCCGCGTGTGCCTGACGCCGGAGCAGGTGAAGTCCGACACCATCCCGCTGCAGGACCCGCAATCGGGTTGCCGCCAGGAGGTCACCGACCGCACCTCCAACCAGTGGAAATTCCGCTTCAGCTGCCCGAAAGCCCAGGGCTCGGGCGTGGCAAAATTCCTCAGCGATCGGGAGTTCACCACCAACGTTATCGGTACCTTCAATGCCACCGGCTTCCAGCAAAAGGGCAGCATGGACACCCGTGCGGTATGGCTGGGGCAGGATTGCGGGACCGTTAAGCCAAGGGCCTAAAAGCATCGCGGGCAAGCCTCGCTCCTACAGAAGACGCGCTGCGGGCGTTCATGACGCTACACAGGCGAGGTAGGAGCGAGCGGACGACGATCCGACTTGGCCGCGATAGCATCCGCCCAGGCGCTGCCGCTACAATCCCGAGCGCATCCGTTCGGCCACCTCGCTCACCGCCCACCGCCCCAGGTCCTCGCCATGGCGGCTGCGCAAGCTGACAAATCCCCCGTCCTTTTCCTTGTCGCCTACCACCAGCAGGTACGGCACCTTTTGCAGGCTGTGCTCGCGGATCTTGTAGCTGATCTTCTCGTTGCGCAGGTCGGCGCTGGCTCGCAGACCCTGGCGCGACAAGCTGTCGGCCACCGACCGGGCATAGTCCGCCTGACCTTCGCTGATGTTGATCACCACCGCCTGCCGCGGCGCCGGCCAGCAGGGCAGGGCGCCGCTGTAATGCTCGATGAGGATGCCGATAAAACGCTCCAGGGAACCGAACAGCGCGCGATGCAGCATCACCGGGCGCTGGCGTTCGCCGTGCTCGTCGATGTAGCTGATCTCGAAGCGTTCCGGCAGGTTGAGATCGACCTGCAGGGTGCCGCATTGCCAGTCGCGGCCGATGGCGTCGCGCAGCACGAACTCCAGTTTCGGGCCGTAGAACGCGCCTTCGCCGGGGTTGATCCGGTAGTCGATCGCCATCGTCTCCAGGGCGCCGGACAAGGCACCTTCCAGCTGGTCCCACAGCGCGTCGCTGCCGATGCGATGGGCCGGCCGGGTGGAGAGCTTGACCGCGACGTCGTGGAAGCCGAAGTCGCGATAGATGTCGAACACCAGGGCGATGGTGCTCGCGCATTCCGCCTGCATCTGCGCCGGGGTGCAGAAGATGTGCGCGTCGTCCTGGGTGAAGTGGCGCACCCGCAGCAACCCGTGCAACGCGCCGGAGGGCTCGTAGCGATGCACCTTGCCGAACTCGGCGATGCGCAGCGGCAGGTCGCGGTAGCTTTTCAGGCCACGGCTGAAGATCGACACCGCGCCAGGGCAGTTCATCGGCTTGAGGGCGAACACCCGCTGGTCTTCGGTGGTGGTGCTGAACATGTGGTCGCGGTAGTTCTGCCAGTGCCCGGAGGTTTCCCAGAGGCCGCGGTCCATCACGTCCGGGGTGTTCACTTCCTGGTAGCCGGCCTGGTCCTGGCGCCGGCGCATGTAGCCGATCAGTTGCTGGAACAGGGTCCAGCCCTTGGCATGCCAGAACACCGAGCCCGGCGCGCAGTCGTCGAAGTGGAACAGGTCCAGTTGCTGTCCGAGCTTGCGGTGGTCGCGCTTGCCGGCTTCTTCCAGGCGAGTGAGGTAGTCCTTGAGGTCTTTCGGCGTGGCCCAGCAGGTGCCGTAGATCCGTTGCAGCGGCGCGTTCCTGGCATCGCCGCGCCAGTAGGCGCCGGCGACCTTGGTCAGCTTGAACGCCTGGAGGATGCCGGTGAACGGCACGTGGGGGCCACGGCACAGGTCTTCGAAATCGCCCTGGCGGTACAGCGACAGCACCTGGTCCTGCGGGATGTCGCGGATCAGCTCGGCCTTGTAGTGCTCGCCCAGGCTGGCGAAGTATTCCAGGGCGTCGTCACGGCTCAGCTCGCGCCGGCGTACCGCATGGTTGGTCGCGGCCAGGCGGGTCATGCGCGCTTCGATGCGCTGCAGGTCGTCGGGGGTAAAGGGCCGTTCGTAGGCGAAGTCGTAAAAGAAGCCGTCCTCGATCACCGGGCCGATGGTGACCTGGGCCAAGGGGTACAACTCCTTCACCGCCATGGCCAAAAGGTGCGCGCAGGAGTGACGCAGGATCTCCAGGCCCTCGGGCTCGCGGGCGGTGACGATGCTGATCCGGGCATCGCCCTCCAGCATAAAGGAGCAATCCACCAGTCGATCGTTCACCCGGCCGGCGACCGCCGCCCTGGCCAGGCCGAGGCCGATGCTCGCGGCCACCTCGTACACGGAAAGCGGCTGGTCGTACTCACGTTGTGAGCCGTCGGGCAGGGTGATGTGAATCATCGGGTGTTCCTTGGTGTTCCTGGGGAGGGGTTCAGGGAAGGGATCAGCGGGTAAAACGCAGCGGCAAACCCTGGCAGTTGTCGTAGAGGCGCCCGGCGTGCCAGGCCAGTTGCCCCGATACCAGGGTGGTGTCGACGCTATGGCGGAAACGCTGTTCGGCGAAGGGCGTCCAGCCGCACTGGGCGAGGATCGGTTGCTGGGCCACGGCGAGGCCCTCGGGCTCGGGCCTGATCAATACCAGGTCGGCCCAGTAGCCTTCGCGCAGGTAGCCGCGATCGGGAATGGTGAACAGGTCGGCGACCCGGTGGCTGGTTTTCTCCACCAGGGTGGTGATGGGCAGCACGCCATCGGCCACCAGTTCCAGCAGGGCGGGCAGGGCGTGTTGCACCAGCGGCAGCCCGGAAGGCGCCTGGCGGTAGGGCAGCTGTTTCTGTGCCCAGGTGTGCGGCGCGTGATCGCTGCCGATTACATCCAGGCGGTTGCCGAGCAAGGCCTGGCGCAGGGCGTCGCGGTCGGCGCGGGTCTTGATCGCCGGGTTGCATTTGATCAGGTGCCTGAGGCGCGCGTAATCACGGTCGTCGAACAGCAGGTGGTGCAGGCAGACTTCGGCGGTGATGCGCTTTTGCGCCAGGGGCTGGTCTTCGAACAGTTCCAGTTCGCGGGCTGTGGTCAGGTGCAAGACATGCAGGCGCGTGCCGTGACGCCTGGCCAGATCCACGGCCAGCGACGAGGAGCGATAGCAGGCTTCGGCATCGCGGATCAGCGGGTGGGCCACGGCGGGAATCGCTTCGCCGAAACGCTCCTGCATGCGCCGCTCGTTGGCCTGGATGCTGGGCGTGTGTTCGCAGTGCGCCAGGAGAATGGTCGGCACCTCGGCGAACAATCGCTCGAGGACCTGCGGATCGTCCACCAGCATGTTGCCGGTGGAGGCGCCCATGAACACTTTGACCCCGGCCACCAGGCACGGATCGAGGGCGGCGACGGTGTCGAGGTTGTCGCGGCTGACGCCGAAGTGAAAGCCATAGTTGGCCACCGAGTGGATCGCCGCTCGGCGCTTCTTGTCCTCCAGCGCGGCCAGGGTCAGGGTCGCGGGTTGGGTGTTGGGCATGTCCATGAAACTGGTGATGCCACCCGCCACGGCCGCCCGCGACTCGCTGTAGAAGCTGCCTTTTTCCGGCGCGCCGGGATCGCGGAAATGCACCTGGTCGTCGATCATTCCCGGCAGCAGCCACTGGCCCTGGGCGTCGATCTCGGTGCGGGCGTTCTCGCCTTCGATGCTGCTGGCGATCTTGACGACGCGCCCGTGGTCCACCAGCAGGTCGGCGTCGAACTCGCGTCCTTCATTGACCAGCCGGGCGTTGCGAATCAGCACGCTGTTCATGTTCAGAACTCGTTCTGCAGGGCTTTGTAACCGCGCACCAGATCGACGTTGGTGCGCGCCACGTCTTCGGAAAACTCCGAGGCGCTGACGCTGACCGGCGGGAACTGCGAGAGGTCGGTGTTGGGCCCGATACGGGTGGTGGAGGGCACGTAGAAGCCTTGCGGCAGGTCGCGGCCATCGACCACCGAGTTGTGTCGCACCACGCTGCCGTTGCCGACCGCGCAGTTGAACAGCACGCTGTTGAAGCCGATGAAGACCCGGTCGCCGACCGTGCACGGGCCATGGACGATCGAGCGGTGGGCGATGGAGGTGAACTCGCCGATGGTCACCGCCGCGCCGGATTTGGAGTGGATCACCACGCCGTCCTGGATGTTCGAATTGGCGCCGATGACGATCGGGTCCATGGCGCCTTGCTCGTTGACTTCGTCGGCACGGATCACCGCGTAGGGGCCGACGAATACGTTCTCGCCGATCACCACCTTGCCGCAGATGATGGCGGTCTTGTCGACATAGGCCGACTCGGCGATGACCGGCAGATCACCGGAGGGGTTCTTGCGAATCATGCTGGGGTTTCCTGTAGCGGCGCGCTGATGACCTGCACCGCACCGTCGCGAATGGCGTTGTAGAAACAGTTGGGGCGCCCGGTGTGGCAGGCCGGGCCTTGCTGGTCCACCAGCAGCAGGACGGCGTCGCCGTCGCAGTCCAGGCGCGCTTCGAGCAGACGCTGGCGATGCCCCGAGCTTTCGCCCTTGCGCCACAGTTGCCGGCGCGAGCGCGACCAGTAGCAGACCTGCCCGCTGGCCAGGGTCTCGGCCAGCGCCTTGCGGTTCATCCAGGCGAGCATCAGCACCTCGCCGCTGTCGTGCTGTTGGGCGATGGCGGCGATCAGGCCGTCGGCGTTCCATGGCAGGGCATCGAGAACGCTGGTGAGCGGCCAACGGCTGCCCAGGGGCGCGCTTTCCAGGTCGAGCATCGACAGCGGTGGGCGCTTGTTCATGGTTGGCTCAGGGCGTCGTACAGGGTGTTCAGGTTGTATTCGAACAACCCGGTGAAGGTGCTAGCCGGGCCCTGCGCAGCGAGGGCGTCGGAGTACAGGGTGCCGCCGATATGGGCGCCGCTTTCGTCGGCGATCTGCTTGAGCAGGCGCGCGTCCTTGATGTTCTCCATGAACACCGCCTTGACCTTGGCGTTGCGGATCTGGGTGATCAGCGCCGCGACTTCGGCGGCCGAGGGTTCGCGTTCGGTGGACAGGCCCTGCGGGGCCATGAAGTCGATGCCATAGGCCTGCCCCAGGTAACCGAAGGCGTCGTGGGAGGTGACGATCTTGCGATTGCCCGGCGGCAACGCGCCGAACTTGGCCTTGGCTTCGGCCAGCAGCGCGTAGATCCGTTTCAGGTAGGCCTGGCTGTTGCGTTCGTAATCAGCCTTGTTCGCCGGGTCGGCGGCCACCAGCGCCTTGGTGATGTTGCCCACATAGAGTTCGGCGTTCGCCAGGTTGTGCCAGGCATGCGGGTCGGGAATGGTCTCGCCGTCCTCATCCAGCGAGCGCGGGATCACTCCGCGACTGGCGGTGATCACCGTGGCCCGGGTGCCGGTACTGGCCACCAGGCGATCCAGCCAGGGCTCGAAACCCAGGCCGTTCTTGATGATCAGCCGGGCCTTGAGCAGGGCCTTGGCATCGTCCGGCGTCGGTTCGTAGGTGTGGGCGTCGGCGTCCGGGCCGACCATGTCGGTGATCTGGATGTGCTCGCCGCCGACCTGGCGGGTGATGTCGGCGAGGATGCTGAAGCTGGTGACCACAGCGAGTTTGTCCGCGGCCTGGGCGGGCGACAACGACAACGGCAGCAACAGACTGAAGAGCACGAGTAGGGCGCGCATCGGGGAACACCTCATGGGGATGTGAGCAAAGGCGGGCGGCGCAGCAGACCGTGCACCGGACCGAACACCACGGACAGCAGGTACAGGCCGCCCGCCACCAGGACGATGGCCGGGCCGCTGGGCAGCGAGTAGTGGAACGACAGCAACAGGCCGAGCCATACCGAGAGGCAACCGAGCAGCGCGGCAATGCCGATCAGCACCGGCAGGCGCCGACTCCAGAAGCGCGAGGCGGCGGCCGGCAGCATCATCAGGCCGACCACCATCAAGGCACCGATGGCCTGGAAACCGATCACCAGGTTCAGCACCACCAGGGTCAGGAACAGGCCGTGGGCGAGGGGGCCGAGGCGGCTGACGCTGTTGAGGAACAGTGGGTCGAGGGTATCCAGCAGCAGTGCCTTGTAGATCAGCGCCATGGCCAGCAGGCTGAACCCGGAGACCCAGAGCATGCCCTCCAGGGTCGGCCCGTCCACCGCCAGGGCCGAGCCGAACAGCAGGTGCAGCAGGTCCAGGCGTTTGCCGGCGAGGCCGAGAATCAGCACGCCGCTGGCCAGGGAAATCGGGTAGATCGCGGCCAGGCTGGCGTCCTCGCGCAAGCCGGTGCGCCGGGTAATCCAGGCGGCCAGGCCGGCCATGCCGAGTCCGGCGCCGAGGCCGCCAAGCGTCAGTGCCGGTAGGCTCAGCCCGGCGAACCAGAAGCCCAGCGCCGCGCCGGGGAGGATGCCGTGGGCCACGGCGTCGCCGATCAGGCTCATGCGCCGCAGGATCAGGAACACCCCCAACGGTGCGGTGCTGCATGCCAGCGCCAGGCCGCCGAGCAATGCCCGGCGCATGAACACGAACTCGTGGAAGGGCTGCCAGAGCTGGGCGGCGGCGAGCATCAGGCCACCTGCATCTGAATGGGCTGGACGATCAGTTCCTCGCTGCTGCCGAACCGGCAACCGCTGGCCTTGATCAGCAGGGTCTGGGGGATGTGCTGGCGCACGGCGGCGAGGTCATGGCAGACCACGATTTGCGTGCGACCTTGCTGCTGCCAGGTGTGGATGTGTTTCCACAGCAGGGCCTGGCCCAGTTCGTCCAGGGCGGCGTGGGGTTCGTCCAGCAGCAACAGCGGGGCATCGGCGAGGCTCAGGCGGGCGAGCAGGGCACGCTGCAATTCGCCGCCGGACAAGGCCATCAACGGGCGTTGTTCCAGGCCACTCAGGCACCAGTCTGCGAGCACCTGCTGCAAACGTCCGGCACGCTGTTGCGCGCTTTGCCGATCGCCCCAGAAACCGGCGGCCACCAATTCCTGCAGGGTGATGGGGAACTGCCGGTCGAGGTACTGCTGCTGCGGCAGAAAGGACAGGCCGCCACGGCGAGGGACCTGCAACTTGATCTTCCCGGCCAAGGGCTTTTGCAGGCCGGCAATGACTTTCAGCAGGCTGCTTTTGCCCGAGCCGTTGGCGCCGATGATGGCGGTCAGGCTGCCGGGCTCCAGCTCAAGGTCGAGTGCCGGCGTCAGCGGTTGGCCGGGCGCGCCCCAACGTAGCGATTGCAGGCTGATCATGCGAGCTCCCAGTTCCAGCGGCTCTCGGCCACGGCGTCATGGGCATGCAGGCTTTCGGCGTGCACCACGCGCACCTGGAAGGCGCGGATGCCTGGCGAACGTTGCAAGGCGAGGTTCAGGCGGCGCGCGGCGTCTTCGCAGAACATCAGGTTTTGCCCGTTGGCCAGGGCGAAGGCTTGTTCATCGGCGCGTTTCACCGCGGTTTGCACGGCGGTGCCGAGGGCGGCTTCGGCGTCATTGATCGCCGCCATCAACGGCAACTCGTCGAGAAAGTCATCCAGGCGCAGCTGCAATTGCGCGGTGCTGCGCTGGCTGTGGGGCGTGGCGACTATGCCTTTCGAGGAGCCGAGCCAGGTCAGGATGTCTTCATGGTGCAGCGCCCGGTTGGCGAAATCATCGATGAATTGTTGCTGAATCAGCTGCCTGGAAAGCGCGGCGGAACAAGGGCACGTCGAGGAATAAGGCACCTCGATTTTTAGTTCCACGTGGAACATTGCGTTTTTCAGGTGCGCTTCGATGCTCACTGGATAGGTTTTCCAGCCGGCCAACGGGCTGATCAAGGCGGGGCGTTTCAGTAGCAGATCGGCATGAATTCGCAGGTAGGCACTGCTGGACAGCCCGTCGTGGCTGTCGAGAAAACGTTGCAGTACCTGGCGCATCAGGGCCGGGGTGAGATTTTCCTGTTCGAGCATTTCCAGCGCCAGATACAGGCGCGACATATGAATGCCACGGGCTTCGCCGTCGTCGAGGCTGACACCGGCATCCGCTGTTGCGCCAATCCGCTGGCCATCAAACAACACAGGTAAGGCAATGCCACACATGCCCACCCACTCAAGGGGCAGGGCCTGGCGTGCGGCCTGCGCGGCGATATCCGGCAGAGTCAGCGCATTCATGAGCAGGTCCATCGTTGGAAACAATTCGCCATGTTATATTATAACAATGCGGTCGATGAAACCTTTTTCCTGAACGTTTTTTCACCAAGCCTTTCGAGTACGGATGCTCCTCAATCTGCGGTGTAAGTCATGCACAGACGTCAGTTGCTCAACCTGCTGTTGGCCAGCGCGGCCTTGGTTCTGCCTGTGGGGGTGTCCGCCACCCAGATTCGCAACCTGCGGTTATGGAACTCGGCCGACAAGCTGCGCCTGGTGCTCGATCTGAGTGGGCCGGTGCACTACAAGACCTTCTCTCTCAGCGCGCCGGAACGGCTGATCATCGACCTTCGCGGCGCGCAGCTCAGCGGCGATTTCAGCCAACTGGCCCTGGCCAACACGCCGATTCGCTCGATCCGTTCCGGGCACTTTGGCCAGGGCGATACGCGGATCGTCCTCGACCTCGCCGAACCGCAGCGGCTCGACAGCTTTTTGCTGCCACCCCAGGACGGCCAGGGCCACCGCCTGGTGCTCGATCTGAGCAATACCAGCCGCGTCCCGCAGCAGATCGCGGCGGTCGCCGCTCCCGCTTTGCCGCGTGAAACACCGGCGGACCGGGCGCATCCCAAGCGCGACATCATCGTCGTGGTCGACCCGGGTCACGGCGGCAAGGACCCGGGGGCGGTCGGCGCCCGTGGCGAACGGGAGAAGGATGTGGTGCTGGCGATCGCCCAGCTGCTGGCCAAGCGGTTGAAGCGTGAGAAGGGCTTCGATGTGAAGCTGGTGCGCAACGACGATTTCTTCGTGCCGCTGCGCAAGCGGGTGGAGATCGCCCGCAAGCACAAGGCCGACATGTTTATCTCGGTGCATGCCGATGCGGCGCCACGCCTGACGGCGTCCGGGGCTTCGGTTTACGCGCTGTCGGAAGGTGGTGCGACGTCGGCCACGGCGCGCTTCATGGCGCAGCGGGAGAACGGCGCCGACCTGCTGGGCGCCACCAGCCTGCTCAACCTGAAAGACAAGGACCCGATGCTCGCCGGGGTGATTCTCGACATGTCGATGAACGCCACCATCGCCGCCAGCCTGCAGTTGGGCGGTACCGTATTGGGCAGCCTGGCGGGCATCACCACCCTGCATCAGAAGCGCGTGGAACAAGCCGGTTTCGCGGTGCTCAAGTCCCCCGACGTGCCCTCGATCCTGGTGGAGACGGGCTTCATCTCCAACAGTCGCGACAGCCAGCGCCTAGTCACCGCGCGGCACCAGCAGGCGATTGCCGATGGGCTGTTCGCGGGCTTGCAGAGCTACTTCCAGAAGAATCCGCCGGTGAACAGCTATATGGCCTGGTTGCAGGAACAGAAAAAAGCTCAGGCCTGACGCGGCCCAGCCTTCTTCTATAGGAGCACAGCTTGCGTGCGATGAAGACGCTGCGGTGTATCAGCTATACCGCGTAAGCGTTCATCGCGGGCAAGCCTCGTTTCTACAAAATGCTTTGCTTAGCAGCCAGTGATCCGGCTGCAAGTGAACTTGCCGCTGCTGCCGCCGGAGCTGGAAAAGCGGTTGCGGGTGGTCCAGCCGACGCGCTGGCTGTAGCCGACCCAGGCTTCGCCGTCGGAGGCCAGGCCGGTAAAGAAGGTCAGTTGGCCGTAGCGGCTGTTGGTCTGCGCCCAATAACGTTTGCCGGTGACCTCGAAACCCCGCAGATAGGTAGTACTGCCCGCGGCCGCGACGCTGTAGGCGTTGCCTTCGGCATCCACGCAGGCCAGCAGGTTGGCGCTGCGGGTGCAGGTGGCCAGGGCGCTGGGCACTTGCGCGATGGCGGTGTCTGCGACCAGCAGGGACAGGCTCAGCAGCGTGTATTTCAAGGCGTGGCGCATGGGGTTTCTCGGCTGGGGAGGCTCAAGCATCCCGCCCTTCGTCGCGGGCGGCAAGAGAGGGTTGGCTTATTTGTATTGTTATACTATAACATTAAATAAAGCCTGACCCGTGACCCACCATGACTGAACGCCCGATGACCGAAGCGCAACTTCTCGCCCAGCCCGAGGCGGACTACATGAACGATGTCCAGCAGGCTTATTTCCGTGAGCTGCTGCTGGCCCAGCGCGTCGAGCTGCAAGAGCGCATCGACGGTGAGTTCGAGGTGCTGCGCGAGCAGGAGCCCCACAGCGACCCCGCCGATATCGGCAGCGCCGAAGAGCAGCGTCAGTGGCAACTGCGCCTGCTGGAGCGGGAAAAGAAGCTGCTGGACAAGATCGACGAAGCCCTCGAACGCCTGGCCCGTGGCGAGTACGGCTGGTGCCGCGAAACCGGCGAGGCCATTGGCCTCAGGCGCCTGCTGCTGCGGCCCACCGCCACCCTGTGTATCGAAGCCAAAGAACGCCAAGAGCTGCGCGAACGCCATCAACGGGCGATCTGACCCAGCCCCCCAGCCCCCGATGAGGATCACCTGATGACCGACCGTCTTCCCGTTACCGTGCTGTCCGGCTTTCTCGGCGCCGGCAAAAGCACACTGCTCAACTACGTTCTGCGCAACCGCGACAACCTGCGGGTGGCGGTGATCGTCAACGACATGAGCGAAATCAACATCGACGGCAGCGAAGTGCAGCGCGATGTCAGCCTCAACCGCGCCGAAGAAAAACTGGTCGAAATGAGCAACGGCTGCATCTGCTGCACCCTGCGCGAAGACCTGCTGGAAGAGGTCGGCAAATTGGCCAGGGACGGGCGTTTCGATTACCTGCTGATCGAATCCACCGGCATCTCCGAGCCGCTGCCGGTGGCCGAGACCTTCACCTTTCGCGACGAAGCGGGGCAGAGCCTGGCCGATATCGCGCGCCTGGACACCATGGTCACCGTGGTCGACGGCATGAACTTCCTGCTCGATTACCAGGCCGCGGAAAGCCTGGCGTCCCGCGGCGAAACCCTGGGCGAGGAAGACGAGCGCTCGATCACCGATCTGTTGATCGAACAGATCGAGTTCGCCGACGTGATCCTGATCAGCAAGATCGACCTGATCGGCAGCGACGAGCGCCAGGAACTGATCGCCATCCTCGAACGCCTCAATTCCCAGGCGGAAATTATCCCCATGGTGATGGGCGAAGTGCCGCTGGCGAAGATCCTCAACACCGGTCGTTTCGACTTCGAGCGCGCTGCCCAGGCGCCGGGCTGGTTGCAGGAGCTGCGCGGCGAGCATGTGCCGGAAACCGAAGAATACGGCATCGCCTCCAGCGCCTATCGGGCGCGCCGACCCTTTCATCCACAGCGCTTTTTCGATTTCATCAACCGCCCCTGGAGCAACGGCAAACTGCTGCGTTCCAAGGGCTTTTTCTGGCTTGCCAGCAAGCACCAGGAGGCCGGCAGCTGGTCCCAGGCGGGGGGGCTGATGCGTCATGGTTTCGCCGGACGCTGGTGGCGTTTCGTGCCGAAGCAGCACTGGCCGCAGGATGCGGAAAGCACCGCGGCGATCATGCAGAACTGGACCGCCGCCACCGGCGACTGCCGCCAGGAACTGGTGTTCATCGGCCAGAACATCGACTTCGCCCGGCTCACCGTCGAACTCGACGATTGCCTGCTGACGGACGACGAAATGGCCTTGGGCGCGGAGGGCTGGCGCCTGATGCGCGATCCGTTCGGCCCCTGGCATGAAGAGGTCGCCGCCTGATGCTCTACCAACCACTGTCCCCTGTGGGAGCGAACCTGCTTGCGAAGCCGCTCCTGCGGCCAACCCTGCACAAACCGATACGCCGCGAGGCTTGCGGCCCGGCCCCTATCGTCCTCGCCGAGGCGCTGGACGACGAGGTCAACCTGGCCCTGTGGCAGCGCCAGTTGCCGGCGCATATCGCCGATTTCGGCGCCTTGCTGCTGTCGTTGAACGAGCCGCTGGCCGAGTCGCTGTCGCTGGAACTCGACACCGAGGACGCCGAGCCGAACCTGCGCGGCCTGGCTTCTGGCTTCAGCGATCTGCAGGGCTACGATGGTTTTATCGCCGATGTCGCCTGGCTGGTCAGCGCCTTTGCCTGCCTGCTGGGCGCCAAGCGCGTCGGCCTGCGCCTGCGGGTGCTGGATAAGGCCATGTGCCCGCGTTTTCATGTCGACCATGTGCCGGTACGGCTGATCACCACCTATGCCGGCGCCGGTAGCCAATGGCTGCGCGAGGGCGCGATGGATCGTCGGCAACTGGGCCAGGCCGAGGCCGAACCCACGGATGCCGCGCTGATCCAGCAGATGGCCAGCGGCGAGGTGGCCCTGTTCAAGGGTGAGAAATGGCTGGGCAACGAGGGTTTCGGCCTGATCCACCGCTCGCCGCAACCGGCCCCCGGCGAGCGCCGGCTGATCCTCACCCTGGACTGGCTCGGCTGACCCTGTAGCTGTGCGATCGGCTCCGCAGGAGACGTGCTCTTGAGGCCCTCGGAAGGCGCTGCGCGCCTTATCGCAGCCTGCGGCAGCGGCTACGGGAATTTCGCTGCCGCGGGTTAGCGCGTAGGATCAATCACCTCCTTTCCGAGCGTTCCCCCCATGCTGCACAACATCCCCACCCACGTCATCGCCGGTCCCCTCGGCGCGGGCAAGACCAGCCTGATCCAGCACCTGTTGGCACAGCGTCCGGCCAATGAGCGCTGGGCGGTGCTGATCAACGAGTTCGGCCAGATCGGCCTGGATGCGGCGCTGCTGGCCCGGGACGAGGACGGTATCGCCCTGGGCGAAGTGGCCGGCGGCTGCCTGTGCTGCGTCAACGGCGCGCCGTTCCAGGTGGGCCTGGGGCGCCTGTTGCGCAAGGCCCGGCCTGATCGCCTGTTTATCGAGCCTTCCGGCCTGGGGCACCCGGCGCAACTGCTCCAGCAATTGCGCGAGGCGCCCTGGCAAACGGTCCTGGCCGTGCAACCTTGCGTGCTGGTCCTCGATGCCCAGGCGCTGGCGGCCGGCAAGCCGCTGCCGCAGGCCCAACAGGAGGCGCTGCCCAGTGCCGGCCTGTTGCTGCTGAACAAGGACGAAGGGCTCGACGCGGCGCAGCGTCAGGGCATTCTCGAGCAGTTGCCGGCCTGTCCGCTGCTCTGGACTACCCGCGGGACCTTGGCGCTGGAGCGCTTGCCTGGCGTGGAGGCTCGCGCGGGGGCTGCCATCGAGGCCTTCGAAGTACCCAAGGGATTGGCACAGCTGCCGGCGATCTGGACCGATCCGGCCCAGCCCATCTGCCTGAGCCAGGCCCAGGAGGGCGGCTGGAGCATCGGTTGGCGCTGGCACCCGAGCCAGGTATTCGATGTTCGGTGCCTCGAGCAATGGCTGGCGAGCCTTGATTGGCGCCGGGCCAAGCTGGTGATCCACGGTGCGCAGGGCTGGGTTTCGGGCAACGCCCTGGATAACGCCGCGCTGCACTGGCAAGCCAGCGAGTGGCGCCGCGATTCACGTATCGAGTTGATCTTCAGCGAGCCGCAGGACGTGGCCACCCTGCAACAGTCCCTGGCTGAGTGCTGCCAATAATCCAACCCCTGCTTCTGTAGGAGCGGCCGGTCGACGCTCGATTGCCCGCGAAAAAATCGTCAACGATGACGCGTTTTGCCAGGAAAAATCGCCGCTTCGCGGCTATCGCGGGCAAGCCTCGCTCCTACAGGAGTGCATAGGCGGTTGGCCTTACTTGCTGCGTCCTTCGCGCCATTGGCTCAGTTCGATCACTTCGGCGCTGTGTGTCGGCACGGGTGGCGGCGCGGGCGTTGCAATCGGGTAGGGCGCCAGCTCGATCTGCGCGCTGTGGGCGCCGAACTGGGTGATGGTCCCCGCATGGCGGGTTTCGCCGGTGACGGTGAATTCGAAGGTGTAGATCCGGGCCAGGCGCCGGCGACCACTGGCGTCCCTGACGAAACCGATGCGCTTCAACGCCACGTTGCCGTCCAGCAGCTCGATATCGAGCCGCGCACAATGCTGCTTGACCCTCTCCAGCGCCCGCTCGCGCAGGCCGTGGTTGTGCCATAGCCAGGCGGCGCCGGTCGCCAGCAGCATCAGCACGAAAATGTTTCCAAGGGTCAGCATGAGGTGCGCTCCAACGAAGTCGCACCAGCTTAACTGCGTCTTCGGTCTGTCGTACAGGTTGCGTTTAGTCGCATACTGCGCGGCTCGAATTTCAATCGTTTTACGGAATGACCCGAATGAAACGTACGCCTCATCTGCTCGCGATCCAGTCCCATGTGGTCTTCGGCCATGCCGGCAACAGCGCCGCGGTGTTTCCCATGCAGCGGGTCGGGGTGAATGTCTGGCCGCTCAATACGGTGCAGTTCTCCAACCACACGCAATACGGCCAGTGGGCCGGCGAGGTGCTGTCGCCGCACCAGATCCCGGAGCTGGTGGAAGGCATTGCCGCCATCGGCGAACTGGGTAACTGCGACGCGGTGCTGTCCGGCTACCTGGGCAGCGCGGCGCAGGGGCGGGCGATCCTCGGTGGCGTGGCGCGGATCAAGGCGACCAACCCCAAGGCCCTGTACCTGTGCGACCCGGTGATGGGCCACCCGGAAAAGGGTTGCAGCGTGCCCCAGGAGGTCAGCGACTTCCTGTTGGAAGAGGCGGCGGCCGTGGCGGATTTCCTCTGCCCCAACCAACTGGAGCTGGACAGCTTCGCCGGGCGCAAGCCGCAGTCGCTGTTCGACTGCCTGGCCATGGCCCGGGCGCTGCTGGCGCGTGGTCCGAAAGCGGTGCTGGTCAAGCATCTGGATTACCCGGGCAAGCTGCCGGACGGCTTCGAGATGTTGCTGGTGACCGCCGAAGGCAGCTGGCACCTGCGTCGTCCGCTGCTGGCATTCCCGCGTCAGCCGGTGGGTGTGGGCGACCTGACTTCGGGGCTGTTCCTGGCCCGGGTGCTGCTGGGCGACAGCCTGGTGGCGGCGTTCGAGTTCACCGCCGCGGCGGTGCATGAAGTGCTGCTGGAAACCCAGGCCTGCGCCAGTTACGAACTGCAACTGATCCGGGCCCAGGACCGGATCACCCATCCACGGGTGCGGTTCGAGGCGGTACCGATCGATCTGTAACTAACGGGTTGCGCGGGGGCTTATCGCCAACAGGCTCGCTCGGTAAAAGCGAGCCTGTCTCGGACGATCAGGCGTCGGCCTTGATTTCCTGATAGCGCTTTTCCAGCTCCTGGCGGATCTGCCGGCGTTGCTGGGCCTGCATGAAGCGGCGCTTGTCTTCGCTGGTTTGCGGTTGCAGTGGCGGCACGGCGGCGGGTTTGCGCTGGTCGTCCACGGCTACCATGGTGAAGAAGCAACTGTTGGTGTGGCGCACCGAGCGCTCGCGGATGTTCTCGGTGACCACCTTGATACCGACCTCCATCGAGGTGTTGCCGGTGTAGTTGACCGAGGCCAGGAAGGTCACCAGTTCGCCGACGTGGATCGGCTCGCGGAAGATCACCTGGTCCACCGACAGGGTCACCACATAACGGCCGGCATAACGGCTGGCGCAGGCGTAGGCGACTTCATCGAGGTACTTGAGCAGGGTGCCGCCGTGGACATTGCCTGAGAAGTTGGCCATGTCAGGGGTCATCAATACCGTCATCGACAGCTGGGCGTTTCCGGGTTCCATAGCACACTCACGGGTTAAGGCAGGGGTTGCGGGGCGCACCTCTGCGGGTGCTTGGTCAGCGTTTCAAACCATCGATAACGGGACGCTGCGCCCGCGATCGCCGTCACGCGGCGATCTATCTGTTTCCATATATTGCACCGCCTTTCTGGCACAAGTCGCGATGTTAACCTTCAAAAGCCCGTCCCAAGGGCTTTTCCCGCTGGCCGGCAGGCTGCGCAACGCCCCCGCGCCGCCCGCAAGAACACGACCCCAAGGAGCCCCACGCCATGCATGCCATCAGCTTTATTCAGGACCTGGCAGTGATCATGCTGGTCGCAGGCGTGGTGACCATTCTCTTCCATCGGCTCAAGCAGCCGGTGGTCCTCGGCTATATCGTCGCCGGCTTCATCATCGGCCCGCACACCCCGCCGTTCGGCCTGATCCACGACGAAGACACGATCAAGACCCTGGCCGAGCTGGGGGTGATTTTCCTGATGTTCTGCCTGGGCCTGGAGTTCAGCCTGCGCAAGCTGTTCAAGGTCGGCGCCACGGCCTTTATCGCGGCGTTCATGGAAATCGTGCTGATGATCTGGATCGGCTACGAGATCGGCCGCTGGTTCGGCTGGAACACCATGGACTCGCTGTTCCTCGGCGCGATCCTGGCGATTTCCTCGACCACCATCATCGTCAAGGCGCTCAACGACCTGAAGATGAAGAACCAGCGCTTCGCCCAGCTGATCTTCGGCGTGCTGATCGTCGAAGACATCCTCGGCATCGGCATCATCGCCTTGCTCTCGAGCATCGCGGTCAGCGGCACTGTCAGTTCCGGGGAAGTGTTCTCCACCGTCGGCAAACTCTCGCTGTTCATGATCGTCGCCCTGGTCATCGGCATCCTGCTGGTCCCGCGGCTGCTGGCCTACGTGGCCAGGTTCGAAAGCAACGAGATGCTGCTGATTACCGTGCTGGGGCTGTGCTTCGGCTTCTGCCTGCTGGTGGTCAAGCTGGAGTACAGCATGGTGCTCGGCGCCTTCCTGATCGGCGCGATCATGGCCGAGTCGCGGCAATTGCTGAAGATCGAGCGCCTGATCGAGCCGGTACGCGACATGTTCAGCGCCATCTTCTTCGTCGCCATCGGCCTGATGATCGACCCGCAGATCCTCCTGCAGTACGCCTGGCCGATCGCGGTGATCACCGTCGCGGTGGTGCTGGGCAAGATGCTGTCCTGCGGCCTGGGCGCCTTTATCGCCGGCAACGATGGCCGCACCTCGCTACGGGTCGGCATGGGCCTGTCGCAGATCGGCGAGTTCTCCTTCATCATCGCGGCGCTGGGCATGACCCTGCAGGTCACCAGCGACTTTCTCTACCCGGTGGCGGTCGCCGTGTCGGCCATTACCACCTTGCTCACGCCTTACCTGATCCGCGCCGCCGACCCGCTGTCGCTGAAGCTCGCCGCCGTGATGCCGACCCGCCTGAGCCGGGTGTTGGGCATGTACGGCGAATGGTTGCGCAGTATCCAGCCCCATGGCGAGGGGGCGCTGCTGGCGTCGATGATCCGGCGGATCCTGTTGCAGGTCGGGGTCAATCTGGCGCTGGTGGTGGCGATCTTCTTCTCCGGCGGTTATTTCGCCGCGCGCATCGGCGAATACCTGCAGGACTGGATCAGTGATCCGAGCTGGCAGAAGGCGCTGATCTGGGGCGGGGCGCTGCTGCTGTCGCTGCCGTTCCTGATCGCCGCCTATCGCAAGCTCAAGGCCCTGTCGATGCTGCTGGCGGAGATGGGGGTGAAGCCGGAAATGGCCGGGCGTCACACCCAGCGCGTGCGCCGGGTGATCGCCGAGGTGATTCCGGTGCTGTCGCTGCTGGTGATCTTCCTGCTGCTGGCGGCGCTGTCTTCGAGCATCCTGCCGACCACCGAGCTGCTGGTGCTGATTGCGGTGGTGACGGCGGCGGTGGCCGCGCTGCTGTGGCGCTGGTTCATCCGCGTGCACACCCGCATGCAGGTGGCCTTGCTGGATACCCTGGATAACCACAAGGAAGACAATGGGCACTAATTGCCCGGTGATGCACAACTCAGCGGTTGGTCGCGCCAGTGTCGCCAGGCTTCGACCCAGCCCTGGTCGTGGGTGACCCCGGGCAGGCTGACGGATTGTACGCAGAAGGCTTGCGTCCCCCAGTGCCTGCCGATAGGCGGGGTAGAGGCTGGCAGGCACGCTGCGGTCGGCCTGGCCGAGCAAATGCCGTTGCGCCACCAGGGCCAGCTTGGGTGCCTGGTCCAGCGGCTCGAGGGAGCCGTGCAGCGGGCTCAGCCCCAGCGCACTGACCCATAGCCGAGGGCTCAGGTTGCCGGCCAGGGTTTGCACCTGGATAATATCGTCTCGCCGCGCGGCCAGCAACAGGGCCAGTGCCGCGCCACCTGAATAGCCGATCAGTTCGAAATCCTGATTGCCGTAACGCTGTTTGAGGCGGTCGAGGGCCTGGTCGAGGCTGCGCAGTACCGCTGGGGAAAAGCGCTGGTCGGTCCAGATGGTCGCCGTGCAGTCAGCCGCCCTGACGAATTGGCAGGGGCGGGCCAGATAGACGCTGGGACGGGGATCGCTCAGCGCCAGTTACACCATCAGCAGGTGCTGCGGACTGGGGGCGAGGCTGGGTTGGCGGGCTGTCTCCCAGGCATGGCCGTCGCCTTCAAGGTAGACGCGCAGGCGGGGTTGTTTGGATAAGTGCTGGGGCAGGCTGCTGGCGAGCGGGAAGGGTGAGGTGGGCAGGACTTCGACCTGATGGGCGTACTGCGTGCTCAGGCTTTGCAACTGAGCCATGGGCGACTGACAACCCGCCAGCAGGCTGCTGGCGAGTAGTGTCAATGCGGCGATCGACCGGGTGGCGCGACCGCTTGTGAACGTCATGCAACGGGTGGCAGTCGATCCATGCGCCTGCGCCCGCGGGGCGAAACCGCGCAAGGCCGATCAGCTTTCCAGCCAGACGTCCCGCGCCCAGTGCCACACCGATTCCCAGGATTCTTCGGTGATCAGCTCTTCTTCGCCGGACCACAACACCACGGTGCCGTCTTCCTCGACGCAGTAGTAGTCGTCACCGTCCTGGCAGATCGGGATCAGCTCGCGCGGCACGCCCATGTCCCAGGCGGTAGCCGCCACTTCCGGCAGGTAGGTGTGGGATTGCGGGTCGGTCACGGTGACCGGCTCCAGGCTGCCGTAGACGACATCGCTCACGGTCAACAGGAACTCTTTGAAGACGAAGGGGATATTGATGAACAGCTGTTCTTCGATTTCCACCAGCAGGTCTTCATCCGGCAGTTCCAGGGGAACGGGTACCGGTTCGTTTGCTTCACGGAGTTGCTCGATGACTTCTTCCACGGCCTGGGTCCTCTTAGCTCTATGGCGCGGTTTAATAGACGGCGGTTTATACAGTAGCTCGCTATAAGTGCAATCGTGAAATGCAAAACCCCGACCTGAGCCGGGGTTTTGCGATTACCGATGTGACACTGGAGAGAATCAGCCGTTCTGGCGGATACCTGCAACCAGCCAAGGCTGATTTTCGCCCTGGGCGCGCTCCATGTTCCAGCTTTCACTGAACACTTCGCCCTGGTCGAAACGCGAGGTCTTCGACACGCCGGTGAAGGTCAGGGTTGCGATGGTCTTGTCGGCGCGGTCGTCGACGCCTTCCAGTTGCACATTGAGGTTGTCGATGTAGGTCGACTGGAAGCCGTCGCCCAGATCGGCACGTTCCTGCTTCAGGAATTGCAGCATCTGCGGGGTCACGAACTCGGCGATCTTGTCCATTTCGTTGGCGTCCCAGTGTTGCTGCAGGGACTGGAAGTGGTTGCGCGCGGCTTCGACGAAACGCTCTTCGTTGAACCAGGCTGGCGCGTTGATTACCGGACGGGCCACGGCGGCAGGTGCAGCCGAACCACCGAAGATCGAACCGGAGGCAGGTTTTGGCTCGAAGGCTTCACGCTGCATCGGTGCGTGGCCGGCTGGAGCGTACTGCTCCTGCTGCTTGCGACGACGGGCGGCGATAAAGCGGAAGACCAGGAAGGCGATGACCGCCATGATCAGGATGTCGAAGATCTGCATGCCCTGGAAGCCGTCGCCCATGAACATGGAGGCCAGCAGGCCGCCTGCGGCGATACCGGCCAATGGGCCGAGCCAGCGCGAAGCGCCGCTGGCCTTGGTGGCAGCGCCCGCGGCACCGGCAGCACCGGCGGTCGCGGCAGTGGAACCCATGCCGGAAGAGGACGGAGCCATCTGGCTGGTCTGGTGGGTCGGCGCGGCGCCAGCGCTTTTGCCGCCACCGAAGCGCTTGGCGTTGGCGTCGAGGCTCATCGTCAGGCCGATGCACAACGCCATGGCGATGCTAAGAAAACGTTTCATAAAGGGAATTCCCATTTGTGGATGGCACGCGCGCCATGTTGCACAGGTGAAGTGTCACTGGCTAGCGGCAGAGTGTTTCGGGCTTTTGCCTGACAGCCACGGTTCAGCTTGGGTCGAGGCAAGTGGGCCCTGTACAGGTTTGTCCGTTGGGCGGATGCAACGGCTCAGTGGCCGGTCAGCCCGATTTCGCCCCATGCCGCGGGGCATGCTTCTGGTTCAGAAGCATCGCCCCGGCATGGCGAAGGAGGTCAAGGCGTCAGATGGCTTCGAGCTTGGCGTAGCCGAGCATCAGCCACTTGCTGCCTTCGCTGAAGTTCACCTGGACCCGGGCCTGGGCGCCGGCGCCTTCGAAGTTGAGGATCACACCGTCGCCGAATACCGAGTGGCGTACCGCCTGGCCGAGGCTGAGGCCGGTGTCCGGGATCTCGCTGCCGCCGAACAGGCTGCTGGTGCTCTGCGACTGGCCACCGCCGAACGGACGGCTGACGCTGTTGGACAGGCGCACTTCCTGGATCAGCCCCTTCGGTACCTCCCGTACGAAACGCGACACCTTGTTGTAGGTCTCGCTCCCATACAGGCGTCGGGTTTCGGCGTAGGTCATCACCAGGTTCTGCATCGCCCGGGTGATGCCGACGTAGGCCAGGCGGCGTTCCTCTTCAAGGCGGCCGGGCTCTTCCAGGCTCATCTTGTGCGGGAACAGGCCTTCTTCCATGCCCACCAGGAACACGTAAGGGAATTCCAGGCCCTTGGCACTGTGCAGGGTCATCAGCTGGATGCTGTCTTCGTGCTCGTCGGCCTGGGTGTCGCCGGCTTCCAGCGAAGCGTGGCCGAGGAAGGCCGCCAGCGGCGTCAGTTCCTGGTCTTCTTCGGTGTGCTCGAAGTTGCGCGCGGCGCTGACCAGTTCCTCGAGGTTTTCTACCCGGGCCTGGCCTTTCTCGCCTTTTTCCGCTTCGTGGTAGGCGATCAGGCCGGACTGCTCGATAACGGTCTGGGTCATCAGGTGCAACGGCATCTCGGCGGTTTTCGCCGCCAGGTGCTCGATCAGCTCCATGAAGGCGCCCAGGGCACCGGCGGCACGCCCGGTCACGCCTTTATTGGCCACCAGCTGGCGCATCGCTTCCCACATCGACACATGGCTGTGGCGCGCGTGTTCGCGAATCGCTTCGACGGTCTTTTCGCCAATGCCGCGGGTCGGCACGTTGATCACCCGCTCCAGGGCCGCGTCGTTGCCGCGACCTTCCAGCAGGCGCATATAGGCCATGGCGTTCTTGATTTCGGCGCGTTCGAAGAAGCGCTGGCCGCCGTAGATGCGGTACGGAATGCGCTCGCGCAGCAGCGCTTCTTCCAGCACCCGCGACTGGGCGTTGGAGCGATAGAGGATGGCGATATCGCTACGGGCCAGGCCGGTCTTCAGGGCGCTTTCGATGGTTTCCACCACGTAGCGCGCTTCATCGTGTTCGTTGAAGGCGGCGTACAGGTTGATCGCTTCGCCTTCGCCGCCGTCGGTCCACAACTCCTTGCCCAGGCGCCCGGTGTTATTGGCGATCAGGGCGTTGGCGGCCTTGAGGATGCCGGCGGTGGAGCGGTAGTTCTGCTCCAGGCGGATCACTTCGGTGTCCGGGAAGTCTTCGGAATACTGGTGAATGTTCTCGATCTTCGCCCCGCGCCAGCCGTAGATCGACTGGTCGTCGTCGCCCACCACCATCAGGCTGTCGCCGCCCTTGGCCAGCAGGCGCAACCAGGCGTACTGCACGGCGTTGGTGTCCTGGAATTCGTCCACCAGCACGTGGCGGAAACGCTTCTGGTAGTGCGCCAGCAGGCCCGGGTGGTCGCGCCACAGGTCCAGGGCACGCAGCAGCAGCTCGGAGAAGTCGATGACCCCGGCGCGCTGGCAGGCGGCCTCGTAGGCTTCGTAGATGCCGCGCATGGTGGCCAGGAACAGGTCGCCGCTGGCTTGAATGTGTTGCGGACGCAGGCCTTCGTCCTTCTGCCCGTTGATGAACCACTGGGCCTGCCGGGCCGGCCAGCGCTGCTCGTCCAGGCCCAGGTCGCGGATCACCCGCTTGACCAGGCGTTGCTGGTCGTCGCTGTCGAGGATCTGGAAGGTCTGGCTCAGGCCGGCCTCTTGCCAGTGCGCCCGCAGCAGGCGGTGCGCCAGGCCGTGGAAGGTACCGACCCACATGCCGGCCGGGTTGATACCCATCAACTGCTCGATACGCTGGCGCATCTCGGCAGCGGCCTTGTTGGTGAAGGTCACCGACAGGATGGAGTGGGGCGAGGCGTTCTCGACCTGGATCAACCAGGCGATACGGTGCACCAGCACTCGGGTTTTACCGGAGCCAGCACCGGCCAGGACCAACTGACGACCCAAGGAGGCGGCTACGGCCTGGCGTTGGGCATCGTTGAGGGAGTTCAGCAGAAGGGAGAGATCATCGCGCATCGGGGCATTCTAGGGGGCTGGCGCACACCGGGCAAACCAAGCTTTGGTTTAGCCGATAAAAGAACGCCAGGGACGACCGGTCGGTCACGGGCTGCAGCCGTTGGCCGGGCTTGGCTGGAGGAATTTCGCAGGGATCGGCGCTCGCGCGGATTTGCCGATTTTATGATTCCAGGCAGTTTGGTCCGGGCGGTTGCTTGTGTATGCTCCGGCGACGTTTCGGGCTCAATCATTATAAGAACACTGCCTATGACACTCAGCACTGGCCCGTCCGGACCCTTCGTGGAGCCTCGGGTTGTTCGCAAGCAATACGCCATGGAGATGGCGGTAGAGCGCACGCGCCTGCTTTATCAGGGCTCCCTGTTGCCCACCCTGTTCATGCTGCTCAACGGCCTGGTCTGCGCCTGGCTGCTGTGGAGCCCCGAGCGTTATTGGCTGGTCAGCGTGTGGATGGTCTGGTTGCTGGCCCTGGTCGCCCTGCGGGTGATCCAGGTGGCGGCGTTCGACTCGGCGATTCCCAGCCGCCAGGCGCAGCCGGTCTGGCGCCGCATGTTCCTGCTCGGCTCCGCCGTCAGCGGCCTGACCCTGGCCTGCGCCGGCATCGCCCTGATGCCCACCGACAATTTCCTGCAGCAGGCCTGGGTCTTCGGCCTGATCGGCGCGGCGATCCTCTCGGCCAGCGTGGCCTACGCGGTCAGCCTGCCGGCCTTCCTGTCCTTTACCTTGCCCTGTTTGCTACCGGCGATCGGCTACCTGTTCTGGGGCGGCGACGATCAGCAGCGCGGCTGGGGCTGGCTGGGGTTGATCCTGCTGGTGTCGCTGAGCGTGGTGGCCTGGCAGGTCAACCGCCTGATCCAGATGGGCTTGCTGCGGCGTTTCCAGAACCAGGCCCTGATCGAACATCTGCAACAGGCGCAGAGTCGCAGCGAACAGCTCAACAGCGAGCTGTTGCGGGAAGTCGAGCAGCGTCGCCGCGCCGAAGAGCAATTGCGCGAAGCCCAGGTCGGCCTGGAAAGCCGAGTGGCCCAGCGCAGCCTCGAGCTGGACGCGGCCAACCAGGCCCTGAGCAAGAGCGAAGCGCGCCTGGCCCTGGCCCTCAAGGCCAGCCAGCTGGGGCTGTGGGACTGGAACCTGCAGACCGACGAGGTCCATCACAGCCATATCAAGGAGCTGTTCGGCCTGGAGCCGGAGTTCGTGCGGGCGATGCTCAGCCACCTCAAGCCGCTGCTGCATCCCGAAGACCTGCCGCTGCTCAAGCGCGCGCTGGTGGAGCACCTGAAGGGGCGCACCGAGGATTACCTGGTGGAATATCGCGTGCGGCATGCCGATGGCCGCTGGGTCTGGATCGAGGACCGTGGCCGCGCCGTGGAGCGCGGCCCAGGCGGGCGGGTGCTGCGCATGGTCGGCACCCGGCGCGATATCAGCGCCAGTAAGCAACAGGAAGAGCAGCGCCGCCTGTCGGCGATGGTGTTCGAGGCGGCCAGCGAGGGCATCGTGATCCTCGACCCCGATTACGTGCTGCTGGCGGTCAATCAGGCGTTCAGCCGGGTTACCGGTTACCAGATCGAGGACATGCTCGGGCGCAATGTGGTCGACCTGCCGTGCAGTCGCGACGCACGGCGGCACTTTCCGGTGATTCATCAAACTCTCGAACAGCATGGCAGCTGGCAGGGCGAATTGGTGGAGGCACGCAAGAACGGCGAGCTGTACCCGCAGTGGCTGCAATTGAACGTGGTGCGCGATACCCGGGGAAAGGTAAGCCATATTGTGGGCTTCTTCGCCGATCTGTCGGCGCGGCGCGAATCCGAGGAGCGCATGCGCTACCTGACCCATTACGACGAGCTCACCGGCCTGGCCAACCGTTCGCTGTTTCGCGAACGCTTGCGCGAAGCCCATCAACGGATGCGCCAGGGCGGCCGCAGCCTGGCCCTGGTGCATATCAACCTGGACCGTTTCAAGCTGCTCAACGACAGCCTGGGCCACGACATCGCCGACCAGCTGTTGCAGAAAATGGCGCGGCGGCTGGTCAACGCGCTGCCGGAAGCCGACACCATTGCCCGCTTGTCCGGCGATGAGTTCGCGGTGCTGTTCGATGCCTATGGCTGCCTGTCGAGCCTGACCCGGGTGGCCACCCGCTTGTCGGCGAAGCTGCGCCTGCCGATTACCGTGGAAGGCCATGAGCTGGTGGTCAGCGCTTCCATGGGCATCAGCATGCTGCCCGACAGCGCGCGGGAAATTCCGGCGCTGATCAGCCAGTCGAACATCGCCATGCAACACGCCAAGCACCTGGGCGGCAACAACTTCCAGTTCTACACCGCCAGCCTGCAAGCCAGCACTCTGGAGCGCCTGCAACTGGAGAACCAGCTGCGCAAGGCGGTCGAGGAGCGCCAACTGAAGGTGTTCTACCAGCCGAAACTGTGCCTCGCCACCGGCCGCATGAACGCCGCCGAAGCCCTGGTGCGCTGGGACCATCCCGACCTGGGGCGGGTGCCGCCGGGGGACTTTATCGGCCTGGCGGAAGAGATCGGTCTGATCGGCCCGATCGGCGAATTCGTCTTGCGCCAGGCCTGCTGGCAAGCCTGCGAGTGGCAGCGCCAGGGGCTGCCGGCGATTCGGGTTTCGGTGAACCTGTCGGTGCATCAACTGCGCCAGGGCAAGCTGGTCAGCCAGGTGCGCAGCGTGCTGGAAGAGACCGGGCTGGCGCCGCATTTCCTCGAGCTGGAGCTGACCGAAAGCCATCTGCTCGACAGCGTCGAACACATCGTTTCGACCTTCCAGCAACTGCGTGACCTGGGGGTGAAGCTGGCCATCGACGACTTCGGCACCGGTTATTCCTCGCTGAGCTACCTCAAGCGGATTCCGGTGGACTACGTGAAGATCGACCAGGCATTCATCCGCGGCCTGAGCGAAGGCGGCGCCGACGCGGCGATCACCCGGGCGATCATCGCCATGGCCCATGGGCTGTCGCTGAAGGTGGTGGCCGAAGGGGTGGAGCATCCGGAGCAGCTGGCATTTCTCAAGGAGCAGAAATGCGATGAGGTGCAGGGCTACCTGATCAGTCGGCCGGTGGAAGCCGAGGGGCTTGCGGTGCTGTTGCGGGCCGAGACCCTGTAGCCGCTGCCGCAGGCTGCGATCGGCTGCGCAGCGGCCGCAAAAGGCCAGGAATATCTGAAGTTTTTACGAATACCGGCTGCCCGGCTCCAGCAGCTACAAAGAGCAGGCGAGGCTAAAACAGTGGGGCGCAAAGGTGATTCAGTTACGCATTGAGCAGGCAAAAAGCGAATTCATGTAGTATAACTACAAAATTGCTACATCCTTGGGCGTCTGCCCCATAACAATGAGTCCAGCCCTTTGAATCTGTTGCAGCACATTGCCCAATCACGCCATCTCTTGCGCAAGTCGGAGCTCAAGGTCGCCGATCATGTGCTGCTCGACCCTGCGGCTGTGATGCACAGTTCCATGGCCGACCTGGCCCACAGCGTGGGTATCAGCGAGCCGACCATCGTGCGCTTCTGCCGCGCCATCGGTTGCTCGGGGTTCCAGGACCTGAAGCTCAAGCTGGCCCAGAGCCTGGCCGCCGGGGCGAGCTTCGGCCAGTTCGCGATTCATGAAGACGACTCGGTCGCCGACTACAGCCTGAAAATCTTCGACACCACCCTGCACACCCTGATGGAGGTTCGCGAGAAGCTCGATCCGGTGGAGTTGCAACGGGCTGTGACCCTCATGTCCCAGGCCCAGCGCGTGGAGTTTTACGGCTTCGGCGCCTCGGGCGCGGTGGCGGCGGACGCCCAGCACAAATTCTTCCGCCTGCTGCTGACCGCGGCGGCCTATTCCGACCCGCATATGCAGGCGATGTCGGCGGTGACCTTGAAGCCCACCGACGTGGCGATCTGCATTTCCCAGTCCGGGCGTTCCAAGGACCTGCTGATCACCGCCAACCTGGTGCGTGAAAGCGGCGCCTCGCTGATCACCCTGTGCCCGAGCCAGACGCCGCTGGCCGAGCTGTCGACCGTCAACCTGGCGATCGACGTGCACGAAGACACCGAAATCTACACCCCGCTGACCTCGCGCATCGCCCACCTGGTGGTGATCGACGTCCTGGCGATGGGCGTGGCCATGGCCCGCGGCCCGAGCCTGGTCAACCACCTCAAGAGCGTCAAGCGCAGCCTTCGCAGCCTGCGCCTGTCGCCCAAGTCGGTAAAAGCCCTGGACGACTAGCCCGGCCTTCCGTAGGAGCGAGGCTTGCCCGCGAAGAATGATGGCGCGGTGGGCCAGAAACCCAGCGGCGGGGCCTTCGCGGGCAAGCCTCGCTCCTGCAGGCGGTGGGGGCAACTTTCATCATCCTGTAACCGACCCGCAGCCAAATCGTCATTGGCAGGCGTCATCGTGAAGCTCCCGTACTCGCATTGGGAGACTCGAAATGGCCCGGCCTTACGAAGAGAGCAACAGCGCAGTCAAGACCCGTCGTCAACAGGAAGACCAGCGCCGCATGGAATTTCGCCGCGCGATCGAACATCGCTGTGAGCTGCGCCGTCTGCAGCAGGAAATCAACGACTACCCCGAGCTGGACGCCGTCAATTACTGGCAGGCAGCCTCGGCAGCTTCCCGTCAAAACGCTCAACAAGCCCGCTGATCTGCACCCGTTCGCTGCGGATAAACCCCAGGAACGCATGCGCTACCGGTGACAGGCGTTTTGCCTTGGCCTGCACCAGGCACCAGCTGCGATACAACGGCAGCTCTTCGACCGGCAACTCGACGAGTCCCCCGGTCGCCAACTCAAGGTTCAGGGCGTGGCGCGTCAACAGCGCCACGCCCAGACCCGCCAGCACACACTCGCGCTGAGCCTCGGCCGACGACACTTCCAGGGTCTGGGTGAAGTGCACGCGCTTTTCCTTGAAATATTCCTCGCAGGCCAGGCGCGTGCCCGAACCCTGTTCGCGCACCAGCAGGTTGTAGGGTTCCAGGTCCTGCAGGCGCAGCGGCCCGAGGTGGCACAGCGGATGGTCGGGCGGCGCCACGGCGACGATCGGGTTATTGAGAAACGGCAGGAATTCCAGGCCCATGTCCTGCGGGACCATGGACATGATCACCAGGTCGTCGCGGTTGTCCGAGAGGCGGCGGATCACCTGGCCCCGATTGACCACCGTCAGTTGCAGGTTGACCTCCGGGTGCTGGCGCTTGAAGGCGGCGAACAGGTGCGGCACGAAGTACTTGGCGCTGGATTCCACCGCCAGTTTCAGCTGGCCCTGCAAGGAGCCCTGCATGTCCGACAGTTGCATGTCGAGGTTTTCCAGGCGCCCGAAGATGTCGCGGCTGGCCCGTTGCAGCGCCTCGGCGGCCTCGGTCATATAGAGCTTCTTGCCGACGTAATCGAACAGGGGCTGGCCGATCAGCTCCTCCAGCTGGCGAATCTGCAGGCTGACGGCGGGCTGGGTCAGAGACATTTCGTCGGCCGCCCGGCTGTAGGAGCGCAGATCGCAGACCTCATTGAAAATCTGCAACTGGCGTAATGTCATACGCATCAAGGACTTACGCATTATCTAAGGTCTCGCGCCGAAGGCTGTCGGATCAACTATAAGTCTTTGCTTATGAGCGACCCAATAATTATTGATTTTTGTTAATTCATCGACAGGATTAGTGTGGGCCTGCGACTGGCTTGAAACATTTGGTCACGCGCCGACCCGGTCTAGCGGGTCTTTTGTTCCAACGGCTCAAGGGTACCTCCAAGTGATAAAAAAGATCCTGATCGCCAACCGTGGTGAGATTGCCGTACGAATCGTGCGTGCCTGCGCCGAGATGGGCATTCGCTCGGTCGCGATCTTCTCCGACGCCGATCGCCATGCCCTGCATGTGAAGCGCGCGGATGAAGCCCACAGCATCGGTGCCGAACCCCTGGCCGGCTACCTGAACCCGCGCAAGCTGGTGAACCTGGCCGTGGAAACCGGCTGCGACGCGCTGCACCCCGGCTATGGCTTCCTTTCGGAAAACGCCGAGTTGGCGGACATCTGCGCCGAACGTGGGATCAAATTCATCGGTCCATCGGCTGAAGTGATTCGCCGCATGGGCGACAAGACCGAAGCCCGCCGCAGCATGATCAAGGCAGGCGTGCCGGTCACCCCGGGCACCGAAGGCAACGTCGCGGATATTCATGAAGCCCTGAGCGAAGGCGACCGCATCGGTTACCCGGTGATGCTCAAGGCCACTTCCGGCGGTGGCGGCCGCGGCATTCGTCGCTGCAACAGCCGCGACGAACTGGAACAGGCGTTCCCACGGGTGATTTCCGAGGCGACCAAGGCGTTCGGTTCCGCCGAAGTGTTCCTGGAAAAGTGCATCGTCAATCCCAAGCACATCGAGGCGCAGATCCTCGGCGACAGCTTCGGCAACGTGGTGCACCTGTTCGAGCGCGACTGCTCGATCCAGCGCCGCAACCAGAAGCTGATCGAGATCGCCCCCAGCCCGCAACTGACCCCGGAACAGCGCGCCTACATCGGCGACCTGTCGGTGCGCGCGGCCAAGGCCGTGGGCTACGAGAACGCCGGTACCGTGGAGTTCCTGCTCGCCGACGGCGAGGTGTACTTCATGGAGATGAACACCCGGGTGCAGGTGGAACACACCATCACCGAAGAAATCACCGGCATCGACATCGTTCGCGAGCAGATCCGCATCGCTTCCGGCCTGCCGCTGTCGGTGAAGCAGGAAGACATCCACCACCGCGGTTTCGCCCTGCAGTTCCGGATCAACGCCGAAGACCCGAAAAACAACTTCCTGCCGAGCTTCGGCAAGATCACCCGTTACTACGCGCCCGGCGGCCCCGGCGTGCGGACCGACACGGCGATCTACACCGGCTACACCATTCCGCCGTTCTACGACTCCATGTGTCTGAAGCTGGTGGTCTGGGCCCTGACCTGGGAAGAGGCGATGGACCGTGGCTTGCGCGCCCTGGACGACATGCGTCTGCAAGGGGTCAAGACCACTGCCGCCTATTACCAGGAAATCCTGCGTAACCCGGAATTCCGTAGCGGCCAGTTCAACACCAGTTTTGTGGAAAGCCACCCTGAGCTGACCAACTACTCGATCAAGCGCAAACCCGAAGAGCTGGCCCTGGCCATTGCCGCCGCCATCGCCGCCCACGCAGGCCTGTGAGGAAAAGAACAATGAGCAAGAAGATTTTTGTTACCGACACCATCCTGCGTGACGCCCACCAATCGCTGCTGGCGACCCGCATGCGCACCGAAGACATGCTGCCGATCTGCGACAAGCTCGACAAAGTCGGCTACTGGTCGCTGGAAGTCTGGGGCGGCGCGACCTTCGACGCCTGCGTGCGCTTCCTCAAGGAAGACCCGTGGGAGCGCCTGCGCAAACTGCGCGCCGCGCTGCCCAACACCCGCCTGCAAATGCTCCTGCGCGGGCAGAACCTGCTGGGCTACCGCCATTACAGCGACGACGTGGTCAAGGCCTTCGTCGCCAAGGCGGCGGTCAACGGCATCGACGTGTTCCGCATCTTCGACGCCATGAACGACGTGCGTAACCTGCGGGTGGCCATCGAAGCGGTGAAAGCCGCCGGCAAGCACGCCCAGGGCACCATCGCCTACACCACCAGCCCGGTGCACACCATCGAGGCGTTCGTGGCCCAGGCCAAGCAGATGGAATCCATGGGTTGCGACTCGGTGGCGATCAAGGACATGGCCGGCCTGCTGACCCCTTATGCCACTGGCGAACTGGTCAAGGCGCTGAAGGCCGAGCAATCGCTGCCGGTGTTCGTCCACTCCCATGACACCGCCGGCCTGGCCGCGATGTGCCAGCTCAAGGCTATCGAGAACGGCGCCGACCATATCGACACCGCGATCTCCAGCTTCGCCTGGGGCACCAGCCACCCGGGCACCGAGTCGATGGTCGCCGCCCTCAAAGGCAGCGAATTCGACACCGGCCTGGACCTGGAACTGCTGCAGGAGATCGGCCTGTACTTCTATGCCGTGCGCAAGAAGTACCACCAGTTCGAAAGCGAATTCACCGCGGTCGACACCCGGGTGCAGGTCAACCAGGTGCCGGGCGGGATGATTTCCAACCTGGCCAACCAGCTCAAGGAGCAGGGCGCCCTGAACCGCATGAACGAAGTGCTGGCGGAGATCCCGCGGGTGCGTCACGACCTCGGCTACCCGCCGCTGGTGACCCCGACTTCGCAGATCGTCGGCACCCAGGCGTTCTTCAACGTGCTGGCCGGCGAGCGCTACAAGACCATCACCAACGAGGTGAAGCTGTACCTGCAAGGTGGCTACGGCAAGGCACCGGGCGAGGTGGACGAGAAGCTGCGGCGCCAGGCCATCGGCAGCGAAGAAGTGATCGACGTGCGCCCGGCCGACCTGCTGAAGCCGGAAATGACCAAGCTGCGCAATGACATCGGCGCCCTGGCCAAATCCGAAGAAGACGTGCTGACCTACGCCATGTTCCCGGACATCGGGCGCAAGTTCCTCGAAGAACGCGAAGCCGGCACCCTGACGCCGGAAGTGCTGCTGCCGATTCCGGAAGCGGGCGGCGTGAGCTCGGCCGGCGGCGAAGGCGTACCGACCGAGTTCGTCATCGACGTGCACGGCGAGACCTACCGCGTCGACATCACCGGTGTCGGCGTGAAGGCCGAAGGCAAGCGCCACTTCTACCTGTCCATCGACGGCATGCCGGAAGAAGTGGTGTTCGAGCCGCTCAACGAGTTCGTCGGCGGTGGCAGCAGCAAGCGCAAGCAGGCCAGCGCGCCGGGCCACGTCAGCACCACCATGCCGGGCAACATCGTCGACGTGCTGGTCAAGGAAGGTGACACCGTCAAGGCCGGCCAGGCGGTGCTGATCACCGAAGCCATGAAGATGGAAACCGAAGTCCAGGCGGCCATCGCCGGCAAGGTCACCGCCATCCACGTGGCCAAGGGCGACCGGGTCAACCCGGGTGAAATCCTGATCGAGATCGAAGGCTGATTTTCAATCCTTCATCGGTAACGTTTTACCTCGGGGGGGCTACGGCCTCCCTTTTTTTTTGCCTGTTGCCCGGGACGGCGGGGAGCGATGCGCGTGCCGCTACAGGCGGCTTGAGGGATATTTCCAGGCTGGAACGAACATCATATGAGTGTATTTTAGTGCACTTATTCCGTTCTGAATTTTATATATATGCATTACAATGCACTTAAATGCCTTATGGCTCATTAAAAGTGCACTAAAATGCAGGTAACAAAGTGCTTCGGCTGACTTTGCAGCTCTACTGCGCAGGGGCATGGAACGACGCCATGACCCTGACCTTCGACAGGCCCGAAGAGGGCTTCTCCAGCCCCTGCCGTTTTGGTTATGTCCAGCAGTACCTGGTGGATAACCTGGAGGCTGTCGCCAGCCCGCTGGCCAGGTCGGTCAGTGCGCAGATCCCATTGGGCTGGGAGTCGTGGCGGGAAGAACGAGCCCCGGCCTTTCTCTATGACCTTGCCCCGGCGGCAGCGACCGGGCGCTTCCTGCTGCGCCAGATTGGCCACGAGCGGCCGGACGGCATGGGCGTCGAGTTGTTCCTCTTGAGCCGGTCCAGCGCGGCGCCCATCGGCAACCTGCGGATCAAGGAGTCGCTGGCGGGCTTGCGCAGGCGCCCGGCGCTGGGGTTTTCCCGGGACCAGGTGATCGCCCTCGATAACCGCTTTCTCGAGTACGCCCACGAGCAGGGCGCGGCGTTCGGCGGTACTGCGAGCATCGGCGACGAAGCACCCAAGCTGCTGCTGGCTCAAAACCGCGAGGGCCTGCTGTACCCCGACGCGTTGCTCGACGATGCCTCGGCGGCGTGCCACTGGTGGGTGAAGTTTCCCCGTAACCCGGCCACGCAGAATGACGGCGACATCCTCAGGAGCGAATTCCACTATTACCGGGCGCTGCAACAGTTGGGCATCGATACGCTGCCGGCCGAGGGCCTGGCCCTGGAAGAAGGCCCCAGGCCCAGCCTGTGGATGCAGCGCTTCGACCGTCGGGTAACGCCGGCGGGGGTGGAGCGCCTGGCGGTGGAGTCGATCTATTCCCTGGCGGGGCTGGTGGGCCATGGCCAGGGCATGAGGCACACCGAGGTGCTGGGGATCCTCGCCGAACTGTGGCGAGCCACGGGCCAGGAATCGGCGATCCCCGAGCTGGTGGCGGATTACCTGCGCCGGGACCTGCTCAACAAGATCCTCGGCAACTCGGACAATCATGGACGTAACCTCTCGGTCATCCGCACCGACAGTCGGGTGCAGCTGGCGCCGATCTACGATCTGGCACCCACGGTCATGGACGATGAGGGCATTACCCGGACCATCAAATGGCCCGGGCGCATGGAAGTGGCGGGCGACGTGGACTGGCGCCTGGTATGCGCGAGCCTGAAGCCGCTGCTCGACCCTGAAGCCGCCCTGGCGCGCCTGCGGGAAGATGCCGAACGGCTGCGGGCCTTGCCGGACCTGTTGCACGCCAGCGGCTTGCCCGACGCCACCCTGAATCACCCGCGCATTCACTTGCGCCACTTGGACCGACGCCTGCAGGAGTGGGGACTGCGATGAGTACAACCCTGGAAGAGCGCGGTGCGCTGATCGACAACATCCAGCAGGAGCTGGCGGCCGGCCGCTTGCCGCTTGGCGATGCGGTCAGGCGCCTGCGCAGCGAAGTCACGGGGCTGCATCAGAGCCAGTTCGCCAGGATGTGCCGGATTTCCCTGCGCACCCTGATCCACATCGAACACGGTGACGGCAACCCGACCCTCAAGTCGTTGAACGCGGTGTTCAGGCCCTTCGGTTTGCAGATGGGGGTGGTGGCTGTGCAGAAAACCAGTCGCGCCCGCTCGCTGCTCAATGATCTCGAGCGCCTGGAAAAGGGCCCGGGTACGCCCGAGCCCTCGGCACCCCACTGAGCCTCAGTCGCGCTCGGCGTAGGCCTTGCCGTAATGCCTTTCCATCCGCGCCTGGATCAGTTCCAGGCCGATCGACAGCAGCCAGTAGATGATCGCCGCGGTGCTGAGCATTTCGATGTAGCGGTAGCTGGAGCGGCCGTAGGACTGGGCCAGGAACATCACTTCCCAGACGCCCATCACCGAGATCAGCGACGAATCCTTGAGCATCGAGATGAACTGGTTGGTGGCCGGCGGGATGATGGTGCGCATGGCCTGGGGCAGGGTCACCTGCCAGAAGATCACGCTGTCACTCATGCCCAGGGCCAGGGCCGCCTGGCGTTGGCCGTGGGGCACGCCGAGGATGCCGGCGCGGAAGATCTCGCTGAGGTAGGCGCCGTAGTTCAGCGACAGGGCGATGATCCCCGCGGCGATGGCGCCCGGCACCACGCCCAGTTGCGGCAGGCCGAGGTAGATCAGCAGGATCTGGATCAACAGCGGCGTGCCGCGAAAGAACGAGGCGTAGAAGCTGGCGATGCCAAAGGCCACGGCGCTTTTCGACAACCGGGCCAGCGCGGTGACGAAGCCCAGCAGCGACGACAGCACGATTGAGCAGAGGCAGAGGAACAGGGTCAGCGCCGCGCCTTGCAGAAACCCGTTGGGGGCCAGGGTGATGCCGAGCAGGTTGGGCAGCTTGTCGAGGATGATCGAGAACTTCAGGTCGAAGCTCAGGAAGAAACTGGCGAACAGGCCGAACAGCACCGCCCAGGTCAGGTACAGGCGGGTGCGGAAACCGAAGAGGCGTTTGACCAGCGGCTCGGCCAGCGCTTGCGGTGGCCGAGGTGGTTGCGAAAGAGAAGTCATTGGCTGATGTCGGCGCCGATCCATTTCTGCGAGAGCTTGCTCAGGGTGCCGTCCTGCTTCAGCTGGGCGAACACCTCACGGACCTTGGCATGCCACTGGGCGTCGCCTTTTTCGATGGCCACCGAGTTGGGTTCGGCGTACAGCGGCTCGCCGGCGAGCTTGAAGCGCGGGTCCTGGGCCAGGCGCGGCTGGGCCGTTACCAGGTTGGTGAGGATCGCGTCCAGGCGCACGCCAGCGCCCAGGCCGAGGTCCTGGAAGGCCACGTTGTCGGTGTCGTACGGGGCGATCTGCACGTTGTCGAACGGGTACTGCAACCGGGTGTCCTCGGCACCCTCGATCACCAGGTTCTTGTTCAGGTAGCTCTCGTAGCTGGACGCGCTGGTCAGGCCGACCTTCTTGTCGCTCAGGTCCTTGGCGCCGTGGATACGATCGTCCTTGGCGTTGACTACGATCACCGCTGGCGAGGCGTAGTACTGCACTGGAAAGTCGAAGACTTCGGCGCGGGCCTTGCTCGGGGTCATGGAGCAGATGCAGATGTCGTAGCGGCCGCTCCAGCGGCCGGCGGCGATCACGTCCCAGGACGGTGTTTCCAGGCGCAGCTTCACCCCCAGTTTGTCGGCCACGGCCTTGGCCACGTCCACGTCGAAGCCATCGAGCTGATTCTGATCATTGAGGAAGGAGAAGGGCGGGTAGCTTTCCATCAGCACGCCGACCAACTCTTTTTTCTGTTCGATACGGTCCAGGGTGGCACCGGCAAAAGCCTGGCTGGAGGCAGCGAGAATCGTCAGGCCCAGGGCCAGCAGCGGTTTGAATTTCATTGGAATCCCGGGCAGAAAAAAAGTTGTTATTAACTGAATGGTGCGTATTAAATAGTTATAAGAACGACTCAGGTAGTGAGTTATTTTCATAAGCATATGAGAAAAAAGCATATGGGCGCAGAAAGCAGGGTAATTCTGGATGGCGGCATGGGTCGTGAACTGCAACGCCGCGGGGCGCCGTTCAGGCAGCCCGAGTGGTCGGCGCTGGCCCTGAGCGAAGCACCGCAGGCAGTGGAAGCGGTGCATGCGGCTTATATCGAAAGCGGTGCCAACGTCATCACCAGCAACAGCTACGCAGTGGTGCCGTTCCACATCGGCGAAGCGCGTTTTGCCGCCGAAGGCCAGGCGCTGGCGGCGTTGGCCGGCGAACTGGCGCGGCGCGCGGTACAGGCTTCCGGCAAACCGGTGCGGGTAGCCGGTTCGCTACCGCCGCTGTTCGGCTCCTATCGCCCGGACCTGTTCGAGGCCGGTCGTGCCGCCGAGTTGCTGGCACCGCTGGTCAACGGCCTGGCCCCGCATGTCGACCTGTGGCTGGCGGAAACCCAGAGCTCCACGGTCGAGGCGCGGGCGATCCACGCCGGCCTGCCCAAGGACGGCAAACCCTTCTGGCTATCGTTCACCTTGCACGATGAGAACCCTGACCAGGTGCCACGCCTGCGCTCCGGCGAGCCGGTGGCGGACGCGGCGGCGGTGGCCGCCGAGCTGGGGGTGGAAACCCTGCTGTTCAATTGCAGCCAGCCGGAAGTGATAGGCGCGGCGATCGACGCGGCGCGGGCAACCTTCGAGCGGCTGGGGGTGAAGATCCATATCGGCGCCTACGCCAACGCCTTCCCGCCGCAACCGAAAGAAGCCACGGCCAACGATGGCCTCGACCCGCTGCGCGACGACCTCGACCCGCCGGGTTACCTGCAATGGGCGGCCGACTGGCGGCAACGCGGCGCCAGCCACCTGGGCGGTTGCTGCGGTATCGGGCCGGAGCACATTGCGGTGCTGGCGCAGCAGCTGGCCTAAACCGTGCGACTCCTATATCCCGACCATGCTCGATGCTTTATGTAGCCGCTGCCGAAGGCTGCGATCGAGCGGCACGCTCGCGGGGATCTTGCAACCGCCAAAGACCCTGCGGGTCTATCGCAGGCTGCGCCAGCGGCTACAGGGGCAGTGCCAGGCACGATAATGGAGTCGTGCTCATGCTTTGTGTAGCCGCTGCCGAAGGCTGCGATCGAGCGGCACGCTCGCGGGGATCCTGCAACCGCCGGAGACCCTGCGGGTCTATCGCAGGCTTACCCTCGGCACTCCGCCAACCCTTTCAACTGCCCCGAGCCGCTCTGGTTGTCCTCGCTCAACCAGCGCTCGAACCCGGCGCCGACCTTCGGCCATTCGGAATCGAGGATCGAGAACCAGGCGGTATCGCGGTTCTGGCCCTTGACCACCATGTGCTGGCGGAACACCCCTTCGAAACTGAAACCCAGGCGCTCGGCCGCATAACGCGAGCGGGCGTTGGCGTTGTTGCACTTCCACTCCAGGCGGCGATAGCCCAGGGCGAAGGCTTCCTTGGCCAGCAGGTACACCGCTTCGGTGCTCTTGGGCGAGCGTTGCATGGGTGCGCCGAAGGTGACGTGGCCGATCTCGATGCGGCCCTGGGCCGGGACGATCGACATCAGGCTGAGCAGGCCCTGCACCTGGCCGCTGGCCCGGTCGACCACGCTGAAGAAATACGGGTCGCTGTTGGCCGCATGGTTGTTCAGCCAGTCATTGAAGGCGCTGCGCTCGGTAAAGGGCCCGTAGGGCAGGTAGTCCCACAGCCTGGGGTCGGCGCCCGGGCCCTGGAAGGCGTGCCACAGGTCGTCGGCGTGGCGCGCCGGGTCGAGTTTTTCCAGGCGGATAAAGTGCCCTTCGAGCAGGGTGGTCGACGGCGGCGGCACGCCTTTCCAGTCGGCGAGTGAGGTCGGCATGGGGTTCTCCTTGAACACTTAAAGGGCTTTGCGAAATTGAATGAAACCCGGGCGTTCGGCGATCCGCTCGTAGAGCTGGATGGCGGTGGCGTTGGTTTCGTGGGTCAGCCAGTGGACCTTGCAGCAGCCGTCGGCCTTGGCGGTGGCGTAGACGAATTCGATCAGTTGGCGACCGACGCCGGTGCCGCGTTGCTCCGGGACCACCAGCAAGTCCTGCAGGTAGCAGGAGTTCTCGATGCTCCAGTTGGAGCGATGGTAGATGAAATGCACCATGCCCACCGCCTGCTCGCCGTCCCAGGCCAGGGCGGCGTGGGTCGGCTCGGCGGGATCGAGGAAGCGCTGCCAGGTGCTGCGGGTGACCGCGTCGGCCAGCTCGGTCTCGTAGAAACGCAGGTAGGCCTGCCACAGCGGCAGCCAGGCTGCGTGGTCAGCGGCGGTGACGGAACGAATCTGGATCTGGCTCATGGCTGCTCCTGGCGCATCAGTTGGGAAATGCTCTGGTCATGGGGATCGGCGCTGGCGGCCAACCCTTCGCGCACGCTGGCGATGTCGGCGGCGGTGCGGTTCTGGCTGAGTTTGCGCTTGCCCTCCAGGCGCTGGATCGGCAGGGCGAAGCCGACGATGGCGCGCAGCATGCTGTCCATGAACTCGGCGGGGGCGTCCTCGAATTTCCAGGGGCTGGCGCGGCCGGCTTCATGCTGGTCGGTCAGGGCGCTGACCACTTCGCGGATGCGCTGCGGATCGTGGAACACCTCGGCCACGCCGTAGGCATGCACGCTCACGTAGTTCCAGGTCGGCACCACTTTGCCGTGCTCGGCCTTGCTCGGGTACAGCGACGGGCTGACGTAGGCTTCGGCGCCCTGGAAGATCAGCAGCGCCTCGGCGCCGCTGGCCAGTTCCTGCCATTGCGGGTTGGCCCTGGCCAGGTGGCCGTAGAGGGTGCCGTACGGGCCCTGGTCCGGGGCGAACGACAGCGGCAGGTGATTGGCCTGCAGGCCGCGCTCCCCGTAGGTCACCAGGGTGGCAAGGCGGGTTTCCCCGATCAGCTGGTGCAGGGTAGGCAGGTCTTCTTCGGCGAAAGCGCGGGGTAGGTACATGGAAAAATATCCTTGGCGAATGGCTGCATCCTAGGCAGGCTATTGGTCTGTTGTAAGAGCCATCTTCAGTCATTTTCATAGGTCCATTGGCGGGTCCATTCAGCCGGCCGGGGGAGTCCATGAACAGCCCGACATTGCCGCTTTCCTTCAACCCCGCCGGTATCGAGCTGGACCGCGGCCAGGGGCTCAGCCGCCAGCTGTACCAGGCCTTGCGCCAGCGGGTGCTGGACGGCCGGCTGGCCAGCGGCACGCGCCTGCCGGCCAGCCGCGACCTGGCGGCGGCCCTGGAGATTTCCCGCAACAGCGTGGTGCGCGCCTACGACCAGCTGTACGCCGAAGGTTTTATCGAAGGCCGGGTGGGCGATGGCACCTATGTGGCGCAATTGCCCGAGAGCCGGCTGCCGATCAAAAAGTCGGCGAGAAATTTATCCACAAAAGTATCCACAGGGTTATCACCAGGCTTACCCACAGGGTTATCCACAAAATGCCCGGGTTTGCCTGGGATTACATCCAGTAAAGTTATCCACAGCGAGGCGTTGGAGCGGGTCGAACAGCACCATTTGGCGACTTCGCAAAGCGGTCCGCCACGGGCTTTTCGGGTGGGGATTCCGGCCTTCGATCTGTTTCCGTTCGAGGTCTGGGCCAAGCTGAATGCGGCTTTCTGGCGCAAACCGGATCTGGGCCAGCTGTGTTATGGCGATTCGGCCGGCGAGGAGCGCCTGCGCGGATTGATCGCCGCCTACTTGCGCAGTTCGCGCGGCATGCAATGCACGGCTGAACAAATTGTGATCACCAGTGGTGCACAACAGGGCATAAGCCTTTGTGCACAGTTGCTGGTGAACCCTGGCGACGGCGTGGCTGTGGAAAACCCCGGCTATCGGGCGGCGGGGCATGCCTTTGCGATTGCCGGCGCGCGCCTGCACGGGGTGGCCGTGGATAACGAGGGCTTCGACTGCGGGGCGCTGGCAGCCCTGAGCGATTGCCGACTGGCCTACGTTACGCCGTCCCATCAGTACCCCACCGGGGTCACCCTGAGCCTGGCCCGGCGCCTGGAACTGCTGGCCTGGGCCGAGCGCACCAACGGCTGGATAGTCGAGGACGACTATGACGGCGAGTACCGCTACAGCGGCGCGCCGCTGGCCCCCTTGGCGGCGCTCGACCGGCAGGGCCGGGTGCTGTACGTCGGCACCTTCGGCAAGGTCGCGTTCCCGGCCTTGCGCCTGGGTTACCTGGTGCTGCCACCGGCGCTGGTGCAACCCTTCGCTCAGCGCCGGGCGGTGGATGTGCGCCATTCCGAGGTCAGCACCCAGGCGGTGATGGCCGAGTTCATGGCCGCCGGGCATTTCCAGCGGCATATCCGGCGCATGCGCCGCGCCGCCCTGAGTCGGCGCAACGCCTTGCTGGCCGGCTGGCCTGTGGATATCCCCGGGGTGGGCAAGTTACCGAATGTGGCGGCGGGCCTGCACCTGACGATCCCGGTGCAGAGCCTGGCGCGGGAGCGCGAACTGGTGGCGCAGGCCGCCGCCGTGGATGTCGAGATCAACGGCCTGAGCAACTACTGGCTGCCGGACTCGCCCCAGCCGGCGGACCAGCGCGCTGGCCTGGTGCTGGGCTTCGCCGCGGTGCCCGAAGCCGATATCGCCTGTGCCCTGGAGCGTCTGCGCCGGGCCTGGGGCGTGTGACGGCTATACTCGCGGCCATTGTCTTTGCCGAGAACCCTTATGAGCCTGACTCTTTCCGCGACGCCCGAACGCAAGTTCGGCGCGCCCTTGTTCGCTTTGATCGTGCTGCTGGCCGGCGCTGTATTCCTGCAGGCCCAGGTCGGCTCGCGCCAGGTGTGGCTGTTGCTGCTGGGCGCGGCCCTGGGCCTGACTCTGTATCACGCCGCCTTCGGTTTCACTTCGGCCTGGCGGGTGTTTATCCGCGATCGTCGCGGCGCCGGCCTGCGGGCGCAGATGGTCATGCTGGCGCTGGCGGTGCTGCTGTTCTTCCCGGCCCTGGGCGCGGGCAGCCTGTTCGGTTCGCCGGTCACGGGGCTGGTGGCGCCGGCCGGGGTCTCGGTGATTGTCGGTGCGTTCATCTTCGGCATCGGCATGCAGCTGGGCGGCGGTTGCGCGTCCGGCACGCTGTTTACCGTGGGCGGCGGTAACGCGCGGATGCTGGTGACCCTGCTGTTTTTCATCTGCGGTTCGCTGATCGCCACCCACCATGTGGACTGGTGGTTCGCCTTGCCGTCGCTGCCGCCGGTGTCCATCGTGCAGCGCTTCGGCGTAGCGCCGGCATTGGGGCTCAGCCTCGGTCTGTTCGCCCTGATCGCCCTGGTTACGGTACGCCTGGAGAAGAGCCGCCACGGCACGCTGGAAGCGCCGGTCGACAGCGCGCACCAGGGCTGGCGCCGCCTGCTGCGCGGGCCCTGGCCGCTGGTGTGGGGCGCGGTCGCCCTGGCCCTGTTGAACTTCGCCACCCTGGCCCTGGCCGGACGGCCCTGGGGCATCACCTCGGCGTTTGCCCTGTGGGGCGCCAAGGTCGCCAGCGGGCTGGGGGTGGATGTCGGCAGCTGGGTGTTCTGGCAGGGCGCGGCGAACGCCAAGGCCCTGGCCGCGCCGGTGTGGCAGGACATCACCAGCGTGATGGATATCGGCATCGTCTTCGGCGCCTTGCTGGCGGCGGGCCTGGCCGGGCGTTTCGCGCCAAGCCTGAAGATTCCCGCGCGCTCGCTGGTGGCGGCGGTGATTGGTGGTTTGCTGCTGGGTTACGGTGCGCGCCTGGCCTACGGCTGCAACATCGGCGCCTACTTCAGCGGTATCGCCTCCGGCAGCCTGCACGGCTGGCTGTGGCTGGTAGCGGCCTTTATCGGCAATGGCGTAGGCGTGCGCCTGCGGCCGTGGTTCTTTGCCGAGGAGCGTCAACCGCAAGGGCTGACGGGGTGCTGAAACGCCGTGTATCCAAGCTTCTGTAGGAGCGAGGCTTGCCCGCGAAGGGCGTAAACGATGGTGCGGTATAGCGGCCAGATCGCCGCTGCGCGGCTATCGCGAGCAAGCTTCGTTCCCACGGAAGAACCGGGTAATCAGGTCCCGGCCTTGATCTTGGTCCAGGCCCGGGTCCGTGCCCGTTCCGCGTCGCGAGGTAGCGGCCGCAGGGTGTACAGCGTGCTCATCGCCGCGTCGGTCGGGTACAGGTTGGGGTTGTTGCGGATCGACGGATCGACCCGCTCAGTGGCGTCCTTGTTCGGGTTCGGGTAGCCGACGAAGTCGCTGACCGGGGCGATCACCTTCGGCTGCAGCAGGTAGTTGATGAAGCGGTAGGCATCGTCCGGGTTCTTCGCCCCTTTGGGGATCGCCAGCATGTCGAACCAGATCGGCGCCCCTTCCTTGGGCAGGCGCATGTCCACCACCACGCCGTTCTTGGCTTCCTTGGCGCGGTTGGCGGCCTGGGAGAAGCTGCCGGAATACCCCACCGCCACGCAGATATCGCCATTGGCGATGTCGGCCATGTACTTGGACGAGTGGAAGTAGGTGACGTAGGGGCGGATCTTCAGCAGCAGCGCTTCGGCCTTGGCGTAGTCCGCCGGCTGCTTGCTGTTGGGGTCCAGGCCCAGGTGCTGCAGGGCCAGCGGCAGGATCTCCGACGGCGAGTCGAGCAGGGCCACGCCGCACTGCTTGAGCTTGCTGATGTTCTCTTCCTTGAAGATCAGGTCCCAGCTGTCCACCGGCGCGTTCTCGCCGAGGGCGGCCTTGACCTTGGCTGGGTTGAAGCCGATCAGGATAGTGCCGTACATGTAGGGCACGGCGAACTGGTTGCCCGGGTCGTTGGCCTCGATCAGCTGCATCAGCTTGGGATCGAGGTGGTTCCAGTTCGGCAGCTTGCTGCGGTCCAGCGGCTGGAACACCCCGGCCTCGATCTGCTTGGCGAGGAACACGTTGGATGGCACCACCACGTCGTAGCCGGAGTTGCCGGTCAGCAGTTTGGCTTCCAGCGCCTCGTTGGTGTCGAAGATGTCGTAGACCAGCTTGACCTGGCTGTTCTCGGCCTTGAAGTCTTCCAGGGCCTTGGGGGTGATGTAGTCGAACCAGTTGTAGACGCGCAGGGTGCGCTCTTCAGCCTGTGCGGCACCGCCCAGCAGCGCCGCGCAGAGCGCGGGCAAGAGGTAGCTTTTGAGCCTGTTCATGTGGCGGGTTTCCTTCACTGGGCGTTTTGAAAGCCTTCGAGAACGTTGACGGCGTTGATGCCGATCTCTTCCACGGCGTAGCCGCCTTCCATGACGAACAGCGTCGGCGTGCCCAGGGCGGCAATGCGTTGCCCCATGGCCAGGTAGTCCGGGCTGTCGAGCTTGAACTGCGAGATCGGGTCGTCCTTGAAGGTGTCCACGCCCAGCGATACGACCACTATGTCGGCGCCATAACGGCGGATTTCCTCGCAGGCCTGTTCCAGCGCCGCGCTCCAGCTGTCCCAGCCGCTGCCGGCGGGCAGCGGGTAGTTGAAGTTGAAGCCCTCGCCGGCACCTTCGCCGAGTTCGTCCGCGTACCCCAGGAAGAACGGGAATTCGGCTTCCGGGTGGCCGTGGATCGAGGTGAACAGCACGTCGCTGCGTTCGTAGAAAATCGACTGGGTGCCGTTGCCATGGTGATAGTCGACGTCGAGGATCGCGACCTTCTTGTGGCCCTGGTCAAGGAAGGCCTGGGCGGCGATGGCCGCGTTGTTCAGGTAGCAGTAGCCGCCCATCAGGTCGCCGGCGGCATGGTGTCCCGGTGGCCGGCACAGGGCGAAGGCACTGCGCGCGCCGCGCTGGATCACCGCCTGGGCGGTCAGGGCGACTTGCGCGGCGCTGTAGGCCGCCTGCCAGGTGCCGGCGGTGATCGGCGCGCCGCCGTCGAAGCTGTAGTAGCCAAGCTGGCCGTGCAGGCTGGTGGGGATCACGCTGCGCAGGGTGCGCGCCGGCCAGGTGTAGGGCAGCAGGTCGCCGTCGATGCCCTGGGCGGCCCAGCGGTCCCAGGCGCCCTTGAAGAAGTCCAGGTAGGCGCGGCTGTGGATGCGCTCGATGGGCCCCAGGCCGAAGTCCCTGGGCGCCTCGACCGGGCCCAGGTTGCGATACTTCACGCGGTCCAGCACGTGGTCGGCGCGCGACGGCATTTCGAAGCAGGGCATCAGTTGCCCGTCGATCAGTTCGCAGCGGCCGTGGTGCAGGTGGTGATCGTCCGAGTAGATCGTCAGCATTTCTTGTTCTCCGCAGGCTGGTTCGGTGCTCACAGTCTTGCGGCGCCGGGGCTTTTGGAGAACGGCAGGAGCGGCCAAAAGGGGATCGATATGGCCAAAACCTGTGTCCGCAATTCGCCCCTTGAAACAGCACGGCGCCCCATTGCGGGGCGCCAGCGGGGTCAGCTTGCGGGCGGCGCTTGATCGAAGCGCTGCAGCACCTGGAGCATGTCCTCGCGTTTTTTCCGGGTGAGGATACCCAGCAGCAGGGCGCGGCCGTTTTTCTCGCAGCGCTGGCCGGCATTCGGATCGGCGCCTTTCTCCAGCAGCAGGGTGAACATGTCCAGGGTCTCCTGCTGGCTGACAGTGGGGGACTTGTCGTCGGCGGAGGTCTTGTCGGCGACGAACGTCAGCAGGCTCTGGCCGCCGGGTTGCTGGTTGGAGCAGGTGCCACGACCGTAGTTCAGGTTGAGATTGGCACCGGCTTCGATCAGTTGCCTCATGGCCGTGTAGTTGTTTCCCCAGAACGCCCGGTACAGCGCGGTTTCGTTGTCATCCACGGTGCGCAGTTCGAGGTTCTGCGGGTGTTGCAGCAGCCAGGTGAAGCCTTCGAGGTTGCGCTTCTGCTCGGCCAGTTGCATCAGCGGGGTGTAGCCCCGGCTGTTTTGCTCGTCGATGGCGACGCCGGCTTCCAGGAGGAATTTGAGACGCCCGCCCTGGTTCAGGTCGGGGCTGTCCTTGAGGTCGCGCTCCATGGCCTGCAGGGCCAGGGTGGTCCATTTGTACTGGCCGCTGGTATGGGCGCCGTGGGCCAGCAGCAGTCGGGCGATCTCCAGGTTTGGCGCATCCAGGGCGTGCAGCAGGGCACTGCGCCCGTCGTCGGCCATGACTTCGCCACTGACGCCGCTGGCCAGCAAGCGCCGGACCTCGGCCGCGTCGCCGGCATCCACGGCGGCCACCAGCGGCCAGAAGCCCTGGCACGCCTGCGGGTTGGCGGACTTCAGGCCCAGGCGCTGCAATACGTGCGGCGGCACGCTCAACTGGCGTTGCAGGCGCAGGCCGCAATACAGCCGATAGCGCTCGATAGCGCGGCCCTGGTGGATGTTGTCCAGCGGCCGTTGTTCGAACTGAGCCCAGTCCAGGTCGGCCAGGTTGAGGTAGGTCGGCATGCGCCCGGGTTCCCGGCGCAACACCTCCAACAGCCAGGGGCGGGCGGTTTTCAGCTGGCCGGCCTCGCTGGTCCAGTAGGCGATGTCGTTGAGCAGGCCCGGGTATTCGCTGCGGTCCTGGGCCATGGTGCGAAAGTCATGGGCGGCGAAGAAGTCTTCCACCTGGCGGATGCCCGGCCCCTTGTCCTTGGCTTTGCGCAGTTGCTCGTGGAGTTCGCGGAACCGCGCCCAGACGTCGTCCGCCGTGGCCGCTGGCGCATAGGCATTGAAGGTGATCGGGCCCGTGCCGCTGCTGAAGGGGCGGAACCACTGGGGAAAGCGCTGCAGGGCGTACAACCACTGTTGCTCGATCTCGGTGCCGATCGGTTGCAGCGGCGTGAAGTCCATCTGGGTCAGGTCGCGGCGGTGACTGACGGCCAGCATCGGCTGCTGCGGATAGCGTTGGTCGATCAGCAGATAACGCTGGCTGAGCTGCCAGTCCGGGCTGATGCAATTGAAGCTCAAGGGCGTCAGGCTCAGCCCGACTTCGAGCTGATTGCTCGGCGGCCAGTTGTCCGAGACCTGGATCGGGTCGTCCGGAGAGACGCAGGCCCGCAGTTCCTCGGGGCTGAACAGCGGCAAGGGCGGCGACTTGTAGATGCGCTGCTGGTACTGCGCGTCCTGGTAGGCGTTGAGATAAAACAGCCCGCGGTACTGGCTGAGCACGATCCGCGCCGGCAGCTGCTCAAGGCCTGGCAGGGGGAACGGTTTGATCTGCAGGGTGGCGGTTTCCGGTTCGTCCAGGACGATGCCGCGGGAGACTTGCCACCATTTGATCTTGGCCAGGTCCAGGTCGAATGCCTGGACGGCGGGAGAGATGGCGAGCATCAGCAGCGCCAGGCTGCTCGCGCAAAAGCGGATGTGCCTGGCAACGATGCCTGTAAAGAAGTTCACGTTTGCAGTCCCTTGCCGGTATGAAAGGCCGGCAATGTAATGCAATCGGCGGTTTTATGCCGGGGTTTGTGTCAGGGCCGGAACTGGCTCGGGGCGACGCCGCTCCAGCGCACGAAGGCATGGCGGAAGCTCGCGGTTTCGCTGAAGCCCAGGGCTTCGGCGATGCGGTAGATCGGCAGGTCGTCCTCGCAGAGCATCTGCTTGGCTCGTTCGAAGCGCAGCTCGTCGAGCAGTTCCTGATAGCTGCACCCCAGGTCCTTGAGGTGCCGGCGCAGGGTGCGGGCCGAGCAGTTCATCTGTTCGGCCAGGCCTTCCAGGCCCGGCGCGGCGTCCAGTTGCGCCGCCAGCAGCTGGCGGATGCGTCCGAGCCAGGCCTGGCGCCCGGTGAATTCGGTGTTCTGCTTGCGGCAGCGTTCGGCCATGGCCTGGTGGGTGATGGCGTCCGCCAGGGGTAGCGGCTGTTCGAGCCAGCGCCGGTCGAAGGCGAAGGCATTGCAGGTTGCATCGAATTGCAGCGGGCAGTCGAAGCGCTCGGCGTAGCGGCGCTGGTAGTCGGGCGCGGGGTAGTCGAAGCGGGCGCCGCGCAAGGGCAGCGGATGGCCCAGCAGGTCATCGCAGATGACCTTCAACGACACCAGGCAGAACTCGATATTGAAGGTCGCCAGCGCCGGGTTCTCGCGGTAATCCGCGGCGGTCAGCCAGATCAGCTCGCCGTCCGCTTCCAGGCTCAGCTCGAAAAGTGTTCCCAACAGCGCCGGATAACGCAGCGCCAGGCGCAAAGCGTCACCTAAGGTGGCACTGGTGAGCAGGGCATAACCGAGCATGCCGTAGCTGGAGACGTGCATGCGCCGGCCCAGCTCCAGGCCGATATCCCGTTGCAGGGCCACGGCGTTGGCGCACACCAGCATTTCCTGGTTGGTGGTGATGCGGGTGTCGGCGCGGCTCAGGTCGGCGGCGTTGATGCCGCTGCCGGCCAGCAGCGCGTCACTGGGCAGCCCTTGGTCCTTGAAGGTGTTGAGCATCAGCGACACGGCGTTGAGGGTGGTGAGGTGGGAATGCAGCATGTCCGTTTCCAGCCCGGGGGATGCCGAAAACGGAGCAATTTGTATGCCGCGCTACGTTTCTGCAGGAGCGGCCGGTCGACGTTCGATTGCTCGCGATAGCCGCGCAGCGGCGGTCTATCAGCTACACCGCATCATCGTTGACGTCCTTCGCGGGCAAGCCTCGCTCCTACAGGGGAATTCGGCAGGAGCGAGGGGAGGGATCAGCTCAGCTCGCCGCACAGGTCCAGTTCCACCAGGCGCCGCACTTCGGCGCTGTCCAGGCCGGCGCCCAGCAGGGCGTTGAGCTTGCCGAAGGCCGCTTCGCGGGTCATGCCGCCGCCGGACAGTACGCCGACGCCGCGCAGGCGGCTGCCGGCCTCGTAGATGTCCAGTTCCACGCCGCCTTCATGGCATTGGGTGATGGCCACGATCACGATGCCCTGTTCCCGGGCGCGTTGCAGGCTGGCCAGGAACTGCGGGTTATCGCTCGGCCCGGTGCCGCTGCCGAAGCACTCCAGCACCAGCGCCTGGATGCCGCTGCCCAGCAGGGCGTCGAGCTGTTCGGCAGCGATCCCCGGCACCAGCGGCAATACGCCGACCCTGGCCAGTTGCTTGCCCTGGCGGTAATCCAGCTGCGCTGGAATCGAGGTCGCCTTGGCTGCGCCACCCTGGCGCTGCAACGCCGCGAACGGATGACGGCCGAAGCTGCGGATCTTCGCGCAGCGGGTCGGCGCCAGTAGTTCACCGTGGAAGTACAGGTGCACGCCCGGCGCCAGGCCCTGGCCGAGGGCGACCAGGGCGCCGCCGAGGTTTTCCCAGGCATCGCTGTCGGTCACCCCGGCCGGCAGCATCGAGCCGGTGAACACCACGCGGGCGGGCAGGCCCAGCAGCTGGAAGCTCATGGCCGCGGCGCTGTAGGCCAGGGTGTCGGTGCCGTGCAGGATCAGCACGCTGTCGCAGCCCTGCACGTCGACCGCATCGACCACGGCTTCGCGCAGGCGCTGCCAGTAGGCTGGGGTCATGTTGGCGCTGTCGATCAGCGGCGCCATCTCGCGAAAGCGCCAGTCGGGCACCACCAGCTCGGGCTGGCTGTGCAGGTAGTCGCGCATCCGCGCCTCGAAACCCGAGGCCGGGGCCAGGCCGTGGGCGCTGGCCTGCATGCCGATGGTGCCGCCGGTGTAGAGCACCATGACGTTCTGCGCGGCAGGATAGGTGTTGGCATTCATTGGGGAGTCTCCGGAACGATGACAGCGTGCGGTCGAGCATGACGCCGACCGCAGGGAGTGTCACGTCGGGCGCAAGACATGCGCCCGGTTTTTACCCGATCAGCGTTGCGCTGCGGGAATACCTTGCGGCTGAACGTCGGCCTCGGCAGCAACCGACGGGCTGGTCGGCCAGGCCTTCAGGTCCAGGTCCAGATCGGTAAATTTGCTGGAGTCGAACACTGGCTGGCTGACGCCGGCGCGGCGCTGCTCGTCGTAGTCGCGCATCACGCGCAGGCCGACCTTGAACAGCATGGCCAGGGCCACCAGGTTGACGAAGGCCAGGCAGGTCATGGTGATGTCGGCGAAGGCGAACACGGTCGACAGGTCCTGCATCGAACCCCAGACCACCAGCGCCAGCACCAGGCCGCGGAAAGTCATCAGCGCAGTGCGGTTGCGGGTGAGGAACTGCAGGCTGTTCTCGCCCAGGTAGTAGTTGTAGAGGATGCAGGTGAAGACGAACAGCGACAGCGCGACGCTGACGAACATGCGGCCCCAGTCACCGACCACGGCGGCCAGCGAGTTCTGGGTCAGGACGATGCCGTCACCTTCGAAGCCAGGGGTGTAGAAGCCCGACAGCAGGATCAGCAGCGCGGTGCAGGTGCAGATCACGAAGGTGTCGAGGAACACGCTGAAAGCCTGGACCACGCCTTGGGCGCCCGGGTGCTTCACGGCGGCCACGGCGGCGACGTTCGGCGCACTGCCCAGGCCCGCTTCGTTGGCGAACACGCCACGCTTCACGCCCATGACAATTGCGCTGCCGAGCAAGCCACCGAAGGCCGGGTCGAGACCGAAGGCGCTCTTGAAGATGGTTTCCAGCATGGCTGGGACCTGTTCGATCTGGGTGCCGATCACGTACAGGGTCACGCCGATATAGGCCAGAGTCTTGATCGGTACCAGCAGGTCGGACACCGAGGCGATGCGCTTGATACCGCCGATGAAGGTGATGGCCAGCAGCACCGCCAGGACGATACCGGTGTGTTGTGGGTCGAAGGCAAAGGCGTTCTGCAGCGAGTGGGTCACGGTGTAGGACTGCAGGCCGATGAAGGCGAAGCCGTAGGTGACCAGCAGCAGGATCGAGAACACCACCGCCATGCCTTTGAGCTTCAGGCCGTGCTGGATGTAGTAAGCCGGACCTCCACGGTACAGGCCGTCGCCATCGGCGCGCTTGTAGACCTGGGCCAGGGTACATTCGAAGAAGCTGCTGGACATGCCGACCAGTGCGGTCACCCACATCCAGAACACCGCACCCGGACCACCGAGGGTCACGGCGATGCCGACACCGGCGATGTTGCCTGCACCGACACGGCCGGCAAGGCTGAGCATCAGGGCCTGGAACGAGCTGAGTTGCCCGGCGCTGCCTTTGAGGCTGTCGCGGAACACCGCGAACATGTGGAGGAAGTGGCGCAATTGAACGAAACGCGAGCGGATCGTGAAGTAGCTACCGAGCCCGACAATGAGCACGATCAGTACTTTCCCTGAGAGGAAGTCGTTGATGACTTCGAGCATGGAGTATTCCTCGCTGTTTTTTGTAAAGGCAGAAGCTGGGCGGTCCGAAACATCGAGTTACACACCGTCGCGCGGGCAGCACGACAGGTGGGGCGAGTGTTCGTCCCGGTTCCAATTCGCGGGTTGTTATTAGTTCGGGTTTCCCATGGGGTTGAGCCTCGTTACCGACGGCTGTCCATGTGAAGAGGGGGCGCACTATACCGGTGCGCGCGCCCGCCGTCTGCATGTAGCGCGTCGAGCCGAGGAACGGCAGGCGGGGAAAGGGGCTGAATCGGTTCTTGCGCCGGCGCCTCGGCACGCTTTACCGCCTCCGTAGGAGCGAAGCTTGCTCGCGATGAACGTCAACGAAAATGCGGCGCGGTCCGGCAGGCCTCAGAAGTAGTAGCCGATATTGACGTTGGTCCGGTAGTACCACTGGTTGCTGCCCCACCGAGCTGGTGCTGGTGAAGCCGCTGCCGTTCTCCGCGCCACCGTAGGGGTTGGCGTTCCGGGCCCAGGTCAGGTCGACCCAGGCCATGATCGGCATGGCCAGGAACTGCGCGCCCACGGTGTACATCTGCGAGTCGTCCCAGCCTCTTTGGTTTTTCATCATCCGGCTGTAGCCGCTGCCGAGCTGGCGAGGCTGCGAACGGCACCGCAGGGGCCGCCATCCGGGCGCTGCGGTGCATCAATGGAAGCGCGGTTGGCAGGTTTTGCGGCTGCTGCGCAACCGATCGCAGCCTCGCAGGCTCGGCAGCGGCTACAACAGCCGTTTTGCAGCCTCTCAGCGGTTTTGTGGGTTTGGCGGTACGTAACGGCCGTACAGCCTTTGCCTCGCAACGATTACGTAGCAATTACGTAACCGTTACGTAGCAATTACATAGCGCGCTAGAGGTCCAGCACCAGGCCCGGCTCTTGCAACCGGAAACGCAGACCATCATCGATCGGTTGGCTGCCCGTTCGGCCTTGGTCAGAACACCGTCGCGGTGGTCGATCTCGCCTTCCACCACCCGCGTTTCACAGGAGCCGCAGACCCCTTCGCGACAGCTGTGGTCGATGTCGCAGCCGGCTTCGAGCAGCACATCCAGCAGGCTCAGGCCGGGCTCCACGGACAGGGGCTTGCCGGACTTTTTCAGCTCGACGCTGTAACTGCTCTGGGCGGGCATTTGCTCAAGAACTGTTGCAGTCCTTGTTGATATGCCTGGGGCTGCATGAGGTCACTGTGTTTGGCGATGTGATAGGCCAGGCCCTTATGTTCCAGCTCGGCGCAGGCCACGGCGTAGAAGTCGGGCGTTTCCCGCAGGTGCGCGATCTGCTCCCAGGCCAGCGTGCTCTTGCCGCCCTTGGCGTTGCTCAACGTAAAGCCCCGGTCGTCGAACGCCAGGCAATAAATGCCTTCGGCGGCCTTCAGGGACGCGCGCAACCTGGATTCGATCAAGCGTTGGTTCAGCCCGCGCAACGGTGGGTGGGGCTTGGCAGGCTTGGCGGCGATACGGGCTTGCAGGTGCTGGAGCCAGCGCTCGCAATAGCGCCACCAGAGCGGGATGAAGACCAGCGCGAACAGCGCCAGGGCGATGAGCTTCTCTGGCGTGAAGCGCTGCTCGGGGAAATAGATCGCCAGGGCGCCGCCGACCAGGCACAGGACGAGCAGCAGGGGCCCGAGCAGGCGGCTCTGCCAATGGGCGACGCTGCCCATGATCCGCGCCTGCTGCTGATCATGCTCGAGCATTGCCTGCCGCAGTTTTTCGGCGAGCCTGGTTTCGGTGTGTGCGGGGGTGATGCTGAACTGCAGTTCCATGGGGGCTGATTCCGATGTCCATGTTCGGTTGAGGGCGGCAGTCTAGCGGTTTGGGCAACGCCCGGCCGCTCGCCGCTCAGGCTGGAAACTGCTGTATATGTTGTTCCACCCACTGGAACAGGCGCTCGTCGAGCAGCGCTCGGTAGCGGTTGTAGGCGTCCTGATGGCTGTTGAAGAGCGGGTCCTGATTGACCCGCGCGGCCAGCGCGGCAGGGCTGTCGCTCCCGGTATGGCTCGCCCTCAGGTGTTTCTGTCGCTGATCGGCCTGTTCCAGGGTGTCCGCCAGGGCGTCCAGTTGCAGGTGCCTGAATTGGGCGATGACCTGGGGCAGGTGAAAGTGCAGGGCACTGTCAAAGCCTTCCCAGTCCTCAAAGGCCAGCCACTCGTGGAGCACCATGAAGCAGCGCGGCGCCGGTGCCAGTTGTTCCAGCGCCTCGAAGGCCAGCCAGTACTGGCGCGGCAGTTGCTCCTCGGTTTCGATGGCCTGGGCGATCAGGTCCAGGGCCCGGCCCTTGTCTCGGTGATGTTTGCGCAGGATGCGCTGGGTCAGGGTGAAGCGTGCTTCTTCTATAGCGTGCAGGGCACGGTTCAGGTCGTAGCCGGCGTTGTGCAGGTGTTCGCGGGCTTGCTCGGGAGGCAGGCCGGACTTGTCCAACAGTAACTGCAACAGCTCGGACTTGTAGAGCTCGGCGGCTTGCTGGGGATTGCCCGCGCAGCGGGCCAGCAGGGTTTGGGCGTGGCGCAGGCCGATGGGGATCAGGTTGCGCAGGTGTTGAAGGGCCTGGATGTGCGTCGGGTCCATCGACGGGATGCCTTGGTATTCGTTGCCGGTCGCGGCGGGAGGTCGATTATCTACCCTGATGGCCGGTTGTGCTTGGCCAAAGCCTGGGCGAAGTATCGCAAAGGCCTGGATCTGTAGCCGCTGCCGCAGGCTGCGATCGACCGCGAAGCGGGCGCGGCGGTTTCAAGGGCAGGTAAAGGAGCAGGCAAAAAAAAGGGCTTGGAGAAGAATCTCCAAGCCCTCAAAAGGTGAGAGGTGTCTAGTCCCTCGACCTGGTGAGCGGTGCCCTGTGGCCAGGGCGGGCGTTGGTCAGGCTTTGAGCGGGACCAGACGCGGGGCAATCATGTTTTCCGGGCGCAGGATGTCGGCGAGCATGGCGTCGTCGAGCAAGCCTTCTTCGCGCACCAGTTCCAGTACGCCGCGGCCGCTTTCCAGGGCGATGCGGGCGATACGGGTGGCGTTTTCATAGCCGATGTACGGGTTCAGCGCGGTGACCAGGCCGATCGAGTGCTCGACCAGTTCGCGGCAGCGCTGCTCGTTGGCGGTGATGCCGGTGATGCAGTGCTCGCGCAGCATGTCCATGGCGCGTTGCAGCAGGCGGATCGAGTCGAAGATCTTGAAGGCGATCAGCGGCTCCATCACGTTCAGTTGCAGCTGGCCGCCTTCGGCCGCGATGGTCAGGGCCAGGTCGTTGCCGATGATCTGGAACGCCACCTGGTTGACCGCTTCCGGGATCACCGGGTTGACCTTGCCGGGCATGATCGAGCTGCCTGGCTGACGCGCTGGCAGGTTGATCTCGTTGATCCCGGTACGCGGGCCGCTGGACAGCAGGCGCAGGTCGTTGCAGATCTTCGACAGCTTGACCGCGGTGCGCTTGAGCATGCCGGAGAACAGCACGAAGGCGCCCATGTCGGAGGTGGCTTCGATCAGGTCGGCGGCCGGTACCAGCGGCTGGCCGCTGATGGTGGCCAGGCGCTGGACGGCCAGGGCCTGGTAACGCGGGTCGGCGTTGATGCCGGTACCGATGGCGGTACCGCCCAGGTTCACTTCGGTCAGCACTTCCGGCGCCAGGGTCTTCAGGCGGGCCAGGTCTTCGCTCAGGGTGGTGGCGAAGGCGCGGAACTCCTGGCCCAGGGTCATCGGCACGGCGTCTTGCAGCTGGGTACGGCCCATCTTCAGGACGTGGCTGAATTCTTCACCCTTGGCGGCGAACGACTGGATCAGGCTGTCGAGGCTGGCCAGCAGCGCGTCGTGGCCCAGCAGCAGACCCAGGCGGATCGCGGTCGGGTAGGCGTCGTTGGTCGACTGCGCCATGTTCACGTCGTTGTTCGGGTGCAGGTACTGGTATTCGCCCTTGCTGTGGCCCATGGCCTCCAGCGCGATGTTGGCGATGACTTCGTTGGCATTCATGTTGGTCGAAGTGCCAGCGCCGCCTTGAATCATGTCCACCACGAATTCTTCGTGGAAGTCGCCGCGGATCAGACGGGCACAGGCTTCGCTGATGGCAGCGTGCTTGGCTTCGCTCAGGTGACCCAGCTCGCGGTTGGCGTCAGCAGCTGCCTGCTTGACCATTGCCAGGGCCACGACCAGTTTTGGGTAGTGCGAAATCGGAACGCCGGAGAGGCGGAAGTTGTTCACCGCTCGCAGGGTCTGGATGCCGTAATACGCTTGAGCAGGTACTTCGAGTACGCCAAGCAGGTCTTTTTCTGTGCGGAAAGATGCAGCGGAGGACATGATAGAAATCATCTCGATATGGACCCGGTCTGTGCCGGAACGCTGCGAATCCTAGGCCTGCGGGAAAATTTGGGCCAATGCTGTTAAACACTGGCCTATGCATAAACGGCATAATGCCCGTGTGACGCCGCTTGCGCGGCAAGCGTGTGATCTAAAATGGTGCGTTCCCCGGGAGGACGTGATGAATCTGGAAAGCAAATGGCTCGAGGACTTCAGTGCCCTGGCCGCCACCCGCAGCTTCTCGCAGGCCGCCGAACGGCGCTTCGTGACCCAGCCGGCTTTCAGCCGACGGATCCGCAGCCTGGAAGCGGCGCTGGGGCTGACCCTGGTCAACCGCTCGCGCACGCCGATCGAACTGACGGCGGCGGGGCAGCTGTTCCTGGTGACCGCGCGCACGGTGGTCGAGCAACTGGGCGAAGTGCTGCGGCACTTGCATCACCTCGAAGGCGGGCAGGGCGAAGTGATGCAAGTCGCCGCGGCGCACTCCCTGGCCCTGGGCTTTTTCCCGCGCTGGATCGCCCAGTTGCGTAACGAAGGCCTGAACATCGCCACGCGGCTGGTGGCGACCAACGTCGGCGACGCCGTGCATGCCCTGCGCGAAGGCGGCTGCGACCTGATGCTGGCCTTCTATGACCCGGACTCGGCCATGCAGATGGACCCGGAAATCTTTCCTTCGCTACACCTGGGCCAGACCGAGATGCTGCCAGTGTGCGCGGCGGATGCCGCCGGCAAGCCGCTGTTCGACCTGGAAGGCGAGGCCAGCGTGCCGCTGCTGGCGTACAGCGCCGGGGCGTTTCTCGGGCGTTCGGTGAACCAGCTGCTGCGCCAGCGCAACCTGCGCTTCACCACGGTCTATGAAACCGCCATGGCCGACAGCCTCAAGAGCATGGCCCTGGAAGGCCTGGGGATTGCCTGGGTGCCGCACCTGAGCGTGCGCGCCGAACTGGCCCGTGGCGAACTGGTGGTCTGCGGCGGCGCGCAATGGCATGTGCCGCTGGAGATCCGCCTGTACCGCTGCGCCCTGGTGCGCAAGGCCAACGTCCGGCTGCTGTGGCGCAAGCTCGAAGGCGGCGCGGCGCAGGGCACAGGCAACACCTGACCTGTAGCCGCTGCCGAAGGCTGCGCTCGCTCTGGGCGGCACTCCGTCGCAGGGGCCGCAAAACCTGGCGACGCGGTCTGTCTGAAGGAGTGGGAATACCCCCTTTGCGCCGGCTTCGCCGTCGATCGCAGCCTGCGGCAGCGGCTACAGGAATCTGGCAACGATCCTGGCCTATGCTGACTGACCCCGAAGTCAATAAAACCGCCGCTTTGCGCTTGAAACATGGTGTATGACAGATGGTCGGCAAAAGTGCGTTTAATGCACCTTTTTCGGTATACTGCGCGGCCTTCGGCCGGTTCGTCCGGCCATAATTCGCACATTCAAGCCACGCACTCCGCGTGGCTTGTTGTTTTTGACGCGCCCGCGGGCGCCCAGAGAGAAGAGGCACGACGATGAGTGCATTGGTTGGCGTGATCATGGGCTCCAAGTCCGATTGGTCCACCCTTAGCCACACCGCCGATATGCTGGAAAAGCTCGGCATCCCTTACGAGGTGAAAGTGGTCTCTGCCCACCGCACCCCGGACCTGCTGTTCCAGTACGCCACCGATGCCGAAGCACGTGGCATCGAGGTGATCATCGCCGGTGCCGGTGGCGCGGCCCACCTGCCAGGCATGTGCGCGGCCAAGACCCACCTGCCGGTGCTGGGCGTTCCGGTGCAGTCGTCGATGCTCTCGGGCGTCGACTCGCTGCTCTCCATCGTGCAGATGCCCGCGGGCATTCCGGTCGCCACCCTGGCCATCGGCAAGGCCGGCGCGATCAACGCCGCGCTGCTGTCGGCGAGCATCCTTGGCGCCAAGCATCCGCAATTTCATACTGTGCTGAAAAAATTCCGCGCTGAGCAGACAGACAGCGTCCTGGACAATCCAGACCCACGCATCGCCTGAGGTTTTTGACGATGAAGATCGGTGTAATCGGTGGCGGCCAACTGGGTCGCATGTTGGCTCTGGCGGGCACTCCGCTGGGGATGAACTTCGCTTTTCTCGACCCGGCTCCGGACGCCTGTGCCGCTGCCCTGGGCGAACACCTGCGAGCCGACTACGGCGATCAGGATCACCTGCGCCAGCTGGCTGACGAAGTGGACCTGGTGACCTTCGAGTTCGAAAGCGTGCCGGCGGAAACCGTGGCCTTCCTGTCGCAGTTCGTCCCGGTCTACCCGAGTGCCGAAGCCCTGCGCATCGCCCGCGATCGCTGGTTCGAGAAGAGCATGTTCAAGGACCTGGGGATTCCGACCCCGGCGTTCGCCGACATCCAGTCGCAAGCCGACCTGGAGGCCGCCGTGGCCAGCATCGGCCTGCCGGCCGTGCTGAAAACCCGCACCCTGGGTTACGACGGCAAGGGCCAGAAAGTCCTGCGCAGCCCTGAAGACGTGGTCGGCACTTTCGCCGAGCTGGGCAGCGTGGGGTGCCTGCTGGAGGGCTTCGTGCCGTTCACCGGCGAAGTCTCGCTGATCGCCGTGCGCGCCCGCGATGGCGAAACCCGCTTCTACCCGCTGGTGCACAACACTCACCACAGCGGCATCCTCAAGCTGTCCGTGGCCAGCAGCGATCACCCGCTACAGGCCCTGGCCGAAGACTATTCCAGCCGCGTGCTCAAGCAGCTGGACTACGTCGGCGTGATGGCGTTCGAGTTCTTTGAAGTCGACGGTGGCCTCAAGGCCAACGAGATCGCGCCACGGGTGCACAACTCCGGGCACTGGACCACCGAAGGCGCCGAGTGCAGCCAGTTCGAGAACCACCTGCGGGCTGTCGCCGGCCTGCCGCTGGGCTCGACCGCCAAGGTCGGCGAGAGCGCGATGATCAACTTCATCGGCGAAGTGCCGGCGGTGGAGAAAGTCATCGCCATCGACGATTGCCACCTGCATCACTACGGCAAGGCCTTCAAGGTCGGGCGCAAGGTCGGTCACGCCAACCTGCGCTGCAAGGACAAGGCAACCCTCGAGGCGCAGATCCTCAAGGTCGAAGCGCTGATCGCCGAATAACTTCCTGAGGCTGCGGTGGAACCAATCGGGGCCGCCGTTCTCTGATGGCAGGATGCCAATGCGCTAACTAGGCTTTGGCATACCTAACTCATACAGAGGGAAATGCCATGGGAATTATTGGAACCATCTTTATCGGCTTGATCGTTGGCCTGCTGGCTCGCTTCCTGAAACCGGGCGATGACAGCATGGGCTGGATCATGACCATCCTGCTCGGTATCGGCGGTTCGCTGGCAGCCACCTACGGCGGCCAGGCCCTGGGCATCTACCAGGCGGGCCAGGGCGCGGGCTTCATCGGCGCGCTGGTTGGCGCGGTCGTGCTGCTGGTGATCTACGGCCTGGTCAAAAAGAACTGATTTAGCGACAAAGCCCTCTCTGCTGCGCAGGTAGAGAGGGCTAGAATGCCCGGCGTTGTCTTGTCCCTTTCTTGCCGAGCTCCTCCATGCGCCGTCTTCTGTTGACTCTTGTTCTGCTGGGCCCGGGCCTGGCTCATGCCGGTGAACTGCCGGAAACCGACTGGCTCGAACTGATGCCCAAGTCGGACCAGAAAGCCCTCGAGCAAATGCCGGAAATCGATCACAACTCCCCCGAAGCCAATGGCACCTTTACCGAAAAGGGCGGCCTGAAGCAGAGCAAGGGGTTGCCGGCGGTGATGTATTCGACCAAGACCGTGCCGGCCATGAACGGCAAGGACATCCGCATCGGCGGTTATCCGGTGCCGCTGGAGTCCGATGCCAAGGGGCGCAGCACCCTGTTTTTCCTCGTGCCTTACCCGGGCGCCTGCATCCATGTGCCGCCACCGCCACCCAATCAACTGGTGCTGGTGCGTTTCCCCAAGGGCGTGAAGCTGGACGATATCTACACGCCGCTGTGGGTGACCGGCCACCTGAAGATCGAGACGGTCAGCAACGACCTGGCCGACGCAGCCTATGCGCTGGATGCGCAGAAAGTGCGGGTGGTGCAGGAGTCGGATCTGTAGGACGGCGTTACAGCGCTACGCTGGTAACGCTCACGCCCAGGGTATGACTGGCGCCTGGCGCCAGGGTCACCACGTCATCCATCACGTTGGCGGTCTCGATGCACAGCATGCGTTGCCAGCCATCGTCGGCCATGTCGCTGAACTGCTCGGCGCGAGCGATCCACGGGTTCCAGATCACCGCCGAGCGCGAGCCGTTGCTGGTCAACTGGATGCGCCGCTCCCAGGCCGGGTCGACGATGCTCAGCTGTGGCGGAGGGTCGAGGTAGATACGGTCGGTCTCGCCGGTGAAATGCAGGTCGCCGGACTGCTGTGCAGTCTTCCAGTCATCCAGGGTCTCGATGTAATTCAGGCCGTCCAACCCTTCGACATGCACCTTGCGCACATCGCTGACCGCAAAGTAGCTGTGCAGCGCCTGGCTGATGGTGACTGTGTCGTCGCCCAGGTTGTGGCTGGTGAGGTTGATGTGCAGTTGGTCGTCGAGGCGGATGCTCAGCTTCAGTTCGACCTGGTGCGGCCAGCCTGGCAGCCCGCCTTCGGGGATCGGCAGTTGCAGTTCCACCAGCAGACTTTCGCCTTCGGCCTGGATGCCCAGCAGTTCCCAGTCGGTGGCGCGGACCAGGCCGTGGGCGCCGGCCGGCTCGCTGCCCTGGCGCATGGCCTGGACGCTTTGCGGGTTGCGCGCGAAGTTGCCGAACCACGGCCAGCACACCGGAACGCCGGCGCGGATGCTTTTGCCGGTCTTGAACACGGCCTCGTCGTTGAGCCAGATCAGCGGCGGTTGCCCGGCCAATTGATAGCTGAGGATGTGCGCGCCTTGCTGGGCCACCAGCAGTTCGGCCTGACCGTGGCGGATGCGCCAGCAGTTCAGTTCATCCAGTTTCACCGTTTCAACGTGAGGGGTAGGCATGGTGCTGTTCTCGTTCAAAAGCAGGGCTGCTATGGACCACGTAACAGCCGCCGGGTTTAACCCACGCCGAATTTAACGGGCCCTGGGTGGAACCGAGCGGGTGCGGCCACTGCCGTCGATGGCAACGAACACGAACACCGCCTCGGTGACCTTGCGCCATTCGCTGGACAGCGGATCGTCGCTCCAGACCTCGACCATCATCTGGATCGAGCTGCGACCGATTTCCAGGGTCTGGGTATAAAAGGAAAGCTGCGCGCCGACCGCGACCGGCACCAGGAATGCCATACGGTCGATGGCGACCGTGGCGACACGCCCGCCGGCCACGCGACTGGCCATGGCGGTACCCGCCAGGTCCATCTGCGCCACCAGCCAGCCGCCGAAAATATCGCCAAAGCCGTTGGTTTCGCGGGGAAGCGCGGTGATTTGCAAGGCCAGGTCGCCTTGCGGGATCGGATCTTCTTGTTCGAGCTCTATCATGCCGGGGGTGCCTCTGACCCGTGACTCTTCATTGGTACTTCAGGTGAATAGCCGTCTTGAGGAAAAACGATTCAGCCCGAACATACTACGTTCGTCACGTTCTTCGTAAGGCGTACTAAAGGGAAACTCTGCGAAACCGGCTGGCCCAGTCGGCGCCTGGGGCGCCCAGCGGCGTTTTCGCACAGCAACCCTTGCCGGGGCGGCGTTGCTCCAATGCCTGCGAGTATATCGGTCGACAGGCCCGGCGACGACCATCCGGTTCTGATTTTGATTGTCAATTGTGCCCGTCTATGTGCTTTTTCGAACAATTTGCTATCGTGCCGAACCTGCCAGGCCACAACCAGCGCTGTTGCGGCTTCCAGAACCGACTATAAGAGAAGCCCTTGCCATGACCACTGTGCCTTCGAGCGTCGCGCAGCCCGCGCAACCTGCTCGTCCGTTGACCCGCAATGACTACAAGACCCTGTCGCTGTCCGCCCTGGGCGGCGCGCTGGAGTTCTACGACTTCATCATTTTCGTGTTCTTCGCCACGGTGGTCGGCAAGCTGTTCTTCCCCGCGGACATGCCCGAGTGGCTGCGCCTGATGCAGACCTTCGGCATCTTCGCCGCCGGCTATCTGGCCCGGCCCCTGGGCGGGATCGTCATGGCGCACTTCGGCGACCTGCTCGGGCGCAAGAAGATGTTCACCCTGAGCATTTTCATGATGGCGGTGCCGACCCTGATCATGGGCCTGCTGCCGACCTACGCGCAGATCGGCATGTGGGCGCCGATCCTGTTGCTGCTGATGCGGGTGATCCAGGGCGCGGCCATCGGCGGTGAAGTGCCGGGCGCCTGGGTGTTCGTTTCCGAGCATGTGCCGCAGCGGCATATCGGCTACGCCTGCGGCACCCTGACCTCGGGCCTGACGGCTGGCATTCTCCTGGGTTCGCTGGTGGCCACCGCGATCAACAGCATCTATACCCCGGGCGAAGTCGCCGATTACGCCTGGCGGATTCCGTTCCTGCTCGGCGGCGTGTTCGGCCTGTTCTCGGTGTACCTGCGCCGCTGGCTGCACGAAACCCCGGTATTCGCCGAGCTGCAGCTGCGCAAGGCCCTGGCCGAGGAAGTGCCGCTGCGCGCGGTGCTGCGCGACCACCGCAGCGCGATCATTCTCTCGATGCTGCTGACCTGGCTGCTGTCCGCCGGGATCATCGTGGTGATCCTGATGACCCCGACCGTGCTGCAGACGGTCTATCACTTCACCCCGACCACCGCGTTGCAGGCCAACAGCCTGGCGATCGTGTTCCTGAGCCTGGGTTGCGTGGCGTCCGGCGCGCTGGCCGACCGTTTTGGCGCCGGCCGGGTATTCGTGTTCGGCAGCGCGTTGCTGCTGGCGACTTCCTGGACCTTCTACCACAGCCTGCTGGATCACCCGGACTGGCTGTTCCCGTTGTACGCGCTGACCGGCCTGCTGGTGGGCACCATCGGCGCGGTGCCGTATGTGATGGTCAAGGCCTTCCCGGCGGTGGTGCGCTTCAGCGGCCTGTCATTCTCCTACAACCTGGCCTACGCGATCTTCGGTGGCCTGACGCCGATGGTGGTGACCGCGCTGCTCAAGGAGAGTCCGATGGGCCCGGCCTATTATGTTGCAATTATTTGCAGCATCGGGATCCTGGTCGGCCTGTACCTGTGGAAAAAGGATCGCTGATCCTGTGACCCTGTAGCCGCTGCCGAAGGCTGCGAACGACCCGAAGGGGCGCGGCGATCTTCAGGGCCCTGGAGATCCTGCAGACCTATCGCAGCCTTCGGCGGCGGCTACAAAACGCTCTATAAAGAAAGGCCAGCCTTCCATCGCGAATGCTGGCCTTTCATTTAATTGTCATATTTCAGCCATAGAGTGTTCACACGGCCTACAGATACTTGGCCCGACTTAACACACCCTATCTGCTAGGAGTAAGGCATGAAACTGAAGCGTTTGATGGCGGCAATGACTTTTGTCGCTGCTGGCGTTGCGACTGCCCACGCGGTTGCCGCTGTTGACCCTGCTATCCCGAGCTACACCAAGACCACTGGTGTGTCGGGCAACCTGTCCAGCGTCGGCTCCGATACCCTGGCCAACCTCATGACCCTGTGGGCCGAGCACTACAAAAAAGAATACCCGAACGTAAACATCCAGATTCAGGCCGCTGGCTCCGCCACCGCGCCACCTGCGCTGACCGAAGGCACCTCCAACCTGGGCCCGATGAGCCGCAAGATGAAGGACACCGAACTGGCTGCCTTCGAGCAGAAGTACGGTTACAAGCCAACCGCCATCCCGGTTGCGGTGGACGCCCTGGCGGTGTTCGTGCACAAGGACAACCCGATCCAGCACCTGACCATGGAACAGGTTGATGCGATCTTCTCGTCGACCCGCCTGTGCGGCGCCAAGGCCGACGTCAAGACCTGGGGCGACCTGGGCGTGACCGGCGACCTGGCCAACAAGCCGGTCCAGCTGTTCGGTCGTAACTCGGTATCCGGCACCTACGGCTACTTCAAGGAAGAAGCCCTGTGCAAAGGCGACTACAAGCCTAATGTCAACGAACAGCCTGGTTCGGCTTCGGTGGTCCAGTCCATCAGCTCCTCGCTGAACGGCATCGGCTACTCGGGCATCGGCTACAAGACCGCCAGCGTGAAGACCGTGGCCCTGGCCAAGAAAGGCAGCAGCGACTTCATCGAAGACACCGAAGAAAACGCCCTGAACGGCAAGTACCCGCTGTCCCGCTTCCTGTACGTGTACATCAACAAGGCCCCGAACAAGCCTCTGGCCCCGCTGGAAGCCGAGTTCGTGAAACTGGTTCTGTCGAAACAGGGCCAGGAAGTGGTAGTGAAAGACGGCTACATCCCACTGCCAGCCAAAGTCGCCGCCAAGGCACTGGCTGACCTGGGCCTGCAGGAAGGCGCTGCAGTCGTAAAGAAGTAACACCCTAGGTCCGGGCCTGTCCCGGACCTTGTAGGAGTGAGCGGGCTCGCTCCTACACCCCCCCCATTTTCGATCCGCTGCCAGCTCTGCTCCGCGGCGGATTTGTTGCGTCACTGCATTGTCATCTTTCTGTCATACAGGATCGCTAGGGTGTGCGCATGAATGATCTGGCCAACTCCACCATGACTCCGACCTCTCCCCCCAAGCGCATTGACTTCAATACGCCTGAGCTGCAACGCAAGCGCCGCATCCGCGCGCTGAAAGATCGCCTGACCCGCTGGTACGTCCTCGTTGGCGGTCTGGCCGTGCTGGCCGCGATCACCCTGATCTTCTTCTTCCTCGCCTATGTCGTGCTGCCCCTGTTCCAGGGCGCCGACCTGACCGCCAAGGACCCGCTGACGCCAGCCTGGATGCAGGACGCCGGCAAGCCGCTGATGTTCTCCCTGGAAGAGCAGAACCAGGTCGGCATGCGGGTTTCCGACAAGGGCCAGGCGCTGTTCTTCGACATCGACAACGGTGCCGAGCTGCGCCGCGTCGACCTGCCGATCCCGGCCGGCACCACCGTGACCGCTATCGGCAAGGATCAGCCGGGCAGCCCGCTGGTGGTGGTTGGCCTGTCCAACGGCCAGGCGCTGGTGTTCCGTCACACCTATAAGGTCAGCTATCCGGAAGGCAAGAAAACCATCTCGCCGGCCATCGAATACCCCTACGGCGAAACCCCGATCGTGCTGAACGAGCAGGGCGGTGCCCTGGAGCACGTCAACCTCAACGCCACCGATTCGGCGCTGGTGGTGGCCGGTTCCAGCGGCGCGCAACTGCACGTGCTGCAGCTGACCCGCGAAGAAAACATGATGACCGGCGAGGTCACCAGCGAGCAGAACCGCATCGAGCTGCCGCAGATGACCGAACCGGTCAAGGCCATGTACATCGACCCGCGCCAGCAGTGGCTGTACGTGATCAACGGGCGTGCCCAGGCCGACGTGTTCAGCCTGCGCGACAAGAGCCTCAACGGTCGCTACAAACTGCTGGAGGATGCCGATGCCGAAGTGACGGCCAGCACCCAGCTGGTGGGCGGTATCTCGCTGATCATCGGTACTTCCAAGGGCGGCCTGGCCCAGTGGTTCATGGCCCGCGACCCGGACGGCGAACTGCGCCTGAAGCAGATCCGCACCTTCCAGATGGGCACCACGCCGATCATCGAAATCACTGCCGAAGAGCGCCGCAAGGGCTTCGTCGCCCTGGACGCCTCGGGCAAGCTCGGCGTGTTCCACAGCACCGCGCACCGCACCCTGCTGGTGGACCAGGTGGTCGAGGGCGAAGGCCTGTTCGGCCTGTCGCCACGGGCCAACCGGGTGATCGTCGAAGCCGGCGGCAAGCTGCAACCGCTGGTGCTCGACAACCCGCACCCGGAAGTGTCCTGGAGCGCGCTGTGGAGCAAGGTCTGGTACGAGAACTACGACGAGCCTAAATACGTCTGGCAATCGACCGCGGCCAACACCGACTTCGAACCCAAGCTGAGCCTTTCGCCGCTGACCTTCGGTACGTTGAAGGCAGCGTTCTACGCGATGCTGCTGGCAGCCCCGCTGGCGGTGGCCGCGGCGATCTACACCGCTTACTTCATGGCTCCGGGCATGCGCCGCAAGGTCAAGCCGGTGATCGAGCTGATGGAAGCGATGCCGACGGTGATCCTCGGCTTCTTCGCCGGCCTGTTCCTCGCGCCTTACGTCGAAGGCCATCTGCCGGGCATCTTCAGCCTGCTGATGCTGCTGCCGATCGGCATCCTGGTGGCCGGTTTCGTCTTCAGCCGCCTGCCTGAGTCGGTGCGCCTCAAGGTGCCGGATGGTTGGGAAAGCGCGATCCTGATCCCGGTGATCATCCTGGTGGGCTGGTTCTCGCTGTACATGAGCCCGTTCATGGAGAACTGGTTCTTCGGCGGCGACATGCGCATGTGGATCTCCCATGACCTGGGCATCACCTACGACCAGCGCAACGCCCTGGTGGTCGGCCTGGCCATGGGTTTTGCGGTGATTCCGAACATCTACTCGATCGCCGAAGACGCCGTGTTCAGCGTGCCGCGCGGCCTGACCCTGGGTTCCCTGGCCCTGGGCGCCACGCCGTGGCAGACCATGACCCGCGTGGTGATCCTCACCGCCAGCCCGGGCATCTTCTCGGCGCTGATGATCGGCATGGGCCGCGCGGTCGGCGAAACCATGATCGTGCTGATGGCCACCGGCAACACCCCGGTCATGGAAATGAACCTGTTCGAAGGCCTGCGCACTCTGGCGGCCAACGTCGCGGTGGAAATGCCGGAGTCGGAAGTCGGCGGCAGCCACTACCGCGTGCTGTTCCTCTCGGCGCTGGTGCTGCTGCTGTTCACCTTCGTCATGAACACCCTCGCCGAGCTGATCCGTCAGCGTCTGCGCAAGAAATACTCGTCGCTTTAAGAAAGGTAGAAGTCTGTGAAACAGAACTCCCTGAATGGATGGTTCAAGAGCGGCGCCCCGGGCGTCTGGATCAGCGGTGGCGCGGTGTCCATCGCGGTCATCATGACTATCGGCCTGTTGGCGGTGATCGCCGTGCGCGGTCTGGGCCACTTCTGGCCGGCGGACCTGGTGCATGCCCACTACGACGTGCCGGGCCAGGCCAACCACCTGGTCATCGGTGAAGTGGTGCAGAAAGAAGAAGTGCCGCGGGCACGCCTGAAGAGCGCCGGCCTGCCGGTGCCGGACGAAGGCCCCGAGTTCATGACCCGCGAGCTGATCAAGGTCGGCAACCGTGACCTGAACGGCAACGACTTCACCTGGATCGTCGGCGACTGGCTGACCAACCAGACCACGCCGCCGGAGCTGATGGCCATCGAGCGGCGCGAGTGGGGCAACTTCTACGGCTACCTGGTCAACGTCAAGCAGGATGGCAAGGTCATCGCCGAAGGCGAAGCGGCCTGGCCGGAACTGCAGGCGCGGATCGAGCGAGTGAACAAGCTGGCGGCCCAGCTCAAGACCCTGGAGAAAGTCGACATCGGCGCGATCAACGCCGGCCTCGAGCGCATCCGCCTGCACGGTCGCAAGCTGGAACTGGACGGCAAGCTCGATGCCGCCGCCCAGGCCGACATGGAAAGCGAACGCGCCGAGCTGAACGCCCGTTACCAGGACGTCGAGGCCCGCCTGAGCGACCTGCACGCGCAGTTCAACCGTGACAGCCTCACCGCCCGCGACGCCAACGGCAAAGAGATCGAGATCAGCCTGGGCAAGGTGGTGCACGCCTACCAGCCGAACGCCATGGGCACCTTCACCAAGCTGGGTTTCTACTTCAGCAAGGTCTGGGAATTCCTCAGCGACGACCCGCGTGAAGCCAACACCGAGGGCGGTATCTTCCCGGCGATCTTCGGTACCGTGATGATGACCCTGATCATGGCGATGATCGTCACCCCGTTCGGCGTGCTGGCGGCGGTGTACCTGCGCGAATACGCCAAGCAGAACACCCTGACCCGGGTGATCCGCATCGCGGTGAACAACCTGGCGGGCGTGCCGGCCATCGTCTACGGCGTGTTCGGCCTGGGCTTCTTCGTCTATGTGCTGGGCGGTTCCCTCGACCGCTTGTTCTTCCCCGAAGCGCTGCCGGCGCCGACCTTCGGCACCCCGGGCCTGCTCTGGGCTTCCCTGACCCTGGCGCTGCTGGCGGTGCCGGTGGTGATCGTGGCCACCGAGGAAGGCCTGGCGCGGATTCCCCGCACCGTGCGTGAAGGTTCCTTGGCCCTGGGCGCGACCAAGGCGGAAACCCTGTGGAAGATCGTACTGCCAATGGCCAGCCCGGCGATGATGACCGGCATGATCCTCGCGGTAGCCCGCGCCGCCGGTGAAGTGGCGCCGCTGATGCTGGTGGGTGTGGTGAAACTGGCGCCGTCGCTGCCGGTGGACGGCAACTACCCGTACCTGCACCTGGACCAGAAGATCATGCACCTGGGCTTCCATATCTATGACGTCGGCTTCCAGAGCCCCAACGTCGAGGCCGCGCGGCCGCTGGTGTACGCCACGGCGCTGCTGCTGGTGCTGGTGATCGCGACGCTCAACCTGTCGGCAGTGTGGATTCGTAACCACCTGCGCGAGAAATATAAGGCGCTGGATAGTTAATACCGCTCCTACAGAACGGCAACACCGCTGGCCCATTTTGTGAGGCCAGCGGCTCATTGAAATGAATTTGTTAGCGTAGGGAGTGACCCATGCAGCAAGAAGCACATACCCACGGCATCAACATGTCGGCCCTGGGCCGCGACAAGCAGAGCCTGAACCTGGACCAGGAAACCGTGGCCATCGAAGTCCCGGGCCTGAGCCTGTTCTACGGTGAGAAACAGGCGCTGTTCGACGTCAGCATGAACATTCCGAAGCAGCGCGTGACCGCCTTCATCGGCCCGTCCGGCTGCGGCAAGTCGACCCTGCTGCGTACCTTCAACCGGATGAACGACCTGGTGGACGGCTGCCGCGTGGAAGGCGAGATCAACCTCTACGGCAACAACATCTACCGCAAGGGCGAAGACGTGGCCGAGCTGCGCCGCCGCGTGGGCATGGTGTTCCAGAAGCCCAACCCGTTCCCGAAAACCATCTACGAGAACGTGGTCTACGGCCTGCGCATCCAGGGCATCAACAAGAAGCGCATCCTCGACGAAGCCGTCGAGTGGGCCCTCAAGGGTGCGGCGCTGTGGGACGAGGTCAAGGATCGCCTGCATGAATCGGCACTCGGCCTGTCCGGTGGTCAGCAGCAGCGTCTGGTGATCGCCCGCACCATCGCCGTGGAACCGGAAGTGCTGCTGCTCGACGAACCGTGCTCGGCGCTCGATCCGATCTCCACCTTGAAGGTCGAAGAGCTGATCTACGAACTGAAATCGAAGTTCACCATCGTGATCGTGACCCACAACATGCAACAGGCCGCGCGTGTCTCCGACTACACGGCGTTCATGTACATGGGCAAACTGGTGGAATTCGGCGACACCGATACGCTGTTCACCAATCCGGCGAAGAAGCAGACCGAAGACTACATCACCGGTCGTTACGGCTAGGAAGCTGTTGTTGCTCACTGAACTGACGCTGCGGTCCACCGCACCTTACCGGACGCTCCAAGGACGCCAACCATGATTAGTAAAGAAGGCCTCACGCATCACATCTCCCAGCAGTTCAACGCCGAGCTCGAGGAGGTGCGCAGCCACCTCCTGGCGATGGGTGGGCTGGTCGAGAAACAAGTCAACGACGCCGTCACCGCGCTGATCGAAGCCGACTCGGGGCTTGCCCAGCAGGTGCGCGAGATCGACGACCAGATCAACCAGATGGAACGCAACATCGACGAAGAATGCCTGCGCATTCTCGCCCGTCGCCAGCCGGCGGCTTCCGACCTGCGCCTGATCATCAGCATCTCCAAGTCGGTGATCGACCTGGAGCGCATCGGCGACGAATCGACCAAGATCGCCCGTCGCGCCATTCAGCTGTGCGAAGAAGGCGAAGCCCCGCGCGGCTATGTGGAAGTGCGGCATATCGGCGACCAGGTGCGCAACATGGTCCGCGACGCGCTGGATGCTTTTGCCCGCTTCGACGCCGACCTGGCGCTGTCGGTGGCCCAGTACGACAAGGTCATCGACCGCGAGTACAAGACCGCGCTGCGCGAGCTGGCCACCTACATGATGGAAGATCCGCGCTCGATCTCGCGCGTTCTGAGCATCATCTGGGTCCTGCGCTCCCTGGAGCGGATCGGCGACCACGCGCGCAACATCTCGGAGCTGGTGATTTACCTGGTGCGCGGCACCGATGTGCGCCATCTGGGCCTGAAGCGGATGAAGGAAGAAGTTGAAGGCACCAGTGCCGAAAGCGCTAATGTTCCGGGTGAAGCTGACGATAAGTAAGGTTGCCTGAGAGAAGCGCCCGGCCCTTTGGCCGGGCGTTTTCGTTTATGGGGATTTAACTTGAAAAGCAGCGCCCGCGAACGAAAAGTCCCGGCGTGACTGAAGAGTTTTGGCAAAGTGCCATCAGTAAAGCGTTATGCTAGCCGGGATTTTTAAAGGGGTGGTCGATGAGTAAGGTAAGTGTGTTGGTGGTGGATGACGCTTCGTTCATTCGTGACCTGGTGAAGAAATGTCTGCGCAACTACTTCCCTGGCATCAAGATCGAGGACGCCATCAACGGCCGTAAAGCCCAGGCCCTGCTGGCCCGTGAAGCCTTCGACCTGGTCCTGTGCGACTGGGAAATGCCGGAAATGTCCGGCCTGGAGCTGTTGACCTGGTGCCGCGGCCAGGAGGCGATGAAGGCCATGCCGTTCATCATGGTCACCAGTCGCGGCGACAAGGAGAACGTGGTGCAGGCGATCCAGGCCGGCGTCTCCGGCTACGTCAGCAAGCCGTTCACCAACGAGCAGTTGCTGACCAAGGTCAAGCAGGCGCTGAACAAGGTCGGCAAGCTCGACACCCTGATGAACAGCGCGCCGACCAAGATGAACTCGGCGTTCGGCAATGACTCCCTGAGTGCCCTGACCGGCGGCAAGGCCGAAGTCATCGGCGCCGCGCCGGCGGCTGCGGCGGTCAATCCGTTTGCCAAGCCTGCCGTGGTGTCCGCTCCTGCTCCCGCTGCAGCCCCGTCTCGTGGGTTGCTCAACAGTCCGCCGGTGAAGGCGCCGGCTCCTGCCGCCGCTGCGTCTGCTGGGGGGCGTGGCCAGGGGCAATTGCGTCTGCCCAGCGGTACCCAGCAGTGCGTGATCAAGGCGCTGAGCATCAAGGAGGCGCTGTTGGTGGTGAAACGCACCGACACGCTGCCGCAGGTGCTCGACAGCGCCGTGCTGGACCTGGAGCAGGGCGACAATGCCGAAGTGGCGCGCCTGAACGGCTACCTGCATGCGGTGGTGGCCTATGAGCCAAAGCCGGACAGCGAGTGGTTGCAACTGACCTTCCGCTTCGTCGACCAGGATGCGCAGAAGCTCGACTACATCTCCCGCCTGATCGCCCGCGGCACGGCGCAGAAGCACTTCGTCCCCGGCGCCTGAGCCCCTCTCAGCCCCGTTCCTGAGCACTATCTCGCGGGCAACCACGCTTCTGTAGGAGCGAGGCTTGCCCGCGATGACGTCTATTCTGCCGCTACATTTTCCGGCCCGCTGACCCCGCCCCTGTAGCCGCTGCCGCAGGCTGCGATAAGGCCGAAGGCCTTCAGCTATCTCAAAACCTTGCGTCCGCTTCGCCGGAGTACCGCTCAAACCGATCGCAGCCTGCGGCGGCTTCAACATCCACGCCCAGTGCCAGCCTGCGTCTGAACTCGGCGCGAAACCTACTGCAAACACTTTCCTGTACCACGCTTTTGCACGCTGACGAGGGTGACCTGGGGCGTATCACCCAGGCCTTGTATCTGTTGTTGGACGATGGTTGTGATGTATTGCAGGCGGCGCAGTGCAAGGCGTTGGGGGAGGGGGCAGTGGTTTGATGCCGTGTGTCCGATTCTCTGTTTTTCAGGTTGATTTATATCTGTACTGATATAGGTTGTGATCTGTGCTTTTGGCTTTTCTTGTGCCTGGCCACGCTTTGAAACAACCCGGTCGCGCGCTGTGGCGGTCGGGTTGTTTAACCTCTCTGGGGTCAGTAACGGGAGAGGTTCGATGCCTAGGCACAAGGATGTGGTGTTTGTCGGGAGCACGCTCCGGGACCTTCGGGCTTTTCCGCTGGATGCGCGAAGGGCCGCGGGTTTTCAGCTGGATCTGTTGCAGCAGGGCGAGCCGCCCTATGACTGCCGGTCGATGAAAACCGTGGGGCCGGGGGTGTTCGAGATCAGGATCAGTGAGGATTCAGGAGCGTTTCGGGTGTTTTACGTGGCCAACCGGCCCGCGGCCATTTATGTGCTGCACGCCATGCGCAAGACCACCCGCAAGACCGAAGCGCGGGACATCGAGCTGGCTCGGGCCAGACTTCAGGAGATAAGTGCACGCCATGACCGATCACATGCATACCGAGCGTTTCGCCAGTGTCTGGGACGCGCTCGAAGGTTCGCCTCAGGAAGCCGCCAATATGCGCCTGCGCTCCAAGCTCATGCTGGAGCTGGGCAAGACCATCAAGGCCTGGGGTGTTTCGCAGAAGGAGGCCGCCAGGCGGCTCAATATCACCCAGCCGCGGCTCAACGACGTGCTCAGCGGCAAGATCAACAAGTTTTCCCTGGATGCGCTGGTCAACCTCTCCGACGCCGCGCACCTGGGGGTCGATATCAGTTTCAGTCCGTCGGCAATGGAACCTCTGGTGCAGGGTTGATTCATACAAAGTCCACGTCGGGCTGCTAGCCTGACTTCAGGCTTTCCTCAGAATCTTGCCCATGTTCATGCACCTGCTGTTTTCCTGCGGTCTGTTGCTGGCTGCCACCTCGGCCATGGCCATGACCATCTACAAGTCCACCGACGCCAACGGCGTGGTGTCCTACAGCGACCGTCCGTCGCCGGGCGCCCAGGTGTTCGTGTTTCGCGATCGCATGGTCGAGCACCTGGAACGCCAGGTGCGTCTGGACGTCGAGAAGAGCTGGGGCGTGGACAGCGTCTTTGTGCGTAACGACCTGTATGCGCCGGTGGAGATCGAGCTGGGGTTTACCGGCCTGAAGAACATCCGCAGTGCCCCCAGGCAGCCGATTCGCCGGGTACTGCCGGCCCGCAGCCGACAGCGCCTGGCGCAGCTCACGGCTATGCAGGCGGGCAAGCCGCTGATCTATGTCCCGCAGTTTCGTTACTCCCTGGGCGACCCTGCGGGCGCCGCCCAGGCCTATCGTTACCCGCTGCCCTGGCGTGGCGGCCCCTTTCGCCTGACCCAGGGCGCCAACGGCCGGTACAGCCATTTCGGCCCCAAGAGCCGCTATGCCATGGACATCGCCATGCCCGAGGGCACGCCGATCATCGCGGCGCGTGGCGGGGTGGTGGTGAAGACCGAGAACCGCCAGAGCGGGCGCGGCACCGACCCTTCCGGCAATTTCGTGCGGGTGTTGCACAACGACGGCACCATGGGGGTGTACCTGCACCTCAAGCGCGGCTCGGTAAGCGTGCGTGAAGGCCAGCGGGTCGTGGTGGGCAGCCCGCTGGCGTTGTCGGGCAACACCGGCAACAGCAGCGGCCCGCACCTGCACTTCGTGGTGCAGCGCAATACGGGGCTGGGGCTGGTGTCGATTCCCTATCAGTTCAACCAGCCCATCGGCAGCCTGCCGAATTTCGCGCTGGGCAAAAAGTAGCCATGTAGCCGCTGCCGAAGGCTGCGATAAGGCCGAAGGCCTTCAGCGGCCTCAAGAGCCTGCGCCCGCTTCGTCGGAGTGCCGCCCAGGTCGATCGCAGCCTTCGGCAGCGGCTACGGGGTGATCGGCGGAGCAGGTGATAATCGGGGCAGGGGATCGCGAGCAATCGAGCCTCGACCAGCTGCTCCTACAGATGAACGCGGTTCATTGTAGGAGTGAGCTTGCTCGCGATGAGGTGTCAGACCGTGCTCAATCGAGCATCAACACCTTGGCCAGGACGATTTTCGGGCCTTTCATCTTCTTGATGATGATGCGCAAGCCTTCGACTTCCATGACCTCTTCTTCTTCCGGCACCCGTTTCAGGGTCTCGTAGACCAGGCCGGCGAGGGTTTCGGCCTCGATATGGTCCAGGTCGATGCCCAGCAGGCGTTCCACCTTGAACAGCGGGGTATCGCCGCGCACCAGCAACTTGCCGGGCTGGTAGGCGAGGATGCCGCGCTCGGCCTTGCGGTGTTCGTCCTGGATATCGCCGACCAGTACTTCCAGCACGTCTTCCATGGTCAGGTAGCCGATGATCTTGCCGTCGGCTTCTTCCACCAGGGCGAAGTGCGAACCGCCTTTACGGAACTGTTCCAGCAGCTGCGACAGCGGCATGTGCCGGGAAACGCGCTCCAGCGGGCGGGTCAGCTCGGCCAGGTTGAACGATTCGGGGATGTGGTCCAGCGCCGCCAGTTCCAGCAGCAGGTCCTTGATGTGCAGCAGGCCGACGAACTCGTTGCGCTCGCTGTCGTAGACCGGGTAGCGGCTGAACTTGTGGCGGCGGAACAGGGCGAGGATCTGCTTCAGCGGCGCGTTGAATTCCACGCTGATCAGGTCTTCCCGGGAGTTGGCCCAGTCCACCACTTCCAGCTCGCCCATTTCCACGGCCGAGGCCAGTACGCGCATGCCCTGGTCGCTGGGGTCCTGGCCCCGGCTGGAGTGCAGGATCAGCTTCAGTTCTTCGCGGCTGTAGTGGTGCTCGTGATGCGGGCCGGGCTCGCCCTGGCCGGCGATGCGCAGGATGGTGTTGGCGCTGGCGTTGAGCAGGTAGATCGCCGGGTACATCAGCCAGTAGAACAGGTACAGCGGCACCGCCGTCCACAGCGACAGCAGCTCGGGCTTGCGGATGGCCCAGGACTTGGGCGCCAGTTCGCCGACCACGATGTGCAGGTAGGAAATGATGAAGAAGGCGGTAAAGAACGACACGCCCTTGACCACTTCCGCCGAATCCACGCCCACGGCGCTGAGCAGCGGCGCCAGCAAATGCGCGAAGGCCGGCTCACCGACCCAGCCCAGGCCGAGGGAGGCCAGGGTGATCCCCAGCTGGCACGCGGAAAGGTAGGCATCCAGCTGGCTGTGTACGGTGCGCAGGATCTGCCCGCGCCAGCCGTTCTTATGGGCGATGGCCTCGACCCGGGTCGAGCGCAGTTTGACCATGGCGAACTCGGCGGCTACGAAAAAGCCGTTGAGCAGAACCAGGAGCAGTGCAAAAAGAATCATGCCGAAGTCGGCGAAAAGAGACGCGAGGGTAAAACCAGGGGAAGGGTCCATGATGGAGTTTTGCGGGTTCCGTGTATTCGAAAAAGAGAGAAATGCGCGGCGCAATGGCCGGCGCAAGCCAGCCAATGTAGCGGCTGGCAGGGCGATTGCCTAGTAGTGCGTGGCTGTCACCGCTGGTCGGTCAGGGTGTTGGCACGCAATCTTTTCACCTGGGCCGGGGCGAAATGGCAGGTAAAAGTGCTGCCGTGGCCCGGTACGCTGCTGATCTCCAGGCGCGCCCGATGGCGCAGCAGCACATGCTTGACGATGGCCAGGCCCAGGCCGGTGCCGCCGGTGTTGGAGTTGCGGCTGGAGTCGACCCGGTAGAAGCGTTCGGTCAGGCGTGGCAAGTGCTTGCTGTCGATGCCGATCCCCGAATCCTGCACGCTCAGGTGCGCGCCTTGCTCGTCGCCCCACCAGCGGATGCGGATGTTGCCCTCGGCCGGGGTGTATTTCACAGCGTTGAACACCAGGTTGGAAAAGGCGCTGCGCAGTTCCGCCTCGCTACCCTTGAGCTGGATCTGCGCGTCGGCTTCCAGGGTGATGCGCTGGTTGCGCTCCCCGGACAGCGCCTGGGCATCGCTCTTGATCGACTGCAGCAGCACGTCGATCGGCACCGGCTGGTTGTCCGACGGGTAGTCGGTGGCTTCCAGCTTGGCCAACAGCAGCAGGTCGTTGAGCAGGGTCTGCATGCGCCCGCCTTGCTGCTGCATCTGCTGCAGGGCGCGGCTCCAGCGCGGATTCACTTCCTCGACGTTATCGAGCAGGGTTTCCAGGTAGCCGCAGATCACCGTCAGCGGCGTGCGCAGCTCGTGGGAGACGTTGGCGATGAAGTCTTTGCGCATCTGTTCCAGCTGGTGGATGCGGGTCACGTCGCGCACCAGCATCAGGTGTTCGTTGTTGCCGTAGCGGGTGATGTACAGCTGAATGCGGACCCGGTCGTTGGTCGGCGAGGGGATTTCCAGCGGCTCGTTGTAATTGTCCTGCTCGAAATATTCCTTGAAGCGCGGATGGCGCACCAGGTTGGTCACCGGCTGGCCGCTGTCCTGTGGAGTCTTCAGGCCCAGCAGGGTTTCCGCCGCGCGGTTCCACCATTCCAGGTTGCCGTCGCTGTCGAGCATGATCACCGCGTCTTTCAGCGCCGCGGTGGACTCCTGGACCCGGTCTATCACGGCTTGCAGGCGCCCGCGCACCCGTTGGTCGCGGCGTTGCAGGTGGTAGATGCTGTCGAACACCTCGCCCCACAGGCCGTAGCCATCGGGCGGTGCTTCATCGGGTTGGTGCAGGCGCAGCCATTCGTGCAGGCGCAGCAGTTGCTTGAGGGTCCAGGCCAGATAGATCCCCAGGCCGATGGCCAGGCTCCAGCCGTAGTAACCGCTGATCAGGCCCACCAGCAGGCAGCCGGTGACCAACAGCAGCATGTGGCGAATCAGGGTGCCATGCCAGTTCTGGTTCACTTAACACGCGTCCTTGTAAGCGTCTGGCGAATAAGGGGCCGGCTTCAGGCCTTGGTGGAAAAACGGTAGCCGGTGCCGCGCACGGTTTGTACCAGATTCTCGTAGGCATCGCCCAAGGCTTTGCGCAGGCGGCGGATATGCACGTCGACGGTACGCTCTTCGACATAGACGTTGCCGCCCCAGACCTGGTCAAGCAACTGGCCACGGGTGTAGGCGCGTTCCTGGTGGGTCATGAAAAATTGCAGCAGGCGGTATTCGGTCGGGCCCATCTCGGCCGGTTTGCCGTCGATGGTCACGCGGTGGCTGATCGGGTCCAGTAGCAGGCCGCCGACTTCGATCGGTGCCTCGCCGTCGGTCGGGCCAGCGCGGCGCAGCACGGCCTTGAGGCGCGCGACCAGCTCGCGAGGGGAGAATGGCTTGGTGATGTAGTCGTCGGCGCCGACTTCCAGGCCCTGGATCTTGTTGTCCTCTTCGCCCTTGGCGGTGAGCATGATGATCGGTATGTCACCGGTCAGCTCATCGCGTTTCAGGCGCCGCGCCAGCTCGATGCCGGAGGTGCCGGGCAGCATCCAGTCGAGCAGGATCAGGTCGGGCTTGCGGTCGACGATAATGGCATGGGCCTGCTGGGAGTTCTCCGCCTCCAGGCAGTCGTAGCCGGCCATTTCCAACGCAACGGCGATCATTTCGCGAATGGGCGCTTCGTCGTCAACGATCAGAATGCTCCTGCCAACCATGCTTAATCCTCTTGTCATTTAACTGTCTTGCGCCGCATTAGATAACGGAATTATTGCAGTCGTGTGACAGTATTTTAGGTGCTGGTGCGAGGGCTGCATTCGTGGACTAAGCTTTGGGTCCGAATCCTGACAACCACCAAAGAAGGTTTCCATGACTCAACACACGCAATCCTGGAAAGCCCTGTTGCTGAGCGCTGCGCTGGCCCTGCCGGGGCTGGCGTTCGCTGCGGAACCGGCGATGACCAAAGACGGTATGTTCGTCGACCACAAGGGCATGACCTTGTACACCTTTGCCAAGGACAGCGGCGGCAAGTCCATGTGCAACGACAAGTGCGCCGCCAACTGGCCGCCGCTGATGGCCGCCAGCGGTGACAAGGCGATGGGCGAGTGGACCGTCATCAAGCGTGACGACGGCTCCATGCAGTGGGCCTACGACGGCAAGCCGCTGTACACCTTCGTGATGGACAAGAAAGCCGGTGACATGACCGGCGACGGCAAGATGGATGGCGCCTGGAAAGTGGCCAAGCCTGATTGACCTTGGTGCTTTCATCGCGGGCCAGCCTCGCTCCTACGTAGGAGCGAGGCTTGCCCGCGATAACGATCTTCAGCGCACCGCGTAATCCACGACTATCCCCAGGAAAATCGCCAATCCCGCCCAGTGGTTATGCAGGAAGGCCTTGAAGCACTTCATCCGGTCGCGATCGCGGGTGTACCAGAACTCCCAGGCAAAACACCCGGCCGCCACCAGCAGGCCCAGGTGAAACCAGACACCCAATTCGAAGCGCGCGCCCACCAGCAGCAGGCACACCAGCGCCAGGCCCTGTAGGGTCAGGATGATTACCCGGTCGGCTTCGCCGAACAGGATCGCGGTGGATTTCACCCCGATCTTCAGGTCGTCGTCGCGGTCGGTCATTGCGTAATAGGTGTCATAACCCACGGTCCACAGCAGGTTGGCGATGTACAGCAGCCAGGCGGTGGCCGGCAGCTCGCCGGTCTCGGCGGTAAAGGCCATCGGGATGCCCCAGGAGAACGCCGCGCCCAGCACCACTTGCGGGTAATAGGTGTAGCGCTTCATGAAGGGGTAGCTGGCCGCCAGGGCCAGGCCGCCCAGCGACAGCCAGATGGTCGTCGCGTTGGTGCACAGCACCAGCAGGAAGCTGATGAACATCAGCACGGCGAAGAACATCAGGGCTTCCCTGGAACTGATCTTGCCGCTGACCAGCGGGCGCTGTTCGGTGCGCTTCACATGGCCGTCGACCTTGCGGTCGGCCCAGTCGTTGATCACGCAGCCGCCGGCCCGGGTGAGGGTTACGCCAAGGACGAAAATCACGATATTGGCCAGCGAAGGCGAGCCTTTGCCGGCAATCCACAGGGCCCAGAGGGTCGGCCAGAGCAGCAGGTAGATGCCGATCGGCTTGTCCATGCGGGTCAGCTGGATAAAGTCCCAGGCGCGTGGATTCAGGTGGTTGAGGGATTTGAGCAGGCTCTGATACATCAGCGGTTCTCCGGCTGGGCGCCGACGGCGCTCCACAGGGACGGCAGGAAGATTTCGGCGACCAGCACGCTCAGGGTTGCGCGATCGAAGCGCGAACGGCGGGCCCAGAGCTCGTCGGCCTGCACTTCGTCGGGCAGCCACAGGCGTGGGTAATGGCAGACCTCGATGGGGCGGCGCTGAAAGGCCTGGTCACAGAACAGCAGTTCTCCCAGGGAGCGGCTACCCAGTTCGTCCATGTTCAGCCCGCCATCTTGCAGGGCACTGCGGGCCGCCACGCTGCGGGCGAATACCCAGGCCTGGCCGTGACCGCGCAGATACACCTCGCGTACCCAGCCCTGGCTGCCTGGCTGCAGGTCCAGCGCGGCGCATTCGTCGGCGCGCAGGGGCTGCCAGCCCTCGACCAGCGGCGTCACGCTGAAGCCGTCGTCGGAGAGACGGGTCAGGCGCCGGGTCAGCGAACCTTCATCGAACAGCCAGTCGAGGGTCTGTGCGTCGGGGAGGGGCATCAGCCGGCTTTGCGAGAGCCAGTCCGGGGTGGAAAATGCAGAGATTGAGTGCGGCACAGTGGGTCATTATTGGCAGCAAATGAGGCCGCGAGCTTAGCATGGCGCCAGGCGATTTTGCCGCAATGGAGCGGCCGCCCGCAGCGAACGTGCTTGCATCCGTCGGTGCTCATCAGTACAAAACGCGCTGGGCCGGACGCGCCCCCTGGCGTCATCCAGAGTCGATTCATCGACCATCCCGCCGGCAACAGCCTGAGAACCTGAGGAAACGCGTAAATGAAAAAGTGGCAATGTGTGGTCTGCGGCCTGATCTACAACGAAGCCGATGGCTGGCCGGACGACGGAATCTTGCCCGGTACCCGCTGGGAAGACGTGCCTGAAGACTGGCTCTGCCCGGATTGCGGCGTCGGCAAAATGGATTTCGAAATGATCGAAATCGGCTGATCACACCCTGTGATCCCCTGAACCTGAAGGAGTAAGGAATGAACGCACCTGTCGTCATCGTGGGCACCGGGCTGGCCGGCTACAACCTGGCCCGGGAGTTTCGCAAGCTCGATAGCGAAACGCCGCTGCTGCTGATCACCGCCGATGACGGGCGTTCCTATTCCAAACCGATGCTTTCCACCGGTTTTGGCAAGAACAAGGAAGCCGACGGCCTGAGCATGGCCGAACCCGGCGCCATGGCCGAGCAATTGAAGGCCGAGGTGCGCACCCATACCCGCATCAGCGGCATCGACCCTGGCCACAAGCGCCTGTGGATGGGTGAAGAAGCGGTGAACTACCGCGACCTGATCCTCGCCTGGGGCGCGGAAACCGTGCGCGTACCGGTGGAGGGTGATGCCGGCGACCTGATCTTCCCGATCAACGACCTGGAGGACTACGCGCGCTTTCGCGCAGCCGCGGCCGGCAAGCGCCGGGTGTTGCTGCTGGGCGCCGGCCTGATCGGCTGCGAGTTCGCCAACGACCTGATCCTCGGCGGTTATGCAGTGGACCTTGTGGCGCCCTGCGAGCAGGTCATGCCGACGCTGCTGCACCCTGCGGCCGCCGCCGCGGTGCAGGCCGGGCTGGAAAGCCTGGGCGCGCGCTTCCACCTGGGGCCGGTACTCAATCGCTTGCAGCGCACGGCGGATGGCCTCGAGGCACATCTGTCCGACGGTGAAGTGATTGCCTGCGACCTGGTGGTGTCGGCGATCGGCCTGCGTCCGCGCATCGACCTGGCCGCCGCCGCGGGGGTGATGGTCAACCGTGGGGTGGTGGTTGACCGGCATCTCAAGACCTCCCACGCCAACATTTATGCCTTGGGCGACTGCGCCGAGGTCGATGGGCTGAATCTGTTGTACGTCATGCCCCTCATGAGTTGTGCGCGAGCGCTGGCGCAGACCCTGGCGGGCAACTCGACGGCAGTCAGCTACGGCCCGATGCCGATCACCGTGAAAACCCCGGTCTGCCCGCTGGTGGTTTCGCCACCGCCACGCGGCTTGGAAGGCGTGTGGACAGTCGAAGGGCAGGGCGCCGACATCAAGGCGCTGTGCCGCGATGCCAGCGGCAAACTGCTGGGCTATGCGCTGACCGGGGCCGCGGTCATGGACAAACTGGCCCTGAACAAGGAGCTTCCCGGCTTGTTGGCCTAAATACCGGTCGTTCTGTCGGAATAATCATGTGTTTGCCACTACAAAGGTCGCGCAGAGACTGGCGCCACTCCTAACTGCGTGCCATCCTCACACCCGTCTGCCGCAGAGTAGAGCCTGCGGCGCCTTGGGCGCTGTTCCGGAAGAACAGCACGGACATAACAACAAAAAACCGTCAAAGAGGCTTCACTATGCGTAAACCAGAACTCGCCGCTGCAATTGCTGAAAAAGCGGATCTGACCAAAGAACAAGCCAACCGCGTTCTCAATGCCGTTCTCGAAGAAATCACTGGCGCCCTGCATCGCAAAGACAGCGTCACCCTGGTAGGTTTTGGAACCTTCCTGCAGCGTCACCGTGGCGCCCGTACCGGCAAGAACCCGCAAACCGGTGAGCCGGTGAAGATCAAGGCCAGCAACACCGTAGCCTTCAAGCCAGGAAAATCGCTGAAAGACAGCGTCAATCCATAACTGTTGCGAACTCCCTCGATAGCAGGGAGAACCGTATTGAAAAATGGGCAAGCCGATAATTCGGATGCCCATTTTTTATGAATGGTTGTTCGGCATATAAAGAACGGGAATGCATGCAGCAAGTTTCGCTAGGAACTACATCGGTACTGCTCAAAAAACATACAGACTGTTTGATGACAAACTACCGTCTTGAGTGCCATCATATTAGTGGCACTTTCCAAAGTTAGGGGCGTCCGCGACTGCACTCTTTCATAAAAGTTCAGAATTAGGACTTATTTCCGTATCCGGCACTTTCGATTCTGCCTGGCATTGCCCCTTAATCATTGAATCGCTCTCTGGTTTATATCGCGCAAGGCTCTGGCCCGCGGCTTCTGGTATTGCTGGTTGGAATAGGGATTCAACTGGCTGCCTAGGGGGAAACCCTGCCATATATAAGGCAATCTCTTACGAATAGCCGATGACAGTTCGTCTTGTTGTTTGAGGGGATGCTTGCTAGTGGCCATCATACTGATTACGATGCGCGCTCTTGAAAGAGCAAGACTCAATTGGATGAGTACCAGCAATTGCTCTTCGATACTGTCCAGCCCGCGAAAAAAATCTCGCGTGCGTATAGACCGTAATCTCAAAAAAGGCCATGGATGTCCTACTCAAGTAAACTTTCTGCCCATTACCTCGAACTCGCCAAAGCCTCTGTTTCCAAAGAGAGTTTTGCGGGCGAGGACGTTCGCTTCTCCAGCGAATACGAGGCACTGGAAAGTGAGCTGGGCAAAGCCCAATCCATGCACGAAAGCGGTCAGATCGACTGGCTGAAAATCCTCGAAAACAGTGAAGCGCTGCTGCGTACCCAGTCCAAGGATCTGCGGGTGGCCGCCTGGCTCACCTGGGCCTTGTATCAGCGTGAATCCTTCCCCGGCCTGCTGGCCGGCCTTGGTCTTCTGCAGCACCTGTGCGAACAGCATTGGGCGCAGATTCACCCCGCCAAACTGCGCACCCGGGCTGCCGCCATCGGCTGGCTGGTGCCGCGTCTTGAGCAGGTGCTGGGCGAAAACATCGCGATCAAGGAGCAGTTGCCGCTGTTCCGCCGCCTGGTGGAACACCTGGAAGGGCTCGATGCCGCGCTCACCGAGCATCTGGGTGACAACGCGCCCTTGCTGCTGCCGATCTGCCGGCGGCTGTCGACCATGGTCCAGCGCGCCGCCGACAACCAGCCGGAACCCGGCGCCGTGGGCGCGGTGGTGGCCCAGGTCAAGCAGGCCGCGACCCAGCTGTTCACGCCTGGCGCGCCGATCGACAACGAGAAGGAAGCGCAGAAGGCCCTGCGTGCGATGCAGGAAAACGCCCGCCCGCTGAGCGCCTGGTGGCTCAAGCAGAAGGCCACTGACGTACGCGCCTTGCGCCTGAACCGCACCATGCTGTGGTTGCCCATCGATGCCGTCCCGGAGCGCAACGCCGAGCAGATCACTGCGTTGCGCGGGCTGCCGGCCGACAAGCTCAAGATCTACCAGGAGCGTTTTGCCAATGGGCAATACGCCGACCTGTTGGTGGAGCTCGAAGCCAGCCTGGCCAGGGCGCCGTTCTGGTTCGACGGCCAGCGCATGGTCTGGGAATGCCTGCAGGGGCTGAACGCCGACCAGGCGATGCGCGAAGTGGAGTTTCACTTCGCGCTCCTGTTGCAGCGCCTGCCGGGGGTGGTCGAGTTGCGTTTCCACGACGGCGCGCCTTTCGCCGACCCGGCCACCCGCGGCTGGATCAGCGCCCATGTCATGCCCCATCTGCAAAGCGCCAGCGCGCCGCGCAAGGTCGAAGCGACCGCCAGCCAGCCTGCCTGGGAAGAAGCCCTCGAAGAGGTCTTGCCGATCCTGCGCAAGGACGGCCTCAAGGCCGCCGTGCAGATCCTCAAGCAAGGCCTGCAGAACGCCCATGGCGGGCGGGTGAGGTTTTTCTGGCAGTTCAGCCTGGCGCGGCTGTGCTTCATGGCCAAGAAATACGAGCTGGCCAAGACCCAGCTCGAAACCCTCGATCAAGAATTACTGAGCTCGGGCCTGCATGCCTGGGAGCCGGATCTTGCGTTGGAAGTGCTGCACCTCCTGCATAGCTGCTGTGAGTTGTTGCCGCAGAACCACGCAGTGCGAGAACGCAAGGAAGAGATTTATCGCAGGCTGTGCCACCTCGACCTCGAAGTGGTACTCGAATAGGCCCCAGGGCCAACAACCGCAAGGAGAAAAGCCATGGCCAAAGAAGGCTCGGTAGCCCCCAAGGAACGCATCAACGTCACCTTCAAACCCGCCACCGGCGGTGCTCAGGAAGAGATTGAACTGCCGTTGAAGCTACTGGCAATCGGTGATTACACCCAGCGCGTGGACGAGCGCAAAGTGGAAGACCGCAAGCCGATCAGCATCGACAAAATGACGTTCGACGAAGTGCTGGCCAAGCAGGAGCTGAGCCTGACGCTGAGCGTGCCTAACCGTCTTCAGGAAGAGGGCGACACCGAAGAGCTGGCGGTCAAGCTGCGCGTCAACTCGATGAAGGACTTCAACCCGGCCAGCCTGGTCGAGCAAGTGCCTGAGCTGAAAAAACTGATGGAACTGCGCGACGCGCTGGTGGCCCTCAAGGGTCCGCTGGGTAACGCCCCTGCATTCCGTAAAGCCATCGAAGGCGTACTCGCCGACGACGAATCGCGCGGTCGTGTACTCGGTGAGCTGGGCCTGAACGCCGCAGCCACCGAAGCCTGAGTCTCTATCAGTCAAGGAAGCCAAACACTATGAGCACTAGTGCAGCACAACAGAAAAGCAACGAGAACGGCGAGTACAGCATTCTCGACAGCATCATCGCCGAAACCCGCCTGACTCCGGACGACGAAGCCTACGACATCGCCAAGCGCGGCGTGTCGGCCTTCATCGAAGAGCTGCTCAAGCCTCAGAACAATGGCGAGCCAGTCAAGAAGGCCATGGTCGACCGCATGATCGCCGAGATCGATGCCAAGCTCAGCCGCCAGATGGACGAAATCCTCCACCACGAAGACTTCCAGTCCCTGGAATCGGCCTGGCGCGGCCTGCAGTTGCTGGTCGATCGCACCAACTTCCGCGAAAACATCAAGATCGAAATCCTCAACGTCTCCAAGCAGGACCTGCTGGACGACTTCGAAGATTCGCCGGAAGTGATGCAGGCTGGCCTGTACAAGCACATCTACACCGCTGAATACGGCCAGTTCGGTGGCCAGCCGGTGGGCGCGATCATCGCCAACTACTTCATGTCGCCAAGCTCGCCAGACGTGAAGCTGATGCAGTACGTGTCCAGCGTTGCCTGCATGTCCCACGCGCCGTTCATCGCCGCGGCCGGTCCGAAATTCTTCGGTCTGGAAAGCTTCACCGGCCTGCCGGACCTCAAGGATCTGAAAGATCACTTCGAAGGCCCGCAATTCGCCAAATGGCAGAGCTTCCGCCAGTCGGAAGACTCGCGCTACATCGGCCTGACCGTACCGCGCTTCCTGCTGCGCAACCCGTACGATCCGGAAGAGAACCCGGTCAAATCCTTCGTCTACAAGGAAACCGTTGCCAACAGTCACGAGCATTACCTGTGGGGCAACACCGCGTACGCGTTCGGTACCAAGCTGACCGACAGCTTCGCCAAGTTCCGCTGGTGCCCGAACATCATCGGCCCGCAGAGCGGTGGCGCGGTAGAAGACCTGCCGCTGCACCACTTCGAAAGCATGGGCGAAATCGAAACCAAGATCCCGACCGAGGTACTGGTCAGCGACCGTCGTGAATACGAACTGGCCGAGGAAGGCTTCATCTCCCTGACCATGCGTAAAGGCAGCGACAACGCGGCGTTCTTCTCCGCCAGCTCGGTGCAGAAGCCGAAGTTCTTCGGCATCAGCGCCGAAGGCAAGGCCGCGGAGCTGAACTACAAGCTCGGCACCCAGCTGCCGTACATGATGATCGTCAACCGCCTGGCTCACTACCTCAAAGTGCTGCAGCGCGAGCAACTCGGTTCGTGGAAAGAACGTACCGACCTCGAGCTGGAACTCAACAAGTGGATCCGCCAGTACGTCGCCGACCAGGAAAACCCGAGCGCCGAAGTGCGTGGCCGTCGTCCGCTGCGCGCCGCGCAGATCATCGTCAGCGATGTGGAAGGTGAGCCGGGCTGGTACCGCGTCAGCCTGAACGTGCGCCCGCACTTCAAGTACATGGGTGCCGATTTCACCCTGTCGCTGGTTGGCAAGCTGGACAAAGAGTAACCAGGAGCTAGGTCATGACCGGATACGGCAGCCTTTTCGAACGCCTGAGTGGCGAGGCCGACAAACGTGTCGGCTGGAGCCGCGAGGTTTCCGCCATGGCGTCGGTGGCTGCCCATCTGGGCAAGATGCTCAGCACCCGTGCGGGCAGCGTGCAGACGCTGTCCGACTACGGGTTGCCCGATCTCAACGACATGCGCCTGAGCCTGCACGACGCCCTGAGCCAGGCCCGCCTGGCCATCGAAAGCTTCATCGAAGCCTACGAGCCGCGTCTGAGCAATGTGCGTGTCGTTTCCCTGCCGCGCGATCACGACCAGCTCAAGCTGGCTTTCAATATCGAAGGCCTGCTTGAGGTGGACGGGTTCAAGCGCCAGGTCAGTTTTTCCGCGCGCCTGGATGGCAGCGGTCAGGTCAAGGTCAGTTAAGGAGACGAGGATGTCAGGTAAACCCGCAGCACGCGTCAGCGACCCCACCGCCTGCCCGCTCCCCGGCCACGCAACCAACCCGATCGCCGCCGGTTCCGGCGATGTGTTTTTCGACGGCCTCGCGGCCGCCCGCCAAGGCGATGCCTCGGCGTGTGGCGGTGCGATGTCCGGCGGCCTGGCGACCACGGTGCTGATCAACGGCAAGCCGGCGGCCACAGTTGATTCGGTCGGGACTCATGGAAATATCGTTATCGGTGGGTCGGGGACGGTGATTATCGGGAATTCGCATTCGGCGGCGCCGTTTGAGGCGCCGGTTCCGTTGAATATATTCGGGTTTGATGTGCGTGTTCAGTTGTTGGACTCATCCTCCGGAAGCCCACTCAAGAATGTCCCCTATATTGCGACTCTTGAAGATGGCACTGAGGTGCAAGGGATTACAGATGAGGCAGGACTCTCCAAGCCTTTAGGTAAAAAGGCTCAACCACAAAATGTTCAGTTCGCTGCCAAGCCGAACTGGCTTTTGCGAGGAGAATGAGATGGCACAAGCTGCTCAGGTCACAACTGTAGTCACGACACCTGCTGCGGAAGTGGCGCCTGTTCAAGTCTATTTAGTGGGTGATCAGGATTACGTTATTCCTATTGTTTTTCCTGACTATAAAATCCATATCGACGGATATCAGGCTACGTTTTTCGGTAAGAAGATTGAAATACCTGGTGGTAAGGCTCCCTATCTTGGGCATGCTGGTGTTCTTGTTATTAACGGTAAAACAGGCCAGTCCAAATATTATGAATATGGTCGTTACCCCGGCCCGGGACCTGCTGGGCGTGTGCGCGTTGGCCGAATTCCTGATGTTGTGCTGAAGGGGGGAGCGATTACTGAGTCGTCTCTTAAAAAAACGTTAAGGCATATCGCCACTGAGCATGGCCAGTCTGGAAACATTACCGGAGTGGTACTGAGAGGCGTTGTCTACGATAAAGCGCTTGCTTGGTTGAAGGCGAAAGAGGCAGAAAATACCGATAGTAAACGGCAGGAGTATGATCTTGGTAACCACAACTGTGTAACTTTTGCTACTGACTTGGCAGAGGCAGTGGGTTTTTCAATACCTTTTCGTACTCGTGTTGTTGTACCTAGTGCATATATGGCGCAGTTCCAGTTTAGTGAGCCGGATTTGGACTATATCTACTCCACGGACACTCTGGAGATAACCAAGTGAAGGTTCTGAAGTGGCTTGTTATTTCTGTGATCACTCTGTTGATCGTTTTTATAGTTGCTGCTTATACGTTGCTTGAGCGCGTAGACGAAAAGGTGCCGACATTGAAAGATCATCCAAATGCTCATTGGAGTGGTGCACAGGACGGCGGAGTTTTCTTTGAGATAACCAAGGCTGACCCTCCAGCGTATTACATAGAGATCCGTTATGAGAGTGGAAATATCTGGTCTGAGGGCTGGGTAAAGCATGTTGTGAAAGCTGGGGAGAAATTCACCAATAAGGACTTGCTTGGCTACGATGGTGGAGATGTTGTTTATCTGCAAGACGGAACGGTTCTAACTCTGAATCCGAAGATAGTGAAGTGATATGGCTATGCGTGCTAGTTTTTCCTTAGTGTCCCAGACACTATTGCAGAATTGTTTTCTTGCAGGATTTCGGGCTGAGGTGAAAAAACTATGCAAGCAGAAAACCATACCGACGGTAGCCATGTGTGAAAAGGGAATGCGTCGCATGTTCCTTTATCTTTATCTGGCTGTATCGGCGCTTTTGTTGCTGATGTCCTTTACTCATCCGCGCGCGCAACAGTCGAGCAACTTGAGTTGGGCAGGTCTGTCTTTTCCTAGGGATTGGTACGAATTCCTGTTTTTGGTTTGTACTGTGCTTTTCATTCCCATGATGGGAGTGGCTTTTTATTGTTTTCTGAAAGGTATCAGCCTGTCTCTGAAGCAACGAAGTTTACGGGTGGGTGCATCTGCATTGCTAGTTTCTATTGTAGCTTCCATAGCACTTTATAGTTTTAACAAGTGGGTGTTCAGTGAGTTGTTTTAGTTTCTGGTTAATGAGCGGCCAAGGAGGAAGTGTTGCTGTTCCGAGTTATCCGGTCTCGACCGTAAAGATAAGGCGCTCACTATTTTCATGCTGCAATGGGAAGAGAGTTGGTTGAATATTTTTATCAGTAATACGCCATATACCCACTTGGAAAACTGACCGACATGTACGGGAAAGGTGAAATGGAAGGCTACCTGGCCGTTGTTGCCGACAGTGATCTGTTCGGCTGCCTGGCCTTCTTGAGTCTTGCATTGCTCGTAACGGCATTGCATCGGAGGGCTCAAGAAACGTATCTGCACCGCGTCCTGACATTCATTGTTTTGGCCAGCGTTGTCGCCATGTTTGTCGCGGGCACCTGGTATGGGAATTCGAATCCGGCATGAACATCTATGTCCGTTTTGCCATGTGCCTGGCTTTCCACGCCGCTGGATGCGTTGCATACGTCTTTCTGAATGACGCGGTTGTCGTCGCCTATAAAGCGTTTAACGGCGGATTCACCACTCGTGGGGTAGGCATCGGCATCGCTCACTACATGTTCATTTACATTTTTTTCGGGGTGAATCTGGTCGTCGCGCTGTTCCCGAATCTGTGGGCCAAGTTGTGCGTGTTGGCGCTAATGGTCAGTTTCATTCTGTTCACCATGGTTCCGGACAATCCGCTGCGTGCGCTCTTCTACACCGTGGCTCAGGGTGGGGTGACGCTGCTGGCGATTCTGATTACACAGGTCATCGAGCTGCGCTGGGAGCGACGCGCGTTGATTCGGCAAGCAACGCCCGTGAGCCCTGCTCAAGGGGTAGTCGCATGATCAACGCGCGCCGCCGACTGGCTGTGTCAGAGCTGACAGTCGCGATCTACAGGATGGCTTTTTTGATGAGATTCAATACCAGGCAGGTAACCCGTGTCCTTTAACCACTACTACCAAAGCGAACTCACCGCGCTGCGCCAGCTGGGTCGCCGTTTCGCCGAGCGTAGTCCGGCCCTGGCGCCGTTCCTGGGCCAGGCCGGGCGGGATCCGGATGTGGAGCGCCTGCTCGAAGGTTTCGCCTTTCTCACTGGTCGCCTGCGACAGAAGCTCGATGACGAGCTACCGGAACTCAGCCACTCGCTGATGCACTTGCTGTGGCCGAACTACATGCGGCCGTTGCCGGCGTTCAGCATTTTGCAGTTTGACCCGCTGAAGCAGTCCGGGCCGGCCCTGCGCGTGGAGCGTGATACGCCGGTGGAGAGCAAGCCCATCGATGACGTGCGCTGCCGCTTCCGCACGTGCTACCCGACCGAAGTCCTGCCGCTGGACCTGACGGCGCTGAATTACTCGGTGAAAGGCGACGGCGCGCTGCTCAGCCTGCGCCTGGAGATGAGCTGCGACGGCCACCTCGGCGAGCTGAACCTCAGCCGCCTGCGCCTGCATCTGGCGGGTGAGCGCTACATCAGCCAGATGCTCTACCTGAGCCTGCTGCGCAACCTCGAAGGTATCGAGCTGGTGCCGCTGGGCATGGACGGCAAGCCGTTCCCGGGTGTCAGCGGCAATGCCATGTCGTTCAAGATGCCCGGCAACCGCGTGCAGCCGGTGGGCTTCGCCGAGGAAGAGGCGTTGATCCCGTATCCGCTGAATACCTTCCGCGGCTATCGCTACTTGCAGGAGTATTTCGCCTTCCAGGACAAGTTCCTGTTCGTCGACCTGAACGGCCTGGACCTGCTCAAATCGCTGCCGGAGGACACCCTCAAGCAGCTGCACGGCCTGGAAGTGCGCTTCGACATTCGCAAGAGCGGCATCCAGCGCCTGCGGCCGACCCTGGACAACGTGAAGCTGTATTGCACGCCGATCGCCAACCTGTTCAAGCACGACGCCCTGCCGATCCGCCTCGACGGCAAGCAGGACGAGTACCTGCTGCTGCCGGCCGAGTACGACCTGGAAAACTGCGGCGTGTTCTCGGTGGAAACCGTGACCGGCTGGAAGCCCGGCGGCCTGGGTTACCAGGAATACGTGCCGTTCGAATCCTTCGAGCACGACCCGAGTTTCGACGTCCCGCAAAGCCGCCCGCACTACAGTATCCGCCAGCGTTCCTCGCTGCTGCACGACGGCCTGGACACTTACCTGAGCTTCGGCATCCGCCACACCGAGGCCCACGAAACCCTGTCCATCGAGCTGACCTGCACCAATCAGAACCTGCCGCGCCGGCTCAAGCTCGGCGAGATCAACCAGGCGTGCGAGGAAACCCCGGAGTTCCTCAGTTTCCGCAATATCACCCCGGCCACCTCGAGCTACGCGCCACCGCTGAATCGCGACTTCCTGTGGAAGCTGATCAGCAACATGTCGCTCAACTATCTGTCGCTGGCCAACGTCGATGCGCTCAAGGTGATTCTCGAAACCTACGACTTGCCGCGCTACTACGACCAGCACCTGGAAAAGGTCAGCAAGCGCCTGCTGGGCGGACTCAAGTCGATCCGCCACGAGCATGTCGACCGGCTGCATCGGGGCCTGCCGCTGCGCGGTTTGCGCACCGAGCTGACCATCGATCCGGAAGGCTATATCGGTGAGGGCGACATGTTCGTCTTCGCCTCGGTTCTCAACGAGTTTTTCGCTCTTTACGCCAGTCTCAACTCGTACCACGAGCTGCGGGTAAAAAGTACACAGGGAGAGGTGTACCAATGGACACCACGTATGGGTCTACAGCCCCTGCTTTAAGCGGGCTGACCCGGGTCATTCGCGAGTACTCGCTGTTTCAGGCCGTGCTGCTGGTGGTGGACCGGCTGCGCGATTCCCATCCGGGCCTGAGCGAAGAGGATCTCTACGACCAGCTGGAATTCCAGGCCAATCCGAGCCTGGGTTTCCCTGGCAGCGACGTCGATCGCGTGGAGTTTTTCGAAGAGCACGGGCAGATGCGCGCGCGCCTGCGGTTCAACCTGATCGGGCTGTTCGGCTCCGGCTCGCCGCTGCCGGCGTTCTACGGTGAACAAGCCCTGGGCGACAGCGAAGACGGCAACCCGACCCGCAACTTCCTCGACCTGTTCCACCATCGCCTGCAACGGCTGATGCTGCCGATCTGGCGCAAGTACCGCTACCGCGCCAGCTTCAAGAGCGGCGCGCTCGACCCGTTTTCCGCCCAGCTGTTCGCCTTGATCGGCCTCGGTGGCGAGGACATCCGCAAGGCCAAGGAGCTGAACTGGAAGCGCCTGCTGCCGTACCTCGGCCTGCTCAGCCTGCGGGCCCACTCGGCGGCATTGATCGAGGCCGTGCTGCGCTACTACTTCAAGCATGCGGACCTGGTGATCGAGCAGTGCATCGAGCGCCGGGTGGAGATTCTCGAAGAGCAGCGCAACCGCCTCGGCCGCGCCAACAGCCAGCTCGGCGAAGACCTGGTGCTGGGCGAACGGGTGCGCGACCGCAGCGGCAAGTTCCGCATCCATATCCGCCAGCTCGACTGGCAACGCTTCCACGAATTCCTGCCGATCGGTTTCGGCTACCAGCCGCTGTGCGCGCTGGTGCGGTTCACCCTGCGTGACCCGCTGGACTACGACATTCGCCTGGTCCTGCGCCAGGAAGAAATCCGCGAACTGCGCATCGGTGAGCAGAACGCCTGTCGCCTGGGGTGGACCAGTTGGCTCGGCCGCGAACGCGCGGACGGCGTGGTGACCCTGGGCAGCAAAATTCATTAAGGACAGATGACATGATCAACGTAGACCTGCAGCAACTGATCCAGGCGCTGGACGCCGAAACCCGCCGTGACCTGGAAAGCTGTGCCGAACGCTGCGTCGCCCGGGGCGGCAGCAAGATCCTGGTCGAAGACCTGCTGCTGGGCTTGCTGGAGCGTCCGCAAGGCTTGCTCGCACGCGCGTTGCAGGACGCCGAAGTGGATGCCGGCGAGCTGAGCGCGGCGCTGCAATCGCGGGTCGAGCACAGTGCCTCGCGCAACCCGGTGTTCGCCCCGGAGCTGGTGCAGTGGCTGCAGGACGCCTTGCTGGTGGCCAACCTCGAACTGGGCCAGAGCCAGGTCGAGCAGGCGGCGCTGATCCTCGCGCTGCTGCGCAACCCGATGCGTTATGCCGGTAGCCGTTACCAGCCGCTGCTGGCCAAGCTGAACATCGAGCGCCTGAAGGATTTCGCCCTGTCGCAGAAGGAGGAGCCGGCCAGCGGCAAGCCGGCGGCGCCGGGCGAATCGCTGTTGCAGCGCTTCACCCACAACCTGACCCAGCAGGCGCGCGAGGGCAAGCTTGACCCGGTGCTGTGCCGCGATGGCGCGATCCGCCAGATGGTCGACATCCTTGCCCGTCGCCGCAAGAACAACCCGATCGTGGTCGGCGAAGCCGGTGTTGGTAAGACCGCGGTGGTCGAAGGCCTGGCCTCGCGCATCGCCGCCGGTGAAGTGCCGCAAGTGCTCAAGGGCGTCGAGCTGCTGTCGCTGGACATGGGCCTGCTGCAAGCGGGCGCCAGCGTGAAGGGCGAGTTCGAGCGCCGCCTCAAGGGCGTGATCGACGAGGTCAAGGCTTCGCCTAAGCCGATCATTCTGTTTATCGACGAAGCCCACACCCTGATCGGCGCCGGTGGCAACGCCGGCGGTTCCGACGCGGCCAACCTGCTCAAGCCAGCCCTGGCCCGTGGCGAGCTGCGCACCATCGCCGCCACCACCTGGGCCGAGTACAAGAAGTACTTCGAGAAAGACCCGGCCCTGGCCCGTCGCTTCCAGCCGGTGCAGTTGCACGAGCCGACCGTCAGCGAGGCGGTGACCATCCTGCGTGGCCTGGCCCAGGTCTACGAGAAGAGCCACGGTATCTACCTGCGCGACGACGCAGTGGTGGCCGCGGCCGAACTGTCGGCCCGCTACCTGGCCGGCCGCCAGCTGCCGGACAAGGCGGTGGACGTGCTCGACACAGCCTGTGCCCGGGTGCGCATCAGCCTGGCGGCGGCGCCGGAGAGCCTGGAGCGCCTGCGTGGCGAGCTGGCCGAAGGTGGCCGTCAGCGTCAGGCGCTGCGCCGCGACGCCGAAGCCGGCCTGGTGATTGACCAGGAAGCCCTGGACGCGCTGGAGGCCCGTCTGGCCGAGGCCGAGGCTGAGCAGCAAGCCCTGGAAACCCTGTGGAGCGAACAGCGCACCCTGGCCGAGCGCCTGCTCGAACTGCGCCAGCAACTGGCCAAGGCCCGCGAGGCCGCGGCGGTCGAGCCGACCGTCAGTGTTGAAGAAGATGCCGAAGGCACGGTGATCGAGACCCTCGCCGCCGAGGTGGAAGAGGGGCAGAGCGTCGAGGCACTGGAAGCCGCCCTCAACGAAACCCATCGCGCCCTGAGCGATGCCCAGAGCCAGGAACGCCTGGTCAGCTTCGAAGTCTGCCCGCGCCTGGTGGCCGAAGTGATCAGCGCCTGGACCGGCGTGCCGCTGACGCAACTGGCCCGCGAGCACAACGCCAAGGTCGCGAGCTTCGCCACCGACCTGCGCGCACGCATTCGTGGTCAGGAGCAGGCGGTGCATGCGCTGGATCGTTCGATGCGCGCCACCGCCGCCGGCCTGAACAAGCCGGACGCGCCGGTGGGCGTGTTCCTGCTGGTGGGTCCGAGCGGCGTCGGCAAGACCGAAACCGCCCTGGCCCTGGCCGACCTGCTGTATGGCGGCGATCGTTTCATCACCACCATCAACATGTCCGAGTTCCAGGAGAAGCACACCGTGTCGCGTCTGATCGGCGCGCCTCCAGGCTACGTCGGCTATGGCGAAGGCGGCATGCTCACCGAGGCGGTGCGGCAGAAACCCTATTCGGTGATTCTGCTCGACGAGGTTGAGAAAGCCGACCCGGACGTGCTCAACCTGTTCTATCAGATCTTCGACAAGGGCGTGGCCAACGACGGCGAAGGGCGCGAGATCGATTTTCGCAACACGCTGATCCTGATGACCTCGAACCTGGCCAGCGACCGCATCAGCGCCCTGTGCGAGAACGGCGAGCGGCCGAGCGCCGAGACCCTGGAAGAGACCATCCGCCCGGTGCTCAGCAAGCACTTCAAGCCGGCGCTGCTGGCGCGCATGCGCGTGGTGCCGTACTACCCGGTGGGCGGCCCGGTGCTGCGCGAACTGATCGAAATCAAGCTGGGCCGTTTAGGTGAGCGCCTGAACCGTCGCCAGCTGGATTTCACTCACTGCCAGAACCTGGTCGACCATCTGGCCGAGCGCTGCACCCAGAGCGAAAGCGGCGCGCGCCTGATCGACCATCTGCTCGATCTGCACGTACTGCCGCTGGTAGCCGACCGCCTGCTGGACGCCATGGCCACCGGCGAGAACCTCAAGCGCGTGCACGCGACGCTCGACAGCAGCGGCGGCGTGACCTGCGAGTTCGCCTGAGGTGGGTGTGATGTTCACTCGTGTACCGCAACCGCTGATCTACGCCGAGGCGCTGCTGGCGCAGTTCGCCAGCCTGTCGCGGGCGGCCGACGGTGGCGCGCTGCTGGGCGATTTCGTGCGCGGCGTGGCCGGGCTCAGCGGTTGCGAGCTGAGCCAGCTGTACCTGCTCGATGCCACCCATACCCGGCTCGGCCTGAGCGCCGAATGCCTGGGCGGCATCCTGCAACCGCGGGAAGCGGCAAGCCTGCCGGCGGACTACAACGGTGAGCAGCTGCTGCAGTTCGCCCTGTGCCAGAACCGCGTGGTGAGCCTGGTGGGGCTGAGCGGCAGCCTGCACGAAACCAGCTTCCTGCCGGCCCGGGACACGCCTTGGCAGTCGCTGTTGTGCGTGCCGTTGGTGAACACGCAAAAGGCTGTCGAGGGCCTGCTGCTGTGCGCCAGTCGCGAACATGTCGACCTGCAGGGCTTCGCCGATTCCATGGGCCAACTGGGTTCGTTCGTGCTTGGGCAACTGCATCTGCTGCAACGCCTGCGGCGTCCGGTGGGCGACGCGGCGCCGGTGGCCAGCACCCCGGTCAGTGCCAGCGGCTACGGGCTGATCGGCAACAGCACGGCCATGCGCCAGACCTACCAGTTGATCAGCAAGGTGCTGCACAGCCCCTACACCGTATTGCTGCGTGGCGAGACCGGTACCGGCAAGGAAGTGGTGGCGCGGGCCATCCACGACTACGGTCCGCGGCGCTCCCAGGCGTTCATCGTGCAGAACTGCGCGGCGTTCCCGGAGAACCTGCTGGAGAGCGAGCTGTTCGGCTACCGAAGGGGCGCCTTCACCGGCGCCGATCGCGACCGTCCGGGGCTGTTCGACGCGGCCAATGGCGGCACCCTGTTGCTGGACGAGATCGGCGACATGCCGCTGTCCCTGCAGGCCAAGCTGCTGCGTGTGCTGCAGGAGGGCGAGATCCGTCCGCTGGGTTCCAACGACACCCACAAGATCGACGTGCGCATCATCGCCGCGACCCACCGCGACCTGGCGGTGCTGGTCAGCGAGGGCAAGTTCCGCGAGGACCTGTACTACCGCCTGGCGCAGTTCCCGATCGAGCTGCCGGCCCTGCGCCAGCGCGAAGGCGACATCCTCGACCTGGCCCGGCACTTCGCCGACAAGGCCTGCGCCTTCCTCCAGCGCGACCCGGTGAGCTGGTCGGAAACCGCCCTCAATCACCTCTCGGGCTACACCTTCCCGGGCAACGTGCGCGAGCTCAAGGGCCTGGTGGAGCGGGCGGTGCTGCTGTGCGAAGGCGGCGAGCTGCTGGCCGAGCATTTCTCCCTGAGCATCGAAGCGTTGCCGGAGGAACCCGGGCTGAACCTGCGCGAACGCCTGGAGAAGGTCGAGCGTCATCTGCTGCTCGATTGCCTGCGCAAGAACGACGGCAACCAGACCCTGGCGGCCCGCGAGCTGGGGTTGCCCAGGCGCACGCTGCTGTACCGCCTCGGGCGGCTGAACATCAATCTTGGCGACTTCGAGGGTTAGCGCGACATGACTTTCCCCAGCGCCTTTTTCGTTTCGCCAGGCGTCGCCCGCAAGGGTCGGCGCTTTGTGCATTGTCTACCCATGGAGACCCTCTGATGTCTGTTCGTCACTGGCAAGCCGCCCTGCTGGCTCTGATCGTTCTCAGCGGCCTCGGCGGCTGTAGCGGTAATTACAAATTCAACGACAACACCTATCGCCCATTGGGTGATCCGCAGGCGGTCAATCGCGGCAAGTGACCGCAAGGAGCATCATCATGGAACTGGTTTTCGAAATGCTGAACACCAAGCAGTTCGTGCCCACGGAGTTGAGCAGCAAAACCTTCAAGCAGGCCGGCGGGGTGATCGGGCGGGGCGAGGATTGCGACTGGATCATTCCGGACCGCAAGCGTCACCTGTCCAATCACCACGCGATTGTCAGCTACCGCGACGGTACGTTCTTCCTCACCGATACCAGCAGCAATGGTATCCAGGCCAGCGACAGCGGCGCGCGCCTGCGCAAGGGCGAGCCGCAGCGTATCGAGCACGGCAGCATCTATGTGCTGGGGGATTTCGAGATCCGTGCGCGCCTGGTGCGCGATCCGGCGACCTTCGACGCCGAAGTCGGGCGTCCGCAGGCCGCTGGCAGCATCATTCCCGATGACGCATTCCTCGACCTCGACCCGCTCAACGCGCTGGATCAGCAGGAGCGGGTGTATTCGGAAATCGACGAGCTGACCGCGCTCAACACGCCGCGCCAGGAACCACGCCAGCGCGCGGACTATGCGCGGATCGACATGGAAAGCCTGCTGGTGCCGGAACTGGTGGCGCAGCCCGAGGCGCCGGTCGCCGTCGAGCCGGCCCCGGTGGAACGCCAGAGCGAAGGCTTCTGGGAGCATTTCGGCGCGGCGCTGGGGGTGGACCTCAAAGGCCTCGATCACGACGCCCGCGAAGCCCTGGCGATTGATGCCGCGCGCCTGCTCAAGCAAAGCATCGGTGGCCTGCAGCAGAGCCTGCGCACCCGCAGCGAGCTGAAAAACGAACTGCGCCTGGCCCTGACCACCGCCCAGGGCGGCAGCAAGAACCCACTGAAGTTCGCCGTGGACGCCAGCGAAGCGCTGGGCATCCTGCTGCAAGGCAACAAGCCTGGCCAGCTGCCGGCCGAGCAGGCGATCTCCCGTGCCTTCCGCGATCTGCAGGCGCACCAGGTGGCGCTGCTGACCGCCAGCCGCGCGGCCGTGCGCGGCACCCTCGAGCATTTCTCGCCGCAGCAGCTGACCCTGCGTTTCGAGCGCGACAACAAGCCGTTGCTGGCCACCTCCGGCAGCCGCTGGAGAGCCTACAACCGCTATCACCAGGCCCTGCGTCAGGACGATGACTGGAGCGAACGCCTGCTGGCCCGTGACTTCGCCCAGGCCTACGAAGAACAGATCCGCCTGATCTCCACCCTTCACACCGAACACCAAGGATGATGCGCATGTCTCGCTGCTCGACCCTGTTACTCAAGACGCTGGCCATGCTGACCGCCCTGGCGTTGCTGGCCGGCTGCTCGTCGCTGTCGCCGTACTCGACCATGACCAAGCTGAACCTCAAGCTGACCGCCAGCGACCAGCTCAACCCGGACCTCAACGGTCGCCCGTCGCCGATCGTGGTGCGGCTGATCGAGCTCAAGCATCCGGTGGCCTTCGAGAACGCCGATTTCTTTAGCCTCTACGAGCGCGCCAAGGAATCCCTGAGCCCGGACATGGTGGCCAGTGAAGAGCTGGAACTGCGCCCGGGTGAAACCGTGGAGCTCAAGCTCAGCGTCGAAGAAGGCAGCCGCTATGTCGGCGTGCTGGCGGCCTACCGCGATATCTCCGAAGCCCAGTGGCGCTATGTGGTGCAGCTCACTCCGGTGGAGCTGACCGAAGCCGATCTGACCCTCGACCAGGCCGGTATCCGCACCAGCAACGCAACGCTCGCCAAGGCGGACAAGTAATCATGAACGTGCATAAAGTCATTTGGCAGGAAGGCATGTTGCTGCGCCCGCAGCACTTCCAGCACAACGATCGCTACTACGACTACCAGATGAAAACCCGCACCCAGTTGCTGGGCAGTTATTCCTGGGGTTTCCTGAGCCTGGAGATCGACTTGCAGTTCCTCAACATGGGCAAGCTGGTGATCAGCCAGGCCTCCGGCATCCTGCCCGACGGCAGCCTGTTCGAGCTGGGGGGCAACACCGAGCCGCTGGCCCTCGACGTGCCGCCGAACACCGGCAACACCCCGGTCTACCTGGCCTTGCCGCTGGTGACCGGCAACCACATCGAGTCGCGCCGTCCGGAGCAGTCCGACGTGCTGGCGCGCTACACCGCCTACGAGGCGGAAGTGGCCGACTCCAACGCCGGCGACGATTCCAGCAGCCAGGTCAGTTGCGCCCGGCCGGACTTCCGCCTGCTGCTGGGCGAGCAACAGAGCGACCAGGCCTATGTGAAGCTCAAGCTCTGCGAAGTCCTCGACACCACTCCCGACGGGGTGATCAGCCTCGACCCGGACTTCGTGCCGACCTTCATCCACGCCCATGCCTCGAGCTACCTGCTGTCGTGCCTGAAAGAAGTGATCAGCATGCTCAGCCACCGCGGCGACACCATTGCCGACCGGATCCGCTCCAACGGCAAGGTCGGAGGCGCCGAAGTCGGCGACTTCATGATGCTGCAACTGATCAACCGCACCGAACTGCTGCTGCGCCACTACCTGGGCCTGGAGCAGGTGCACCCGGAAGAGCTGTACCGCACGCTGCTGACCATGCTCGGCGATCTGGCGACCTTCGCCAGCGACAGCAAGCGCCCGCGCCTGGACAGCCGCTACCAGCACAGCGACCAGGGCGCGAGCTTTCGCAAGTTGATGGACGCGATCCGCCAGGTGCTGTCGATGGTGCTCGAACAGCACGCCATCGAGCTGGTGCTGCAGGCGCGTCAGTACGGGATCATCGTGTCGCCGTTGCACGACCACAAGCTGCTGGGGTCGGCCTCGTTCGTCCTGGCCGCCAGTGCCAACTGCGACTCCGAAGAACTGCGCCATCGCTTGCCGGCGCACCTCAAGGTCGGCCCGGTGGAGCGGATTCGCCAGCTGGTCAACCTGCATCTGCCGGGGATCAAGGTCAAACCCTTGCCGGTGGCGCCACGGCAGATCGCGTTCCACTCCAACAAAACCTATTTCATCCTCGAACTCAGTTCCGAAGACCTGGCGCAACTGGAGCGTTCCGGCGGTTTCGCCTTCCACGTGTCCGGCGAATTCGCCGAGCTTGAACTGAAATTCTGGGCCATCAGGAACTGACCGACATGATCAAGGACATGGAACACAACCAGGACGACAAGACCGTCTTGCTCGATCGCCAGGGCCATGGCCCGGCGCAGAGTCCGCTGACCGATTTCGCCGCGCCGCCGCGCTTCGAGCAACTGGAAGAACGGATGATCTACGCCGCGCGCCTGCGCCCGGCCGAGGCTTTCAACATCAGCCTGAACGCGCTGGTGGCGGCGGCCTCGGACCTGTTGTCGGAAGTGGTGCGCCTCAAGCACAGCGACACCCGCGAAGACCTGTACGCGCTCAACGAGCGCCTGACCTCGGCGCTGAAGCTGTTCGAGGTGCGCGCCCTGCACAACGGCGCCGAAAGCAGCCAGGTCATGGCCGCCCGCTACGTGCTGTGCACCGTGGTCGACGAGGCGGTGGTCACCACCCCGTGGGGCAATGAAAGCGAGTGGTCGCAGATGAGCCTGCTCAGCAGCTTCCACAACGAGACCTTTGGTGGCGAGAAGTTCTTCCAGCTACTGGACCGGCTGTCGAAGAACCCGGTCAAGCACCTGCCGATGCTGGAGCTGATGTACCTGTGCCTGTCGCTGGGCTTCGAGGGCAAGTACCGGGTCATGGCCCGCGGCATGCTCGAACTCGAAGGCATTCGCGACGCGCTGTACCGGCAGATCCGCCAGCTGCGTGGCGACGTGCCGCGCGAGCTGTCGCCACACTGGGAAGGCTTGCACGACAAGCGCCGCAGCCTGGTGCGCATCGTGCCGTGGTGGATGGTCGCGCTGTTCACGGTGGTCTGCCTGGTGGTGATGTATTCGGGGTTCGCCTGGGTTCTGGGCGAGCAGCGCGAGACCGTTCTGCAACCTTATCAGCAGCTTGACCCGGCCGTGGTCCAGCCCCAGCCGTAATACAGGGACGTGTGATGAAAAACTTCTTCAAGAAAGTCGGCGCCTTCCTGCGCAAGACGTGGGTCTGGACGCTGTTGCTGGTGCTGTTCGTGGCACTGCTGGTGTGGTTCGTCGGGCCGCTGCTGGCGGTCAACGACTACAAGTTCTGGGAAAGCGCGACCTCGCGCCTGCTGACCATCAGCGTGCTGTTCCTGATCTGGGGCCTGACCATGGTCTTCGTCAGCTGGCGCGCCGGGGTCCGCAAGAAAGAAATGGAAGACAGCGAAGACGGCCAGGAACGCCTGCGCCGCGAAGAGCTGATCGACGAGGAACAGAAAGAGCTGCGCAGCCGCTTCAAGGAAGCCATGCGCACCCTCAAGACCTCCAGCCTGTACCGCGGGCGCAGCGAGCGCTGGCGCAACGACCTGCCCTGGTACCTGCTGATCGGTCCGCAGAGCAGCGGCAAGACCAGCCTGCTGGACTTCTCGGGCCTTGAGTTCCCGATCAACAAGATCGACCGCAAGCTGACCCGCGACACCGTCGGCACCCGGCATTGCGACTGGTACTTCGCTGACCATGGCGTGCTGATCGACACCGCCGGCCGCTACCTGACCCAGTCCGACGCGGAAGTTGACGGCAGTGCCTGGAGCACCTTGCTCAACCTGCTGCGCAAGCGCCGTCGCGGGCGTCCGCTCAATGGCGTGCTGGTGACCATTCCGGTGGAGCTGCTGCTGAGCGGCAACGAGCAGGATCTCGAGACCCTGGCGCGCCAGGTCCGCGCGCGCCTGCAGGACGTGCACCAGAAACTGCATGTCGATGTGCCGGTGTACCTGGTGCTGAGCAAGGCCGACCAGTTGTTGGGCTTCGACGAGTTCTTCGACCAGCTGAGCCGCGAGGAAAGCGACCAGGTGCTTGGCACCAGCTTCCGCAAGGAACAGAACGGCACCGACGTCGCCGTGCTGCGCCAGGAGTTCGAAGAACTGCTGCGGCGCCTGAACAGCCAGGTGATCATGCGCATGCACCAGGAGCGCGACACCCAGCGCCGTGGCCGCATCCTCGACTTCCCGCACCAGTTGGGCCAGATCGGCGAGCACCTGTGCCTGTTCGTCGACATGGCGTTCACCGGCAACCGCTACCAGCGGGCCAGCCAGCTGCGCGGTTTCTACCTGACCAGCGCGCCGCACCTGACCGAAAAGCTCGACCCCGACACCGCCAGCATCGGCGCCAGCCTGGGCATGGCGGCCGGCGTGCTGCCGACCCTGCGCAGCGGCCGTTCGCGCTTCATTCACCACCTGCTGAGCCGGGTGATTTTCCCCGAGGCCGACCTGGCTGGCCTGGACAAGCGCGAGCGTAATCGCATCCATTGGGGCCAGCGTGCGCTGTACGTAGGCGCGCTGGTGGCCCTGGCCTTGTTCGGCCTGCTGTGGGCCGGCGGTTTCTCCGCCAACTACGAGCGCCTGGAAAACCTGCGCTCCCTGGCGCAGAACTGGAACCAGCAGCGCACCGCGCTGACCGCCCGTGACGACGCGATGGCGGCGCTCAAGACCCTCGACACCAGCTTCGAAGCCACCAAGGTGTTCCCGGCCAAGGGTGATGTATCACTGCACGAGCGGGTCGGCCTGTACCAGGGCGAGGAAAGCAACCCGGTGGTGCTCAGCGCCTACGAGCGTGAGCTGCAAGCCCAGCTGTTGCCACGAGTGGCGCAGATGCTCGAAGGGCAGATCCGCAGCAACATGCGTGACCGCGACCGCCTGCTCAACAGCCTGCGGGCGTACCTGATGCTGAACATGCAGGACCGTCGCGATCCGTCCTGGCTCAAGGATTGGGTGGCCAGCGACTGGTCGACGCGTTACGCCGGCAACACCGCGGTGCAGAACGGCCTGAACGCGCACTTCGAACGCCTGCTCAAGCTGCCGTTCAGCTACCCGCTCAACGACACGCTGGTGGCCCAGGCGCGCCAGGTGCTGCGCAGCGAGTCGCTGGCCAACGTGGTCTATCGCGTGCTGCGCGAACAGGCGCGGAGCCTGCCGGAGTACCGCCTGAGCCAGCACCTGGGACCGCAGGGCAGCCTGTTCGTCGGCACCGACTACGCGATCCCGGGCTTCTACACCCAGCAGGGTTATCAGCAGTATTTCTCGGTCCAGGGCACGGCGCTGGTCACCGATATCCTGCGTGACAACTGGGTGCTGGGCGAAGGCAGCGGCATCAGCGGCATGGACCTGCGCCGCCTGATGGTGGAGTTGGAGCAGCTGTACTTCCGCGACTACGCCAACTTCTGGAGCGAAGCGGTGGGCCAGGTCGGCCTGCAGCCGTTCAACGATGCCGGCGAAGGCGCCGATCAGGTCGCCGGCCTGACCTCGGCCAACTCGCCGGTGCTGCAACTGTTGGTGGAAGTGCGTGAGAACACCCGCTTCCAGGCCATCGCCGAAAGCGCCGAAGACGTGACCGCCGCGGCGGATAAAGCCGCCGAGAAGGGCGGGGCGCTGGGCAAGGTCGCGGCGGCTGCCGCGGGCAAGGCCCAGGAAGCTTTGGCCAAGAACCTGCCGGACACCGCGAAGAAGTCGCTGCAACGTCGCTTCGAACCGCTGCACCGTCTGCTGGACGACAACAACGGCCCGGCGGCGGACCTGACGCCGGCGCTGCAAGCGTTGAACGACCTGCAACTGCAACTGGCCGGCCTGGCCCGTGCCAGCGCGCCCGAGCAGGCGGCGTTCGAAATGGCCAAGACCCGCATGAGCGGTCAGCGCGATGCCCTGAGCAACCTGCGCAACGCCTCGGTGCGCCTGCCGCGTCCGGTGAGCGTATGGTTCAACGTGCTGGCGGAAGACACCTGGCGCCTGGTGCTCAACGACTCCTACCAGTACCTGAACCAGCGCTACCAGAGCGAGCTGTACAGCTTCTACGGCAAGGCCATCAGCAAGCGTTATCCGTTCAGCGCCCACAGCACCAGCGATGTCGCCATCAGCGATTTCCGCGAGTTCTTCAAGGCCCAGGGCATCGCCGATCGCTTCTTCGAAACCTACATGCGGCCTTTCGTCAGCGGCGATCCGGGCAACTACCGCCTGCGCAGCATCGACGGCCACAGCCTGCCGATGTCCAAGGTCTACCTCGACCAGATGGCCGCGGCCCAGGTGATCCGCCAGAGCTTCTTCTCGGAGAACCCGGCGGAGCCGCAGGTGCAGTTCAAGCTGGAGCCCTACACCCTGGACCCGGCGGTGAGCCGTTCCGAGTTCCGTTTCGGCGACAAGACCATGGAATACCGTCACGGCCCGATCGTGCCGGTGTCCTTCAAGTGGCCGACCGACGCCGAAGACGGCCGCACCAGCCTGGTGCTGGACAAGATGGCCGGGCGCCCGGTGGGCATCGAAAAGAACACCGGCCCCTGGTCGCTGTTCCGTCTGTTCGACCTGATGCAGACCGAGTACCTGACCGGCCGTGACGTGCTGGTGCTCAAGGCCGACCTGGGCGGCCTGCGCGCCAACTACCTGCTGATGAGCCAGCGCACGCCGAACCCGTTCGACATGGGCGTGCTGCGTACCTTCCGCATGCCGGTGCAGCTCTGATGCTGGTTGCCAGTACCTGGCGCAGCGCTGCGCGCACCGACCCGGGCAAGGTTCGGGCGCGCAACGAAGATGCCTTCCTCGACTGTCCGGAGCAGGGGCTCTGGGTGGTCGCGGACGGCATGGGCGGGCATCAGGGTGGCGACATCGCCAGCCAGTTGATCGTCGCCAGCCTGGCCGAGTTGCCGGCGCAAGACAGCTTCGACGAGCGGCTCAAGGGCCTGCGCCAGTGCCTGCACTGGCTCAACCGGCGCCTGGGCCAGGAGTTGACTGTCACCGCCGAGCGCCACGACAGCATCATGGGCAGCACCGTGGTCGCGCTGTTGCTGGAAGGCGACCGCGCGGCGTGCATCTGGGCCGGCGACAGCCGCTGTTACCTGTGGCGCGGGCAGCGTCTGTATCAGCTGTCCAAGGACCATTCGCTGCAGCAGCAACTGATCGACGAGCAGCAGATGAGCGTCGAGCAGGCGCGGGCCCATCCGGCGGCCAATGCCCTGACCCGGGCGGTGGGCGCCAGCGAGCAGCTGACCCTGGATGTGCTGGAGTTGCAGGTCTACCCCGGCGATGCCTTCCTGCTGTGCAGCGACGGCCTGTACCAGGGCCTGACCAGCGACGCGCTGGGCAATGCCTTGAGCCTGGCTTCGCCGCAGGTGGCGCTGGAGCGTCTGTTCGACGGCGCCCTGCGCGGCTCGGCGCGGGACAACCTGACAGCCGTGGTGATCCGCCAATGAGTGATCTCAAATCCGGTCTGGATAACATCCTGATGAGCGAGGAAGAGGCCAGCAACCTGACCTATTTCGCCTTCGCCAAGGCCAATGAGGCGCCGCGTCCCGTGGCGCCCAAGGCCAAGGGCAAAGGCCGCAACCGCTCCAGGAACCGCCCCCGTTCCAAGGCCCAGGCCGGGGCGCCTGTGGGCGGGTTGCCGGACGTATTGGCCGGACGTTACCGCCTCGAGCGCCTGCTCGGGGCCGGTGGCATGGGCGCGGTCTACCGCGCGCGGGACCTGCTGCATGAGCAGTTCGGCGATCCCGACCCTTACATAGCGCTCAAAGTTATGAGCGAAGAATTTTCCGAGACGCCGGATGCCAGCGCCTTGCTCTACAGCGAGTTCGCCCTGACCCGGCGCCTGCGCCACCCGAACGTCGTGCGCCTGCACAGCTTCGAAGTGGACACCCAGTGCCAGCGCGCCTTCATCACCATGGAGCTGATGCGCGGCCTGACCCTGGACAAACTGCTCTGCGAGCGGCCATTGGGCCTGCCGTGGGAAGAGCTGCGCGATGTGGTGCGGCCACTGCTCGATGCCCTGGCGTACAGCCACGCTCGCGGTGTGCTGCACGGCGACCTGAAGCCGAGCAACGTGATGCTCTGCGAAGACGGCGTGCGGCTGTTCGACTTCGGCCTGAGCCAGGCCGAGGAGGGCATCCTTCCCGGCCTGCCGCAACTGAGCCGCAGCCGCTTCAACGCCTGGACGCCCGGCTATGCCGCCCCCGAATTGCTGGAGGGCGGCGCCTTGTCGGCCAGCGCCGACCTGTACGCGGTGGCCTGTGTGATCTATGAACTGGCCTGCGGCAAGCACCCGTATCGCCGGTTGCCGTCGACCCAGGCCCGCGACGAACGCCTGGACCGCTCGCTGCAGGCGCCCAGGCATCTACCCAGACACTGTTGGCCAGCCCTGCGCGCGGCGCTGGCCCTCGACGCGGCGGAGCGCACCATTTCCGCCCAAGCATTGCGCGACGCCATGCGCGCGGATTCGTCCTGGCTGCAACGCTGGTTCCATCGGCGTAACGGATGACCATCGAACAGGGAGCAAGCTATGTTCAATCCTTCCAATGAAACCCACTTCAGCCTGACGGTCGACGACTTCCAGGGTGACTTGCAGGTGCTGTCTTTCGAGGGGATCGAAGGCATCAGCCAGCCGTTCCGTTTCGATCTGGAGCTGGTCAGCGAGAACCCCGACCTGGACCTGGAAACCCTGCTGCACAAGCAGGCTTTTCTAGCGTTTGATCCGCAAGGCAGTGGCATCCACGGCCAGATCTACCGCGTGGCCCAGGGCGATGCCGGCAAGCGCCTGACCCGCTACAAGGTGTCGCTGGTGCCGCAACTGGCCTATCTCGAACACCGCACCAACCAGCGCATCTATCAGCAGCTGTCGGCGCCGAAGATCATCGCGTTGATCCTCGAAGAGCACGGCATCCAGGGCAACGCCTACCGGTTCCAGCTCGGCACCCCGTGCCCGGAGCGCGACTACTGCGTGCAGTACGACGAGACCGACCTGCACTTCATCCAGCGCCTGTGCGAAGAGGAAGGTCTGCATTACCACTTCCAGCACAGCCCGCAGGGCCACTTGCTGGTGTTCGGCGACGACCAGACGGTATTTCCCAAGCTCGGCCAGCCCACCGCCTATATCCAGGGCAGCGGCATGGTCGCCGACGAGCCGGTGATCAAGGGTTTCAACCTGCGCCTGGAGACCCGCACCCGCCGTACTACTCGACGCGATTACGACTTCGAGAAGCCGCGCCTGCAACTGGAGGCCGCCTATAAACCCGAGACCGACAGTGAAGAACCGGACCTGGAAGACTACGACTACCCGGGCCGCTTCACCGACCGCGCGCGCGGCAAGTTCCTCAGCCAGCGCGCCCTCGAACGCCACCGCGCCGACTACCAGCAGGCCGAAGGCTGGGGCGACCAGACGCGACTGGTCAGCGGCCACTTCCTGGAACTGTCCGAGCACCCGCGCAGTGAGTGGAACGACCTCTGGCTGCTGACCCATATCGTCCACGAAGGCAAGCAGCCGCAGGTGCTGGAAGAGTCGGTGACCAGCGACACCACCGACAACAAGGACGACTTCCACCAGGGCTACCGCAACCGCTTCCTCGCCACGCCCTGGCAGGTGTTCTACCGCCCGGCCCTGAACCACCCGAAACCCCGCGTCCTCGGCAGCCAGACCGCGGTGGTCACCGGGCCCAAGGGCGAAGAAATCCACTGCGACCAGTACGGCCGGGTGAAGGTGCAGTTCCACTGGGACCGCGAAGGCAAAGCCGACGACAAGACCAGCTGCTGGCTGCGGGTGTCCTCCAGCTGGGCCGGCGACCGCTACGGCGCCCTGGTCATCCCGCGCATCGGCATGGAAGTGCTGGTGACCTTCCTCGAAGGCGACCCCGACCAGCCGCTGATCACTGGCTGCCTGTACCACAAGGAACACCCGGTGCCTTACGCCCTGCCGGCGAACAAGACCCGCACGGTATTCAAGTCCATGAGCTCGCCGGGTGGCGCCGGCTACAACGAACTGCGCATCGAAGACAAAAAAGGCGCCGAACAGATCTTCATCCATGCCCAGCGCGACTGGGATGAAAACATCGAGCACGACCAGAAAATCCGCATCGGCCACGAACGCCACGACACGGTGGAAAAGAACACCTACACCGAACTCAAGGCCGAAGAACATCGGATCACCCACGCCGACCGCAAGACCGAAACCAAGGTCGACGACCACCTGACCGTGGGCGAAAACCAGCACATCAAACTCGGCACCGCCCAGCTGACCAAAGCCGGCCAGGAAATCCACCTCAAGGCCGGCGCCAAGATGGTGATCGAGGCGGGCAGCGAACTGACGATCAAGGCCGGGGGCAGTTTTATCAAACTCGATGCCGGCGGCGTCACGGTGGTGGGGCCGGTGGTGAAGATCAATGCGGGGGGCTCGCCGGGGAGTGGGGCGGGGATTGGGATCAAGATACCCGGTCTGCCAGGGGTGGCCGATGCGGACAAGGCTGGCAGCCTGATGGAGGAGGCGTTGGCCAACCCGGCGAAAGAAACCGTACCGGGTCAGCTGTGCATTCGTATTTCCCCGTTGCCCAACATGCCGGGGTATCCGGATGAGCCCTATCAGCTCTACGCCGATGGCGCACTTATCGACAAAGGCTTCAGCGACGAGAAGGGCAATGTGCTTTTCCAGCATATCCCCGGTACCCGCAACTATTCGGTGGAAACGGTGAACGGACACCGTTTCAACCTGGATATGAGCGAAACCTCGACCGAACAGACGCGCCAACGCAGTGAGCGCCTGGGGCGTGAGGGATACCGCGACTTCCCGGGTGCGGCTGCCTCTCTGGAGGCGTTGAGCAGCAGTGAGGCGTTCCGCCAATTGTGGGCGGATCAAAGCGAGCAGAAAGAGTAAAGGAAGCACTCCATGACATACCTCGATCAGAAACTGTCGATCTCGCTTGAAGAAAGCGCCGCAACCCTGACTTCGGATTGGTTCGCCCACAAGAACAATCCGCTAAGCCCGCCACGTCCGGCAGGCAACGTGGTGACGCCGCTGGTGTGTGGCGAGGAAGCCTTCAAGAAGGTCTATGAATGCATCCAGGCAGCTACGAAAAGCATTGACCTTATCAGTTGGGGCTTCGATCCGGGATTGCGTCTCGACCGGGCCTCGACCGACAGCCCCTGTCTGGGAAAACTGCTCAGGCAGAAGGCCGAAAGTGGTGTCGAGGTACGGGTACTGATCTGGAACAACCGACTGGCCCAGCTCGGTGAAAACTCGGTGATCGGTGAGGGCTGGAGCGGCGCCGGCGGAACATCGATGGGTTCCGGAATGACCGCGGGCAAGCCGGCTGACACCAGCGCCCTGGGTGAAAAACGGAAAAAGCTCCTGGAAAAACAGCAGCAGGAGCAGGCACGCCTGGAAAAACTTCCGGCAAACGACGAGGCCGGCCGACGAGCCACGCGCGACCGTCTGATCGACATCCAGCAAAGCCTGGATGCCCTGGACAGCGGCTACACCAAGGGCCGTGATTCGGGAGGGACGGTTCAAGCCCCGAACGAACAGGTCGAGACCCGAGATTGGTATCGCTGGGTACACAGCCGCGAAGCCCGCAATATCGAGTTTCGTACGCGGGACTTCAAACTCGTAGGAGAGTTGACCTACGACGATCAAAATGGCCTGCGCATGCATTGGGGGCGTCTTGCCATCCTGTGGCGACTGCTCAAGGACGAGTCTCACGATGTGCCCTTCATGCAGATGCTGGCCCTGAGCCTATTTCCCAGCCATCACCAGAAAACCCTGGTGGTCGACTACATGGACCCGCAAAAAGCGAAAGGTCTTGTGATGGGCCACAACCTGCAGCGCAACTACTGGGACACCACCGCCCACGCCTACGACGATGCAGCCGGCAAGCGCGATCTGGGCTTCGGCCCCTGGCAGGACCTTTCCCTATTTGTACGCGGCCCGGTGCTATTCGACCTTAATCACAACTTCTGCAATGCCTGGGACAAGAGCAGCAGCTGGATACGCCGGGTCTTCAAGGGCACCCTGAATCACGAGCGCTCGTCGGTCAAACCACTGAGCCTGATCCTCGATGGTGGAGAGCCCGCGCAGATTTGCCGGACTCAACCGGAAGAAGGTCCGGAAAAAACCATTCTCGAGATATATGAAAAGGCCCTGGGCAATGTGCATCAGTACGCCTATATCGAGAACCAATACTTCCGCTACAAACCGCTGGCCGAACGCCTGAAGAAAGTTGCCGCCGACTACGTCGCTGCCGGCAAACAACAGGACTTGCACCTGTTCGTGGTCACCAACAACCCGGAGAGCGGGCATTTCTCCAGTTCCACCTACGAGATGCTCGACACCCTTGGCCAGGGCGAACTGATGCCCCTGGCCCACCGCGACCTGCTCTACGATCAACGCCAGCTTGCCTATCGCCAGCGCGAACTGAAGGCCCGCGACGAATCGCCGACACGCGATCAGGAGCTGGCCAAGGTACAGACGCAAATGCATGAGCAGGGTATCGATCCGAGTCGCGCCGATGAACTCCTGGCCATGGACCCCAACAAACACTACAACCAGGCCGCGGCTCGCGAACTGGAGCCGGAGATGCTGCCGCCCAAGGGGTTGAAAATCATTGTCGCGACTCTGGTCAGTTGCAAGGACGGCGGCGAAACCGCTACTCCCAAGACGCGCGAGCAGCGCCAGACCGAACGCGATATCACCGAACATCTCGGCCCGGAACAAGGAATGGCGCAGTACAAGTCCATCTATGTACACAGCAAGCTGCTGCTGGTGGACGACCTGTTCTTCACCCTGGGCTCCGCCAACATCAACGAGCGCAGCCTGAACTCCGACTCCGAACTGAATATCGCCATGCCAAGCCCGCAAACCACCCGGACCTGGCGGGAGCGGTTGTGGGGGATGCATTCGGGAAACGAGATTAGTGTAAGTAAACCAACACCTGCGGAGAATATCGTTGAAGATTTTAGGAACTGGGAGTCGGTGATTAGCAAGAATTGGGAAAGGCAAAAAATAAATAAAAAATTAAATGGAAATTTAGTCAGATTCTGGGATGTGGTGACGCCTTATGCAAAAGCCGTTGATTAATTTACTGCTGATTTTTTCTTTTTTTCTTTTTGGAGCTGATGCTATGGCTTATGAGTTCAAATGCGTACATGAGCAAAAAAATGCCCCGCCTTTGGATCCGCAGGCTGATCAATGGTTTCAACGCGCTCGCTCTATCAGTAAAGAGCGATTTCCAGACTGGTCGGAAGTTTCCAGGTTATATCAGCAGGCTGCAGATAAGGACCACTGGAAAGCTATGCATAATCTAGCAGAGCTGTATCTGCGGGGTGATGGTGTATTAAAGGATACTAACAAGGCTATTGATCTGTATATGCGAATGGTCAATCTACAAGTGCCTCTCGGTTATTATGATATGAGTGTAATGACACAGCGGGGAGTAGGTGTTGTACAGTCAGATAAAGAGGCTATGCTGTTTTTGATTAAGGCGGCTGATTTAGGTAGCCCTCAAGCACAAACTAGAATTGGCTACATTTATATCTATGATAAGAGAAAGGATGCTGTAGGGTTGGGATACTTGAAGTGCGCGGAGAGACAGGATTATGCAGATGCAGCATATAAGTTAGGGTCGTATTATGAGGTTGTGGATGAGAACTATCCTGTTTCCATGCACTATTATCAGCGTGCTGCGGCGCTAGGGGAGCCGAAGGGAGCTACGGAGATCAGAAATGTTTTTGAGAAAGGGCTACACGATTACTCAAAGAATTTGAAGGTAGCTAAGGCCTACGATGATATATCTAGTCGTTTTTACAAAAATCCTGAACTACGGCTACCTAATTTAGCAAAAGATCATCCACTTCCACCGCACCCTATTCAGGGTTATCACGCGGATAAAGACATCAACTGGAAGCCAACCGGACGTGATGACGACTATTAAAGCACTTCTGGTTACTGTGCTACTGGGCAGCAGTGGCTTTTCCATGGCATACGATTTCAAGTGTGTTCATGAGAAAGATATTGCTCCACCCCTGGATCAGCAAGCAGACCAATGGTTTAAACAAGCTCGGGTGCTTAGCAAAAAACGCCCGGTTGACTGGATCGAAGTGGCCAGCCTGTACCAGCAGGCTGTAGAAAAGAACCATTGGAAAGCAATGCATAATCTTGCAGAGCTATACTTACGTGGTGATGGGGTTGTTAAGGATACGAACAAGGCTATTGATTTGTATCTGGAAATGATCAAGCTACAGGTACCGCTGGGTTATTACGATATGAGTGTAATGACCAAAAGAGGCGTCGGTGTGGTGCAGTCTGATAGGCAATCAGTAATATATTTGCTCAAGGCGGGAGATGTAGGTAGTCCTATGGCTCAAGTCAGGTTAGGAAATATCTATATTTATGAGGCTAAGAAAAGAGATCTAGGGATTTCCTACCTACGCTGTGCTGCAGATCAGAGCGATGCAAACGCAAATTATGAGTTGGCCACATACTACGAGATCTTGGATAGAAACTACCCTGTTGCCTTGCATTACTATCAGAGAGCTGCAGCTCTAGGTGAACGGAAAGGTGCCATGGAAATAGAAGATGTATTTCAAAATGGTAAGTTTTCTTATAATAAAGACAAGAAGACTGAAGATGCATACTACAAAGTGTCCAGGGAGCTAGCCAATAATCCAGACTTGCGCTTCCCCAATCTGGCCAAAGACCACCCACTGCCACCGAACCCTGTGCAGGGCTATCACGCCGATAAAGACATCAACTGGAAACCAACCGGACGCGATGACGATTATTAAGAGAAACCCACAACGAGCCTATGCGAAGCATCAAAACGCGACTTATGGGCTGTCCCGATAAAGGAGCCGCACAATGCATAAGATATTCACGGTACTGGCGATTTTGCTGCTTGCCATCTCGATACTCAGCGCGTTGCTCGGCCTGGGTGGTATTGCTGGTGGGGCAAGTGGTAGTGGGAGCATTTCCGACTCCGTTGACGTTGCGTTCTTGATTGCCAAAGTGCTGCTCGCCTTGAGCCTGTTGTCTGGAGTGCTGGCTATTGCCTGGCCCAGGAGCGGGTGAAGCCAGGACTGGTTTAAGGATTCACGGGGTTATGAACAGACCTCTGCATGCCGGACTCATTAAGGCAGCTGATAAACGAGCGTGACTTGGTAGTCATAATCACCAATAACGCCTTCATCTTCCCTTAACATTGCATAACTGTGGTGTTCCCCTCCGAAGCCGCTACACTGCGCCAGCCGTTCATTTTTCCTTTGGGGCTTTGCGCATGAAATTTCGTTTTCTTCTGTGGATGCTGGGGCTGTTGATGGGCAAGGCCAGCCGGACCAATCCGGCGTTCCAGCAGCAGTTGGGTGACAAGGAACTGGTGTTCCAGCTGCAGACGCTGGATGGCAAGGTGGCGCGGCATTTTTTGGTGAAGGATCAGCGGATTACCAGCAAATCGGGGGTGCATCCCGAGCCGGCATTTGCCATTGCCTTTAAAGACGCGGCCTATGGTTTTGCCACGATGCAGGCGAAGAACAAGCAACTGGCCTTTATGACCGGGATCCAGGATAAGTCGATCCAGATCAAGGGCAACCCGGCGCTGGTGATCTGGTTCCAGGGGCTGACCAAGTACCTGAAGCCGAAGAAGGCCAAGCCGAAGGCTTGAAGGCGAGCGGTATACACGCCGCAAGATGATCGCGGGCAAGCCTCGCTCCTACGGGAGCGGGGCTTTTTTCTGGGGTCAGTGCTGGCTGAACTGCGAGGCCAGTTCGCGCAACAGCACTTCGGCTTCCAGGACTTTGCTGACCACGTCTTCGGCCTTGTCGCGGGACAGGCCAAGGCGTTCGAGCAGAGCGTCAGGGATGTCTTCGACAGGGCCGGAGCCGATGCCGCGGCTGCGCAGCAGGCGCACGGCCAGGCACACCAGGTTCGGGTATTCGGCGTAGGCGCCGTCATAGCTCGGGTCGTGCTGGAAGCGCAGGGCGGTGGACAACTCGTCCGGCATGTCCCAGTAGCGCATCAGCCAGGCGCCGATCTGTTCGCGGCTGATGCCCAGCAGGTGCTGTTCGACGTAGCTGTGGCACAGGTGCGGGTTGACCTCCAGGTGGCGGCAGATCAGCGAGAAGTGCGGCGGGAAGACGTGGGCCAGCAGCAGGTAGCCGAAGTTGTGCAGCAGGCCGGCGAGGTAGGTCAGGCCGGCTTCCGGGCGCTGGGCGCGCGGCATGGCGCGGGTCAGGCCTTCGATGACGGCGGCGGTATAGATCGACTGCTGCCAGTACGGCGTGCTGTGTTGCGGGTGGTCCTTGGGCAGGCTCAGGGTCTTGCCCAGGGCCAGGCCCAGCGCCAGGTTGATCACCAGGTCGAAGCCCAGCACGCGGACGATGGCGTCTTCCACCGAGCGGATCTTGCCCGGCGAGGCGTAGTAGGGCGAAGCCGCCCAGCTCACCACTTGCGCAGCCAGGGCCGGGTCGGTTTCCACCACGCCGGTGATGTCGTCGATGGTGGCGTTGGGGTCGACCCGCAGCTTGATGATCTTCTGCGCGGTTTCGGCCAGCGGCGGAATCTCGATGGTCGCTTCCAGGCGTTGCTGGATGCGCCGGGCGGTGAAGGCCTGCATCGCCTGGGTGATTTCCTCGCGGTCGTCGTCCGGGCGGTCGAGGTTCGGGCGGATGCTGCTCAGGGCCTCGCCGAAATTGCCGGCGCTGGCCTTGCTCAGCATGCTCTTGAAGGCGTCGCTGGTGATTTCCAGCAGCAGGCCCGGCTCGCCGGAGTTGATCAGCAGGGTCGGCTCGCGCAGCAGGCTTTCGTCATACAGGCAGGGCGAGCTGGTGAGCGCCGGCAGGCCGGGCAGCAGGCTCAGGTTATGTTTGCCGAGCATGCGCTCCAGGCGTTCCGTGGAGACGGCGGTCAGGCGGCGGCCGGTCAGTTCGGCGAGGCGATTGAGGTCCAGCAACTGGCTCTGCGGGAACAGCACCATCAGCGCGCCGACGGCGTCGTCCAGCAGGACGGCCTGTACCTTGCGCGCTGCCGGCAGGCCAGGATGGTCGAGGACTTCCGTGAAGCCGATGTTCAGCTTGCCGAGCAGCAGCCGGATTACAGACGGAGCGTGCGGGGCTGCGGTGGCGAGGGCAACTTCTGTCATGGTCTGTATCCGTTTTCAAACAATTTCAGGAGTATAACCAGCTTGATCGGGGCATTCGCCCCTTAACTGAGACGCTGCTCACACTTGGCCGTATTGCTGCCCGTGGCGCAGCCAGCGTTCCAGCAGCGGGCTGACGTGGTGCGGCCAGCGCTCGAGCAAGGCCTGGGCGGCATCGCGCACGGCCGGCAGCAGGTCGGCATCGCGCATCAGGTCGGCGACCTTGAATTGCAGCAGGCCGGTCTGGCGGGTGCCGAGCATCTCGCCGGGGCCGCGCAGTTCCAGGTCCTTTTCGGCGATGACAAAACCGTCGTTGGTTTCGCGCATGATGCCCAGGCGCTGGCGGCCGATCTGCGACAAGGGAGGATGGTAGAGCATGACGCAATGGCTGGCGGCGCTGCCCCGACCCACGCGACCGCGCAGCTGGTGCAGCTGGGCCAGGCCCAGGCGCTCGGGGTTCTCGATGATCATCAGGCTGGCGTTGGGCACATCGACGCCGACTTCGATCACGGTAGTGGCCACCAGCAGCTGCAATTCACCGGCTTTGAACTGGCCCATGACCTCGGCCTTTTCCGTCGGCTTCATGCGCCCGTGGATCAAGCCGACCCGCAGTTCGCCCAGGGCACTGCTCAGGTCTTCGTAAGTGGTTTGCGCGGCCTGGCAGGTCAGCTCTTCGGATTCCTCGATCAGCGTGCACACCCAATAGGCCTGGCGCCCTTCGGCGCAGGCGGCGCGCACCCGCTCGATGACTTCGACGCGCCGCGAGTCGGTCACCAGCACGGTGTTCACCGGCGTACGGCCAGGGGGCAGCTCGTCGAGGATCGAGGTGTCCAGGTCGGCGTAGGCACTCATCGCCAGGGTCCGTGGGATCGGCGTGGCGGTCATGATCAGCTGGTGCGGGCACAGGCGTCCGCCCACGCCTTTCTGGCGCAGGGCCAGGCGCTGCTGCACGCCGAAGCGGTGTTGTTCGTCGATGATCACCAGCGCCAGGTTCTTGAACTGCACTTCGTCCTGGAACAGCGCGTGGGTGCCGACCACCATCGGCGCGCCGGCGGCGATCTGTTCCAGGGCCGCTGTGCGGTTCTTGCCCTTGAGCTTGCCGGCCAGCCAGGCGACTTCCAGCCCCAGCGGTTCGAGCCAGCGCTTGAAGGTGATGAAGTGCTGCTCGGCGAGGATCTCGGTCGGCGCCATCAGCGCCACCTGATAGCCAGCCTCCAGCGCCTGCAGGGCGGCGAGGGCGGCGACCACGGTCTTGCCGGCCCCTACGTCGCCCTGGATCAGCCGCAGCATCGGCTCGGGTTGGCTGAGGTCATAGGCGATCTCGTTGCCGACCCGCTGTTGCGCGCCGGTGGGCGCAAAGCCGAGGTTCTTCAGGTACAGCGCCGGCAGCCGGGTGGCTTTGGGCAGCGCCGGGGCGAGTTGCGAGCGCAGGCTTTCGCGCAGGCGCTGCTGGGACAGCTGATGGGTCAGCAGCTCCTCGAACGCCAGGCGATGCTGGGCCCAATGGTGACCCAGGGCCAGTTCGTCGACATCGGCGTCGGCCGGCGGGTGATGCAGGTAACGAATCGCATCGTCCAGCGGCGCCAGCTGGTAATCCCGCGCCAGCTCTTGCGGCAGCCAGTCCGGCAGGCTGCGCGGGCCGAGCAGGGCCAGGCTCTGCTGGCACAGCATGCGCAGGCGCTGCTGGGTCAGGCCTTCGGTGAGTGGGTAGATGGGGGTCAGGGTCTGGTCCACGGGCGGCGGTTCATCACCGCTGATGGCGCGGTATTCCGGGTGGTAGATTTCCAGCCCCGAGGCGCCGGGACGGGCTTCGCCATAACAGCGCACGCGGGTGCCGCGCTTGAGGCCTTCCTTCTGCGCGTTGCTGAAATGGTAGAAGCGCAGGCTGAGCCCGCCGGTGCCGTCCTGCAGGCGCACCAGCAGGCTGCGGCGCTTGCCCATCACCACGTCGGCGCCGCTGACGGTGCCTTCGATCACCGCGTCCTGCCCGGGACGCAGCGCGCCGATCGGTACTACGCGGGTGCGGTCCTGATAGCGCAGGGGCAGGTGGAACAGTACGTCCTGCAGGTTCTCCAGGCCGACCTTGGCCAGCTTCTCGGCCATGGCTTCGCCGACGCCCTTGAGTGCCGTGACCGGCACATTCGACAGCTCAGTCATCGCGACGGTTTAACTCGCGGCAGGCGGCTTGGCCACCGAACACAGGCGGATCGAGTCGGCGAGGATCTCGATGGCTTTCGGCCGCGGGAAGCTGGCGCGCCAGGCGATCGCCACGGTGCGGAACGGCACGGGCGCGGTCAGCGGCCGCACTTCGATCACGCCCGGAGCGTAGTGATGGCTGTCCACCGCCGAGAGCGGCAGGATCGAGACGCCAAGGCCGGAAGCGACCATATGGCGGATGGTTTCCAGGGAGCTGGATTCCACCGTGGTGTGCTTGGCGCCGTCGTTGCCCTTGGTCAGGGTCGGGCAGGCTTCCAGGACCTGGTCGCGGAAACAGTGGCCTTCGCCCAGCAGCAACAGGCTCTTGTCGTTGAGCAGGTTGGCGTCGATGGTCTCTTTCTGGGTCCAGGGGTGGGTGCTTGGCATCAGCACGTAGAAGGGTTCGTCGTACAGCGGCAGGGTCAGCACGTCGGCTTCGTTGAACGGCAGGGCGATGATGATCGCGTCCAGTTCGCCGTTGCGCAGCTTGTCGCGCAGCACATGGGTGAAGTTCTCTTCGATATACAACGGCATCTGCGGGGCGACCCGGTGCAGTTGCGGGATCAGGTGCGGGAACAGGTACGGGCCGACGGTGTAGATCGCGCCGACCTTCAGCGGGGCGGTCAGCTGGTTCTTGCCGGCCTGGGCCAGTTCGCGAATGCCCTGGGCCTGTTCGAGGACCTTTTGCGCCTGGGCGACAATGCCTTCGCCGACCGGCGTCAGACGTACCGCACTCTTGCTGCGCTCGAAAATCAGCACACCGAGTTCGTCTTCAAGCTTCTTCACGCCCACCGACAGGGTCGGCTGGCTGACATGGCAACGCTCGGCCGCGTGGCCGAAGTGCTGCTCTTGGGCGAGGGTAACGATGTAGCGTAATTCAGTAAGAGTCATAGCGGACGTCCATGAGGTTGCGGGCCAAGCATACCGGCTGCAATCGATAGACGCACGTTATCAGACTCAATGCTCGCTGTGACACCGGGCAATGCATGCCGCTCATGCCTGGAAAAGCAAAAAGGCACCTTTGGGTGCCTTTTTGCTGGGGATTGCCTGGGCGTCATGCTCAGCGGCGACGTTTCTCCAGGGAGTAAACGAAGGGCGCGACGATCTCGATCGAGCCGTTGTTGAGCATGTCCGCCGGTGGCTTGGGCAGCGGCTGGGCGCGGCGGATCATTTCCAGGGTGGCCCGGTCCAGATCGGCGTTGCCCGAGCGTCCTACCAGTTCATAGGACAGCACGTTGCCTTGCGCGTCGACCACGAAGCGCAGCCGGTTCAGGCCTTCCTTGCCGCGCGCCTGGGCACCCGGCGGGTACTTCTTGTACTTGGCCAGGTGCGCCAGCAGCGTGCCTTGCCAGCTTTCCTTGGCGGCGATCTGGGCCGGCGACGGGCCCGGAGCAGGTGCCGAGGACGGTGCCGCGGTGGGCGTCGGCGGAGCGTCGCTAGGCTTCTCTTCGCTCGGCTTTTCCTTCGGCGGTTCCGGCTTTTTCTCCACCGGCTTGGGCGGTTGAGGCTTGGGCTTGGGTTTGACCGGCTTGGGCACGGAAATCGTCGGTTTCGGCGCTTCCGCGAGTTTGGGCAGCGGCAACTCTTCGACCGGAGCCGGCGGCTGCGGTGGCGTCACGACCTTGGGCGGCGCGGGAGGAGGCGGTGCCGGAAGCGGCGCCAGCTCGACCATCATCGCCTGCGGTGGCAGCTCGACCGGCATGGGGGAGCTCCAGTTGAGCGCGAGCAGGATCGCGACCGCATGGACCCCCAGTACGATGGCCAGGCTACCGCTGTAACGCGTCAGTTTTTGGCGCGTCGTGATCATTTCTTGGTAGCCGTCTCAAGTCCGACCAGGCCGACCTTCAGGTATCCGGCGGCCCGCAGGGCATCCATCACGCTCATCAGGTCGCCGTAATCCACGCCTTTGTCGGCCTGGAAGAAGATCGTCGTGTCTTTCTTGCCCTGGGTCTTGGCGTCGAGGGTGGCGCCGAGGGCTTCGGCCTTCACTTCGTCGTCGCCGAGGTACAGGCGTTGGTCGGCCTTGACGCTGAGAAACACCGGTTTCTCGGGGCGTGGTGCCGGTTTGGCCGTCGAGGCCGGGAGATCGACCTTGATGTCCACGGTCGCCAGCGGCGCGGCGACCATGAAGATGATCAGCAGCACCAGCATCACGTCGATGAACGGTGTGACGTTGATTTCGTGGTTTTCGGCGAGATCGTCTTCTGCGCCTTCTTTCAAATGCAGGCCCATGGCGGATTACCCTACTTTGGCCACATGAGGTTGCGCAGAGCGCTCGGCGGTCGGCAGGTGATCGAGATCACGGCTGACCAGCAGCAGGACTTCTGCGGAAGCGTCGGAGACCTGGGCCTTGTAGCCGGCGATGGAGCGGGCGAAGACGTTGTAGATGACCACCGCCGGAATGGCCGCGACCAGACCCAGGGCGGTTGCCAGCAGGGCTTCGGCGATGCCGGGGGCGACGACGGCGAGGTTGGTGGTCTGGGTTTTGGCGATGCCGATGAAGCTGTTCATGATGCCCCACACGGTACCGAACAGGCCGACGAAGGGCGCGGTGGAACCGATGGTGGCGAGCACGCCGGTGCCGCTGCTCATGTTGCGGCCGCAGGCGGCTACCAGGCGCTCGAGGCGGAAGCTGACGCGTTCCTTGATGCCTTCTTTCTCACGGCTGTTGGCCGACAGGCGCATTTCTTCCAGGGCGTCGTGGACCAGCAGGTTGGCCAGGGTGCCTTCTTTGGCGGCGGTGACGCTGGCTTCCTTGAGAGTGGTGGCCTTTTTCAGGTTGAGGATTTCACCGCGCAGGCGACGCTTGGCGCCCATCAGCTCGAAGCCTTTGGCGATCCAGATGGTCCAGGTGATGATCGAGGCGATGGCCAGGCCGATCATCACGAGCTTCACGATGATGTCGGCGTTCTGGTACATGCCCCAGGGAGACAGGTCGTGGGCCATGCCCAGGGAGTTGTCCGCTTCGAGGACTTCAGGTGCATCAACGGCTGCTTCGCCTTCGGCAGGTGCCGGCGCTGCAGCGACCGGAGTGGCTACCGGCGCCGTGGCGTCGGCCGGCGCGTGGGCTGCCGCAGGTGTCGCGGTGCCTGCCGGGGCCTGCTCATCGGCGAAGGCCGCGGTCGGTGCCAGCAGCAGGCTGAACAGCAACGCTGCGGCCGCGCTCATGGTGCGCAGCGGGCTTGGGCGTTGGGTTGGCGAAGCGGAGAATTGATTGCGTGTCATGCTGGCCGGACCTGGGAGGGAAAAGGGTAAGTGTCCTTCTAGGCCTCGCAGGGCCGAGAACAAATGGGCCGTCATTATTGCAACTAATTCTTGTTAACAGAAGTAATAGAGTATCTTTTTTTCTTTGATTGCTAGCCGCTCGTCCATTGCCGACGCTAGTCTGTGCCTTTCTGATAGGAGTTTTCTGATGTCCGCCCCTTCTGTTCTGATCGCTGGCTGCGGTGATGTCGGCAGCCGTCTGGCGAAGCAACTGCTGGTTGAAAACTGGCAGGTCTACGGCCTGCGGCGCGCGGTTTCGCAATTGCCGGAAGGGGTGATCGGCGTGGCGGGCGATCTTTTCAGTGAGCAGTGTCCGCCAGCCTGGCCCACCACGTCGCTGGATTACCTGGTGTACAGCGCGGCCGCCACCGAGCATGACGAGGCGGGCTATCGTGCGGCCTATGTCGAGGGGCTGACCCATGTCCTGGGTTGGCTCAAGCAGAACGGGCAGTTGCCGAAACGCTTGCTGTTCGTTTCCAGCAGCAGCGTATACGGGCAGAAAAATGGCGAGTGGATCGACGAGACCTCGCCGGCCCAGGCCGACGGCTATTCCGGGCGGCTGATGCTCGAGGCCGAGCAAGTGGCCTTGCAGAGTGGCATTCCAGCCAGCCTGGTGCGGTTGACTGGGATTTACGGCCCGGGGCGGGAATGGCTGTTGAATCAGGTGCGTCAGGGGTATCGCGTCGCCATCGATCCACCGCTGTATGGCAACCGCATTCATGCCGACGATGCCGCGGGGTTGCTGGCCTTCCTGTTGCAGGCCGATCGGCGCGGCGTGGTGCTTGAGAATTGCTATATCGGTGTCGACGATGCACCGGTGCCTTTGGCCGAGGTGGTGGGCTGGCTGCGGGAGTACCTGGGCGTGACCGAGTGGGCGGACAGCTCGAGCGTGCGGCGTTCCGGCAGCAAGCGCTGCAGCAATGCCCGCGCCAGGGCCCTGGGCTGGGTGCCGCGTTATCCGAGTTTTCGCGAGGGGTATGCGCAGATTATCGAAGGGCAGGGCTGAGCCGCATCATGGATAAAGAAAAAGGAGCCTTGCGGCTCCTTTTTGCTGGATCACTGTTTTTCCAGTAGCCACTGGCGCGTACCCGGGGTGAGGGAAGGTACCTCGTTCGCCTGGGAGGCGTTGATGGGCTGGAAGATCTCCAGTTGCTTGCCATTGCGCGCAAAGATCCACGGGTTGCCCTGGCCGTTGAGCTGCAGCCACAGGTTGTCGTAGCCGCCGCTCATCGAGGCGCAGTCGCCGGCGAGGCACAGTGCGTAGCGATCGGCGCCCGGCAGGCCCATGACCTGGCCGTTGGACTGGAACAGCACGGTGCCGCCTTCGCCCGGGCCGTTGACGATTTTCCATTCGCCGCCCAGGTAAGCCGAGTACAGGGCGCGCTCGAAGTTGGCGCCCAGTGGCGCGCCTTCCGGGGCCGGGTCCTTGGGACGATCGAAGACCTGTTCCGGCTCGTTGTCGTTGGCTTCTTGCAGCAGTTGTTTGCCGTCGCGTTTCAATTCGCTGGCGGAGCTGCCGTAGAAATCGATTTTCCAGGCGCCGGACTCTTCAGCCAGCACCTTGCCTTCGACGTTTTCGAAGCCATTGGTGTAGCGCGCCTGGCTGGCCTCGGTGTTGACGTCCCATTCCAGGTTCGGGCCGTAGCCTTGCAGGGCTTCGCGCAGCGGTCCGCCTTTGGCGGCGGCGTCGATGGCGACCTGGTTGATCCAGGTACCACTGATGTCACGGTCGGCGGGATCGCTGGCGCAGCCACCGAGGAACAGGGCGCACAACGAGAGGGCTAGCGCTTTGCGCATGAGGAAATCCTTTCAGAACGGAGACGGCGCGGCCTGGGTAGCCGCGCCGGACGTGTTACTCGATGACCAGGATGGCATCCATTTCAACCTGCGCACCTTTTGGCAGGGCGGCAACGCCGATGGCGGCGCGGGCAGGGTAAGGCTGCTGGAAGTACTTGCCCATGATCTCGTTGACCTTGGCGAAGTGGCTCAGGTCGGTGAGGAAGATGTTGAGTTTGACGATGTCCTTGAACGAACCACCGGCAGCCTCGGCCACGGACTTGAGGTTCTCGAATACCTGGACGGTCTGGGCTTCGAAGCCTTCCACCAGTTCCATGGTCTTTGGATCGAGCGGGATCTGGCCGGACATGTAGACGGTGTTGCCTGCCTTGATCGCCTGGGAATAGGTGCCGATCGCGGCGGGTGCCTTGTCGCTGGTGATAACGGTCTTGGTCATGAATGACTCCTTGTAATGGGCGGGCTATATAGCGAGCTATGCACGCATGCGAGTGATGCGAATGACCCCGGTCAGGGCGCGCAGTTTCTTGATCACGCGGGCCAGGTGCACGCGGTCGTGCACGCTGACCACCAGTTGGACCACGCTGATGCGACCATCCCGTTCGTCCATGCTGATTTTCTCGATATTGCCGTCGGCCGCGTTGACGCTGCTGGCCAGCAGGGCGATCAGGCCGCGCTGGTGCTCCAGCTCGACGCGCAGCTCGACGTTGAATTCGCCGGTGACATCCTTGGCCCACGAAAGCTGGATGCATTTTTCCGGGTTGTGGCGGATTTCGCTGATGTTGCGGCAGTTGTCCAGGTGCACCACCATCCCTTTGCCCGCGGACAGGTGGCCGACAATCGGGTCGCCCGGGATCGGCGTGCAGCACTTGGCGTAGCTCAGGACCAGGCCTTCGGTGCCGCGAATGGCCAGCGGACCTTCCGGGCTTGGCAGCTGTTCGCCTTCGCCGAGCAGGCGGCGGGCGACCACATAAGCCATGCGATTGCCCAGGCCGATGTCTTCCAGCAGGTCTTCGATCAGCTCCAGGCGATACTCGGTGAGCATCGCTTGCACGCGTTCGGCCGGGATCTTTTCCAGGGCGCTGTCAAAACCGTTGAGCACCTTGTTCAGCAGGCGTTCGCCCAGGCTGATGGACTCGGAGCGGCGTTGCAGTTTCAGGGCGTGGCGGATGTGGGTGCGAGCCTTGCCGGTGACCACGAAGTTGAGCCAGGCCGGGTTGGGGCGTGCGCCCGGGGCGCTGACGATTTCCACGGTGGAGCCGCTTTGCAGCGGTTCGGACAGCGGCGCCAAGCGGCGATTGATCCGACAGGCGATGCAGCTGTTGCCGACGTCAGTGTGTACCGCATAGGCGAAGTCCACCGCCGTGGAGCCTTTGGGCAGCTCCATGATCCGGCCTTTCGGCGTGAACACGTAGACCTCGTCCGGGAACAGGTCGATTTTCACGCTTTCGATGAATTCCAGGGAGTTGCCGGCGCGTTGCTGCATCTCCAGCACGCCCTTGACCCATTGGCGAGCCCGGGCGTGGGTGCCCTTGGGCTGCTCGTCGCCGCTGGATTTGTACAGCCAGTGGGCGGCGATGCCGTTGTTGGCCATCTCTTCCATTTCGCGGGTGCGGATCTGGATCTCGATCGGCACGCCGTGCATGCCGAACAGCGTGGTATGCAGCGACTGGTAGCCGTTGGCCTTGGGGATCGCGATGTAATCCTTGAAGCGACCCGGCAGCGGCTTGTACAGGTTGTGTACGGCGCCGAGCACGCGGTAGCAGGTGTCGACCTTGTCGACGATGATCCGGAACGCGTAGACGTCCATGATCTCGTTGAAGGCCCGGCGTTTGCCGCGCATCTTTTTATAGATGCCATACAAGTGCTTCTGGCGGCCGCTGACCTCGCCCTGGATGCCGTCGATGGCCAGGCAGTGGCTCAGGGATTCTTCGATCTTGTTGACGATTTCCTTGCGGTTGCCCCGGGCGCGCTTGACCGCCTGGTAGATCCGCGCGGAACGCATCGGATGCATGGCCTTGAAACCGAGGTCTTCGAATTCGATGCGGATGCTGTGCATGCCCAGGCGGTTGGCGATGGGCGCATAGATCTCCAGGGTTTCCTTGGCGATCCGCCGGCGTTTTTCGCCGGACAGCACTTCCAGGGTGCGCATGTTGTGCAGGCGGTCGGCCAGCTTGACCAGGATCACGCGAATGTCGCGCGCCATGGCCATGGCCATCTTCTGGAAGTTTTCCGCTTGGGCTTCGGCCTTGGTCTCGAAATTCATCTGGGTCAGTTTGCTGACCCCGTCGACCAGTTCGGCCACGGTTTCACCAAACTGCGCTTGCAGCGCTTCCTTGGCGATACCGGTGTCTTCGATCACGTCATGCAGCATGGCCGCCATCAGGCTCTGATGGTCCATATGCATGTCGGCGAGAATGTTTGCGACCGCTAACGGGTGCGTGACGTACGCCTCGCCGCTGCGACGGCGCTGACCGTCATGGGCTTGTTCGGCGTAGAAATACGCTCGGCGGACCAGATTGACCTGGTCCGTGCCGAGATAGGTCGATAAGCGATCGGCGAGGGCGTCTATGCTCGGCATGATGACTCCTGCCGTAAGCTGTGATCCCGCGCCGTGCTACGTCGACCAGGCATAGGCTTAGACGGCCTCGTTGGACTCGTCCTCGAATGCAGCAAAAAGCGGTTCATCTTCAACGATTTCGGCTTCGGCGATAGCTGCGTAGTCGATCAGGCCTTCAGCGATTTCGCGCAGGGCGACGACGGTAGGCTTGTCGTTTTCCCATGCTACTTTCGGCTCTTTGCCGCCGGTTGCCAGTTGACGGGCACGCTTGGTAGAGAGCATGACCAGCTCAAAGCGGTTATCCACGTGTTCTAGACAGTCTTCAACGGTTACGCGGGCCATGGTCTTCCTCGTAGCAAATGCAATATGCGCGCTGCCCGGATGGGCGAGCGGACTCAACAGTTTAAAAAATCACCAGCGATTAGGGAAGCGCTGATTTTTTAACCAAGCTTTCCGGCCCGCTACAAGTGCCAATGTAAAGCCCTTGCAGCGGTTTTGGGAAGTGCTATTCAGCCCAGCAATTCGGCGAGCAATTTGCCGAAACGCTGCTGCTGGCGCTTCTGCTGCAGCTGGTTGGTGCGGAAAATCGCCTTCAGATCGTCCAGCGCATGGGCGAAATCGTCGTTGATGATCAGGTAGTCGTAGTCGACGTAGTGGCTCATCTCGCTGACCGCTTCGCGCATCCGGCCTTCGATGATCTCGTCGCTGTCCTGGCCGCGGTTGGTCAGGCGCTGGCGCAAGGCCTGCTGGGACGGCGGCAGGATGAAGATCGAACGAGCCTGGGGCATCAGCTTGCGCACCTGCTCGGCGCCTTGCCAGTCGATCTCCAGGATCAGGTCGTGACCTTCGTCCAGGGTCTGCTGCAAGTGGCTTTGGGAGGTGCCATAGAGATTGCCGAAGACTTCGGCGCGCTCGAGGAAGTCGCCGTGTTCACCCATCTTCACGAACGCTTCGCGCGAGACGAAGTGGTAGTTCACGCCGTCCACTTCGCCCGGGCGCATGGCGCGGGTGGTGTGGGACACGGAAACGCGGATCGACGGATCGGCGTCGATCAGGGCCTTGACCAGGCTGGTCTTGCCCGCGCCCGAAGGGGCGGAAATGATGTAGAGGGTGCCGGTGCTGTGGTTCATGTCGGGGTAGCCTTACTCAATATTCTGTACTTGTTCGCGCATCTGCTCGATCAACACCTTGAGGTTGACCGCAGCCTGGGTGCTGCGCGGGTCGAAGGCCTTGGAGCCCAGTGTGTTGGCTTCGCGGTTGAGCTCCTGCATCAGGAAGTCCAGGCGCCGGCCGGCGGCGCCGCCGGACTTGAGCACGCGGCGAACTTCGATGATGTGGGTGCTCAGGCGGTCCAGTTCTTCGGCGACGTCGCTCTTCTGGGCGAGCAGCACCATTTCCTGTTCCAGGCGTGTTGGGTCCAGCTCGGCCTGCATGTCGGCGAAGCGGTCGAGAACCTTTTGGCGCTGGGTGGCGAGCATCTGCGGGACCAGCTCGCGCAGGGTCACGACGTCTTCCTCGATGGAGGTCAGGCGGTCGTTGATCAGGCGGGCCAGCTCCGCGCCTTCGCGTTCACGGCCGCTCTTCAGCTCTTTCAGCCCCTGGTTGAACAGGCTCAGGGCTTCGTTGTTCAGCGCCTGCGGGTCGCTGGCATCGGCCACCAGGACGCCGGGCCAGGCCAGCACTTCCAGTGGGTTCAGCGCCGCCGGCTGTTTGATCAGGCTGGCAACGGACTCGGCTGCCGCCACCAGTTGCGCGGCGCGCTCCCGGTCGACCTGCAATGGTTTGCCGGTGGTTTCTTCGGTGAAGCGCAAGGTGCATTCGAGCTTGCCGCGCGACAGTCCCTGGCGCAGCGCCTCACGGACCGCGCCTTCCAGGTCGCGAAAGGATTCCGGCAAGCGCAGGTGCGGTTCCAGGTAACGGCTGTTGACCGAGCGCAGTTCCCAGCTCAGGGTGCCCTGAGTGCCGGCCCGTTCTACCCGGGCGAAGGCGGTCATGCTGTGCACCATGGAGGTACCTCCGATACAGGTCCGCCGCCAACCGCGGAGGGTTGCACGGGCCCGATATGAATGAATTGAAGCCGACAGGCTGCGAAGGCGCAGGATTGTAGCGCAGTGCGGTGGATGCTCCCAAACTGCGGGTGTGACAAAGCGCTGCGGGGCGACCGGAGGGCTGTTCCAGAGGCGTCGCCGACGGGCCGGGGTTTTTAGAACTGCCCAGGCAGGGCCGCGGGCTCTATAATGATCGGCAGTTTTCCGTCCCCGTACAGGTATTTCCCTATGAAACGTCCAAGTGGTCGCGCTGCCGATCAGCTCCGCTCGATCCGCATCACCCGCAACTACACCAAACACGCCGAGGGATCTGTACTGGTCGAGTTCGGTGATACCAAAGTGATCTGCACGGTCAGCGTCGAGAACGGCGTACCCCGCTTCCTCAAGGGCCAGGGCCAGGGTTGGTTGACCGCCGAATACGGCATGCTGCCGCGCGCCACCGGCGAGCGTAACCAGCGTGAAGCCAGTCGCGGCAAGCAAGGCGGCCGCACCCTGGAGATCCAGCGTCTGATCGGTCGTTCCCTGCGCGCTGCGCTGGACATGACCAAGCTGGGCGACGTCACCCTGTATGTCGACTGCGATGTGATCCAGGCCGATGGCGGTACCCGTACCGCGTCGATCACCGGTGCCATGGTGGCCCTGGTGGATGCGCTGAAAGTGATCAAGAAGCGGGGCGGCCTGAAGGGCGGCGACCCGATCAAGCAAATGATCGCGGCGGTGTCCGTGGGCATGTACCAGGGCGAGCCGGTGCTGGATCTGGATTACCTGGAAGACTCGGCGGCCGAGACTGACCTCAACGTGGTCATGACCAGCACTGGCGGTTTCATCGAAGTCCAGGGCACTGCCGAAGGCGCGCCGTTCCAGCCGGAAGAACTGAACGCCATGCTGGCGCTGGCCAAGAAAGGCATGAGCGAGATCTTTGAATTGCAACAGGCAGCCCTGGCTGACTGATTGCCCGGTAGCTTTCAGCAAGGAGAGCCGCATGAACGACGACCAGCTTCCGCAACCTGTCCCGAGCCATGAGGTGCGTCAGTGGGCGATGTTCTGTCACCTGTCGGCCTTGCTGGGCATCTGGATTCCGTTCGGCACCCTGATCGGTCCGTTGGTGCTCTGGCAGATGAAGCGCGAGACCGATCCGTTCATCGATGCCCAGGGCAAGGAAGCGTTGAACTTTCAGATCACCGTGGCCCTTGCCTCGCTGGTCTGCTTCCTGCTGATGGTGGTGCTGGTGGGTTTCCTGCTTTTTGGTCTGTTGGCGATCGGCGCCCTGGTGCTGACTATCATCGCCGGGGTCAAGGCCAATGAAGGGGTGGCGTACCGTTACCCGTTCACCTGGCGATTGATCAAATAGGCCGAGCGCCCACAAAAAAGCCGACACTGATGTCGGCTTTTTTGTGGCTGCGAAAAGATGCTTAGATGGTCAGCGTCCAGTCGTAGTCCACGATCAGCGGCGCGTGCTGCGAGAAGCGCGGCTGGCGTGGCAGGCGTGCGCTGCGCACGAAGCGACGCAGGCCCGGGGTCAGCAGCTGATAGTCGAAGCGCCAGCCCAGGTTGAGCATCTCGGCCTGTTCGTTGTCCGGCCACCAGCTGTATTGATCGCCTTCGCGGCTGACTTCGCGCAGGGCGTCGACATAACCCATGTTGCCGACAATCTCGTCCATCCAGGCACGCTCAGGCGCCAGGAAACCCGGAGATTGTTGGCTGTCACGCCAGTTCTTGATATCCAGCTTCTGTTGCGCCACGTACAGCGAGCCACAATAAATGTACTCGCGACGTTTGCGCCGCTGTTTATCCAGGTAACGGGCGAAGTCGTCCATAAGCTTGAACTTCTGGTTCAAGTCTTCATCGCCGTTCTGCCCGGAAGGAAGCAGCAAGGTCGCGATGCTGACCTTGTCGAAATCGGCTTGCAGGTAGCGCCCGTAGCGGTCGGCCGTCTCGAAGCCGAGACCGCTGATGACAGCCTTCGGTTGCAACCGCGAATACAAAGCCACACCGCCTTGGGCGGGAACTTCGGCATCGCAGGCATAAAGGAAGTAGCCATCCAGTTGGAAGGCTGGATCGTCCAGTTCAAAGGCGGAGGCGCGGGTGTCCTGCAGGCAGATGACGTCGGCATTCTGTGCTTGCAGCCAACTGAGCAAACCTCGCTCCACTGCAGCCTGAATACCATTGACGTTCACACTGATGATCCGCATAAATGGCCCCAAAAATCACGTGCGTGTATGATACCCGAGGTCTACCTAATTAGCTAAATCCGTGGTATTTGGGGCTTTTTCATGCAGGCGTATCAGCGCGATTTCATTCGTTTTGCCATCGATCGCGGGGTTTTGCGCTTCGGTGAGTTCACCCTGAAGTCCGGGCGTACCAGTCCTTACTTCTTCAATGCCGGCCTGTTCAACAGCGGCTCGGCCCTGGCGCAGCTGGGGCGTTTTTATGCCGCGGCGATCGTCGACAGCGGCATTTCTTTCGATGTGCTTTTCGGTCCTGCGTACAAAGGCATTCCTTTGGCGGCGGCGACGGCCGTGGCCCTGGCCGAGCATCATCAGCGCGATCTGCCATGGTGTTTCAACCGCAAGGAAGCCAAGGCTCACGGCGAAGGCGGCAGCCTGGTCGGCGCGCCATTGACTGGCGACGTGCTGATCATCGACGACGTGATCACCGCGGGCACGGCGATCCGCGAAGTGATGCAGATCATCGGATCCCAGGAAGGCGCCAAGGCCGCGGGTGTGCTGATCGCCCTGAACCGTCAGGAGCGTGGCAATGGTGAGTTGTCGGCGATCCAGGAAGTCGAGCGCGACTTCGGCATTCCTGTGGTGAGCATCGTTTCCCTGACCCAGGTCCTGCAGTTCCTGGCGGACGATCCGGCGCTCAAGCAGCATCTGCCGGCGGTGGAAGCCTACCGCGCGCAATTCGGCGTCTGATACCGACTTGTAGGGATCGCACAGGCAAAAAAAGACCCCGCCCAGCCAGGCTGAACGGGGTCTTTTTGTTTGTGTTGCTTAAGGACGCTTGCGATTGCTGATCAGGGTGCCGACACCGGTATCGGTGAAGATCTCCAGCAGAATCGCATTGGGTACCCGACCGTCGATGATCAGCGAGCTGCCCACGCCACCCTGTACCGCTTCCAGCGCGCAGCGAATCTTCGGCAGCATGCCGCCGTAGATGGTGCCGTCTTCGATCAGGGCATCGACCTGCTGGGTGGTCAAGCCGGTCAGCACCTTGCCCGACTTGTCCATCAGGCCGGCGATGTTGGTCAGCAGCATCAGCTTCTCGGCTTTCAGCGCCTCGGCCACCTTGCCGGCCACCAGGTCGGCGTTGATGTTGTACGACTCGCCGTTGGCGCCGACGCCGATCGGGGCGATCACCGGGATGAAATCACCTTTGACCAGCAGGTTCAGCAGGTCGGTGTTGATGCCGACCACTTCGCCTACGTGGCCGATGTCGATGATTTCCGGGGTGGTCATTTCCGGCGTCTTGCGGGTGACGGTGAGCTTCTTCGCGCGAATCAGCTCCGCGTCCTTGCCGGTCAGGCCGATGGCGCTGCCGCCATGGCGGTTGATCAGGTTGACGATGTCCTTGTTCACCTGGCCGCCGAGGACCATCTCCACCACGTCCATGGTCGCCGCGTCGGTGACGCGCATGCCATCGATGAAGTGGCTTTCGATGGACAGGCGCTTGAGCAGGTCACCGATTTGCGGGCCGCCGCCATGCACCACCACCGGGTTGATCCCGACAGCCTTCATCAGCACGATGTCGCGGGCGAAGCCGGTCTTCAGCTCCTCGCTTTCCATCGCGTTGCCGCCGTATTTGATCACCAGGGTCTTGCCGACATAGCGGCGAATATAAGGCAGCGCTTCGGACAGGACCTTGGCGGTATTGGCGGCGGCATCGCGTTCGAGGGTCATTCAGGGCTCCGGCACTTCAATAAAGGCGCTTGAAGAAAATCAAAACGGTAGTTGGAGGTCAGGTGCAACACGTTTCAGCTGGGTGTGGAACACATCCTTGATGCGCTGCAGTTCGGCTTCGTCATCGGCTTCGAAGCGCAGTACCAGCACCGGTGTGGTGTTGGAGGCGCGAACCAGGCCCCAGCCTTTGGGGTAGTCGACTCGTACGCCGTCGATGGTGGTCAGGTCGGCGCCTTCGCCCCATTGCGCGTCGTGCAGCGCATCAATGATGCTGAATTTGCTCTCTTCGGTCACATGGATATTGATTTCCGGCGTAGAAATATCATTCGGGAAGGTGGCGAACAGCTCTTCCGCGTTGGATTTTTCCTTGCTGAGGATCTCCAGCAGCCGCGCGGCGCTGTAGATACCGTCGTCGAAACCGAACCAGCGTTCCTTGAAGAACACATGCCCGCTCATTTCACCGGCCAGCAACGCACCGGTCTGCTTCATTTTCTTTTTGATCAGCGAGTGACCGGTCTTCCACATGAGTGGGCGACCGCCGTATTCCTTGATCAGCGGGATCAGGCGGCGGGTACATTTGACGTCGAAGATGATCTCCGCGCCCGGGTTGCGCGCTACGACATCCTTGGCGAACAGCATCAACAGGCGATCGGGGAAGACGATGCTGCCGGTGTTGGTCACGACGCCAACGCGGTCGCCGTCGCCGTCGAAGGCCAGGCCGATATCGGCGTTGGTCTCGGCGACCTTGGCGATCAGGTCTTCCAGGTTCTCGGGCTTGCCCGGGTCCGGGTGGTGGTTGGGGAAGTTGCCGTCCACTTCGCAGAACAGCGGGATGACTTCGCAATTCAGCGCTTCGATCAGCTGAGGCGCGATGACGCCGGCCGCGCCGTTGCCGCAATCGACCACCACTTTCAGGCGACGGGCGAGTTTGACGTCGGCAGTGATTTCCTTGCCGTAGCGATCGAGGATGTCGACCTTGGTGATGCTGCCCTGGCCGCTGCTCAGGTTGTTGGTCTTGAGGCGATCGTGCAGGGCCTGGATCTGTTCGTTGGCCAGGGTGTCGCCGGCAATGACGATCTTGAAGCCGTTGTAGTTCGACGGGTTGTGGCTACCGGTCAGCATCACCCCGGATTTGCCAGCCAGCACATTGGCCGCGTAATACAGCGCCGGTGTCGGTACCAGGCCGACATCGCTGACGTGGCAACCACTGTCGTGCAGGCCCTGGATCAGTTGCGCCACCAGCTCGGGGCCGGACAGGCGACCGTCACGGCCTACGCAAACGTTGGGTTCGCCTTGGGCCAGGCTCTCGGAGCCAATGGCGCGACCGATCCAGTAGGCGGTTTCAGCGTTCAGGGTTTCCGGAACGGTTCCGCGAATGTCGTAAGCGCGAAAGATGCTTTCAGGGAACTTGGGTACGACTTTGGCTGCATTGCTCATCACTGGGGGTGCTCCGTCTAAAAGGGGGCAGGACAGGCCGGAATACTGACCGGAAGGCTCAAACTGAAGGGTATGACGGCGTTTTTGCCCTTGGGTTCATGGTGCAAAAATGCCATCTGATGAGCGTCAGCTCTTTTTCGACCACCTTCAGCCTTGATTCCGGGCGGCTCAGTCTCTGAGTAAAGCAGCAGAATTTTAGTGTTGAAACACAGCCCGCCAATCTAGGGCCGAGTTGTTGGCTCGGCCCGTTTTTTTTCTTAATGGCTGCCGGAGTGACCGAAACCGCCCGCGCCGCGCTGGCTTTCGTCGAAGGCTTCGACCACTTCGAAGTGCGCCTGGACCACGGGTACCAGTACCAACTGGGCAATGCGTTCGCCCACCGCAATGTTGAAGGCGGTCTGGCCACGGTTCCAGCAGGAGACCATGAGTTCGCCCTGGTAATCGGAGTCGATCAGGCCGACCAGGTTGCCCAGGACGATGCCGTGCTTGTGACCCAGGCCGGAGCGCGGCAGGATCAGCGCGGCGAGGCCTGGGTCGCCGATGTAGACGGACAGGCCGGTAGGAATCAGCAGGGTCTGGCCCGGTTCCAGGAGGGTGTCCTGCTTGAGCATGGCGCGCAGGTCGAGGCCGGCGGAGCCTGGCGTGGCGTACTGCGGCAGGGGGAATTCGTTGCCGATGCGTGGGTCGAGGATCTTGGCTTGTAAAGCGTGCATGCGAGTTAAACCTGGTTCAGCCGTTCGGCGATGAAAGAGATCAGTTGGCGGGCAATCTTGCCCTTGCTGGTCTGGGCGAAGAGAGTTGCGTGCAACTCCCGGTCAATCACGCTGCAGGCGTTTTCCTCGCTGTTGAAGCCAATGCTCGGGTTGGCCACGTCGTTGGCGACGATCAGGTCGAGGTTCTTGTCTTTGAGTTTGCGTGCAGCGTAGTCGAGCAAGTGTTCGGTTTCAGCGGCGAAGCCGACGCTGAACGGACGGTCGGGGCGGGTGGCGATGGTGGCCAGGATGTCCGGGTTGCGCACCATCTGCAGCAGCAGGCCGTCGCCGTTCGTAGGGTCTTTCTTCAATTTCTGTGGGGCGACGACTTCCGGGCGGTAGTCCGCGACCGCCGCCGAGGCGATGAACAGGTCGCATGGGATGGCGGCCTCGCAGGCGGCGAGCATGTCGCGGGCACTGACCACGTCGATCCGGGTCACGCGATCCGGGGTCGGCAGGTGCACGGGACCGGTGATCAGGGTGACCCGAGCACCGGCTTCGACCGCTGCTTCGGCCAGGGCAAAGCCCATTTTTCCGGAGCTGTGGTTGGTGATGTAGCGCACCGGGTCGATGTTTTCCTGGGTCGGGCCGGCGGTAATCAGCACGTGTTTGCCAGTCAGCGCCAGATGCTGGAAGCAGTCGGCGGCGCACAGCGCCAGATCGTTGGCTTCGAGCATGCGGCCCAGGCCGACGTCGCCACAGGCCTGGCTGCCGGAAGCCGGGCCGAAGACTTTCAGGCCACGGCTTTGCAGCAGCTGGGTGTTGGCCTGGGTGGCAGGGTCGCGCCACATGGCCTGGTTCATGGCCGGGGCGATGGCGACGGTGGCGTCGGTGGCCAGGACCAGGGTGGTCAGCAGGTCGTCGGCGATGCCTTGGGCCAGGCGGGCGATCAGGTCGGCGGTGGCCGGGGCGATCAGCACCAGGTCGGCCCATTTGGCCAGTTCGATATGGCCCATGGCGGCTTCGGCCGCGGGGTCGAGCAGGTCCAGGTGGACCGGGTGCCCGGACAGGGCCTGCATGGTCAGCGGGGTGATGAATTCACTGCCGCCACGGGTCATGACCACACGCACTTCCGCGCCGTGGTCGAGGAGTCGGCGAACCAGCTCGGCGCTCTTATAGGCAGCGATGCCGCCGCCGACGCCGAGAACGATGCGTTTCCGATACAGCCGCTGCATAGGCCTGCCTTTCAGTTCAATGATTGCTGCGTGTAACACCCCCTCCCCAGGGGAAATTCCACGCAAAAAGATGGGCTAAGATAGCACAGCGACCGCTATGGAACAGCGGCGCCCACACACATGGAGGTGCTATGAGCATTCGCGACTGGCCTGCGGCGGAGCGCCCGCGGGAGAAGCTTCTCGAGCAGGGCGCGCTGGCCCTTTCCGACGCCGAATTGCTGGCGATTTTCCTGCGCACCGGGGTCGCCGGAAAAAGCGCGGTCGACCTGGCGCGACACCTGTTGCATCAGTTCGGCAGCCTGCGTGGCCTGCTCGAGGCGGACCAATTGACCTTCAGTCGGCAGCTTGGCCTGGGCCCGGCCAAGTTCGCGCAATTGCAGGCGGTGCTGGAAATGGCGCGCCGGCATCTGGCGGAAAAACTCAGTCGCAATTCGGTGCTGGAAAGCCCGGTGGCGGTCCGCGACTACCTCAAGGCGATGTTGCGCCATGAACCGCATGAGGTCTTCGGTTGCCTGTTTCTCGACTCCAAGCACCGGGTGCTGGCGTTCGAGGCGTTGTTCCAGGGTTCCATCAACACCACCAGCGTCTATCCGCGGCAAGTGGTCAAGCGTGCCCTGGCGCACAACGCGGCCGCGCTGATCCTGTGTCACAACCATCCTTCGGGCGTTTCCGAGCCGAGCCAGGCGGATCGGGTGCTGACCCGCAGGCTCACGGAGGCGCTGGACCTGGTGGATGTGCGCGTACTCGACCATTTCATTGTCGGCGAGGGCGAGCCGCTGTCGATGGCCGAGTACGGCTGGATGTAGCTCGCGGCTCAGGGCTTGAGGCTGACCTTCGAGTAGTCCTGGCGACCGAACGGGCTGACCTGATACCCATGGACATCCTTGCGCGTCAGGGCGAAGGCGGTCGGGTGGGCAAGCGGTAGCCACAGGGCCTGCTGCTGGATCTGGGTTTGCGCCTGCTGGTAAAGCTTGCTGCGCACGCCCTGCTCGGTGGTGGTCTTGCCGGCGGTGATCAGCTTGTCCAGGCCGGGGTCGCAGTAGCGGGCGAAGTTGGTCCCGGACTTCACCGCCGCGCAGGTGAACTGCGGGGTGAGGAAGTTATCCGGATCGCCGTTGTCGCCGGCCCAGCCCATGAACAGCAGGTCGTGCTCGCCGGCCTTGGCCCGACGGATCAGTTCGCCCCATTCGATCACGCGGATCTCCGCCTGGATCCCGACTTGTGCCAAGTCTGCTTGCAGCTGTTGCGCGCCCAGGCTCGGGTTGGGGTTCAACAGACTGCCGGAAGGGCGGGTCCAGATTGTGGTCTGGAAGCCGTCTTTCAGGCCGGCCTTGGCCAGCAATTGGCGGGCCTTCGCCGGATCATGGGCGTACCCAGGCAGCTCCTTGGCGTAGCTCCAGGTGTTGGGCGGGAAGGGGCCGTTGGCGGGTTCGGCGGTATTTTCGAAGACCGCTTTCAGGTAGTTGGCCTTGTCGAAGGCGAGGTTGATGGCCTGGCGCACTTCAGGTTTGTCCAGCGGTGGGTGCTGGCTGTTGATGGCGACGAACGCGGTCATGAAGGCCGCGGTTTTCTCGACCTTGAGCGCAGGCTCCTCAAGCGCGGCGGTCACGTCCAGCGGCTTGGGCGACAGGGCGATCTGGCATTCGTTGCGGCGCAGCTTCTGCAGGCGCACGTTGGCGTCCGGGGTGATGGCGAAGATCAGCGAGTCCACCGCCGGCTTGCCGGCAAAATAGTCGGGGTTGGCCTTGTAGCGGATCGATGCGTCCTTCTGGAAACGGCCGAAAACGAAGGGGCCGGTGCCGATCGGCTGGCTGTTGAGCTTGTCCTGGGTGCCGGCTTTGAGCAACTGGTCGGCGTATTCGGCGGAGTAGATCGACGCAAACCCCATGCTCAGGGTGGCGAGGAAGGTCGAATCGGCATGATCAAGGGTGAAGCGCACGGTCAGCGGATCCAGGGCGTCGATCTTCTTGATCAGCGCCGGCAGCTGTAGCGACTGGGCATGGGGATAGCCGCTCTGCGCCACTTTATGCCAGGGGTTGGCCGGGTCGAGCATGCGGTCGAAGCTGAACTTCACGTCTTCGGCGGTCAGCTCGCGGCTCGGATTGAAATACGCGGTGCGATGAAACTTCACTTTCGGGTGCAGCTTGAACACATAGGTCAGGCCGTCGGCCGAGACTTCCCAGCTATCGGCCAGGCTCGGTACCACCTTGCCGCTGCTGGCGTCGAACTCCACCAGGCGATTCATCAGCACATCGGCCGATGCGTTGGTGGTGGTCAGCGAGTTGTACTGCACTACGTCGAAACCTTCCGGGCTGGCCTCGGTGCATACGCTTAATGCGGCGGCGTGGGCCAGCGGGCTCAGAAGAAGAGGGGCGAACAGGAGCGGGAGGGCAGCGAGGCGCATGTTTGGCTTCCTTTGCAGATCGAAGGCCCATCTGCGAGTGCAGTCTGGAAAAAGGCTTACCCTAGTGGCCCCGTTGAAAAATGACTATCCCCTTTTTTCGCTCGTGGGCCGGATACGTTGGCTTTTATTGCAGCGTCGAACCTGTTGGCGGCCGGCAGTCATGGCCACATTAGGCATGAATTGACAGAGGTTTTTTCCATATATTGACGTGGAACGAGCGGTGCGGCGGCTGTGTATGGTGATTTTGCCGCCTGTTTCACCCTCGCAGAATTTATTCTGCGACGAGCGGTCAGCCATGGCGCCAGCCTTTGGTGCAGGCATCCGTAGCAAGAAAACAGGGACTTTTCGAAATCCAAAGCACACCGGCTGTTGTTGCTACGGGGTCTTTCTGGTATAAAGCAGCGCTCTTTTCTAGGGGCCCGGTTCCTTCGCTTGTAGGTGTAGCCGGTAAGACCCTAAAGAAACGCGGCGCCTGGCGCCAAATGACTGAGAGATTAAGCGGCCAACCCATGCCGGGTTGGGCATGTGGTTTTAGAGGGCTGAGGCATGTCGAGAGTCTGTCAAGTTACCGGTAAGGGTCCGGTGACTGGGAATAACATTTCCCACGCAAACAACAAAACCCGTCGTCGTTTCCTGCCGAACCTGCAGCATCACCGCTTCTGGGTTGAGTCCGAGAAACGTTTTGTGCGTCTGCGCGTATCTGCCAAAGGCATGCGTATCATCGACAAGCGTGGCATTGATGTCGTGCTGGCCGAACTTCGTCGCGATGGCAAGGTTTAAGGGAGCTAATCATGCGTGAATTGATTCGTTTGATTTCGAGCGCCGGTACTGGTCACTTCTACACTACCGACAAGAACAAGCGCACTACTCCGGACAAAATCGAGATCAAGAAATATGATCCGGTTGTTCGTAAGCACGTGATCTACAAGGAAGGCAAAATCAAGTAATTGATTTTTCTTCTGACAAAAAAACCCGCCTTCAAGCGGGTTTTTTTGTGCCTGCGATTCAGGCTTTCGGTTCGAAGATCACATAGATCTTGCGGCACGGTTCCAGCACCTCCCAGGTGCCGCGAAAGCCTGCGGGAATGACGAAGCGATCGCCGGCGCGCAAGGTCTTGGCATTGCCTTCGCCGTCACGCAGGACCGAAACCCCCTGCACGATCTCGCAGTACTCGTGCTCGGTGTAGTTCACCGTCCACTGGCCGATCGCGCCTTCCCACACCCCGGCGTTCATCTGGCCGCACGGACTGTTGTAGTGGTTGAAGACGGTTTGCTCAGGGTCGCCCTTGAGGACTTTTTCCTGGGCGGGGCGATACCGCTCGGGCGCAGTGTTGGCCTGATTGAAGTCGACGATGTCCTGGATGCTCATGCAGGTATTCCCCCCCTGATTGCGCTGCGAATGGCTGGAAAGCCCAAAGTCTATGTTTATTAAAATGAACATAGCAATGGCGTTTTCCTAGCCGCTGTCAAATATATTGAAACTTCGGGTGCCGCTGGTTTAGGGTGGCGAATGCCATGGGCCGAAGCAGGCTGGCCGGGCAGAATTCCTGAAGGTGCCGGCATCGATCGCGTGGCGCCTGTATCCAACAAGAGGAGGACACTCGCATGACCACCCTGACTCGAGCCGATTGGGAACAACGCGCCCGCGAGCTGAAAATCGAAGGCCGCGCCTACATCAATGGCGAATACACCGCCGCCGTTTCCAACGAAACCTTCGAATGCATCAGCCCGGTCGATGGCCGTCTGCTGGCGAGTATTGCCAGCTGTGACGCCGCCGACGCACAACGCGCGGTGGAAAACGCCCGCGCCACTTTCAATTCCGGTGTCTGGTCGCGCCTGGCGCCGGCCAAGCGTAAAGCCACCATGATTCGTTTTGCCGGCCTGCTGAAGCAGCATGCCGAAGAACTGGCCCTGCTCGAAACCCTGGACATGGGTAAGCCGATCAGCGACTCGCTGGGTATCGACGTTCCCGGCGCGGCGCAAGCGCTGAGCTGGAGCGGCGAAGCCATCGACAAGATCTACGACGAAGTCGCCGCCACGCCCCACGACCAACTGGGCCTGGTGACTCGCGAGCCGGTGGGCGTGGTCGGCGCCATCGTGCCGTGGAACTTCCCGTTGATGATGGCCTGCTGGAAACTCGGGCCGGCGCTGTCCACCGGTAACTCGGTGATCCTCAAGCCGTCGGAAAAATCGCCGCTGACCGCTATCCGCGTCGCCGCGCTGGCTGTCGAGGCCGGGATCCCGGCCGGCGTGCTCAACGTGCTGCCAGGTTATGGCCACACCGTGGGCAAGGCCCTGGCCCTGCACATGGACGTCGATACCCTGGTGTTCACCGGTTCGACCAAGATCGCCAAGCAGCTGATGGTCTACTCCGGCGAATCGAACATGAAGCGCGTCTGGCTGGAGGCGGGCGGCAAGAGCCCGAACATCGTGTTCGCCGATGCCCCGGACCTGCAGGCCGCGGCCGAATCCGCGGCCAGCGCCATTGCCTTCAACCAGGGCGAAGTCTGCACCGCCGGTTCGCGCCTGCTGGTGGAGCGTTCGATCAAGGATAAATTCCTGCCGCTGGTGATCGAGGCCCTCAGGGCCTGGAAACCGGGCAACCCGCTGGACCCGGCCACCAACGTCGGCGCGCTGGTAGATACCCAGCAGATGAACACCGTGCTGTCGTACATCGAGTCCGGTCATGCCGACGGCGCCAAGCTGGTGGTGGGCGGCAAGCGCACCCTGCAGGAAACCGGCGGGACCTACGTTGAACCGACCATCTTCGACGGCGTCAGCAACGCAATGAAGATCGCCCAGGAAGAGATCTTTGGCCCGGTGCTCTCGGTCATCGCCTTCGACACCGTGGAAGAAGCCATCCAGATCGCCAACGACACGCCGTATGGCCTGGCCGCGGCGGTATGGACGGCCAATATCTCCAAGGCTCACCTGACCGCCAAGGCGCTGCGGGCCGGCAGTGTCTGGGTCAACCAGTATGACGGCGGCGACATGACCGCGCCGTTCGGCGGCTTCAAGCAGTCGGGCAACGGTCGTGACAAGTCGTTGCACGCGTTCGACAAGTACACCGAACTGAAGGCGACCTGGATCAAGCTGTAATTCAAGGGGCGCGGATATCGGGCGTCTGAACAGACGCCACCCCGCGCACCGTTAGCCGATCCATATCGCAGCCGGACTTTCCGCCAGGGAGGTCCGGCTGCGTTGTCTCTGTCATGAAAAAAACCATCCACAGGAGCGTGGAAATGCGCTGGGCAACTTATTTCGCCGTTTTGGCGGCTGTCCTGAGTGTGGGGCTGGCCTTGGGCGTGAGCATGCCGCTGGTGTCGTTCCGCCTGGAGAGCTGGGGGTATGGGCCCTTTGCAATCGGCGTGATGGCCTCGATGCCGGCGATTGGCGTCTTGCTCGGGGCGAAGGTTTCCAGCCGACTGGCGGCGCGCTTTGGCACGGCGGGGCTGATGCGCCTGTGCCTGTGGGGCGGGGCGATCTCCATCGGCCTGCTGGCGCTGTTGCCGAGTTATCCCCTGTGGCTGGTGCTGCGGCTGATGATCGGCGTGGTGCTGACCATCGTCTTCATCCTCGGCGAAAGCTGGATCAACCAGTTGGTGGTGGAGCAGTGGCGCGGTCGCCTGGTGGCGCTGTATGGCAGTAGCTATGCCTTGAGCCAATTGGCTGGCCCGCTGCTGCTGGGCGCCTTGGGCACCGAGCATGACTACGGTTTCTGGGTGGGCGTCGTGCTGCTGGTGGTGTCGCCTCTGTTGCTGATGGGCCGCAGCGGCGCGCCGAGCAGCGAGTCTTGCAGCGTGACCTTCGGTGACCTATGGCGGTTCTGCCGTGGCCTGCCGGCCATTGGCTGGGCGGTGGCGCTGTTCGCCGCGTTCGAGGCGATGATTCTGACCCTGCTGCCGGTCTATTGCCTGCGCCAGGGGTTTACCGAGGACATCGCCCTGGCGATGGTCAGCACCGTGGTGGTGGGCGATGCCTTGTTGCAGCTGCCCATCGGTGCCCTGGCCGACCGCGTATCGCGGCGCGCCTTGTTCGCCGGCTGCGCGGTAATCCTGCTGCTGTCGAGCCTGGCCATTCCGTTGCTGCTCGACACCCTGCTGATCTGGCCGCTGTGGGTGTTGTTCGGCGCCAGCGCCGGGGGCCTGTTCACCTTGTCGTTGATTCTGATCGGCGAGCGCTACCGCGACGATGCGCTGGTGCGCGCCAATGCCCACGTCGCCCAGCTGTGGGGCATCGGCTGCCTGATCGGGCCGCTGGTGGCGGGGGCGGGCAGCCAGTGGGTCAGCGGGCATGCCTTGCTGTTGCTGATGGCGGCCGGGGCCCTGGGGCTGATTGTGCTGTTGTTGCGCGAAGGCGCGTTTGGCGCGGCCCAGCCACAAACCCTGTAGGAGCGAGGCTTGCCCGCGATAAGGGTCTGACAGTCAACATCTTGATTGAATGCAGTTCCGCTATCGCGGGCAAGCCTCGCTCCTGCAAGGGCTGGGCTCAGAGCATCCGTTCGAGGCCGATGGTATTGCTCATCCAGGCATTGAAGCGCCGCCACCAGCTGCCAGGCTCGCGGGTCAGGGTGTGCAGTTGCTGGTTGTCTTCGGTGACCCAGACCAGCTTGCCATCCTGCAGTTTCGCCTCGTAGCTCAGGGCCGGCGCCATGCCTTGCAGCGCCAGGCCGCGAACGCGCTCGGCCAGCTCGGGGCTGTCCACCAGCACCCCGACTTCGGTGTTCCACAGCACCGAGCGCGGGTCGAAATTGAAGGAGCCGATAAAGGACTTCTGGCGATCGAAAATCATCGCCTTGCTGTGCAGGCTGGAGTCCGAGCCAGGATATGACGCGCTGTGGAACAGATGAGGGCCGCTGCCGCCGCCGTTACCGGGTTGGCGTCGCAGTTCATAGAGTTTCACGCCGTGTTGCAGCAGCGCCTTGCGATACGGCGCGTAGCCGCCGTGGACCGCCGGCACGTCGGTGGCTTCCAGGGAGTTGGTCAGCAGGCTCACCGCAACCCCGGCGTCGGCACGTCCGGTGAGGTAGACCAGGCCTGGCTGGCCGGGGACGAAATAGGCCGAAACCATCATCAACTCTTTACTGACGCTCTGTAGCTCCGGCGCCAGCTGGGTGGTCAACAGCAGGTGCGGGTCGGGCTCGCCGTTGGACAGGACCTTGCTGGGGGCGTCCCACAGCGCCTGGTTCCAGGCCCAGATCAGCTCTTTGCGCCAGACATCCATGCGCGGCTGGGTCCGATAGGCCTTGAGCTCCTGGAACAGGGCATGCTCCTGCTGCTGGGCGTCGTCCAGCGATTGCTGCAGGCGCAGCCGGGTGTTGGCCAGCTCCCAGGCCGATGGCAGGCGCGACATAAACTCGCCGATGGGTTTGCTCAGGGCGCTGTTCCAGTACTGGTCGAAGCTGTGCCCGAGCTGTTCGGCCACCGGGCCGAAACCGAGGATGTCGATGTCGGTGAAGTTCAGGTTGGGTTCGGCGTCGAAGTACTCGTCCCCCAGGTTGCGCCCGCCAACGATGGCCGCGCTGTTGTCCGCCAGCCACAGCTTGTTGTGCATGCGTCGATGTTGCAGCGACAGGTTGAACAGACGCCCCATGGCACGGGTCACGCCAGTGCTGCGCCCCAGGTGCAGGGGGTTGAACAGGCGGATCTGTATCCGCGGATGGGCGGCGAGGGTGGCCATGATCTGGTCCAGGCCGTCGCTGGTGGTGTCATCCAGCAGAATGCGGATGCGCACGCCGCGGTCGGCGGCCTTGAGCAGTTCGTCCACCAGCATCCGGGTGCTGATGCCGTCATGGACGATGTAGTACTGCAGGTCGAGGCTGCTTTGGGCGTTGCGGATCAGTTCGGCGCGGGCCATGAAGGCTTCGCTGCTGTCGGACAGCAGGCGAAAGCCCGAACGTCCCTGATAGGGGGCGGCCTGGGCCTGGATCGAGCGACCGAAGGCCGAGTCGGCGGCCGGCAGAGCCTGGCTGGGCTCGCGAGGCACATCGAGGCTGACGCAGCCGCTCAGGCACAGCGCGATCAGCATAAGGAAGGCCAGGGCCTGTCTGGATCTCAAGTCAGCTCATCTCGAATCGCTGCGATGGTCTAGCTGTGACGCCGGTTTCACAGGAAAAGGTCAGTCCGTTGCGCAATCTTCAGCCAGCAGCTTGATGGCGGCTGCGCCGACTTTGCGCACGGCTTCCTCGATCTGTGCCGTTGGCTTGGCAGCGTAGTTCATCCGCAGGCAGTTGCGGTACTTGCCCGAGGCCGAAAAGATGCTGCCCACGGCAATCTGCACGCCCTGGCCGAGCAGCGCGCGGTTCAGGCGCAGGGTATCGAAACCTTCCGGCAGTTCGACCCACAGCATGAACCCGCCCTGCGGCCGGCTGGCGCGGGTACCCGTGGGGAAATAGCGGCTGACCCAGTCGATCATCAGGTCGCGATTGCGCTGGTACTGGGTGCGCATGCGCCGCAGGTGCGGCTCGAAATTGCCGCTCTTGAGGAACTCGGCGATGGCGATCTGCGGCTGCGGCGCGGTGGAGCCGGTACTGATGTATTTCATGTGCAGCACTCGTTCCAGATAGCGCCCGGGGGCGACCCAGCCGATGCGCAGGCCCGGCGCCAGGGTCTTGGAGAAGGAGCTGCACAGCAGCACCCGGCCATCGTCGTCGAACGACTTGATGGTCCGCGGGCGCGGGTAGGTGTAGGACAGCTCGCCATACACATCGTCTTCGATGATCGCCACATCGAAGCGCTGGGCCAGGGTCAGCAGGGCCCGCTTGCGCGACTCCGGCATGATATAGCCCAGCGGGTTGTTGCAGTTGGGGGTCAACTGTATGGCCTTGATCGGCCATTGCTCCAGGGCCAGTTCCAGGGCGTCGAGGCTGATGCCGGTGAGTGGGTCGGTGGGGATTTCCAGGGCCTTCATGCCCAGGCCCTTGAGGGTCTGCATGGCGCCATGGAAGCTCGGCGAGTCGACGGCGACGATATCCCCGGGCTCGCAGGTGGCACGGATGCTGGTGGACAAGGCTTCATGGCAGCCGGTGGTGATCACCAGGTCGTTGGCGCCGAGCTGGCAGCCGGAATCGAGCATCAGCCGCGCCAGCTGTTCACGCAGTTCGTGCACGCCGTAGATGGTGTCGTAATACAGACCGGGCATGTCCTGGCGCCGGCTAATGCGGGCGAGCCCGCGCAGCAGGGGCTTGAGGGTCGGGCTGGTGACGTCGGGCATGCCGCGGCCCAGCTGGACGATGTCCTTGCGCGGCACGCTGCGGATCAGTTCCAGCACCTGGTCCCACTGCGAAATCTCCACCGGCCGCTGCGCCGGGCGACCCACTGCGGGCAGTGCCGGCAGCTCACGGCTGACCGGCACGAAATAGCCGGACTTGGGCTTGGGCGTCGCCAGGCCGCTGTCTTCCAGCACCCGATAAGCCTGCTGCACGGTACTCAGGCTGACCCCGTGTTCGACACTCAAGGCCCGTACCGACGGCAGTCGGTCGCCGGGGCGATAGAAGCCTTGTTCGATACGTGTGCCCAGCAGTTCGGCGAGATTGACATACAGGGTCATGGCGCAGCCTCGGGGTGATTGAATCGGGTAACCAGTACAGATGGCGCAAAATTACAGGATTCAGCCCGGATAGGGGAAATTCTGTATGGAGATAATAGCGGTGCTTTGAATCTGTAATGGTTTTTGGCTCCCGCGCATGATGTCTGCTCATAGCGACCCAAGTAAACAGGAGCAGCAAAAATGAACGGCTTGAGCGATGTGCGTCTGTCGTTACACAGTCAGGAACTGGCGGCTGGGCAGGAGCGGGCAGCAGGGGCGACGTCCGTCCACAATGCGCCGTCCGGCCTCGGTCTCTGGGGCCTGTACTGGCACCGACTGCGTACACGCAAGGCGCTGCTTGAGCTGACCACCGAACAGTTGCGCGATATCGGCCTGAGTCGCGAACAGGCCCGGCAGGAAGGACTCAAGCCGTTCTGGCGGCTTTGAAGGCCCTTGCTGATCGGTAGCCGCTGACGCAGCCTGCGATCGGTTGCGCAGCGACCGCAAAAGGCCGCATCCGATTTCCCCGGATGCGGCCTTTTCATGCCTGTCGTGTGGCGGCTACAAATGCCTTCAGACCAGTTCTTTCAACCGATGCCAGAGCATCCCCAGCGCCAGCAGCGGCGAACGCAGGTGCTTGCCGCCCGGGAAGGTGATGTGCGGGACCTGGGCGAACAGATCGAAACCACCGCCCTGCTGGCCGCTGATGGCTTCGGCCAGCAACTTGCCGGCCAGGTGCGTGGCATTCACGCCGTGGCCCGAGTAGGCCTGGGCGTAATACACATTGGGTTGGTCTTTTAGGCGGCCGATCTGCGGCAGGCGGTTGGCGCCGATGCCGATCATGCCGCCCCATTGATAGTCGATCTTCACCGCCGCCAGTTGCGGGAACACCTGCAGCATCTTCGGCCGCATATAAGCGGCAATGTCCCGCGGGTCGCGGCCGGAATAGTGGCAGGCGCCGCCGAACAGCAAGCGTCGATCAGCCGAAAGGCGGTAATAGTCCAGGGCCACCCGCTGGTCGCAGACCGCCATGTTCTGCGGCAACAGGGCGTGGGCCAGCTCTTCGCTCAAGGGTTCGGTGGCGATGATGTAACTGCCGGCGGGCAGCACCTTGCCACCCAGATGCGGGTTGAGATCGTTGAGGTAGGCGTTGCAGCCCAGCACCAGGGTGCGGGCGCGCACCGAGCCCTGGGCGGTATGGACTTTGACCTGCGGCCCGTAATCGATGCGGGTCACGGCCGAGTGTTCGAACAGGCGCACGCCCAGTTGCTGCGCGACCGCGGCTTCGCCCAGGGCCAGGTTCAGCGGGTGCAGGTGCCCCGAGCCCATGTCGATCAGGCCGCCGACGTAACGGTCGGAACCCACCACACTGTGCATCTCATGGGCTTGCAGCAGGCGGGTTGCATGGCGATAGCCCAGGTCGCGCAGCTCCTGGGCGTCTTCGGCGAAACCTTCGAGGTCGCGCGGTTTGTTGGCCAGGTCGCAATAACCCCAGGTCAGGTCGCAGGGAATCTGGAAACGCTCGATACGCTGGCGGACGATTTCCACCGCTTCCAGGCCCATCAGTTTCATCTGGCGTACGCCGTCTTCGCCGATTATTGAGGCGAACTGCTCGAGGCCGTGACCCACTCCGCGAATCAGTTGCCCGCCGTTGCGCCCGCTGGCGCCCCAGCCGATCTTGCGCGCTTCCAGCAGAATGACGCTGAGCCCGCGCTCGGCCAGCTCGATCGCGGTGTTGAGCCCGGAGAAGCCGCCGCCGACCACGCATACGTCCGCCTGATGCTCGCCGGCCAGCGCCGGATAATCGGGCTGGGGCAGGCTGCTGGCGGCGTAGTAGGAGGCGGGGTGCGGATGGCCTGGCCCCGACGGCTGAACACGGGTGTTCATGTGGATCATCCTGATTCGTGTGTTTGGAAAATTTGACGGAGCATAAGCCGGACCTTTCCGGCGCGGCAACATTGGTCGGCCAGTGCTGTCTGCCACAAGGCTTTTAGGGCAAAATCGCGGCCTCTCCAGACTCCCGGTAAACGCTTCGATGAGCTGCAACAGCCAGAAAATCCGCACGCTCCGACAGCAGATCCCCTCTTTCGAGTGCGTGCCCGGCTGTCACGACTGCTGTGGTCCGGTCACTACTTCGACCGAAGAGATGTCGCGCCTGCCGCGCAAGACCCGGGCCGAGCAGGACGCGGCGATGGAAGAGCTGAACTGTGTGCACCTGGGGCCCAATGGTTGCACGGTGTATGACGAGCGGCCGCTGATCTGTCGCCTGTTCGGCACCACGCCGAGCCTGCCATGCCCCAATGGCCGGCGCCCGGTGGAGCTGATCCACCCGCGGGTGGAGAAGCAGATCCATGAATACATGGCGAGCACCCGGCAGGTGCTGGTCTGACCCAAAGCCATCGCGGGCAAGCCTCGCTCCTACAGGTTGCACAGGTCCCGTAGGAGCGGCCGGTCGACGCTCGATTGCCCGCGTAGCGATTACCCTGACAACACTGGTCCCGGCCCGTTGTAATCAATCCGGAATCGGCAGGCTCAGGCTCTCTTTCACCTCTTCCATCACGATATAGCTCTTGGATTCGCGCACGTGGGGCAGCTTGAGCAGGATGTCGCCCAGCAGTTTGCGGTACGAGGCCATTTCGGAAATCCGCGCCTTCACCAGGTAGTCGAAGTCCCCCGACACCAGGTGGCATTCCAGTACGTGCGGCAGTTTCAGCACGGCGCGGCGGAACTCCTCGAAGGTGTCGCCGGACTTGTAGTCCAGGCTGATTTCGACGAACACCAGCAGGCTACCCTTGAGGTGCTGCGGGTTGAGCCGGGCGTTGTAGCCCATGATGATGCCTTCGCGCTCCAGGCGGCGGACCCGCTCGGTGCATGGCGTGGTCGACAGCCCGACCTTTTCCCCCAGCTCGGTAAAGGAGATGCGCCCATCGGCCTGCAGGATGCGCAGGATATTGCGATCTATCTTGTCCAGCTCACGCTTTGTCTGGTGGTTGGTACGCATAGGGGATGCGCCTCCGTGAAAAGGGTTTTTGCCGAGAATTCTCGCCAAATATAGGCGTTTATATAGTGAAAAGCACTGGCCGTTGCTTTTTATACTGCGCGCATCTTCGCTCTGAATAACAAACGTCAGCGGTTATCCGCGATGAGGGATATGAAAATGCGCGTTCTGGTCTTGGGTAGCGGCGTGATCGGTACCACCAGTGCCTACTATCTGGCCCGTGCCGGTTTCGAAGTGACCGTCGTCGACCGTCAGCCGGCCGTTGCCATGGAAACCAGCTTCGCCAACGCCGGCCAGGTTTCGCCGGGTTATGCCTCGCCCTGGGCCGCGCCGGGCGTGCCGCTCAAGGCCATCAAGTGGTTGCTGCAGCGTCACGCGCCGCTGGCGATCAAGGCCACCGCCGACATCGATCAATACCTGTGGATGGCGCAGATGCTGCGCAACTGCACCGCGGCCCGCTATGCGGTGAACAAGGAGCGCATGGTCCGCCTGTCCGAGTACAGCCGCGACTGCCTCGACGAACTGCGCGCGGAAACCGGCATCGCCTATGAAGGCCGCAGCCTGGGGACCACCCAGCTGTTCCGCACCCAGGCGCAACTGGATGGCGCGGCCAAGGATATCGCCGTGCTCAAGGAGTCCGGCGTGCCTTTCGAGCTGCTGGACCGCGAGGGCATCGCCCGCGTCGAGCCGGCCCTGGCCAGCGTGACCGACATCCTGGCCGGCGCCCTGCGCTTGCCGAACGACCAGACTGGCGACTGCCAGATGTTCACCACGCGCCTGGCGCAAATGTGCACCAAGCTGGGTGTGGAGTTCCGCTTCGACCAGGACATCCAGCGCCTGGATTTCGCTGGCGACCGCATCAACGGCGTCTGGATCGACGGCAAGCTGGAAACCGCCGACCGCTACGTGCTGGCCCTGGGCAGCTACTCGCCGCAACTGCTCAAGCCGCTGGGCATCAAGGCCCCGGTGTATCCGCTCAAGGGTTACTCGCTGACCGTGCCGATCACCAACCCGGCCATGGCCCCGACTTCGACCATTCTCGACGAAACCTACAAGGTGGCGATCACCCGTTTCGACAACCGTATTCGCGTTGGCGGCATGGCGGAAATCGCCGGTTTTGACCTCTCGCTGAACCCGCGTCGGCGCGAAACGCTGGAGATGATCGTCAACGATCTTTATCCTCAGGGCGGTGATCTGTCTCAGGCCAGTTTCTGGACCGGCCTGCGTCCCACCACCCCGGACGGCACGCCGATCGTCGGCGCCACGCCCATGCGCAACCTGTTCTTGAACACTGGCCATGGCACGCTTGGCTGGACCATGGCCTGTGGTTCCGGTCGTCTGCTGGCCGATCTGATGGCGAAGAAAAAGCCGCAGATCAGCGCCGAAGGTCTCGATATTTCTCGTTACGGTAATCCTCAGGAGCCTGCAAAACATGTCAATCCAGCGCCAGCTCACCAATGAGCGCATGAGCCAGATCGTTGTCCACAGCGGTACCGTGTATCTGGCCGGGCAAGTCGGCGACGACCTGAACGCGGGGATTGAGCAGCAGACCCGTGAAACCCTCGCCAACATCGAGCGTTTGCTGGACCTGGCCGGCACCGACAAGTCGCGCCTGCTGTCGGTGACCATCTACCTGAAGGACATCGATGCACACTTCGCCGGGATGAACAGCGTATGGGACCAGTGGCTGCCAAAAGGCGTCGCCCCGGCCCGCGCAACCGTTGAGGCCAAGCTCTGCGAACCGGAAATCCTGGTCGAGCTGTCTGTCGTGGCCGCTCTGCCTTAAGCAAGATCCCTCTCCCGGTGCCACTGGTGGTTAACGCTATCGGCCGACGCCGGTTTTTTCTTCCCACATGACCGCCTAGAAGTCTGCCGCCATGCGTCCTGCCCGTGCCCTGATCGATCTTCAAGCCCTGCGTCACAACTACCAACTGGCCCGCGAAGCCTCGCCGGGCGCCCGTGCGCTCGCGGTGATCAAGGCCGATGCCTATGGCCATGGCGCGGTGCGCTGTGCCCAGGCGCTGGAAGCCGAGGCCGACGGCTTTGCCGTGGCCTGTATCGAAGAAGCCCTGGAGCTGCGTGCGGCGGGGATTCGTGCGCCGATATTGCTGCTTGAAGGTTTTTTCGAGGCCGATGAGCTGGACCTGATCGTCGAACATGATTTCTGGTGCGTGGTGCATTCGCTGTGGCAGCTGGAGGCCATCGAGCAGGCCACCGTCGCCAAGCCGTTGACGGTATGGCTCAAGCTGGATTCGGGCATGCACCGCGTCGGCCTGCATCCCAAGGATTACCAGCCGGCCTATCAGCGGCTGCTGGCCAGCGGCAAGGTGGCGAAGATCGTATTGATGAGCCACTTCGCCCGCGCCGACGAGCTCAGCTGCAGCAGCAGCGACGAGCAGGTCGCGGTGTTCGAGGCGGCGCGCCAGGGCTTGTCCGCCGAGATCAGCCTGCGCAACTCGCCGGCCGTGCTCGGCTGGCCGCACATCCCCAGCGACTGGGTGCGCCCCGGCATCATGCTGTATGGCTCGACCCCGTTCGAAGAACCGCATCCACTGGCCGCGCGCCTGCAACCGGTAATGACCCTGGAGTCGAAGGTGATCTGCGTGCGCGAACTGCCGGCCGGCGAGCCGGTGGGGTACGGCGCCAAATTCGTCACACCACGGCCGATGCGGATCGGCGTGGTGGCCATGGGGTACGCCGACGGTTATCCGCGGCATGCGCCGACCGGTGCGCCAGTGCTGGTGGCGGGACAGCGTACCCAGCTGCTCGGCCGGGTTTCCATGGACATGCTGTGCATCGACCTGACCGACGTGCCAGAGGCCGGGCTGGGTTCTACCGTCGAGCTGTGGGGCAAGAACATCCTTGCCAGCGAGCTGGCGGCCGCCGCCGATACCATTCCTTACCAGCTGTTCTGCAACCTGCGCCGGGTGCCACGCGTCTATTCCGGGGACTGAGCGGCACAGCGCATTGCCGAAAGTCGCCTTGCCCCCTGGGATTGGGGCCCAAGTGTTGTAAATACTGAACGCTATCGCCATGATAACGCTCAACTACAACAACGCCTGATCCCTAGGAGGCTGCCGCATTGGACGTCGGTGAACGACTGCAATCCATCCGTAAACTCAAAGGCCTTTCCCAGCGTGAACTCGCCAAGCGCGCGGGCGTCACCAACAGCACCATTTCGATGATCGAGAAGAACAGCGTCAGCCCCTCGATCAGTTCGCTGAGAAAGGTTCTTGGCGGCATTCCCATGTCGATGGTCGAGTTTTTCTCGGAAGAAATCCTCCAGGAAAAACCCACCCAGATCGTCTACAAAGCCAACGAGTTGATCGATATTTCCGATGGCGCGGTGACCATGAAGCTGGTGGGGCGGGCGCATCCGAGCCGGGCGATCGCTTTTCTCAACGAGATCTATCCGCCGGGCGCCGATACCGGTGAAGAGATGCTCACCCATGAAGGCGAGGAAACCGGGATTCTCGTGGAAGGACGCCTGGAGCTGGTGGTGGGTCTTGAGACATTCGTGCTCGAAGCCGGTGACAGCTACTATTTCGAAAGCACCAAGCCGCACCGTTTCCGTAATCCTTTCGATGCACCCGCGCGACTAATCAGCGCAGCCACGCCCGCGAACTTCTAATAGAAGAGGCGTCCTGCAAGGATTGCAGCGGTGCCCGAAGCAGCATTTCGCCTCTCTCTAATCCCCCTTTGAATCTAGGGTTGTTTCAGAGTGGCGGGCTAACCGCTATACTTGCGCCCGCCCGCGAAACCGTGGCCGTGGGCGTGACTAGCCACCATTGAGGGTGTACGCGTGAACCTAATTATGAAAATGCTGGCTGCACCAGCAACCGTATTGGCCCTCTGGGCTGTCAGCGCTCAAGCTGCGACCAACGACGACATTGCCAAGCGCCTCGAGCCGGTTGGCCAGGTCTGCGTCCAGGGTCAGGAATGCAAGGGGATGGAAGTCGCTGTTGCCGCCGGTGGCGGTGGTGCGAAGACTCCAGACGAAGTGATTGCCAAGCATTGCAATGCTTGCCACGGCTCCGGCCTGCTGGGCGCGCCGAAAATCGGCGACGCCGCTGCCTGGAAAGAGCGCGCGGATCACCAGGGTGGCCTCGACGGCATCCTGGCCAAGGCCATTACCGGTATCAACGCGATGCCGCCTAAAGGCACCTGCGCCGACTGCTCCGATGAAGAGCTCAAAGGCGCCATCCAGAAGATGTCCGGTTTGAAATAAGCACGGATCTTGCGCAAAAAAGCCGCTCACGAGCGGCTTTTTTCATGCCTGCGATTCGGCCGCTACTGTTCATTGCAGCAAAGACCCGGCAAGCTCGGTCCAACCTCAAATTCATGGAAGGTTCTGGAGGATCGGATGGTGCAGTCATGTTCTATCGAGCTGGCGGTCGATGAGGTCCTGGCACGCTTGCCGGCGCATATTCACCTGGGCATGCCCCTGGGGCTGGGCAAACCCAACCGCTTCGCCAATGCCCTGTATCGTCGCATCGCACAGCTGCCCGAACGCCAACTGACCATTTACACCGCCCTGAGCCTGGGCCGCCCGCCGCTGGGCGATGGCCTGCAACGGCGCTTCCTCGAGCCTTTCATCGAGCAGGTCTTCGGCGACTACCCCGAGCTGGACTTCCTCGCCGACCTGCACCGCAACCAGGTGCCGGCCAATATCCATATCGAACAGTTCTTCATGCAGCCCGGCAGCCTGCTCAACAGCTCGGCGGCGCAGCAGGATTATGTCTGCAGCAACTACAGCCACGCCGCGCGCGACATCAATGCCGCCGGCCTGAACCTGGTCGCGCAACTGGTGGCCCGGGACCCGCAGCAAGCCGACCGCCTGAGCCTGAGTTGCAACCCGGACATCACCCTCGACCTGTTGCCGATGATCTCCGAGCGGCGTGCCGCCGGCGAAACCATCCTGCTGCTGGGCCAGGTGCATCGCGACTTGCCTTACATGCCGGGCGACGCCGAGATCGACGCCACCACCTTCGACCTGTTGATCGACGAAGAGGAGGGCAGCACGCTGTTTTCCACGCCGAACATGCCGGTGGGGTTCCAGGATCATTTTATCGGCCTGCACGCCAGCACCCTGGTGCGCGACGGCGGCACCCTGCAGATCGGCATCGGCTCCATGGGCGATGCGTTGACGGCAGCGTTGCTGGCGCGCCAGGCGGACAACGACGGCTATCGGGCGCTGCTGGCGGACCTGGAGATCCAGGGCTGGAAGCCGTTGATCGAGCGCGAAGGCGGGGTGGAGCCTTTCGCCAGGGGCCTGTATGGCTGCAGCGAGATGTTCGTCAACGGCCTGCTGGCCCTGGCCGATGCCGGCATTGTACGGCGCAAGGTCTACCCTTCGGTGGCCCTGCAGCAGCAGGCCAACGCCGGGACCCTGGATGAAAACCAGGCGCTGGGCGGGGTATCGGTGCATGGCGGCTTTTTCCTCGGGCCGCGCAGCTTCTACCAGCGCCTCAGGGATCTGCCCAAGAGCAAGCTCGGCGAGTTCAACATGACCGCCATCAGCTACATCAACGAGCTGTACGGCCACGAAGAACTCAAGCGCCTGCAGCGCCTGGACGCGCGCTTTATCAACAGCTCGATCATGGTCACCCTGCTGGGGGCTGGGGTGGCGGATCAGCTGGAAGACGGCCGGGTGCTCAGTGGCGTCGGCGGACAATACAACTTCGTCGCCCAGGGCCATGCGCTGCGAGGCGCGCGCTCGATTCTGATCCTGCGCAGCTGGCGCGAATCCGCGGGCCTGGTCAGCTCCAACATCGTCTGGGAATACGGCCACTGCACTATCCCGCGGCACCTGCGGGACATCGTGGTCACCGAGTACGGCATCGCCGATCTGCGCGGCAAGACCGATGCGAAGGTCATCGAAGCGCTGCTCAATATCAGCGACTCGCGTTTCCAGCCGGGCCTGATCGAACAGGCGCAGAAGGCCGGCAAGCTGCCCAGGGATTTCCGCCTCGATCCGCGTTTTACCGACAACCACCCGCAACGCCTGCTGGCGATCCAGGCGCGGCGCCGGCACCTGTTCCCGGAATATCCGTTGGGCAGCGACTTCAGCGCAGAGGAGCGGGATTTGCTGCGGGCGCTGAACTGGCTGAAGAGCAAGTTCAAGCTCAGCGAGATTCTCGAATTGGGCAAGGCGGCGCTGGATGCCCCACCGCCCGAGGCGTTTCTGGCGCATCTGCAGCGGATGCAACTGGTGAAACCCGATGGCTGGCGCGAGGAGATCTATCAGCGTTTGCTGCTGGCGGCGCTGCGGGAGACGGCGCAGGCATGAGGTAGACGCCTGGCGGCGTCATCGCGGGCAATCGAGCGTCGACCGGCTGCTCCTACAGAAGCGGGTGGTCTCTGTAGGAGCGAGGCTTGCCCGCGATCAAGAGGCGAAGCCTCTTAGATAAAGGTCACCACGCCATCGGCCAGGGACTTGACCCGGGCCAGGGATTCCACGCGGTAGCCTTGCGCGTCCAGTTCGGCGCGGCCGCCCTGGAACGACTTCTCGATCACGATGCCCAGGCCGGCCACGGTGGCGCCCGCCTGCTTGATGATCGAGATCAGCGCCTGGGACGCCTTACCGTTGGCCAGGAAGTCATCGATGATCAGCACGCGGTCGCTGCTGGTCAGGTGGCGCGGGGAAATCGCCACGGTGCTTTCGGTCTGCTTGGTGAACGAGTACACGGTCGCCGACAGCAGGTTCTCGGTCAGGGTCAGGGACTGGTGCTTGCGCGCGAAGATCACCGGTACGCCCAGGTTCAGGCCGGTCATGATCGCCGGGGCGATGCCCGAGGCTTCGATGGTGACGATCTTGGTGATGCCCGAGTCCTTGAACAGCGTGGCGAATTCGTCGCCGATCAGCTTCATCAAGGCCGGATCGATCTGGTGGTTCAGAAAGGCGTCGACTTTCAGGACCTGGTCGGAAAGCACGATGCCTTCTTCGCGGATTTTCTTGTGCAGTGCTTCCATGAAGCTTTCCTCTGTTGACGCCTTGTGCGCCTGAGCTCTGATAAAAGGTGTTCGGTTAAAAATGCTGCGGTTAAAAAATGGCCAATTCTAGCGCTTTAACATCGCCCGTATATCCGCCAGTGCGTTATTGCCGCGCACGGCTTTGACTTCGGTCGGGGTGTCGTCGTTGCCTTCCCACGCCAGGTCGTCCGGCGGCAGTTCGTCGAGGAAGCGGCTGGGCGCGCAGTCGATGACTTCACCGTACTGCTTGCGCTTGGCGGCGAAGGTGAAGGCCAGGGTCTGGCGCGCGCGGGTGATGCCCACGTAGGCCAGGCGGCGTTCTTCCTCGATGGTGTCGGCTTCGATACTGGAGCGGTGGGGAAGGATTTCCTCCTCCATGCCCATGATGAACACATAGGGGAATTCCAGGCCCTTGGAGGCATGCAGGGTCATCATCTGCACGCCTTCGGCGCCGTCTTCCTCTTCCTGCTGACGCTCCAGCATGTCGCGCAACACCAGTTTGCCGATGGCGTCTTCGACAGTCATTTCGCCGTCTTCGTCTTTTTCCAGGGTGTTCTTCAGCGCTTCGATCAGGAACCACACGTTACCCATGCGGTAGTCGGCGGCCTTGTCGCTGGAGCTGTTGGTGCGCAGCCAGTTCTCGTAGTCGATGTCCATGACCATGCTGCGCAGGGCGGAAATCGGGTCTTCGCCGGCGCATTGCTCGCGCACCTTGTCCATGAAGCGCTTGAAGCGCGCCAGGCGGTCGGTGAAGCGGCTGTCCAGGTGCTCGCCCAGGCCGATTTCGTCGGTGGCGGCGTACATCGAGATCTTGCGTTCGGTGGCGTAGTTGCCGAGCTTTTCCAGGGTGGTCGAGCCGATTTCCCGGCGCGGCACGTTGATCACCCGCAGGAAGGCGTTGTCGTCGTCCGGGTTCACGATCAGGCGGAAGTAGGCCATCAGGTCCTTCACTTCCTGGCGCCCGAAGAAGCTGTTGCCACCCGACAGGCGATAGGGGATCTGGTGATGCTGCAGCTTCAGCTCGATCAGCTTGGCCTGGTAGTTGCCGCGATAGAGGATCGCGAAATCGCTGTAGGGCCGGTCGGTGCGCAGGTGCAGGCTGAGGATTTCCATGGCCACCCGCTCGGCCTCGGCGTCCTCGTTGCGGCAGCGGATCACGCGGATCTCGTCGCCATGGCCCATCTCGCTCCACAGCTGTTTCTCGAACTCGTGGGGGTTGTTGGAGATCAGCACGTTGGCGCAGCGCAGGATGCGGCTGGTGGAGCGGTAGTTCTGCTCGAGCATCACCACCTTCAAGGACGGGTAGTCTTCCTTGAGCAGCATCAGGTTTTCCGGGCGGGCGCCGCGCCAGGCATAGATCGACTGGTCGTCGTCGCCCACCACGGTGAACTGGTTGCGCTTGCCGATGAGCATTTTCACCAGCAGGTACTGGCTGGCGTTGGTGTCCTGGTATTCGTCCACCAGCAGGTAGCGCACCTTGTTCTGCCACTTCTCCAGGATGTCGGCGTGTTCCTCGAACAGCTTCACCGGCAGCAGGATCAGGTCGTCGAAGTCCACCGCGTTGAACGCCTTGAGCGTGCGCTGGTAGTGGGTGTAGACGATGGCCGCGGTCTGCTCCTTGGGGTTGCGCGCGTTTTCCAGGGCCTGGGCCGGCAGGATCAGGTCGTTCTTCCAGGCGCCGATCATGTTCTTGATCTCGTCGACGCCGTCGTCGCCCGAGTATTCCTTTTGCATGATGTCGGTCATCAGGGCCTTGACGTCGGTCTCGTCGAAGATCGAGAAGCCCGGCTTGTAGCCCAGCCGCACATGCTCCTTGCGGATGATGTTCAGCCCCAGGTTGTGGAAGGTCGACACGGTCAGGCCGCGGCCCTCGCCACTGCGCAGCAGGGTGCCGACCCGTTCCTTCATCTCCCGCGCGGCCTTGTTGGTGAAGGTCATGGCGACGATGTACTGCGCGCGAATGCCGCAGTTCTGGATCAGGTGGGCGATCTTGCGCGTGATTACACTGGTCTTGCCGGAGCCAGCACCGGCGAGCACCAAAAGAGGGCCGCCGACGTAGTTCACGGCTTCTTGCTGCCGGGGATTGAGTCGGGACATGACGAAAAAAGGGGTCTGTAGCGAAATGGGCGGGCATTTTAACAGGATGGACGGATTCTGCTGCTCTCTCCGACTTGTGACGCAGCACGCTATCTAAATTTGCCGGTTTTGATACTTTCCCTCAGGATGCGCGCTGAATATGCGTCTAATGTTCGAGTTAGAGCGGTACAAGAAATTGCGTTTGATAATCAATATCATTTGTCATTGTTTATCTACGCGTCATAATGCCCGCCGCCAACTTCTATTACAGAGTCTAGGGAGCTAGCTTGTCCAAGCCTGTCGAACCCTTGCGCTTGCTGCTGCTGGCCGAAGAGCCGGCGTGGGCAGCGTTGTTGCGCGAGTGTCTCGCTCCGTTGGGAGACTCGGTGGTGCTGATCAGTGCGCCGACCTGGGAATCTGTCAGCCGTCTGTTCGATGAAGACCGCTCCGCGATTCTGTTAACCGTTCCCCAACTGCAACCGGCTCCCGGTCGTTGCAGCCTGCCCACGGTATTGCTGCTGGAGCAGGAGCCGCTGAACACGCCCGCCGGCGCCAGCGACTGGCTGGTGAATAAAAACCTCACTGCCGATACGGTGCGCCGTTGCCTGCGCCATGTGCGCGAGCGCGGGGTGCTGGAAAACACCCTGTTGCGCCTGGCCGAGCAGGACCCGCTGACCGGCATCGCCAACCGCCAGGGCTTCCAGACCCTGCTGGCGGCGCGCCTGGCGGAAAACGAAGGACGCGGGCTGGCCCTGGGGCACCTGGACCTGGACAACTTCCGCCATGCCAACGATGCGCTGGGCCACCAGGCCGGCGACCGGTTGATCCTGCAAGTGGTCTCGCGGCTCAAGAGCCAGCTTGAGGCCGGCGACCAGCTGGCGCGCCTGGGCAGCGACGAATTCGCCCTGCTGATCGATACCCGCCGGGCGCCGCAACGCGCCGAGTGGATGGCCGAACGCATCGCCGAAGTCATGGCCGAGCCGTACTGGATCGATGGCGAAAGCCTGCTGATCGGCTGCAGCCTGGGCATCGCCCACGCGAGGGCGAATGCCGGCGCCGACCCGCTGATGTGGCACGCGCACATCGCCATGCAGCAGGCCAAAAGTACCCAGGGCTGTACCTTTCACATCTTCAACGAACGCATCAATCGCAATGCCCGCAGCCTCGCCGACCTGGAAAGCGAACTGCGCCGGGCCTTGCGCCGCGACGAGCTGGAGTTGCACTACCAGCCGCGCCTGAATCTGCATGACGGGCAGATCGTCGGTCTGGAGGCCCTGGTGCGCTGGCGCCACGGCGAGCGCGGGCTGTTGCCGCCGAGCGAGTTCGTGCCCCTGGCCGAGCAGAGCGGCCTGATCGTGCCGCTGGGCTACTGGGTGATTTCCCGGGCGCTGCGCGACATGCAGGCCCTGCGCGAACGCGGCCTGGCGCCGCTGCACATGGCGGTCAACCTGTCGTTCCGCCAGTTCCAGGACAGCCAGCTGCTGTCGACCCTCAGCCGGCTGATTGCCGAGCGTGGTGTCGAGGCGCAATGGCTGGAATTCGAGCTGACCGAAACCGCGGTGATGCGCCGCAGCGACCTGGTCAAGCAGACCATGGACGCGCTGGGGCGGCTGGGGGTGCGGTTTTCCCTGGACGATTTCGGCACCGGGTTCTCGTCCTTCGTGCACCTCAACAGCCTGCCGATTGCCTTGCTGAAGATCGACAAAAGCTTCGTCGGCGGCATGGAGCAGCGCGAAGAGAACCGCAAGCTGGTGCACGCCATGATCAACCTGGCCCACAACCTCCATCTCGAGGTGGTGGCCGAAGGCGTGGAAACCCCCGAGCAACTGGCCTTGCTGCGCAGCTTCGGCTGCGACCAGGCGCAGGGCTACCTGATCAGCAAGCCGCTGCCGCTGACGGAACTGGTGGAGTACCTCACCTTCGGCAGGAGCCAGCAGGTCCTGGTCGGCGAGGTCATCTGACGGCACCCTACCGTAGTGGCCGGAGAACCTGCCGCTACAGGGAATCCCGGGCGGTTTGGAAGTTATCCCGCGCGGCAGGCTCCGCGCTTTCCCAGCGAATCATCCGGCGCATCTTCCATTCGAAAGCCAGGGTCAGGCTGATGGCGGCGCACGCCAGCCCCGATGCCAGGCCCCACCACACACCAGTCGCGCCCCAGCCCAGGGTGAATGCCATCAGCCAGGCCGCCGGCGCACCGATCAGCCAATAGCAACCCAGGCCCACGAGGAAGGTGGTCTTGGCGTCCTTGAGCCCGCGAATCGCGCCCATGGCGATGGTCTGCGTGCCATCGAACAGCTCGAACCAGGCCGCGACCGCCAGCAGGCTGACCGCGAGGTTGATCACGTCGCGAAAGGCTGGGTCGTTATGGTCGAGGAACAGCCCGATCAACTGGTTCGGCAGCAGCCAGAAGACCATGGCGAAACCCAGCATGGCCGCGCCGCCAAAGGCGATCCCGACCCGGCCGGCCATACGCGCGTGCAACAACTGCCCGGCACCGTAGTGCTGGCCGATGCGCATGGTGATCGCGTAGGAGATCCCGGCCGGCACCATGAAGGCCACGGAAACGATCTGCAGGGCGATCTGGTGCGCCGCCAGCTGGGTGCTGCCCATGGTGCCCATGCACAGCGCGGCGAAGGCGAACAGCCCGACTTCCACCGCGTAGGTGCCGCCGATGGGCAGGCCCAGTCGCCAGAGCTCCTGCAGATACTGGCGATTGGGCCGCGCCAGGCCCTGGCGCAGCGGGTAGGCGGCATAGGCCGGGTGACGCTTGATGTGCCAGGCCAGCGCCAGGGCCATGCAGTTGGCGACGATTGCGGTGACCAGGCCGATCCCCACCAGGCCCAGCTTCGGCAGGCCGAACATGCCGGTGATCAAGGCGTAGTTGAGCAGGAAGTTGGCCACGGTGCCGGCCAGGCTGATGACCATCACCGGCGTGGCGCGGCCGATGGCGCTGGTGAAGCCGCGCAGGGCCATGAAGCTCAGGTAGCCGGGTAGGGCGAACGGCAGGATCAGCAGGAACTGGCCGGCGGACTGCACGTTGGTTTCGGTCTGGCCGAACAGCAGCAACACCGGCTTGAGGTTCCACAGCAGCAGGCCGGCGACCAGCGCCATCAGCCACGCCAGCCAGAGGCCGGCCTGGGTCAGGCGCGCGGCGCCTTCGATGTCGCCGGCGCCCTGGCGAATCGCGACCAGGGTGCCGACCGCTGCGATCACGCCGATGCAGAAGATCGACACGAACGAATAGGTGGCCGCGCCCAGGCCACCGCCGGCCAGGGCTTCCGGGCTGAGGCGGGCCATCATCAGGGTGTCGGTCAGCACCATCAGCATATGCGCCAACTGTGAGGCGATCAGCGGCCCGGCCAGCCGCAGGATGGCCCAGAGTTCGGTGCGTGCTGGATGCTGCATGGTCATCGGTCTCGATACGGGGGAGGCAGTTAAGAGGGTTGATTCTCAGCGCTCTGGGCGACTTTCACAAAGGGATAAAAACGATTGGTGGCATGATTAAAACTCATGCTTGCGGATTCTGGTAAGTTGGCGCCATTGCGCCTGTGGAGTGCTGCCATGCCCCGTCGTCTTCCGCCCCTGTATGCCTTGCGCGCCTTTGAAGCCGCGGCGCGATACAGCTCGTTCACCCGCGCGGCCGAGGAGCTGTCGATCACCCAGAGTGCGGTCAGCCGGCATATCCGTACCCTGGAAGACCACTTCGCCTGCCGGCTGTTCCAGCGCAGCGGGCGCAATCTGCAACTGACCGAAGCCGCGCGCCTGCTGCTGCCAGGCATCCGCGAGGGCTTCACCGCTCTCGAGCGCGCCTGCAATACCTTGCGCGCCGAAGACGGCATCCTGCGCATGAAGGCGCCCTCGACCCTGACCATGCGCTGGCTGCTGGCGCGCCTGAGCCGGTTCCGCCATCTGCAACCGGGCAACGAGGTGCAACTGACCAGTGCCTGGATGGACGTCGATTCGGTGGACTTCAACCAGGAGCCCTTCGACTGCGCGGTGCTGCTGAGCAACGGCCACTTTCCGCCGGACTGGGAGGCCAGCTACCTGTTTCCGGAACTGCTGATCCCGGTGGGCGCGCCGAACCTGCTCAACGACCAGCCGTGGGATGTAGCGCGGCTGGCGGCCACCGAGCTGCTGCACCCGACCCCGGATCGCCGCGACTGGCGCAACTGGCTGGAGCGCATGGGCCTGTCCGAGCAGGTCTCGCTCAAGGGCGGGCAGGTCTTCGACACCTTGGAACTGGGCATGATCGCCGCGGCCCGCGGCTACGGGGTTTCCATGGGCGACCTGCTGATGGTGGCCGAGGATGTGGCCCAGGGGCGCCTGAGCCTGCCCTGGCCGACGGCGGTGGCCAGTGGCGAGAATTACTACCTGGTCTGGCCCAAGACCCGGCCTGGAGGTGAACGTTTGCGCCGCCTGAGCGATTTTCTCCAGAACGAGGTCCGCGCCATGCAATTGCCCGACGTAGAGCGTCTCGGCTGAAACGATGAAGGCCCCGTGACCAGGGGCCTGCGCGATACCCGTGCAACTCGCTCAAGTATTGAGCGGCGCCGCCGAATCCTTGGAAGTGGAACCTTCGTTCTGAAAGGTTTCGACATCTCATTCTTATTAGAACCATTGCCGAGCGTGTGACGCGATCAGGACGATCCGGTCTCTCGGCCAGGAGCTGTCATGCCTCAACCTCGTGCCCGGATCGCCTCGCAGCTTGGTCTCGCACTCGCCGTGGTACTGGCGATCGTGATCAGCGGCAGTACTGTCTTCGCCCTGCGCTCGCTGGACGCCGCCAACCTCGCCACCCGGGAAGAACACCTGGCCAGTGAGGCACGGCTGCTGGCCGACCAGCTCAATACCTTCCACGGCACCTTGCGCGAAAGCACCCAGCGCCTGAGCGGGCTGTTCGAAAAGCGTTTCAGCGGCGGCCTGAGCCTGCATCCGGACCAGCCGGTGACCGTGGCCGGTACCCAGACCCCGGGCCTGCACCTGGGTGATGTTGTGCTGAACAACAATTTCGAGGAGGTCGACGAGTTCAAGCAGATGACCGCCGGCGTGGCGACGGTGTTCGTGCGCAGCGGTGACGACTTCATCCGCGTCAGCACCTCGCTGAGTAAGCAGGACGGCAGCCGCGCCATCGGCACCCTGCTGGACCACGCGCACCCGGCTTACCAGAAACTCATGGCGGGGCAGAGCTATGTCGGCCGCGCGCTGCTCTTCGAGCGCCTGTACATGACCCAATACACGCCGGTGAGGGACAGCGCCGGCCAGGTGATTGCGGTGCTGTTCGTCGGCTTCGACTACACCGACGCGCAGAACGCCCAGTTCGACAACCTCAAGCGCTTCCGCATCGGCCAGACCGGTTCCCTGGCGTTGCTCGACGAACAGCAAAAGTGGCTGGTGCCGCCGGCCGGCGTGCAGGCCCTGGAACCGGCGGGGGCGACCATCGCTGAACTGGCCAGGCAGCCGGGCAAGGGCAACTTCTGGAGCGACAAGAACGAGGACTTCTACAGTGTCGCCGTCCCTTTCGAAGGTGGGCCCTGGTCGGTGGTGGCGAGCATGCCGAAGGCCGAAATCCGTGCGGTGACCTGGAGCGTCGGTCTGCGGCTGGTCATCGGCAGCCTGTTGGCAATGCTGCTGGCGGTGGGCGCCACGGTCTGGCTGCTGCGCAGCAAGCTTGCGCCGCTGGGCGACCTGGTGCGCCAGGCCGATGCCTTGGGCAAAGGCGACCTGAGTGCGCGCCTGAATGTCTCCAGCCAGGATGAGATCGGCCAGTTGGCAGGCAGCTTCAACCAGATGGGCCAGGCCCTGTCGACCATGGTCGAGCACATCCGCAAGGCCGCCGCGGAGGTCAATGGCCGGGCCCAGGCGTTGTCCGGGTTGTCGGGCGGGGCGTACGAGGGCATGGAACAGCAGTCGGGCGAGATCAGCAGCATGGCCGGGGCGGTGGAGGAGTTCAGCGCCACCTCGCTGAATATCGCCGACAACATGGGCAACACCGAGCGCCTGGCCCAGGAAAATGCCCAGCAGACCCGGATTGGCCGCACCTCGATGGAGGAAGCCTCGGCGTCGCTGGAGCAGATCGCCGGCGCCTTGAACAGCACGGCCACGGTGATCAATACCCTGGGCCAGCGCTCCGAGGAAATTGGTGGCATCGTCGGGGTGATCACCGCGATTGCCGACCAGACCAACCTGCTGGCGCTCAACGCCGCCATCGAGGCCGCACGCGCCGGCGAGCAAGGCCGCGGCTTTGCAGTGGTCGCCGACGAGGTACGCAATCTGGCCTCGCGCACCCGCGAAGCCACCGACGAAATCTCGGGGATGATCAACAGCATCCAGCAGGAAACCGGCAACGCCATCGCCACCATGGAGCAGGGCAATGTGTTGATGCAGGAAGGCCTGTCGCGCAACGCCAATGTCGCCTCGGCCCTGGCGCGCATCGACGAACAGAGCCGCTCGGCCGGCCAGCAGTTCGCCGCGATCACCACCGCGACCCAGGAGCAGAGCAGCACGGCGACCCTGCTCAGCAGCAATCTGCAGAGCATTGCCCTGGCCAACAGCGAACAGCGCGAAGTGGTATCGAACCTGGCGATCACCGCCAAGGAGCTGGAGAAGCTGGCGGCGGACTTGCGCCAGGAGGTCGATCGGTTCCGTTGATAGCGGTTGCGTGGCCGTTGGCCGCGGCTGGGGAGGCAGATTGCAAATGCGCGGGGCTGGGCTAAACCATAGGGGCGATTTCCCTACAGGATGCCTTCCCGGCAGGAGCTGACATGTCCCGTCTCACTGGTTTTGCCCTCCGTACCGCCGTGCTGCCCCTGGCACTGGCCAGCCAGATGGCGTCCAGCCAGGAGGCCGTGGGATTCATTTCCCCGGCGTCCTGGTACACCGCCTTCAACGCTATCGCCCAGGTGGCATGCCATAACTGCTACGAAAAACAGTACGCCGGCACCTTTACCAGCGTGCTCGATAGCGTGCGCACCCTGGAGCTGGACTTCTGGGACCAACGCGATGCGGTCACCGGAGGTTCGCCCCGCCACTGGTTCGTGCGGCACAACCCCGGCAGCCTGTTCCAGTCCGGCAATGACAACAATTGCACCGGCGACGGCAACGGCACCAACGACCTCGAGGCCTGCCTCAACGACATCAAACTCTGGAGCGACAGCCATCCCGGGCACTTCCCGATTACCCTGATCCTCGACAAGAAGCAGGGCTGGTCGAAGGAAAGCTCCGGGCGTACGCCGAAAGACTTCGATGACCTGGTCAGCCGGATTTTCCAGGGCAAGCTCTACACCCCGGGCGACCTGGCCCAGCACCTGGGTGTCAGCAGCAGTGCCTTGCAGGGCTCGCTCAAGGGCAAGTCCTGGCCGACCGCCAGCCAACTGCAGGGCAAGGTGCTGTTGGTGCTCAACCACTCGGAGAACCAGAAGCTCTCGCAATACGCCGAGGCCCGCACCACCAGCGCCAAGGTGTTCATTTCCCCGGTCACCAACGGCCAGAACGATGTCAGTGGCGAGGTCAGCGGCATGTCCAGGACGTCGTCCGGCTACGTGGCCATGAACAACATGGGCAAGGGCGACAAGCAGTGGGCCGCGCAAGCCTTTGCCTACAGCCACATCGGTCGCGTGTGGGGCGATGACGGCGTGTCATTCACCCAGCACATCGCCGAGAAGGTCAATCTGTCGGCGTATTACAAATTCGCCGAGGCCAAGGATGGCAACGGCTATCGCATCCGGCCGTTCTGAGGTTTCAGAGGGGCTCGGCCGGTTCGGCGAGCCCCGGGTCCACCCGCTTGCCGATATCCCGCAGGCGCGCCAGTTGGTCGACCATGGTCGGCGCTTCATCCAGGCTGCTGACAAAGGTCCACAGGTAGGTCATCACCGCGTATACATGCCCGGCCTTGACCCCCTCGGTCAGGGCCAACTGGCTGATGGCGATCACGAACAGCAGCGCGGCCGCCGAGCCAAGCAGCAGATAGGCCGCCGCCTCGCGGTCCGACAGCCAGATCCGCAGCCGCGACAGTACCCGGTAGTGCCGTTGCAGGGACGTGGCGCCGACCTTGGCCACCAGGCCGATTTCCTTTTCCAGCCGGTCGTTCAGGCGCTCATGCAGCTCCTGATTGCGCCGGGCGAAGCGCGGCAGCAGGGTGACGCACAGCAGCAAGGCCACCAGGCAGGCCAGGCCGACCCAGGGTTCGATCATCAGCAGCATCACCGCCGCGCCGACAATCGAGACCAGCGCGGTGGCGATGGTCGGAACGTGTTTCTCGAAGAAGTCGACGAACTCCCGGGCCAGCACCACCCGCGCCGCGGCGATGGAGGTGCTCTGGTTCTGCAGGCGCTGGTTGAGGATCACCGGCACCGCGAGGTCGGCGTAGATCCGCGTGAAGGTGCGGGTATCCACCGCTCGCCGCGCGGCCCCGACCACCCAGAACGCCAGCACCACCAGGGCATAGGCCAACGCGCTGCCGGCGTCGCCGCGAATGATCGAGTCCACGGCGAACCCGGCAAACAATGGGTAGGCCAGCAGCAACGCGTTCTCCAGCGCCACCAGCGATAAGGTGCAGAACAGCTTGCCGGGGTAGGCGCGGGCGATGGCTTTCAGGGTCTGGCTGGCGGATTGCTGGCCGATTTTCTTGCTTTCATCGATCAGGATTTGTGGGGTAACGGCTGGCATGAGTGCACCGGAGGGAAGATAAGCGCTATTATTGAGCGACTGCTCAATAGTATTTGAGCGATCGCTCAAAGCGCAAGCGCCGTCCATCTACCGGCGCCCAGAGGTAATGCCCGCATGTCCCGTACCGACCGCAAAGACCAGATCATCGCCGCCGCCCTGGAGCTGTTCCACAGCAAGGGTTTCGCCGATGTTTCCACCCGCGACCTGGCGGACCACGCCGGCTTGTCCCGCAGCCACATCTATCACTACTTCAGCGACTGGAATGAATTGCGTCGCGAAGCTTTCGTGCGTTTTGCCAACGAGCAACTGGACGCTGTAGGCGCGCCCCTGGTTGGCTTGCCGCCGCTGGAGGCTCTGCATGGATTCCTGCGCGATTGCCTGCCGGTTTCTGCCGAAGACAGCTGGGCGCTGTGGCTCGATGCCTGGGATGAAGCCATGCACGACACCGCGCTGGCCGAGGCCTACCAGAAGGTGGATGAGCAGTGGCAGGCCATGCTCGCCAGCATCATCGAAGCCGGCGTGCAGGCCCAGGTGTTCCAGTGCGCATCACCCGCGCGCACAGCCCGGCAGATCTTCGCCCAGATCATGGGTTATGCCGATGGCCTGTTGCTGCGGCCCTCGGCCGAGGCCGCCGCAGCGGCGATGGATGAGGTGATGGAAGTGGTCGAGTTGTTATTGAGGATTCGCTGAGCCCTGGAGAGGTGTTCGTGTGTGCCAACCAGTTGCGGAAATTAAGTTGCTGAAACGATTCATCAGCGCTATAAAAATCCCACAACTCCAATAAAGGCACACGCCCATGACTCCACTCCGACTGCTGGTCGCTCTTTCCGCGTTCACCGCTGCTTCCCATGCCATGGCCTGGGACTATGTCCTGCTCGATACCGACAAGGCCGCCCAGGACTTCCATATCACCAGCGCGCAGCTGGGAGTAAAAACCGCCAAGCCTTTTTCCGTGACCCTGCGCACCCTGCATGGCGGGCGGCAGGAGGGGGTGAGCATCGTCGATATCGACAACGGTGCGATGAAGCTCTCGGTAGTGCCGACCCGTGGCATGAATGTTCTGCAGGCTTCCGTCGGCAAGGTGCGCATGGGCTGGGATTCGCCGGTCAAGGAAGTGGTCAACCCGGCGTTCATCGAGCTTAACGGTCGCGGCGGCCTGGGCTGGCTGGAAGGCTTCAACGAACTGGTGACCCGCTGTGGCTACGAGTGGGTCGGGCACCCGGGGATGGATAACGGCGAGCTGCTGACCCTGCACGGTCGCGCGGCGAACATCCCGGCGAACAAGGTCACCCTGCATATCGACGAGAAGCCGCCGTACGCCATCAGCCTGCGCGGCGAGCTCAAGGAACAGGCGTTCAAGAAGGTCGATTTCTCGGTGGTCACCGAGCTGGTGACCGAGCCGGGCAGCGTCAGTTTCGCCCTCAACGACACCCTGACCAACAACGGCGACTATCCGAAGGAATACCAGGCGCTGTATCACAGCAACTTCAGCACGCCGTTCCTCGAAGAGGGGGCGAAGTTCGCCGCTGCGGTGAAGCAGGTGTCGCCGTTCAATGACAAGGCCAAGGCCGACCTTGCTGATTGGCAGACCTACCGCGGCCCGACCCGGGATTACGACGAGACTGTCTACAACGTGGTGCCGTACGCCGATGCCCAGGGCGACACCCTGACGGTGTTGCACAACAAGGCCGGCAGCCTCGGTGTGGCGGTGGGCTTCAATACCCGGCAGTTGCCGGTGTTCTCCCTGTGGAAAAACACCGATACCCAGGGCCAGGGCTACGTGACCGGCCTGGAACCGGGCACCAGTTTCTCCTACAACCGTCGCTACCAGCGTCCGCTGGGCCTGGTGCCGACCATCGAGGCCGGGCAGAGCAAGCAATTCCAGATCCACTACAGCCTGCTGGCCGACAAGGCGGCTGTGGATAAGTCCCTGGCCGAGATCAGCCAGATCCAGAACGGTCGGCAGACCGAAGTACGGCCGACGCCGCTGGTGGACCTGAGCAAGGAGTGATTCTCCTCAACTCGCGGCCGGCCGGTATTGCAGCGCTTCGGCCAGGTGCTCGCGGCTGATCTGCTCGGCCTGCTCGAGGTCCGCCAGGGTACGGGCGACCTTGAGCAGGCGGTGGGCGGCGCGCAGGGACAGGGTCAGGCGTTCGCAGGCGGTTTCCAGCCAGCGCTCGTCGGTTGTGGATAACTGGCAATGCCGGCGCAGGCCCGGCAGGTCGAGAAAAGCATTGGCGCAACCCTGGCGCCGTTGTTGCCGCTCCCTGGCGCGGGCCACCAGGGCCGCGGCTTGCGCGCTGTTATCCCCAGCCTGGGGCTTGGGGTTGAGGGCGGTGCTTTCCCGGGCCACGGTCAGGTGCAGGTCGATGCGGTCGAGCAGCGGCCCGGAGAGTTTGTTGCGATAGCGCTGGATCTGCTCCGGGGTGCAGCGGCAGCGGCCACTGGGCTCGCCAAGATATCCACAGGGGCAAGGGTTCATCGCCGCCACCAGCTGGAAACGCGCCGGAAAATGCACCCGGTCGCGAGCCCGGGCGATGACGATCTGCCCAGACTCCAGCGGTTCGCGCAGCACCTCCAATACCTTGCGATCGAATTCCGGCAACTCATCGAGAAACAGCACACCGTGGTGGGCCAGGGTAATTTCCCCGGGTTGTGGTTTTGAGCCTCCGCCCACCAGGGCTGGCCCTGACGCAGAGTGGTGCGGCTGGCGAAACGGCCGCTGCGGCCAATGGCTCAGCGGAGTGTGGCTGGTGACCGACTGGATGGCGGCCACTTCCAGGGCTTCCTGCTCCTCCAGCGGCGGCAACAGGCCGGGCAGGCGGCTGGCCAGCAAGGTCTTGCCGGTGCCCGGCGGACCACTGAACAGCAGGTTGTGCGCACCGGCCGCGGCTACCAGCAGCGCGCGTTTGGCGGCCAGCTGGCCCTGTACTTCATTCAGGTCGGGGTAGGGCCGGTTCTGCTGGAGCAGGCCGTCCGAAACATAGGGTTCGATTGGTGTATGGCCGTTGAAATGCGCAACGGCTTCCAGCAAGTGCTCGACGGCGATCACCTTCAGTCCCGACGCCAGGCAGGCTTCCTCGGCATTCGCGCGCGGGACCATCAGCGTGCGTCCGGCCTGGCGCGCGGCCAGGGCTGCCGGCAGCACACCGCGCACTGGACGCACCGCGCCGGAAAGCGCCAGCTCGCCCAGGCATTCGACTTCCTCCAGGGCCAGGGTCGGCACCTGCACGCTGGCGGCGAGAATGCCCAGGGCAATGGCCAAATCGAAGCGCCCGCCGTCCTTGGGCAGGTCGGCCGGGGCGAGGTTGAGGGTGATGCGCCGGGCCGGAAAATCGAAGCCGGCATTGAGAATGGCGCTGCGCACCCGGTCCTTGCTTTCCTTGACCGCCGCTTCGGGCAGGCCCACCAGGGTCAGGGCCGGCAGGCCGTTGGCCAGATGGACTTCGACCGACACGGCCGGCGCTTGCACGCCGGTCTGGGCACGGCTGTGGACAATGGCCAGAGACATGACTCGTTCCTTGAGGCTGGGAAACCGCGTCCTGCGGTTGTGCAAGCCTAGCCCCGGCCGGAGCATCATCGCGTCGGAAAATCGGCTCAGGATGTTGCGGCGGGCGGCTCAGCCGCGCCAGTCGTGGGACCAACCCGGTTGGGCTATGCGCTGTTCGTACAGGGCGATGTCCGACTGATTGTCGACTTCCACCCAACCGCCGCGAATGGCCACGGTGGCGATAGCGGTGCCGGCCTGGAGCAGGGCGCGCAGCAGGCTGGTCATGTCCAGTTTGTCGATCTGCTGCTCGCTCATGCCGGCCAGCAGCGCCTGGACCTGGCTCCAGCCCGCGGGGGTGAATTTCAGCAGGCCCATGTACTGGCCTTCGATTTCCTCGTGGCTGGTGACCCTTTCACCGATACCCAGCAGTTGGCCGGCCTGTTGGCGGAAGCTTTCGGCATCGCTGAGGGGGTCGTCGAAGCGCGTGGACCACAGGTCCCACCAGTCGAGGTCGTAGGTGATGCTCAGGGGCGCCTGGGAGGCCATCAGGTCACGGACGATGTCCGGGCGATAGACGATGTCGCCGTAGCACACCAGGGTCGGTTCGCTGGACAGCAGGGCGTCGGCGCGTATCAGGCTGCGCACCATGTTGCTGCTGGCCCAATGCGGGTTGTACAGCCGGCTCTGGCCGTAGCCTTCAAGGGCTTCGCTGCAATAACCGCTGACCAGATGCACCTCGTCGACCCCGGCGTTTTCCAGGGCTTGCAGCTGCCATTCGAGCAGCGGCTTGCCAGCCAGGCGGGCCAGGGGCTTGGGTTGCGCGGCGGTCAGGTGTTTCAGGCGGGAGCCGCGGCCGGCGGCGAGAATTACGGCTTTCATGTCAGGTCACTCAAAGAGCCATTGGCACAGTTGTCGATCGGCGTCGTCCAGCGCTGCTTCGCGCTCGGGATGCCACATGATGCCGGCCACCTTGAGGTGGGTATGCACCAGGGCCTCGCAAGTCCCGGCAGCGTCCACGGCCCAGGGGCGCAGGGCGGCGGGCAACGGGCCGAGCAACTGTTTGCCGTGGAAGGAATTGACCGAGCGCGAAGCCGCCTGGCCCTGTAGCCAGGGCAGCTCGGCGGCGGCCAGCACGGTGATGAGGTGGCGTTGTGCGACGTGCACGTCGCGATCGGCATCGGCCAGCCGGCCGCCGAAAAAGTCGTGGATCAGTTGCAACCCGCGGCAGACCCCCAGCACCGGCAGCCGCTCGGCCACGCAGTGGGCCAGCAGCGCCTGTTCGCTCTGATCGCGCAACGGGTCGCTGCGGAGATCGTCGCCGCCGCTGAAGATCACGCCTTGCACGCCCTGGGCCCGGGCATAGGCCACGGTGTCTTCGCCCAGGTTGGGCAGCAGCAGCCATTGGTGGCCGCAGCCGAGCTCGGCAAAAAAACGGTACCAGTCCCTGGCCAGGCCATCGCGCGGTTCGTCGTAGGCCTGCGGGTTGCAGGTTCTCAGGGTGATGCCGAGACGTTTCATGGCTGCACCGGGTTCAGGGTCTTGTCGCGACAATTGAGGGCGATGCGCGGGCTGCGCAGGATCCGCTTGAACAACTGTTCACCGCAGCCGATGGCCGCCGGGATGCCGAATTCGGCGCAGCGGATGGCCATGTGCGAGTTGGCCCCGCCGTATTGGGTGACCAGCCCGGCGATACCACGGGTGAAGACCCAGTCGTAGCCGGGGTCGGCATTCTCGATGCAGACGATCTTGCCCTTGAGCGGCGCCGAGGCCGGGGTGTCCTGGCGCAGTTCCATGCCGATGGCTTCGACGTTCTGCCGGGTGATGAAGTTGGGCAGGCTGCGATGCAGCGGCGCGACGAACACATCGTCGACCGCGCTGATCAGGTGCCCGAGCTTCAGCGAGATGCCCTGTTCATAGCTGCGCCGCGCCTGGCTGGCCGACTCCAGCAGGACCCGATCGGTGTCGTCCATCAGGGGCGCAGTGAGACTGTCGAGCAGCGGGTGGATATCGAGAAAGGACAGGTCTTCCCTGGCCAGGCCGACGTCGGCGCCCCAGCTCACCAGCAATTGCAGGGCATCGGACAGGTCCCGGGTGAACACCAGCTTGGCGTATTCCCGGGCCTGGATGGCCTGGCTGGCGTAGTCCAGCAGGTGTTCGGTCGACAGCGGCCAGCCCTGCTCGTCGATCAGCCATTGCAGGGCCTGGCGTTCTTCGGGTTGTAGCTGGAATGCCGTCTGCGGGCTCTCGCCGTGACCCAGCTCGACGGTCGCGGCAGCGAACAGGTCGTGGCGCTCGTCGTAGCGCAGTGAGGTGATGTCGTAGGTGCCGGGGCGCAGATGGCCGAACTTGGCGACGAACGCCGGCAGGGTATGGGTATCGGCGCAGACCTGGGCGTATTCGCGCGTCAATTCGGTGGTGACGGTGTGGATCGACTGCTTCCAGGCCAGCAGGCGCTCGTTGCTCAGGGCGCCCCGGCGGCAGGCCGAGCGCAGCAGGGTTTCGGCGATGAACGCGTGCCGGGCGAGCATGGCGAACGGCAGCGTGCCTTGCTCGCGACAGTCCAGCAGCAGGCGGTGGATGCTGTCGAGGTCGGCTGGCAGGACGTCGAGGCGCCGGCTTTGCTGCTGGCGCTCGTGGGCGCGTACCCGATCGAGCAAGGGCGGCAGCGCGCCGGCTCCCTCACCGCTCAGCGCCCGCAGCGTCAGTTGGTCGAGGGCCGTGCGATAGGCCCGTTGTTCGACGGCGCTGAGACTGTCGCCATAACGCTCGGCGAAGTCGGCGTCGAAGGTGAAGTCCAGGCAGGTCTGGACGACTTCGAACTCGACCTTGTCGTGCCATTGCGGATGGGCCTGCAGGCGCTGCAGCCAGGCGTTGACCAGGCGAGTGCACAACCCCGGTTCCAGGCCCGCCGGCAGGAATGAGTTGAAGCTGCAACGCACGTCGATATACGGATGATGGCCGAGCATCACCATCAGGGCCTGGTGTCGCGGGTGGTGGTAACCCATCAGGGCGCGGGCTTCGCGCCAGGTCGAATCCGTCACCAGGCGCCGATACAGCGAGGCCGCCAGCGGGCGCGGGGTGGTGCCGATGATTTCCGCCGGATTCCAGTCAGGCATCACCCCCAGCAAGGTGCTGCCGCCATACAGGCCGGCCTGGGGCGCCAGGCGTTTGGCCAGGAAGCGCTGGATGTGCTCCAGCTGGCGCGCCACCCGCCGTTCGGTGACCGGGTGCCAGGTGTTGCACAGGGTGATGCGCCGCACCTGCAGGACATAGACCTGCTGGTGGCGGTCGACGGCGAACTCGATGTCCAGCGGCACATTACCGCAAAGCGTTTCCAGCTCCCGGCAGGCATCGATCACTGCCTGCAAGCGCGGGGAGCGCAGTTGGGCGCTCTCGGTGTCGCGGTAGACCAGCACGGTTTTCTGGATACCCTGGCCGCCGGTGATGGTATCGGTCAGGCCGCTCTCGTCGTCGTAGTTCACCACGTAATAAGGGGCGCCATGCTCCAGGTCGTGGGTCATCACCACGCCGCTCATCTGGATCGAGGTCAGCATCGGCTGGATCAGGATCTGGTTGTCCTCGCAACGGTGTTCGGCAAAGGACGCGATCACCTGTTCGATGGCCGCGTTTAGGGCCCGTGGATCCGTGGCGCTGACGTTCAGGCAACTGGTGAACAGGCCGGCCATCGAGCTGTTGACGCTGTCTTCGTTCTGCGCGCTGCTGCGCACGATCACGCAACCGCCATGCTCCATCCTGGCGATGTTCAGCAGCACGTCCGCGGGGGCGTCAAGCCACTGCCGCGCGGTGAAGAAATACAGCGGCAGGATCTGCGAGCGGGTGACCCGCGGCTGCAGGCGCTCCAGGGTTTCGGACTTGGTCCCGAAACGAACGATGTTTTCGGCGGTCCGGTTCATGGCGCGTCCTTGTGCTTGTCCACCGCCAGCAGGGCCAGGTGTTTGAGCAACGGGTGAATGATGAAGTAAGGCGGCTTTTCGGCTTCGGCCGGCAGGGGCCGCAGGGCTCGCTCGCCTTCGCGTCGCCAGTGGCCGAGGACTTCCACCAGCAGGTCGGCGCGGATCGCATTGTCATACAGGTAGTCGACATCCATGCCTGGCGGGGGCAGGGGATAGGCCTTGCGCGCCAGCACCGGGCCGGTGTCGATCTGCTCGTCGAGCAGCAGGGCGCTGGCGGCGCATTCACGCTGCTCGATGATCTGGTAGTACAGGGTGGTGCTGCCGCGATAGTCCGGCAGCCAGCCTGAGTGGATATGCAGCACCGGGTAGTGACTCAGCAGGGCCGCCGGCACCAGTTGCCCGCCGTAGCCGGAGTAGACGACCAGGTCCGGCGCCTGGCGGGCGATGAGTGTGAGCAGTTGCGGATCGTCGAGAGCCTGGGCCGGGGACACCTCGTGGGGCCAGTCCAGGGCCGCCAGGCAGGTGTCGAGGTCCTGGCTCAGGTCCGGGCAGAACAGCCCCGCCAGTGGCTGCACCTGTAACTCGCGGGTGGTTTGCAACGGGCCGCCGCCCTGGCCGTAGACAATCACCGCTTCAGGTTCGATTCCGGCCGCCGCCAAGCCTTGCAGGTAGGCGACCGAGCGCGCGGTGCGGGCGCAGAGGATCAGCAGGCGGGCGCGACTCATAGGCCGGCCTCCCGGGCGACTGTGGCCAGCAGCTGTTGTTCCTGGGTCAGCAGCCAGGCCAGGTAGGCGCCCTGGTCCGGGGCGAGGCGGCCCTGCTGCGACACCAGGGTATCCGTCAGCTTGAGCAGGCCGCTGAGGTAGTAGGCTGCGCCGCTCGCCTGCCAGCCGTGCAGCATGCACTCGGCCAGCAACAGGTAAGGCTGTGCGGATCCATAGCTGCCGTGTGGCAGCGGACGGTGCGGAGCCGTGGCTTCATAGCCGGTATACAGGCGTTTGCTCACTTCGAATTTCTTCAGCAGGCGCGGCAGCCAGTAGGTCGCCAGCGGGCCGGAGACGCCAGCGTCCGCGCGCATTTCCAGGCACAGGTAGCCCAGCAGCGTCGTGCTGTCCCCGGCGTGCGCCGGGCCTTGTGGATATAGCGCAGGCAAGGCTGGCGCCGGCAGGTGGGCGCATGCAGCCAGGCGCGAGGCGCGCCAGGCGTCGACGAAGGCTTCACCCTGGAAGCTGCTGTAGCGGTAGGTCTGCGGGGTTTCCAGCAGGTCCCCGTCGCTGTAGGCGTAGTTCAGCATGATGGTGGATACCCACAGAGCTGGCGAATGCGTTCCACATAGCCCGGGATGTCGTCGGGCTCGTGACGGTTATGCAGCACCAGGTCCGGGCGTTGCGGCGGTGGATACTCGATGTCCACGCCCACCACGTTGCTCTGTTCGCCTCGCAGGGCGGACTGGTAAAGCCCCTTGTTGTCACGGCTGATCAGGGTGCTCAGCGGCACATCGACGAACACTTCACGGTAGCTGGAGAAACGCTGGCGGTTGTCGTCGCTGATGTCCTGGAACATCGACAGGATGCAGCAGACCACATCGATGCCCTGGCTATCGAGCCAGCCGCACAGGGCCTGGATCCGCTCGGCGTTGACCCGGCGTCCGGCGACGCTGTAGGCGTCCGCCTGCTGATCATGGCGGAACAGCGCGCGAATCTCGTCGCCGTCGACGAATACGGTCTGCGGCCGTTGCGCTTTCAGGCTGGCATACAGGGCCCGGCCAATCGTGGTTTTGCCCGCGCCCGACATGCCGACCAGCCAGATCACCATGCTTTCACCCCTGCTTGAGTATGTTTTCGATGTTGCGCAGCGCCAGTACCGCCAGCTCCGCCGAGAAACCATAGCTGGGGGCGAAGTAATGGCGACGCAGGCGCTGACGGACCGCGGCCTGCCGTTGCCAGAGGCTCTCGTCCCCCAGCAGGTCGGCCAGTTGCCAGCGCGCCTCGGGGTCGAGGTTGACGATGTCGTTGCGCAGCAGCACATCGGGCGATTCCTCGCCGGTCAGCGCGTCCTGCTCGGCGTCCGGTACGTTCAACAGCAGCAGGTTCTTGTCCAGGTACAGGGCGCCGAACGCGGTTCCGCCGTAGTCCGAAACCACATAGTCGGCGCAACGGAACAGGCTGAGGTTGTCGTAGACGCGGGTAATTACCGCGGTGAACGGGTATTGCTCGAGCAGTTTCAGCGCCTCGGGATCGGCCTCGACCGACAGCGGGTGGGTCTTCACGATGACGTTGTAGCGATCGCACAACCCGGCCATGGCGTCGGCGAAGCGGCTGATCGACGACAGCTCCATCCAGGTCGGCAGCCACAGCACGGTCGTTTTCGTCGGGTCCAGGCCCAAGTCTGCCGGGTGCTGGCCTTGCAGCGAGGTTTCGCGGAAGTAGGCGTCGTAGCGCGGGTAGCCCATCTGGAAGGTTACGGCATCGCAGCATTCGCGCAGGCGCTCGGCCTGCCAGGGGCCGAAGCACAGGATCAGGTCGTAATGCCGGTTCCAGCTGGAGAAGTTGTGTTTGTACTTGCCCAGGGCGTACATGAAGCGCACCTGGCGATGGCCCAGCGCCTTGATCATCGGCTGCGAGCCGTGGTCGTACATGCTGTGGTTGGAGACCACCACGTCATAGCGGTGATTGGCCTTGATCACATCCAGGCTGCCGTGACAGCTGTAGCCCAGGCCGCCAATCAGTTCGCGGCTTTGCGCGCGCTCTTCATGGGTGCCGTGCAGGACCACATCGAAAGCATCGGCCCCCAACAGGCTCCAGACCGCCTGATAGTGATTGAGCATCTCGGCGGTATGAACGAAGAAGGCCAAGCGGCTGAAGGGTTTTGGCGCGGTCATAGGGCTACCTGGTGCACAACAAAGAATACGTCGAGGCAAGCGTTGGCGTTGCTTGGCGGTGTCGTGGGGCATGGCTCGCCCCGAGGGTGGCCAGGATCGCAAACGCTGGATATGTTATCGGCGAAGCGGGCGGGAAATGAACGGGCAGAGCGGAAAATCTTTGCTGGCGGGGTCCGGCTCGACCGGCGGCAGGCACTGCATGGTCGAGCCTATGCGCAGGGGCGCGGTCGAGGTGGTTATTGCTCGCTCGGGTTGAGCTTGGCTTCCAGCTCGGCGACCTTCGCCTCCAGGCTTTCCAGGCGGGCCCGGGTGCGGGCCAGGACGACCATCTGGCTGTCGAATTCTTCCCGGCTGACCAGGTCCAGCTTGCTGAAGCCGCTTTGCAGCAGGGCCTTGAACTGGCTTTCGATTTCGGCGCGGGGCAGTGGGGTATCGCCGCTGAACAGGCGGGCGGCATGGCCGCTCAGGGCATCGAGGAGGTCTTTGGGCGCGAGCATGGGGAGTGTCCTGAAAACAATGACGGGCAGTGTATCACGCACTGTCTATAGTCAATCGGCAGGCGGGGATGCACGCTTTTCGCGCATCGCGCCGGGCAGTGGCGCACCGTTGTTGTGCGTATCCGTGGCGATGATGGCGAAGTGGTTTCTGTCGTGGCGGCCAAGGGACTGAAATCAGTGGGTTTTCGCGAGATGGCAAGGTTTCTGCTTAGTCCCCGATGACCCATGCACTGATGCAGTCGCTGTGACGAATGCAGTGCGGCAGGCGGAGCGGGGAAGTGTTTCGTCAGGAGCGGTTAGCTGGCGTCGGTCTGGTCGAGGAAGGCCGACGATGCGTTACAAAGCCAGGCACTGCGCTTAGACTTGAGTCGGGTTTGTTTTCCTGGGGCAAGTCCACCAATTCGGGAGAAAGTTTCATGAAGCTAGTCACTGCCATCATCAAGCCGTTCAAGTTGGACGACGTGCGCGAGTCGCTGTCCGAGATCGGCGTGCAGGGCATTACCGTTACTGAGGTCAAAGGCTTCGGCCGGCAGAAGGGGCACACCGAGCTGTATCGCGGCGCGGAGTACGTAGTCGACTTCCTGCCCAAGGTGAAGATCGACGTCGCCATCGACGACAAGGATCTTGATCGGGTCATCGAGGCGATAACCAAGGCCGCCAACACCGGCAAGATCGGTGACGGCAAGATCTTCGTGGTCAATCTGGAACAGGCTATTCGCATCCGTACCGGCGAAACCGATACCGACGCCATCTAAGCCGCCCCAAACCCAACGCCCCAGGAGAAAACAATATGACTCTGCGTAAAATCGCAGGGCTAGGAGCCCTGTTGTCCCTCGTAATGCCTGGCCTGGCCATGGCGGCGGACGAAGTGGCAGCCCCAGTCCTCAACTCCGGCGACACCGCCTGGATGCTGACCTCGACGGCCCTGGTGCTGTTCATGACCATTCCCGGCCTGGCGCTGTTCTACGGCGGCATGGTGCGTTCGAAAAACATTCTTTCCGTGATGATGCAGTGCTTCGCCATTACCGGTCTGATCAGCATCCTGTGGGTCATTTATGGCTACAGCATTGCGTTCGACACCACCGGCATGGAGCAGGGCGTCGTCAACTTCAACTCCTTCGTCGGCGGCCTGGGCAAGGCCTTCCTGGCCGGCGTCACCCCGGCGAGCCTGACCGGCCCGGCGGCGCTGTTCCCCGAGGCGGTGTTCATCACCTTCCAGATGACCTTCGCCATCATCACCCCGGCGCTGATCGTCGGTGCCTTCGCCGAGCGGATGAAGTTCTCCGCCATGCTGATCTTCATGGCCATCTGGTTCACCCTGGTCTACGCGCCGATCGCGCACATGGTCTGGTCCGGCAACGGCGGCCTGATGTGGGACTGGGGCGTGCTGGACTTCGCCGGCGGCACCGTGGTGCACATCAACGCCGGTATCGCCGGCCTGGTGGCCTGCCTGGTGCTGGGCAAGCGCAAAGGCTTCCCGACCACCCCGATGGCGCCGCACAACCTGGGTTACACCCTGATGGGCGCGGCCATGCTGTGGATCGGCTGGTTCGGTTTCAACGCCGGTTCCGCCGCCGCCGCCAACGGCACCGCCGGCATGGCGATGCTGGTAACCCAGATCGCCACCGCCGCCGCAGCGCTGGGCTGGATGTTCGCCGAATGGCTGACCCACGGTAAGCCAAGCGCCCTGGGCATCGCCTCGGGTGTGGTTGCCGGCCTGGTGGCGATCACGCCTGCCGCTGGCACCGTAGGCCCGATGGGCGCCCTGGTGATCGGCCTGGCAGCGGGCGTGGTGTGCTTCTTCTGCGCCACCACTCTGAAACGCAAGCTGGGCTACGACGACTCCCTGGACGCCTTCGGCGTGCACGGTATCGGCGGTATCCTCGGCGCGATCCTCACCGGCGTGTTCGCTGCGCCATCGCTGGGCGGCTTCGGCACCGTGACCGACATCGCCGCGCAAGTGTGGATCCAGTGCAAAGGCGTGGGCTTCACGGTGATCTACACCGCGATCGTCACCTTCATCATCCTCAAGGTGCTGGATGTGGTCATCGGGCTGCGTGTCACCGAGGAAGAAGAGTCGGTCGGCCTCGACCTGGCGCAACACAACGAGCGCGGTTACAACCTGTAATCTCGCTAGAAAAAATGCCCGGCTTGCCGGGCATTTTTTTGTCTGCGTTTTGTCATTGAGAGACAGCTGAAAGGTTTTTTCCAGAGCTTGTCAGCCAGTTTGATGACTGCTTTTTTTTCGGGTCAATGACTTACAGCATTGGAGGAATATTCGGCACTTTGTTTTTTCCCAGAGCGCGCTAGAATGCGCGCCGAATGTGCGGAGAACTGTATGTGGCAACAGACTCTGATTACTCTGCGGGCAAGGCCCCGGGGCTTTCATCTGGTAACGGACGAGTTGCTCGCCGGCCTGCCTGAACTGAAGGCATGTCGGGTCGGTCTGTTGCATTTGTGGCTGCAGCATACCTCGGCCTCGTTGACCATCAACGAGAATGCCGACCCTGCGGTTCGTCGTGACTTCGAGCGTTTCTTCAACTCCCTGGTGCCTCAAGGCATGGCCGGGTATGAACATGACGACGAAGGGCCCGATGATCTGCCGGCGCACTTCAAGGCCAGTTTGCTAGGCTGTCAATTGAGCTTGCCGGTATCGGCGGGTCGCTTGGCGTTAGGCAGCTGGCAAGGCGTTTATCTGGGCGAGCATCGCGATCATGGCGGTGCCCGCAAAGTCCTTGCCACCTTGCACGGTGATAAGGCATAAGCCGCTGGTTATCAGTGGATGTTGATTTTTTTCCAGCGGCCTTCGACAGTCGGCTCAGCTGGGCTATAACTAATCTGCTTTTCGCAAGTCATGAGGTAGAACATGAGCGACGATGATCTGGAAAACGACGACCTCGAAGTAGGCGACGAAGACGAAACCGAAGAAGGTCTTGAAGCGGCCGCCGACGATGTGGCGGAAGACGATGGCAGTGATGTTCCTGCCCCGACCGCCAAAGGCAAGGCCAAGGCTGCCGTCTCGGTAGACGAGCTGCCGAGTGTCGAAGCCAAGAACAAAGAGCGTGATGCACTGGCGCGCGCCATGGAGGAGTTCCTGGCCCGTGGCGGTAAAGTGCAGGAAGTCGAGGCCAATGTGGTTGCCGATCCGCCCAAGAAGCCTGATAACAAGTACGGTAGCCGGCCTATCTGAGCGCCTGCCACTTGCTTGCTGAAAAAGCCCGCCGTCGCTGCGGGCTTTTTCATGGGCGTTTGTTGGCGAGAGTGCGGTGTTGCAGTGATTGCGACAGCGTCCGATCAGGCGCCGTTGTGCCAGCGCGCCAGCAGTTTCGGCAGCTCAGTCAGGCTGCGGATTTCCGCATCCGGCAACCGGTCCGCCTCCCAGGCCTTGCCGGCCGGGTTGAACCAGATGGCCCGCAAGCCGGCCTGCTGGGCCCCGGCGATGTCGTCGCCCGGGTGGTCGCCGATGTGCACGGCGGTGTCCGGTGTCGCCTCGCCCCGTTGCAGGGCTTCGTGAAACAGCCGTGCATCGGGCTTGGCGATGCCGATGTCTTCGGCGCACAGGGCGAACTTGAAGTAATCCGCCAGCCCCAGGCGGCGCACGTCGGCGTTGCCATTGGTGACCACGCCCAGGGCGAAGTGGTTGGCCAGCGCTTCCAGGGTCGGCTGCACCTCGGGAAAGATATCCAGCTGGTGCCGCGCATGCAGGAACACTTCAAAACTCTGGTCGGCCAGGGCATTGGCCTGGCCCTGGTCGTAGCCGGCTTCCTCCAGTGCATGAAACAGCACCCGTCGGCGCAGCGCGCTGATGCGGTACTTGAGCCCCGGCTCGTTGTTCAGCACCCGCTCACGGATGGTCCAGAGATGCTCCACCGGTACGCCGCCCAGTTGCGGAGCGTGGTCGGTCAGCCACTGGCGCAGCACGGCTTCGGCGCTGACGATCACGGGCGCGGTATCCCACAGCGTGTCGTCGAGGTCGAAGGTGATCAGCTTGATCGTCATTACTCACCGCCTTTGTTGCGTTTGGCCCGTGGGTGGGCGCTGTCGTAGACCGCTGCCAGGTGCTGGAAGTCCAGGTGGGTATAGATCTGGGTGGTCTTGATATCCGAGTGCCCCAGCAGTTCCTGTACCGCGCGCAGGTCCTGGGAGGATTCCAGCATGTGACTGGCGAAGGAGTGTCGCAGCATGTGCGGATGCAGGTTCTGTCCCAGCTCGCGCTCGCCGGCGGCCTTGACCCGCAGCTGAATCGCCCGGGGGCCCAGGCGCCGGCCCTGCTGGCTGACGAACACTGCGTCATCCGGCGGATTGCTCAGCGCCCGCAGCGGTAGCCACAGCTGCAGCGCCTCGCGGGCCTTCTTGCCAATCGGCAGGACCCGGGTCTTGCTGCCTTTGCCGTGGACCTGCACCAGGCCATCGGCCAGGTCCAATTGTTCGAGGTCGAGGCTGGTCAGCTCCGACAGGCGCAGCCCGGAGGAATAGAACAGCTCGAGAATCGCCTGGTCGCGGTGCGCGAGGAAATCATCCTCCACCGCGCCATCGAGCAATTGCAGCGCGCGATCGGTGTCCAGGGTCTTGGGCAGGCGGCGCTCGCCCTTGGGTGGCGCCAGGCCGTTGGCCGGGTCGTGATTGCACAGACCTTCGCGGTTCAGGTAGTGGTACAGGCCGCGTACGGCGGAGAGCAGGCGCGCCAGGCTGCGAGAGGATTGGCCCTGCTGGTGCAGGCGCGCAATCATGCTGCGCAGGCCCTGGATGTCCAGGTCGGACCAGTTGCAAACCTGCTGCTTGGCGCAGAAGGCCAGCACTTTTTCCAGGTCGCGGCGGTAGGCTTGCAGCGTATGGGGCGACACTTGGCGCTCACTGCGCAGGTGCTCGCAGTAGGCGTCCAGTTGTCGTTCCATGGTCAGCGAACCGAGCGTAGCGAGTGAGTGAAGCGCGGCAGCACGCGGCCCATGACTTCGGCGATATAGCTGAGGAACAGCGTCCCCACCGAGCTTTTGTAGTGCTGCGGGTCGCGGCTGGCGATGGCCAGCACGCCGTGAATGCCCTGATGGGCGATGGCGACCACGGCGCTCGAGCCGATCTGCTGGCGCTGTTCTTCGCCGAACAGGAAGTCCAGCTCATGCTCGCGCAGGCTGCCGCTGACGCTCTTGCCTTCGGTCAGCAAGCCGCCGATGGCGGTCTGGGCGTCGGCGGCGGTGACCCAGCGGCCTACCGGCATGGCGCTGTCGCTGAACAGGATCAGGCTCACGAATGGCACCTGGAAGTCCTGGCGCAGGCTGTCTTCGACGCTCATCACCACGTCTTCCAGGCTGTTGGCGTCCATCAGCGCGAGAATCAGGCGCCGGGTCTTCTCGAAGAGCCGGTCGTTGTCGCGGGCCACGTCCATCAACTGCGAAAGCCGGTGGCGCATCTCGATGTTGCGCTCGCGCAGGATCTTCATTTGCCGCTCCACCAGCGAGATGGTGTCACCGCGCTGATGGGGAATGCGCAACGCCGGGAGCAGTTCTTCATGCTCGACGAAGAAGTCCGGATGAGCCTCCAGGTACGCGGCGATCGCCGCCGCCTCGAGGTTTTCGGCAGGAGATTCGTCGGGTTGTTCGGCTGGAACCTGAGGCTGATCAGTCATGGTTTTCGCTCATTCAAAGACGCACCTGTCCTTCGTATACGCGCACTGCCGGGCCGGTCATCTTCACCGGTTGGCCAGGGCCTGCCCATTCGATGGACAGGCGCCCGCCCGGCAGGTCGATCAATAGCGGCGAATCCATCCACCCCTGGCTGATCGCGGCCACTGCGGCGGCGCAGGCGCCGGTACCGCAGGCCTGGGTTTCCCCGGCGCCACGTTCCCAGACCCGCAGCTGCGCGCGCTGACGGTCGATGATCTGGATGAAGCCGACATTGACCCGGGCCGGGAAGCGCGGGTGATGTTCGATCTTCGGTCCCAGCTCATGCACCGGCGCGCTGTTGATGTCGTTGACCCGCAGCACCGCATGGGGGTTGCCCATGGACACCGCGGCCAATTCGACGGTCTGGCCATCGACTTCGACCTGATAACTCAGGGCCTGGGCCGGTGCCACGAATGGAATCTGCTCGGGCACCAGGCGCGGCGCGCCCATGTCGACGCTGATCTGACCGTCGTTGCGCACATCCAGTTCGATGATGCCGCTTTTGGTCTCGACGCGGATCTGGCGCTTGGTGGTCAGGCGCTTGTCCAGCACGAAACGGGCGAAACAGCGCGCACCGTTGCCGCATTGCTCCACTTCGGAGCCGTCGGAATTGAAGATCCGGTAGCGGAAATCCACATCCGGATTACTCGGCGCCTCGACGATCAGCAACTGGTCGAAACCGACTCCGGTGTTGCGATCGCCCCATTGCTTGGCATGTTTGGGCAGGATGTGCGCGTGCTGGCTGACCAGGTCGAGGACCATGAAGTCATTGCCCAGGCCGTGCATCTTGGTAAAACGCAGCAGCATGGTTTTACTCCGGCAGCAGGCTTTCGCCAGCAAACAACTCGGCTACCGTCTCGCGGCGACGCACTTCAACAGCCTGTTCACCATCGACCAGCACTTCAGCAGCGCGACCGCGGGTGTTGTAGTTGGAGCTCATGACGAAACCGTAGGCACCGGCCGAATGCACGGCCAGCAGGTCGCCCTCTTCCAGGACCAGCTGACGTTCCTTGGCCAGGAAGTCGCCGGTTTCGCAGATCGGGCCGACGATGTCGTAGGTACGTGCCTGGCCATCGCGCGGGCGTACGGCGCTGACGTCCATCCAGGCCTGGTACAGGGCCGGGCGGATCAGGTCGTTCATCGCCGCGTCGACGATGGCGAAGTCCTTGTGTTCGGTGTGCTTGAGGTACTCGACCCGGGTCAGCAGTACTCCGGCGTTGGCGACGATGAAACGGCCGGGTTCGAAGAGCAGTTCCAGGTCGCGGCCGTCGAGGCGTTCGCGCACGGCCTTGACGTAGTCGGCGGCCAGCGGTGGCTCTTCATCGCGATAACGCACGCCCAGGCCGCCACCGAGGTCGATGTGGCGCAGGTAGATGCCGCACTCGCCCAGGCGGTCGACCAGGTCCAGCAGACGGTCGAGGGCATCGATGAAGGGGGCCAGGGTGGTCAGTTGCGAGCCGATATGGCAGTCGACGCCGACCACTTCCAGGTTCGGCAGCTGTGCCGCGCGGATGTACACGTCTTCGGCATCGGCGATGGCGATACCGAACTTGTTTTCCTTCAGGCCGGTGGAAATGTACGGGTGGGTGCCAGCATCGACATCCGGGTTGACCCGCAGCGAAACCGGCGCGCGAACCTTGAGTTCGGCGGCGACCTGTTGCAGGCGTTCCAGCTCGTCGCTGGACTCGACGTTGAAGCAGTGCACGCCGACTTCCAGGGCGCGACGCATGTCGTCACGGGTCTTGCCGACACCGGAGAAGACAATCTTGTCGGCCGCGCCGCCAGCGGCCAGGACGCGTTCCAGCTCGCCCCGGGAGACGATGTCGAAACCGGCGCCCAGACGCGCCAGGACATTCAGTACACCCAGGTTGGAGTTGGCCTTTACCGCGAAGCAGACCAGGTGCGGCATGCCGGCGAGGGCATCGGCGTACGCGCGGTACTGCGCTTCGATATGCGCTCGGGAATAGACGTAGGTCGGCGTGCCAAAGCGCTCGGCAATGGCGGACAACGCTACACCTTCCGCGAACAGCAGCCCGTCGCGGTAGTTAAAAGCGTCCATGGGGTTCCCTTAGTTGGTGTCGTGCTTGTGCGACTGCGAGTGACCTTGGTCTTCAGGGGATTTGCTGTCATCGGGAAGATACAGCGGGCCTTTTTGACCGCAGGCAGTGACAAGGCAGGCAACCGCGACGAGCGCAGCAAGGGAAGAGATCAGGCGCTTCATGGCGAAATCCTTGAGAATGCGTTAATTGCGCCCGAGTATACCGGCCACCCGACGGCTTGCCTATGCGCTGGAACACCCGTCCGGCGGGCCTTTGCCCCGGGCACGGGCGCTGGACGCGGCGGTTGCGGGGATATTTTCTCTGCCGCCCGCGCCCTTGATCGGTATCCTTTGCATTCGCCCGGATGCGCCCGTATCTTGCGGCGCTTGAGCGTGAGTAGACACTTTTCGAGGTTCCCGCAATGAGTTTGACTGAAGCCCGTTTCCACGACCTGGTCGATGCCACCCAGCAGACGCTGGAGGACATTTTCGAGGAGAGTGACCTGGATATCGATCTGGAGAGCTCCGCCGGTGTGCTCACCGTCAAGTTCGAAAACGGCAGCCAGGTGATCTTCAGCCGCCAGGAGCCGCTGCGTCAGCTGTGGCTGGCCGCGCGCTCCGGTGGTTTCCACTTCGATTACGACGAAGAAAGCGAGCGCTGGATGTGCGACAAGAGCGAAGAGCAGCTGGGCGAAATGCTCGAGCGCATCGTCCTCGAGCAGGCCGATATCAAGCTCGAGTTCGAAGGGCTCTGAGACTGTGACGCCAACCGCCCCGGCGCGCCCGCCCAAGCCGCTGTACAGCAATGTCAGCCCGGCCGTGGCCTCGCCCTGCATCAGCCTGTGCCGGCTGGATGAGGAAAAAGTCTGCAAGGGCTGTTTCCGGCATGTGGAAGACATTCGCGAATGGCGCTCGGCGGACGATGAGCGACGGCGAGTCATCTGTCGCCAGGCGCTGGAGCGCAAGCGGGCTGCGGCGCCCGGTATGGGCTAGCCCGGGCACAAAAGCCCGGCGGCTTGTTTATTTGTGCTGCTGTGGTAGTGTCCGGTTACGCCTCGCCACATCGAGGCCAGTGAAAACCCCGTCTTATCTGGACGGGGTTTTGCTTTTTTGTGCCGAAAAAAGGAGTCTGCCTGGATCATGAGCACCGCACCTTCCATCATTCTCACCCGCCTCGACGTGCAGCGTCTGGAGCGCCTGATCGACAGCCTGGACGACACGCTGCCTGGCGTCATTGCGTTGCAGACCGAGCTGGATCGCGCCGAAACCCTGGTGGGCCACGATGAAGTCCCGCCTGGTGTCGTGACCATGAATTCGCGTGTGCATTGCCGCGAAGAGGGCAGCGGCAAGGACTATCACCTGACCCTGGTGTATCCGCAGGACGCCAACGCCGACGAGGGCCGGATCTCTATCCTGGCGCCGGTGGGCAGCGCCTTGCTCGGTTTGCAGGTCGGGCAGTACATCGACTGGCCGGCGCCCGGCGGCAAGACCCTGAAGCTGACCCTGCTGGAAGTGGAATACCAACCCGAAGCGGCTGGCGACTTTCACCTCTGAAGGGCGCCGCTGACGGCTAGACCTGCTCGAGCGCGTCGTTCAAGGCGCGCTCCAGGTCGGCCTTGTAGCGCAGGTAGAGATTGCTTGAACCATGGTGGTCGCCGAGTAAGCCGGACAGGTCCAGGTCAGTGATATAGCAGCGATAGCGCTCGGTTTCGCGACGCTGGCCGACAATCTCCTGGGCGACCGCAGCGAACAACTGGTCGCCATGCTCCAGCTCGGAAAACTCCCGTTGATTGCAATACAGAGTGACCTGCACCTGCCCCGGTGCGGCTTTGCCGATGATGCCCTGCACGTCATAAAAGGCTTTGTTCGCTGGTGTCTGGGGGGCTGGGCGTGGCTCGATTCGACGGGCTCTTGTGCTGCCTGAGGGCAATATCTGGTAATACAAAATATCCAGTGGCACCAGAGCCTGGGAGGCCTCCATCGGCAGTTGGGCATCGCGCCGGTAAAGGATCGACTGCAGGAAGCGTTGCAGGGGGACCAACAGGCTCTGTTCGTCGTGGTAGGGCAGGCGTTGCTGCCAGAGCGCATTGAATTCATCCAGCACATACAGCTCGGCCTGAGCCTCGACGACACGGTAGAACACCTGGATGCAATCAGGCTGGCCCATCGGCAGGATCAGCGCCAGGTCGTGTTCTTCCAGGGCCATCGGGTCCAGGTGCAGCGGGCTGTAGCTCGACTGCTCTTCGCCGAGGTAGTCGATCAGCGCCGGCAGGCTTGCCAGCGCCACATGATTGACCTGGCCCGGCACCAACTCCAGCACGTGGTAATGCTGCTGGACCTGGATCAGGTAGCGGTGGTTGAGCTGGCTGAGCAACAGGTTCTGCGCCGTGTCGAACAGCTCTTCGACCCGTTGGGCGATGAACTGCGCGCGGTTGTGGCAGAAGCAGCGCACTCGCAGCTTCGGTTGCTCAGGGCCGCGCGGCAGATTGTTGAGGTAGTCGCGCAGGCAGTCGAGCAGGGCATGGGCGCCGTCGTAACGGCCGACTAATACCTCGTTCCAGCTGTTGAGCGTCACCTGGTCGAGAGTCAGCACGAGGTTCTCCCGCACCCCGGCGTAGCTCAAAGAATCGGTGCGCTCGGTAGTCATCAGGATGTTCAGGTCGCGGTGATGCTTGAGCGGGTCGCGGCCGACGTTCACCAGGATCAGCACTTCGCTGGGCACGCTGCTGTGCAGCAGGCGTTCTTCGCTGACGGTGCCCAGGGGCAGGGCGATGGTCTGTTGCAGGCTGCCCAGCAGATTGAACAGCTCGAACTCGCTCAAGTCGCTGCTGCCCGGGTGCAGCGCCAGGCGCGTGCTGCTGTCGATCACGCCGTTGCGATGGCACCAGGTCAGCAGCTCCAGCAGTTCGCGGCTGCGCTTGATCGGCGCGAAGTGTTCCCACTCCAGGGCATTAAGGCTGCCGTTGTACAGGCCCCAGTGAGTTTGCCCCGGTTCTTTCTTGTTGGGCGACTGCACCAGGGTCAGGGTGTCTTCGGCCAGGTCCGGGGCTATGCCGGGGTTGATGAATTCGATCTTGCCGGCCTTGCGTTCAAAGGCTGCGTACAGGCGGCGGCCGAGGATATTCAGGTCGCGCTTGTTGACCAGGCCGAGGGTCTGCTCGGTACGGGCGAACTGGGTCAGGAAGCGGTAGCTGTAGTTCAGCTCATTGACCAGGGCTCGGCGTTCGGCGCTGACCTGGCGGACTTTCCACTGGCTGCGGCTGTCGAGCATTGCCAGCTGGCGTTGATCCCAGCCCCATTCGTGGGCCAGCCGTTCGAGCAGCGAGCGCTGCCAGCTCGGGTTGCGCGCGCCGTTATTGCCGGTGAGCTTGCGGTTGACCTTCAGGTACAGGCTGCGCCGTACCAGCTCCAGGCGCTCCGGTTCGCCGCGGGCCTTGAGGTATTCCTCGATGCGCCGGTAGACCACGATGTACGGATCCAGCTCGTCGAGGTCCAGGCGATTGGCGAACACCGCCTGCTTGAAGCGCAGGCTCAGGCATTCCACCCGCGGGTGTTCGCTGGCGTAGACCTCGGTCAGCAGCAGCTTGAGCACCGACTTGTACGGCGACTCGATGCCCTTGAACAACTGCCAGAGCCCGGCGCCGATGAATTCGCCCGGCGGAATATGAGCCAGATGGCCAAGGTCGAGGTTTTCGTCGGCAGGGATGAAACGCTTGGACAGCAGCGTATGGGTGTACTGCTGGTAGCGGGCTTCTTCGTACACCGGCACCAGCCACCACAGTGGCGTACGCCCGGCCAGCCAGATGGCCGTGCGATAGAACTCGTCCAGCAGCAGATAGTGCTGAGTGGTGCCGCAATCGTCCGAGCTCAGCTGGGTGTCGCGATCGCCACGGACAAAGCGGCTCGGGTCGATCAGGAAGAAGTGCGCCTCGGCACCCTGGCCGGCGGCCCAGGTTTCCAGTAGCAGGCATTTCTTGCGCAGTTCGGCGAGTTCGTTCTCGCCGAGATCGGGCGCATGGCAGACCCACACATCCATATCGCTCTGGTCAGCCTGGGCCAGGGTGCCCAGGCTGCCCATCAGGAACAGGCCATGGATAGGTCGCGGTGCATTGCCGGGCCGGACCTTGTAGGAAAACGAGCGAGTCAGGCGCTGGGCTTCGTTGAGCGTTGAGGTGTCGGGTTCGTAGTTCGACAGCCCGGCGGGTGTGCCACCCGACACATAACCCGGCAATAACGGGTGGTTGACGTGAAAGAATAGCGGCAACAGGTTGAGCACCAGTTGCTGGCGCGGCGATAACCCCTCCATGGCCCGATCCAGACGCCCTTCGTTGAGCTTCAGAAAGCGCGCACGCAGCTGGCTGAGAACCTTGCGATCGATTCCCTCGTCCAGATCTGGGCGGATTTCATGGGTGCGGGTCATTCAAACAGGCTCGCGAAGCTTGAACGTGGGAGGTCTTATAGGTGGAGGAGTTTACAGCCAGTCGAGGGCGAGCTTTAAGCTGAATTTTATTTTTGACGTCAGATTTCCAGCGGGCAACTGGAGCTTGCCCGCGGAATCCGACAGGCGGGGATTCCGAGGGCCGTAGGGGAAAGCGTTCAGGCGGCTTCTTTGACCGTCAGAATGGTCAGCAGGCCTTGGGCATGCTCGGCGGCATCGCGGCCCAGGCTGGTCAGGTAACCACCATCGGGCTGGGTAATGAGCTCTTTTTCGAACAGGCGTCGTGCGGCGGCGATAGCTTGGGGGGCAGCGGTCTGATGGATTTTCAGGCCTTCCTGGGAACTGTCCAGGTTGAAGAGTGCAAGGATTTCCAGTTCGGCAACCAACTCAGGGGTATACGACATAAGGACTCCAGACTTTCTAGGAATTAGACGACAGCGTCCTTAAGGTGACCGCAGTTGGGCAGCCTGTCCAGTGTCCGCTGCGGACTTTTACGCCCCTGGGCGGCGGTATTTGGCCGCAGGGCGCGTACCAGTGTAGTCAAGGCTCGCCATCGCGCCGGCCAGGGGCGGACGCGAGGCGTGGCGGGCTTATTTCTTCTCGGGCGGCAGCTCGGGCAGGGCGCGCAGCGCGGCTTCGTACCATTGGGTGTCGAACGCGCGGTCTTCTTCGAGGATCGCGTCGATTTCCACTGCCAGGACGTGAGCCATGAGGTTGAGGATTTCGTCACGCTCATACCCGACCAGGGTCAGCTTATTGAAGGTGGCCTTGGCCGCGGGCGGGTTGTCGCTTTCGATCTGGTTTTCGATCGCTTCGATCAGGGTGTTTTCGGCGAACGCTTCTTCGTCGCTGTCGTCGTTGCTGATACCGGGGGTTGGCTCGCTCATGGCAGGCTCCTCAAGGAAAGGTCGCCAGTTTACCCGTATTCAGGAGCCTGATGCTGCTGGCCAGTCGGCTGTCGAGGATCTATAAGAGTGGCTGCCAACCCCGCACCCGGCCTGGAGGCTATGTGATGCTCAAGCTTTATGGATTCGCCGTCAGCAATTACTACAACATGGTGAAACTGGCATTGCTGGAAAAAGATCTGCCTTTCGAGGAAGTGCCGTTCTACGCCGGACAAAGCCCTGAGGCGTTGGCCATCAGCCCGCGCGGCAAGGTGCCGGTGCTAAGGGTGGAGCAGGGCTTTATCAATGAAACCAGCGTGATCCTCGAATACCTTGAAAGCCAGCCTGGGCCGGCGCTGCTGCCCAGTGACCCGTTCGCGCGTGCCCAGGTGCTGGCGCTGGCCAAGGAGATCGAGCTTTACATCGAGTTGCCGGCGCGGGCCTGTTACGGCGAGGCGTTCTTCGGGATGGCGGTCCCCGAGGCTATCAAGGAGAAGTCCCGCAACGAGCTGGTGCAGGGGTTCGCCTCGCTGGCCAGGCACGGCAAGTTCGCCCCTTATGTGGCGGGCAGCAGCCTGAGCGTGGCGGACCTGTATTTCCTGTACAGCGTGAGCCTGGCCTGCGCGGTAGGGCAGAAGCTGTTCGGTGTGGACTATCTGGCCGAAATACCGGCAGCCAAGGCCTTGATGGCGCGTTTGGAGCAGATGCCCAATGTGCAGCGGGTCGCGGCGGACAAGGACGCGGCGATGCCGCAGTTCCTGGCGATGATCGCCAGCAAGAAGTAGGAAGGTTTCAGGTCGCTGACTGCGGGCAAGCCACGCTCTTAGCAGGAGCGTGGCTTGCCCGCGCTAGCTTTTAGCGGCTGCTCAGCAACGCCTGGCCGCGAACCACCGCCGCCTTGACTTGAGCCGGGGCCGTGCCGCCGATGTGGTCTCGGGCATTGACCGAGCCTTCCAGGGTCAGCACGGCAAACACGTCCTGGTCGATCTGGTCGCTGAACTTGCGCAGTTCCTCCAGGCTCATTTCCGCCAGGTCCTTGCCGGTCTCCACGCCATACTTCACGGCGTGGCCGACGATCTCGTGGCAATCGCGGAATGGCAGGCCACGGCGCACCAGGTAGTCCGCCAGGTCGGTGGCGGTGGAGAAACCGCGCAGTGCCGCTTCGCGCATCATCGCGTGCTTGGGCTTGATCGCCGGAATCATGTCGGCGAAGGCCCGCAGTGAGTCACGCAGGGTGTCGGCAGCGTCGAACAGCGGTTCCTTGTCTTCCTGGTTGTCCTTGTTGTAGGCCAGGGGCTGGCCCTTCATCAGGGTCAGCAGGCCCATCAGGGCGCCGAACACGCGGCCGCTCTTGCCACGAACCAGCTCCGGAACGTCCGGGTTTTTCTTTTGCGGCATGATCGAGCTGCCGGTGCAGAAACGGTCGGGCAGATCGATGAACTGGAACTGCGCGCTGGTCCACAGCACCAGCTCTTCGGAGAAGCGCGACAGGTGCATCATGGCCACGCTGGCGGCGGCGCAGAACTCAATGGCGAAATCGCGATCAGACACATTGTCCAGCGAGTTGCCACCGACGGCGTCGAAGCCCAGCAGTTGGCAGGTCAGCTCGCGGTCGATCGGGTAGGTGGTGCCGGCCAGTGCGGCGCTGCCCAGCGGCATGCGGTTGGTGCGCTTGCGGCAATCGACCAGGCGCTCGTAGTCGCGGCTAAGCATCTCGAACCAGGCCAGCATGTGATGACCGAAGGTCACAGGCTGCGCGGTTTGCAGGTGAGTGAAGCCCGGCATGATGGTGCCGGCTTCGCGCTCGGCCTGTTCCAGCAGGCCTTTTTGCAAGCGGGTGATTTCCGCCAGGATCAGATCGATTTCGTCGCGCAGCCACAGACGGATATCGGTGGCCACCTGGTCGTTGCGGCTGCGGCCGGTGTGCAGCTTCTTGCCGGTGACGCCGATGCGGTCGGTCAGGCGTGCCTCGATGTTCATGTGCACGTCTTCCAGATCGACGCGCCAGTCGAGGGTGCCGGCCTCGATTTCGCCCTGGATGGTTTTCAGGCCGTCGATGATGCTGTCGCGTTCGGCATCGGTCAGTACGCCGACCTTGGCCAGCATGGTGGCGTGGGCGATCGAGCCCATGATGTCGTGACGATAGAGGCGCTGGTCGAAAGTGACGGAGGCGGTGAAGCGGGCGACGAAGGCGTCGACGGGCTCACTGAAGCGGCCGCCCCAGGACTGATTGGTCTTGTCAGTGCTCATGAATTCGCTCGTGATCGGCTGGAAGGGAAATGAGGTGAAAAGTTGCCGCGGATAATAACAGGGTTGCCAATCCTGTAGCTGGCACCGGTCGGCAGGTTTTTATTTCTGCCATGGGGTCGCGGGCGCTTGTCGCCGACCTCGGGCGCGCAGAGACTAGGCGAGCGAAGGCGGGGTGTGAGGAGTGATGTAACGATATTTATCGATAGAGCAATATCGTCTTGGCAACCGTCTACAGTTGGACTGAAGGAACAGCGCAATCCCGGATGTTTCATCGAGTCTGGTCGCTGATTACGCAACCGTTGTCGCATGCGCTCCGGTCCCGCCGCCACCTCGCGATTCGCGAGGGAGGCGGTCGGAGTGGAAGCCGACTATAAGAGAGGGGGTGTTTGTGTCCTGTATCAGCAGTCCCCATGACCATGTCGTGCAGTGGCGGGCCTTGAACGGTATCGAGCAGGCCCGGGTAAATAATGGTGCCCGTCGTGGGGCACTTTTTGGCCCTCGCACTAGTCTTAGCGTGGATCGCCGTGACGGACGTCACTTCACCTGTCTACGCTATCCTTGTGCGAGACTCACGCAGGAATCCAGCGCAATATGAATGTCCTGATCGTTGATGACGAACCCCTAGCCCGCGAGCGACTGAGCCGTATGGTCAGTGAGCTTGAGGGATACAGTGTCCTGGAGCCCAGCGCCACCAATGGCGAAGAGGCATTGGCCCTGATCGACAGCCTGAAGCCGGATATCGTGCTTCTCGACATCCGCATGCCGGGTCTCGATGGCCTGCAGGTTGCCGCCCGTTTGTGTGAGCGCGAAGCGCCGCCAGCCGTGGTGTTTTGTGCCGCCCCTGATGAATTCGCCCTCGAGGCTTTTGATGTCAGCGAGGTAGGTCACCTGCTCAAACCGGTGCGTTCCGAGCATCTGCTCGAGGCGCTGAAAAAGGCCGATCGCCCCAACAGGGTCCAGCTGGCGGCCCTGACCCGGCCCGCCGCGGAAAGCGGCAGCGGCCCTCGCAGCCATATCAGTGCGCGGACCCGCAAAGGTATCGAGCTGATCCCGCTGGATCAGGTCGTCTATTTCATTGCCGACCACAAATACGTGACCTTGCGCCATGAAAGCGGCGAAGTCCTGCTGGACGAACCCCTGAAGGCGCTGGAGGACGAGTTTGGCGAGCGTTTCGTGCGCATCCATCGCAACGCCCTGGTGGCCCGTGAACGCATCGAACGCCTGCAGCGTACGCCGCTGGGGCATTTCCAGCTGTTCCTCAAAGGTCTCAATGGCGATGCGTTGATCGTCAGCCGACGGCATGTGGCCGGCGTGCGCAAGATGATGCAGCAGCTCTAGATCCGGGCGGCCGGGCGGGTCATGCGCCCCGCCCGCAATGTTCCTGCAGCCAGGGAGGGGCTGTAGTTCCTGATACAAGTCAAAGCTGATTTGGCTGAGCTGTTATCATCTGCCGTATTTTCATCAGTACGGATTGATCCATGTCCTCTCGCGAAATCCGCATCGCTACCCGCAAAAGTGCCTTGGCCTTGTGGCAAGCCGAATACGTCAAAGCTCGTCTGGAAGCCGCTCACCCGGGGTTGATCGTGACGCTGGTGCCCATGGTCAGTCGCGGCGACAAGCTGCTCGACTCGCCGTTGTCGAAAATCGGCGGCAAGGGACTGTTCGTCAAGGAGCTGGAAACCGCGCTGCTGGAAAACGAAGCGGATATCGCCGTGCATTCGATGAAAGACGTGCCCATGGACTTCCCTGAAGGCCTGGGCCTGTTCTGCATCTGCGAGCGTGAAGACCCGCGCGATGCCTTTGTCTCCAATACCTATTCCAGTCTCGACGATCTGCCCGTGGGCAGCGTGGTGGGCACCTCCAGCCTGCGTCGCCAGGCGCAGTTGCTGGCTCGTCGTCCGGACCTGCAGATCCGCTTCCTGCGCGGCAACGTCAATACTCGCCTGGCCAAGCTCGACGCCGGCGAGTACGACGCCATCATCCTGGCCGCTGCGGGCTTGATCCGTCTTGGCTTCGAAGATCGCATCAGCTCTTCGATCAGCGTCGACGACAGCCTTCCGGCTGGCGGCCAGGGCGCGGTGGGCATCGAATGCCGCACGGCCGACAGCGAGATCCATAAGCTGCTGGCGCCACTGCATCATGTCGATACCGCGGATCGAGTCACCGCCGAGCGGGCCCTCAACAAGCATCTGAATGGCGGCTGCCAGGTACCGATCGCCTGCTATGCGGTACTCGAAGGCGACCAGCTGTGGCTGCGTGGCCTGGTCGGCGAACCGAGCGGCGGTGTGCTGCTCAGCGCCGAGGCCCGTGCTCCACGTAGCGCTGCGGCGGCGCTCGGCGTGCAGGTCGCGGAGGATCTGCTGGCCCAGGGCGCCGACGATATTCTGCGCGCGGTCTATGGCGAGGCTGGCGAAGAGTGAGCGACTGGCGTGTGCTGCTGACCCGGCCCACGGACGAGTCGGCGCTGCTGGCTGAGGTTCTGGGCGAAGCAGGGGTGTTCAGCAGCAGCCTGCCATTGCTGGAAATCCAAGCCCTGCCTGTTGGCGATACCCAACACGCCAGGATGCTTGAGTTGCACCGGTACTGCGCGGTGATCGTGGTCAGCAAGCCGGCCGCGCGAATGGCCGTGCAACTGCTCGAGCAGTTCTGGCCGCAGCCGCCGAGCCAGCGCTGGTTCAGTGTGGGTGCCGGCACGGCGCAGATTCTGGCCGATCACGGCCTGGATGTTTTTTTTCCCGAGCAAGGCGATGACAGCGAAGCCTTGCTTGAACTTCCCCAGTTGCGCGAGGCTATTGCACGGCCCGACCCGCGGGTGCTGATCGTGCGCGGGGAGGGTGGCCGCGAGCTGCTGGCTGAGCGTTTGCGCGGCCAAGGTGCTAGTGTCGACTATCTGGAACTGTACCGCCGCGACCTGCCGCGCTATGCCGACGGGGTCCTGATGCAACGCATTCGAGCTGAACGCTTGAATGGGCTGGTGGTCAGCAGTGGGCAGGGTTTCGAGCACTTGCAGCAGTTGGCCGGCGAGGCCTGGCCACAGGTGGCGCGGCTGCCGTTGTTTGTACCGAGCCCCCGGGTCGCCGAGATGGCGCGTGCCGCCGGGGCCGAGAAAGTTGTGGATTGTCGTGGCGCCAGCGCCGCGGCCTTGCTAACGGTGCTACGGGAGCAACCCGTGCCCGTTCTCTAAATGCAAAGGATGGATACGTGAGCGAAACAGCCTTGCCTAAAGATGATGTCCAGCCGGTAGTCGATGCACCGGCTGAACCCGCAACCCCTGCTCCGCAGCGCCGTGGCAACGGGTTGGCGATCCTCGCTCTGCTGCTGGGGGCGGCCGGCGTCGCTGCCGGCGGCTGGGGTGTCTGGCAGGTGCGCAGCCTGCAGGCCAACAATCAACAGCAGCTGGGGCAGTTGCAGGCCCTGGGTGACGAGGCGCAGAGCCTGAAGCTCAACGAGCAGCGCCTGACGGCGCGTCTGGAGCAGTTGCCGGCGGCCGATGAGCTGGAAGAGCGCCGTCGTCTGGTCGCGCAGTTGCAGGGCGACCAGCAGCGACTCAGTCAGAAGCTGGAGAGCGTGCTGGGTGCCAGCCGCAAGGACTGGCGTCTGGCCGAGGCGGAACATCTGTTGCGTCTGGCCAGCCTGCGTCTTTCGGCCTTGCAGGACATCAGCAGCGCCCAGGCTCTGGTGCAGGGGGCCGACGAGATCCTGCGCGAGCAGAACGATCCCGGTTCTTTCGCCGCGCGCGAACAGCTGGCCAAGAGCCTTGCGGCCCTGCGCAGTACCGAACAACCGGATCGCACCGGGCTGTTCCTGCAACTGGGCGCACTGCGCGACCAGGTGACCGAGCTCACCGAGCTGGCCCCCGAGTACCGCGACCGTGGCGATTCGTTGCTGGGCCTGACCGCCGACGGCGACGGCGCCAGCCGCTGGGCGCAATGGTGGGACCAGATCTCGCGTTACATTCGTATCGACTTCAACGCGGACAAGAATGTGCGGCCGTTGCTCGCCGGGCAAAGCCTGACGCAGGTGCGCCTGGCCTTGAGCCTGGCCCTGGAGCAGGCGCAATGGGCGGCTCTGAATGGCCAGGCGCCGGTGTACACCCAGGCCCTGGCGGAAGCTCGCGACGTGTTGAAGGGCAACTTCAATCAGGACAATCCGCAGAGCAAACTCATGCTCGAGCGCGTGTCCGAACTGAGCAAACAGCCGGTCACCGTGCAGACGCCGGACCTGGCCAAGACCCTGAGCGCCGTTCAGGCCTACCTGGAGCGACGCAACCTGAGCGCTGAAGAGTCGGTGAAACCACTGGCCAAACCTGCTGCGAATGCCCCGCAGGAGACCAGCCCATGAAGCGCCTGTACGTGATTCTGTTCCTGGTGATCGCCGCCTCGGGATTGCTGGGGTTGGCGATTGCCGAGCATTCCGGGTACATCCTGATTGCCTACGACAGCTTCCGTTATGAGTCGAGCCTGTGGGCGACCCTGGCGCTGGTCGCGGTGATCTGGCTGGTGATCTGGGGTATCAAGGCACTGATCGAACTGGTGATGACCTCCAGCGGCGTGGTCAATCCCTGGTCGCGACGCAACCGCAGCCGTCGCGTGCAGATCGCCATCGAGCAGGGCCAGATGGATCTTGCCGAAGGCCGTTGGGCCAGCGCCCAGAAGCACTTGCATCGTGCCGCGGAAGCCGAGCGCCAGCCTCTTTTGTACTACCTCGGCGCGGCGCGGGCGGCGAACGAGCTGGGAAATTACGAACAGTGCGACAGCCTGCTGGAGCGTGCCCTCGAGCGCCAGCCCCAGGCTGAGTTGGCGGTGGCCTTGAGTCATGCCCAGCTGCAGACCGATCGCGGTGATACCGAAGGCGCCCTGAGTACCCTGCAAGCCATGCACGAGCGTCATCCGCACAGTGTCCAGGTGCTGCGGCAGTTGCAGCGTCTGCACCAGCAGCGGGGCGATTGGTCGGCGGTGATTCGCCTGTTGCCCGAGCTGCGCAAGGACAAGGTCCTGCCCGCCAATGAACTGGCCGAGCTGGAACGTAGGGCCTGGGGCGAGAACCTGACCCTCGCGGCACATCGCGAAGAGGACGGTACGGTCGGCCTGCAATCGCTCAACCGCGCTTGGCAGCAACTGACCGCGGCTCAGCGTCAGGAACCGCAGCTGGTGCTGGCCTACGCCGAGCAACTGCGGCAATTGGGCGCCGGGGCCGAGGCCGAAGAAGTGCTGCGCGTCGCTCTCAAGCGCAAGTACGACAGTCATCTGGCGCGGCTTTACGGCTTGCTGCGGGGCAGTGACCCGGCGCGGCAACTGCAGTTCGCCGAGCAGTGCCTCAAAGACCACCCGAACGACCCGAGCCTGCTGCTGACCCTGGGCCGCCTGTGCCTGCAAACCAGTCTCTGGGGCAAGGCGCGGGACTACCTGGAAAGCAGCCTGCGCCTGCAGCGCAACCCTGAAGCCTGTGCCGAGCTGGCCCGGTTGCTGGCGCAGCTGGGCGATACCGAGCGCAGCAACCAGCTGTTCCAGGAAGGTCTGGGGTTGTTGGACGAGCGCCTCCTGGCATCGCCGCTGCCGGTGCCCGCCAGGGTATAAGCCCGCAAGGCTGGGCCGTCCCCGGAGGGGCGGCCCGTCCCGCGACTCCCCCCGATCTGGCCTCTGTGCCGGTTTGCCGCGCTCGATCTTGTCATGGCGCGCCTTGAAAGGGCCGAGCGCTTTCTCTACCGTGGCAGCCTGTTTCTTCCGTTGTGGATACACCATGTCGCTGGCCGGCTCACGCTTGCTGTTCTCCCTTGTGTTTTTTACCGGTGCCTTGGCCCTGTGGGCTTCGTTTCACCTGGAGTTCGGGGTTGGGCTCGAGCCTTGCCTGTTGTGGGTGGCGCAACGTTTCTTCGCGTTGCTGTTGACCTCGATCAGCCTGGTCGCGGCCCTGCAGGGGCCACAATACCCGGCGAGTGCCCTGTACTGGATGCTGGAGCTGCTCTGCAGCCTGGCGGGTGTCGTTACGGCAGGGCGCCATGTGCTATTGCAGAACATTCCTTCGGATCAGTTGCTGGCGTGTTTGCCGGACATGCCGTTCATGCTCGGCAACCTGTCCTGGGGGCGTGCCTTGCAGCTGGTTTTCACCGGGACCGCGCAGTGCGCGGAGGTCACCTGGACGTTGCTGGACATGAGTGCTGCGGAGTGGAGCCTGCTGTTTTTCATCGCTGTGATGATTTTGAGCGCCTATCGTCTGGCGCGGCTTCTACCATGGGGCCGGCGCAGGGCGGCCGCGACCTGAGTCGTCGATTTGCGATGGGGCGCAAGATTAAACACTTGTATGAACTTTATCTCCTGCGTACCTTGAAGCGGCTGTCGAGCGGGCATAATCTGGCCCGCACGTGTCACCGCAATTACGTTGCTCGATGCTGTTCTGCCTGGCCGGATGCTGATGTTCAGTCCAGTGGCGGATTCAGAGCGGCATGACCCATAAGGGAAGAGAGATCGCCATGCTCGAAAGTTGTCAGAATGCTCAGGAACGCTGGGGTGGAGTGCATCTGCTGATCGATCGCTGGTTGCAGGAGCGTCACGAACTGGTTCGGGCCTATGATGCTCTCGGCGCGGAGCCTGAGACGCTGGCTGAAAATCGACAGCCGCTGCAGGAGTTCTGCGCAATCCTGGTGGACTACGTCTCCGCCGGCCACTTTGAAATCTACGAACAGTTGACCGGCGAGGCCAAGGCCTTCAATGACCAGCGCGGGCTCGAACTGGCCGAAACCATTTATCCACGGATCGATGTCATCACTGAAAAGCTGCTGGCGTTCAACGATCTGTGCGACGAAGGAAAATGCGTGGCGGAGAAGTTCAAGGAGCTGGGTGGTCTGTTGCATGAACGCTTCGAGCTGGAAGATTGCCTGATCGAAGTGCTGCACAACGCTCACAAGGAAGAGGCCGCCGTTCAGGCCTGACTTGCAGCGAAAGCTTTACCGAAACGGTGCGCATTGCGCACCGTTTTTCGTTTCTGCGCCCCCTAACCGGTAGCCCCCAGCAGCTCGATTTCAAACACCAGTGGCGTGTAAGGCGCGATCAGGTCGCCCGCGCCATCGGCGCCGTAAGCCTGGGCCGAAGGAATCACCAGGCGCCACTTCGCCCCCGTCGGCATCTGCTGCAAGGCGCTGCGCCATCCGGCAATCACACTGTCCAGGCGAAACCACTGCGGCTGCTGATTCTGATCGAATACTGTGCCGTCAGGCAGGCGTCCGGTGTAGCGAACCTGTACCGAACCATTGGCTCCCGGCCGTACTCCGTTGCCGGGTGCCAGCTCGGTCAACAGGATGCCGTTCTCCAGTTCGCGTACGCCCGGCTTGGCCTTTTCGGCCGAGAGAAAACGCTGTTCGTTTTCCAGCGCCACTTCGATTCGCGGCTTGTCTGCTTGCTCGCTGACCTGTGCTTCATGCTGGGCGAGGATCTGTTCGATACGCTCGTCCTTGAGTGCCAGGGGCTTGCCTTGGTAGGCCTGTTTCAAGCCCTCCACCAATGCCTGGATCTGCAGGTCCGGCACCTCCTGGCGCAGGCGCTCACCGAGGCTGGCGCCCAGGCTGTAGGCGAGATCGTGAGCATCGTTTTTTTGCGAATCTTCGGCGGCCTGAGCCAGTGGCAACAACACACACAAGGATAAAAAAAGGTAACGCGACATAGGCGTTCTCCGGCCTGAGACAAGGTGGATTATGCCAGCGTGGATGTGGCGGCTGGTGAGTAACTTTCTTGTGCGCGAAGAACATTTTCGATCCTCTGCAACGCATGGCATTCGATACTGTCAACATGCCCTAGCGGCGGTAGCAGCAGAGGTCTAGTATGAGCCGCAACTCACGTCAGCCAGGAGGTAAACCATGTCGGCCAATAAGAAGCCTGTAAATACTCCGTTGCATTTGCTCCAACAGCTTTCGAGCAGCCTGCTCGAACATTTGGAAAACGCTTGTTCCCAAGCCTTGGCTGATGCTGAAAAACTGCTCGCCAAACTGGAAAAGCAACGCGGTAAGGCACAGGAAAAACTGCACAAATCGCGCACCAAATTGCAGGACGCCGCGGCGGCCGGCAAGGCCAAGGCACAAGCCAAAGCCAAGGACGCAGTGAAAGAACTTGAAGACCTGCTCGATGCACTCAAGGCACGTCAATCCGAAACCCGCGCCTACATTCTGCAACTCAAGCGCGACGCTCAGGAAAGCCTGAAACTGGCCCAGGGCGTCGGTCGTGTGAAAGAAGCCGCAGCCAAGGTGCTGAGCACTCGCTCCGCCAAACCGGCTGCCGCTCCAGCACAGAAAGCCGCAGCCAAGCCGGCGGCAAAAGCCCCGGCCAAACCTGCCGCTAAAGCACCGGCAAAAGCTGCCAGCAAACCGGCTGCCAAACCTGCCGCCAAGCCAGTGGCAAAAACCGCCGCCGCCAAACCTGCAGCTGCCAAGCCAGCGGCTAAACCGGCTGCTGCAAAAGCACCTGCAAAAGCACCTGCGAAACCTGCTGCCAAACCCGTTGCGAAAACGGCGGCTGCCAAACCGGCTGCAGCAAAACCAGCGGCCAAACCCGCCGCCAAGCCAGCGGCTAAAACCGCAGCGGCCAAGCCTGCTGCTGCCAAGCCAGCGGCTAAACCGGTAGCGGCAAAAACGGCTGCGAAGCCGGCCGCCAAACCGGCTGCGGCCAAAGCTCCGGTGAAGGCAGCAGCGAAACCCGCGGCCAAACCGGCAGCTAAACCTGCAGCAGCCAAGCCAGCGGCTTCCACTGCCGCCAAGCCAGCAGCCGCTAAACCGGCTGCAGCCAAACCAGCCGCCAAGCCGGCTGCAAAACCAGCCGCGAAGAAGCCAGCCGCCGCCAAGCCTGCTGCTGCCAAACCGGCCACCGCTCCAGCCGCCGCCAAACCAGCCACCCCGGCAACTCCGGCAGCCAAGCCGACGGCACCGGTCTCTTCGCCAGCTCCAGCGGCGACTGCTGCGCCAGCTCCGACTGCCGCTCCCGCCAGCACCACGCCAACCAGCGCTTCCTAAGCGCCGGTCACCGCGACGCACAGCGCCTGCAGCGCGTCGCGGTTGAGGTTGGCGGCTTCGGCCGCCAGTCCTTCCAGCCAGTCCGTCAGATCCTGCGCTTCACCCTCCGACCATTCTCCCGCCAGCGCCTCCAGGCGCAGCAGCAGTTGCCGCTCGGCCTCCAGTTCCAATGCCTTGACCTGTTCGCGCAAGACCGTCAGTTCCGGATCCGCGCTCGCGGCCGGGCGCCATTGCGTGCGCAGCTCGCGCAGCGGCCTGACGACTTCGTCGTGCCAGGGCTGGCCCAGGGTTCGCAGCTGTTGCAGGCGCTGCGAAGTGCAGGCCACCCCGCGCGCGCCGAGCCAGGCCGCGCAGAGTAGAAGGCAGACATTGGCCCCGGCCGCCTGAAGGTTCAGGCAGGCTTCTTCGACGCCCGGGCGGGCGTAGGTCTTGAGGGTGAAGCTCCACAGGTCAGAGGACATAGTGCTACTCGCGCCAGTTGCGAACGAAGCTGGTAGACTCCGCCGCCATTATGATTCGACTTCAGAACCTGACTTTACAGCGTGGTCCGCAACGTCTGCTAGAAGACGCCGAGCTGACCCTGCACGCCGGCCAGAAAGCCGGCCTGATCGGTGCCAACGGCGCCGGCAAATCCAGCCTGTTCGCCTTGCTGCGTGGCGAGTTGCACCCGGATTCGGGCGACTGCTTCCTGCCCGCCGACTGGCGCATCGCCCATATGCGCCAGGAGGTCGATACCCTCGAGCGGCTGGCGGTCGACTACGTGCTCGATGGCGACCTGCGCCTGCGTCAGGTGCAGCGTGAGCTGGCCGCCGCCGAAGCGGCCCATGACGGTGCGGCCCTGGCGCGCCTGCATGCCGAGCTGGACAGCGCCGACGGTTATACCGCCGACGCCCGGGCGCGCAAGCTGCTGGCCGGCCTGGGTTTCAGCAACGAGCAGATGGACCGCCAGGTCGGCGACTTCTCCGGTGGCTGGCGGATGCGCCTGAACCTGGCGCAGGCGCTGATGTGCCCGTCGGACCTGCTGTTGCTCGACGAACCGACCAACCACTTGGACCTCGATGCGATCCTCTGGCTGGAGGACTGGCTCAAGGGCTACCCCGGCACTTTGCTGCTGATTTCCCACGACCGCGATTTCCTCGATGCCGTGGTCGACCATGTGGCTCACGTCGATCAGCGCAAGATCACCCTCTATCGCGGTGGCTACAGCGCCTTCGAGCGCGCCCGTGCCGAACGCCTGGCGCAACAGCAGCAAGCCTATGAGAAGCAGCAGGCGCAACGCGCGCACATGGAAAAGTACATTGCGCGCTTCAAGGCCCAGGCCACCAAGGCCCGCCAGGCCCAGAGCCGGATCAAGGCCCTGGAGCGGATGGAAGAGCTGTCCGCCGCCCACGTCGACTCGCCGTTCGACTTCGTTTTCCGCGAGTCGGAAAAGATCTCCAGCCCGCTGCTCGACCTGTCCGATGCCCGTCTGGGTTACGGCGAGAAGACCGTGCTGGAGAAGGTCAAGCTGCAACTGACCCCGGGTGCGCGCATCGGTCTGCTCGGCCCCAACGGTGCGGGCAAGTCGACCCTGATCAAGAACCTCTCCGGCGAGCTGTCGCCCCTGGGCGGCCGCCTGACCCGCGGCGAGAATACCGTGGTCGGTTATTTCGCCCAGCACCAGCTGGACTCGCTCGATGCCAAGGCCAGCCCGTTGCTGCATTTGCAGCGCCTGGCGCCGACCGAGCGCGAGCAGACCCTGCGCGACTTCCTCGGTGGTTTCGACTTCCGCGGCGCGCGTATCGACGAGCCGGTGCTGAATTTCTCCGGTGGCGAAAAGGCGCGCCTGGCCCTGGCCCTGATTGCCTGGGACCGCCCGAACCTGCTGCTGCTCGACGAACCGACCAACCACCTGGACCTGGAGATGCGCCTGGCCCTGACCATGGCCTTGCAAGAGTTCAGCGGCGCGGTGCTGGTGGTCTCCCACGACCGTCACCTGTTGAAAAGCACCACCGACAACTTCTACCTGGTGGCCGACGGCAAGGTCGAAGAGTTCGACGGCGACCTGGACGACTACGCGCGCTGGCTGGTGGACTACCGCCAGCGCAACGCGCCGGTCAGCACGACCACGGTCAACCCGGACAAGACCGACAAGAAGGCCCAGCGCCAGGCCGCCGCGGCCCTGCGCCAGCAGCTGGCGCCGCACAAGCGCGAAGCCGACAAGCTGGAAACCGAGCTGGGCAAGGTCCACGAGCGGCTGGCGAAAATCGAAGCCAGCCTCGGCGACAGTGGTATCTACGAAGCCGCGCGCAAGGACGAGTTGCGTGATCTGCTGGCCGAACAGGCCAGGCTGAAGGTGCGCGAAGGCGAACTGGAAGAGGCCTGGATGGAAGCCCTGGAACTGCTGGAAAGCATGCAGGCGGAACTGGAAGCCTTGTCCTGATGGAAGCGTTCAAGTTGCCTGTGCCTATCACGTGGGTCGAGCCGCTGTGGGTCACCGTGCAAATCCTGCTGATCCTGCTGGCTGGCTACGTCACCCAGCGGTTTGTCGCGCGCTGCCTGACCCGCCTGGGTGAACGTTACCCGTTCCCGCCGCAGTTGCTGATGCCGCTGCGCGGCGGCTTGCGCTGGCTGATCATGGGCAGCGCGCTGATCTTCGTCCTGGAGCGGCTCGGGGTGTCGGCGACGGTGCTCTGGACTGCCCTGTCCGGTTTTGTCGCCGTGGCTGCGGTGGCCTTCTTCGCCATGTGGAGCGTGCTGTCCAATCTGCTCTGCGCCATCCTGATCTTCACCGTGGGCCCTTTCCGCATCGGCGATGTGGTCGAACTGGTGGATACCCTCGACAAACCGGGCATCAAGGGCCGGGTGGTGGCAATCAACCTGCTGTACACCTCGTTGATCGAGGCCGAGGAAGCCGGCACCGGCGGCGTCATGGTGCAAGTGCCCAACAGCCTGTTCTTCCAGCGTTCGGTGCGCCGCTGGCGCGGTAGCGATGCGCTGTCGGTGGGCTCCGGCGAGAAATAGTCCTGCTGCGCCGTCTCTGTAGCCGCAGCCGAGCATCGCGAGGCTGCGATCGGCTGCGACGCAGACGTGCTCTTGAGATCGCAGGAAGCTCCTGCGTGTCGAGCGCGACCCCGGCCTATCGCAGCCTTCGGCAGTGGCTACAGGTGGCCGGCGATGCCTGTCCGACAAAAATCTATGGTCATCCGCCCGCCGGCGCATTAGCTTAGGCATCTACGACGAATTCGAGCCGAGGTGTGCGATGGTTCTTGAGACATGGCTGGCGTTTTTTGCCGCCTGCTGGGTGATCAGCCTTTCCCCGGGGGCCGGCGCGATTGCGTCGATGTCTTGCGGTCTGCAATACGGTTTCTGGCGCGGTTACTGGAACGCCCTGGGCCTGCAACTGGGCCTGGCCATGCAGATTGCGATTGTCGCCGCCGGCGTGGGGGCGATTCTCGCGGCATCCTCGACCGCCTTTTACGCGATCAAATGGTTCGGCGTGGCTTATCTGGTCTACCTCGCGGTCAAACAGTGGCGCGCGCTGCCCAGCGACCTGAGCGACGACGCCGCGATCCGACCGATCGGCAAACCGCTGGCGCTGGTGTTCCGCGGGTTCCTGGTCAACATCAGCAACCCCAAGGCGCTGGTGTTCATGCTGGCGGTCCTGCCGCAGTTCATCGATCCTCACGCACCGCTGGTGAAGCAGTACCTGATCCTCGGCGCGACCATGATTGCCGTCGACCTGATCGTCATGGCCGGCTACACCGGCCTGGCCTCCAAGGTCCTGCGCCTGCTGCGCACGCCTACCCAGCAACGGCGCATGAACCGCACCTTCGCCGGTCTGTTCCTCGGCGCCGCCGGGTTGCTGGCGACCATTCGCAAAGCGCCGGTCTAAGAGGCCGGTCACATAAAAAAGGCGCCCATCGAGGGCGCCTTTTTTGTGCGTGCGCCTCAGGGAAACCGCGAGCATGAACCCGTCCCGGCCGCGCCCGGATTTATTTCATCTTTGTTCAGGAAACCCCGGACCCCAGGTGATTCAAGGCTTTGGCCCGGCATCAGGAACCACGGCGCCTGGGTGTCTGTATGACAGAGCTTGAGTGAAACTCATTGGAAGTGAACAATGTGTTACTTCGTATTTCCATTTGAGATTCGTTCATGACTGCCCCCTCCCGTTTCCTGGCGTGGCTCGTGCTGCCGGTATTGGCCCTGTGCAGCGCCAACCTGCTGGCGGACACCGTAGAAGGCGCGCCCAAGGCGCTGCACCTGCTCGACTACATTGGCGCGGACTACCCTCCGACAGTCGAGGCGGGCAAGGTCATTGACGACTCCGAGTACCGTGAACAGGTCGAGTTTCTCGGCGTGTTGCAGGGGCTGGTCGCCGATTTGCCGGCCAAGCCGGAGAAGGCCGAGCTGGAGCAGGGCATCGCCAGCCTGAACGACGCGGTCAAGGCCAAGGCGGACGGCGCCCTCGTCGCCCGTCAGGCGCGGCAGCTGGGCGCCAAGCTGGCGGTGGCCTATGAGGTCAGCCAGGCGCCGATCATCACTCCGGACCCGAGCCGTGGCGCGCCTTTGTATGCCCAGCATTGCTCGGTGTGTCACGGCGACACCGGTGCCGGCGATGGCCCGGCTGGGGTCGGCCTGACGCCGCCACCGGCCAACCTGCGGGATGCGGCGCGCACGGATCACCTGAGCCTCTACGCGATCTACAACACCCTCGGCCTGGGCGTCGAAGGCACCGACATGCCGTCGTTCGCCGATCAGCTGGATGACCGCCAGCGCTGGGACCTGGCGACCTATATCGCCGGCTTCACTGCCGACCCGGCCGCGGCGAAGGGTGACAAGAGCTACAACCTCGCCGACCTGGCCCGCCAGACCCCAAGCGAAGTGCAGGCCGCCGAAGGCCCGCAGGCCGCGGCCACCTTCCGGGCCCAGCGCGCCCAGCCGCCACAGGTCAAGCGCGGCCCGGCGCAACTGCTCGACTACACTGCCTCGACCCTGGACAAGAGCCTGACCGCCTACCGCGCCGGTGACCGCGAACAAGCCTACGACCTGTCGGTGGCGGCGTACCTGGAAGGCTTCGAGCTGGTGGAAAGCTCCCTCGACAACGTCGATGCCAATGTGCGCAAGGACACCGAGAAAGCCCTGATGGCCTACCGTCAGGCGCTGCAGGACGGCTTGCCGGCAGAGCAGGCCGAGCAGCGCCTGGATGCCGCCAAGGCCAAGCTGAAAGAGTCGGCGGGCCTGCTGGGCAGCGATGGCCTGAGCTGGTCCCTGAGCTACATTTCTGGCCTGCTGATCCTGCTGCGCGAAGGCCTGGAAGCGATCCTGGTGCTGGCGGCGATCCTGGCCTTCCTGCGCAATACCGGCCAGCAGTCGGCGGTACGCAGCGTCAACGTCGGTTGGGGGCTGGCGTTGCTGGCCGGCCTGGCGACCTGGGCGCTGGCGGCGTATGTGATCGACGTCAGCGGCTCCCAGCGCGAGTTGCTGGAAGGCGCCACGGCCTTGTTCGCCAGTGTCATGGTGCTCTGGCTCGGGGTGTGGATGCACGACCGCCGGCACGCCGCGGCCTGGCAGGACTACATCAAGAGCAGCCTGGTGGGCGGCGGCGGCCGTTTCGGTTTTGCGGTGCTGGCGTTCTTCTCGGTCTATCGCGAGCTGTTCGAGGTGATCCTGTTCTACGAAACCCTGTGGCTGCAGGCCGGCCCGGCGGGCCACAACGCAGTGCTGGCCGGCGGCGCCACGGCGCTGGTGCTGCTGGTCGGCCTGGCCTGGGTGATCCTGCGCGGTTCGGCCAAGTTGCCGCTGGCGCTGTTCTTCGGCATCAACGCGGCGTTGCTGTGCGCCTTGTCGGTGGTGTTTGCCGGGCATGGTGTCAAGGCGCTGCAGGAGGCTGGAATCTTCGGTACGCGGCCGGTGGCGTTCTTCGACTTCGACTGGCTGGGCATTCACGCCGATGCCTACTCGCTGACGGCACAGGCGGTGGCGATCGTGGCGATCATCGTGCTCTACAGTCGCAGCCGCATCGCCGAGAAACGGCGGACCCAGGTTTCCTGAGGCATCCGTTTCGCTCATTATCGCGGGCAAGCCTTGTGCCTACGGTTCATCGAGAACTGTAGGCGCGAGGCTTGCCCGCGATGCTTTTCAGGAGGAGTCACGCAATGCGTGTGTGGATCGATGCCGACGCCTGCCCCAAGGCGGCGAAGGATCAGGTGGTGAGGTTTGCCCTCAAGCGCCAGTTCGAGCTGGTGCTGGTGGCGGGGCAGCCGCAGATCAAGCCGGCCTTTGCCTGCGTCAAGCTGATCGTGGTGCCCAGCGGCCCGGATGCGGCTGACGATTATCTGGTGGAACACGCGGTGCCGGGCGAACTGGTGATCTGCAGCGACGTGCCCCTGGCCGACCGGCTGGTGAAGAAGGGCGTCGCCGCCCTCGACCCGCGGGGCAAGGAGTTCGATGCGCAGAACATGGGCGAGCGGCTGGCGGTGCGTAACCTGTTTACCGATCTGCGCGAGCAGGGGCAGGTCGGTGGCGGGCAAGGCGCTTATGGGGATCGCGAGAAGCAGGCCTTCGCCAATGCCCTGGACCGGATCCTGACGCGGCTGGCGCGTCAGGCCTGACAATTCCCGCGAGGGCGCTTGCCGCTCGCCACGGCTTTTGGGTTACTTGTCGTTTTCGTGGGTCAGTTCCAGCACCCGATCCACCAGCTTATTGATTCCGGCCGCGGCTTCGCTGATGGACTGCGCGAGCATGTAGGCCGGGGTGCTGACCAGCTTGCGCGCCTTGTCCTCGATGATGTCGCCGACGGTGCACTCTGCATGGGTCGCGCCCATCTTGCTGACGGCGGCCGCGGTGTCGGCGTCGTTGCCGATGGTGCAGGTGACGCCCGGGCCATAGATCTTCGCCGCCAATGCCGGCGAGATGCAGATCAGGCCCACCGGCTTGCCGGCTTCGGCGAAGGCTTCGGTCAGTGCCAGGACATCCGGCTGGACCGTGCAGCCGGCCCCTTCCACGGCGAAGTTGGAAAGGTTTTTCGCCGCGCCAAAACCGCCAGGCACGATCAGCGCGTCGAAGTCTTCGGCGTTGGCCTCGCGGATGTCTTTGACTTGGCCGCGGGCGATGCGCGCCGATTCCACCAGGACATTGCGCGATTCGGGCATCTCTTCACCGGTCAGGTGGTTGATCACATGCAGCTGGGCGATGTTCGGGGCGAAGCACTGCACCTGGGCGCCACGCTGGTCCAGGCGCAGCAGGGTGATGACGCTTTCATGGATCTCGGCACCGTCGTAGACGCCACAGCCGGAAAGGATCACTGCAACTTTTTTGCTCATGGTTTTTTCTCCAGATTCATGGCGTTAAATGTCCACTAATTTGTTGCCCGTTGCCATAGGGTTATCCCGCCGCCCGACCTAATCTTCGATCAGGATTGCGATCAGGTCGTGTGATGAATTTCATTCTGTATGCGGCGCAGTTCTTCTTCGTGCTGATAGTCCTCGAGCTGCTGGCCGACCGCTGGCGGGGGAACAACTATCGGGTCGCGGACGCTCTCTACATGGATCGCAACTACGGCGGCGTGTTCATTATTTGGGACCGGCTGTTCGGCACCTTTCAGGAGGCGGACGACAACGAGCCGGTGGTCTTCGGCGTCACCACGCCCCTGGCCAGCTGGAACCCGGTGTGGGCCAATCTGCAGTTTGCTGACGATGCGCGGTGTACGCGGCTCTTGGCAGCTACCTGATGCTGGGCTGGAGCGCCATGGCCTTTGGTCTGTTCGTATTGGGGGTGGCGCTGGAGAATCGCCCGTGGGCGTTGAAGAGGGAGCTGCTGCGGCTGGCGTCGAATCTGCCGCTGGTGTGGCTGGCGCCTCTGGTCGGGCTGTGGCCGGCCAGCGCCTTGGGCTGGGTCGGCCTGATCAGTTACAGCCTGCTCAGTGGCATTGCGCTTTACTGCTGCCGGGGTCGTCTTACTCGACTGGCGTCTTAGACTTGCAGCAATCGCTCTGCTCGTTCTGCTTGACCTGTTCGGCTTCGTAGATCGCCTTGGCCAGTCGCGCATTTTTGAAGCGGCGGCGCAGCCACAGGGCGAAACCCAGGACCAGCAAGGCGCCGAGCACCCACAGTTCGTACTTCTTGATGCTGCCCAGCATGCCTTCGAGCACGGCGCCGAAGTGATAGGCCGCGGCGGCCAGGGCTGCGGCCCAGATCGCCGCGCCAATGCCGTTGAGCAACAGATAACGTCCCGGCGGATACCCCGACAGGCCGATGGCCACCGGCATCACGGTACGCAGGCCGTAAACGAAGCGGAAACTCAGCACCCAGATGTCCGGATGTTTGCGGATATGCTCCAGCGCACGATCGCCCATCAATTGCCAGCGCGGCTTGCGCGCCAGCAGCTTGCGCCCGTGCTTGCGTCCCAGGAAGTACCACAGCTGGTCGCCGGCATAGCTGCCGAAGAACGCCACGACCACCACCAGGTTGATGTCCATGTATCCGCGAAACGCGAGGAAGCCGGCCAGGACCAGGATGGTCTCGCCTTCGAAGAATGTGCCGAGAAAGAGGGCGAAGTAGCCGAATTCCTGAAGAAATTGTTGGAGCATTGTCTGGATGCTGGCGAAATGAACGCGCAGCCTAACCCTTCGGGCCCATGGAGGAAAGTATCCAAATGTGTCTCGACGTGAACAAATGCTGGCTGGACAATAGCTGCGACTACCGGTCACAGGGTTAAGCACAACTGTCATCCGTTCGTCATAATGGGCGCTTATAACTGTCACGCTCGCCCGCCTGTGCGGGCTCAGGAGTCTGTCGTGAGCTTTACCCCAGCCAACCGTTTGTTTCCCGCCACTCGCCTGCGTCGCAATCGCCGTGATGATTTTTCTCGTCGCCTGGTGCGTGAAAACGTCCTGACCACCGATGACCTGATCCTGCCGGTATTCGTGCTCGACGGTGAGAGTCGTCGGGAAGCGGTGGCCTCGATGCCGGGCGTCGAACGCCTGACCATCGACCTGCTGCTGGAGGAAGCGGCGAAGTGGGTCGAGCTGGGGATTCCCGCGCTGGCTTTGTTCCCGGTGACCCCGGCGGATCTCAAGTCGCTGGACGCCGCCGAAGCCTGGAACCCGGAAGGCATTGCCCAGCGCGCCACCCGCGCGCTGCGTGAGCGTTTCCCTGAACTGGGGGTGATCACCGACGTGGCGCTCGACCCGTTCACTACCCACGGTCAGGACGGCATCCTCGACGAAGAAGGCTATGTGCAGAACGACATCACCGTCGATGCACTGGTCAAGCAAGCCCTGTCCCATGCCGAAGCCGGCGCCCAGGTGGTCGCGCCTTCGGACATGATGGACGGCCGCATCCAGGCGATCCGCGAAGCCCTGGAGTTGGCCGGGCATGTCAACGTGCGGATCATGGCCTATTCGGCCAAGTACGCCAGCGCCTATTACGGTCCGTTCCGCGATGCGGTCGGCTCGGCGCTGAACCTGGGCAAGGCCAACAAGGCCTCCTACCAGATGGACCCGGCCAACAGCCACGAAGCCCTGCATGAAGTGGCCGCCGACCTCGCCGAAGGCGCGGACATGGTCATGGTCAAGCCGGGCATGCCGTACCTGGACATCCTTTGGCGGGTCAAGGATGAATTCAAGGTGCCGACTTTTGTCTATCAGGTCAGCGGCGAATACGCCATGCACATGGCGGCGATCCAGAATGGCTGGTTGAGCGAAGGGGTTATTCTCGAATCCTTGACCGCCTTTAAACGCGCGGGTGCCGATGGCATCCTGACTTACTTTGCCGTTCGTGCTGCTCAATTGTTACGAGAGCAAAAATAGCCCTCCCAGGAACACGCGATGAATACCGAAGGACTCACTGAAGTTGCCGTAAAAGAAGCTCAACCCGTGGTCGAGCAGGTCGTTGAAACACCACCGGAGCTGGAAGCCCCGCCGGTGCAAGCGGACGCACCGCATGTGGCGATGCCGACCCTGGTCATCCCGAGCCTGGATGACAGCAGCCTGTATATCCATCGCGAGCTGTCGCAACTGCAGTTCAACATCCGCGTGCTGGAGCAGGCGCTGGATGAGTCCTATCCGTTGCTGGAGCGCCTGAAGTTCCTGCTGATCTTCTCCAGCAACCTGGACGAGTTCTTCGAGATCCGCGTCGCCGGCCTGAAGAAGCAGATCACCTTCGCCCGTGAACAGGCCGGTGCCGATGGCCTGCAGCCGCACCAGGCCCTGGCGCGCATCAGCGACCTGGTGCACGGTCACGTCGACCGCCAGTACGCGATCCTCAACGACATCCTGTTGCCGGAGCTTGAGAAACATCAGGTCCGCTTCATCCGTCGCCGTTACTGGACCACCAAGCTCAAGACCTGGGTCCGTCGTTACTTTCGCGACGAGATCGCGCCGATCATCACCCCGATCGGCCTCGACCCGACGCACCCGTTCCCGCTGCTGGTGAACAAGAGCCTGAACTTCATCGTCGAACTCGAAGGGATCGACGCCTTCGGTCGCGACTCCGGCCTGGCGATCATCCCGGCGCCGCGCCTGCTGCCGCGGATCATCAAGGTGCCGGAAGAAGTCGGCGGCCCTGGCGACAACTATGTGTTCCTCTCGTCGATGATCCACGCCCACGCCGATGACCTGTTCCAGGGCATGAAGGTAAAGGGCTGCTATCAGTTCCGCCTGACCCGCAACGCCGACCTGGCGGTGGACACCGAGGACGTCGAAGACCTGGCCCGCGCCCTGCGCGGCGAGCTGTTCTCCCGTCGTTACGGCGACGCGGTGCGTCTGGAAGTGGCCGACACTTGCCCGAAACACCTGTCCGACTACCTGCTCAAGCAGTTCAACCTGAGCGAGACCGAGCTGTACCAGGTCAACGGTCCGGTGAACCTGACGCGCCTGTTCAGCATCACCGGCCTGGACAGCCACCCGGAGCTACAATACACGCCGTTCACCCCGCAGATTCCCAAGCTGTTGCAGAACAGCGAGAACATCTTCAGCGTGATCAGCAAGCAGGACATCCTGCTGCTGCACCCGTTCGAGTCCTTCACCCCGGTGGTCGACCTGCTGCGTCAGGCGGCCAAGGATCCGCATGTGCTGGCGGTGCGCCAGACCCTGTACCGCTCCGGCGCCAACTCGGAAATCGTCGATGCGCTGGTGGATGCGGCGCGTAACGGCAAGGAAGTCACCGCGGTGATCGAGTTGCGCGCGCGCTTCGACGAAGAGTCCAACCTGCAACTGGCCAGCCGCCTGCAAGCGGCCGGCGCGGTGGTGATCTACGGCGTGGTCGGCTTCAAGACCCACGCCAAGATGATGTTGATCCTGCGGCGCGAAGCCGGTGAGATCGTGCGCTACGCCCACCTGGGCACCGGTAACTACCATGCCGGCAACGCCCGCCTGTATACCGACTACAGCCTGCTGACCTCCGACGACGCCTTGTGCGAGGACGTCGGCAAGCTCTTCAGCCAGTTGATCGGCATGGGCAAGACCCTGCGCATGAAGAAGCTGCTGCACGCGCCCTTCACCCTGAAGAAGGGCATGCTCGACATGATTGCCCGGGAGACCCAGTTCGCCCTCGACGGCAAGCCGGCGCACATCATCGCCAAGTTCAACTCGCTGACCGATCCGAAGATCATCCGCGCGCTGTACAAGGCCAGCCAGTCGGGCGTGCGCATCGACCTGGTGGTGCGGGGCATGTGCTGCCTGCGTCCGGGGATCGCCGGCGTGTCGCACAATATCCATGTGCGCTCGATCATCGGCCGCTTCCTGGAGCACACCCGGGTGTTCTACTTCCTCAATGGCGGCGAGGAGCAGATGTTCCTCTCCAGTGCCGACTGGATGGAGCGCAACCTCGACAAGCGCGTCGAGACTTGCTTCCCGGTCGAGGGCAAGAAGCTGATCCTGCGGGTCAAGAAGGAGCTGGAAAGTTATCTCACCGATAACACCCACAGCTGGAGCCTGCAGTCGGACGGTCGCTATATCCGCAACACCCCGACCGGCAACCAGAACCCGCGCAGCGCCCAGGCCACCCTGCTGGAGCGCCTGAGCAACCCGGTGCTGGCGGTGCGCTGAGCCCGGGGCTTATTCAGCCCATGAAAAAGCCGGCTTGCCGGCGATGGTGCCCTTTGGAAGGAGCCCATCGCCGGCAAGCCGGCTTTTTTGTGCGGGGCGTTTCAGTGCACGTTGAGGGTGATCCCGACCCGGGTCAGCCATTCCGCTTCCAGGGCGAAGTCGGCCTGGGTCAGCTGGTTCTCGTCGAGCCAGTTTGCCGGGAACATCACCTCCAGGCTGTCGCCGGCGGCGTGCAGCTTCACCTGGGGCATTTCCTGGGTACCGCGGATGTGGTGGAACAGGATGGCGAAACGCAGCAGCACGCACAGGCGGATCAGCTTGCTGCCTTCCTCGCCGAATTCGGCGAACTTGTCCTTGGGAATGTTGCGGCGGTGACCGCGTACCAGTAGCGCGAGCATTTGCTGGTCTTCGCGGGAGAAGCCGGCGAGGTCCGAGTGCTCGATCAGGTAGGCGCCGTGCTTGTGGTAATGGTAGTGGGCGATATCCAGGCCCACTTCATGGACCTTGGCGGCCCAGCCCAGCAGTTCGCGCCAGACGCCGTCCTCCAGGTCCCAGTCCTCGGCCACCTGGTCGAAGGCGTGGAGCGCCTTGCGCTCGACCCGGGCGGCCTGTTCCAGGTCGACGTGATAACGCTCCATCAACGAGCCCAGAGTGCGCTCGCGCACGTCTTCGTGGTGATGGCGGCCCAGCAGGTCGTAGAGCACGCCTTCGCGCAGGGCGCCTTCGCAATGGTCCATGCGCTGCAGTTCGAGGGCGTCGAAGATGGCTTCGAGAATCGCCAGGCCGGCGGGGAAGATCGCCCGGCGATCCGGCTTGATGCCTTCGAAGTCGATTTTCTCGGCATCGCCCAGCTTGAACAGCCGACGCTTGAGCCAAGCCAGGCCTTCGGCGTTGACTTCGCCACTGCCGTGGCCGCCGGCTTTGAGCGCCAGGCCAATGGCGCGGATGGTGCCCGAGGAGCCGATGGCTTCATCCCAGGTCAGGCGATGCAGGGCGTGTTCGATGCTCATGATTTCCAGGCGCGCTGCGGTGTAGGCCTGGGCGTAGCGCGCCGGGGTGATCTTGCCGTCGCGGAAATAGCGCTGGGTGAAGCTGACGCAGCCCATCTGCAGGCTTTCGCGCAGCAGCGGCTCGAAGCGCTGGCCAATGATGAATTCGGTACTGCCGCCGCCGATGTCGGCGACCAGGCGCTTGCCCGGGGTATCGGCGAGGGTATGGGACACGCCCAGGTAGATGAGGCGGGCTTCTTCACGACCGGAGATGACTTCCACCGGGTGGCCGAGGATTTCCTCGGCGCGGCGGATGAATTCGCCGCGGTTGCGGGCTTCGCGCAGGGCGTTGGTGCCGACGATGCGTACCGCGCCCAGGGGCATGCCGTTGATCAGTTGGGCGAAGCGCTTCAGGCAATCGAGCCCGCGTTGCATGGATTCTTCGTTGAGTTGACGGTCTTCGTCGATCCCGGCGGCCAGCTGAACCTTTTCACCGAGCCGCTCGAGAATGCGGATTTCATTATGGTGAGCCTTGGCCACGACCATGTGAAAGCTGTTGGAGCCCAGGTCGATGGCGGCGATCAGGGACAGATTCTTGGCTTGGGTTTGCGGCATGGTTTGGGGGTCTCGGTCGATAACCTTGCCATCCTGCCACGATCAATCGCTCGCGCCAACGCGCAGTGTCCAATGCGTTGATTCAACGCATGAATCCTTACGCCACAGCTCCCTGTAGCCGCTGCCGCAGGCTGCGACCGACTGCGCAGCAGGCGCTGTTCTTGAGAGCCCAGGGAGGCCCTGCGACCAGCGTGGCCCGGACCATCGCAGCCTGCGGCAGTGGCTACAGGTAGCATCAAGCGCTTTCATTGGTCCCGATGAAATTCGCCAGTTCCGGCGTCTGCGGGTTGGCGAACAGCACTTTCGGGTCGCCCACTTCATGCACCTTGCCCTGATGCATGAACACCAGCTTGTCGCCCACTTCCCGGGCGAAACGCATCTCGTGGGTCACCATGATCAGGGTCATGCCGTCCTTGGCCAGCTGGCGCACCACGCTCAGGACTTCGTTGACCAGCTCCGGGTCCAGGGCCGAGGTGATCTCGTCGCACAGCAGCACCTTGGGCGACATGGCCAGCGCCCGGGCGATCGCCACTCGCTGTTGTTGGCCGCCGGACAAACGGTCGGGGAAGGCGTCGAACTTCTCCTCCAGGCCGACCCGCTTCAGCATCTCCCGCGCCAGCTCGGCGGCCCTGGCCTTGGGCACCTTCTGTACCACCTGCGGGGCGAGCATGACGTTCTCGCCGACGGTCAGGTGCGGGAACAGGTTGAACTGCTGGAACACCATGCCGACCTTCTGCCGCAGGCTACGCAGGTCGGCGCGGGCGGCGTCGAGGTATTCGCCGTCGACTTCGATGACCCCGTCGTTGATCGATTCCAGGCCGTTGAGGGTGCGCAGCAAGGTGCTCTTGCCCGAGCCGCTGCGGCCGATGATCGCCACCACCTGGCCTTCCTCGATACTGAGGTCGATGCCCTTGAGCACATGATGGTCGCCGTAATATTTATGCAGGGCGGAAATTCTAAGCAGAGGCATGCAGTCTCCTTTCCAGGTAGCGCGCACTGAGGGACAGGGGGTAGCACAGCAGGAAGTAACCGAGCGCTACCAGGCCGTAGACCATGAAGGGCTCGAAGGTGGCGTTGGCGAGCATGCCGCCGGTCTTGGTCAGCTCGGTGAAGCCGATGATCGAGGTCACCGCGGTGCCTTTGACCACCTGCACCGAGAAGCCCACGGTAGGCGCCACGGCAATCCGCAGCGCCTGCGGCAGGATCACATGGCGCAGCTGTTCATAAGGGTTGAGCGCCAGGCTGGAGGAGGCTTCCCACTGGCCGTTGGGGATCGAGTCGACGCAGCCGCGCCAGATCTCCGCCAGGTAGGCGCTGGTGAACAGCGTCAGGGCGATGGCCGCCGCCAGCCAGGGCGAGATATCCACCCCCAGCAGGGCGATGCCGAAGAACACCAGGAACAGCTGCATCAACAGCGGCGTGCCCTGGAACAGCTCGATGTACAGGCGGGCGAAACCGCTGGGGAAAGCCTTCTTGGAAATGCGCAGGGTCATGATCAGCAAACCGATCAGCCCGCCGCCGACAAAGGCCACCAGCGACAGCAGCAGGGTCCATTGCAGGCCGGTCAGCAGGTTGCGCACGATGTCCCAGAAGCTGAAATCACTCATTGGCTGCTCCTCGCGATATAGCGGCGCCCGACCCAGTTCAGCAGCTGCCGGATCAGCAGGGCCATGCACAGGTAGATCAGCGTGGTCAGGGCGTAGGTTTCAAAGGCGCGGAAGTTGCGCGACTGAATGAAGTTGGCGGCGAAGCTCAGCTCCTCGGTGGCGATCTGCGAACACACCGCCGAACCGAGCATGACGATGATGATCTGGCTGCTCAGGGCCGGCCACACCTTGCCCAGCGCCGGCAGCAATACCACATGGCGGAAGGCTTCCAGGCGCGTCATGGCCAGGGCCGCCGCGGCCTCCAGTTGGCCGCGGGGGATGGCCTGGATGCCGGCGCGAATGATTTCAGTGGAGTAGGCGCCCAGGTTGATCACCATCGCCAGCACCGCCGCCTGCCACTCGGATATCTGCAGCCCCAGGGACGGCAGGCCGAAGAAGATGAAGAACAGCTGCACCAGGAACGGGGTGTTGCGGATCAGCTCGACGTAGACGCCGAAGAGAGCAGAGAAGGGCTGGATCTTCCAGGCCCGCACCACCGCGCCGACTATGCCCAGGCCGACCCCGAGCAATGCGCCGATGGCGGTCAGCTCAAGGGTGAACAGGGCGCCGCGCAGCAGCAGGCTGGTGTTTTCCAGCACCGGTAGAAAGTCGAACTGATAAGCCATGGATAACCTCCGCGACCGCGATCAGAGGCCAGCCGGCAATGGCTGCTTGAGCCACAGCTGGGCGTTCTTTTCCAGGCTGCCGTCGGCCTTGGCGGTGGTGAGGATCTGGTTGACCTTGTCCAGCAGCTCCGGCTGGTTCTTGTTCACACCGACATAGACCGGGGAATCCTTGAGCTTGACCTTCATCGCCGGGATGCGTTTCGGGTTGCGCTCGCTGATGGCGACCATCACCACGTTGCCGCTGGCGATCAGGTCGACCTGGCCGGCCAGGTAGGCGGCGATGGTCGAGTTGTTGTCCTCGAAGCGCTTGATGGTCACGCCTTGCGGGGCCACGGCGGTCAATTCGATGTCTTCGATGGCGCCACGGGTGACGCTGATGGTCTTGCCCTTGAGATCGTCGAGGGTGGCGACTGGTGCTTCGGGTGGGCCGAATACTGCCAGGTAGAAGGGCGCGTAGGCCTGGGAGAAGTCGATGACCTTCTCGCGCTCCGGGTTTTTGCCGAGGCTGGAGATCACCAGGTCGACCTTGCCGGTGGTCAGGAACGGAATGCGGTTGGTGCTGTTGACCGGGGTCAGTTCGAGCTTGACCTTGAGCTGGTCGGCCAGCAGTTTCGCGGTGTCGATATCCAGGCCGCGGGGTTTCATGTCCGGACCGACCGAGCCGAAGGGTGGGAAATCCTGGGGCACGGCCACCTTGAGGGTGCCACGGGCGACGACATCGTCCAGGCCGCTGGCGTGGGCGGGCGTCTGACTCAGCATCAGACTGGCAAACAGGGCAGAGAGCAGGGCGCTGAAACGCTTGGTCATGGCAAATCTCCGGATTCACGGGAAGTGATTTCTGCGCAGCGACACAGCACAGCCCGTGCCAAACGCCGGAAAAAGCCCTGGAGCGCCGGGTTTTGCTGGCGTCCTTCGGTCTTACTGGTCTGAACAGTTGATGGCGTTTCTGCCCCCTTATCGAGCGTCCGGAGAGGCGCCCGAACCCCCTTGGGGCACGACTTGCCGGGCTCGGCGAATAGCTTTACAACTAGCCTTTTCCTGGACCGGCCAGCCTGCATTCTATGAACTCGATCTCCCGCGCCGTACCCGAGGTGGCGCTGCAAGCCATCCGCCAATTGATCAACGAGCGCGGCTTCGGCCCGGGCGATGCACTGCCGTCGCAGCGCGATCTGGCCGTGCAACTGGGGGTCAGTCGGGCTTCATTGCGCGAGGCGCTGTCGTCCTTGAGCGCCTTGGGGGTGATCAGCGTGCAGCCCGGCAAAGGCGTGTTCGTGCAGGCCGCGGAATCGCCGGTCAATGGCGCGGGGCTGAGCTGGCCGTTCGCGGCCCAGGCGTCGCCGACGGATATCTTCCAATTGCGCTACGCCCTGGAAGGCTTCGCCGCGGGGCTGGCGGCCGTGACCCTGACCGCAGATGAGCTGGATGCGCTGCAGGATAATGTCGAGGCCATGCGCAACGAGCTGCGGGCGGCGGATTTCGAAGCGGCGGCGCGGCTGGATTTCGAGTTTCACCAGAAGATCCTGCAAGCCAGCGGCAATCAGGCAATGGTGAGCATTCTCAGCACCAGCGCCGAGATCTTCCTGGAGAGCCAGAAACTACCGTTCATCCGGCCCGAGCGGGCCATGGAAACCTGGCAGGAGCACCGCAAGATCCTCCGCGGGCTGGCCCGGCATGCCTCTGGGGCGGCGCAGAAGGCCATGCAGGAGCATGTGCGCGGCGCGGCCCTGCGCACCGGAATCGCCTTCGTCACCCCCGCATAGTTTCCAGTTGAGCTATACCCAAATTCATCGGGCACCATAGCGAGAGTCAATCAACTCCGGCTTCCTGAACGCGGGAAGGGCGGCTATGATGGGCCACGTTTTTTTGCTTACAACCTGGAGACTTCCATGAGCAGCGATCTTATCAAACACGTTAGCGACGCTAGCTTCGAGGCTGACGTACTCAAGGCCGAAGGCGCTGTACTGGTCGACTACTGGGCTGAGTGGTGCGGCCCATGCAAAATGATCGCTCCGGTCCTGGACGAAATCGCTGAAACCTACAAAGGCAAGCTGACCGTTGCCAAGCTGAACATCGACGAAAACCAGGAAACCCCGGCCAAGCATGGCGTGCGTGGTATCCCGACGCTGATGCTGTTCAAGAACGGCAACGTCGAAGCCACCAAGGTCGGCGCACTGTCCAAGTCGCAACTGGCTGCTTTCCTCGACGCCAACATCTAAGCGTCGTTGTAAATCGCATCAAAAAAGCCCCGTAAATAGCGGGGCTTTTTCATTATTCAGGGCTAGACGCTCAGAAACTCAGGTGTTACATTCGGCCCCGCACTGGTTTCTCCTCTGCCCCCTGCAAGCCGTCGCCGACGCTCTCCTTTTCGAATAAGTACGCGATCCTGTCGCCTTCTCCGCGGCGCGGCATCATTAAGCCAAAAGCTTAATTTCCCCCCTCCATAAATGATTACGTCATTCCTATATGAATCTGACTGAACTCAAGCAAAAGCCGATTACCGAACTGCTCGAATTGGCCGAACAGATGGGCATAGAAAATATGGCCCGTTCGCGCAAGCAGGACGTGATTTTCTCCCTGCTGAAAAAGCACGCTAAAAGCGGCGAGGAAATCTCCGGTGATGGCGTGCTGGAGATCCTCCAGGACGGCTTCGGCTTTCTTCGCTCCTCCGACGCCTCCTATCTGGCCGGCCCAGACGATATCTACGTCTCCCCGAGCCAGATCCGTCGTTTCAACTTGCGCACCGGTGACACCATCGTTGGCAAGATCCGCCCTCCAAAGGAAGGCGAGCGTTACTTCGCACTGCTGAAGGTCGACACGATCAACTACGATCGTCCCGAGAACGCGAAGAACAAGATCCTGTTCGAAAACCTGACGCCGCTGTTCCCGACCGTGCGCATGAAGATGGAAGCTGGCAACGGCTCCACCGAAGACCTGACCGGTCGTGTCATCGACCTGTGCGCCCCGATCGGTAAAGGCCAGCGCGGTCTGATCGTTGCTCCGCCGAAAGCGGGCAAGACCATCATGCTGCAGAACATCGCGTCGAACATCACCCGTAACAACCCTGAAGTTCATCTGATCGTGCTGCTGATCGACGAACGTCCGGAAGAAGTGACCGAGATGCAGCGCACCGTGCGCGGCGAAGTGGTCGCCTCCACCTTCGACGAACCGCCAACCCGCCACGTGCAGGTTGCCGAGATGGTGATCGAGAAGGCCAAGCGCCTGGTCGAACACAAGAAGGACGTGGTGATCCTGCTCGACTCCATCACCCGTCTGGCCCGTGCCTACAACACCGTGATCCCGAGCTCCGGCAAGGTGCTGACCGGTGGTGTCGATGCCCACGCCCTGGAAAAACCGAAGCGTTTCTTCGGTGCTGCGCGGAACATCGAAGAAGGCGGCTCGCTGACCATCATCGCCACCGCGCTGGTTGAAACCGGCTCGAAGATGGACGAAGTGATCTACGAAGAGTTCAAGGGTACCGGCAACATGGAGCTGCCCCTGGACCGCAAGATCGCCGAGAAGCGCGTATTCCCGGCCATCAACATCAACCGTTCCGGCACCCGCCGCGAAGAGTTGCTGACCGCCGACGACGAGCTGCAGCGCATGTGGATCCTGCGCAAGCTGCTGCATCCGATGGATGAAGTCGCCGCCATCGAGTTCCTGGTCGACAAGCTGAAACAGACCAAGACCAACGATGAGTTCTTCCTGTCGATGAAACGCAAGTAAGTCGAGCGGGACCGCAAAAGCCGGGGAAACCCGGCTTTTTGCTATCTGATTATTGATGAACGGCAGTTCACTGTTCTGAACAGTCGGGTTCGGCGCTAAACTGCCAGCCCCGAACGCCACGGCCAAAACGAGGCTCACGCATGCAGTATCGCGACTTGCGCGACTTTATCAGCGGTCTGGAACAGCGCGGCGAACTCAAGCGCATCCAGGTTCCGGTGTCCCCAGTGCTGGAAATGACCGAGGTCTGCGATCGCACCTTGCGTGCCAAAGGTCCGGCCCTGTTGTTTGAAAACCCCACCGGCTACGACATTCCGGTGCTGGGCAACCTGTTCGGCACCCCGGAGCGCGTGGCGCTGGGCATGGGTGCCGAGGCGGTCAGCGAACTGCGGGAAATCGGCAAGCTGCTGGCGTTCCTCAAGGAGCCCGAGCCGCCCAAGGGGCTCAAGGATGCCTGGTCCAAGCTGCCGATCTTTCGCAAGATCATTTCCATGGCGCCAAAAGTCGTCAAGGATGCCATCTGCCAGGAAGTGGTCATCGAAGGCGATGACGTCGACCTGGCGATGCTGCCGGTGCAGACCTGCTGGCCGGGCGATGTCGGCCCGCTGATCACCTGGGGCCTGACCGTCACCAAGGGGCCGAACAAGGACCGGCAGAACCTCGGTATCTATCGCCAGCAGGTGATCGGCCGCAACAAGGTGATCATGCGCTGGTTGAGCCACCGTGGCGGCGCGCTGGATTACCGCGAATGGTGCGAGAAACACCCGGGCCAGCCGTTCCCGGTGTCCGTGGCCCTGGGCGCCGATCCGGCGACCATCCTCGGCGCCGTGACGCCGGTGCCGGACAGCCTCTCCGAATACGCCTTCGCCGGCCTGTTGCGGGGCAACCGCACCGAGCTGGTGAAATGCCGCGGCAACGACCTGCAAGTGCCGGCCACCGCGGAAATCATCCTGGAAGGGGTGATCCATCCGGGCGAGATGGCCGATGAAGGCCCGTATGGCGACCACACTGGCTACTACAACGAAGTCGACAGCTTCCCGGTGTTCACCGTCGAGCGCATCACCCACCGGATCAAGCCGATCTACCACAGCACCTACACCGGCCGTCCGCCGGATGAGCCGGCGATTCTCGGCGTGGCGCTGAACGAAGTGTTCGTGCCTATCCTGCAAAAACAGTTCCCGGAAATCACCGACTTCTACCTGCCGCCCGAAGGCTGCTCGTACCGCATGGCGGTGGTGACCATGAAGAAGCAGTACCCCGGCCACGCCAAGCGGGTAATGCTCGGTGTCTGGTCGTTTTTGCGACAGTTCATGTACACCAAGTTCGTTATCGTCACTGACGACGATATCAACGCGCGCGACTGGAACGACGTGATCTGGGCCATTACCACGCGCATGGACCCCAAGCGCGATACGGTGATGATCGATAACACGCCGATCGACTACCTCGACTTCGCCTCGCCGGTCTCCGGCCTGGGCTCGAAGATGGGGCTCGATGCCACGCATAAATGGCCCGGTGAAACCACCCGCGAGTGGGGCCGGGTGATCGTCAAGGATGAGGCAGTGACCCGCCGGATCGATGCCATCTGGAATCAGTTAGGAATAGATTGATGCGTGTAACCTTGCAGCCCTCCGGAGCGGTGCTTGAGACGCTGCCCGGCGAGCGGATTCTCGATGCGGCGCGGCGCCTGGGCTATGAATGCCCGCAAAGCTGCCGCAATGGCAACTGTCATGTGTGCTGCGCCCTGCTGGTGGAGGGCCGTGTCCTGCAGGCCGGCGATGTGCGCGATCATGGCGAGTTCTACACTTGCATTGCAGAGCCGCTGGAAGACTGCATCGTGCTGTGGGATGGCGTCCTTGCGCTGGGAGAACTGCCGGTGCGCAGTCTGTCGTGTCAGGTCACCGAGTGTCTGGAAGTCGGCGGCGATGTCTGGCGGGTCTGCCTGCGGGCGCCCGCAGGCAAGCCACCGCGTTATCACGCTGGCCAGTACCTGATGCTCGAGCGGGAGAATGGCGAGAAGTCGGCATTCTCCCTGGCCTCGGCGCCGCATGCCGGGCGTGAGCTGGAGCTGCACGTACTGGTGCGCGAAAGCAGTGCACAAAGCCTGATCGAACAGTTGCAGCGCAATGGCAACGTGCGCGTCGAGCTGCCGTTTGGCGATACCCACCTGGCCGAGCTGCCGGACGGGCCGCTGGTGCTGATCGCCGCCGGTACCGGCATGGCGCAGATGCACAGCCTGATCGAGCATTGCCGGGCCAAGGGCTTCAAATACCCGGTGCACCTGTACTGGGGTGTGCGCCGACCGGACGACTTCTACCAGATCGAACACTGGGACGAATGGAAGAAGCTGCCCAACCTGTTCCTGCACAAGGTGGTCAGCGACCTCTGTGGCTGGGAAGGGCGCTGCGGCATGCTGCACGAGGCGGTGAGCGAGGACATTGCCGACCTGTCGGCGGTGCATGTCTATGCCAGCGGCTCGCCAGCGATGATTTACGCGACCCTCGACGCGCTGGTCGAAGCGGGCATGGATGCGCATCAGATGCGCGCGGATGTATTTGCCTACGCTCCTCGGTCCTGAGTTCTCGGGGCTGTCCCTCGTTATAACTTCCTATATAGCCCATCGGTATTTATTTAATTAGATAAATGCCGGTAGGTTATATGTCACGCATTATTGAAAGTTAAAACTCTTCGATGGCACTTAACTTGCCTTGAAACATATGTGTCTTGGAGTTACAGCCGTGCGTTCTATTAAGTAATTCTTTATACGCGGGGAGCCGAACGCTATTCGCCATGACAGCCATAGAATCCAGTTTTTTGAATCTGGCTTACCCTCCGCGGCTCGACCTGGGGCCGCAGCTCACCCACGAACAGCTTCTCAGCTCGATGCAGTCCACCATGGCGCGCCACAAGGGCGGGCCGGTCTGGCTGTTTGCCTACGGTTCGCTGATCTGGCGCCCTGAATGTTCGGCGGTCGAGCGCATGCGCGGGCGGGTGCATGGCTACCATCGCGGTCTGTACCTGTGGTCCCACGAACACCGTGGCACGCCGGAGAAGCCGGGGCTGGTCTTTGGCCTGGATCGTGGCGGTTCCTGCAGCGGCTTCGCCTACCGTCTGCCGCAAGAGCAGCTGGAAACCTCGCTGTATGCGCTGTGGCAGCGCGAGATGCCATACCCGTCCTATCGCCCGCACTGGCTCAACTGCCGCCTCGAAGACGGTAGCCGGGTTCAGGCCCTGGGGTTCGTTCTGGAGCGACACCTGCCCAGCTATGCCGGCAACCTGCCGGACCATGTGCTGAGCCAGGTATTTGAAAACGCCTGCGGGCGCTACGGCACCACTCGCGATTATGTCGAGCAGACCGTGCACGCCCTGCGTAGCCACGCCATGCCAGACCGTAATCTGGAGGCGCGGCTCAAGCGCTGTAAGTCAGCCACCCACTAAGCAATGGCTTCGCGACTCTGGCTGGCGACCTGTTTATGCCACAAGGTCGGAGCCAGGAAGGCCATCGACAGCAGGCAGGCGCCTACCAGCAGGACAAAACCGCCGTCCCAGCCGAAATGGTCCACGGTGTAGCCCATCGCCGCGCTGGCCGCGACCGAACCACCCAAATAGCCGAACAGACCGGTGAAGCCCGCGGCGGTGCCGGCGGCTTTCTTCGGCGCCAGTTCCAGGGCCTGCAGGCCGATCAGCATCACCGGGCCATAGATCAGGAAACCGATGGAGAACAGCGCGATCATGTCGATGGTCGGGTTGCCGGCCGGGTTCAGCCAGTACACCAGGGTCGCCACGGTCACCAGGGCCATGAACACCATGCCGGTCAGGCCACGGTTGCCGCGGAAGATCTTGTCTGACATCCAGCCGCACAGCAGCGTGCCCGGGATCCCCGCCCATTCGTAGAAGAAGTACGCCCACGAGGTTTTATCCACGGTGAAGTGCTTGGCTTCCTTGAGGTAGGTCGGCGCCCAGTCCAGTACGCCATAGCGCAGCAGGTAGACGAAGACGTTGGCCATGGCGATGTACCAGAGCATTTTGTTGCGCAGCACGTATTTGACGAAGATTTCCTTGGCGCTGAATTCTTCTTCGTGGCTGGCGTCGTAGCCTTCCGGGTAGTCGTTCTTGTACTTCTCGATCGGCGGCAGGCCAACCGATTGCGGGGTGTCGCGCATGGTGACGAAGGCGAACAGCGCCACCATCAGTGCCACGGCGGCCGGGACGTAGAACGCCGCGTGCCAGTCGTTGAACCAGCCCATGCCGAGCAGGAACAGCGGGCCGATCAGGCCGCCGCCGACGTTGTGCGCCACGTTCCATACCGAAACCACGCCGCCGCGTTCCTTCTGCGACCACCAGTGCACCATGGTCCGTCCGCTTGGCGGCCAGCCCATGCCCTGGGCCCAGCCGTTGATGAACAGCAGGATGAACATCATGGTCACGCTGGACGTGGCCCAGGGTGCGAAACCGAAAATGAACATCACCCCGGCCGACACCAGCAGTCCGAAGGGCAGGAAGTAGCGCGGGTTGGAGCGGTCGGACACCAGGCCCATGAGGAACTTGGACAGGCCGTAGGCGATGGCGATCGCCGACATGGCCAGGCCCAGCTGACCGCGGGTGTAACCCTCTTCGATCAGGTACGGCATGGCCAGGGAGAAGTTCTTGCGCAGCAGGTAGTAGCCGGCGTAGCCGATGAAGATCCCGGCGAAGATCTGCCAGCGCAGGCGGCGGTAGGTACTGTCTATTTTTTCGTCAGGCAGGGGCGCCTGATGTGCGGCAGGTCGAAAGAAAGCAAACATTCAAGAGCTCCAAATTTCTTGTTTTGACTGCGGATGCGAATGTTACAGTTTCGTTACCGAAAATAGCACTGCATCTTATCTGGGAGCACGCAACGCTGGAGCATTTGCATGTTCTTTTACGAACATGTCGCTTAAAGACAAGTAGGGGGCGTTTCTGGTGCCGGCGGCTGCGGTTGGGGAGAAGAGCGCTTGCTCGCGAGTCGCCGTTGCGGCTGACGGTCAGCCCGTTATCGCGAGCAAGCTTCTATAAAGCAGAAGGGATTCAGCGAACCTGGACCACCACCTTGCCCACCGCCTTGCGCTGGCCAAGATCATTGATGGCGCTGGCGGCGTTGCTCAGCGGGTAGACCTGCGAGACCAGCGGTTTCAACTTGCCTTCGGCGAACCAGCCGAACAGCTGCTGGAAGTTCGCCGCGTTGTCCTGGGGCTGGCGCTGGGCGAACGAACCCCAGAACACGCCGATCACCGCGGCGCCCTTGAGCAGCGCCAGGTTGACCGGCAGCTCGGGAATGCGCCCGCTGGCGAAACCCACCACCAGCAGCCGGCCGTTCCAGGCGATGGCGCGGATGGCCTGGTCGAACAGGTCGCCGCCGACCGGGTCGTAGATCACATCGGCGCCCTGGCCGTCGGTCAGGCGCTTGATCTCGTCCTTCAGGCTGGTTTCGCTGTAGTTGATCAATTCGTCGGCGCCGGCGGCCTTGGCCACCGCGAGTTTCTCGGCGCTGCTGGCGGCGGCGATGACCCGGGCGCCCATGGCCTTGCCGATTTCCACCGCCGCCAGGCCGACACCGCCGGAAGCGCCGAGCACCAGCAGGGTTTCACCCGGCTGCAGGTTGCCGCGTTGCTTGAGGGCATGCATCGAGGTGCCGTAGGTCATGCTGAAGGCGGCGGCGGTGTTGAAGTCCATCGACGCTGGAATCGGCAGCACGTTGTAGCCCGGTACCGCTACTTCCTCGGCAAAGCTGCCCCAGCCGGTCAGCGCCATGACCCGGTCGCCGACCTTGAGGTGGCCGACCTTCTCGCCGACGGCGCCGACCACCCCCGCGGCCTCGCCACCGGGCGAGAACGGGAAGGGCGGCTTGAACTGGTATTTGCCCTCGATGATCAGCGTGTCCGGGAAGTTCACCCCGGCCGCGTGCACTTGCAGCAGGATTTCGTTCTTCTTCGGCACAGGACTCGCGACGTCTTCCAGCACCAGCGTTTCGGCGGGGCCGAAGGCTTTGCACAGCACGGCTTTCATCAGGGCTATTCCTTTGGGAGTGATGGCCGATAAGTGTAGGTGGGTGAATAACGCGGTCAACGAGCATGCCCCGGCCTGATAGCCAGCCATAAGCTTTGTGCTTGGGCACAGGCGCAGGGGCCTTTATGCTAGACCGCCTACCGGATAAGGAGCGAATTGTGAAAGCGTGGATCATGTTGATGCTGGCCCTGTCTCTGCCGATGGCAGCCATGGCCGAGGAAGCCAAAGAGGGCGAAGCACCGAAAGTCAGTTACATCAGCCTGAACCCGCCGTTCGTGGGCAACTACGGTCTGGATGGTGGCCCGAAGCTCAAGGTGTACAAGGCCGACGTCGCCCTGCGGGTGACCGGCGATGCCGCCGCCCAGGCGGTGAAGGCCAACGAGCCGTTGATCCGCAACCAGCTGGTGGCGCTGTTCGCCCAGCAGACCACGGAAACCATGAACAACGTCGAAGCCAAGGAAAAACTGCGTCAGGAAGCCCTGAAGCAGACCCAGCAGGTGATGAACGACGAAACCGGCAAGCCGGTGGTGGAAGACCTGCTGTTCAATAACCTGATCATCCAGTAATGCTGGATCTGTAGGAGCGAGGCTTGCCTGCGATAGCAATAGGGCGAGCCCCGCCCAGTTCCAGCCTGGCGGCTGATCGCGAGCAAGCTTCGCTCCTACAAGTCATCGAGATCACCTCAGGACGCCAGGCTCTTGCGGAACCGCGCCAAGGCGATGCCGAAGAACAGCAGGCCGATCACCGCCAGGGCTAGCAGGTCTGGCCAGACCACTTCAATGCCGGCGTCGCGAAACAGGATCGCGGCGCTGAGGCTGACGAAGTGGGTCGACGGCGAGCCCTGCATCACCCATTGCAGCCACTGGGGCATGCTGTCCAGCGGGGTGCTGCCGCCCGACAGCAGCAACATCGGGATGATCACCGGAATCGCCAGCAAGCCGAATTGCGGGGTCGAGCGCGCCAGCGTGGCGAGAAAGATCCCCAGCGCGGTGCTGGCGAACAGGTAAAGCCCGGTCACCGCGAGGAACAGCGCCAGCGAGCCGGCAAGCGGCACGCCCAGCACACCCTTGACGATCACCTCCAGCGACACCCAGGTGCAGAGCACCACCACCAGCATGTTGCTCCAGATCTTCGCCAGCATGATTTCCAGGGCGGTCAGCGGCAGCACCAGCAGATGGTCGAGGGTGCCGTGCTCGCGCTCGCGCAGCAGCGCCGTGCCGGTCAGGACAATGGCCAGGATGGTGATGTTGTTGACGATCTGAATCACCGCGAGAAACCAGCCGCCCTGCAGATTGGTGTTGAACAGCGCGCGACTGGTCAACAGTGCGGGCATCCGGCTCGCCGGGTCGGCCTGGCTGTAGTTGAGCAGTTCGCGCTGGAAAATCCGCCCGATATAACCGGCGCCCATGAAGGCCTGGCTCATGGCCGTGGCGTCGACATTCACTTGCACGCTGGGTTGGCGCCCGGCCAGTAGATCGCTCTGGAAGTTGGCCGGCACATTGATGACGAAGGTGAACTGGCCGCTGTCCAGGACCTGGTCCAACTGGTCGTAGGGCAACTGCACCGGGCTCTGGAATTCCGGTGGTTGCAGGGCCTCGGCCAGCTGGCGCGAGAGCTGGCTGTGGTCTTCGTCCACCAGCGCCACGCTGGCGTTGTGCACGCCGATCACCGAACCGGCCGCCGGCATGTAGATGGCCACGGTGAAGGCGTACAGTAGAAACAGCAGCAACACGCTGTCGTGTCGCAGGCTGGTGAGCTCCTTGAGGCCCAGGCGCAGGATGTGGTTGAACCGGTGCATCAGGCCTCCTGTTTTTTCAGCATCGCCAGGCTCAGCCCGGTGAACCCGAGGAAGAACCCGAACAGCGCCAGACACTGCGGCCACAGCTGGCGCAGGTCCAGGGCCTTGGTGAAGGTGCCGACGGCAATGTCGAGGAAGTAACCGGCGGGGAACAGCTGCCCCATCAGCGCCGCGGCGCCGTCCAGCGACGAGCGCGGCACGATCAGCCCGGAGAACTGGATGGTCGGCAGGCTGGTGATGATCATGGTGCCGAGGATCGCCGCGATCTGGGTACGGGTGAATGCGGAAATCAGCAGGCCCAGGCTGGTGGTGGCGAGCACATACAGCAGGCCGCCGAAGGCCAGGGTCAGGCCGCTGCCCTTGAAGGGTACGCCGAACAGCCAGCGGTTCATGGCCACCAGCAGCGCCAGGTTGATCAGGCTCAGGCCCAGGTAGGGCGCCTGCTTACCCAGGAGAAACTCCAGGCGCTTGAGTGGCGTGGCGTAGAAATTGGTGATCGAGCCCAGCTCCTTCTCGCGCACGATGCCCAGCGCCGTGAGCATCGCCGGGATGAACGCCAGGATCAGCGCCATCACGCCAGGGCCGATGGCATTCACGCTGACCACGTCCTGGTTGTAGCGAAAGCGGGTTTCCAGGCGGGCCGCGGGTGCTCGCCCCAGGGCCGGGCTGCTGTGTTCGGCGAGCAATTCGATATTGGCCTGATGCACCGCCTCGACATAGTTGCGGCTGGTCTCGGCGCGAAACGGCATGCCGCCGTCGAGCCAGGCGGCCACCGCGGGCTGGCGCCCGGCGTACAGGTCGCGACCGAAACCGGGGGGAATCTCCAGGGCCAGCTTGATCTCCGAGCGTTGCAGGCGCCGATGCAGTTCGGCGGCATCGCGGATCGGCTGCTGCTCCTTGAAGTAGCGGGAGCTGCGGAAGGCTTCCAGGTAAGCGCGGCTTTGCGGGGTCTGGTCCTGGTCGTAGACGGCGAAGGCGAGGTTTTCCACGTCCAGGGAAATGCCGTAGCCAAAGATCACCATCATGAACAGCGCCCCGAGCAAGGCGAACCCCAGGCGCACCCGGTCGCGCAACAGCTCCTTGCCTTCGCGGGTGGCGACGGCGATCAGGCGCGACAGGCGCAAGCGCCGACTGTCGCTGTGAATGGCGCTGCTGACTTCGGGTTGGGCGGTCGCCGGGGGAGCAGGTTCCGGCGCGCCCTGGGCGTCTTCCAGGCAGCGGACAAAAGCGGCTTCCAGGGTTTCCCCGGCGAACTGTTGCTGCAGGGCGGTCGGTGTATCGCAGGCCAGTACCTTGCCGGCGTGCATCAGCGAGATGCGGTCGCAGCGCTGGGCTTCGTTCATGAAGTGGGTGGACAGGAAGATCGTTACCTCCTGTTCCCGCGACAGCTCGATCAACAGCCGCCAGAAGTCGTCGCGGGCCGCCGGGTCCACGCCCGAGGTCGGCTCGTCGAGAATCAACACTTCCGGGCGGTGCAGCACCGCCACCGCCAGGGACAGGCGTTGGCGCAAGCCCAGGGGCAGGGAGCCGGAGGGTTGATCGGCGATCTCCTGGAGAGTGAAGCGGCGGATCAGCTCTTCGATCCGCGGGCCGCTCTCGGCCTTGGGCAGGTCGAACAGCCGGGCGTGCAGCACCAGGTTCTGGCGCACGCTGAGTTCGCCGTACAGCGAAAAGCTCTGGGACATGAAACCCACGCGCTTGCGGGTGGCCAGGTCCCTGGCGTCCACCGGATTGCCCAGCAGCCTGGCGCTGCCTTCGGTGGCCGGCATCAACCCGGTCAGGACCTTCATGGTGGTGGTCTTGCCGCAGCCGTTGGAGCCGAGAAAGCCGAAAATCTCGCCCCGGCCAATGGCGAAGCTGACCTTGTTCACGGCCGTGAAGTCGCCGAAACGCAGGGTCAGCTCATGGGCTTCGATAGCAATTTGTTGGTTGTCCGTGGTTCTTGGCGGGATCACCAGCGGCTGGTTGTCGTGCCCGCTGTCGCCTTGAAAGTGGGTGAAGGCATCGTCGAGCTTGCCGCTGGGCGTAGCGATGGCCAGTTCCCGGCTCAAGCCCTGGGCAATCAGCCGGCCGCGGTCGAGCATCAGGCAGTGCTCGAACTGCTCGGCTTCCTCCATATAGGCGGTGGCCACCAGCAGCGTCAGTTGCGGGCGCTGGCGGCGAACCTCGTCCACCAGTTCCCAGAAGCGCCGGCGGGACAGCGGATCGACGCCCGTGGTGGGTTCGTCGAGGATCAGCAGGTCTGGCTCATGGATCAATGCGCAGCACAGCCCGAGCTTCTGCTTCATCCCGCCGGACAGCTTGCCCGCGGGCCGTTCGGCGAAACGCAGCAGGTCGGTGGCCAGCAACAGGTTGCGCATGCGCTGTTCACATTCGGTTTTCGACAGGCCGAACAGGGTGGCGAAGAAGCGAATGTTTTCCTCGATCGACAGCTCGGGATACAGGTTGCCACCCAGGCCCTGAGGCATGAAGGCGATCCGCGCGTACAGGCTGTTGCGATGGCGGCGTTGTTCGATGGAGCCGCCGAGCACCTGCAGTTGACCCTGCTGCAACTTCTTCACCCCGGCGATCAAGCCCAGCAGGCTCGACTTGCCGGCGCCATCCGGGCCGATCAATCCGCAGCGGGTGCCGCCGGGCAGGCTGAAGGCAAGGTCGACCAGGGCCTGTTGCGAGCCATAACGGTGGTTGATGCCCGTGGCCTGCAGCGCCAGTTCGTTCATTGCAGGTTGGCCGGCCAGGCCACGGTCGCGGTGCGCACGTAACCGGCGCCGGGCATGCCCGGCTTGGCCTGCGGTACGGCGCTGGGTTGGGTCAGCCGCAGCTTGACGCGGAACACCAGTTTTTGGCGCTCATCGCGGGTTTCCACTTCCTTGGGGGTGAATTGGGACTTGGCCGCGACAAAGCTGATCTTCGCCGGCAGCGGCTGATCGGGCAGGGCGTCGAGCAGGATCCGCGCCTCGCTGCCGACAGCCAGGCGGCCGGTCACCGAGGCGGACAGGTAGAGGTTCATGTACTGGTCGCTCGGGTCGATCAGCAGCAACACCCGACCGCCGGCGCCCAGCACCTCGCCCGGTTCGGCCAGGCGCAACTGGATGATGCCGTCGATGGGCGCGCGCAGGCTGCTGTCGTCGATCTCGCTGGTCAGCTGGGCGACCATGGCCTTGGCCGAGCCAATGGCGGCGCGCACTGCGGCGACCTGGGCCTGGGCTGCCTGGACGGCGGCGTTGCCGGTGTTCAGGCGCGCCTGCTGCTGGTCGATGATCTGCTGGCTGGCGTAACCACGGTTGAACAGTTCCCGGGAACGCTTGAGTTCCTGGTTGGCCAGCAGCAGTTCGCTCTGGCGCAGCTGCACATTGGCTTCGGCCGCCGCGAGGTTTTCCCGGGTGCGCACCACGTCGGCCTCGGCCTGGGCGCGCTGGGCCTCCAGGGTGCGGGTATCCATGCGGGCCAGCAGCTGGTCCTTGGACACTCTGTCGCCTTCGTCGACGAGCACTTCAGCCAGGCGTCCGGGCGTCTTGCTGGCGATCTGCACCTCTGTGGCTTCAAGCCGGCCGTTGCCCATGCTCAGGCCTTCGGGCAGGCGGTCCAGGGTGGACTTCCAGTAACCAAAGCCGCCCGCGATCAGCAGCAATGCCAGCAAGGCGAAGGCAAAAAGGCGGGAGGAGCGGTGATTCGTCGGCATTGGGGGGCATCCCTGCGGCTATAGCGTCCTAGTCTGGCGGCTCAAGCCGTTGGGCGACTTGATGTCCGTCAAATGAACGGGCAAGCCTAGTACGTTGTGCGCGAGATACCTGCCTGAGTATCGCTTGCGGCCTGTTCAGCGCAGCGCGAGTACCGCCGCCCACTGTTCGGCGGTCACTGGCATCACGGACAGCCGGCTGCCTTTCTGCACCAGGGGCAGTTCGGCGAGGGCGGTTTGCTGCTTCAGATAATCCAGGCGCAGCACCTTGGGGAAGGTTTCGACATGGGCGACGTCGACGGCGCTCCAGGCGTTTTTCTCGGCGCTGGCCTTGGGATCGAAATGCGGGTTTTCCGGTTCCAGGGCGGTCGGGTCGGGGTAGGCGGCCTCGATGATTTGGCCGATCCCGGCGATGCCCGGTTCGGGACAGCTGGAGTGATAAAAGAAGAATTGGTCACCCACCGCCATGTTGCGCAGGAAGTTTCGTGCCTGGTAGTTGCGTACGCCGTCCCAGCGCGCCTGTTTCTTGAGCGCCAGGCCCTCGATCGAGAGTTCTTCCGGTTCGGATTTCATCAGCCAATAGGCCATTTTCTGTGCTCTCCAGAGGGACGTGGGCAAGCTGTCGGGCAATTTTATGACAAACCGACAGTCGGTTGACGCCAGCATTTGCGTGTCGGTTCACGTTATCGCAGAATGCCGGGATTTTAAGCTTGACGCTGCTGCACGGCCTGTTATGGAAACCGTCGCTGTCATCGTGTGGGATTTGCCTGAGGGGGGCAATCGATGCAACGCAAACCGGATTTACTATGGATTTTGGTTATTTTGTTCGGTTTGGGCGTAGTGACAACCGGTTATGCGCAGAGCCTGTGGGCCAACAAGACCGACGCATCGGTCGAGCTCGCGCAACAGCAGCAGCCTTACAAGCGTTGATTCCTTCCAAGGCGCCGCTCTCTCCTGGTGGCGCCTATTTCGCGAAATACCATTTCTTGTCAGTCACCGTTCCTTGCAGCGGTACATCCCAGCTCGCCTGATCCAGTTGCGCGACTTTCTGACATTCGTGGGCCAGCCCCAGTAGCGTCGGCTTGCGCCAGCTTTTGCGCCGCGCCAGATAGGCCAGGCTGCGATCATAGAAACCACCGCCCATTCCCAGGCGTCCGCCCGCCTCATCGAAGCCGACCAGCGGCAACAGCACCAGATCCAGGGCCCAGACCTTGCGTTGCCGGGCCAGGCTCACCCGTGGCTCGGGAATGCGGAAGCGATTGGGGCGCAGCTTTTCGCCGGGGCGAACCCGCTGAAACACCATCTTGGTCCGTGGCCAGGCGCTGAGCACCGGCAGATAAGTCGCCTTGCCCCGGCGTTGCGCAGCCAGCAGCAGCGGGCGCGGGTCGATTTCACCGTCCATGGGCAGGTAAAGGGAGATGTGTTTGGCGCGGCGGAACAACGGATGCTGCGCCAGTTGTCGATACAGCCCACGAGAGGCCTGGCGTTGTTCGCTGGCGGTGAGGGCGCGGCGGGCTTTGCGCAGTATGCGTCGAAGTTGCGGGCGGGAAAGCGGCGCCGGTTCGGTCATGGTCGCTCGGGTCCGGGTCGGGTACGGCAGGACAGCGTACCAAATAACCCTTGATCGAAAAAAACGGAGCCGAAAAAAACGGAACCGAAAAAGCGGAGCCCCAAAAAACAATGCCAGCTATTTGCATAGCTGGCATTGGCATGGAATTCAGGCTCCCCGGATGAACCGCTGTCGACTTAGCCCTTGAACCCGAAAGTTCAAGGCGGAAGATGCAGTAGGCGTTAAGGCTTTCCGTCTAGCGGACATGCACACCGGCCCAACGTGCAACTTCCAGGGTAGTGCGAATCGGCTCAGGGACATCGCCAACTGGCAAGCACCCCAGGGAGTGGTGGGGATTATACCGCAACCACCCTCAGGAATCAGCCTTGGTTGTATCGGTGTCGGTGGCGAGCACCAGATCCACGCGTTCGAGCAGGTCGCGCACCTGTTCGCGGGTCGAACCGCTGGCTTGCACGTCAGGGCGGTCCTGCTTGTGCAGCAGATCGTGGGTGATATTGAGGGCGGCCATCACCGCGATACGATCGGCGCCAATGACTTTGCCGCTGCTGCGGATCTCGCGCATCTTGCCATCCAGGTACCGGGCGGCGCTCACCAGATTGCTACGCTCTTCCTGGGGGCAGATGATCGAATACTCTTTGTCGAGGATCTGCACGGTAACGCTATTGCTTGAACTCATGAGTCTTGCTCCAGGGCCTTGAGGCGCGAAATCATCGATTCGACCTTACGCCGGGCGATTTCGTTTTTTTCAATGAGGTGCGCGCGTTCCTCGCGCCAAGTCTTTTCCTGAGCTAATAAGAGTGCGTTTTGACTCTTTAGTTGCTCGACCCGGCCAATTAGCAGTTCGAGTCTAGCCATCAGCGCTTGCAGATCGGTGTCTTCCATTGGATCCCACTGGATTTGTCTGATGAGTGGCAACTGCCTGGGCAAACGAGTTGACGGCCTCGATGGTCTTGGCGCGTCTGCCGATGCTAGGATACAAGGCCTCCATTCTAGACATTGCGCCGCTTGGCGCCTAGCTGCCCATGCCCATTCAGAATTCCCCGTACAACGCCTTCGCCACCCTGCTCAGCAGCAGCGGTCACCCTGTCTCGCCCGCCGAATTGCATGGCCTGTTGCTGGGGCGCAGCTGCGCCGGCGCCGGCTTCGAAGTCGACGGCTGGCTGATCGACGCCGCCGAGCTGCTCGAAGGCGAGCCGCAGGACAATGTTCGCAACGCCTTGATCGGCCTGCAGGAAATGGTCAAGGGCGAGCTGACCAGCGATGACATGACTGTCGTCCTGCTGCTGCCCACCGACGACGCCCCACTGGCCGAGCGCGCCGCGGCCCTGGGGCAGTGGTGCCAGGGTTTCCTCACCGGCTTCGGCCTGAACTCCCGCGACAGCAGTGCCCTGAGCACCGAGGCCACGGAAGTGCTGCAGGACCTGGCGGCGATCGCCCAGGTACAGGACGCGCTGGAAGAGTCCGACGACGGCGAAAGCGACTACATGGAAGTGATGGAATACCTGCGGGTCGCCCCGCTGCTGCTGTTCACCGAGACCAACAAGACGGTTGAACCGGCCGCCAAGCCTTCTCTGCACTGATCGCTCGATAGGGAAATCCGTCTGCCCATGATCCATATCCCGAAATCGGAATACACCCGCCGCCGCAAGGCGCTCATGGCGCAGATGGAACCCAACAGCATCGCGATCCTGCCGGCTGCCGCGGTGGCGATCCGCAACCGCGACGTCGAGCATGTCTACCGCCAGGACAGCGATTTCCAGTACCTAAGCGGTTTCCCGGAACCCCAGGCGGTGATCGTGCTGATGCCCGGTCGCGAGCATGGCGAGTACATCCTGTTCTGCCGTGAGCGTAATGCCGAGCGCGAACTCTGGGACGGTCTGCGGGCTGGCCAGGAGGGCGCGATCCGCGATTACGGCGCCGACGATGCCTTCCCCATTACCGATATCGACGACATCCTGCCGGGTCTTATCGAAGGCCGCGACCGGGTGTATTCGGCCATGGGCAGCAACCCCGAGTTCGATCGCCACCTGATGGAATGGATCAACGTGATCCGCTCCAAGGCGCACCTGGGCGCTCAGCCGCCGAACGAATTCGTTGCCCTGGATCATCTGCTGCACGACATGCGTCTGTATAAATCGGCGGCGGAAGTGAAGGTGATGCGCGAGGCCGCGCGGATTTCCGCCCAGGCCCATATTCGAGCCATGCAGGCCAGCCGCGCCGGTCTGTACGAGTTCAGCCTGGAAGCCGAGCTGGACTACGAGTTCCGCCGGGGCGGGGCGAAGATGCCGGCCTACGGCTCGATCGTCGCCGCCGGGCGCAACAGCTGCATCCTGCATTACCAGCAGAACGACGCGTTGCTCAAGGACGGCGACCTGGTGCTGATCGACGCCGGTTGCGAGATCGATTGTTATGCCAGCGATATCACCCGCACCTGGCCGGTGAACGGCAGGTTTTCCGCCGAGCAGAAGGCGATCTACGAGCTGGTGCTGGCCTCCCAGGAAGCCGCCTTTGCCGAGATCGCGCCGAACAAGCACTGGAACCAGGCCCATGAAGCGACCGTCAGGGTGATCACCTCCGGGTTGGTCAGACTGGGGCTGCTCGAAGGCGAGGTGGACGAGTTGATCGCCAGCGAAGCCTACAAGGCGTTTTACATGCACCGCGCCGGCCACTGGCTGGGCATGGATGTACATGACGTCGGCGAGTACAAGGTCGGCGGTGAATGGCGGGTGCTGGAAGTCGGCATGGCCCTGACGGTCGAGCCGGGCATCTACATCGCGCCGGACAATCAGAACGTGGCGAAGAAATGGCGCGGCATTGGCGTGCGCATCGAGGATGACGTGGTGGTAACCAAGCAAGGCTGTGAAATTCTCACCGGTGGCGTGCCCAAGACCGTGGCCGAGATCGAGGCCCTGATGGCCGCCGCCCGGAGCTGCGCAGCATGAACCGGGTCAATCTGGCGATCATCGGCGGTGGCCTGGTCGGTGCCAGCCTGGCCCTGGCCTTGCAGGCCGGCGCCAAGGAGCGCGGCTGGAAGATCGTGCTGATCGAGCCGTTCGCTCCGGGCGATACCTATCAGCCCAGCTACGATGCGCGCTCTTCGGCGCTGTCGTTCGGCGCGCGGCAGATCTATCAACGGCTGGGTGTGTGGCAGGAAATCTCCCGCCGCGCCGAGCCGATCAAACAGATCCATGTCTCCGACCGTGGGCGGTTTTCCACCGCACGGCTGTCGGCCATGGAGGAGGGCGTTCCCGCCCTGGGTTATGTGGTGGAAAACGCCTGGCTCGGCCAATGCCTGTGGCAGGGGCTGGACAAGGACGTGGTGAGCTGGCGCTGCCCGGCCGAGGTCATGCGCATGGAGCCGCTGGAAGACGGCTACCGCCTGACCCTCAACGATGAAACCAGCCTGGATTGCGAACTGGCGGTACTGGCCGACGGCGGTCGCTCGGGGCTGCGCGAGCAACTGGGAATCGGGGTGAAAAAGCGCCCCTACAACCAGAGCGCGCTGATCGCCAATATCACCCCGAGCGAAGCCCATAACGGCATGGCCTTCGAGCGCTTCACCGACGACGGCCCAATGGCCCTGCTGCCGCTGCCGGAGAACCGCTGCGCGTTGGTCTGGACCCGCCTGGGCATGGACGCGCAGCGCCTGGCCGCGCTGGACGAACGCAGCTTCCTCGGCGAGTTGCAGGGGGTATTCGGTTATCGCCTGGGCACCCTGAAACAGGTCGGCGCGCGGCATCTTTACCCGCTGGCGCTGGTGGAGGCCGAGGAGCAGGTGCGTCCTCACCTGGTGGTGCTGGGCAACGCCGCCCATAGCCTGCACCCGATTGCCGGGCAGGGTTTCAACCTGTCGTTGCGCGACGCCCAGGCGCTGGCCGATGCCTTGCTGGTCAGCCCGACGCCGCCGGGCGATTTCAGTATCTTGCAGGCCTACCGCGAGCGGCAGCGCCTGGACCAGGACCTGACCGTGGGCTTCTCCGACCAGGTCACCCGGCTGTTTGGCAGCAAGCTGCCGCTGGTGTCCCTGGGGCGCAATATCGGGCTGCTGGGCCTGGACCTGCTGCCACCGGCCAAACGCTGGTTCGCGCGGCAAGCCATGGGCCTGGGTACCCGTCCCGATGCGTGAGTGGCTGAGCCCGCGACCGGGCATGGAAATCCAGCACAGTGTCGGCAGCCAGGTAGCGCGGTTCGACAAAACCCTTTACGTGCGGCTCAAGCCGCAAGCGAGACAGGCTTAAAGCATGGAAATGCGTGCAGATCTGCTGATTGTCGGGGCCGGAATGGTCGGGAGCGCCCTGGCGCTGGCGTTGCAGGACAGCGGCCTGGAAGTGCTGCTGCTCGATGGCAGCCCGCTGAAGGTCAAGCCCTTCGACGACGAAGCACCGTTCGAGCCGCGGGTGAGTGCATTGTCGGCGGCCAGCCAGCGGATTCTCGAGCGCCTGGGTGTCTGGGAAGGGGTGACCCGGCGGCGCTGCAGCCCGTATGCCGAGATGCAGGTCTGGGATGGCAGCGGCACCGGGCAGATTCACTTCTCGGCCGCCAGCGTGCATGCCGAGGCGCTGGGCCACATCGTGGAAAACCGCGTGGTCCAGGACGCGCTGCTGGAGCGTCTGCACAACTGCGACATCGGCCTGCTGGCCAACGCCCGCCTGGAGCAGATGCGCCGTTCCGGCGACGACTGGCTACTGACCCTGGCCGATGGCCGCAGCCTGCGCGCCCCGCTGGTAATCGCCGCCGACGGCGCCAATTCGGCGGTGCGGCGCCTGACCGGCTGCGCCACTCGCGAATGGGATTACCTGCATCACGCCATCGTCACCAGCGTGCGTTGCGCCGAGCCGCACCAGAGGACCGCCTGGCAGCGTTTCACCGACAACGGCCCGCTGGCGTTCCTGCCGCTGGAGCGCGACGGGCTGCACGATTGGTGTTCGATCGTCTGGTCGACCACGCCCAGCGAGGCCGAACGCCTGATGGCGCTGGACGACAGCGACTTCTGCCGTGAGCTGGAACGCGCCTTCGAAGGCCGCCTGGGCGCGGTGTTGAGCGCCGACCCGCGGCTCTGCGTGCCGTTGCGCCAGCGTCATGCCAAGCGTTACGTGGCAGAGGGCCTGGCCCTGATCGGCGACGCGGCCCATACCATCCATCCGCTGGCCGGGCAGGGGGTCAACCTGGGCTTCCTCGATGCCGCGGTGCTGGCCGAGGTGCTGCTGCAGGCGGCCAGCCGCGGCGAACACCTGGCCGACACCAAGGTGCTCAGCCGTTACGAGCGGCGGCGCATGCCGCACAACCTGGCGTTGATGGCGGCGATGGAAGGCTTCGAACGGTTGTTCCAGGCCGATCCGCTGCCGCTGCGCTGGTTGCGTAATACCGGGTTGAAAATGGTCGACCAGATGCCCGAGGCCAAGGCGCTGTTCGTGCGCCAGGCGTTGGGCCTCAGCGGGGATCTGCCGGAACTGGCCAAGGCCTGACCGTTATCGCGAGTAGTCGAACCGCTCAACCGGCGGCTCCCGCAGGGGCCGCGCGGACATGTGTGGGCGCGCGTCTGCTCTGAACCCCACGCTGGCGATGCATCAGCAACATCTCGTAACGCCTCGGTCTCCGGTTCAGTTTGAGAAGCTAAATAGTAGTCCTTATCATTTACTCCCCTTTGATTTCGAGAGACCGCTCCCATGTTGGCACCGAAGCGTCTACTGACCGCCCTGGCCCTCACCCTCATTGGCGGTACTGTCCAGGCAGCCGACGAAGTGGTGGTCTACTCCTCACGTATCGACGAGCTGATCAAGCCGGTCTTCGATCTCTACACCCAGAAAACCGGGGTCCAGGTGAAGTTCATCACCGACAAGGAAGCGCCGCTGATGCAGCGGATCAAGGCCGAGGGCGAGAACGCCACCGCCGACCTGCTGCTCACCGTCGATGCCGGCAACCTGTGGCAAGCCGAGCAGATGGGTATCCTGCAGCCGTTCACCTCCAAGGTGATCGACACCAACATCCCCCTGCAATACCGCGCCGCCTCGCACGCCTGGACCGGCCTGAGCCTGCGGGCGCGGACCATCGCCTACTCCACCGCGCGGGTGAAACCGTCCGAACTGACCACCTACGAAGCCCTGGCTGACAAGCAGTGGGAAGGCCGCCTGTGCCTGCGCACGGCGAAGAAGGTCTACAACCAGTCGCTGACCGCGACCCTGATCGAAACCCACGGCGCGGCGAAAACCGAAGAAATCGTCAAGGGCTGGGTCAACAACCTGTCCACCGACGTGTTCTCCGACGACGTCGCGGTGCTCGAGGCGATCAGCGCCGGCCAGTGCGACGTGGGCATCGTCAACACCTACTACTACGGCCGCCTGCACAAGCAGAAGCCGGATCTGCCGGTCAAACTGTTCTGGCCGAACCAGGGCGACCGCGGCGTGCACGTCAACCTGTCGGGCATCGGCCTGACCAAGCACGCACCGCACCCGGAAGCCGCCAAGGCCCTGGTGGAGTGGATGACCACCGAGGAAGCGCAGAAGATCTTCGCCGACGTGAACCAGGAATTCCCGGCCAACCCGAGCGTGCCGCCGTCCGCCGAAGTGGCCGCCTGGGGCAAGTTCGTGGCTGACACCCTGCCGGTGGAAGTCGCCGGCAAGCGCCAGGCCGAGGCCATTCGCCTGATGGACCGTGCTGGCTGGAACTGATCCGCTGGTTATACTGCGCCCCGCCTTTGCGGGGCGTTTTGTTTAACCGGTTCGTAATTGCCTTTTATTGATCCATCTCGTTCGAGAGTCTTTCGTGGCCCATCCCGCCCAACGTCGCTGGTACCCGCTGGTTTTTGCCGTCGCCGCCCTGGTGCTGCTGCCGCTGAGCGTGCTGCTGCTGTCGTGGCAGGTGATCGACCAGCAGATCTGGTCGCACCTGTGGGAGACCCAGATGCCGCGCCTGCTGGGCAACACCCTGACCCTGGTGCTGGGCGTCGGTGTCGGCGTGACGCTGCTGGGGGTGAGCCTGGCCTGGCTGACCAGCCTCTGCGAGTTTCCCGGAAGGCGCTGGCTGGACTGGGCGCTGATGCTGCCCTTTGCGATTCCGGCCTACGTGCTGGCCTTTGTCTTCGTCGGCCTGCTGGATTTTTCCGGCCCGGTGCAGACCCTGCTGCGCGAATGGTTCGGCATGGGCCTGCGCCTGCCGCGGGTGCGTTCCACCGGCGGGGTGATCCTGGTCTTGGTGCTGGTGTTCTATCCCTATGTGTACCTGCTGGCGCGCACTGCGTTCTTGGCCCAGGGCAAAGGCCTGATGGAAGCCGCGCGCGTGCTTGGGCAGACGCCCTGGCAGGCGTTCTGGCGCGTGGCCCTGCCCATGGCGCGGCCGGCCATCGGTGCCGGTGTGGCCCTGGCGCTGATGGAAACCCTGGCCGATTTCGGCGCGGTGGCGGTGTTCAACTTCGACACCTTCACCACCGCCATCTACAAGACCTGGTATGGCTTCTTCAGCCTGTCCAGCGCCGCGCAGCTGGCCAGCCTGTTGCTGCTGGCGGTGATGCTGGTGCTGTACGGCGAGCGTCGCGCCCGTGGCGCCAGTCGCTCCGGCAACGAGCGGCCGCGGGGCAAGGCGCTGTACCACCTGCATGGCCTCAAGGCCCTGGCAGCCACCAGTTGGTGCGCGTTGGTGTTTGCCTGCGCCTTTGTCATCCCAGTGCTGCAACTGGTGGTGTGGTTCTGGCAGCGTGGCCGTTTCGACCTCGACGAGCGTTATGCCGGGCTGATCCTGCACACCCTGTACCTGGGCGCCATGGCGGCCCTGATCACGGTCAGCGTGGCCCTGCTGCTGGCGTTCGCCCGACGGCTGGCGCCGACCCGGGCGATCCGCTCCGGCGTCAGCCTGGCCAACCTGGGGTACGCCTTGCCGGGTTCGGTGCTGGCGGTGTCGATCATGCTGGCCTTCAGTTATCTGGACCGCGAGCTGGTGATCCCGCTGTCGGGCTGGCTGGGTGGGGCGGGCAAGCCGTTGCTGCTGGGTAGCCTGGCGGCGTTGCTGCTGGCCTATCTGGTGCGGTTTATCGCGGTGGCCTACGGGCCGCTGGAAAGCAGCCTGGCGCGGATCCGCCCCTCGTTGCCGGAAGCGGCGCGCAGCCTGGGGGTCAGCGGACCGCGACTGTTTTTCAAAGTGTATCTGCCGCTGTTGCTGCCCGGCACTCTGAGCGCGGCGCTGCTGGTATTCGTCGATGTGCTCAAGGAAATGCCCGCCACCCTGCTGATGCGCCCGTTCGGTTGGGACACGCTGGCGGTGCGGATCTTCGAGATGACCAGCGAGGGTGAGTGGGCGCGTGCCGCGTTGCCGGCCCTGACCCTGGTCCTGGTGGGATTGTTGCCGGTGATCGGACTGATCCGACGCTCCGCTCATCGAATCGGTTAGGTGCCAGTGTCACACCTTGCGGCTACAATGCGCGGCATTCGGTGTGGTCGATCTTTCTGATCGGGTCTTTTGAATTATCTGAGAGCCTTCTATTTCAAGGCTTCCAGCTCATACAGCGACCGCCCGCACCTTCGCCACGCCCGGAAGGAGAAACCCATGGGACAGCGCACGCCTCTGTATGACCTTCATCTCGCCCTCGGCGCGAAGATGGTCGATTTTGGCGGTTGGGATATGCCTCTGCATTACGGCTCGCAGGTCGAGGAGCACCATCAGGTGCGACGCGATTGCGGGGTTTTCGATGTATCCCACATGACCGTGATCGATGTCGACGGCCCCCAGGCCAAGGCCTGGCTCCAGCACCTGCTGGCCAACGATGTCGAACGCCTGCAAAGCCCCGGCAGGGCCTTGTACAGCGCCATGCTCAACGAGCACGGCGGTATCGTCGACGACATGATCGTCTACCGCACCGAATCCGGTTACCGGCTGGTGGTCAACGCCGCCACCCGTGACCAGGACATGGCCTGGATGCAGGCGCAACTGGGCGCTTTCCAGGTGCAACTGCACGAACGCTCCGAGCTGGCGATGCTGGCGATCCAGGGGCCCCACGCCCGCCACAAGATCGCCGAGCTGGTGACCCAGTCGCGCGGCACGCTGATCCAGCAACTCAAGCCCTTCGAAGGCCAGGCCGATGGCGACTGGTTCATCGCGCGCACCGGCTACACCGGTGAGGATGGCCTGGAAATCGTCCTGCCGGCCGACCAGGCCCCGGCGTTCTTCAACGATCTGGTGGGCGCGGGGATCTCGCCGATCGGCCTCGGCGCCCGCGATACCTTGCGCCTGGAGGCCGGCATGAACCTGTACGGTCAGGATATTCACCAGGAGGTTTCACCGCTGGTGGCCAACATGGCCTGGAGCATCGCCTGGGAGCCGGCGTCGCGCAAGTTCATCGGGCGCACCGCGCTGGAGGCCGAGCGCGCGGGTGGGGTGAAGCACAAACTGGTCGGCCTGGTGCTGGAAGAACGCGGCGTGCTGCGTGCCCATCAGGTGGTTCGCATCGCCGATGTTGGCGAAGGAGAGATCACCAGTGGTAGTTTCTCTCCTACGCTTAGCAAATCGATCGCCCTGGCACGGGTGCCCATGGCTACCGCCGACCGTGCAGAAGTGGAAATCCGTGGCAAGTGGTACCCGGTCCGGGTGGTAAAACCGACCTTCGTGCGTCATGGCAAAACCCTGATCTAACTTATTTCCGGCGGGATCTACCGCTGACATTTCTTCTTGAGGACACAGAACATGAGTGATATCCCTGCTGACCTGCGTTTTGCCGAAAGTCACGAATGGGCCCGTCTGGAAGCCGATGGCACCGTGACCGTGGGCATCAGCGACCACGCTCAGGAAGCCCTGGGCGACGTGGTGTTCGTCGAGCTGACCGAAGTCGGCAATGTCTTCGGCGCTGGCGACCAGGCCGGTGTGGTGGAATCGGTGAAGGCCGCTTCCGACATCTACGCGCCAGTGGCCGGCGAAGTGATCGCGGTCAATGAAGACCTGAGCGGCAGCCCGGAGCTGCTCAACAGCGACCCGTACGGCGCCTGGATCTTCAAGCTCAAGCCGGCCAACGCTGCTGATCTTGAGAAGCTGCTCGACGCAGCCGGTTATAAGGCCGCTATCGGCGAATAATCCCTGCCAGACGCGAATCCGCTACAAGAGCGCCGTGCTGCCCTTATCGGGTACGCGGCGTTTTTCGTTTGCAGGCGACCTCTTGGGGGCTGGCCTAGCGGCGGAGCGATCTGGCCCGCAGCACGGCTTTGTTCACCCTGATGTGAAGCTCTGCCACTTCTTCTGCCGTCAAACTCGTCGCGGGTTCGCCGCTAACCCAGGCGCCCTGATTGTTGTAGGTGACGGTTTTGGTTTCTCCGTCGTTCACGCTCATGTTGTAAGGATTGGACAGACTGCTGGGGATCAGCGAACCCGCTGCCTGGGCTGGACCGAACCATAGTTGAAACTCGTTTTTGGGGGTCATGGTGGTTATGCCTATATTCATGCCACCTGAGCGGTTCACCCAGAGACTGAGTCCGGTGGAGTCCAATAATATATTGCTGGGGTTGGCCGGAAGTTCGTTATTTATTGAAACATCTCCTGGCGTTCCAGCATTCCTTGCCGGGCTGAATACACCATATTGATCCAGGGTGGTTATCTGGCCTGTGTTGATGGGTAGGTTCTTTCCGCCTGAAGTAAAATTGATGTCTCCTTCTTGCAGCGGTGTGTTGGTGAAATTCACCATGTAGGAATCATTGGTGATATTAAAGATATTCTTGTATTGATAAGTCGGTTGGTTGGGGGCGGCGAATGGCGGTTTTGAAAGCCAGATGACAGTGAAGGAACTGTTTACTTTCTTGGCCAGGTAGAGGCTGTAGTTATTTATCTTTTGCGCAACAAGTTGCTCTTCTTCAATATAGACAATTATGGTTTGCTTACTCATGGCTAATCTCACGCTCATCCTGTGGATGATTTATATACAGAGTCTCGACCCCACCTGGCCCGTTCAACCATGAGTTCGACATCATCAATAAAAAACCCTGTAGATCTACGATATACAGGGTTTTTCTTGCATGAGCGCAACGTGCGAACGGAAGACTGCCAATGGCATCGCGCAGTGCTCTAAGTCCTTCGCGCAACCGATGCTCGATCCGCCCGGCGGACTAGGCCGCGATCCCGAGCCTGGCGTGCAGCGCCCTGACTTCAGAGGCGCTCAGGACTCTGGCCGGTTCGCCGGTCACCCAGGTGCCACTGTCGGTGTAGGTAATGGTGACGCTGCCGCCATCCTGCAGGGTCGCTACATAGGGGTTGGACAGGTTGATGGCGATCAACGAACCGGTTTCCTGAATGTTGCCGAACCAGAGTTGATATTGGCTCTTTGGTGTCAGCGTCGCAGGGCCGATGTTCATGCCGCTCTGACGGTTCACCCAGATGTTGTTGCCGTTGGAATCCAGGAGGATTGCATGCGGATTGCCTTGCAGCTCATTTTTGATGAGAACATCCGAGGGTACGCCGCCATTCTTGGCCGGAGTGAACACGCCGTTCGCATCGAGCGTCGTGGTCTGGCCAGTACTGATGGGCAGGTTTTTCCCGCCGGAGGTGAAGGTGACATCGCCACTGCTGACCGGGTCATTGGTGAAGTTGACCATGAAGGACGGGGTGGCGATATCAAAGGTGTTTCTATATTGGTAACTAGGGTTGTTGACTGTGGCAACGGGGCCTTTTGATTGCCAGATGACCGTAAAGTCATTATTTACTTTCTTGGCCAGATAGAGGCTGTAGTTGTTGTTCTTTTGCGCAATCAACTGTTCTTCTTCGATGTATACAACTATTTGTTGGCTGCTCATTTCTTTGAACTCCATTTCGAATAAATTGAAACATGGATTTTGTGACGGTCTTTGCAACTGCGTAATGGCCTTTTGTCTCCAGGGCGCAGTCATAAGTAAACATAGCAGGCGGAAAGTTGGTCTATAGAATGATTGGCTATTGTTTTGAAGTCGTCTGTATTTCGGAAATTTTATGTATGGGTTCGTGCTGATTTATCATGTGCTTATGTGTGCGGTTAAAGTGAGTGCCGCCGGGAGTCTGGTTTTTGGCGCAAAGGATCAGACAAGTGGATATTTATATAACTATTGGCAACTGTATTTATTGCTGAAATAAAAACGCCCAAAACGGGATATTGAGCGTCTTGAATAGTGTAGAAACCAGCCGTTCAAGGGCTGGGTGTCTATTTATGTCTCTTGCAAAACAGCCTTCACCGTCGCTACCGAGCGTTCGACATCGCCCTTGCTCATGGCCGTGAACATCGGCAACGAGACGATCAGGCGTCCCACCCGTTCCGCCACCGGGAACATCCCCTCCTTGAAACCGCGCTCGCGGTACAGGCTCAGCAGGTGAATCGGCGGGTAGTGATAGCCGATGCCGATCCCGCGCTCCTGCATCTGCTCCATAAAGGTCGCCCGCGCCGGTTTGCCGTCATGCCGCTGCGGCAGTACCAGCTGGAACAGGTGCCAGTTGCTGTTGCTGAAGTCCGCCGGGGGCAGTTGGGCGCCGTAGCGGGTTTCGAAGTCGCTGCCCAGGCATTCGAAGTAATGCCGGGCCAGTTCGCGGCGATGAGCGGTGAGGGTTTCGAGGTGGGCGAACTGGCCCAGGCCGATGGCGGCCGCGACGTCGGTCATGTTGAATTTGCCGCCCAGCACGTCCACGTCCAGGCCGTCGAAGCCATGTCGGGTCACGCCCTGCAGTCGATACTTCTCCGCCAGGCGAGCCTCTTCGGCGGTGTTCAGCACCAGGGCGCCGCCTTCGCTGCAGGTGACGTTCTTGTTGGCCTGGAAACTGAAAGAGACCAGGTCGCCGCCAGCGCCGATGCGCTCGCCATTCCAGCTTGAGCCCAATGCCTGGGCGGCATCTTCCACGACCCGCAGGCCGTGCTTGCGCGCCAGGGCGTAGAGGCGTGCCATATCGACCGGCAGGCCGGCGAGAAACACCGGGATGATGGCCTTGGTCCGGGGCGTGATGGCTGCTTCCACCTGGGCCAGGTCGATGTTGCGGGTGATCGGGTCGATGTCGGCGAACACCGGGGTGGCGCCGACCTCGAGAATCACGTTGGCCGTGGCCACCCAGGAGATCGGCGTGGTGATGACTTCATCGCCAGGGCCGATGCCGGCGATACGCAGGGCGATTTCCATGGTGCAGGTGCCGGAATTGAAGGTGCGCACCGGGCGCCCGCCGCAGTACTGCGAGAGTTGCGCCTCGAAGGCCTGGACCTTGGGCCCGCTGGTGATCCAGCCCGAACGCAGCACTTCGCCAACGCTGGCGATGGTGGCTTCATCGATGGTGGGTTTGGAAAACGGCAGGAAAGGCAGCTGGCTCATGACGATGGGATACCCGATAAACAGTGGTCGAGGCAGGGCGGCGGGCCGCGCCGGAGTCGAGCATCATGCTACCGGTTCGCCCGGGGTGCCAGACCGTCGGCGTGCGGGATCGGCTGCTATGCTGCTTTGACCGTGTTCCATCGACGCCGAGCGCCGCCTGAGAGAGAGCCCGTCATGTCCCAGTTGCCGTCCTTGAGCCAGTTACGCGATCCCAATGCCTTTCTGCGGCGTCACCTCGGGCCCGACGCCGCCGAGCAGCAAGCGATGCTCGACAGCCTGGGCCTGGGCAGCCGGGTCGAGCTGATCGAACAGACCGTGCCGCCGGGCATCCGTTTCAACCGTCCGCTGGACCTGCCGCCAGCGCTGGACGAGCAGGCCGCCCTGGCCAAACTGCGCGGTTACGCCGAGCAGAACCAGGTCTGGACCAGCCTGATCGGCATGGGTTATCACGGCACCCTGACCCCCACGGTGATCTTGCGCAACGTGCTGGAAAATCCCGGTTGGTACACCGCCTACACGCCCTACCAACCGGAAATCGCCCAGGGCCGGCTCGAAGCCCTGCTCAATTTCCAGCAACTGACCATCGACCTCACCGGCCTGGAACTGGCCAACGCCTCGCTGCTGGACGAAGCCACGGCCGCCGCCGAAGCCATGGCCCTGGCCAAGCGCGTGGCCAAGTCGAAAAGCAATCTGTTCTTCGTCGACCAGAACTGCCATCCGCAGACCCTCTCGGTGGTGCAGACCCGCGCCGAAGGGTTCGGCTTCGAACTGGTGGTCGACAGCCTGGACAACCTCAAGCGGCACCAGGTGTTCGGCGCCTTGTTGCAATACCCGGACACCCACGGCGAGATTCGCGACCTGCGGCCGCTGATCGATCACCTGCACGCGCAGCAGGCGCTGGCCTGCGTGGCGGCCGATCTGTTGAGCCTGTTGCTGCTGACGCCGCCGGGCGAGCTGGGGGCCGACGTGGTGTTCGGTTCGTCCCAGCGCTTTGGCGTGCCCATGGGCTATGGCGGGCCCCACGCGGCGTTCTTCGCCAGTCGCGAGGAGTACAAGCGGGCGATTCCGGGACGGATCATCGGCGTGTCCAAGGATGCCCGGGGCAACGTGGCGCTGCGCATGGCCCTGCAGACCCGCGAGCAGCATATCCGTCGCGAGAAGGCCAACTCGAACATCTGCACCGCCCAGGTGCTGCTGGCCAATATCGCCAGTTTCTACGCGGTCTATCACGGCCCGGAAGGCTTGCGGCGCATCGCCCAGCGCGTCCATCGCCTGACCTGCATCCTCGCCGCCGGCCTTGAACGCAAGGGCATCGAGCGGCTGAACCGGCAGTTCTTCGACACCCTGACGCTGGAGGTCGGCGGTAGCCAGACGGCCATCATCGAGAGCGCCAAGGCCGCGCAGATCAATCTGCGGATCCTCGGGCGCGGGCACCTGGGCCTGAGCCTGGATGAAACCTGCGACGAGAGCACCGTCGCCCGGCTGTTCGATGTGTTCCTCGGCGCCGACCACGGGCTGGACGTCGCGCAACTGGATGCTGAAACCCTGGTCCCGGGCATCCCCCAGGACCTGCTGCGCAGCACGTCTTACCTGAACCATCCGGTGTTCAACAGCCATCACAGCGAAACCGAGATGCTGCGCTATCTCAAGCAGCTGGAGAACAAGGACCTGGCGCTGAACCAGTCGATGATCCCGCTAGGCTCCTGCACCATGAAGCTCAATGCCAGCAGCGAGATGATCCCCATCACCTGGCCTGGCTTCGCCAACCTGCATCCCTTTGTCCCGCCGGAACAGGCCCTCGGCTATTCGCTGATGATCGAGGAGCTGGAGCGCTGGTTATGCGCCATTACCGGCTTCGATGCGATCTGCATGCAGCCCAACTCCGGGGCCCAGGGCGAGTACGCCGGGTTGCTGGCGATCCGCAAATACCACGAGAGCCGCCAGCAGGGCGAGCGCAATATCTGCCTGATTCCCGCCTCGGCCCACGGCACCAACCCGGCCTCGGCGCAGATGGCCGGCATGCAGGTGGTGATCGTCGATTGCGACGCCGCCGGCAACGTCGACCTGCAAGACCTCAAGGACAAGGCGCAGATTGCGGGCGGACACCTGGCGTGCCTGATGGCCACTTATCCTTCGACCCACGGGGTGTACGAAGAGGGCATCAGTGAGATCTGCGAGGTGATCCACAGTCACGGCGGCCAGGTGTACATGGACGGCGCCAACCTCAATGCCCAGGTCGGGCTGACGCGGCCGGCCGATATCGGCGCCGACGTTTCCCACATGAACCTGCACAAGACCTTCTGCATTCCCCACGGCGGCGGTGGCCCGGGCATGGGACCGATCGGCGTGCGGGCGCACCTGGCGCCGTTCGTGGCCAACCACCCGGTGGTGGCCATCGACGGGCCGCTGCCGCAGAACGGCGCGGTCAGCGCGGCGCCCTGGGGCAGCGCGAGCATCCTGCCGATCAGTTGGATGTACATCGCCCTGATGGGCCCGCAGCTGGCGGATGCCAGCGAGGTGGCGATCCTCTCGGCGAACTACCTGGCCGAACACCTGAGCGGGGCCTTTGCGGTGCTCTACAGCGGGCGCAACGGCCGGGTCGCCCACGAATGCATTCTCGACCTGCGGCCGCTCAAGGCGCAGACCGGCATCAGCGAGGAGGACGTGGCCAAGCGCCTGATGGACTACGGTTTCCACGCGCCGACCATGTCGTTCCCGGTGCCGGGCACGCTGATGGTGGAGCCCACCGAAAGCGAGTCCAAGGCCGAGCTGGACCGTTTTATCGAGGCCATGCTGAGCATTCGCGCCGAAATCGCCCAGGTCCAGGAAGGCAACTGGCCGGCCGAAGACAACCCGCTCAAGCGCTCGCCCCATACCCTGGCGGACATCGCCGGGGTCTGGGAGCGGCCCTACAGCATCGAGCAGGCGGTGATCCCCAGCCCCCACGCCAGGGCGCACAAGTACTGGCCGACGGTGAACCGGGTCGACAATGTCTACGGCGACCGCAACCTGTTCTGCGCCTGCGTACCGGTGGATGCCTATCGCTGAGCTCGAACGGCGGGCAAAAAAATGCCGCTCTCGTGAGCGGCATTTTTCGTTGCGTCAGCCTGGCTACAGGCTGGCGGTCACTGGGCGACGGCGTTTTTCGCCAGGATCGCGTTGGCCAGCTCCATGTCGGTGGCCTGCAGGCCCGGGTTGTCGGCCCGGACTTTCTGCATCGCGGCTTCCAGGTACGGACCGCGGATGTTGCCTTCGCTGGCGACGAAGCTGCTGGCGTCGTCCTGGGCGGCGCCGATCAGCTTGTGATCCTTGGAAGTCAGGTAGGTGGACGCGGTGGTGGCGCCGGTGGAAAGGATGTTACGCCAGAAGCTGTCGGCCATTGCCGAACCTACAGGCAGGGAAAGCAGGGCCAGGGTGGCGACAGCTGTTTTGAGACGCATGGTGGGTGACTCCAACTAGGGGGGAAAACTGAGCCCTTTGATAGGCGTTGGCCCGATTGAGTTCCCTGCTGCTCCAACAAGCTTTCGCCTGTGTGGACAGGGGCTGAGCGGCACTTTGGCGCTGAGTCGGCGCACTGGAACGCAGCAGTCGCATTTGTCACCATGGGCGACTTTCTCGACTGCACGGATGCTTGCCTTGATTTTTGGCGCGATGATGTATGGAACCCTGCTGAACCTGGTGTTGCTGTCCTTTATCGGACTTCCCTTGCTGTTGATTGCCTTGCTCATTCCGGCCTGCCGACACCGGATGCGTCGTCAGCCCCTGCACTTCGGTGTGCTTGCAGGGGTATGCGTAATCATCGTGGTTTGCGTACTGTGGAAAATCCACCGGGACAATCAACTGAATAAGGCGCACCACCCGCAACTTGAGCAGGACGTACAGCTTGATGGCCTGCAATTGCCCGCAGGTGCCAAGCTGAATCTGGGAACGCTTGAACCTCTGGATGCGCAAGGCCGGCCGCAATCTCATGGACTGCGTAGCCTCTATTACGCCGAATTTGCTGCACCACACAGGATCAACGGTGTGGAGGTTACAGAGTTGCAGATGTACGGCAGCGGCCCTTTCTCAAAGATGCTGCTGAGCCGTGACCAGGTCGTTGCGGGCTGGCCCTGCGCTGGCGGCACCTGGGTAACGCTGGACATTGCCGACGCGGACCGCTTGCAGCCCAGCCGCTGGCGCTTCTCTGCCTGCACCCTGGTGACCGGGGCCGATGTGGCCGGGGTGAAGTGGCCGGACTCCAGCGAGGTCAGGCAGTACGACGGCAGGTTCAGCATCGACACCATCGGTCTGGCTTCACCGGCGGTGGTTATCCAGGGGATAGCGCTGTCGGACCTGAGCCTGGACCTCGACGAGCAGCGGCAACCCGGACGTTGGCGCGGGCAACTGGCGCAAGACCTGACCCTGGGCGATTGGCACTACCCCCGCGGCATGAGGGTTCGCCAGGACACGCCGGGAACCCTGATGTTCAGCCCGAGCAAGTCGGACCGCGCGCAGAACCTGCGTACGGGGGAAACGCTCGACGCGGGGCACTCGATACAGCAACGCCGGGAAAGCGGCGCGGTGCTGTGGATCAAGCCCAATGCCGGGTTGGGTGTACTCGACTGGTAGTGGGATAGCTCATCGCTGCTCGCTTTGTGGCGTGACCCGCAATATTTCCTCGAGGGTGGTCAGCCCGGCCGCGACTTTCTGCGCCCCGGACAGGCGCAGGCTGCGCATGCCTTCCAAGAAGGCCTGGCGGCGTATGGCGAGCAGGTCGGCGTCGGTGCTGATCAGGGCTTTGAGGCTGTCGCTCAACTGCATGATTTCATATACCCCGGCGCGGCCCCGGTAGCCGGTATCGCGGCATTCCAGGCAGCCGGTGGCGCCGTGGGCATGGCTGGGCAGCGGTGCCTGCCAGGGCCGGGTCAGGCTTTGCCAGTCGCCTTCGTCCAGGGTCAGCGGGGTCTTGCAGTGCGGGCACAGGGTGCGCACCAGGCGCTGGGCCATGACTCCCAGCAGCGTGGCTTTGATCAGGTAAGGCGCGACGCCCAGTTCCAGCAGGCGGCTGATGGCGCCGGGCGCGTCGTTGGTGTGCAGGGTCGACAGCACCAGGTGGCCGGTGAGCGCGGCCTGGATCGCCATCTCCGCGGTTTCCAGGTCGCGGATCTCGCCGATCATGATGATGTCCGGGTCCTGGCGCATCAGCGCGCGCACGCCGCTGGCGAAGGTCAGCTCGATGTTGTGCTGGACCTGCATCTGGTTGAACGCCGGCTCGACCATCTCGATCGGGTCCTCGATGGTGCAGAGGTTGACCTCCGGCGTCGCCAGCTTCTTCAGGGTGGTGTACAGGGTGGTGGTCTTGCCCGAACCGGTGGGGCCGGTGACCAGGATGATGCCGTTGGGCTGGCGGGTCATTTCCTGCCAGCGCCGCAGGTCGTCGCTGGAGAACCCCAACTGGTCGAAGTCCTTGAGCAGCACCTCGGGGTCGAAGATGCGCATGACCATTTTTTCGCCGAAGGCGGTGGGCAGTGTCGACAGGCGCAATTCCACTTCGCCGCCTTCCGGGGTCTTGGTCTTGACCCGGCCGTCCTGGGGTTTGCGTTTTTCCGCGACGTTCATCCGGCCCAGGCTTTTCAGGCGGCTGACCACGGCCATGGTGACCTGGGGCGGGAACTGATAGACGTTGTGCAGCACCCCGTCGATGCGAAAGCGCACGGTGCCTTGTTCGCGGCGCGGCTCGATGTGGATATCGCTGGCCCGTTGCTGGAACGCGTACTGGAACAGCCAATCGACGATGTTGACGATGTGCGCGTCGTTGGCGTCGGGCTCCTGATCGCTGGCACCGAGGTTGAGCAGTTGTTCGAAATTGCCCGGGGCGTGGCTTTTCTGGTCGGCGCTGGCGCCGGTGACCGACTTGGCCAGGCGGAAGAACTCCACGGTCAGCCGCTGGATTTCCACCGGGTTGGCCACCACCCGCTTGATCGGCAGTTTCAACACGTGGGTCAGGTCGGCTTCCCAGGCACTGACATAAGGCTGGGCGCTGGCCACCGTGATCGCCTCGGCGTCGATCGACACCGCGAGGATCTTGTGGCGCTGGGCGAAGGCGTAGGACATCAGCGGGGTCACGGCGGCGACGTCGATTTTCAGCGGGTCGATGCGCAGGTACGGCTGGCCGGCCTGTTGCGCCAGCCACAGGGTCAGGCTTTCCAGGTCCAGGCGCCTGCCGGGCCGGCTGAGGTCGTCCAGGTGCTGGCTGGCGAGAAAATCCAGCGGGTGCAGCTGGCTGTTGGCGGCATTACGACGGGTGGTCAGGGCGTGTTCGGCCGAGTCCTGGCTGATGAAACCCTGGGCGACCAGGTCGCGCAGCAGGTCGTTGAGATCCAGCCAGTGGTCCTGGGTAACGAGAGGAACGGACATGCGGGCTCCTTTGAACAATCCGGCAGCAGGCGGGTTAGATGCGCCTCTGACCACGCAATGCCAAGAATAGTCCCGGGATGGCGACCGCCAGTCGCCCAAGCGTTGCAGGGTTTTGCCTGGCGCCCTCAGCCGGCGGCCTGCAACGGCTCGCGCTCGGCCAGTTGCAGCTGTACCGAACACACGCTGATCAGGTTGCGCAGTTTTTCCGCGATGACCTGCGCGCGGTGCCAGCTCAGGCCGTCGAGCAGCACTTCCATCAGCAGCGAGCCGTCCTGCTGTTGCACCTGGACCTGCTGCGGCAGCAGGGACTGCAAGGCGAAATGATTGAGCACCCGGCACAGCACATCGGCTTCGGCGTCGGTGACCAGTTGGTAATGCACCCGGCAATGGGTGTTGGCGACATTCCACACATCGGCGCGGGAACTGACGGCTTCGAGAGAGGGCATGGGGTTCTCCAGATCAATGGAGAAATTTTTACATTCGGTTGCGGGTATTTCTTATCTAAGATGAACGTATTTTCCGGATTATCGAATTGGATAATTCGTCTTTAAAGATTATTGAGGGTTTTCTATGCATAGCGAGCTGGACGCTTACGACCGCCGCATCCTGGCGCTGCTGCAAGAGGACGCTTCGCTGTCCAGCGCGCAGATCGCCGAGCAGGTGGGCTTGTCGCAGTCACCTTGCTGGCGGCGGATCCAGCGGCTCAAGGAGGAGGGGGTGATCCGTGGCCAGGTGACCTTGCTCGACCGCAAGAAGATCGGCCTCAACACGCAGATCTTCGCCGAGGTCAAACTCAACGCTCACGGCCGTTCCAACTTCACCGAATTCACCGAGGCGATCCGCGGTTTTCCGGAAGTGCTGGAGTGTTATGTGCTGATGGGGGCGGTGGATTTCCTGTTGCGCATCGTCACGGCGGACATCGAGGCGTACGAGCGTTTCTTCTTCGAGAAACTGTCGATGGTGCCGGGGATCCAGGAAGTGAATTCGATCGTGGCGCTGTCGGAAATCAAGTCCACGACCAGCCTGCCCGTCCTGCGTTGATGCAGTTGGCGCTATCGCGAGCAAGCTCGTTCCTACAAGGGGTTACCGCCAACCTGTAGGAGCGAGCTTGCTCGCGATCAGGCCGTTACATGCGCAGCAAGGTCTTCCATGCGCGGTTCTGGAACACCGTGATCGCCTGTTGCTTGCGGGCATCCAGGGTTTCGTCGGTGATCGGCTCGTTGGCCAGCTGCGCCAGCTTGTTCAACTCGCCGTACAGGCGATCCAGCTCCGGGATTTCCAGCACGTTGCGCGCGTGATGCAACCAGGACTGGATGCGTTCGATGCGCGGCAGTTGTTCGGCCAGGTCTTCCGGCTGTTGCTGGTAGCGTGGCAGTTGCAGGGCGCTGGCTTCGTCGGCCAGCAGGCGCGGCAACCAGCTGCCCAGTTGCGCCGCACCCTGGCGGTTGCCACGGGTATTGCGCTCGGCGGTCCAGCTGCGGGCCAGCAACCAGCGCGAGGTGTTCAGCGAGAACAGGCCCCAGCGCACGTCCTGCAGCTCTTCGATGAACTGTTCGGGCGCGGCCTTGCGCACGTCTTCGTCGTCCAGGCCGGCTTGTACCAGCGGACGCCAGTCTTCCAGCAGGCCGTCCAGCGACGCGCGCAACTCGGCGGTCGCCTGGCGCGGCGCGGCCTGGCCCAGGCTGCTGACCAGGGCGCGCAGTTCCGCCAGGTTCTCGACCCAGTCCTGCAGCAGGCGCCAGTGACCGTTGAAGCGATACTGCTCGGCCAGGCGCTGGCTGCTGCCCAGCAGGTGCCAGGTCAGTGCGGCGAAGGCGTCGTCCAGCGGCGTTTGTGCGCTCAGTTCCGGGGCCGGCAGGCTCAGGGAGTAGCTGTTGGCGTCGAACAGGCGGTAGCCGCGCTCGGCCTTGCTGATGTCGCAGGGCATCAGCGGCAGGGTGGCGGCCAGTTCGGCGGCCAGCTCCAGCAGGGCGGCTGGTTCGCCTTCGCGCAGTTCCAGTTCCAGCTCGCAGATCTCTTCCTTCTGCTTGCCGGCGATCACGTGGCCCAGGTCCAGGGCGGCTTCGATCACCACCTTGGCCTTGCCGCGGCCCCAGGCGATTTCCGCGCGCTCGCGGACGAAATCAGTGGTGAAGATCGGCTTGAGGGTCTTCTTGTCCAGCTCGGCCAGTTGCTCGGGCCAGCATTCGCCGTCGAGTTTCTTCAGGTCGAGCTTGGCTTTGGCCAGGTGCCAGTCGTACTCGTTGCGTTCCGACAGGCCGGCGACGCTCTGGCCGCGGGTCTTGAGGGTCTGGATCACTTCTTCGCCGTCGCGGCGCAGGCGCAGGGCGACCTTGGCGTGGGCTAGGTCGCGCTCGGGCGTGTCGAAGTACTGGTTCATCAGTTCGCGGTGTTCCCAGCCACTTTTGTTGCGTTTTTTCAGGAGCGGGTGCTCACGCAGGGCGGCGAGGGTTTCGCGGCTGACGCGGAGTTTGATTTCGGTTTCTTTCTGCATGGCCGGAAAATCCAGGATCGGGAGCGCAGCCGGGGGAAATGTGTGGCTGCCAAGGCCGTGCAGTGTACAGGACTCGCCGCGTCGAGGTGCCGTGGCGGTTTATTCCTGTCGCAGGATGGCTCTATGATGGACTTCATCTTGGAGCCCGGGAGCCAGCGCATGCCATTGCCGTCCATGAAAGAGCAGTTCGCTGCGCTGATTGCCACACCTTCGGTCAGCTGTACCCAGCCGGCGCTGGATCAGTCCAATCGTGCGGTCATAGACCTGCTGGCGAGCTGGCTCGGCGACCTGGGTTTTGCCTGCGATATCCAGCAGGTCAGCCCCGGCAAGTTCAATCTGCTCGCCAGTTTCGGCAGCGGCCCCGGCGGCCTGGTGCTGGCCGGACACAGCGACACCGTGCCCTACGACGGCGCGCTGTGGCAGACCGACCCGCTGAAGCTCACCGAGGTCGACGGACGCTGGGTCGGTCTGGGCAGCTGCGACATGAAAGGCTTTTTCGCCCTGGTTATCGAGGCGGTCCGGCCGCTGCTGGACCAGCCTTTCAAGCAGCCATTGCTGATCCTCGCCACCTGTGACGAGGAAAGCTCCATGGCCGGCGCCCGGGCCCTGGCCGAAGCCGGCCGGCCACTGGGGCGCGCCGCGGTGATCGGCGAGCCGACCGGGCTGCGGCCGATCCGCATGCACAAAGGCGTGATGATGGAGCGCATCGATATTCTCGGGCGCAGCGGCCATTCCTCCGACCCGAGCCTGGGCCATAGCGCCCTGGAAGCCATGCACGATGCCATCGGTGAACTGCGCGGCCTGCGCCTGGCGTGGCAGCGAGAATTTCGTAACCCGCAGTTCAGCGTGCCGCAGCCGACCCTGAACCTTGGGTGTATCCACGGTGGCGACAACCCGAACCGGATCTGCGGTCAGTGCTCGCTGGAGTTCGACCTGCGGCCGTTGCCGGGCATGGACCCGCAGGCGCTGCGCGCGGCCATTCGGCAGAAGCTGGTGCCCGTGGCCGAGCGGCATCAGGTGAAGATCGACTATGCGCCGCTGTTCCCCGAAGCGCCGGCCTTCGAGCAGGCCGAAGACTGCGAACTGGTGCGGGTGGCCGAACGCCTGACCGGCCATCGCGCCGAAGCAGTGGCGTTCGGCACCGAAGCGCCTTATCTTCAGCGCCTTGGCTGCGAGACAGTGGTGCTGGGCCCGGGCGACATCGCCTGTGCTCACCAGCCGGGGGAATACCTCGAAATGTCACGCTTGCAGCCTACCGTGCATCTACTACGTGAACTGATTAACCATTACTGCCTGACGCCGGCCTGATTTCTACTAAATCACCGACGGCCAAGCCCGTACCTCAAGGAGAGCGAGCGTGTCGCCAAGCCTGTTCCGACGATAACCACCAGCCCGCTGTGCGTTTTCCCGTTTCGTCCTTTTATAGGCTGCTTCTTATTTACAGGCTCAGGTTATGCCCGATTACGTCAATTGGCTTCGTCACGCTTCTCCTTATATCAATGCCCACCGCGACTGCACCTTCGTGGTCATGCTGCCCGGCGACGGCGTAGAACATCCGAACTTCGGCAACATCGTCCATGACCTGGTGCTGCTGCACAGCATGGGTGTGCGCCTGGTGCTGGTGCACGGCTCGCGTCCACAGATCGAAGCCCGCCTGGCCGCCCGTGGCCTGACCCCGCATTACCACCACGGCATGCGCATCACCGATGCGGCGACCCTGGAATGTGTGATCGACGCCGTCGGCCAGTTGCGCATCGCCATCGAAGCGCGGTTGTCCATGGACATGGCGTCCTCGCCGATGCAGGGTTCGCGGCTGCGGGTCGCCAGCGGCAACCTGGTGACCGCCCGGCCGATCGGCGTGCTCGAAGGTGTCGACTATCACCACACCGGCGAAGTGCGCCGGGTTGATCGCAAGGGCATCAACCGCCTGCTCGACGAGCGCTCGATCGTGCTGCTGTCGCCCTTGGGCTACTCGCCGACCGGGGAAATCTTCAACCTCGCCTGCGAAGACGTCGCCACCCGCGCGGCCATCGACCTGGCTGCCGACAAGCTGCTGCTGTTCGGCGCCGAGCGTGGCCTGCTGGATGAAAGCGGCAACCTGGTGCGCGAACTGCGTCCGCAGCAGGTGCCGGCGCATTTGCAGCGTCTGGGCGGCAACTATCAGGCGGAACTGCTGGATGCCGCGGCCGAAGCCTGTCGGGGCGGAGTAGGGCGCAGCCATATCGTCAGCTACGCCGAAGACGGCGCGCTGCTGACCGAGCTGTTCACCCGTGACGGTGGCGGTACGCTGGTGGCCCAGGAGCAGTTCGAACTGGTCCGCGAGGCGGCCATCGAGGACGTCGGCGGTCTGCTGGATCTGATCAGCCCGCTGGAAGAACAGGGGATTCTGGTGCGGCGTTCCCGCGAGGTGCTGGAGCGTGAGATCGAACAGTTCAGCGTGGTCGAGCGCGAGGGGATGATCATCGCCTGTGCCGCGCTCTACCAGATCGCCGACTCCGACGCCGGGGAGCTGGCCTGCCTGGCGGTGAACCCGGAATACCGCCACGGCGGTCGCGGCGACGAACTGTTGGAAAGGATCGAAACCCGGGCCCGGGCCCAGGGCCTGAAAACCCTGTTTGTCCTCACCACCCGTACCGCCCACTGGTTCCGCGAACGCGGTTTCGCACCTAGCAGTGTCGAGCGCCTGCCTTCCGCGCGGGCCTCGCTGTACAACTACCAGCGCAACTCGAAGATCTTCGAAAAAGCCCTCTGAGCATCATTCCCTTCGGCAACCCGCTCTTGACAGGAGCGGGTTTTTGCTGTGCCCGCCGCAAGCGATTTATGTTTCAGAAAAATAAATTCGCGTGACACAAAAACTGTAACAAATTGACGCGACCATCGGCGCGAAGCCATTATTGCGTCGCCTTTTTGATACTGGTTGACGTATCTGGCTTATGTTTTAACTGATCGATCTAAAGATCAGCGGGGAAATACCATTCAGGAATCAGACGGTACGCCGATACCTTGTGCCACGGCTCGAGCAGGCATATCTACTGATATTCCAGAACGGTATGAAAAAGAATGAAATAATTCTTTTTGGGATTATGAAAAACTCATTACCCTGCAAGGAGCAAATCATCGCGATTAGACCTTGGTCGTAGACACAGTTGGTTACGATTGACTTATGAGTCACGGTCTGGCGCTAATCGCCCACCGATGGACCCGGGGCAGCAGACCCTGGGCCTGAGTACACAAGAATTAGAAACGAGAGGAGCGAAACATGAACAAGTCCACCTTGGCCCTGGCTGTGGCCGTTGGGGTTCTGGCGCAGCAGGCAGGCGCCGCCGGTTTCATCGAAGACAGCAAGGCCACTCTGGGTCTGCGTAACTTCTATATCAATACTGATAACCGTGATGCCGATACCAAGGCGTCCGGCGCACAGAACAAGCAGGAAGAGTGGGGCCAAGGCTTCCAGCTCAACTTCATTTCCGGTTACACCGAAGGCACCGTTGGTTTCGGTCTCGACGCCATCGGCCTGCTGGGTATCAAGCTGGACTCGGGCGGCGGCACCAACGGCGCCTCTGCTACTTCTTACGGCGGCACCGTCTTCCCGAGCGAGTCCAACGGCAAAGCAGTTGATAACTACTCCAGCCTGGGCCTGACTGCTAAAGCCAAGATCTCTCAGACTGAGCTGAAGCTCGGTACCCTGCAGCCAAAACTGCCAGTCATCGTGACCAACGATGGCCGTATGCTGCCGCAAACCTTCCAGGGCGGTCAGATCACCTCGAACGACATCAAGGACCTGACACTGGTTGGCGGTCAGATCGAGCATGCCAAGGGGCGTAACTCCAGCAACAACGAAGAACTGTCGATTGCCGGCGCCAACGCCCACACCGCTGCTGGTCGTGACAGCAACAAGTTCATCTACGGTGGTGGTGACTACAAGATCACTAAAGATCTGACCGCTCAGTACTACTACGGCAACCTGAAAGACTTCTACAAGCAGCACTTCGTTGGCCTGCTGCACAACTGGGCTATCGGCCCGGGCGTATTGAAGTCTGACCTGCGCTACTTCAACAGCCGTGACGACGGTGCCAACGGCCACGACTCGGCCTACTACACCACGGGCGACTACGGTACCGGCATCACCAAGGGCAAGGTTGATAACAACCTGATCAGCGGCTTGTTCCTGTACTCGGTTGCCGGCCATACCTTCGGTGGTGGCTACCAGGTCAGTAACGGTGACAGCGATTTCCCTTGGCTGAACCAGGGTGACGGTTCGTCGGCTTACCTGACTACCGACATGCAGATCGCCAAGTTCGCCCGTGCTGGCGAACGTACCTGGCAAGCTCGCTACTCCTACGATTTCGCCAAGGTAGGCGTGCCCGGCTTGACCGCTGGTGTGATCTATCTGCGTGGCGATAACATCGACACTTCCGGCAAAGAGGGTTCCGTTACCCCTCAGCGGACTGTTTCGGCGACCAACGCCAGCGAGTGGGAACGCGACCTGACCGTGGCCTACGTGATTCCGGAAGGTCCTCTGAAGAACCTGGGCCTGACCTGGAAAAACGCCATGTGGCGTAACGACATTCCGGGCCAGCGCTCGCAGGACGAAAACCGCCTGATCGTCAGCTACTCGATCCCGCTGTTGTAATCCGACGTTAAAACCTCGCCCGGCGCAATGCCGGGCGAGGTGTTGTCATCCAGGTCGGACCCACCCCCGCAGGTCCTCCCCGAAACCCCTCTTTACAGCTACTCAAGGCCTTCTCGAACCTTGTCGAGGATGGTGTGCCCTGGGCGTGCGCGAATCCAGTGAAGAGATTTTTAATATTCCTTTACAGTCTAAATAAATCGATATTTATTCTTTTTAAATATTCCCAGGCACAGGCACAGTAGGGCTCATAACGCACTCACAGGAGCAGCAACATGAGCCTCAGACTTGGCGACATCGCCCCCGACTTCGAACAGGATTCCAGTGCCGGCAAGATTCGCTTCCACGAGTGGCTCGGCGACAGTTGGGGCGTGCTGTTTTCCCATCCGGCGGACTTCACCCCAGTGTGCACCACCGAACTGGGATTCACCGCCAAGCTCAAGGACCAGTTCGCCCAGCGCGGCGTGAAAGCCATTGCCCTGTCGGTGGACCCGGTGGACTCGCACCACAAGTGGATCGAGGACATCAACGAAACCCAGAACACCCTCGTCAACTTCCCGATCCTGGCCGACGCCGACCGCAAGGTCTCGGACCTGTACGACCTGATCCACCCGAATGCCAACGACACCCTGACCGTGCGTTCGCTGTTCGTCATCGACCCGAACAAGAAGGTGCGCCTGACCATCACTTATCCGGCCAGCACCGGGCGCAACTTCCACGAGATCCTGCGGGTGATCGACTCGCTGCAACTCACCGACAACTACAAGGTGGCCACCCCGGCCAACTGGCAGGACGGTGATGAAGTGGTGATCGTGCCGTCGCTCAAGGACGAAGAGGAAATCAAGAAACGCTTCCCCAAAGGTTATCGCGCGGTCAAACCCTACCTGCGCCTGACTCCACAGCCGAATCGCTGACCCAAGACCGTAGGAGCGAGCGGGCGGCGATCCGACTTGCCCGCGAAAAGCGCGATTCGGCGCGCTGGGTCAGGGATGACGCTATCGCGGGCAAGCCTCGCTCCTACGGGGCCGTATTCACAAAGCAGGGGTTTTTGGGCCGTTTCGACGGCCTATTTTTTTGCCTGGAAAATGGCTTTTCTTATATTCATTTAATGAATAAACAAATGAAAAAATAAGATTTATGGATATATAAATAGGCTGTTAAGGTCTGCTCAGCTCAGCGAGATCGCAAACCGCGAATCGCCCATTACCGCTAAAGGAAACCTCTGCATGCTGGTCGTCTCACTCGGTGGCAGTCCCAGCCAACGCTCCCGCTCCGGGGTGCTGCTGGAACACGCCAAACGCTGGTTGCAGCAACAAGGTGTGGAAGTGGTCGACTATCAGGTCCGGGATTTCCCGGCCGAGGACCTGCTCCATGCGCGCTTCGACAGCCCGATGGTGATCGACCTGTTGCAACAGATCGAACAGGCCGACGGCTTGCTGATCGCCACCCCGGTCTACAAGGCATCGTTTTCCGGCGCGCTGAAAACCGTGCTCGACCTGCTGCCGGAACGCGCCCTGAACCACAAGGTGGTGCTGCCGATGGCCACGGGCGGCAGCATCGCCCACATGCTGGCGGTGGACTACGCGCTCAAGCCGGTGCTGTCGGCCCTGAAGGCCCAGGAGATGCTCCAGGGCATCTTCGCCGAGGACAGCCAGATCGCCTACGGCGAAGGCAGCGCCCAGGCGCAGCTGGCGCCAGCGCTGGAGCAGCGTCTGCGCGAAGCCCTGGAACAGTTCCACAGCGCCATGGCGCGGCGTCCCAAGCCGCTGGACCCGAATCTGTTGAATGACCGTTTGTTGAGTGCTCGCTGGAGCATTTGAGTCCGAAGTACTGGCCTTACTTAGCCGCCAACGGCCTAGCAGGTGCAGCCAAAACCCAACAGCAAAAAGGAGAGCGCCATGCGCCCTGTGATTTTGCGTCGTGGTCTGGTCGCTCTGTTTGCTGCGGCTGTGTCCTTCGGCGCCATCGTTCAAGCCCAAGCGGCCGAGACCCTGCGTATCGGCTATCAGAAATACGGCACCCTGGTGCTGCTCAAGGCCAAGGGCTCGCTGGAGAAGCGCCTGGCGGAGCAGGGCGTGCAGGTGCAATGGACTGAGTTCCCCGGTGGCCCGCAACTGCTGGAAGGGCTGAACGTCGGCTCCATCGACTTCGGCGTCACCGGCGAGACTCCTCCCGTATTCGCCCAGGCCGCCGGTGCCGACCTGTTGTACGTGGCCTACGAGCCACCGGCGCCGACCAGCGAAGCGATCCTGGTCCCCAAGGATTCGCCTATCAAGTCGGTGGCGGAGCTCAAGGGCAAGAAGGTGGTCCTCAACAAGGGCTCCAACGTGCACTACCTGCTGGTCCGCGCCCTCGAAGACGCCGGCCTCAAGTACAGCGACATCCAGACCGTGTTCCTGCCGCCCGCCGATGCCCGCGCCGCCTTCGAGCGTGGCAGCGTCGATGCCTGGGTGATCTGGGACCCCTATCAGGCGGCGGCCGAGAAGCAGCTGCAAGCCCGCACCCTGCGTGATGGCAGCGGCATCGTCGACAACCACCAGTTCTACCTGGCGACCAAACCCTACGCGCAACAGCATCCCGAGGTGATCAAGACCCTGGTGGAAGAAGTGCGCATGGTGGGCGAGTGGTCCAAGGCCAACCCGGACGAAGTGACCCAGCAGGTGGCGCCACTGCTCGGCCTGCCGGCGGACATCACCCTGACCTCGGTGAAGCGCCAGGGCTATGGCGCGCACTTCCTGACCCCGGACGTGGTGGCGGCCCAGCAGAAAATCGCCGACAGCTTCCACCAGCTCAAGCTGATTCCCAAACCCCTGAGTATCAAAGACGTGATCTGGACGCCTCCAGCCGCCGTTGCCAAAGCGCCGTAACTCGATCCCCTTAGGAGACAACTCCATGAGCCTCAATATTTTCTGGTTCCTGCCCACCCACGGCGACGGCCATTACCTTGGCACCGCCGAAGGCGCTCGCGTCGTCGACCACGGCTATCTGCAGCAGATCGCTCAGGCGGCCGACCGCCTCGGTTTCGGCGGCGTGCTGATCCCCACCGGACGCTCCTGCGAGGACTCCTGGCTGGTGGCGGCCTCGCTGATCCCGGTGACCCAGCGCCTGAAGTTCCTGGTCGCCCTGCGCCCCGGGATCATTTCTCCGACGGTGGCGGCGCGCCAGGCGGCGACCCTGGATCGCCTGTCCGGTGGCCGGGCGCTGTTCAATCTGGTGACCGGCGGCGATCCGGACGAACTGGCCGGCGACGGCCTGTTCCTCAGCCATGAAGAGCGCTACCAGGCTTCGGTGGAATTCACCCGCATCTGGCGCCGGGTGCTGGAAGGCGAAACCGTCGATTACGACGGCCAGCACATCAGCGTGAAGGGCGCCAAGTTGCTTTATCCGCCGATCCAGCAACCGCGTCCGCCGCTGTACTTCGGCGGCTCTTCGGAAGCCGCGCAGGACCTGGCCGCCGAGCAGGTGGACATGGTCCTGACCTGGGGCGAACCACCGGCCGCGGTGGCCGAGAAGATCGAGCAGGTCCGGGCCAAGGCCGCCAAGCAGGGGCGCAGCGTGCGCTTTGGCATTCGCCTGCACGTGATCGTGCGCGAAACCAACGCCGAGGCCTGGCAGGCGGCCGAGCGCCTGATCTCCCATCTGGACGACGACACCATCGCCCGCGCCCAGGCGTCCCTGGCGCGCTTCGATTCGGTCGGCCAGCAACGCATGGCGGCCCTGCATGGCGGGCGCCGCGACAAACTGGAAGTCAGCCCCAACCTCTGGGCCGGCGTTGGCCTGGTGCGGGGCGGCGCGGGCACTGCGCTGGTCGGCGATGGCCCGACCGTGGCGGCGCGGATGCAGGAGTACGCGGACCTCGGTATCGACACCTTTATCTTCTCCGGTTATCCCCACCTGGAAGAGTCGTACCGGGTGGCCGAGCTGCTGTTCCCGCACCTGGATATCGAACGTCCCGAGTTGCCCAAGGGCGCCGGGTACGTCAGCCCGTTCGGCGAAATGGTCGCCAACGACATCATCCCCAAAGCTGCGTCCCAGAGCTGAGGCGCGGCCATGAACAGACAAACCTTGTTCCATCGCCTGGCGCCCTGGGCCCTGCCGCTGCTGTTACTGGCGGTATGGCAGTTGTCGGTCTCGGCCGGCTGGCTGTCGACGCGGATCCTGCCGGCACCCAGCGCAGTGATCGAAGCCGGGGTCGGCCTGGTGCGCAGCGGCGAAATCTGGACCCACCTGGCTATCAGCGGCTGGCGCGCGGCGATCGGTTTCCTGATCGGCGGCGGCATCGGCCTGGCCCTGGGCTTTATCACCGGCCTGTCGAAGTGGGGCGAGCGCCTGCTGGACAGCTCGGTGCAGATGATCCGCAACGTGCCGCACCTGGCGCTGATTCCCCTGGTGATCCTGTGGTTCGGCATCGATGAGTCGGCGAAGATTTTCCTGGTGGCCCTGGGCACCCTGTTCCCGATCTACCTGAACACTTATCACGGCATCCGCAACGTCGACCCGGCGCTGGTGGAAATGGCGCGCAGCTATGGCCTGTCCGGCTTCGCCCTGTTCCGCCAGGTGATCCTGCCGGGCGCCTTGCCTTCGATCCTGGTGGGCGTGCGTTTCGCCCTGGGCTTTATGTGGCTGACGCTGATCGTCGCGGAAACCATCTCCGCCAGCTCGGGCATCGGTTATCTGGCGATGAACGCCCGGGAGTTCCTGCAGACCGACGTGGTGGTACTGGCCATCGTCCTGTATGCCGTGCTCGGCAAACTGGCGGACCTCGCCGCGCGTGGTCTGGAGCGTGCCTGGCTGCGTTGGCATCCGGCCTATCAAGTGGCCAAGGGAGGTGCGCAATGACGGCTCAACAACCTCCACGCCTGCTGCGCGGTATTCCGCTGGCGGTGCGCAAGCTGCAAAAGACCTTCGGTTCGCGCCAGGTGTTGCGCGAGATCGACCTGCATATTCCGGCCGGGCAATTCGTCGCGGTGGTCGGCCGTAGCGGCTGCGGCAAGAGCACCTTGCTGCGCTTGCTGGCCGGCCTCGACAAACCCACCGGCGGCGAATTGCTGGCCGGTGCCGCGCCGCTGAGCCAGGCCATCGAGGACACCCGCCTGATGTTCCAGGAGGCGCGCCTGCTGCCCTGGAAGAAAGTCATCGACAACGTCGGCCTGGGCCTCACGGGCGACTGGCGCCCGCAGGCCCTGGAAGCCCTGGAGGCGGTGGGCCTGGCCGACCGCGCCAATGAGTGGCCGGCCGCCTTGTCCGGTGGCCAGAAGCAGCGTGTGGCTCTGGCCCGGGCGCTGATTCACCAGCCACGCCTGTTGCTGCTGGACGAGCCCCTGGGCGCGCTGGATGCCCTGACCCGGATCGAGATGCAGCAACTGATCGAGCGCCTGTGGCAGCAGCATGGTTTCACCGTCCTGCTGGTGACCCACGATGTCAGCGAAGCGGTGGCGGTGGCCGACCGGGTGATCCTGATCGAAGAAGGCGAGGTCGGTCTCGATCTGCTGGTGGAGCTGCCGCGCCCACGGGTGCGTGGCTCCCATCGATTGGCGGCGCTGGAAGCCGAAGTACTCAACCGCGTGTTGTCGCTGCCCGGGTCGCCGCCCGAGCCGGAACCCGTTTCACCCTTGCCCACGCAATTGCGCTGGGCTCAGTAATAACCTCACTCCCTCTACCACGACAGGAATCAACATCATGACTATCAAGGCCATCAACGTTCGCAACCAGTTCAAAGGCACCATCAAGGAAATCGTCGAAGGCGACGTGCTCTCGGAAATCGACGTGCAGACCGCCTCCGGTATCGTCACGTCGGTGATTACCACCCGTTCGGTGCGGGAGCTGGAGCTGGCGATCGGCAGCGAAGTGATCGCGTTCGTGAAATCCACCGAGGTATCGATCGCCAAGTTGTGACCGGTGCGCGACAACCGGCCCCGGATGGCGTGAGCCCTTCGGGGCTTTTTTGTGGGCGCTGACGGCTGTAGCCGCTGCCGAGCCCTGCGAGGCTGCGATCGAGGTGGGCGGCATTCCGACGCAGCCTTTGCAAGCTTGGTATCGGTGGTTTATCCGAGGGCATGCATGGCCTGGTTTTGCGGCCGCGTTGCGGCCGGACGCAGCCTCGCGAGCTCGGCAGCGGCTACAGGGGCGTGCGCTTTGGCAGGTAAGGCGGCAGGTACAGCCCCAGGTAGGCATCGAACACCCGCATGCCTTCCTCGGCCATGCGCTCAGTGATTTGCCCATGCTGCTGGACCGAGCGCGCGTAGACGCGGTCGCCCAGTTCCATGGCCAGGGCGAACACATCGACGTCCGCGGGCAGCGCTGGCAGCTGGAAGTGCTGGTCGAACAGCTTGTGCATCAGGTCGCCCAGTTCGATGTCGTGCTGGCGGTCGGCCTGGGTGACCTCGGTGAGGCCATGCTGGGCCAGGATCAACTGGCGGGCCGCGGCGTCGGCGCTGTAGATGGCGAGCATGCGCTGTTCGACCAGGCGCGACAGGTCGTGCCAGTTGCCCAGGGCTGCGTGGTCGATGGGTTCTTGCAGGCAGGCGCGGAACGCGGCGTGGACGTCGGCGGTCAGGGCTTCGAGCAGGGCGGGAACGCTGGCGAAGAAGTGGTAGACCGAGGAGGGCGGAATCTCCGCGCGCTCGGCCACGCTGTAGATCGACAGGCTGGCCACGCCCTCGGCGGCAAGCAGGGTGCGGGCGGCATCGAGTATCGAGTCGATCCGGGCCTGGCTGCGTGCGCGGGGTTTGCGGGGGGTGGCTACGCGTGTCATGGGAGTCTCCTGCGGGGCAGCGGGCATTGTACGAGGCGTGTCGGGTGTTGTCTGCCAGGACGCCTTCGCGGGCAAGCCTCGCTCCTGCAAGATGGAAATGGCATACGCTCCGATCCTGTAGGAGCGAGGCTTGCCCGCGATCCGCCGCAAGGCGGCCATAAAAAAACGCCACGGGCCTTTGCGGCCGGTGGCGTTTTTTTGCAGCAGCCGCTTACACGGTGTGCAGGTACCAGTTGTACTCGAGGTCGGAGATCGAGTGCTCGAACTCCTCCAGCTCGCTTTCTTTACAGGCCACGAAGATATCGATGTATTTCGGATCGATGTACTTGGCCATGACTTCGCTGTCGTCCAGCTCGCGCAACGCATCGCGCAGGTTGTTCGGCAGGCTCTGCTCGTTCTGCTCGTAGGAGTTGCCTTCGGTTGGCGCGCCCGGTTCCACCTTGTTGACCAGACCGTGGTGCACGCCCGCCAGCACCGAAGCCATCAGCAGGTACGGGTTGGCATCGGCACCGGCGACACGGTGTTCGATGCGCACGGCATCGGAAGAACCGGTCGGTACGCGAATGGCCACGGTACGGTTGTCCAGGCCCCAGCTCGGCGAGTTCGGCACATAGAACTGCGCGCCGAAACGACGGTAGGAGTTGACGTTCGGGCAGAGGAAAGCCATCTGCGCCGGTAGGGTCTCGAGCACACCGCCGATCGCGTGACGCAGTGCGGCGTTCTGCTCGGGATCCTCGCTGGCAAAAATATTCTTGCCGTCCTTGTCCAGGACCGAAATGTGGACGTGCAGACCATTACCCGCCTGGCCTGGGTAAGGCTTGGCCATGAAGGTGGTGTCCATCTCATGGTCGTAGGCGATGTTCTTGATCAGACGCTTGAGCAGTACCGCATAGTCGCAAGCCTTGATCGGGTCGGCGACGTGGTGCAGGTTCACTTCGAACTGCGCCGGAGCACTTTCCTTGACGATGGCGTCGGCCGGGATGCCTTGTTCTTTCGCGCCTTCGAGAATGTCCTGCAGGCAGTCGACGTACTCGTCGAGGTCGTCGATCAGGTAGACCTGGGTCGAATGCGGGCGCTTGCCGGAGATTGGCGAGCGGGGCGGCTGTGGCCGGCCATTCACGTTCTCCTGGTCGATCAGGTAGAACTCCAGCTCGAAAGCCGCGCAGATGGTCAGGCCCAGCTCGTCGAACTTGGCAACGACTTGACGCAGCACTTCGCGCGGGTCGGCGAAGAAAGGGTCGCCTTCGAGTTCGTGCATGGTCATCAGCAGTTGCGCGGTGGGGCGCTTCTGCCAGGGTTCATTGCACAGGGTATCGGGGATTGGATAGCAGATTCGATCGGCGTCGCCGATGTCCAGGCCCAGGCCGGTGCTTTCCACCGTCGAGCCATTGATATCCAGAGCAAATAAAGAGGCCGGCAGGTTGATGCCTTTCTCGTAAACCTTGTGGAGGCTGGTGCGTTCGATGCGCTTGCCGCGCACCACACCATTCATATCCGCAATCAGAAGGTCAACGTACAGAACCTCAGGATGTTCCTTAAGGAACGCGTTCGCTTCGTTAAGCTGAACGGCACGCGGGGGTACCGACATGATGCAACACCTTTGTTGTTAAAAATATCAATCATTGATCTTTTCAGGTTTCAGTCAACCCGAACGGCATGCCGAAGTCAAGCGAGGCCTTTTTTGCCCTAAAAAAGCGCCTGCGGGGCATTTTTGGGGCGCTTTTCTGGCTTCGGAGGGCTTGGCCGCCGCAGCCTTGAGCGGGCCGTGTTGTATTTTTTACGGGGGTGTTGTGTAAAAAAATGAACAAGGCTAAGCTCGATTTAAACCCATAACAGCAATAATACCGGGGTGTTTCATGTCTCGCCTGCCGTTAATCGGCGTCACCGCCTGCTCCAGGCAGATCGGTCTGCATGCTTATCACATCAGTGGCGACAAGTACGTCCGCGCCGTGGCAGTAGCCGCCAAGGGCGTGCCCATGATCCTCCCGTCCCTGGCCGATATTCTGAGCCCGTCCGATATTCTGGACGGTCTGGATGGCATCCTCTTTACCGGTTCACCCTCCAATATCGAACCTTTTCACTATAGCGGTCCCGCCAGCGCGCCGGGAACCGCGCACGACCCTGCCCGTGATGCCAGCACCCTGCCGCTGATCCGCGCCGCGGTGGCGGCCGGGGTTCCGGTACTGGGGATCTGCCGCGGTTTTCAGGAAATGAACGTGGCCTTCGGCGGCAGCCTGCATCAGCGGGTCCACGAAGCCGGTCCGTTCATGGACCACCGTGAGGACGATAGCCAGCCGGTGGAAGTGCAATACGCTCCGGCCCATGCGCTGCATGTACAGCCGGGCGGGGTGCTGGCCGGCCTCGGCCTGCCGGCGCAGATTGAAGTCAATTCTATTCATGGCCAAGGCGTTGAACGTCTGGCGCCGGGCCTGAAGATAGAGGCCCTGGCACCCGATGGGTTGATTGAGGCCTTCTCTGTCGAGGGGGCGCCGATCGAGGGAGGCAAGGCTTTTGCTTTGGGGGTGCAATGGCACCCCGAATGGCAGGTAAGCTCTAACCCTCACTACCTCGCCATCTTCCAGGCATTTGGCGATGCCTGTCGCAAGCGGGTCATTCAACGCGACGCCAATGCGTCACAAAAACCTGGCTTATAAGAGCCAGGAAACTCACGCCTAGAGGCATTTATGAGTAACAACCTCGACCAGCTCACCGATTGGTTGAAAGACCACAAGATCACAGAAGTCGAATGCATGATTGGCGATCTGACCGGGATTACCCGGGGCAAGATCTCGCCGACCAACAAGTTCATCGCCGAAAAAGGCATGCGCCTGCCCGAGAGCGTGCTGTTGCAGACGGTGACCGGCGACTATGTCGAAGACGACATCTATTACGAACTGCTGGACCCGGCCGACATCGACATGGTCTGCCGTCCGGACCAGAACGCGGTATTCCTCGTGCCCTGGGCCATCGAGCCGACCGCCCAGGTGATCCACGACACCTACGACAAGCAGGGCAACCCGATCGAACTGTCGCCGCGCAACGTGCTCAAGAAGGTCCTGAAACTCTACGCCGACCACGGCTGGCAGCCGATCGTGGCGCCGGAGATGGAGTTCTACCTGACCAAGCGCAGCGACGACCCGGACTACCCGTTGCAGCCACCGGTCGGTCGCTCCGGGCGCCCGGAAACCGGTCGCCAGTCGTTCTCCATTGAAGCGGCCAACGAATTCGACCCGCTGTTCGAGGACGTCTACGACTGGTGTGAACTGCAGGAGCTGGACCTCGACACGCTGATCCACGAAGACGGCACGGCGCAGATGGAAATCAACTTCCGTCACGGTGATGCCCTGTCCCTGGCCGACCAGATCCTGGTGTTCAAGCGCACCATGCGCGAAGCCGCGCTCAAGCACGAGGTAGCCGCCACCTTCATGGCCAAGCCGATGACCGGCGAGCCGGGCAGCGCCATGCACCTGCACCAGAGCATCATCGACATCGAGACCGGCAAGAACGTCTTCTCCAATGAAGACGGGACCATGAGCCAGCTGTTCCTCAATCACATCGGCGGCCTGCAGAAGTTCATCCCTGAGTTGCTGCCGCTGTTCGCGCCCAACGTCAACTCGTTCCGCCGCTTCCTGCCGGACACCTCGGCACCGGTGAACGTGGAGTGGGGCGAAGAGAACCGCACCGTGGGCCTGCGCGTGCCGGATGCCGGGCCGCAGAACCGTCGGGTGGAAAACCGCCTGCCGGGCGCCGACGCCAACCCTTACCTGGCCATCGCCGCCAGCCTGCTGTGCGGGTTCATCGGCATGGTCGAAGGCCACAACCCGAGCGCGCCGGTGGTCGGCCGCGGTTACGAGCGCCGCAATCTGCGCCTGCCGTTGACCATCGAGGACGCCCTGGAGCGCATGGAAAACAGCAAGACCATCGAGAAGTACCTGGGCAAGAAATTCATCACTGGCTACGTCGCGGTCAAGCGGGCCGAGCATGAAAACTTCAAGCGCGTCATCAGTTCGTGGGAGCGGGAATTCCTGCTCTTCGCCGTCTGATGCGCGGGGCGCCGCCGTCAACGGCGGCGCCCTCACCGGAAAATCAGGAGAGTTCCAATGACCAGCAACAACCCGCAAACCCGTGAGTGGCAAACCCTCAGCAGCGAGCACCACCTGGCCCCGTTCAGCGACTTCAAGCAATTGAAGGAGAAGGGCCCGCGGATCATCACCAACGCCGAGGGCGTTTATCTCTGGGACAGCGAGGGCAACAAGATCCTCGACGGCATGGCCGGGCTGTGGTGCGTGGCCATCGGCTACGGCCGCGAAGAACTGGCCGACGCCGCCAGCAAGCAGATGCGCGAGCTGCCGTACTACAACCTGTTCTTCCAGACCGCCCACCCGCCGGCGCTGGAACTGGCCAAGGCCATCTCCGATGTGGCCCCCAAGGGCATGAACCATGTGTTCTTCACCGGTTCCGGTTCCGAAGGCAACGACACCATGCTGCGCATGGTTCGCCACTACTGGGCGATCAAGGGCCAGCCGAAGAAGAAAACCATCATCAGCCGCGTCAACGGCTATCACGGCTCCACCGTGGCCGGCGCGAGCCTGGGCGGCATGACCTATATGCACGAACAGGGCGACTTGCCGATCCCGGGCATCGTGCATATCCCGCAGCCTTACTGGTTCGGCGAAGGCGGCGACATGACCCCGGACGAGTTCGGGATCTGGGCGGCCAACCAGCTGGAAGAAAAAATTCTCGAAGTCGGCGTCGATAACGTCGGTGCCTTCATCGCCGAGCCGATCCAGGGCGCGGGCGGCGTGATCGTGCCGCCAGAAAGCTACTGGCCGCGGATCAAGGAAATCCTCGCCAAGTACGACATCCTGTTCGTCGCCGACGAGGTGATCTGTGGGTTCGGGCGTACCGGTGAGTGGTTCGGTAGCGATTTCTACGACCTCAAGCCGGACATGATGACCATCGCCAAGGGCCTGACCTCCGGCTACATCCCCATGGGTGGCCTGATCGTGCGCGACGAAGTGGTGGCGGTGCTCAACGAGGGCGGCGATTTCAACCACGGTTTCACCTATTCCGGGCACCCGGTGGCCGCCGCCGTGGCCCTGGAAAACATCCGCATCATGCGCGACGAAAAAATTATCGAGCGCGTCAAGGCAGAAACGGCACCTTATTTGCAGAAACGCCTGCGGGAACTGAACGATCACCCGCTGGTGGGTGAGGTTCGCGGAGTCGGCCTGTTGGGCGCCATCGAGCTGGTTCAGGACAAGGCCACCCGTGCGCGGTATGTCGGAAAAGGCGTCGGCATGATCTGCCGGCAGTTCTGCTTCGACAATGGCCTGATCATGCGCGCCGTGGGCGACACCATGATCATCGCTCCGCCCCTGGTGATCACCAAGGAGGAGATCGATGAGCTGGTGAGCAAGGCCCGCAAGTGCCTGGACCTGACCTTGAGTGCGTTACAGGGCTAAGTGCTAGGCTCTGAGCGGAGTACCCCGCGGTACTTCGCTCGGGGCGGCCATAAAGGATGGGGTCTTCTGTTGAAAGCCCGCCTTGGAACTTGCCAGACTACCGCCTGTTTTTAGTTGCCTGGCAACCGGTCGCTGAACACAAGGTTAAAAAGAATAATTGGAGCATGACGCATGAAGGCAATAGGTATGAAGAAAGCTGGCAAGACCCTCCTCGCCATGTCCCTGATGGGCGCGATGGCGGCAGTGGCCCAGGCAGACGACAAAGTGCTGCACGTTTACAACTGGTCCGACTACATCGCACCTGACACCATCGCGAACTTCGAGAAAGAGTCCGGGATCAAGGTGGTCTACGACGTTTTCGATAGCAACGAGACCCTGGAAGCGAAACTGCTGGCAGGCAAGTCCGGTTACGACGTGGTCGTGCCGTCGAACAACTTCCTGGCCAAACAGATCAAGGCCGGTGTTTATCAGGAGCTGGACGTCTCCAAGTTGCCCAACTGGAAAAACCTGAACCAGGATCTGCTCAAGGCGGTTTCGGTCAGTGACCCGGGCAACAAGCACGCTTTCCCATACATGTGGGGTTCCATCGGCATCGGCTATAACCCGGAGAAGGTCAAGGCTGCGCTGGGCGTCGACAAGATCGATTCCTGGGACACCCTGCTCAAGCCCGAGAACATCGCCAAGCTCAAGGGCTGCGGCGTGAGCTTCCTCGACTCGCCAACCGAAATGATCCCGGTCGCCCTGCATTACCTGGGCCTGCCGACCGACAGCCAGAAGAAAGACGACATCAAGAAAGCCGAAGAGCTGTTCCTCAAGATCCGTCCTTCGATCACCTACTTCCACTCCTCCAAGTACATCTCGGACCTGGCCAACGGCAACATCTGCGTAGCGGTCGGTTACTCGGGTGACGTGCAGCAGGCCAAGTCCCGCGCCGCCGAAGCCGGCGACAAGGTAAAAGTCAGCTACGTCATTCCGAAAGAAGGCGCCGGCACCTTCTACGACATGGTCGCTATCCCCAAGGATGCGGAAAACGTCGAGGGCGCCTACAAGTTCATGACCTTCCTGCAGAAGCCTGAAGTCATGGCCGGCATCACCAACGCCGTGCGTTTCCCGAACGGCAACGCCGCCGCAACGGCACTGGTAGAAAAAGACATCACCAGCGATCCGGGCATCTACCCGCCAGCCGACGTGCAGGCCAAGCTGTATGCGATCGCCGATCTGCCGGCCGCTACCCAGCGTGAGCTGACCCGCAGCTGGACCAAGATCAAATCCGGCAAATAAACCGGTTTGAGGCAGCAACCGCTGGCCGTCGTCCCCGCGAGGGCGGTCAGCGGTGCAATTAAATGACAGAAAGTTTTGCTGGATCGGTTTATCGAAGGTAAGTTGCGCGCCGGTTTTGTTGCTGGGCAGCTCTTGGCTGTCATGTAGTGCGGGCAACTCAGGCCCAATTGTTGAGAGGACCTCCACTTGCCTATTTCTTTATTTCGCAAAGCCATTCTGGTGGGCGCCGGGCTGACGCTGGCCGTCAGCGCTTATGCCGCGCCGACCGTGCATATTTATAACTGGTCTGACTATATCGGTCAGAGCACATTGGCGGACTTCGAAAAGGCCACCGGCATCAAGCCGCTGTACGACGTGTTCGATTCCAACGAAACCCTGGAAGGCAAGTTGCTCGCCGGTCGTACCGGTTATGACGTGGTCGTGCCGTCCAACCACTTCCTGGGCAAGCAGATCAAGGCCGGGGCGTTCCAGAAGCTCGACAAGGCGCAGTTGCCCAACTATTCCAATCTCGATCCGGTGCTGCTCAAGCGCCTGGAAAAGAACGACCCGGGCAACCAGTACGCCGTGCCTTACCTGTGGGGCACCAACGGCATCGGCTACAACGTCGAGAAGGTCAAGGCCGCGCTGGGCGTGGACAAGATCGACTCCTGGGCCATGCTGTTCGAGCCGGAAAACATCAAGAAGCTGTCGAGCTGCGGCGTGGCTTTCCTCGACTCCGCCGATGAAATGCTCCCGGCGGTGCTCAACTACATGGGCCTGGACCCCAACAGCCAGAACCCCGACGACTACAAGAAGGCCGAAGCCAAGTTGCTGGCGGTGCGGCCTTACGTGACCTACTTCAACTCCTCGAAATACATCTCCGACCTGGCCAATGGCGAAATCTGCGTGGCCGCGGGTTTCTCCGGCGATGTGTTCCAGGCCAAGGCGCGCGCGGCCGAAGCCGGCAAGGGCATCGAAATCGCCTATGTGATTCCCAAGGAAGGCGGCAACCTCTGGTTCGACATGCTGGCCATTCCCAAGGACGCCGGTAACGTCAAGCAGGCCCATGCCTTCATCAATTACCTGCTCAAGCCTGAGGTGATCGCCCAGGTCAGCGATTCCGTCGGTTATGCCAACCCGAACCCCAAGGCGGGCGAGCTGATGGACCAGTCGGTCCGCAAGGACGAAGCCGTTTACCCGGCGCAGGAGATTGTCGACAAGCTGTACGTCAACTCAGAGTTGCCGCCCAAGATCCAACGACTCATGACCCGCAGCTGGACCAAGGTCAAGTCGGGCAAATAGCGTCAATCGCTCAAACTATCCAGAGTTCGCCCGCATGGGGCGAACTGCAAATTCTGTTGGGAGTTTCGTAAATGGCAGTTGCCTCCGGCGCCTACAAGAAAGCCCTCGAGGGCGACCAGACACCGAAGCAGGTGTTGGTCAAGATCGACCGGGTCACGAAGAAGTTCGACGAGACGATTGCCGTGGACGACGTGTCCCTGGAAATCAAGAAAGGCGAGATCTTCGCCCTGCTCGGCGGTTCTGGCTCGGGTAAGTCCACCCTGCTGCGGATGCTCGCGGGGTTCGAACGGCCCACGGAGGGGCGCATCTACCTGGACGGTGTGGATATCACCGACATGCCGCCCTACGAGCGGCCGATCAACATGATGTTCCAGTCCTATGCCTTGTTCCCGCACATGACCGTGGCGCAGAACATCGCCTTCGGCCTGCAGCAGGACAAGATTCCCAAGGCCGAGATCGATGCCCGCGTGGCCGAGATGCTCAAGCTGGTGCAGATGAGCCAGTACGCCAAGCGCAAGCCGCACCAGCTGTCCGGCGGCCAGCGCCAGCGCGTGGCCCTGGCCCGTTCCCTGGCCAAGCGGCCGAAACTGCTGCTGCTCGACGAACCGATGGGCGCCCTGGATAAAAAGCTGCGCTCGCAGATGCAACTGGAGCTGGTGGAGATCATCGAGCGGGTCGGCGTGACCTGCGTGATGGTGACCCACGACCAGGAAGAAGCCATGACCATGGCCGAGCGTATCGCGATCATGCACTTGGGCTGGATCGCCCAGATCGGCAGCCCGATCGACATCTACGAAACCCCGACCAGCCGCCTGGTCTGCGAGTTCATCGGCAACGTCAACATCTTCGAAGGTGAAGTGATCGACGACGCCGAAGGCCACGCCACCATCACCTGCAAGGACCTGGACCGCAACATCTACGTGGGCCACGGCATCAGCACCTCGGTGCAGGACAAGTCGGTGACCTACGCCATCCGCCCGGAAAAACTCCTGGTGACCCCGGACATGCCGACCTGCGAATACAACTGGTCGAGCGGCAAGGTGCACGACATCGCCTACCTGGGTGGCCACTCGGTGTTCTACGTCGAGCTGCCGAGCGGCAAGCTGGTGCAGTCGTTCGTGGCCAACGCCGAGCGTCGCGGCGCGCGTCCGACCTGGGGTGACCAGGTGTACGTCTGGTGGGAAGACGACAGCGGCGTGGTACTGCGCTCATGAACATGCGAAAGCTCAAGCGCCGACTCAATCGAATAATTCCCGGTGGCCGTCAGATGGTCATCGGGGTTCCGTTCCTCTGGCTGTTCCTGTTCTTCATGCTGCCGTTCTTCATCGTCCTGAAGATCAGCTTCGCCGAAGCGGACGTAGCCATTCCGCCGTACACCGAGATCTACAGCTTCATCGACCAGAAGCTGCAGGTGCTGCTCAACCTAGGCAACTACGCGATGCTCGGCGACGACGAGCTGTATATCGCCGCCTACCTCGGCTCGTTGAAGATGGCGTTCTTCAGCACCCTGCTGTGCCTGTTGATCGGCTACCCGATGGCCTATGCCATCGCCAGCGCCCGCAAAGAGCTGCAGACCGTGCTGGTGCTGCTGATCATGATGCCGACCTGGACCGCGATCCTGATCCGCGTCTACGCCTGGATGGGCATCCTCAGCAACAACGGCCTGCTCAACGGCTTCCTGATGAGCATGGGCTTGATCGACGAGCCGCTGCAGATCCTCAACACCAACCTGGCGGTGTATATCGGCGTGGTCTATTCGTACCTGCCGTTCATGATCCTGCCGCTCTACGCCAACCTGGTGAAGCACGATACCAGCCTGCTGGAAGCCGCTTCGGACCTGGGTTCGAGCACTTTCAACAGCTTCTGGAAAATCACCGTGCCGCTGTCGAAGAACGGCATCATCGCCGGCTGCATGCTGGTGTTCATCCCGGTGGTGGGCGAGTTCGTGATCCCGGAACTGCTCGGCGGTCCGGAAACCCTGATGATCGGTAAAGTGCTCTGGCAAGAGTTCTTCAACAACCGTGACTGGCCGGTGGCATCGGCCCTGGCAGTGGTGATGCTGGCGATCCTGATTGTGCCGATCATCCTCTTCAACCGCAGTCAGGCCAAAGAAATGGAGGGCAAGGAATGAAGCGCTTCAGTTTCTCGAACCTGATGCTGGTGGTGGGTCTGCTGTTCATCTACCTGCCGATGCTGATCCTGGTGATCTACTCGTTCAACGCCTCCAAGCTGGTGACGGTCTGGGGCGGCTGGTCGGTGAAGTGGTACGTCGGCCTGCTGGACAACTCGCAACTGATGGGCTCGGTGGTGCGTTCCCTGGAGATCGCCTGTTACACCGCGATCGCCGCGGTAGCCCTGGGTACCCTGGCGGCCTTCGTCCTGACCCGTATCACCCACTTCAAGGGCCGCACGCTGTTCGGCGGCCTGGTCACCGCGCCGCTGGTAATGCCGGAAGTGATTACCGGCCTGTCGCTGTTGCTGCTGTTCGTGGCCATGGCGCAGATGATCGGTTGGCCGCAGGAGCGTGGCATCGTCACCATCTGGATCGCCCACACCACGTTCTGCGCGGCCTATGTGGCGGTGGTGGTGTCGGCGCGTCTGCGCGAGCTGGACTTGTCCATCGAAGAGGCGGCCATGGACCTGGGTGCGCGGCCGTGGAAGGTGTTCTTCCTGATCACCATCCCGATGATCGCCCCGTCGCTGGCGGCCGGCGGCATGATGTCCTTCGCCCTGTCCCTGGACGACCTGGTGCTGGCGAGCTTCGTCTCCGGCCCGGGCTCCACCACCTTGCCGATGGAAGTGTTCTCGGCGGTGCGCCTGGGGGTGAAACCGGAAATCAACGCCGTGGCCAGCCTGATCCTGCTGGCGGTGTCGCTGGTGACCTTCCTGGTCTGGTACTTCAGCCGCCAGGCCGAAGAGCGGCGCAAGCGCGCCATCCAGCAAGCCATCGAAGAGGCCGCGGCCGATTCCTGGAAGCAGCCGGACGTGCGCCGCGCACAGGCCCCGGAAGCGGCCTGATACGCGACAGCCGCAAGGCGTTGACCGCAACAAGACATCGCCCCTGTTCAGGGGCGATGTCGTTTTCGGGGGTGGCCCCGGCCTTGAGTGCTGCGTCGACTGGATCGCCAGCCAAGCTAGCTGCTGCGGGTCAGGCGTCGTTCACCACAGGGGTTACTGCGTCGTCCGCGCCGGCAACAGCTTCAGGGTGCTGTGGGTATTGGCCGTGACCTCTTCTTCGTTGAAGTGCGCCTGCTGGTACACCCCTTCGATATAAGCCTCGGCCTGATCCTGATAGTGCTTGTCGAACAGCACGCCGCTTTGCCCGACCGGGTTGATGCTCAGGCTGTGGGCCGGATCGGCGAAGTCGATCAGGCGCCGGGTGGACGGACCATAGGTCACTGGCCAGGGCGCGGGGCCGATCTTGGCCGATTGATTGTTCGGCACTTCGTGGGTGCCCGGCGCGGCGAACGGGCCGACGTTGAACACCCGGTCCAGGGGCTTCTGCAGGCCCAGCGGATGACCGTGGGTCAGGGTATGCGCCTGGCCCCACAGCCACTTCGTCGAGTCGTCGCCAAAGGTCGCCTTGAGATGAGCGAGGCTGGCGCGCCAGGCGACCCTGACGGTGTCGGCGCGACTTTCCTGGCCCAGGGTGTTGCGGTTGTCCCACCACGGCGAATCGGCGGAGGCGACCAGGCGTGGCAGCGCGGCGTCGATCACCCGGGTGGACAGCAGGGTGTCGAAGAAGGCGTCGCCCAGCTCGTCATGGAAGGCTGCGTCGGTGAGGTTGAACAGGAACTGGTTGAACAGGGTGGCGCTGGTGGAGTCCAGCGGGTAGTCGCCTTTCCACTGCGCCAGTTGCTCCACCAGCTTGAGCTCCTGCGGGTCGCTCACTACTTCGCGCAGGACTGGCAGCAGCGGCGCCAGCAGGCGCGGGCCATAGGCAGTGGTGGTGCCCAGCTGGAGTTTCTGGCTGGCGTCGATATCCCATTTCACGCTCTTGTCGCCGAGCTGGCGGTCCAGTTGCTGGCCACGGTCGGCGAGGTTGTAGTAGCCGGGAATCTCCATGCCGGTGGGTGAGACCGGCTGGAAGTTGGCCGAAACGATATAGCCGCGCGCCGGGTTTTCTTCCTGGGGGTTGGCGCTGAATGGGTAGAAGCCCTCTTTGTCCGCCAGCGAAGTGCTGCCGTCGAGGATGAACGTGCCCTTGGCGCCGATCGGGCGTTTCGGCAGCAGTGCCGCGGCCCACCAGCCGATGTCGCCCTTGGCGTTGGCCCAGACGATGTTCAAGCCCGGCGCCTGGACCTTGGACGCGGCACTGCGGGCCTTGGCCAGGGTGTCGGCGCGGTTGAGCTGGTAGAAGCCGTCGAGGATCGGGTTCGGCGTCTCGAGGAAGGCCCACCACATGGCGATCGGCGTCTTGCCGGCATTGGCCCCGAGCACGTCGTTGACGATCGGCCCGTGGGGCGACTGGCGCAGGATCTGGGTGACCGGCGGCTGCCCCTTCACCGCGATCTGCTGCTCGCTGTTGACCAGGTCGACCCACTTGCCGCGGTACCAGACCTGGTTGGCGTTGTTCGGGTTGACCTTCTCGGCGATCAGGTCCAGATCGTCGTTCTGGAACATGGTCAGGCTCCAGCCGAAGTCCAGGTTGTGGCCGAGAAAGGCGAAGGGCACCAGCGCCTGGTGATGACCGTAGAGTTCGAAGCCCGGTGCCGACAGCTGGGCCTCGTACCACACCGACGGCACCGCGAAGCGGATGTGCGGGTCGCCGGCCAGCAACGGTTTGCCGCTCTTGGTGCGGCTGCCGGACACCGCCCAGGCGTTGCTGCCCTCGAATTGCGGCAGGCCGGCGTCGGCCAGGGCCTGCTCGCTCAGCCGGGCGATGGCGCCCAGGTCCTGCCAGTCGCTGGAGGCCAGGCTTGGCGCCAGCGGGCCACGGCCCTTGGCCAGGGCGCCCTTGGGCTGCCAGTCGAGGTCGAAGACTTTCAGGTAGTCGCTGCCGAGCTGGTCGCGCACGTAGGTCAGCAGCGGTTCGGTGCGGAAGGCCGCGGCGAAGCTGTAGGCCATGTAGCCGGCGACGCTGATGCTGTCTTCGGCAGTGAAGGAACGCTTGGGAATGCCGAGGACATCAAATTCGATCGGTTGCGGATGGCTGTTCTGATACTGGTTGACCCCGTCCAGGTAGGCTTGCAGGCCCTTCCAGGCAGGGGACTGGCGATCCAGCCCGGCGACATAGCTGTCGGCGCGCTCGCGGATGCGCAGGCTGCGGAACAGTTTGTCGGTGTCGAGCAGTTTGGGGCCGAGTATCTCGGCCAGCTCGCCGCGGGCCAGGCGCCGCATGACTTCCATCTGGAACAGCCGGTCCTGGGCGTGGACATAACCCAGCGCGCGGTACAGGTCGGTTTCGTTTTCCGCGCGGATATGCGGCACGCCGCGTTCGTCGTAGCGCACCGTGACCGAGCCCTGCAGGCGCTCCAGTTCGACCTGGCCCTGGCGCGACGGCTGCTTGCTGTACAGGTACCAGCCCCCTCCCGCAGCAAGGGCAAGGATCAGGACGACGAGTACGGTCAGGCTGCGTTTCATGGCGACTCCTTGTTCTTTCTGCGATTTGCCTGCCGTGGGGAAGGCAAACATTTAGCACAGGCCTTCTGTGCCGGGCATCCGTTGTCTGCGAAAAGTCAGGAATGCCTTAATCCGTCTGTTTCGGCCATGGACAATAACAGCCCACCGCCAAGGTGTGGGTGGCGCTGACCGCGCGGCCTTCGTGCAGGGCCTGGAGGATAGGTTCGATAAAACTGTTGCTGGAATTGCAGGTCAGGCCTTCGCTGTAGGGGCCGAAATAGGCCAGGGTGCCGTTGCGGTCCCAGATCGCCACGGCCGGGCTGGCGGGGATCTGCTCCGAGCCGGGCAAGCCGTCGAGGATTTTCAGACGGCTCAGGGTGGCGGGCAACTGGCCGTGGCTGCCGGCCTTCTGCACCGAGTAGAACTCCACGCCCTGCGGGCCGTAGTGTTCGATCAGCTCGGCCAGATGCTGCTGGTTACCGACATTGCACGGGCAGGCCGGGTCCCAGAAATGCACCAGGCGGATGGCGCCTTTGCCGGCCAGCCCGGGCGGCAGTTGCAGCGGGTCGCCGGAAAACACCGCGGTGTGTTCGCTGAAGGTGCGCAGAAAACGTCCCTGGAACCAGTCGTAGGCGACCCACAGCACCCCGGCGCACAGGAGGGCGAGCAGGCTGGCAAGCAGGGTCGTGCGGTAGGGCAGACGCATACGGATCATTCCTCGAAGGTCGCGTAGCTTGCCATGCTTGCCCCGACAGATGAATATCGCAGGCCGATAAAGCCTGTTTCGCGTTCCGCGCCACCCTGGGAAACCCTTATGTCTGCGACCTTCGACCCCGACCTTCTGCGCGCCAGCCTGCGGCCCTTGGCCGAGGCGCAGCCGCTCTCGGCCCAGGCGCAGGCCTATCAGCGTTTCTATGGGCTGGATCTGCCGGTCAAGCGTGGACTGGGGCGTTTCGCGGTCGATGGTTTTGAGGTGGTTGGCCAGGTCTGGTGGCCCGAGCAGCCGGTGGCGACCTTGTTTCTGTTGCACGGTTTCTACGATCACATGGGCTTGTACCGGCATGTGATCGAGTGGGCGCTGCAGCGGCAGTGGGTGGTGATTGCCTGCGACCTGCCGGGTCATGGCCTGTCCAGCGGCGAGCGCGCCAGCATCGATGATTTCGCGGTGTACCAGGCGGTGCTGCAAGGCTTGTTCGACGAAGCCCGGTCCCTCGATCTGCCCCAGCCCTGGCACCTGTGCGGGCAAAGCACGGGCGGGGCGATCGTGATCGATCACTTGCTCAACCAGGGCACGCAGAGCCCGGCCCAGGGCCAGGTGATCCTGCTCTCGCCGCTGGTGCGCCCGCGTGCCTGGGGCTGGTCGAAGCTCAGCTATTACATGCTCCGGCCTTTTGTCAAAGGCATCGCCCGGCGCTTCAGCGAGAACTCCACCGACCCCGATTTCCTGCCGTTCCTGCAGCGCGACCCGTTGCAACCCCTGCGCCTGCCGACCGCCTGGGTCGGCGCGCTGGCGCAGTGGATCAAGCGCATCGAGCTGGCCCCGCGCAGTAGCCGGCAGCCGCTGATCGTTCAGGGGCAGGCGGACATGACAGTGGATTGGCAGCACAACCTGCAGGTGATCCGGCAGAAGTTCCAGCAGCCCCAGGTGCTGATGCTGCCCGAGGCGCGGCATCACCTGGCGAACGAGGCGGCGTGCATTCGCCAGGAATACTTCGCCTTCCTGAACCAGCATCTTTGAATGGATTTACGCGCCTGTAGCCGCTGCCGAAGGCTGCGACAGGTCCGTAGGACCTCAGTGGTCGCAAGATCGGCGCGACCGTACCGGTGATCGTCCGAACGCGGCCCGAGCCTGCGGCAGCGGCTACAAGGGGCGCCTAGGGCGCGAGGCTCGAAGTGCTCTGGCCGACGGCCAGCCCGGCGCGGATCGCGGCGAGGGCGGCTTGGTAGTAGGCCTTGCCTTCGGCGGACTCGGCGAAGTTGGCGAACTCTTCCAGCTCGGGGTCGGACAGGTCGCGATAGACGTACAGCAGGGTGTTGTTCAGGTCGTTGCCGATCTGCACCATCAGCCGCTGGCGCTGGCCGTTGAGCATGTTCTGCGCCTGGCCGGCCCCCAGCAGGCCGGGGATCATCTGGCTCAGGCTGTCGGCAGCCACCCCGGCGATGGCCAGGCTGACTTCCGCGCCGGCTTCACGGGCCGGCAGCGCCTGGGCCAGGTGGCCGATAATCAATTGACGGGTATCGCTGGCCTGCATCTTCGGCAAGCCTTGGGCATTCTTCGCCAGTTGGTCGCGGCGGGTCGCCAGCAGTTCGGCGGCAACGATCTTGCGCCCCAGCGGCGACTGGAAAAACGCCAGGGCCGGTTTCGGGTCGGCGAGATTCTGCCGCAGCTGCGCCTGGGCGCGGCGGTCCATGGCCTGCGGCGCGAAGCGCTGGTTGCTGTTATTGACCAGGGCCTGATAGACCGCTGGCGGCAGGCTATTCTGGTAACGCTGCTGGGCGGCGGTAAGAGCATCGTTGAAATGCGCGCGTTGTTCCGGCCAGCCGGCGACCTTGTACAACTGGTCGTGGCCGTCTGCCCAGGCGGGCAACACACAGAACATCAACAGTGAAAAAAGCAAACGGCGCATAAGGACTCCTGTCGGCAGCCCACTATTCTCCGGGGCGAGGCGATGGTTGTCGAGAATTCGTATCAGGTTCAGTACGCAAACTGTTCGATCGAACGACGAACAGAGGCGGCGCCAGGCTGCTTGGTCAGAATTCTCTCGCGGATCTGTCGGATTCATCTGGGTGTGGATACTATGCGCGCCATGCAAATACCCTCTGATCACCCCCTGCTGTTACGCATTGTCGATGACCTGGCCACCCGTGGCTGGTCGCAGCAGAACATCTTCCTGCCAGAAGCCCTGACCCTGGAGCTGGCGGCCGAGTGCCGTAAGCGCGCGGCCGAAGGCGAGCTGGCGCCGGCGGCGGTTGGCCGTGGTCCGGCGCAGGAGATTCGCGAGGGGATCCGTGGCGATCACATCCAGTGGCTCGAGCCCGGCCAGGCCGACTGCTGCGATACCTACCTGGGGTTGATGGACAGCCTGCGCGAGGCGCTGAACCGCGGGCTGTTCCTCGGCCTGGAAGACTTCGAAAGCCATTTCGCGCTGTACCCGCCAGGGGCGTTCTACCTCAAGCACGTCGACCGTTTCCGCGACGATGACCGGCGCATGGTGTCGGCGGTGATCTACCTCAACCAGGACTGGCTGCCGGAGCAGGGCGGGCAACTGCGCATGTACTTCGATGGCGAGAGCGAATACGACGTGGATCCCGCCGGCGGCCGGCTGGTGGTGTTCCTCTCCGGCGAGGTGCCCCACGAAGTCCTGCCCGCGACCCGGGAGCGCCTGTCCTTGACGGGCTGGTTCCGCCGTCGTGGCAACGAGCCGTTCTGATCATGCACAAGATCCTGGTCAGTCGCTGCCTGTTGGGCCATCGCGTGCGTTACGACGGGGCGGCCAGCGGGCCGTTCGATCAATTGGCGCGCTGGCAGGCCGAGGGCCGGGTGGTCGCACTGTGTCCGGAAGTCGCCGGCGGCTTGCCGACGCCACGGGCGGCCGCGGAAATACCCGGCGGGCAGGGCGGCGAAGTGCTCGATGGCCTGGCGCAGGTCATTACTACCGAGGGCGAGGATGTCAGCGCCGAGTTCCTCAGCGGCGCCCGGCAGGCGCTGGAGTTGGTACGCGAGCATGGGATTCGCATCGCCGTGCTCAAGGCCAACAGCCCGTCCTGCGGCAACCTGCTGACCTATGACGGCAGCTTCAGCGGGGTCAAGGTCAGCGGCGAGGGCGTCACCGCCGCCTTGCTCAAGCGCGCCGGGGTGCAAGTGTTCAGCGAGCTGGAACTGGCCGAGGCCGCCGCGGCCCTGGCGGCGCTCTAGCCCCTGTAGCCGCTGCCGCAGGCTGCGAAAGCTCCGCAGGAGCTCAGCGATACCACGTTCGACGCGGCCGTACCGGCCGATCTCGGCCTTGCGGCAGCGACTACAGCATCAAGGCTTGGGCGGCTTGCTCGCATCCATGCCGAACCATTTTTCCGACAACGCCATCAACCGACCATCGGCCTTGATGCGCTGCAGCGCGCCATCGAGGCTCGCCTGGAACGCCGGGTTACCTTTCTGGAACGGGATCGCCAGGCTCAGGGTCGGCCCGACCTTGGCGCCTTCCTTCACCGGCAAGCGGCTGTCGCGAATGGCGTAGGGGATCAGCAGGCGATCGCTGATGGCCGCGTCGAGCTGCTTGTCGGCCACATCCTTGATGGGTTGCTGGGCGTTCGGGTAGCTGCGCAGGTCGATGCCTTCAACGGTGCGTGCCTGCTCGGCGAACTGGCTGCCCTGGGCCACACCGAGGGCCTGGCCCTGGAGCGCCTGCAGGCTGCCCAACGCGCGCGCTTCTTCCTTGCGTACGATCAATTGTGCACTGGAATAACTGTAAGGCTCGCTGAAGTCGAAACGATCCTTGAGTTCCGGGGTCATTGCTACGTGATTGATGGCGATGTCGTAGCGGCCGCTTTCGACGCCAGGTAGCAGGTCGGCAGCGTCGGCGACCACGAAGTCCGCCCGCACATCCAGTTCCCGGGCGAGCAGTTGGCCCAGCTCGACTTCGAAGCCGGTGAGTTTGCCGTCGTCCTTGAAGTTGAAGGGCGGGGTGTTGGCTTCCAGCGCGATACGCAGTTCCCCGCGATCGTTCACATCGTCGATCAGTTCGGCTTGAGCGTAAGTGCTCACAAGAGGTAGCAAAAGTATCAGGCCAGGCAGGAAACGCATGGTCACTCCTTGAATTTATATGTGCGATGCGCTGTTCAGGCTCGCTTTGCTATGGTGTTGATTGCCCTTCGACAACGATATGCCACGAAGTTGTCATAACCGTACCGATTTTGCGGAAAAACTGGAGAATAGAATGAAAACCTTTATATCTCGTGCTGCGTTGACCGGCCTGATGCTGGGGGCTTCTATGCTGGCTTGTGCGGCGGATATTCCTCGCACCAAGGCGCCGGAAGGCGCTTCTGTATTTATCGTCACCCCGGTCAATGGCGATACCGTGGCCAAGACCTTCAAGGTCAAGTTCGGCGTCAGCGACATCTCCCTGGCGCCCGCCGGCGACCAGACTCCGCACACCGGGCACCACCACCTGCTGGTCGACGTCGACAAGCTGCCAGCCGAAAACATGCCGATCCCGGCCGACGCCCAGCATATCCACTTCGGCAAGGCCCAGACCGAAACCGAGCTGACCCTGGCCCCGGGCAAGCACACCCTGCAGCTGGAGCTGGGCGACAAGAACCACGTGCCGTTCGACCCGCCAATCGTTTCGGAAAAGATCACCATCACCGTCAAGTAAGCGCGGGCGGTAAAAACTGCCTGTAAACGAAACTGCCTGTAAACAAAAAGGGAGGCCCCAGGGCCTCCCTTTTTATTGCCAGCGAGTGCTTAGAACAGCACGCGGCTGCGGATGGTGCCGTTGACGTGTTGCAGCTTCTCTTGCGCCAGCTCCGAGTATTCGGCGTCGACGTCGATCACCACGTAGCCAACCTTCTCGTTGGTCTGCAGGAACTGACCGGAGATGTTGATGCCGTTTTCGGCGAAGACCTTGTTGATCTCGCTCATCACACCCGGGATGTTCTCGTGGATGTGCAGCAGACGGTGCTTGCCAGGGTGAGCCGGCAGGGCCACTTCCGGGAAGTTCACGGACGATACCGAAGTACCGTTGTCGCTGTACTTGACCAGCTTCTCCGCCACTTCCAGGCCGATGTTGGCCTGGGCTTCGGCGGTCGAGCCGCCGATGTGCGGGGTCAGGATCACGTTGTCCAGGCCGCGCAGCGGGCTTTCGAACTCTTCGTCGTTGGAGCGTGGCTCCACCGGGAACACGTCGATGGCGGCGCCGATCAGGTGCTTGTCCTTGATCGCTGCGGCCAGGTGGTCCAGTTCGACCACGGTGCCGCGGGCGGCGTTGATCAGGATGCCGCCTTTCTTGATGGCGCGGATTTCCTTCTCGCCGATCATCCACTGGGTGGCAGCGGTTTCCGGAACGTGCAGGGTGACGATGTCGGACATGCCCAGCAGCTCGTGCAGGTTGCCGACCTGGGTGGCGTTACCCAGTGGCAGCTTGGTCACGGTGTCGTAGAAGAACACCTGCATGCCCAGGCCTTCGGCCAGGACCGACAGTTGGGTGCCGATCGAGCCGTAGCCGACGATGCCCAGTTTCTTGCCACGGATCTCGAAGGAGTTGGCCGCGCTCTTGATCCATCCGCCACGGTGGCAGGAGGCGTTCTTCTCCGGGATACCGCGCAGCAGCAGGATCGCTTCGGCCAGCACCAGTTCGGCTACGGAACGGGTGTTGGAGTACGGTGCGTTGAACACCGCGATACCGCGCTCGCGAGCCGCGTCGAGGTCGACCTGGTTGGTGCCGATGCAGAAGCAGCCAACAGCGACGAGCTTCTTCGCGTGATCGAAGATTTCTTCAGTCAGTTGGGTGCGGGAGCGAATGCCGATGAAGTGCGCATCGGCGATCTTTTCCTTCAGTTGGGCTTCCGGCAGAGAACCGGTGAGGTACTCGATACTGGTGTAGCCCGCGGCCTTGAGGACGTCGACAGCCGATTGGTGGACGCCTTCGAGAAGAAGGAACTTGATCTTGCTCTTATCGAGAGAAGTCTTGCTCATCTGCGTAAACCTGTGTCCCGGAGAAAAATGGCAGGAAATGGTCAACAGATGCTGACCCGGACGGCAGGAAAGCCGTCGCCGCAGAACGCCCTTCGGCACTATTCTGCGGGGGGGCGTATGCTAGCATACGGACCCCGCGAAACACTCGTTCCTGCGACGTGAAGCGTTCTCAGGATGACCATGAATTGTTCGAGAGTTCTGTCGATGACCAATCCTGCGCTGATTGATGAGCTGAAGACCCTGGTCGAGGCTGGCAAGGTCCTGACCGATGCCGACTCCCTGAATGCTTACGGCAAGGATTGGACCAAACACTTCGCGCCGGCGCCGAGCGCCATCGTCTTTCCCAAGAGCATCGAGCAGGTCCAGGCCATCGTGCGCTGGGCCAACCGGCACCAGGTCGCGCTGGTGCCGTCCGGCGGCCGTACCGGCCTGTCGGCTGCCGCCGTGGCGGCCAATGGCGAAGTGGTGGTGTCTTTCGACTACATGAACCAGATCCTCGACCTGAACCTGACCGACCGCACCGCGGTCTGCCAGCCGGGCGTGGTGACCGAGCAGTTGCAGAACCGCGCCGAAGAAAGCGGCCTGTATTACCCGGTGGACTTCGCTTCCGCCGGTTCCAGCCAGATTGGCGGCAATATCGCTACCAATGCCGGCGGGATCAAGGTGATTCGCTACGGCATGACCCGCAACTGGGTGGCCGGTCTGAAAGTGGTCACCGGCAAGGGCGACCTGCTGGAGCTGAACAAGGACCTGGTCAAGAACGCCACCGGCTATGACCTGCGCCAGCTGTTCATCGGTGCCGAGGGCACCCTGGGCTTCGTGGTCGAGGCCACCATGCGCCTGGAACGCGCGCCGAACAACCTCACGGCGATGGTGCTCGGTACGCCGGATTTCGACTCGATCATGCCGGTGCTGCATGCCTTCCAGGGCAAGCTCGACCTGACCGCCTTCGAATTTTTCTCCGACAAGGCCCTGGCCAAGATCCTCGGCCGCGGCGACGTCCCGGCGCCGTTCGAGACCGACTGCCCGTTCTATGTGTTGCTGGAGTTCGAAGCCAGCAACGAGGACGTGGCCAACGACGCCCTGGCCACCTTCGAGCATTGCGTGGAGCAGGGCTGGGTGCTGGACGGCGTGATGAGCCAGAGCGAGCAGCAACTGCAGAACCTGTGGAAATTGCGCGAGTACATCTCCGAGACCATCTCGCATTGGACCCCGTACAAGAACGACATTTCGGTCACGGTGTCGAAGGTGCCGGCTTTCCTGAAGGATATTGACGCGATTGTCGCGAAAAACTACCCGGACTTCGAAGTGGTCTGGTATGGCCACATCGGCGACGGCAACCTGCACCTGAACATCCTCAAGCCGGACGACCTGAGCAAAGACGAGTTCTTCGCAAAGTGCGCCACCGTCAACAAGTGGGTGTTCGAGACTGTCGAGAAGTACAACGGCTCGATTTCCGCCGAGCACGGGGTGGGCATGACCAAGCGCGATTACCTGACCTACAGCCGTTCGCCGGTGGAAATCGACTACATGAAGGCGGTCAAGGCTGTGTTCGACCCGAACGGCATCATGAACCCGGGCAAGATTTTCGCTGTTTGACCTCAGGGTCACTCAAGCAGCGGTACCTGATGAACCAAACGAGCAGGAGTCGGTAATGAGCTATCAGCACCAGTATGTCGACGGTACCCGTATTCATTTCCCGGTCGGCAAGATCGTGTGCATCGGGCGCAACTATGCCGAGCACGCCAAGGAACTGGACAATCCGGTGCCGAGCGAGCCGCTGCTGTTTATCAAGCCGGGCAGTTGCGTGGTGCCGCTGGAAGGCGGTTTTGCCATCCCCACCGAGCGTGGCTCCGTGCATTACGAGGCGGAAATCGCGGTATTGATCGGCAAGCCACTGTCGACCCAGCCCAGCCGCGAAGAAGTGCTGGATGCCATCTCCGGTTTCGCCCCGGCCCTGGACCTGACCCTGCGCGACAAGCAGGCCGAGCTCAAGGCCAAGGGCCTGCCGTGGGAAATCTCCAAGTGCTTCGACGGCGCCTGCGTGCTGGCGCCCTTTGTGGTCGGCAGTACGTTCCCGGACCTGACCGACATCAATATTCGCCTGACCATCAACGGCGAGGTCCGCCAGGACGGCAATAGCAGCATCATGCTCAACCCGATCGTACCGATGATCCAGTACATGGCCGGCTGCTTCTCCCTGCAGGCGGGCGACGTGATCCTGACCGGTACGCCGGTGGGCGTCGGTCCGCTGAACGTGGGCGACGAGTTGGTGCTGGAGCTGCCGGGCGTCAGCCGCTTCGAGAGTCGCGTTAGCTGATCCAGCGGTTTTCGACGCGAGGCCCGCCTGCAATGGGCGGACCTCTTCAGCGAAAGTACCGGCGCTGGGGCATTTCCGACCTTTTGCCGTTTTTTTCACATCCGTTCTGGATAATTTTCCGATTACAGACGTCTGAGTCTGCCCCGATGTGCTATTACCCATAGCTGGTTTTCTGGAACGCGTCCCATGTCCGTGCCTCACACCCCCGAGCTTCAAACTGTTCGCCGCCGCGGATTGTTCGCCATGCGCTGGTATTCCTGGCTGCTGCTGTCAGGCGTGGTGATGTATGGCGTCGCGATCGCCATGCACTGGGACGACCGTGGCCTGCTGTGGGTGCTGGAGCGTTTCGAAACCCCGGCCGAGCGTCAGGAAAGTGTCTGGCTGCCGGATTACCGCGCGGTCATCGACGCCAAGGTACTGCCGGGCATGGAGAAGGACGAGGCCTCCGACCTGGCCTACAACCCGCAGACCAAGACCCTGTTTGCGGTGATGGGCAAGAACCCATTCCTGGTCGAGCTGAACCTGCAGGGCGATGTGCTGCGCAAGATGCCGCTGGTGGGCTGGAGCAACCCGGAAGGGGTGACGGTCATGGGGAACGGCCTGCTGGGGATTGTCGACGAGCGCGATCACCTGCTGACCATCGTCAAGGTGGATGCCAATACCCGCGAGCTGAATATTTCCGATTTCCCGAAATACGACCTGGGGCCTTCGCAGGACCAGAACAAGGCATTCGAAGCCGTGGCCTGGGATGCGCGCAAGCAGCAGTTGCTGCTGGGCGAGGAGCGTCCGCCGGCGCTGTTTACCTGGAACAGCGACGGCAGCCAGACCCTCAAGGGTGACAAGCAGAAACTGGAAAGCGATGAGCTGGACCTGCGCAACCTGTCCGCCCTGAGCATCGACCCTCGCACCGGTCATACCCTGGTGCTGTCCGCCGATTCGCACATGTTGCTGGAGCTGGACGAAACCGGCGAGCAAGTCAGCTTCATGACCTTGCTGGGCGGTTTCAATGGCCTCAAAGACACCATTCCGCGGGCCGAGGGCGTGGCCATGGATGAGCAGGGCAACCTGTACATGGTCAGCGAACCCAATCTGTTCTATCGCTTTGAGAAGCACTGATTCAGAGGTTTCTGGCGGCAAAAGGCCATAATCAGGCATACGCCCGCTGCGATTAAGTTTAAATTCATCCGGCTGTGATATTTCATCCGCCTGATTTGTATTTGAGCTTGCCAGCATGCGTCGACTCGCCTATCCCAAACCGCTGTTCCTCCTCCTGTGTTTTATCGTGCTGGTGCTGCTGGGCATTGCCGGGCAGCACCACCGCTACTTCGAGCGCCTGTGGTTCAACTGGCGGGTCATGTCGCAGCCGGCCAACACCGATGCCATTGGCCTGGATGGCTATCGGGTGACTCTCGAAGCACAAAAGATCGAAGGCCTGGATGACGTCTCGGCGCTGACCTACGACCCGGTGCGCAAAAGCCTGTTCACCGTGACCAACAAGAATGCCGAGCTGATCGAGCTGTCGCTCGACGGGCGCATCCTGCGGCGTATCGCCCTGACCGGGTTTGGCGACCCGGAAGCGGTCGAGTTCATCAGCGCCGACACCTATGTGATCACCGACGAGCGCCAGCAGCGGCTGATCAAGATCCATCTGGAGGAGGACACGGTGTTCCTCGACGCGGCGGACGCCGAGCAGATGACCCTGGGTGTGCACATGAGCGGCAACAAGGGCTTCGAGGGCCTGGCCTACGATTCGGTGGGCAAGCGCCTGTTCGTCGCCAAGGAACGTGACCCGATGCTGATCTACGAGGTCAAGGGGTTCCCGCATTACGACCCGGAGAAGTCCTACGCGGTGCATGTGGTCAACAACCCCAAGCGCGATGCCGGGTTGTTCGTGCGTGACCTGTCCAGCCTGCAATACGACGAGCGCACCGGGCATCTGCTGGCGCTGTCGGATGAGTCGTGGCTGGTGCTGGAACTGGACGTGGATGGTCGGCCCCTGAGCACCATGTCGCTGCGCAAGGGCCGGCAAGGCTTGCAGGCCACGGTGCCGCAGGCCGAAGGCATTGCCATGGACGACGACGGTACCCTGTACCTGGTCAGTGAGCCGAACCTGTTCTACGTCTTCAAGAAGCCCGCCCCGTAACCCTGTAGCTCTGTAGCCGCTGCCGAGCCCGCGAGGCTGCGCCCGGGCGCGCAGCGGCCGCAAACCAGACAACCCCAGCCTCCCAGACCGTCCGCCTACCCCGGATCAGCGAGGACTGCGTCGCGCAATGCCGCCCACCTCGTGTGCGGCCTCGCAGGCTCGCCAGCGGCTACCAAAGCGCGTTCAAAACTGCCACTGCACGCCGAGGGAGTAGCCGGTCTGGCTGCCTTCGGCGTGGCCGATCCGGCCGTTGACCTCGGCGTACAGCCCCAGCTGCGGGGTGATCGCCAGCTGGCTGCCGAGCTGGGCGCGGCCGAAGCTCTTGTCCACGCCGCCCAGGCGAGCCACGCGCACTTGACCATCGGCGCGGCTGGTCAGGTCCAGGTCGTCCAGGCGGCCATCCGCCAACTCCTTGACCCAGGCCAGGTCGCCATAGGGCAGCAGGCTCATGCCGTAAGGCAGGGCCACGGCGCCGCGAACACGCCAGCCGAGGCTGGCTTCCAGCGAATCGAATGACTGCTCCTCATAACTCAGCGCCGTGCGCAGGTCCTGCTTCTCGTGGAAGCGGTCGATGCGGTAGTGGGTGTAATCCAGGCCGGCGAAGGGGCCGCTCTTGATCGCGCCGAAGTCCAGGTCGTAACCGCCGAGCACGCGGGCGCCCAGGGTCAGGGCGTCGGTATCGCCCGTCAGTTTCTGGTTCAACAGCACCGGGCCGCCGTTGGCCTGGATCACCAGGTTGCGCTTGGATTCGAAGCGGGTGCGACCGACGCTCAGGTCGCCGGCCAGCCATTGCGGGCCGCCATCATTGAGCAAGGCGTAGACCGCCGCCTGCCAGGTATCGCTGTCGAGCTTGCCGCGGTGCTCGAGTTTGTCGCGACCGTTCTGGTAGCTGAGGCTGGCGCCGACATTCAGGCTCGAATTGAGCTGGTAGTCGCCCAAGGCATGCACCCCCAGCCGACGCGCCTCGGGATTGGGCGCGCTGTCGAAACCGCTGTCGGGGCTGTATTCGCCGTCGATGCCGATCTCGCCATCGAAACTGCCGACTTCCCGGCCCATCGCCTGCAAGGTCAGCCAGCGCCGGTCGTGCAGCCGGAGCATGGCCTGATGCTGGCGTTGCAGATGATCCTGCTGGTTGCGCGCCACAGCGCCGCCGGAGGCGGTGGAGGCCAGCAGGTCGGCGTTGGTCAGCTCCAGGACCAGGCGGCTGAGCAGGCGCGAGTAATCGCGCAGGCGCTGGTCGATGCGTTCCTGGCCGAAGGCGTTGGTCAGCACCGCCTTATTGTCCTCGGCGGGATCGTGCCAGGTGGAGCCGCCGGGGATGGCCGGGTTGGTGGTCTGGGTGTAGCCGTCCAGGTCGCCGATTTCCCAGTTGGTGGCCTCGATATAGAGAATCGGGATGTTCAGCCCTTCGAAGGCTTCGCCGTCGCTGCAGCAACCGGTGCCCGCGGGGTATGCCGGGTCGAGTCCGGGGTTGGTGAACAGATTGATCTGCAGTTCCCTGGCGATCTGCAGGGTATGTTCGCGCAACGAGGCCAGGGCCGGGTTGGCGCTGCTGTTCTGTCCGGCGTGGGCATACATCATGTCGCCGGTGATCAGGCTGTCGAGGTTGATCATGGCCAGCATGTTGGCGCGCTGGCTGGCGCTGAGGGAATCGACGAACGCCCTGGAGCCGCGCAGGCCTTCCTCCTCGGCGCCGAAGCCGACCACCTGCAAGCCGTTTTCCAGCTGCAGCCCGCCGAGGTTACGGGCGATCTCGGTCAGCACACTGGCGCCGGAGCCGTTGTCGTCCAGGCCTTGCAGGGTCGGGCGGCCGAAATAGGTATCGAAGTGCGCGCCGACCACCACGTATTGCGGCTTGGTCCCGGCGGCGTAGGCCACCACGTTTTGCGAGCTGCGGCTGTTGCCGCCGGCGGTCCAGGAAAAGTCCTGGCGGCTGATGCCGTAGGCGCTGCCCATCTGGCTCTGCATCCAGTCGGCGGCACCGGCGAAGTTGGCGGTGCCACGGTAGCGGCCGGGGTAGTCGTTGATCAGTTTGTCGAGGGTGGCGGCGGCGTGTTCGCCGTATTCATAGGCGAAGGCCTGGGTGGACAGCAGAACGCTGGCGAGACTGACGGCAAGCGTGAGGGGCTTGAGCACGGTGATCTTCCTTGAGGGATGAAAAAACGGGGGCAGTTGCACAATGCGCGCCTCATTCCTTGGGCGACCTTGTATTGGCGCATTGCTTAAACCGAATGTCGCCTGGCGCTAATTTGTAACGGATTTGATACCGGAAGTCGTGGGTCGCACTGAGACCTGGTGCGCGAATCCGGATATTTCTGCGGCTAAATGCAGCGAAAAGTAGCAGTAGTGGCGAGGTTGGTGCGGGAGGGCAGGGCGGGGCTGGATGGGAGAGCTTTCGCCCCCGCCATTGCGGCAGGGGCGAAATCGGCGGCATCAGGCGGTGAGGGTCTTCACGCCGTCGCGGGTGCCCAGCAGCAGCACGTCGGCCGGGCGGGCGGCGAACAGGCCGTTGGTGACCACGCCGACAATCGCGTTGATCTGCGTTTCCAGCTCCACCGGATTGGTGATCTGCATGTTGTGCACATCGAGGATGATGTTGCCGTTGTCGGTGATCACGCCTTCGCGGTAGACCGGGTCGCCACCGAGCTTCACCAGCTCGCGGGCCACGTGGCTGCGGGCCATGGGGATCACTTCCACCGGCAGCGGGAAGGCGCCCAGCACCGGCACCAGCTTGCTGGCGTCGGCGATGCAGATAAAGGTCTTGGCTACCGCCGCGACGATTTTCTCGCGGGTCAGGGCCGCGCCGCCGCCCTTGATCAGGTTCAGGTGTTCGTCGCTTTCGTCGGCGCCGTCGATGTAGAACTCCAGGTCGCTGACGGTGTTCAGTTCGTACACCGGGATGCCGTGGCCCTTGAGGCGCGCCGCGGTGGCTTCGGAGCTGGCGACCGCGCCGTCGAAGGCGGCCTTGTGCTGGGCCAGGGCGTCGATGAAGCAGTTGGCGGTAGAGCCGGTGCCGACCCCGACGATGCTCTTGTCACCGAGTTTCGGGAGGATGAGGTCGACGGCAGCCTGGGCCACGGCCTGTTTGAGTTGATCCTGGGTCATGCGGGCTCCGGAAGCGGGCAAGGGGGAACGGAAAGGCCGGCATTATAGGCCGGTGTCCTGAGCAGGTCATTGCCCGTTTGGCGAACCGCTTTTGGTAGCCGCTGCCGAAGGCTTCGATCGATCGTCAGGTCGTGACAGACGCGAGTGGCCGGAGGACCTGCAGACCTATCGCAGCCTCCGACAGCGGCTACGAGGCTTTTAAAACCTCTGGATTCGTGTGGTCGCCCGGGTAAACGCTGGGTTAGACTCGCTGGCCCTGCCCAACCCGCTCAGTGATGCTTTCCGATGCTCGAACAGTACGTCAAAAAGATCCTCACCTCGCGCGTTTACGACGTTGCCGTAGAAACCCCGTTGCAGACTGCCCGCCAGCTCTCCGAGCGGCTGGGCAATCAGATCTGGCTCAAGCGCGAAGACTTGCAGCCGGTGTTCTCGTTCAAGATTCGCGGCGCCTACAACAAGCTGACCCAGCTCAGCGATGCCGAGCGCGCCCGTGGCGTGGTCACCGCCTCGGCCGGCAACCATGCCCAGGGTCTGGCCCTGGCTGCCAAGGTGCTGGGGGTGAAGGCGACCATCGTGATGCCCAAGACCACCCCGGAGATCAAGGTCGAAGGCGTGCGTTCGCGCGGCGGCAAAGTGGTGCTGCACGGCGATACTTTCCCGGAAGCCCTGGCCTACTCGCTGAAGCTGGTGGACGAAAAAGGCTATGTCTATATCCACCCGTACGACGATCCACACACCATTGCCGGGCAGGGCACCGTGGCGATGGAAATTTTACGCCAGCATCCAGGGCGCCTGGACGCGATCTTCGTGCCGGTCGGCGGTGGCGGCCTGATTGCCGGAATCGCAGCCTACGTCAAATACCTGCGGCCGGAAATCAAGATCATCGGCGTCGAGCCGGACGACTCCAACTGCCTGCAAGCGGCCATGGCCGCCGGCGAACGCGTGGTACTGCCGACCGTGGGCATCTTCGCCGACGGTGTCGCGGTGGCGCAGATCGGCCAGCACACCTTCGACATCTGCAAGGACTACGTGGATGAAGTGATCACCGTCAGCACCGACGAGATCTGCGCGGCGATCAAGGACATCTACGATGACACCCGCTCCATCACCGAGCCGGCTGGCGCCCTGGGCGTGGCCGGGATCAAGAAATACGTCGAGCAGCGTGGCGTCAGCGGGCAGACCCTGGTGGCCATCGACTCCGGTGCCAACGTCAACTTCGACCGCCTGCGCCATGTCGCCGAGCGCGCCGAGCTGGGCGAGGGCCGCGAGGCCATCATCGCCGTGACGATCCCGGAGAAGCCGGGCAGCTTCAAGGCCTTCTGCGAAGCCATCGGCAAGCGCCAGATCACCGAATTCAATTACCGCTACAACACCGGCAGCGAAGCGCACATCTTCGTGGGCGTGCAGACTCACCCGGAAAACGATCCACGCAGCGCGCTGATCGCCAGCCTGTCCGAACAGGGCTTCCCGGTGACCGACCTGACCGACAACGAACTGGCCAAGCTGCATATCCGTCACATGGTCGGTGGCCATGCCGCGCGGGTCAGCGATGAAGTGGTGTTCCGCTTCGAGTTCCCGGAACGCCCGGGCGCGCTGTTCAACTTCCTCAACAAGCTCGGCGGGCGCTGGAACATCTCGATGTTCCACTACCGCAACCATGGCGCGGCCGATGGCCGGGTGGTCGCCGGCCTGCAAGTACCGGCGAGCGAACGCCACCTGGTACCGGCGGCGCTGGCGCAGATCGGTTACCCGTACTGGGACGAGAGTGATAACCCTGCGTATCAGCTGTTCCTCGGCTGAACGGCTACGCTGGTGGGCAAGGCCTCAAGGAGTTAATGACATGGAAACGCTGACCGTCCTCAAAACCGTCCATATCCTGGCCACCGTGTTGCTGCTGGGCAGCGCGCTGGGGCTGGCGATCTGGGTCTGGCGCGCTCGTAGCAAGGGTGACGCAAGCATCTACAGCCGGCTGTTGCGCCGGCCGCTGGTGTTCGTCTGGCTGTTACTGGTGATCTGCCTGGCCAGCCTGCCGTTCAGCGGCTGGTGGCTGGTGCATCTGCTGGGCTGGTCGCTGGGGCAGACCTGGATCCTGGCCTCCAGCCTGATCTACACCGTGGGTGCCCTGAGCTGTTTCTGGCTGCTGGCGCGGCTCAATCGGCTGCGGATCGCTTCGGGTGTGGGGAGTCCGAAGTTCACCCTGGCGCTGGCGGTGTTCAGCTTCGTGTGTTTCTTCGCCATTGCCGGGTTGATGGGCGCCAAGCCGGTTTGACGGCCTGATCGCGAGCTTGCTCCTATAGGGGCCAGCTCGCGCTAGCTTTCTCAGTCGCGCAGGCTGATCACCGGCCAGCCACGCTGCAGGGCCAGGGCCCGCAGGTTCGGGTCCGGGTCCACGGCGATCGGGTTCGCCACCAGATCCAGCAACGGCAAGTCATTCATCGAATCGCTATAGAAGTAGCTGTCTTCCAGGCTGTGGCCGGTTTCCTCGAGCCAGCGCGTCAGGCGGGTGACCTTGCCTTCGCGAAAGCACGGGACGTCGGTGCTGCGACCGGTGTAGCGGCCATCCTGCATCTCGCACTCGGTGGCGATCAGGGTTTCCACGCCCAGGCGTTCGGCGATCGGCGCGGTGACGAAGCGGTTGGTGGCGGTGATGATCACCAGCTTGTCGCCGGCGGCCTTGTGCTTGGCCAGTAGTTGCGCGGCCTTGGGCAGCAGCAGCGGCTCGATGCAGTCGCGCATGTAGTCGCGATGCCATTGGTCGAGCACGTCCATCTCGGTGCGGCCGAGAACCTCCAGGCAGAAGTTCAGGTAGGCGGCATTGTCGAGCTTGCCGGCCAGGTAGTCCTGGTAGAACTCGTCGTTGCGGGCCTTGTAGGTGACGGCGTCGAGGAAGCCTCGTTCGCACAGGTAATCGCCCCAGGCGTGGTCACTGTCGCCGCCCAGAAGGGTGTTGTCCAAGTCGAATAAAGCCAGGCGCATCACGGTTACTCGCTGATAAGTCTGAAAAAAGGCGATCAGAATACGGTCTTTTCACAAGAGTGCACATAAGGTAGGAAGCCTCGTTGCTGCTTTCACAACCTTTGTGGAACAATGCGGCGACATGCGTTTGCGAGGTTGTTGCCGTGATCGACCCCGATGGTTTCCGCCCCAATGTCGGGATCATTCTGACGAATGATGCCGGCCAGGTGCTATGGGCTCGCCGTATCAATCAAGATGCCTGGCAGTTTCCGCAAGGGGGGATCAACCCCGAAGAGACGCCGGAAGACGCTTTGTACCGCGAGTTGAACGAAGAAGTAGGCCTGGAACGCGAAGATGTGCAAATTCTCGCCTGCACCCGGGGCTGGTTGCGCTATCGTTTGCCGCAACGCCTGGTCCGTACCCACAGCCAACCGCTGTGCATCGGCCAGAAACAGAAATGGTTTCTCCTGCGCCTGATCTCCAACGAGCAGCGGGTGCGGATGGATTTGACCGGTAAACCGGAGTTCGATGGCTGGCGCTGGGTCAGTTATTGGTATCCGTTGGGCCAGGTGGTGACATTCAAGCGCGAGGTTTACCGCCGCGCTCTCAAAGAGCTTGCCCCGCGCCTTCTAGCGCGCGACTGACGACGGAGTTCGACCCCGAGCCATGCTCAATACGCTGCGCAAGATCGTCCAGGAAGTTAACTCCGCCAAGGATCTCAAGGCGGCGTTGGGGATTATTGTGTTGCGCGTCAAAGAGGCCATGGGCAGCCAGGTCTGCTCGGTCTATCTGCTGGATCCGGAGACCAACCGTTTTGTCCTGATGGCCACCGAGGGCTTGAACAAGCGCTCGATCGGCAAGGTCAGCATGGCACCCAACGAAGGTCTGGTCGGCCTGGTCGGTACGCGCGAAGAACCGCTGAACCTCGAAAACGCCGCCGATCACCCGCGTTATCGCTACTTCGCCGAGACCGGCGAGGAGCGTTATGCCTCCTTCCTCGGTGCGCCGATCATTCACCACCGCCGGGTCGTCGGCGTCCTGGTCATCCAGCAAAAGGAGCGTCGTCAGTTCGACGAGGGCGAAGAAGCCTTCCTGGTGACCATGAGCGCGCAGCTGGCGGGGGTTATCGCCCACGCCGAAGCCACCGGTTCGATCCGTGGCCTGGGCCGCCAGGGCAAGGGCATCCAGGAAGCCAAGTTCGTCGGCGTGCCCGGCTCGCCTGGCGCGGCGGTCGGTACCGCGGTGGTCATGCTGCCGCCGGCCGACCTGGACGTGGTGCCTGACAAGAGCATTACCGACATCGACGCCGAGCTGGCGTTGTTCAAGACCGCCATCGAAGGCGTGCGCGCCGACATGCGCACCCTCTCGGAAAAACTCGCCACCCAGCTGCGTCCCGAAGAACGGGCGCTGTTCGACGTCTACCTGATGATGCTCGACGATGCCTCTCTGGGCAGCGAAGTGACCACCGTGATCAAGACCGGCCAATGGGCCCAGGGTGCGTTGCGCCAGGTGGTCACCGATCACGTCAACCGTTTCGAGCTGATGGACGATGCCTACCTGCGCGAGCGGGCATCGGACGTCAAGGACCTGGGCCGGCGCCTGCTGGCCTACCTGCAGGAAGAGCGCCAGCAGACCCTGGTCTACCCCGACAACACCATCCTGGTCAGCGAAGAACTGACGCCGGCCATGCTCGGCGAGGTGCCCGAAGGCAAGCTGGTCGGCCTGGTCTCGGTATTGGGTTCGGGCAACTCCCACGTGGCGATCCTGGCCCGGGCCATGGGCATTCCGACGGTGATGGGCCTGGTCGACCTGCCGTACTCGAAAGTCGACGGCATCCAGATGATCGTCGACGGCTACCACGGCGAGGTCTACACCAACCCCAGCGACGTGCTGCGCAAGCAGTTCGCCGATGTGGTCGAGGAAGAACGGCAACTGGCCCAGGGCCTGGATGCTCTGCGCGACCTGCCATGCGTGACCCTGGACGGCCACCGCATGCCGCTGTGGGTCAACACCGGCCTGCTGGCGGACGTGGCGCGGGCGCAGAAGCGTGGCGCCGAAGGCGTGGGCCTGTACCGCACCGAAGTGCCGTTCATGATCAACCAACGCTTCCCGAGCGAAAAGGAGCAGCTGGCGATCTATCGCGAGCAACTCGCGGCCTTCCACCCGCAACCGGTGACGATGCGCAGCCTGGACATTGGCGGCGACAAGTCACTGTCGTATTTCCCGATCAAGGAAGACAACCCCTTCCTCGGCTGGCGCGGCATTCGCGTCACCCTCGACCATCCCGAGATTTTCCTCGTCCAGACCCGCGCCATGCTCAAGGCCAGCGAAGGCCTGAACAACCTGCGCATCCTCCTGCCGATGATTTCCGGCACCCATGAGCTGGAAGAAGCGTTGCACCTGATCCACCGCGCCTGGGGCGAAGTGCGCGACGAAGGCACCGACGTGCCGATGCCGCCGATCGGGGTGATGATCGAGATCCCGGCCGCGGTGTACCAGACCAAGGAACTGGCGCGCCAGGTGGACTTCCTGTCGGTCGGCTCCAACGACCTGACCCAGTACCTGCTGGCCGTGGACCGTAACAACCCACGGGTGGCGGACCTCTACGACTACCTGCATCCGGCGGTGCTGCAAGCCTTGCAGACTGTGGTGCGCGACGCCCATGCCGAAGGCAAGCCGGTGAGTATCTGCGGCGAGATGGCCGGCGATCCGGCGGCGGCGGTGCTGCTGATGGCGATGGGCTTCGACAGCCTGTCGATGAACGCCACCAACCTGCCGAAAGTGAAGTGGATGCTGCGTCAGATCAATCTCAGCAAGGCCAGGGAACTGCTGGCCGAGCTGATGACCATCGACAACCCGCAAGTTATCCACAGCTCGCTGCAACTGGCGCTGAAGAACCTGGGCTTGGCGCGGATGATCAATCCGGCGTCGGCCAAGACCCTTTAATTTCCGTTGTTTCCATTGCAAACAAGCCCGCTCCTACAGCAGCAGGAGCGGGCTTGTTCGCGATAGCGTCCGCTAAACCCTCAGCTCCACTTCCCCCAGATGCCCGCCATAGGGCCCGAAGCTGCGCTCGACTATGTGCCTGGAACCATCGGCCCGAACGATCAGCGCTGTGCTGGCCCGCGTGCCGTAGCTGGGGCTGGCGATAAACACGCTCGACAGCAGGCTCTCGGTGGCCAGGCCGACCCCGGTATCGGGAAGGTCGGCAAACGGCGCGGTCTGCGCATCGCTGAGCAGGGCGAGCAGAGCCTGGGGCTGCGGGTCGTGCAGTACTTCCTGTAATGCTGTCTTGGCCTTGAGCAGCTTGGGCCAGGGCGTATCGAGCCCGGCGTTCGACAGGCCGTACACGCCACTGCCCAGTTGCTGCGGCTCACGGGCCTGGGCGTTGTAGTGCCAGAGCTGATCGGGGGTGCCCACCAGCAGGTTGAAGCCGGCATATTCCAGTGATCGGCCGACAACGTCGCTGAAATAGTCGTCTATCGACATCTTGCTGCTGAGAAAACGCGCTACCAGTTCGCCTCTGGAGCGGCGCGCGGGGGGCTGATGGGGATTGCGGATATTGGTCAGGGCGGCGAAGCGTCCGTCGGCGCCCAGGCCGAGCCAGGTGCCGCCCGCTTCCAGGTCGCGTCCGGCGTAGATATCGGGGGCTTCGGGCCATTGCGCCAACGGCAGGCTGGGGCGGGCGTAGAACTCGTCACGGTTGGCCGCGACGATCAGGGGCAGGGCGTGGCCCGGCCGCCAGGCGAATACGATCAAGCACATCAGGTTGTCCCTTTTGTGTTTTTTGCTCACTTTACGCACAGAACGACTGGGTATCCATCGCCATCCAGTGGAGCCAAGGGCCGTGCATCCGTTACCATGCCGCTCTCTTTTCGGGATGCCTCCATGGAATTTCTGCTCTATCTGCTGCTGGGGGCCTGCGCGGGCATATTGGCCGGTCTGTTTGGCGTAGGTGGCGGCATCATCATCGTTCCCGTGCTGGTGTTCAGCTTCACCCTGCAAGGTTTCGATCCGTCGATCCTGACCCACCTGGCCGTTGGCACGTCGCTGGCGACCATCATTTTTACCTCGGTCAACGCGGTTCGCGAACACCAGCGCAGGGGCGCGGTGCGCTGGCCGATCTTTGCCTGGATGACCCTGGGCATCCTGCTCGGCGCCGGAGTCGGGGCGCTGACGGCCGAAGCGATCTCCGGGCCGAACCTGCAGAAAATCATCGGCGTCTTCGCCCTGGTGGTGGCCCTGCAGATGACCCTGGACCTGCGGCCCAAGGCCAGCCGCGACGTTCCCGGCAAGCTCGGGCTGACCCTGGCCGGCAGTGTGATCGGCTGGGCCTCGGCGATTTTCGGCATCGGCGGCGGCTCGCTGACCGTGCCGTTCCTGACCTGGCGCAGCGTGCCGATGCAGCAGGCGGTGGCCACGTCCTCGGCCTGTGGTTTGCCGATTGCCGTGGCCAGTGCAATAAGTTTCATGATTCTGGGCTGGCATGATCCGTTGCTGCCGGCTCATAGTCTGGGTTTTGTGTATTTGCCGGCGCTGCTGGGCATCGCCCTGACCAGCATGGTCTTTGCCCGGTTCGGCGCACGCCTGGCCCATCGGCTGTCGGCGCGCCTGTTGAAGCGCTTGTTCGCCGGCCTGCTGTTTGTGGTCGGGCTGACGTTCCTGCTCTGACAGGTTCCGCAATCCTGGCTTAATCCGCGCGTGACATGGTCGCGGCGCAATCGAGTTTCACTCTAACGAGGAGTCGCAATGCTGCCTTACCCGCAGATCGACCCGGTGGCCCTGGCCATCGGCCCGCTGAAAATTCACTGGTACGGCCTGATGTACCTGATCGGCATCGGTGGCGCCTGGCTGCTGGCGTCGCGCCGGTTGAACCGCTTCGACCCAACCTGGACCAAGGAGAAGCTCTCCGACATGGTGTTCTGGATGTCGATGGGGGTCATTGTCGGCGGGCGCCTGGGCTATGTGCTGTTCTATGACCTGAGCGCCTACCTGGCCAACCCGACGCTGATCTTCGAGGTCTGGAAAGGTGGCATGTCGTTCCACGGCGGTTTCATCGGGGTGATGCTCGCGGCCTTGTGGTTCGGCAAGAAGAACGGCAAGTCGTTCTTCCAGCTGATGGACTTCGTCGCGCCGATGGTGCCGATCGGCCTGGGCGCCGGGCGCATCGGCAACTTCATCAACGCCGAGCTGTGGGGCAAGCCGACCGACCTGCCGTGGGCGATGATCTTCCCGCCGTTCAGCGACCCGGCCCAGCTGCCGCGCCACCCTTCGCAGCTGTATCAGTTCGCCCTGGAAGGCGTGGCACTGTTCCTCATCCTCTGGCTGTTCTCGCGCAAGCCCCGTCCAACCATGGCGGTTTCCGGGATGTTCGCCCTGTTTTACGGTATTTTCCGTTTTATCGTCGAGTTCGTCCGGGTCCCGGATGCGCAGCTGGGCTATCTGGCGTGGAACTGGCTGACCATGGGCCAGGTGCTGTGCCTGCCGATGATCATTGGCGGCCTGTTCCTGATCTGGCTGGCCTATCACCGCGCTCCAGCGGCACCGGCGGCGAAAGACGCCGCGCTCTAATTCGGATCGCAGGGCGCGAGCCCTGCCTTCAAGGACACAGGTAATACATGAAGCAATATCTCGATCTGGTCGCCCACGTCATCAAGAATGGCACCAAACAGGCCAACCGCACGGGCGTGAACACCATCAGCTTCCCCGGCGCGATGCTGCGTTACGACCTGAAAGACGGTTTCCCGGCGATCACCACCCGCAAGATGGCCTTCAAGTCGGCCATCGGCGAGATGTGCGGTTTCCTCCGTGGGGTGAACAACGCCGCCGAATTCCGTGCCCTGGGCTGCAAGGTCTGGGACCAGAACGCCAACGAAAACGCCCAGTGGCTGGCCAACCCCTTCCGCCAGGGCGAGGACGACCTGGGTGAAATCTACGGCGTGCAATGGCGCAAGTGGCCGGCGTACAAGCAGATCCCCCTGAGCAACCCGGCCGCCATCGAGCAGACCCTGGCCCAGGGCTACCGGCAGATCGCCGAAGGCGAGGAAAACGGCCAGGCCTATGTGGTGCTGTACAAGGCCATCGACCAAGTGCGCCAGTGCGTGGACACCATCATCAAGGACCCGGGCAGCCGTCGTATCCTGTTCCACGGTTGGAACTGCGCCCAGCTGGATGAAATGGCCCTGCCGCCGTGCCACCTGCTGTACCAGTTCCACCCGAATGTCGAGACCCGGGAAATTTCCCTGACCCTCTACATCCGCTCCAACGACCTGGGCCTGGGCACACCGTTCAACCTCACCGAAGGCGCGGCGCTGCTGAGCCTGATCGGTCGCCTGACCGGCTACACCCCGCGCTGGTTCACCTATTTCATCGGCGACGCCCACGTCTACGAAAACCACCTGGACATGCTCAACGAACAGCTCAAGCGCGAGCCGTTCCCGATGCCGAAGCTGGTGATTTCCGAACGTGTACCGGAGTTCGCCAAGACCGGTGTGTACCAGCCGGAGTGGCTGGAAAAGGTCGAACCGAGCGACTTCTCGCTGGAAGGCTACGAGCACCACGCGCCGATGACCGCGCCGATGGCGGTCTGATCGATACACCCGGCGGCGGCTTCTGTAGCCGCTGCCGCAGGCTGCGATAAGGCCCGCAGGGCCTTCTAGCAATCCCGGAGACCACGCCTACACGTGGTCGATACGGGGCATCTGCCTCTCTGTAGGGGGGTGATGGTTTCAATGCCCGTGGCTACGGCCCACATGAGAGTCCTCGGCTTCGCTGGGGGCCACCGAGCCGCTGACTTCCAGGCGCTGCAAAATCCCGCACTGATCCAGGTCCGGCCCTTCGCTGCAGCGTTGGCGCAGGTCGAGCAACTGTGTCTGCAAGGCCAGCAGCCCGTCGATCCGCGCCTTGACGTGGTGGATGTGTTCGTCGATCAGCGCATTCACGTTCTGGCACTGGTCCTGGGGGCTGTCGCGCAGGTTCAGCAGGCTGCGGATTTCCTCGAGGGTCATGTCCAGGCTGCGGCAGTTGCGGATGAAGGTCAGGCGTTCGGTGTGGGCCTGGGTATACAGACGGTAATTGCCCTCGCTGCGGGCCGGCTCCGGCAGCAGGCCTTCGCGCTCGTAGTAACGGATGGTTTCGACCTGACAGTCGGTCAGTTTCGCCAGCTCGCCAATTTTCATCGCGACAATCTCCGAAAGGGTGCTTGACCCTATAGTGGCTACAGGGTGTTCACTTGGCAACAGGCACCTTTTCGGACGCGACCTTATGAGCGATTCCCTGCACACCCACGGCAAGCCCGGCGCTGACTCCAAGCATGCTGGCCACGATCATGATCATGATCATGATCATGGCCATGGCGCAAAACTGCATCCGCTGAAAAAACACGACCATGCTGGCCACGGCGCTTCCTGCTGCTCGTCGCCGTCGCTGGTCCAGTTGAGCGAGCCCCAGGCTGCCAGTCATGGCGATTCCTGCTGTTCGTCGGCCGCCGCGCCGTCGCGGGTTGTGCTCAGCGCGGCGTCGAGCGCCAATGCGCGCCTGAGCAGTTTTCGCATCGAGGCCATGGACTGCCCGACCGAGCAGACGCTGATCCAGAACAAGCTGGGCAAGCTGGCGGGCGTGCAGCAACTGGAGTTCAACCTGATCAACCGGGTGCTGGGCGTGACCCATGACCTGCAGGACGTCGCCCCGATCATCGCCGCCATCAAGTCCCTGGGCATGGAGGCCGAGCCCATCGGCCTGGGCGGCGAGTCCGATGCCCCGGTCGCGGCGCCGGTGAAAAAGCACTGGTGGCCGCTGGCGCTGTCCGGTGTCGGCGCGCTGGCCGCGGAGGTGATCCACTTCACCAGCGCCGCGCCGACCTGGGTGGTGGCGGTGATCGCCCTGGTATCGATCCTCAGTGGTGGCCTCGGCACTTACAAGAAGGGCTGGATCGCCCTGAAGAACCGCAACCTCAACATCAATGCCTTGATGAGCATCGCCGTGACCGGCGCCGTGCTGATCGGCCAATGGCCGGAAGCGGCGATGGTGATGTTCCTGTTCACCGTGGCCGAGTTGATCGAGGCCCGGTCCCTGGACCGCGCGCGCAATGCCATCAGTGGCCTGATGCAGATGACCCCGGAACGGGTCACGGTGCAGGAGGCGGACGGCAGTTGGGTCGAACGGGAAGCGAAAAGCATCGAGCTGGGCGCGTTGGTACGGGTACGTCCGGGTGAACGCATCGGCCTCGACGGCGAGGTGGTGGCCGGCAGCTCGACCATCGACCAGGCACCGATCACCGGCGAAAGCCTGCCGGTGGAAAAGACCCTGGGCGACAAGGTCTTCGCCGGCACCATCAACCAGGCCGGCTCGCTGGAATACAAGGTGACCGCGGCGGCCAACAACTCGACCCTGGCGCGGATCATCCATGCCGTGGAACAAGCCCAGGGCGCGCGCGCGCCGACCCAGCGCTTCGTCGACAGCTTCTCGAAACTCTACACCCCCGCGGTGTTTGCCTTTGCCCTGGCCGTGGCGGTGATTCCACCGCTGTTCATGGGCGCCGCCTGGTTCGACTGGATCTACCGCGCCCTGGTGCTGTTGGTGGTGGCGTGCCCGTGCGCGCTGGTGATTTCCACCCCGGTGACCATCGTCAGCGGCCTGGCCGCGGCGGCGCGCAAAGGCATCCTGATCAAGGGCGGGGTCTACCTGGAGGGCGGTTACAAGCTCGACTACCTGGCGCTGGACAAGACCGGCACCATCACCCACGGCAAGCCGGTGCAGACCGATTTCCTGTCCCTCGACCCGCTGGCGGACAATAGCGCCCCGGCCATCGCCGCCAGCCTGGCGTCCCGTTCCGACCACCCGGTGTCTTTGGCCATCGCCAATGCGGCTGTGGATAAACAACTGAGCCTGCACCTTGTGGATAACTTCGAAGCCCTGGCCGGCCGCGGTGTGCGTGGCGAAATCAACGGCCAGCTCTACCACCTGGGCAATCACCGCCTGGTGGAGGAGCTGGGGCTGTGCTCGCCGGAGCTGGAAGAGCAGCTGTTCGCCCTGGAGAAACAGGGCAAGACTGTGGTGCTTTTGCTCGACAGCGCCGGCCCCCTGGCCCTGTTCGCCGTGGCGGACACGGTCAAGGAGTCCAGCCGCGAAGCGATCCAGCAGTTGCACGAACTGGGCATCAAGACCCTTATGCTGACTGGCGACAACCCGCACACCGCCGAAGCCATCGCCGCCCAGGTGGGCATCGATCAGGCCCGCGGCGACCTGCTGCCCACCGATAAACTGCAAGCCATCGAAGACCTGTACGCCCAAGGGCACCGGGTCGGCATGGTCGGCGACGGCATCAATGACGCCCCGGCCCTGGCCCGCGCGGAGATCGGTTTCGCCATGGCCGCGGCAGGCACCGACACCGCCATCGAGACCGCCGATGTCGCCCTGATGGACGACGATCTGCGCAAGATTCCGACCTTTGTCCGGCTGTCCCGGCAGACCTCGAACATCCTCGTACAAAATATCGCCCTGGCCCTGGTCATCAAGGCGATCTTTCTTGGGGTAACCTTCTTCGGGTTGGCCACCATGTGGATGGCCGTGTTCGCCGACATGGGCGTCAGCCTGTTGGTGGTCTTCAACGGTTTGCGCCTGTTGCGCAAATAGACGATGAGAGGACGCAGTGCTGAGTGCCGAGCTGAAGGCGTTTTACCTGGTGGCCCGCCTGGGCAGCATCACCCTGGCGGCGAAAAAGCTCGGCCTGAGCCAGCCCACGGTGACCACCCAGATCCGTCATCTGGAAAGCCAGTATGCGGTCGAGCTGTTCTATCGCGGCGGCCGCCGCCTCAGCGTCAGCGAAGAGGGTGCCCGGCTGTTGCCGATGGTCAAGGCGCTGTTGCAGCAGGAAGCCGATATCGAGTTTTTCCTGCGCAATAGCGGCCAGCTGCAAGGCACCCTGCGGATTGCCGCCACGGCGCCGTATTACATCCTCGATCTGGTGAAGACCTTCCGCGAGCGCCTGCCCCAGGTGGAAGTGTCGGTGGAAATCGGCAACTCGCAGCAGGTCCTGGAATCGCTGGAGGAGTACCGGGTCGACATCGCCGCGTCGTCGCAGTTACTGGAAGATTCGCGCTTGATCCGCCGGGTGCTCGGCAGCGACCCGCTGGTGCTGGCGGTGCACCGCAATCATCCGTTGGCGGCCCTCGATCACGTGCCCTTGAACGCCCTGGTCGGGCATACCCTGCTGATGCGCGAGCCGGGCTCCACCACCCGGCGCCTGACCGAAGAGCTGCTCGACGGCGCCCGGGTCAGCTTCGGGCCGCTGCTGGAGATCGGCAGCCGCGAGTCGATCCGCGAGGCGGTGCTGCGCAATATCGGCATCAGCATCATTGCCCGCCAGGAAGTCCCCCACGATCCGCAACTGCGGGTGCTGACCATCGAGAACGCGCCGCAGATCGCCGAATACCTGTACTGCCTCAAGGAGCGCAAGGGCGCGCGCCTGCCGGCGGCCTTCCTCGGGCTGGCGCAGGAAATGGCGCCAGCCTGATCCGCCCACACCTCATCCGTAGCCGCTGCCGAGCGCAGCGAGGCTGCGAACGGGTGCGCAGCGCCCGCAAAAGGCGCCCTGCAGTTACCTCGCCAGATCGCGTTGTCGGACCTGCGGTTGCTGCGCAACCGTTCGCAGCCTCGCGGGCTCGGCAGCGGCTACAAGGCTCTGCGTTCTCTTGAACCCAAATCCGCCAATACCACTATCGGCAGCTTTTGCCTCACTGCCACAGTAACTACGCATTCGCGCCCTAGGATGGCCTGCATCTGCTTGATGAGGCCCGTCCATGAACAATCCGATCGCAACTGCCCTGAGCAACCCCGGCGCGCCGATGAAAGTGCGCGGCATGCAGAAACGCTTTGGCGCGTTCACCGCGCTGGATAACGTCTCCCTGGACGTGGCGGCCGGCGAGCTGGTGTGCCTGCTCGGCCCGTCGGGCTGCGGCAAGACTACCTTGCTGCGCTGCATCGCCGGCCTCGAGCGCCAGGACCGGGGCGAGTTGTACCTGGGCAGCCGCGACGTCTCGCACCTGGCGCCCCAGGCCCGGGACTACGGCATTCTGTTCCAGTCCTATGCGCTGTTCCCCAACCTCAGCGTCGAAGCCAACATTGCCTATGGCCTGGCCGGCAGCGGTCGCGACGAAGTGCGCAAGCGCGTGGCGCAAATGCTGGAACTGGTGGGCCTGACCGGCAGCGAAAAGAAATACCCCGGCCAGCTGTCGGGCGGCCAGCAGCAGCGGGTGGCCCTGGCACGGGCCCTGGCCCCGGCGCCTTCGTTATTGTTGCTGGATGAACCGATGTCGGCGCTGGATGCCCGGGTGCGCGAGCACCTGTGCACCGAGCTGCGCCAGCTGCAGCGGCGCCTGGGCATCACCACCCTGATGGTCACCCACAACCAGGACGAGGCCATGTTGATGGCCGACCGTATCGCGGTGATGAACAATGGCAAGGTCGAGCAGTACGCCACGCCGCAGGAAATCTACGATCGTCCGGCCACCCCGTTCGTCGCCGAATTCGTCGGCCAGGGCAACTGGCTGCCGTTCCGCCGCAGCGGCGACAGCCACGCCCAGGTCGGCGGGATGAACGTGCGGTTGGCGGCCGACTCCGGCAAGGCCGCCTCGGGTCGGTTGTTCTGCCGCCCGGAGGCGATCAGCGTCAACCCGCCGGTGCACGAGGAAAACCTGTTCCCGGCCAAGGTCCGGGAGATCACCTTCCTCGGCAACCGCTGCCGCATGAGTTTTGAACTCAACCAATTGCCCGGCCATCCGCTGCTGGCCGAGCTGGCCCCGGAAGCCATGCCGCGCCTCGGTGCCCAGGACATCTGGGTCGCCTTGCCACCGCGCAGCCTGCAGGTGTTTGCCTGAGATGGCCGTTGAACTGACCCTGCCGCTACCCGCAAAACGGGCGCGCCAGGCGGCCCGTGCGCAAATCGGCGATCGCCTCTTCGTGCTCGGCGGCAAGCTGGTCCTGCTGGTGTTGCTGGGCCTGGCGGTGTTGCTGCCGTTGCTGGCGATCTTCTGGCGCGGTTTCAGCGGCGAAGCCGGGCAGGGCGGCGGCCTGGTCGCCGCCCGTGAGCTGGTGACCGGCGCCAACTTCCACTGGCTGTTGGGCAACAGCCTGAAAGTCTCCCTCAGCGTCGCCGCCATCGTGGTGCCGCTGGCCTACCTGTTCGCCTATGCCCTGCAACGCACGCTGATTCCCGGTAAGGCGATCTGGCGCGGGCTGTCGTTGCTGCCGCTGATGGCGCCGTCGATGCTGCCGGGGATCGCCCTGGTCTATCTGTTCGGCAACCAGGGCCTGCTCCGTGGCCTGCTCTCGGACAATATCTACGGCTTCTGGGGCATCGTTCTCGGCGAGGTGATCTACACCTTTCCCCACGCCCTGATGATCCTGCTGTCGGCCCTGTCCCTGGCCGATGCGCGGCTGTTCGATGCCGCGTCGAGCATGGGCGCCAGCCCGGCCAAGGCCTTTCGCAGCATCACCTGGCCGGCCACCCGGCAGGCGGTGTTCGCCGCGTTCTGTCTGGTGTTCACCCTGAGCATCACCGATTTCGGCGTTCCGGTGGTGGTTGGTGGCGACTATCAGGTCTTGGCGCTGGAAGCCTACAAGGCGGTGGTCGGCCAGCAACAGTTCGGCCGTGGCGCCTTGATCGGCATGGTGCTGTTGCTGCCGGCACTGTTCAGCTTCGGTGTCGATGCCTGGCTGCGCCGTCGTCATGGCGATTCCATGAGCGGCCGGGCCCAGGTGTTCCAGCCGGCGCCTTCCCGGCTGCGGGACGGCTGCTACCTGGCGATCGTCCTGCTGATCTGCGCGGCGCTGCTGCTGGTGTTCGGCATGGCGGTGTTCTCGTCGCTGGTGAAGTTCTGGCCCTATAACCTTTCGCTGTCGCTCAATCACTACCAGTTCAACGACACCGCCGGCGGCGGCTGGCTGGCCTACCGCAACAGCCTGACCATGGCCCTGTGCACGGCGCTGATCGGCAGCGCGCTGATCTTCACCGGCGCCTACCTGATGGAGAAGACCCACACCCAGCGCGGCCTCAACCTGGCGCTGCGCATGCTCAGCTTCGTGCCGATGGCGGTGCCGGGCCTGGTGCTAGGCCTGGGTTACGTCTTCTTCTTCAACCTCAGCGGCAACCCGCTGCATGTATTCTACGGCAGCATGACCCTGCTGGTGGTGTGCACCATAGCCCACTACCTGACTACCGCGCAGATGACCGCCACCACCGCGCTGCGCCAGCTCGATGCCGAATTCGAGGCCGCGGCGCTGTCGCTCAAGGCGCCGCTGTATCGCCACTACCTGCGGGTCACGGTGCCGATCTGCCTGCCGGCGCTGCTGGATATCCTGCGCTACCTGTTCGTCTCGGCCATGACCACCGTCTCGGCGGCGATCTTCCTCTACAGCCCCGACACCATCCTCGCGGCGGTGGCGGTGCTGAACATGGACGACGCCGGCAACGTCGGCGGCGCGGCCGCCATGTCGACCCTGATCCTCTTGACCTCGGCGGGCGTGTCCCTGCTCCTGGCCTGGGCTTCGCACGGCTTGCTGCGCCGCTCCCAGGCTTGGCGGCGGACCGCGCCCGGCCACTGAATCTGCCCAACCCCTACTACAAGCCCCCACCCCAGAAAGGAACCGCACCATGTTCAAGCCCCTGGCTGTTGCCGCTGCTGTCCTCACTGCCTTCAGCATGAACGCCTTTGCCGCGAAGACCGAACTGACGGTCTATACCGCCCTCGAAGCCGAACAGCTCAAGAGCTACAAGCAAGCCTTCGAAGCCGCCAACCCGGATGTGGAAATCAAATGGGTGCGTGACTCCACCGGGATCATCACCGCCAAGCTGCTGGCGGAAAAAGCCCGGCCGCAGGCGGACGCGGTGTGGGGCCTGGCGGCCTCCAGCCTGGCGATCCTCGATCAGCAGGGCATGCTGCAAAGCTATGCACCGAAGGATCTGGGCAAGATCGGCGGCAACTACCGCGACGCCGCCAACCCGCCGGCCTGGGTCGGCATGGACGTCTGGGCCGCGACCATCTGCTTCAACACCGTCGAAGCCGAAAAACAGGGCCTGACCAAGCCGGTGAGCTGGCAGGACCTGACCAAGCCTGAGTACAAGGGCAAGATCGTCATGCCCAACCCGGCCTCGTCCGGCACCGGCTTCCTCGACGTCAGCGCCTGGTTGCAGACCTTCGGCGAGAAGCAGGGCTGGCAGTACATGGACGACCTGCACCAGAACATCGGCCAGTACGTTCACTCCGGTTCCAAGCCGTGCAAGCTGGCGGCGGCCGGCGAATTCCCGATCGGCATCTCCTTCGAATACCCGGCCGTGCAGCTCAAGCGCCAGGGCGCGCCGCTGGACATCGTGCTGCCCAAGGAAGGCCTGGGCTGGGAAATCGAAGCCACCGCGGTGATCAAGGGCACCCCTCATGAAGAAGCGGCGAAGAAGCTCGCCGACTTCTCTGCCAGCCCCGCGGCCATGGAGCTGTACAAGGAAAACTTCGCCGTGCTGGCCCAGCCGGGGATCGCCAAGCCGCAGACCGAACTGCCGGCCGACTACGAGCAGCGCCTGATCAAGAACGACTTCGCCTGGGCCTCGAAGAACCGCGACCAGATCCTCGCCGAGTGGCGCAAGCGTTATGACGGCAAGTCCGAGAAGGTCGCCGCCCAGTAATCGACAGCCCCTGTCGCGGGCCGCCTCGCTTCTATGGATGCTTCTGTAGGAGCGAGCGGGCGGCGATCCGACTTGCCCGCGATTTGACCTCGCCGAGGTCATCGTCCAAGGACCACACCCATGAGCAACCACAACGACCTGCTGATCGTCGGCGCCGGCATCCTCGGGCTGTCCCATGCCTATGCCGCGGCCAAGCGCGGTTTGCGGGTCAAGGTTTTCGAGCGCAGCGCCACGCCCCTGGGCGCGTCGGTGCGCAATTTCGGCCAGGCCCTGGTGACCGGCCAGCCGCCGGGCGTGATGCTCGACCTGGCCAGGGCCAGCCGCGGCATCTGGGGCGACTGGGCGCAATTGGCCGGCCTGCCGCTCAAGCGCAACGGCTCTTACCTGTTCGCCCGCACCGAGGCCGAGGAGCAATTGCTACAGGCCTTCTGCGCCGGACGCGCGCGGGAACACGGCTACCGGGTCGAACTGCTGCGCGGGGCGGCGTTGAACGATCTGTACGGCGGCCGTTTCCGCCATCATCGCGCGGCGCTGCACGGCCTGGATGACCAGCAGCTGTATTCCCGCGAAGCCATGCCGATGCTGATCGACTACCTGCGCCGCGACCTGGGGGTGGAGTTTCATTTTTCCACCCTGGTGCGCGACATCGAGCCCGGCCAGTTGCACAGCACCGCCGGCAGCTTTCGCGCGGGGCAGATCCTGGTCTGTTCCGGGCATGACTACCAGACCCTGCTGGCCGAGCCGATTGCCGCGCTGGCGCCGCAGGTCTGCCGCCTGCAAATGCTCCGCGCCCGGCCCGAGGTGCAGCTGGACCTGCAACATGCGCTGCTCACCGGCCTGAGTTGCGTGCATTACGGCGCCTTTGCCGATCTGCCCGAAGCGGCGGCGGTGCAGGCGCAGATCCTGCGGGATGCGCCGCACCTGCACGAAAACGGCATCCACCTGCTGATCAGCCCGACGCCCTACGGCGAGCTGATCATCGGCGACTCCCACCATTACGGCAGCGACCCGTCGCCGTTCAATGCCGAGCAGGTGGACACCTGGATGCTCGAGCTAGCCGAGCACACCCTGGGCTGCAAGGTGCAGGTGATCGAGCGCTGGCAAGGTGTCTATGGCGCCCGCGGCCCGGGGCCGTTTTCGTTCCTGCGCCCGGCCGTCGGGGTCAGCGTGGCCCTGATGCATACCGGCGTGGGTATGAGCGTCGGCCCGGCCATGGCCGAGGGCAATATCGCCCGTTTGCTGGAGGAAGCCTGATGGGGCCTGAGCAGCGGATCGCCGAGCTGTTCGGCCTGTACGAGCGCTTTGGCGACAGCGACTACATCGGCGAGCCGGTGTCGCAGATCGAACACATGTCCCAGGCCGCACAGCTGGCCATGGCCGAGGGCTTCGACGACGAAGTGGTGCTGGCGGCGTTCTTCCACGATATCGGGCATATCTGTGGGCAGGATGCCGAGAACATGGGCGGTTTCGGCGTGGCCGGCCATGAGCGGCTGGGCGCCGACTACCTGCGCCGCGCCGGTTTCAGCGAGCGCCTGGCGCGGCTGGTGGAGTACCACGTGCAGGCCAAGCGTTACCTGACCTGCAAGGAGCCGGGTTACTACGAGCGGCTCAGTCAAGCCAGCCGGCGCACCCTGGAATACCAGGGCGGGGTGATGAACGCCGAGGAGGCCCGGGCCTTCGAGCAGGACCCGCTATGCGCGGTCAGCCTGCGCCTGCGCCATTGGGACGAACAGGCCAAGGAGCTGTGGGTGCCGGTGATGGATTTGCAGGTGCTCAAGGACAAGGCGGCGCGTCTGCTGAACGCATGGATGACCTAATCCTCGACCACCAGCTTCTGCGCCAATACCTCGATCTGCTCCTGGCGCTCCGCCTGGCTCAGGCGCGGCGCCGGGTTCAGCGACGACCACTGCGGGTGGGCGCGGGCCTTGTTCAGGGCTTCCGGCAGCTTGCCCTCGCGCCAGCTCTGGTCCTGGGGCGTGGCCAGCTGGATGCTGCCCAGCGCCGCATGCCCGCGCGCATTCAACGCCTGCACCAGTTGCCGTTGGCGCAGGGCCAAGAGGCGCAGCACGCTGTCGTCCACGGTCAGTTCGCGCTGGCCCTTGAGCTTGCCCAGCAGGCGGCCGCCGTAGCTGCGAGCGGTTTGCAGCGCGCCACCGGCAATCGCCCCGGCCAGGGCCGCCGCGCCCAGGGTCAGGCCGCCCACCAGCAGATCGACGCCAGCCCCGGCCGCCGCGCCGGCGGCGATCCCGCCACCGACCCGCACGCCCAGTTGCTTGAGGGTTTCCGGGTTGAACAGGTCATCGCCCCAGCGTCCGTCGAGCAGCGGCACATCGCTGGCGGCGGCATCCTGCGGGCGGAAGGCGTAGAGCTTGAGCAGCGCCTCGACGCAGCGTTGTTCGCGCTGACGCACGGCCTTGCGCAGCTCGCCGATGGCCTGTTGTTCCTGCTCGACCTCGCTGACCACACTGCGCCGGCAGGCGGCGCAATCGATCAGCAGTTCGGCGATCAGCCGCGCGGCGCTTTGCTGGCGGGCCAGGCGTTGCGCCTGCTGGTCGGCGATCAGGCGTTCCAGCTGCGGCCGCGAGCTTTCCAAAAGCAACGCCAGGCTTTCATACAGCCGCCGCTCGCCATCCTCCGGCGGTGCCACGCTGTCGAAGCGCACCAGCGCGTGCAGGCCCAGGCGGGCCAGGGCTTCGCGCCAGTCCGGCTCACGGTGATTGGCGCTGCTGACGAAGTTCAGCACCGGCAGCAACGGCTTGCCGCAGCTGGCGAGGACTTCCAGCTCGTCGCGGTACTTGGCCAGTACCGGCTCGCGAGCGTCGATCACATACAGCCCGGCGTCGGAGTCCAGCAGCTGGCGCAGCACCTTGGCTTCCTGTTCGAAACGCTGGCGCGCCTCGCTGCCTTCGAGAAACCGCGCCAGGCGGGCCGGGCCATCCAGGCGCTCGCCGGGGTGCTCCAGGCGTTCCAGGTAGTCGAGCAGGGCAATGGCGTCTTCCAGGCCGGGGGTGTCGTACAGGTCGAGCAGCGGTTCGCCGTCCACCGACAGCCGCGCGCCCTCGACATGGCGGGTGGTACTGGGGCGATGGGAGACCTCGCCGAACCCCACGTCCCGGGTCAGGGTACGCAGCAGGGAGGTCTTGCCGACGTTGGTGTGGCCGACCACCGCCAGCTTCAACGGCGGTTTGCGAGGATCAGTCATGCCCGGTCTCCAGCCAGTTCAGCGGTGCGCAATCGGCGAATGGCAGCTCCAGCTGTTGCAGCGCCACGTGCCAGTCGCCCAGGCGTTCGGCGTCCAGCGCTTCGCCGGGCGGCGCCTGCAATAGCCAGACCCGGGTGGCAGTGGCGCTGCGGGCCAGTTCGGCGATCAGCGCCAGGCTGCCACGGTCCGGCGAGCGCCGTGGATCGCAGGCGATGGCCAGGCGCGCCGGCGGAAAGCGGCTCATCTGTTCCAGCAGCTTGTGCCGGGATTCGCGGCTGTCGAGGACGCCGGCGTCTTTCACCGTGGCCGGCAATTGCGGTGGCCAGGGGCGCTGGTCGTCCAGTTCGATGGCCACCAGCAGGGCGCCATCACTGTCCTGCGCGCTGACGCCGCCTTCGATGCGGTGCAGCAAGTCGGGGGCGGCATCGTTGATCCCCAGGCGTTCGCTGCTGGGCATCAGCGCTTCGCGCAGCTGGCTGTAGCCAGGGAGGTTGAGGTCCAGTTGCAGGCGCGCCTGCCCGTGCCTCCAGCGCCAGCGACAGAACAGCATCAGCAGCAGGCGCGGCAGCACGCCGTAAATGATCAGCGAGGCCACCAGCCAGACGGCCCACATCTGGCGCACCAGTTCAGTGTTGTAAACATCCCGGGTGCTGGCGTGAATCATCTCTACGGTCGGTACCCCGAAACCTATGGCCCGGGGTATGGCGCTGAGGGCGTTGGTGATCGCCACGAAAGCATCCGCGCCGAGCAGGGTGCTTTCCCAGTAGAACCCGTAGCGCTTGGTGATCAGCAGCATCAGCAGGATCGCCACGGCGCTGAGCAGGGCCAGCAGCCACAGGCCGTTGACCAGGGTGCCGATGGCCCAGCGATTGAGTTTGCGCCGTTGCAGCAACAGCAGCAGGGCGGGCGCCAGCTGCGCGGCCTTGGCGTCGCGGGCGAGCTTGGCGCTGAGCCACAGCCACAGGCGGCCGAGGCTGGCGCCGTGTTCGCCGGCGAACAGCAGGCCGATGGCCCAGCTCAGCAGCAGAAGCAGGTTGAGGCCGAGCAGGCTGCCCAGGGCCCAGAACACGTTGACCGGCGCCTGCCCGTTACCCAGGGCGGCGAAGGCCAGGCCGGCACCGCTGACCATGGCCAACACGGCCATCAGCAACAGCGCCAGGCGCGCGCCCTGGACCCAGTGGCGCAGGGCAGCGGCCAGGCCGTCGCGTTCGGCCAGCCACAGCGCGCGGTATTGGAGGCGGCTCGCCAGGTCGCCGCCCGCGGTGCGCGCCAGGCGATTGGCTTCCTGGTCCTCCAGGGCGCCGGCGTGTTCTTCACGCAGGCGTACGGCTTCGGTGAGCCAGAGTTTTTGCAGTGGGGTCAGTGCTGTCACGCGTCATTCCGTTGCTCAAATGAGGGGTGAGCATAACCGCTGTCACGCTGATCGGGGTACGTTGCGGGGCACCGAGCCTCTGGTATCCTCGCCGGCATGAAAAAATCTCTCCCTCTCAGCCTGATCGCGGCCCTCGGTGAAAATCGCGTGATCGGCGTCGACAACAGCATGCCCTGGCACTTGCCGGGGGATTTCAAATACTTCAAGGCCACCACCCTGGGCAAGCCGATCATCATGGGTCGCAAGACCTGGGATTCGCTGGGGCGTCCGCTGCCGGGGCGGCTGAATATAGTGGTCAGTCGCCAGGCCGACCTGCGGCTCGAAGGCGCCGAGGTGTACCCGTCGCTGGAAGCCGCGGTGGCGCGTGCCGAGCAGTGGGCGCTGGAACAGGGTGTTACCGAGCTGATGCTGATCGGCGGTGCGCAGCTGTATGCCCAGGGCCTGGAGCAGGCCGATCGCCTGTACCTGACGCGAGTGGCGCTGAGCCCGGAGGGCGATGCGTGGTTTCCGGAGTTCGATCAGCAGCAGTGGAAACTGGTGTCTGACGTGCCGAACCCGGCGGAAGGCGACAAGCCGGCCTACAGCTTCGAAGTCTGGGAAAGGGTTTAGCCCTGTAGCCCTGTAGCCCTGTAGCCGCTGCCGAGCCTGCGAGGCTGCGATCGATTGCGAAGCAGTCGTAAAACCAGACAACCTGTTCTTCCTGAAACACCGCGTGCTCGGGTTTTGCGAGGACTTCGTCCTCGATCGCAGCCTCGCGGGCTCGGCAGCGGCTACAGGTCGCAGTCCCGTTCCGGGCGTGAACCCGGAACGGGGCTGGAATCAAGCCTGCGCCAGCTCCGCATGCTCATCGGCATCGAGCTTTTGCTTGTCGGTCTGCTGCATGATCTGGCTGGTGATCGCCCCGGCGGTCATCGAACCGCTGACGTTCAGCGCGGTGCGGCCCATGTCGATCAGCGGCTCCACGGAAATCAGCAGCGCCACCAGGGACACCGGCAAGCCCATGGCCGGCAGCACGATCAGCGCGGCGAACGTCGCGCCACCGCCTACCCCGGCCACACCGGCCGAACTCAAGGTTACTATCGCCACCAGGGTCGCGATCCACAGCGGGTCCAGCGGGTCGATGCCCACGGTCGGGGCCACCATGACCGCCAGCATGGCCGGGTACAGGCCGGCGCAGCCGTTCTGGCCGATGGTCGCGCCGAACGAGGCGGCGAAGCTGGCGATGGACTGCGGAATGCCCAGGCGGCTGGTCTGTGCCTCGATGCTCAGCGGGATGCTCGCGGCGCTGGAGCGGCTGGTGAAGGCGAAGGTCAGCACCGGCCAGACCTTGCGGAAGAAGCGCAGCGGGTTGATCCCGGCCAGCGAAACGAGCAGGCCGTGGACCACGAACATCAGGCCCAGGCCGATGTACGACACCACCACGAAACTGCCGAGCTTGATGATGTCCTGCAGGTTGGAGCTGGCGACCACCTTGGTCATCAGCGCCAGCACGCCGTAAGGGGTCAGCTTCATCACCAGGCGTACCAGGCGGGTGACCCAGGCTTGCAGGGTGTCGATGGCGTTGACCACTTTCTGGCCCTTGTCGGCGTCGTCCTTGAGCAGCTGCAGGGCGGCGACGCCGAGGAAGGCGGCGAAGATCACCACGCTGATGATCGAGGTCGGCTTGGCCCGGGCCAGGTCGGCGAAGGGGTTCTGCGGAATGAACGACAGTAGCAGTTGCGGGATATTCAGGTCGGCGACCTTGCCCGCGTAATCGCTCTGGATCACCTGCAGGCGGGCCATTTCCTGGGTCCCGGCCACCAGCCCTTCGGCGGTCAGGCCGAACAGGTTGGTCAGGGCGATGCCGATCAGCGCGGCGATGGCGGTGGTGAACAGCAGGGTGCCGATGGTCAGGAAGCTGATCCTGCCCAGGGACGAGGCATTGTGCAGGCGCGCCACGGCACTGAGGATCGAGGCGAACACCAGCGGGATCACGATCATCTGCAGCAATTGCACATAACCGTTGCCCACCAGGTCGAACCAGCCGATGGAGGTTTTCAGGACGGGGTTGCCGGCACCGTAGATGCCGTGCAGGGCAACACCGAAAACCACGCCCAGCACCAGTGCCAGCAGGACCTTCTTGGCCAGGCTCCAGGTGGTATGACGGGTTTGTGCCAGGCCCAGCAGCAAGGCGAGGAACACCAGCAGGTTGAGGATCAGCGGCAGGTTCATTAAAGCTCCATAAGACTTGTGCCAATCGCTTATGACTGCGATTGCGAACCGGCAAGCCTAACAGCTTGATATCTAATGAATTAATATCAAAAACGCATTGAGACTGTCGTTTTTGGAATAAGCCGCTGACGCTCAGGCACATGCCGGTGACGGGATCAGGACGCGGACGGTCGCCCACAGGCGAGGATTGTCACAGCGATTTGTTAGCGTCGATCTCTTTAAATCAGGGAGAAAACGCCGATGAAACTCGCTCCGAAATTTCTGGTTGCCGCACTCTGCCTGGGCCTTGCCGGCCAGGTTCTCGCCACCGACTTGCAGCACTGGCCCGCGGACCAGGCCAAGCAACTGGACGCGATGATCGCGGCCAACGCCAACAAGGGTAACTACGCGGTGTTCGACATGGACAACACCAGTTACCGCTACGACCTGGAAGAGTCGCTGCTGCCGTTCATGGAGAACAAGGGCCTGATCACCCGCGAGACCCTCGACCCCTCCCTGAAGCTGATGCCGTTCAAGGACACCGCCGAGCACAAGGAAAGCCTGTTCAGCTATTACTACCGCCTCTGTGAAATCGACGACATGGTCTGCTACCCCTGGGTGGCGCAGGTATTCTCCGGATTCACCCTCAAGGAACTCAAGGGCTATGTCGACGAATTGATGGCCTCGGGCAAGCCGGTGCCGGCCACCTATTTCGAAGGCGACGTGGTCAAGAGCACCGAGATCAATCCGCCGAAAATCTTCACCGGCCAGAAAGAGCTGTACAACAAGCTGATGGAGAACGGTATCGAGGTCTACGTGATGACCGCCGCCTCCGAGGAACTGGTGCGCATGGTCGCGTCCGATCCGAAGTACGGCTACAACGTCAAGCCGCAGAACGTCATCGGCGTGACCACCCTGCTCAAGGACCGCAAGACCGGAGAGCTGACCACCGCGCGCAAGCAGATCACCGCCGGCAAGTATGACGAGAAGGCCAATCTCGGCCTGGAACTGACCCCTTACCTGTGGACCCCGGCGACCTGGATGGCCGGCAAGCACGCAGCGATCCTGACCTACATCGACGAGTGGAAAAAACCGGTGCTGGTGGGCGGCGACACCCCGACCAGCGATGGCTACATGCTGTTCCACGGTGTCGATGTGGCCAAGGGCGGCATCCACCTCTGGGTCAACCGCAAGGACAAGTACATGGCCCAGATCAACGGCATGATGGCCAAGCACGCCGCGGCCCAGGCCAAGGAAGGGCTGCCGGTGACGGCGGACAAGAACTGGGTGATCGTCAAGCCGGAGGACATTCAGTAAGAACGGGTTGAATCCATCGCGGGCAAGCCTCGCTCCTACAGGATCAGTGCCGCCTGTAGGAACGAGCGGGCGGCGATCCGACTTACCCGCGACAGGCCTCGCAGAGGCCGATCTCCAGACAAAAAAATGCCCCGCACTTGGCGGGGCATTTTCATTCAGTGGCTGGCAATCACAGACCGTCGAGCATCGCCTTGTTGCGCACCGCGCCCTTGTCGGCGCTGGTGGCCAGCAGGGCATAGGCCTTCAGGGCGGTGGTCACCTTGCGTGGGCGTTTTTCCACCGGCTTCCAGCCTTTCTTGTCCTGCTCGACGCGGCGGGCAGCCAGTTCTTCGTCGCTGACCAACAGGTTGATCGAGCGGTTCGGAATGTCGATCAGCACCTTGTCGCCGTCCTGTACCAGGCCGATGGCGCCGCCCGCTGCTGCCTCTGGCGAAGCATGGCCGATGGACAGGCCCGAGGTGCCGCCGGAGAAGCGGCCGTCGGTCAGCAGGGCGCAGGCTTTGCCCAGGCCCTTGGACTTCAGGTAGGAGGTCGGGTAGAGCATTTCCTGCATGCCCGGGCCGCCTTTCGGACCTTCGTAGCGAATGATGACGATGTCGCCTTCCTTCACTTCGTCGGCGAGGATGCCGCGCACCGCGCTGTCCTGGCTTTCGAAGATCTTCGCGTTACCTTCGAAGACGTGGATCGACTCGTCGACGCCGGCGGTCTTCACCACGCAGCCGTCCAGGGCGATGTTGCCGTACAGCACGGCCAGGCCGCCTTCTTTCGAGTAGGCATGTTCGACGCTGCGGATGCAGCCGTTTTCACGGTCGTCGTCGAGGGTTTCCCAACGGGTCGACTGGCTGAACGCGGTCTGGGTCGGGATACCGGCCGGGCCCGCCTTGAAGAAGTGATGCACCGCTTCGTCGTTGGTCTGGGTAATGTCCCACTTGGCGATGGCTTCTTCCATGCTGCGGCTGTGCACGGTCGGCAGGTCGGTGTGCAGCAGGCCGCCGCGCGCCAGGGAGCCGAGGATGCTGAAGATGCCGCCGGCACGGTGCACGTCTTCCATGTGGTACTTCTGGATGTTCGGCGCCACCTTGCACAGTTGCGGCACGCTGCGGGACAGGCGGTCGATGTCGCGCAGGTCGAAATCGATTTCGGCTTCCTGGGCGGCGGCCAGCAGGTGCAGGATGGTGTTGGTCGAACCGCCCATGGCGATGTCGAGCATCATGGCGTTCTCGAACGCCTTGAAGTTGGCGATGTTGCGCGGCAGCACCGACTCGTCGTTGTCGCCGTAGTAGCGCTTGCACAGCTCGACGATGGTCCGCCCGGCCTGCAGGAACAGCTGTTCGCGGTCGCTGTGAGTGGCCAGGGTCGAACCGTTGCCCGGCAGGGCCAGGCCCAGGGCCTCGGTCAGGCAGTTCATCGAGTTGGCGGTGAACATGCCGGAGCAGGAACCGCAGGTCGGGCAGGCGCTGCGTTCGTACTCGGCGACCTTCTCGTCAGAAGCGCTGGAGTCGGCGGCGATCACCATGGCGTCGACCAGGTCGAGGCCGTGGGCGGCGAGCTTGGTCTTGCCGGCTTCCATCGGGCCGCCGGAAACGAAGATCACCGGGATGTTCAGGCGCAGGGCGGCCATCAGCATGCCGGGGGTGATCTTGTCGCAGTTGGAGATGCAGACGATGGCGTCGGCGCAGTGGGCGTTGACCATGTACTCCACGGAGTCGGCGATGATCTCGCGGCTTGGCAGCGAATACAGCATGCCGTCGTGGCCCATGGCGATGCCGTCATCCACGGCGATGGTATTGAATTCCTTGGCCACGCCGCCGGCGCGTTCGATTTCGCGGGCGACCAGCTGGCCCAGGTCCTTGAGGTGCACGTGGCCCGGGACGAACTGGGTGAAGGAGTTGGCAATGGCGATGATCGGCTTCTTGAAGTCGTCATCTTTCATCCCCGTGGCGCGCCACAGCGCGCGGGCGCCGGCCATGTTGCGGCCGTGGGTGGATGTTTTCGAGCGGTAATCAGGCATGGAGCACTCCGGGCGGCTAATCAGGTAACAAATGGGGAGTGAGCTTCTATTGACCCCTGGAACACTCAGAAATGGCCGTGTGTCCTGAAGCTGCCGATGACGCCGCGGGATCGCCGTGCGCCTCAGCCTGAGCTCATAAACCCGCCGGGGGATGACTGGCGATGAATCTCGCGATTCTACACCGCTGGCGCCAGGAAGGAATGCCGTGGCCGCTCTACGGCGTCGAATGCCTGGATATGGAAATGGGCAGCCGGCGATCAGGGACTGGTTTAGACTCGCCGGCCTTCGATCACCTTCCAATGGAGCTGGAATGTCCGCGACGCTGCGATCCCTGAGGTTCTACCTTGCCATCGGCCTGGCGCAGGGCCTGCTGCTGATGTGGACCGTCCTCTACAGCGACTTGTCCGGTGTCGCCATGGCCGCGCTGGCGGCTGCCCTGTTGGCGGGCGGCGGGCTGCTGCAGCTGCTGGCCGAGCAGCGACGCCAGCCGCGGATCTGGATCGCGATGCTGTTGGTGGCGCTGGGTGCGGCGGGGCTGGTGTGGGCCTGTCGTCGCCTGCCCTTCACCCTTGGCGTGGGGTTGGGTGTGATGGCCGGCCTGCTGCTGATGACCCTGCTCAGTGCCACGCTGCTGCGGGGGCGTGCTGACCTGTGGCGGCGCCTGCTGGCTAACGGTGCCTGGGTGCTGCTGGCTTTACCGATGCCCTGGCTGGTGCAGTGGCTGTTCAAGCTATGGATCCAGCACCGCCACCTCGACCCGTTCAAGAGCGGGTTGCTGTCCCTGGCGTTTTTTGCCGCACCGACCCTCGCGTTCTCCGGCGCCATGTTCCTCGGCAATTTATGGTGCGCGCGCCGTCGGGCGCAGGTCGCCTGAGCGCTGAGTCTTGGGTGAGGAGGGGGCAATCGGCTTGGGCGCCCCTTGCCGCGAGGGGCAAGGGGCGTCCGGTCAGGCTCAGCTGTTAGGCAGCAGGCGGCAGGTGATGCTCTTGATGTAGCGGGTTTCCGGGATGGCCGGGTGTACCGGATGGTCCGGGCCCTGGCCGCCGCGTTCCAGCAGTTGGATATTGCGGTCCAGGTGGCGGGCGCTGGTGAGCAGGATGTTCTGCAGGTCGTCTTCGGGCAGGTGCATCGAGCACGAAGCGCTGACCAGGATGCCGTCCTTGCTGAGCAGGCGCATGGCCTGTTCGTTCAGGCGGCGGTAGGCGCCTTCGCCGTTCTTCAGGTCTTTCTTGCGTTTGATGAAGGCCGGCGGGTCGGCCACGATCACGTCGAAACGTTCTTCGGCGGCCTTGAGCTCTTTCAGGGCTTCGAACACGTCGCCTTCGATGCAGGTGACTTTCTCGGCGATGCCGTTGAGCGCGGCGTTGCGCTCGACACCGTCAAGGGCGAAACCCGAGGCATCGACGCAGAACACTTCGCTGGCACCGAAGGCGCCGGCCTGTACACCCCAGCCGCCGATGTAGCTGAACAGGTCCAGTACGCGCTTGCCCTTGGCGTAAGGCGCCAGGCGGGCGCGGTTCATGCGGTGGTCGTAGAACCAGCCGGTCTTCTGGCCTTCCATCACCGGGGCCTCGAACTTCACGCCGTTCTCTTCCAGGGCGACCCACTCCGGCACCAGGCCGAACACGGTTTCCACGTAGCGGTTGAGGCCTTCGGCATCACGCGCGGCGGAGTCGTTCTTGAACAGGATGCCGCTTGGCTTGAGGACCTGGACCAGGGCGGCGATCACGTCGTCCTTGTGCTGTTCCATGGTCGCCGAAGCCAGCTGCACGACGAGGATGTCGCCGAAACGGTCGACCACCAGGCCCGGCAGCAGGTCGGAGTCGCCGTACACCAGGCGGTAGAACGGCTTGTCGAACAGGCGCTCGCGCAGCGACAGGGCCACGTTCAGGCGGTGTACCAGCAGCGACTTGTCCAGCGCCAGCTTGGCGTCGCGCGACAGCAGGCGGGCGCAGATCAGGTTGTTCGGGCTCATGGCGACGACGCCCAGCGGCTTGCCGCCGGCGGCTTCCAGCACTGCCTGGTCGCCTGCCTTGAAGCCGTGGAGTGGGGTGGCGGCTACATCGATTTCGTTGCTGTAGACCCACAGGTGGCCGGCGCGCAGGCGGCGATCGGCGTTGGCTTTGAGGCGCAGGCTTGGCAGGGACATGACGTCGCTCCGGAAAAAAGAGCGGGAGTATAACGTGTTGCGCTCGCCGAGAGGCTGGCGAGTGGATATGCGGTGACAGGGCAAACCCGCCGTGGATATCCCGCGCCGGCCCGGCATTGCCCCGAGGCGCCCGTTGTAAAGTTCCTTTCGGCTGGCCATGGGCGCCATCTAAAGGGTTAGAATCGCCGCCTAGCCCAGAGTGCGTACCTATGTCCCAAGCGATGTCCCAAGAGCTTTCCGCCGAACAGATTCAACAGGCCCTGCAAGGCATCAGTGTGCCGCCCCAACCGCAGATCATGGTGGATTTGCAGATGGAGCAGTACATGCCCGACCCTGACCTGGAAGTGATCGCGCGGCTGATCTCCCAGGACCCGGGCCTTTCCGGCGCCCTGCTGAAAATCGTCAACTCGCCGTATTACGGGCTGAGCAACAAGATCGCCTCGATCCAGCGCGCGGTGAACCTGCTGGGCAGCCGTTCGATCATCAACCTGATCAACGCGCAGTCGATCAAGGGCGAGATGAGCGACGAAACCATCGTCACCCTCAACCGCTTCTGGGACACCGCCCAGGATGTGGCGATGACTTGCCTGACCCTGGCCAAGCGCACCGGCTCGCAAGCGGTCGACGAGGCTTATGCCCTGGGCCTGTTCCACGATTGCGGCGTGCCGCTGATGCTCAAGCGCTTCCCCGACTACATGACAGTGCTGGAAGAGGCCTACGCCAGCGCGGGCCCCGAGAACCGCGTGGTGGATACGGAAAACCGTGCGTTCAATACCAACCACGCGGTGGTCGGTTACTACACGGCCAAGTCCTGGCGCCTGCCGGAGCACGTGACCAATGCCATCGCCAATCACCACAACGCCCTGGCGATCTTCAGCGACGAGTCGTCGCGCAACAGCCAGCTGAAGAACCTGCTGGCGATCCTGAAAATGGCCGAGCATATCTGCGCGTCCTACCGGGTGCTGGGCAATCAGGTCGATGATCATGAATGGAACAGCATCGGCCATCTGATCCTCGATTACGTCGGCCTGTCCGACTACGACTTCGAGAACCTCAAGGAAACCGTGCGCGAACTGGGCGCGCACTGATTCCCGACCACGTTATAGAGAACACGAGGCGCACATGCCTGAATTACCGGAAGTCGAAACCACCCGGCGCGGTATCGCGCCGCACCTGGAAGGGCAGCGCGTCAGCCGCGTGATCGTGCGCGAGCGGCGCTTGCGCTGGCCGATTCCGGAGGACCTCGATGTGCGCCTGTCCGGCCAGCAGATCGTCAAGGTCGAGCGCCGCGCCAAGTACCTGCTGATCAATGCCGAAGTCGGCACCCTGATCAGTCACCTGGGCATGTCGGGCAACCTGCGCCTGGTGGAGGTCGGCTTGCCGGCGGCCAAGCACGAGCACGTCGACATCGAGCTGGAGTCCGGCCTGGCCCTGCGCTACACCGACCCGCGGCGCTTTGGCGCGATGCTCTGGAGCCTGGACCCGCTCAACCACGAACTGCTGATCCGCCTGGGGCCGGAGCCGCTGACCGACCTGTTCGACGGCGAGCGCCTGTATCAGCTGTCGCGGGGACGTTCGATGGCGGTCAAGCCGTTCATCATGGACAACGCGGTGGTGGTGGGGGTGGGCAACATCTATGCGACCGAAGCGCTGTTCGCCGCCGGCATCGATCCGCGTCGCGAAGCCAAGGGGATTTCCCGGGCGCGCTACCTGAAGCTGGCGATCGAGATCAAGCGCATCCTGGCCGCGGCCATCGAGCGCGGCGGCACCACCCTGCGCGACTTTATCGGCGGCGACGGGCAGCCGGGCTATTTCCAGCAGGAATTGTTCGTCTACGGGCGCGGCGGGGAACACTGCAAGGTCTGTGGCACGGGGCTGCGGGAGATCAAGCTGGGGCAGCGTGCGAGCGTGTATTGCCCTAAATGCCAGAGCTGATCGCCTGTAGCCGCTGCCGAAGGCCTCGATAGGTCCGTAGGACCTGTGGCGATCTTACTGGCGTCGCGGCCGTTTCGGCCGATCGCAGCCTTCGGCAGCGGCTACGGTCGCAAGTCTCGATGGCTGTGTTATGCCTTGCCGGTGATCTTCCGGTACTTGGCCATCAACTCTTCTTCGGTTTCCGGGTGGGCCTCGTCCAGCGGGATGCAATCCACCGGGCAGACCTGCTGGCATTGCGGCTCGTCATAGTGGCCGACGCATTGGGTGCACAGGTTCGGGTCGATCACGTAGATCTCTTCGCCTTGAGAAATCGCGGCGTTCGGGCACTCGGGTTCGCAGACGTCGCAGTTGATGCAATCGTCGGTGATGATCAGGGACATGGGGCACTCCGGCCGGGGCGGCGGGCCCAGGCATTTGAAAAACCAATGGCGCAATTGTGCCGCATTGGCGAGCGCAGTGCACGCGGGCGCGATGGGAGGGGCGTTTGCAGGTCGACTGCGCGGGAGCTGGTGCGGGCTGCGCCAGCTCCCGCGGGGGTTATTTCTTGAAGCGCAGGGTCAGGGCGTCGGCCACGGCCGGATGCACGAACTTGCTGATATCGCCGCCCAATGCCGCGATTTCCCGGACCAGGGTCGAGGAAATGAACGAATAACGCTCCGACGGTGTGAGGAACAGGCTTTCCACGTCCGGCGCCAGTTGGCGGTTCATGTTGGCCAGCTGGAATTCGTATTCGAAGTCCGAAACCGCCCGCAGCCCCCGCAGGAAGACATTGGCGTTCTGCTCCTTGGCGAAATGCGCCAGCAGCGTGGAAAAACCGACGACTTCAACGTTCGGCAGATGCTTGGTGACCTCGCGAGCCAGTTCCACACGCTGTTCCAGGGGAAAAAGCGGGTTTTTCTTCGGGCTGGCGGCGACGGCGATGATCACATGATCGAACAGGCGCGAGGCGCGTTCGACCAGATCGCCATGGCCCTTGGTAATAGGGTCGAAGGTACCTGGGTACAACACTCGGTTCATCGCGTCGTCCTGGCGGGAGTCCGTTGGGGAGTCGGATGGTATCGCAGCCTTTCCGGTCGGCCAAGTCGCCTGTAACGGAAGAAAGCACTATAGACGACGAAAATAAGCGGCGTTTTCACCCGCTTTTCAGCCGTTCGGCCAGGGCCGTGGCCAGTTGCGCGGTCAGGCCGTAGACCGACAATTGCGGGTTGGCGCCGATGCTGGTGGGGAACAGCGAACCGTCGTGGATCGACAGATTGGCCAACTGGTGATGCCGGCCCAGGCTGTCGGTGACAGCGTTCTTCGGGTCTTCGCCCATGGCGCAACCGCCCATCACATGGGCGCTGCCCAGGCGGGTGCGGTACAGCGCAAGGTTCAGGCCGTCGATCAGGGTCTTGGCCTCGGCCAGGGTCTTCACGTAGCGGGCATCGCTGTGCATCGGCATGACCGCCTTGGCGCCGCCGGCGAACTGGATCTGCGCCATGCTGTGAAAGGCCCGCCGCACGCCGTCCCAGGCGTAGTCCGAGACCTGGTAGTCGAGCACCGGCGAGCCGTCGCCGCGCAGTTCCACACTGCCGCCGCTGCTGTCCGGGTGAAAACCGTCGCGCAGCAGCGCGAGCATGGCGTGGGTATGGGGCAACTGCTGCATGTTCAGGGCGCTCTGCGGGCCGAAACCGCCGAGCAGGGTGGCGGCCAGCGCCGGTTGCAGCGGCGGCACCTCGAGCTTGTAGGACATTTTGCCGGTGGTGCCGTCCAGCCACTGGAAATGATCGGAGTAGATCGACTGCGGCGCCCCGTAAAAGGGGTTGATCACCTGGTCGAACTGCCCGGCGGAAAAATTCACCAGATGCAGGAAGGTGCGTTTGCCCAGGCGCTTGTGCGGGTCGGCCGCGTCGGAGCGCAGCAGCAGGGCCGGGCTGTTGATCCCGCCACCGGCCAGCACATAGTGCCGGGCCTTGACCTTGATGGTGCGCCCGGTGGGCGCCACGCAGCGCTCGTCCATGGCCAGGCAGAGCAGGTTTTCGACCCGGTCGCCCTTGATCTGCAGGCGCTCGGCGCGGGCCAGGTACAGCAGCTCGCCGCCTTTCTCCAGGGTCGCGGGAATGGTGGTGACCATCATCGACTGCTTGGCGTTGGTCGGGCAGCCCATGCCGCAATAGCCGAGGTTCCAGCAGCCGCGCACGTTGCGTGGGATCACGTGCCAGCTGTAGCCGAGTTTCTCGCAGCCGATCCTGATCACGTCGTTGTTGGCGTTGGGCGGCATGACCCACGGGGCGATCCCCAGGCGTTGCTCCATCTTCGCGAACCAGGGGGCCATCTCGGCCGGGCTGTGGCCCTTGACGTCGTGCTCCTTGGCCCAGTGCTCCAGGGTCGGCTCAGGGGTACGGAAGCTGGACGTCCAGTTGATCAGGGTGGTGCCGCCGACCGCGCGGCCTTGCAGGATGGTGATGGCGCCATCCTTGCTCATGCGGCCGATGCCTTCCTGATAGAGGCTGGCGTAGGCCTGGTCCTCGAGCATCTTGAAGTCGTCGCTGGTCTTGAGTGGCCCTTCCTCGATCAGCAGCACCTTGTAGCCGGCGGCGCTGAGGATCTCGGCGGTGGTGCCGCCGCCCGCGCCGCTGCCGATGATGGCGACATCCGCTTCGAGGGTCAGGTCCTCCTGCAATTGCGCGCCGTTGTAGGTTTTCCAGCCTCGGGCCAGGCCTTCGCGAAACAGATCGGGTACAGGCATATCAGGCACTCTCTAGTTGTTCTGGGGCTTCTGGGTGCTTGTGTAGCCGCTGCCGAAGGCTGCGACAAGGTCCGTAGGACCTTCCGAGGGCTTTAGGAGCGCGTCTCCTGCGGAGCCGATCGCAGCCTTCGGCAGCGGCTACAGAGCGAGCAGTCTTCAGATCCTGGGCGGCCCGGGATAACCGCAATGGGCCCAGGATTCGGGGCGGCTGTACCAGGCCATCATCACCAGTTGCAGCAGGGACGCGTGGCCCATGCGCAGCAGGCTGAGGGAGCTGTTTTCCCAGCGCTTGAGAAACTGGCGGATGTCTGCGGCGCTGGCGTTTTCCCAACTGCCCCAGATGCCGGTCAGGGGGCCGCGCGTGATGCCCATGCCCAGCACGTCGAACAGCTGCTGGGTGAGCTTGAGCATTTCCGGCGACAGGTGGTCGAGGCTGTAATCCAGGCTTTTCAGGGTGGCGTCGAGCGCCGCCGGCAGCTTCTCGGCGGCCACGGCACCGTCGAGCATGACCGGGAGCAGCGCCCGCAGAATCGGCAGGTCACTGCTGCGCAATGCGGCAAAGCCGCTGGCAGGGGTGCTGGACGAGCAACCGCTGAGGCTGGCGCCGAGGCCGGCGGTGGTCAGGAACGCGCTGGCGCACAGGCCGATTTTCAACAGGCCACGGCGCGACAGTACGGGTGCGGCAGGCAGGCTGGGAGTCATTATTGTTATTACCCGCAATGGTCTGGTTAACGGATGAACAGCTTCTGGATCAGCTTCTGGATCGGTTTGCCATAGGGCGGGTAGATCAGCCGCGCGGCATTCAGGCGCTGCTTGCTCAGCACTCCCTTGGCCTTGCTGAAGGTCAGGAAACCCTCGTGACCGTGGTAATGGCCCATGCCCGAGTGGCCGATGCCGCCGAACGGCATGTCGTCCTGGGCGACGTGCAGCAGGGTGTCGTTGAGGCAGACCCCGCCCGAGTGGGTTTCGTTGAGTACCCGGTCCTGCTCGGCCTTGTCGTAGCCGAAGTAATAGAGCGCCAGTGGGCGAGGGCGCTGGTTGATGTAGGCGAAGGCCTGGTCCAGGCCGGTGTAGGGTACGATCGGCAGGATCGGGCCGAAGATCTCATCCTGCATCACCGTCATGTCGTCGCTGACATTGAGCATCAGGCTGTGGCCCATGCGCCGTTCCTGGTTCTCTTCGAACAGCGGGATCAGCAGCGCACCCTTGCTGGTGGCGTCGCTGATGTAGCTGTTCAGGCGCGCCAGTTGCCGCGGGTTGATGATCGCGGTGTAGTCGGGGTTGTCGACCAGGGTCGGGAAGAAACCCCGGACCACCTGGCGATAGGCGTCGACGAAGGCGCCGACGCGGTGTTCCGGGACCAGCACGTAGTCCGGGGCGACGCAGGTCTGGCCGGCGTTCATGGTCTTGCCGAAGGCGATGCGTTCGGCGGCGTCCTTGAGCGGTACGTCGTCGGACACGATGGCCGGAGACTTGCCGCCCAGCTCCAGGGTCACCGGGGTCAGGTTTTCCGCCGCGGCGCGCATCACATGCTTGCCGATGCTGGTGGCGCCGGTGAACAGCAGGTGATCGAAGGGCAGCCGGGAGAAGGCCACGCCCACGTCGGCTTCGCCCAGCACCACGGCGACCAGGTCCTCGGGGAACGCCTTGGCCAGCAGGCGCTTGAGCAGCAGGCCGGTGGCGGGGGTCGATTCGCTAAGCTTGAGCAGCACCCGGTTGCCGGCGGCGAGCGCGCCCACCAGCGGGCCGATGGCCAGGTACAGGGGGTAGTTCCACGGCACGATCACCCCGACCACGCCCAATGGCTGGTAGACGACCTTGGCCGAGGCCGGCTGGAAGGCAACGCCGACCTTGCGCCGCGAAGGTTTCATCCAGCCCTTGAGGTGTTTGCTGGCGTAGTGGATGCCATGCAGGCTGGGCATGATTTCGGCGAGCAGGGTTTCGTCGGCGCTGCGATGGCTGAAATCTTCGCTGATGGCATCGATCAGGGCCTGGCGTTCGCTGTCGAGCAGTTCGCGCAGGCTCTTGAGCCATTGCTGGCGCTGGGCGGCGGGCGGCATGGGGTTGGCCGCGAAGGCCTGGCGCTGGGCGGCGAACAGACGGTGGAGCTCATCCAGCTGCTGGTGGGCTTCCGGCAAGTAGGCGATTTCGGCAGACATGGGCGGCTCCGGTTTTGGTGGGTGGGAGATTTTTAGAGTTTATGCTCTAAAATGTCAAATGACATCCCGGGCCGGCTTTGATTTATCCCGTTGGGGATAGGTCGTAAGATGCCGGGCAACGCCTTCTCGATTAAAGCCCACGCTCATGGCCCCACGCATAAAAACCCGCGAACGTATCGTCCAGAACAGCCTGGAGCTGTTCAACCAGCAAGGCGAACGCAGTGTCAGCACCAATCACATTGCGGCCCACATGGAGATTTCGCCGGGCAACCTGTATTACCACTTCCCCAACAAGCAGGCGATCATCGCCGTGCTGTTCTGCGAGTACGAAGCCCTGGTCGACAGCTTCCTGCGCCTGCCCCAGGGTCGTACCGTGACCGTCGAGGACAAGCGCTATTACCTGCAGGAGCTGCTGGCCGCCATGTGGCGCTATCGCTTCCTGCACCGCGACCTGGAACACCTGCTCGACAGCGACGCCGAACTGGCCGCTCGTTATCGGCGCTTCTCCCAGCGCTGCCTGATCCACGGCACGGCGATCTACGAAGGTTTCGTCGAGGCCGGCATCCTGCGGATGGACAAGGTGCAGATCGAGTCCCTGACCCTCAATGCCTGGATCATCCTTACCTCCTGGGTGCGTTTTTTGTGCACCACCCGGGAAAACTCCGCGCACCTGAGCGAAGAAGCCATCAAGCGCGGCGTGTATCAGGTGCTGGTGCTGGAAGCCGGATTTGTCACCGACCAGGCCCGGGGGGCGGTCAACGCGCTGTTCGGCGAGTTTTACGTGCCCCTGGGGCAAGCCCTGGAAGAAGTGCAGTAGGATCGCAAACAAACTGGCTACGCGTTTGCGTGCACATCATTGGATCAAGTCATCGTTCAATTACTGGAGCCCGTCATGCCCATCGCGCAACTGATCAGTCCGCAGCAATTGGCCGCTCGCCTGGAGCAGCCCGGGCTGGTGATTCTCGATTGTCGTTTTGCCCTGGAAGACCCGGATTACGGCCAGCGCAGTTATGCCGGGGGGCATCTGGCCGGCGCGCATTTTGCCGATCTGGAACGCGACCTCAGTGGCCGGGTGGTCAAGGGCGTGACCGGGCGCCATCCGCTGCCCGAACCGGCGACGCTGGTCGCGCGCCTGCAAGCCTGGGGCATCGACGCCGACAGCGACATCGTGCTTTACGACGACGGCCCCGGTGCCTATGCCGCCCGCGCCTGGTGGCTGCTGGCCTGGCTGGGCAAGCGCGACGGTATGTTCATTCTCGATGGCGGCTTGAAAGCCTGGCACGCCGCAGGCCTGCCGTTGAGCCTGGATCCGCCGACCAATGTTCTCGGCCATTTCACGGGCCAGCCCGACAAAACCCTGTTGTTGACTGCCGAGCAACTGCAAAAGCGCCTCGGCCAGCCGACCCTGACCCTGCTCGACGCCCGCGGCCAGCCACGTTTTCGCGGCGAGGTGGAGCCGATCGACCCGGTGGCCGGACATATCCCCGGCGCGCAATGCGCGGCTTTCACCGACAACCTGGACAGCGACGGCCGTTTCCTGCCGGCCGATCAGCTCAAGAAGCGCTTTGCCGCGAAGCTGGGCGAGCGTTCGCCGAGCGAACTGGTAGCGTACTGCGGCTCGGGCGTGACCGCCTGTCACAACCTGTTCGCCTTGTGCCTGGCCGGTTATCCCCTGGGCAGGCTGTATGCCGGCTCCTGGAGCGAATGGATCACCGATCCGCAGCGCGCGGTCGCCACGGGCGACTGAGGCCCCTCACCGTAGGAGCGAAGCTTGCGCGCGATCCAGGCGCTGCGTTGTTTCTGCCGGACCGCGTCGCCTGAGATATTCTTCGCGAGCAAGCTTCGCTCCTACAGGGGCAGGCGCTGTTTCAGAGGGACTGGCGGGCGCTGCGATAGGCCGCCGGCCCCACGCCGTAGACCTGCTTGAACTGCCGGCTCAGATGGCTCTGGTCGGCGAACCCCAATTGTGTCGCCACTTCCAGCGGCAGGCAGCCGTCGCGCAGCAGTGCCCGGGCCTGGGCGATGCGCTGTTGCATCAGCCAGGTGTGCGGCGGCATGCCGGTGGCGCGGCGGAACACCCGGGCGAAATGGAACGGCGAGAGATTCACCGCCGCGGCCAGTTCCTCCAGGGAGGGCGGGGCGGCCAGCTGCGCTTGCAGCAACTCCTTGGCCTGGACGATCGCCCGGTGTTCCCGCCCGGGTTTGCCCGGCGCCTTGACTCCGGCGTGACGCCGCAGCAGCAAGAGCATCATTTCCCGCCACAGGGTCTGTTGTTGCAGAGCGGTGGCCGGGCTTTCCAACAGTTGATGCAACTGGCAGAAACCGCTGACCAGATCGGGGTCGCGATACAGCGTGGCGCCGAAGGCCGGCAGGCTGTCGGTGGGTAGTTCCAGCTCGCCGAGCATGGCGAGGATCTGCGCGTTGTCCGGATAAAACGCCCGGTACAGCCAGCCGTCCTCGGTGCCTTTGTGGCCGGTGTGCAGCTCGTCCGGGTTGATCAGCACCAGGGTGCCACGTCCCGCCAGGTGCTCGGCGCCGCGATAACGGTAGCGCTGGGCGCCGTCCATGATCATGCCGATCACATAGCCGTCATGCACATGGGGCACGAAGCGATGTTCGATGTAACGCGCGGCCAGCAACTCCACGCCGGCCAGGGGCGCGGTCTGCCAGAAACGGATCGACTCGCCCTGGCCGCCGTTCATCGCAACTCGCCCCCCAGGTTGGACAGCCACTGGGGAATGCGCCGCTCCAGGTAGTAACCCGGAGTCTTCACCGAACCCTCGACAAAACCGACGTGCCCACCCTTGGCCTGCAGCTCGAGGTGGGTGCTGTCGGACAGCTCGCCGGCTTCCGGCAGGCTGTGGGGGAACACGAAAGGATCGTCCGCGGCCTGGATAATCAGGGTTTGCGTGCGGATTTCCCCGAGGAAATAACGGCTGGAGGCGCGCCGGTAATAGTCCTGGGCATCGGCGAAGCCATTCAGCGGCGCGGTGACCCGGCCGTCGAAGTCCCAGAAGGTGCGCATCTTCTCCAGCGGACCGAGCCGCTCCAGCACGGCCAGGCCCTCATGGCGCCCGTCGTGCTGGAACTGGCGTTGCTTGTCCTTGATGTAGGCCAGCATCTCGCGCATGAAATGCGCCTGGTAGACCTTGGAAAACCCCTGGCCGATGCGGTCGGCGCACTGGTCCAGGCGAAACGGCACCGACACCGCGACGGCGCCTTGCAGCTGGCTGGCGCTGCCGCTTTCACCCAGGTGCTTGAGCAATACATTGCCGCCCAGCGAGTAGCCCACCGCGAACAGCGGGGCCTGCGGGCGTTTGCTGCGCAGGTGGTCGATGGCGGCGGCCAGGTCTTCGCTGGCCCCCGAGTGGTAACTGCGCGGCAGCAGGTTGGGTTCGCCCGAGCAGCCGCGCCAGTTCAACGCCGCGCTGGCCCAGCCCTGGCCCGCCAGGGCCTTTTGCAGGCCGGCCACGTAAGGCGAGTTGGAAGAGCCGGTCAGGCCGTGCAGCACCAGCACCAGGGGCGCGGTGGCGGAGTGCGGGCCGTGCCAGTCGAGATCGAGAAAGTCGCCGTCGTCGAGCCACAGGCGTTCGCGCTGGCGCTCGAGGTGAGTGGTCTTGCGCCATAGCGGGCCCCACAGGGTCTGCAGGTGCGGGTTGCCGAGGCCGAAGGCGGGAATGAAACGATCTGACGGAGTAGGCACGGTGATTCTCGTAGCAGCGGTGCGCGTCCCCGGCGGGGTTGCGCACCTTTTCAGGCCAGTGGTTTAACCGGCGATCTCTGCCGTACGTTGCCACAAGGCGTAGTACACCTGCCCGGATTTTTGCTCGCGGTGCAGGCGCCAGTTCGCCGGGAGGCCGAGGGTCGAAGGCGCGGTTTCACTTTCGGTATAGACCCAGGCGTCGTCGGCCAGCCAGTCGCGTTCTTCCAGCAGGGCACAGGTGGCCGGCAGCAGGTTCTGATGGAACGGCGGGTCGAGGAACACCAGGTCGAAACGGCTGGCCGGCTGGGTTTCCAGGTAACGCAGGGCGTCGGCGGTCTGCACCTGGCCGACGGTGCAGCGCAGGGTGCCCAGGTGTTCGCGCAGGCGCGACACGGCCAGGTTGCTGGCATCCAGCGCCTGGCCCATGGCGGCGCCACGGGACAGGGCTTCGAGAAACAGCGCGCCGCTGCCGGCGAACAGGTCGAGCACCTTGGCCCCGGCGACATAGGGCGCCAGCCAGTTGAACAGGGTCTCGCGCACCCGGTCCGGAGTCGGGCGCAGGCCCGGCACATCGGGGAAGCTCAGGCGGCGGCTGCGCCACTCGCCGCCGATGATGCGCAGTTGGCCCACACCGTTGTGCTGGTTATGGACGGGTTTCTTGCTGGGACGCGATGGGCTGGCCATTAGTGCTCCGGAACCCCGAGCGGCTGCTCGGCGGGTTTGTCAGTTGGGGCCGGCAACGGCTTTTGCGGCACGGTCGGGCCGGCGGTGACGATGACCATCTTGTCGGCGCCCAGGTGCTTGTTCAGCACGTCCCGGACCTGCTCCACGGTCAGGCTCTGGGACTGCTGCATGAAGTCTTCAAGATAGCTCAGCGGCAGGTTGTAGAAGCCGATGGCGCCCAGTTGGCCGACGATGTCGGCGTTGCTGGCGGTGGACAGCGGGAAGCTGCCGGCCAGTTCGCGCTTGGCGTCGTCGAGTTCCTTCTGGGTCGGGCCGGTCTTGAGGTAGTCGGCGAGCACGTCCTGCACCAGCTTGAGGGTGCCCTCGCTCATTTCGGCACGGGTCTGCAGGTTGATCATGAACGGGCCACGGGCCTGCATCGGGCTGAAGCCGGAATAGACGCCGTAGGTCAGGCCGCGCTTCTCGCGCACCTCGCTCATCAGTCGGGTGCCAAAACCGCCACCGCCAAGGATCTGGTTGCCCAGGGACAACGCGGCGTAGTCCGGGTCGTCACGATCGATGCCCAGTTGCGCCAGCAGCAGGCTGGTCTGGCTGGAGGGGTATTCGATATGGCCGATGCTGGCTTGTGGCTCGCTCGGTTGCGGGATTTTCGCCAGCGCCGGGCCTTTGGGCAGGGCGGCGGAGATCTGCGCGGCAATCGCCTCGGCATCGCTGCGCGACAGGTCGCCCACCAATGCGATCACCACGTTGCCGGCGGCATAGGCCTTGGCGTGGAACGCCCGCAGTTGGGCCAGGCTGATCGGCGGCACGCTCTGCGCGGTGCCATCGCTGGAATGGGCATACGGATGGCTGCCGTACAGGCGCTTCATCAGTTCCAGGCTCGCCAGCTTGCCGGGGTTCTGCTTCTGGTACTCGAAGCCGGCGAGCATCTGGTTCTTGATGCGCGCCAGGGAGTCGGCCGGGAAGGTCGGCTTGCCGACGACATCGGCGAACAGCTGCAGGGCCGGCGTGCGTTTGTCCGGCGCGCTGAGGCTGCGCAGGGACGCGATGGCCATGTCCTTGTAGGCACCGTTGCCGAAATCGGCACCCAGGCCCTCGAAACCTTCGGCGATTGCGCCGACATCCTTGCCGGCCACGCCTTCGTTGAGCATGGCGTTGGTCAGCATCGCCAAGCCTGGCGCGTCGCCATCCTGGCTGCTGCCGGCGGCGAAGGTCAGGCGCATGTCGAACATCGGCAGCTCATGGGCTTCGACGAACAGCACCTTGGCGCCTTCGGCGGTGCTCCAGGTCTTGATGTCGAGGCTGCGGCGGCTTGGGGCCTTGCCGTCGAGCTCGGTCAAGGATTGCAGTTTCTGGCTGCTCTTGGCCTTGTCCAGCGCCTGGCTGGCGTCGGATTGGTCCGCGCGCAGCAGATAAAGGCCGGCGGCGGTGATCAGGGCCACGAGTGCCAGGCCGAGCAGGACCGGGCTGGCGCTTTTGCGCTTACTCATGAGCGGACTCCTCAGGCAATACGTGGGCAACGCTCAGGCGTTCGCGGGTGAAATAGGTACGAGCGGCCTTCTGGATGTCTTCAGGGGTCACGCTTTGCAGTTCGGCGAGTTCGGTGTCCATGAGTTTCCAGGACAGGCCGACGGTCTCCAGCTGGCCGATGGCGGTGGCCTGGCTGGTGATGGAGTCACGTTCGTAGACCAGGCCGGCGATCACCTGGGCGCGCACGCGTTCCAGTTCTTCGGCGGTCGGCGGGGTGGTTTTCAGCTCTTCGAGCAGGCGCCACAGCCCGGCTTCGGCCTGGGCGATGGTTTTCTTCTTCTGACTGTTGGGCATGGCCGAAAGCAGGAACAGGCTGTCGCCGCGGGTGTAGGCGTCGAAGCTCGACGAGCCGCCGGACACCAGCTCTTCGCCGCGCTCCAGGCGGGTCGGAATGCGGGCGCTGTAGCCGCCGTCGAGCAGCGCGGCGATCAGGCGCAGGGCGTGCACCGAATGCTTGTCTTCGGCGGTGGCGATGCTCGGCACGTTGAAGGCCAGCATCACGCTCGGCAGCTGGGTCTTCACCCGCAGGGTGATCTGCCGCTCGCCGGGCTCGGCCAGTTCCAGGGGGATCTTCGCCGCGGGCACGGCGCGCTTGGGAATGGCGCCGAAATAACGTTGGGCCAGGGTTTTGACTTCGTCCGGGGTCACGTCGCCGACCACCACCAGGGTGGCGTTGTTCGGCACGTACCAGGATTCATACCAGTGGCGCAGTTCCTCGACCTTCATCCGGTTGAGGTCGGCCATCCAGCCGATGGTCGGCGTGTGGTAGCCGCTGGCCGGGTAGGCCATCGCCTTGAAGCGCTCGAAGGCCCTGGACATCGGCTTGTCGTCGGTGCGCAGGCGGCGCTCTTCCTTGATCACTTCGATTTCGCGGCTGAACTCGTCGGGCGGCAGGCGCAGGCTGGCCATGCGATCGGCTTCCAGCTCGAAGGCCACGCCCAGGCGGTCACGGGCCAGCACCTGGTAATAGGCGGTGAAATCGTCGCTGGTGAAGGCGTTCTCTTCGGCGCCCAGGTCGCGCAGGATCAGCGAGGCTTCGCCGGGGCCGACCTTTTCGCTGCCTTTGAACATCATGTGTTCCAGGGCGTGGGACAAACCGGTCTGGCCCGGGGTTTCGTAGCTGGAGCCGACTTTGTACCAGACCTGGGAGACCACGACCGGAGCCCGATGGTCTTCGCGGACCACGACCTTGAGGCCGTTATCGAGGGTGAATTCGTGGGTGGGTTGTGGATCGGCAGCCAAGGCTGAAAGGGGCAGACAAACCGTACTGAGCAGCAGGCCTGCGGCGCGGCGGGCTAGAGCATTCATTCGTTTTTTAAACCTGTTGGACTGCCCGCTTGGTCTTAGCGTCGGCGGGCGAGGAGATGCTAGGATACTGATCCGTTTTACTGGCGGCCACGCCTATCAGGCTCGCATGGATCAATGTGTGCTTGAGCAGGTTGTATGGGTTCCCGGCAAGAAGTGCTGTTTTATCGACTAGACTTCGACTTTTCGCCGATTTTGCCGTTTCAGTCCTTTAGTAAAATCGATCCTTGAGATGCCATTGGGCACCTCGACAAAATGTTGCGCGTGAACAAGCCGGCGGAAACGCAGTCTGTTCTGCATCGAATATTTATTTGCCGGTGCGCCTTGATGGCGCGTCGCTACCTTGAGATAGCCGTCCTCCATGTTTGGTTCCAACGACGACAAGAAGACCCCAGCCGCGGCTGGCGAAAAGAAAGGCCTGTTCGGATGGCTGCGCAAAAAGCCGCAGGAAACCGTCGTCGAACAGCCACAAGTCCCTGTCGAGCCTGCCCCGGCTCCCGCTCCCGTGATAGAGCAAGCCCCGGTTGCCGAAGTCTCCGCTCCTGTGGTGTCGCCGATCGTCGAGCCGATCCGGCAGCCTGAACAGCCTGAACAGCCCGCACCAGCGGCCGAAGCTGCTCCTGCGCCAGAACTGCCGCTGACCCCCGATCCCGAGCACAAGCCCTGGCTGACCCTGCCGGTGGCGGAAGAACCGGTGGCGCTGGTGGAAGACGAGCAGGCGCCGCACATTACTCCGCCGATTCCGGCCGCGACCGATCTGCAGCAAGCCGCCGAGCTGTTGGTGGCCGAGTTGGCACACAGCAGCGAGCCAACTGAAGCCCAGGCGCAGATCGAAGAAGAGGACGTGCCACAACCGGTGATCGCGGCTTTCGTGAAGCCCGAACCTGTTCCAGAACCGGAGCCTGCCCCGGTTGTCGTTGCTCCAGTTGCTCCAGTTGCTCCAGTTGCTCCAGTTGCTCCAGTTGCTCCAGTTGCGGCGGTCGAAGCGCCCGCTGTCGCTGAGCCGCCCCGTGCCGAGGAAAACAAGGTCGGCTTCTTCGCCCGCCTCAAGCAGGGCCTGTCCAAGACCAGCGCCAGCATCGGCGAAGGCATGGCCAGCCTGTTCCTGGGCAAGAAGACCATTGACGACGAGTTGCTGGAAGATATCGAGACCCGCCTGCTGACCGCCGACGTGGGCGTGGAAGCCACCGCGGTGATCATTCAGAACCTGACTCAGAAGGTCGCGCGTAAACAGCTGACCGATGTCGATGCGCTGTACAAGTCGCTGCAGGCCGAACTGGCGAGCATGCTCAAGCCGGTGGAGCAGCCGCTGCGGATCGCTTCGCAAACCAAGCCGTTCGTGATTCTGGTGGTGGGCGTCAACGGCGCCGGCAAGACCACCACCATCGGCAAGCTGGCCAAGAAGCTGCAGCTCGAAGGCAAGAAGGTCATGCTCGCCGCGGGCGACACCTTCCGCGCCGCGGCGGTGGAACAGCTGCAAGTCTGGGGCGAGCGCAACAAGATCCCGGTCATCGCCCAGCACACCGGCGCCGATTCGGCTTCGGTGATCTTCGACGCCGTGCAGGCCGCCAAGGCCCGTGGCATCGATGTGCTGATCGCCGACACCGCCGGTCGCCTGCACACCAAAGACAACCTGATGGAAGAGTTGAAGAAGGTTCGCCGGGTGATCGGCAAGCTGGACGCCGACGCGCCGCACGAAGTGCTGCTGGTGCTCGATGCCGGTACCGGCCAGAACGCCATCAACCAGGCCAAGCAGTTCAACCAGACGGTCGAGCTGACCGGCCTGGCCCTGACCAAGCTCGATGGCACCGCCAAGGGCGGGGTGATCTTCGCCCTGGCCAAGCAGTTCGGCCTGCCGATCCGTTACATCGGCGTCGGTGAGGGCATTGACGACCTGCGTACCTTTGAGGCCGAACCCTTTGTCCAGGCACTGTTTGCCGAGCGGGAGCGTTCATGATTCGTTTCGAACAGGTCGGTAAGCGTTACTCGAATGGCCATGTCGGCCTGCACGAGCTGAGTTTCCGGGTTCGTCGCGGCGAGTTTCTGTTCGTCACCGGCCACTCCGGCGCCGGCAAGTCCACGCTGCTGCGGTTGCTGCTGGCCATGGAGCGCCCAACCAGCGGCAAGCTGCTGTTGGCCGGTCAGGACCTGAGCACCATCAGCAATGCGCAGATTCCGTTCCTGCGGCGGCAGATCGGCGTGGTGTTCCAGAACCACCAACTGCTGTTCGATCGCACCGTTTTCAACAACGTCGCCTTGCCACTGCAGATCCTCGGCCTGTCCAAGGCTGAAATCGCCAAGCGCGTGGACTCGGCCCTGGAGCGCGTGGCGCTCTCGGACAAGACCGATCTCTACCCGGGCGACCTGTCCACCGGTCAGCAGCAGCGCGTCGGCATTGCCCGCGCCATCGTGCACCGTCCGGCCTTGCTGCTGGCGGACGAACCCACAGGTAACCTCGACCCGCGTCTGGCGGCGGAAATCATGGGCGTATTCGAAGATATCAACCGTCTGGGCACCAGCGTGCTGATCGCCAGTCACGACCTGGCGCTGATCGCGCGCATGCGTCACCGCATGCTGACCCTGCAACGCGGCCGATTGATCGGCGACGGGGAGGCTGGCGTATGAGTGCGACCCGTAGCCCCAAAGTGGCCGAACGCGTGGCTCCGAAAGCCTCGGACCAGCCGCCGCAGAAGAAAAAGCGCGACGAAGACGACGGTCCGGATTTCGGCACCCTGCTGCACGCCTGGATCGAAAGCCACCGCGCCAGCCTGCTGGACAGCCTGCGTCGCCTGGGCAAGCAGCCGATCGGCAGCTTCTTCACCTGCCTGGTGATGGCCGTGGCCCTGAGCCTGCCGATGGGCTTGTCGTTGTTGCTCAACAACGTCGAGCGCCTGGGCGGGTCCTGGCAGCGCGCGGCGCAGATTTCCCTGTACCTGGAACTCGACGCCAGCGCCACCGAGGGCGAAAGCCTGAGCGAGCAGATCAAGGCCATGCCGGGCGTGGCGGATGCCGAGTTCATCAGCAAGGACAAGGCCCTGGACGAGTTCCAGCAGCAGTCCGGGCTGGGCGAGGCGCTCAAGGAGTTGCCGCAGAACCCGCTGCCGGGCGTGGTCCTGGTCACGCCGAACGAAGTGGATAAGGCAACCCTGGAAGCCTTGCGTCAGCGCCTGGCCCAAATGCCCAAGGTGCAACAGGCGCAACTGGACCTGGTGTGGGTCGAGCGGCTGGCGGCGATCCTCAAGCTGGGCGACCGGTTTGTCTTCGGTCTGACGGTGTTGCTGGTTTCTGCATTACTTTTGGTGATAGGCAATACCATTCGTCTTCATATTGAAAACCGCCGCACCGAGATAGAAGTGATTAAACTCGTCGGCGGCACGGACAGTTATGTGCGGCGTCCCTTCCTTTATATGGGCGCCCTGTATGGCTTCGGTGCGGGGATTCTGTCCTGGGGTGTTCTGGCGTTCGGCCTCGACTGGCTGAACGACGCGGTAGTGGGGCTGGCCGGTTTGTACGGCAGTGATTTTGCCCTGGCTGGCGTGCCGGTCGCCGATGGTCTATCACTCTTGCTTGGCGCGGTGTTGTTGGGGTATATCGGTGCGTGGATTGCAGTCGCCCGCCACTTGCGGGAGCTGGCGCCGAAATAGTGTCTTTTTGCTTGTATTGACCTTTTAGAATTTTTGGGAACTTGTTTTGCGGTTTCCGGTCAATTTTCAGCAGTGCTGAATAAGCACGAGTTATGTGAGTCGGAGGTTTTTTCGTATGACCACTTCTTTGCAACCTGCTTATGCCTTGGTCCCAGGTGCGAACCTGGAGGCCTATGTGCACACGGTGAACAGCATTCCATTGCTGACGCCCGAGCAGGAGCGTGAACTGGCCGAGAGTCTCTACTATGAGCAGGATCTTGAGGCGGCTCGGCAGATGGTGCTCGCCCACCTGCGTTTTGTCGTACATATCGCCCGTAGCTATTCCGGCTACGGTCTGGCCCAGGCCGACCTGATTCAGGAAGGCAATGTCGGGCTGATGAAGGCTGTAAAACGCTTCAACCCGGAAATGGGTGTGCGTCTGGTTTCGTTCGCCGTGCACTGGATCAAGGCGGAAATCCACGAGTTCATCCTGCGCAACTGGCGCATCGTGAAAGTCGCGACCACCAAGGCCCAGCGCAAGCTGTTCTTCAACCTGCGCAGCCAGAAGAAGCGTCTGGCCTGGTTGAACAACGAAGAAGTCCATCGTGTGGCGGAAAGCCTCGGTGTGGAGCCGCGCGAAGTGCGCGAGATGGAAAGCCGCCTGACCGGCCATGACATGGCCTTCGACCCAGCCGCCGAAGCGGATGACGACAGCGCCTTTCAATCGCCGGCCAACTACCTGGAAGACCACCGGTACGATCCGGCCCGTCAGCTGGAAGATGCCGACTGGACCGACAACTCCACCAGCAACCTGCACGAGGCGCTGGAAGTGCTGGACGACCGCAGCCGCGACATTCTCTACCAGCGCTGGCTGGCGGAAGAGAAAGCCACGCTGCACGACCTGGCGCAGAAGTACAACGTCTCGGCCGAGCGTATCCGTCAGCTCGAGAAGAGCGCGATGAACAAGCTCAAACTGTCGATTGCCGCGTAATACACCACGCAATAAAAAACGCCCCGATCCGATCGGGGCGTTTTTGTTTGTGGCGTTGGAGCGGTGGTGTCTGTGGGGATGCTATTGCGAGCAAGCTTCGCTCCTACAGAAGAAGACGCGGGCCTGTGGCGCGATCAGATCCTGGGCATCACTGCGCCCACAGCGCCTTGCGCGAATCGTTCAGGCCCAGCAGGTAGCTGTCGCCACCCAACTGGCTCATCTGCCGGCGGATCCAGCCGGCCCGTTGTGCCACGTAGCCGCTCGGATGGCTGGCGCTCCATACCCGAGGGTTGGGCAGGACCGCGGCCAGCAGGCTGGCCTGTTGCCGCGACAGCGAGCCCGCGCTGACACCGAAGTGGTGCCGCGCCGCGGCCTCGGCGCCAAATACGCCTTCGTCCCACTCGGCGCTGTTGAGGTAGACCTCGAGAATCCGTTGTTTGGGCCAGAAGATCTCGATCAGTCCGGTGAACCAGGCTTCCAGCCCTTTGCGCAGCCAACTGCGCCCAGACCACAGGAACAGGTTCTTCGCCACCTGCTGGCTCAGGGTGCTGGCGCCGCGAATCGAGCCGCCGCGCTCGTTGTGGGCAAAGGCGGCCTGGATCGCGCCAATGTCGAACCCCCAGTGCTCAGGGAACTTCTGGTCTTCGCCGGCGATCACCGCCACCTTCAGGTCGTCGGAGATTTCGTCCCAGGGTTTCCAGCTGCGTTGCAGGTCGATGGGTTCGCCGTCGATCCAGGATTCGATCTTGCGTTCGACCATCAAGGCCGTGCCCGGAGGCGGCACGACGCGGAACACCAGCACCAGCAAAACGCTGCCGGCGGCGAACCAGAGCAGGGCTTTAGAGAAACGACGGAAAAATAAACGCAGCATAGAGATGGCTTGGCCGAACCCATTGAGCGCGCCATTATACAGGCCCGACCGACGATTCTGACTGGAGTTCCTCATGCTGCGTGGCTTCCTGATGCTGGCCGCCTTTTTCGGCTTTACCGGCGTTGCCCTGGGCGCATTTGCCGCCCACGGCCTGAAAAATCGCCTGAGCGCGGAATACCTGGCGATTTTCCATACTGGCGTCACCTACCAGCTGGTGCATACCCTGGCGCTGCTGGGTGTGGCGCTGCTGGCCACGCAGATTCCCGGCCGCCTGGTGGCCTGGGCCGGTGCTTCATTCGCCATCGGCATCCTGCTGTTTTCCGGCAGCCTCTACCTGCTGACCCTGACCGGTTTCAGCAAGCTGGGCATCGTCACCCCCTTCGGTGGCCTGGCCTTCCTGGTCGGCTGGTTGTGCCTGGGTCTTGCCGCCTGGCGGTTGAGCTGACCGGCAGGTCCATTTCGAGACGAATGGCTTGGGTCGGCCAGACTGATCGGGCTAGAATGCTGGCCCCTAAAAATGATGGCGGCATTCGGCATGCGCATTCAATTGAACGGCGAATCCTTTGAACTGCCCGACGGAGAAACCGTTGCGGCCCTGCTGACCCGTCTGGACCTGACCGGACGCCGGATCGCGGTCGAACTCAACCTGGATATCGTCCCGCGCAGCCAGCACGCCGAGACCACCCTCAACGAGGGCGATCAGGTCGAAGTAGTGCACGCCATCGGCGGCGGCTAGCCACCCGGGCCAGGGCTGGCCCCACCCACGCATTCTGCAAGAACCTCACCCCAACAGAGGATTTCCGATGAGCAACGTTCGCAGCGACAAGCCTTTCGTCCTGGCCGGTCGTACTTACCAGTCGCGTTTGCTGGTAGGCACCGGCAAGTACCGTGACATGGAAGAAACCCGCCTGGCCATCGAAGCCTCGGGGGCCGAGATCGTCACCGTCGCCGTGCGCCGGACCAATATCGGGCAGAACCCGGGCGAACCGAACCTGCTGGATATCCTGCCGCCGGATCGCTACACCATCCTGCCGAACACCGCCGGCTGCTATGACGCGGTCGAGGCCGTGCGCACCTGCCGCCTGGCCCGTGAGCTGCTCGACGGTCACAATCTGGTGAAGCTGGAAGTGCTGGCCGACCAGAAAACCCTGTTCCCCAACGTGCTGGAAACCCTCAAGGCCGCCGAAGTGCTGGTCAAGGAAGGTTTCGACGTGATGGTGTACACCAGCGATGACCCGATCATCGCCCGCCAGCTGGCGGAAATGGGCTGCATCGCGGTCATGCCGCTGGCCGGCCTGATCGGTACTGGCCTGGGGATCTGCAACCCGTACAACCTGCAGATCATTCTCGAAGAAGCCAAGGTCCCGGTGCTGGTGGATGCCGGTGTCGGCACTGCCTCCGACGCCACCATTGCCATGGAACTGGGTTGCGAAGCGGTGCTGATGAACTCGGCCATCGCCCATGCGCAACAACCGGTGCTGATGGCCGAAGCCATGAAGCACGCCATTGTGGCAGGCCGCCTGGCGTACCTCGCCGGTCGCATGCCGAAGAAACTCTATGCCAGCGCCTCCTCGCCGCTGGATGGTCTGATCAAGTAAGAGCCATTGATGACTGAATCAAACGACACGCCAATCCAGCCGGAAGCCGGCGACGAGCGCCAACACCGCCGCATCAAGAGTTTCGTGATGCGCGCCGGGCGCATGACCGAAGGCCAGCAGCGCGGCTTGGAGCAGGGCGCGCCGCTGTATGTGCTGCCGCTGGCCGACGCGCCGGTGGATTTCGATCAGGTGTTTGGTCGCTCGGCGCCACGCTCCCTGGAAATCGGCTTCGGCATGGGCCACTCGCTGCTGGAAATGGCCGCGGCCGCGCCGGAGCAGGATTTCATTGGTGTGGAAGTGCACCGTCCGGGTGTCGGCGCGTTGCTCAACGGCGTGCTGACCCAGGGCCTGACCAACCTGCGGGTCTACGATTGCGATGCGATTGAAGTGCTCAACCGCTGCATCGCTGATAACAGCCTGGATCGCCTGATGCTGTTTTTCCCCGATCCGTGGCACAAGAGCCGTCACCACAAGCGGCGTATCGTCCAGGCGTCCTTCGCCGAGCTGGTGCGCAGCAAGCTGAAGGTCGGCGGCATCCTGCATATGGCCACCGACTGGGAGCCTTATGCCGAGTACATGCTGGAAGTGATGAATGTCGCGCCGGGTTACCGCAACCTGGCCGAAGACGGCAAGTGTGTGCCACGCCCGGCCGAGCGTCCGATCACCAAGTTCGAGCGCCGCGGCGAGCGCCTGGGCCATGGGGTGTGGGATCTGAAGTTCGAAAAGCAGTCCTAAGCATCACGCAATACCTCCTACAGTCGTTTTTGGGGTGCATTCAAGATTGGTGGCGATCCGCCGAAAGCTCTACGTCCACCACTTGTAAAGGAAGACGAGTCTTGAAAGCCATTTTCGCCTGTACGCTGGTTCTGGGTTTATTGTTTTGCGCAGCCTGCGAACGGGTAGTCACCCCTGAGGAATACTTTGCAAGTGCGCAGAGAACGGCGGTAAAGATCGAGCGGGAAGCCAATGAGCGCATCAGGCGAGAGGCCGCCGGGGAAACGCTCGAATACACCCCGGAGCAATTGCGCGTTGCAGAGGGCGATATTGAAGCGCTTGCCGATAATTTGAAGCACGCATCGGATGGCGGACACACGCTGGCAACGTACATGCTGGCCAGTCTGCAGGACAATCCGATGTTCTCTGAGCGAACCCGCCTGGAGACTTGCGGCCTGTACCAGAAAGCCATGGATCAAGGGTTACTGGCTGCCGCGGTGGGTTACTACCATTTGTGCGACAAAGCCTATGAACGGTCTGATTTGCACAACGCCGATCATTTGAAATTCCTGCGGTCGCTGGAACAGTTGTTGAGCAAATCCGACGCTCATGCTGGCGATTATCCGCTTCAGGCCAAGCGCTCCCTGTGTTTCCTGGACGAAAGGGCGCCGCAAACGCAGCAAGGTGTGGCGGCGGCCATGCGCGCCCGCGCTGTCGCGTTGATGTTGTCAGAAGAACAATATCGGGCTGAAGCCAATTACATTCTTGCGCTGACACGGGTAAACGCCAGCGACCGGCACGACAGTCAGAGCATTGTGTATCTGGATAACGCTGAAGCGCTGGGCTGCCAGGACTATTACGGGCTCAGCGCGATGATCCGCCATGAGGTCAAATCCAGCGTTAAATAGATGACCCCTGTGGGCGGGAAGCATGGCGTCCATATTCATTTTGGGTTGTTTTCGGCTCAGCGACGATCGGCGACGACCCCAATGAGTATCAGGACAACCAACAGCACCGGCGCCAGGCTGTAGTTGTTGAACTGGCTCAGGCCGCGGACGATCCACGGCGTGGCGTAGATCAGTGCGGCACCGCTGCCGATCATGCACAGCAGCGCCATCATCGGTACGCGCAGGGCGCCGGCGAGGCCGCCCAGGCGTGCTTCGACCCAGCCCTTGATATCGGCGCCGAACAGCACCAACAGGCAGCCGACGAGGGCCAGGGAGATTTCTGAAAGGTTGCTGCGACTCCAGCGGGACACGGTAGCGAGCAGGTCGAGTATCAAATCCATTCGTTTTCCCTTAGGGCTGAAATCAGCTCAGAAATTTCTGCAGCAAGTCATTGAGGAACAGCTGGCCGCGCGGGGTGGCGGCCAGGCGTGACGGTTCGACCTGCAACAGGCCGCTTTGTTCGGCGTCGCGGCGACCTTCGGCGAGGCTTTCCAGGGGCAGCCCGGTACGCTCCGGATACAGCCGCGCCTCGACGCCTTCGGTCAGGCGCAGGGCGTTCATCAGAAACTCGAACGGCAGCTCTTCGTTGCTCAGGTCCTTCTCGCCGGCCTTGAAGTTTTTCGTCGGGTTGAGGTAGTCCTTGGGCAGGCGGGTCTTCCAGGTGCGCACGATGCGCCCGTCCGGATGGCTGAGCTTGCCGTGTGCCCCGGCGCCGATGCCAATGAAGTCGCCGAAGCTCCAGTAATTGAGGTTGTGCCGGGCTGCCCGGCCGGGCTGGGCATAGGCCGAGACTTCGTACTGGACGTAGCCATGCTCGGCCAAAAGCGCCTGGCCGGCTTCCTGGATGTCCCACAGGGTGTCGTCTTCCGGCAGCGTCGGCGGCTGGTTCCAGAACACCGTATTGGGTTCCAGGGTCAGCTGGTACCAGGACAGGTGGGTCGGCTTCATGGCGATGGCCTGGCGCAGGTCGCCCAGGGCGTCGTCCAGGGACTGGTCGGGCAGGCCGTGCATCAGGTCCAGGTTGAAGTTGTCGAACCCGGCCTGGCGCGCCATGCCGGCGGCGCGCACGGCTTCGTCGCCATTGTGGATGCGGCCCAGGGCCTTGAGCTTGTCTTCCTGGAAGCTCTGGATGCCGATCGACAGGCGATTGATGCCCAGGGCGCGATAGGCGGTGAACTTCTCCTGTTCGAAGGTCCCGGGGTTGGCTTCCAGGGTGATCTCGATGTCGCGGGCGAACGGGATGCGTTGCTCCACGCCTTTGAGCAACCGGCCCAGGGCCTGGGCGCTGAACAGGCTCGGCGTACCGCCGCCGAAGAAGATCGAACTCAGCTCGCGGCCGTAGACGGCGGACAGGTCCTGGTCGAGGTCGGCCAGCAGGGCGTCGACGTACTCTTCTTCCGGCAGCACCGGGCTGGCGGCGTGGGAGTTGAAGTCGCAGTAAGGGCATTTGCGTACACACCACGGGATGTGGATGTACAGCGCCAGGGGCGGCAGCTGGGGCAGGGCCGCCCGGGGCGTTTGCGCACCGCCGAGAATCAGCGGTGGCGCGGACGAATCAATGGTCATTGCAGGCTCAGGCGTTGCCGCAGAATGGCCATGGCGCGGGCGCGATGGCTGAGTTGGTTCTTTTGGATCGGGTCCAGCTCGGCGCTGGAGCAGTTGCGCTCCGGCACCCAGAACAGCGGGTCGTAGCCGAAACCGTGTTCGCCGCTGGCGGCCGTGAGGATGCGCCCGTGCCACAGGCCTTCGCAGAGGATCGGCAGTGGATCCTCGGCATGCCGCACCAGCGCCAGCACACAGACGAACTGCGCGCCGCGCTCGGCCTCGGGAACGTCCTTCAGGGCGTCCAGCAGCTTGGCGTTGTTCGCCGCGTCGCCCTGGCCGTCGGCGTAACGCGCCGAGTAGATGCCTGGCGCGCCGCCGAGGAAGTCCACCGCCAGGCCGGAATCGTCCGCCAGCGCCGGCAGGCCGGAAATGCGCGAAGCGTTGCGGGCCTTGAGGATGGCGTTCTCGACGAACGACAGGCCGGTTTCTTCCGGTTCGACGCTGCTGAACTCGCCGATCGAGCGCAGGTGCACCGAGTCGCCGAGCATGGCCTGGAGTTCCTTGAGCTTGCCGGCGTTATGGCTGGCCAGTACAAGTTGGGTAAAAGTCATCATTCGCCGGGGAAAAGCTCTTGGTTGAAGTTGATGGTGTTGATCGCGTCACCGGTCTGCACCTTGATTTCGAAGGTGCGGGTTTCCTGCTGTTCCACCGGGTACTGGGCGATGTAGTAGATCGCGCCCTGTTCGGTGACCTGCTTGAATTTCAGCGGCACCGACTGGCTGGTCAGGTCCTTGACGGTCCCGGTGACCTGGGCGACCAGCGGTTTGCCGGCCTTGAGCACGGAAACGTTGATCACGCCCTGGTTCTTGCTGCGCACCAGCTCCGCGGCCTTGGCGATATCCGGTTGCAGGAAGGTGGAGTTGAAGGTGTTGTAGTGCACGGTCACGTCACCGAACACTTCCTGGCGCTCGCCCTTGATGGGCTCGGCGGCCATCGCCGATGCGCTCAGGCACGCTGCCAATAGAAAAGTAACCAAGCGACCCATGATCGTTCTCCTTTTGAACCTGGTTTATACCGCGATCTGGTGATCCTGCAGGCCGGGGCTGCTGACGCGGTAGATGCCGATCTCACCTAACAGATTAGGCCATAGCTTACTGGCCCACCCGTGCCGGTGCTGTTGATCCACCGCAAGGCGATCGATGACCTTGGCTTCACGTTCGCGGCAAAGCTCTTCAAAGTCCTCGAACGTGCAGAAGTGAATGTTCGGCGTGTTGTACCAGGTGTACGGCAGGAATTCGGAGACCGGCATCCGCCCCTTGCTGGCCAGGTACCAGCGGCAGCGCCAGTGGCCGAAGTTGGGGAAGGTGATGATGCACTGGCGGCCGACCCGCAGCATTTCGTCGAGGATCCGGTCCGGGTAGTGCACGGCCTGCAGGGCCTGGGTCATGACCACGATGTCGAAGCTGTTGCTGGCGAAGTTGCCCAGGCCCTTGTCCAGGTCCTGCTCGATGACGTTGATGCCCTTGGCCACGCACTCGGCGATGTTGTCCGGGTCGTTTTCCAGGCCGTAGCCGGTGACTTGCTTGTGATCGCGCAGCCAGCTCAGCAGTTCGCCATTGCCGCAACCGAGGTCGAGCACGCGGCTGCCGGCGGGGATCCATTCTTGGATGATTTCCAGATCGGCTCTCATGGCGTCCTCACAGCGTTATACGGTTCATGTAGTTGCCGAACGCCTGCAGGTAACGCGGGATCGGAATCAGAAAGGCGTCGTGGCCCTGTGGGGCATCGATTTCCAGGTAGCTGACGTCCTTGCGCGCGGCCATCAGGGCATCCACCAGCTCCCGCGAGCGGGCCGGGGAGAAGCGCCAGTCGGTGGTGAAGGACATCACGCAGAACTTGGCCTTGGCGCCTTCGAAGGTTTTCGCCAGGTTATCGTCGAAGTTCGCCGCCGGATCGAAGTAATCCAGGGCCTTGGTCATCAGTAGGTAGGTGTTGGCGTCGAACCGCCCGGAGAACTCCTCGCCCTGATAACGCAGGTAGCTTTCGACCTGGAACTCGACGCTGTGGAAGTCGTAGTTGAGCTTTTCGCTCTTCAGGCCACGGCCGAATTTCTCGCCCATGGAGTCGTCGGACAGGTAGGTGATGTGCCCGACCATCCGCGCCAGCATCAGCCCGCGCTTGGGGATCACGCCCTGTTCCTGGAACGAACCGCCGTGGAATTCGGGGTCGGTGAGGATGGCCTGGCGCGCCACTTCGTTGAAGGCGATGTTCTGCGCCGACAGCTTGGGCGCCGAAGCGATGGCCAGGCAATGGCGCACCCGGTCCGGGTAGGTGATGGTCCATTGCAGGGCCTGCATGCCGCCCAGGCTGCCGCCGATCACAGCGGCCCACTGCGGGATGCCGATGCGGTCGGCCAGGCGCGCCTGGCTGTGCACCCAGTCTTCCACGGTCAGCACCGGGAAATCGGCGCCGAACGGCTTGCCGGTGTCCGGGTTGACGCTGCTAGGGCCGGTGGAGCCGTTGCAGCCGCCGAGGTTGTTCAGGCTGACGACGAAGAACTTGTTGGTGTCGATCGGCTTGCCCGGGCCGATGCAGCTGTCCCACCAGCCCGGTTTGCGGTCGTCGGGGCTGTGGTAGCCGGCGGCGTGGTGATGGCCGGACAGGGCGTGGCAGATCAGCACGGCATTGCTCGCCGTGGCGTTCAGCTGGCCGTAGGTCTCGTAGATCAGATCATAGGCTGGCAGGGAGCGGCCGCAGGCCAGGGCCAGGGGCTCGCTGAAATGCGCCACTTGCGGCGTCACCAGACCAACGGAATCGGCGGGAAAGGCAGTTGGCATCGACCCTGCTCTCGTTTAAATGAGGCGTAAGTCTAAAGACCGCTGCCCCCAGCGGCAAGCAAAGGCCGGGGCTGATTCTCCCGCGACTTGTGACGAACCTTGTAGCCGCTGCCGCAGGCTGCGATCGGCTCCACAGGAGACGTGCTCTTGAGGGCCTCGAAGGGCCTTCGGCCCTTATCGCAGCCTACGGCAGCGGCTACAGAGAGTGATCAGGATGGACGCTGTAATTCCGGCAGGTCCGGCAGTTTCTTCGGCGCGTTGATCCGCACCCGTTTCTGCCGGTTCAGCTCGCCGCTGATCAGGCTGACCTGGCTCTTGGACACGCCGAACGCCTTGGCCAGGAACGCCATCAGATAGGCGTTGGCCTTGCCCTCCACCGGCGGCGCGGTGAGGCGGATCTTCAGGCGCTCGCCATGCAGCCCGGCGAAATCATCGCTACGGGCCGCAGGTTGCAGGTGGCACTCCAGGATCAGATCGTCGCCGTCCCAGCGAAAGTAACTCATCACAGAGGCCGGGTCAGATCAGCAGACGCAGGATTTCCGGCATCATGGTCATGGCCGCCAGGTTGTTGATCACCAGCATGTCGATCAGCTTGAGCACCATGAACGCCAGGATCGGCGAGATATCCAGGCCGCCCATGCTCGGCAGGATGCGACGGAACGGCGCCAGGGCCGGCTCGCAGATCTGGTTGACCAGCTCGGCGCCCGGGTTATGGCTGCCCGGGGCGACCCAGGAAAGGATCACGCTGATGATCAGGGCGAAGAAGAAAATCTTCATGAACAGTGCGGTCACACCAATGATCGACCAGATCAGCAGTTGCAGCGGGTTGCCGGTGGTGCCGTAGGTCAGCAGCAGGGTCAGGGCCATCAGCAGCAGTTGCACGACGATCGCCAGGATCAGCGACGACATGTCCAGGCCGAACAGGCTCGGGATGACCCGGCGCATCGGCTTGAGCAGCGGCTGGGTGGCGCGCACGGCGAACTGGCACAGCGGGTTGTAGAAGTCGGCGCGTACCAGTTGCAGCACGAAGCGCAGCAGCACGATCAGCAGGTACAGGCTGCCCAGGGTTTGCAGCACGTACACCGCCGCAGTGTTCAATCCAATCATCATTGGCTCCTTATTGGCCCAGTTGTTCGGCCATCTCGGCCGAGCGGTGCGCGGCGGCACCCAATGCTTTTTCCACCAGGGCTTCGAAGCCACTGGCCTGGAACGACTTGATCGCGGCTTCCGTGGTCCCGGCCGGCGAGGTCACGCGGCGGCGCAGTTCAGCCGCGTCCACGTCGCTGGACACCGCCATGTGCGCCGCGCCCAGCGCGGTTTGCAGGGTCAGTTGGCGGGCGGTTTCCCGTGGCAGACCGAGTTTCTCGCCGGCGGCGGTCATGGCTTCGATCAGCAGGAAGAAATACGCCGGGCCGCTGCCGGACACCGCGGTCACCGCGTCCAGTTGCTGCTCCTGTTCCAGCCACAGGACGATGCCCACGGCCGACAGCAGTTCTTCGGCCTGCTGGCGTTGCGCCGCGCTCACCGCGGCGGTGGCGTACAGGCCGCTGGCGCCCTGGCGCAGCAGGGCCGGGGTGTTGGGCATGCAGCGCACGATCGGCTGCTCGCCGAGCCACTTGTTCATGCTGGCGCAGGTGATGCCGGCGGCGATGGACACGATCAACTGGTGCGGTTTCAGGCTGGGGCGCAGGGCTTCGCACACGGCCTTCATGGCCTGTGGCTTGACCGCCAGCACCACCACGTCGACGCCGTCGATGGCTTCGGCGTTGTCGGCGAACAGTTCAATTCCGTGCTCGGCCTGGACCTTGGCGCGGGTTTCGGCACCCGGGTCGCTGGCGCGGATCTGGCTGGCGTCCAGGCCCTTGGCGCGCAGGCCGCCGATCAAGCTGGCAGCCATGTTGCCGGCGCCGATAAAGGCGATACGAGTCTTGCTCATGACAGGTCCTTATTCAGAGGTGAGGCCGCCACAGTCATGGCTGGCCATAATCGCGGGCACCAAACAGGGCGGTACCGATACGTACCCAGGTGGCGCCTTGGGCAATGGCCGCTTCGAGGTCGTGGCTCATGCCCATGGAAAGTGTGTCGGTTGGCAGGTCCAGGCTTTCGCGCAGGTTTTCGTTCAGGCTGCGCACGGCCGCGAAGGCAGCGTCCTGGGCGGCACGATCTTCAGTCGGCTCGGGAATCGCCATCAGCCCGCGCAGTTTCAGGCGCGGCAAGGCGCTGATGGCGCTGGCCAGGGCCGGCAGGTCGGCCGGCGTACAGCCAGACTTGCTGGCCTCGCCACTGACATTGACCTGAATGCAGATGTTCAACGGCGGCAAGTCGGCCGGGCGTTGCTCGGACAGGCGTTGAGCGATTTTCAAGCGATCCACGGAATGCACCCAGGCGAAGTTCTCGGCGATAGCTCGCGTCTTGTTCGACTGAATGGGGCCGATGAAGTGCCAACTCAAGGGCAGGTCGCCAAGTTCCGCCTGTTTGCCCAGGGCTTCTTGCAGGTAGTTCTCGCCGAAGTCGCGCAGACCGGCCGCGTAGGCTTCACGCAGCGCCGCGGCGGGCTTGGTCTTGCTCACGGCCAGCAGATGGATGCTGCTTTCGTCACGTTGCGAGGCCTGCGCCGCGGCACGGATCCGTGCGCTAACCAGGGCGATGTTGTCTGCTATCGTGGACATTCGATGTACGCCAGCGGGTCTTGGGTTCGCGGCATTCTACTGGAATTGGGGAACGCTATGGATATCACTGAGTTGCTGGCCTTCAGCGTCAAACAGGGCGCTTCGGACCTGCACCTCTCGGCCGGTTTGCCGCCGATGATTCGCATCGACGGCGATATTCGCCGGATCAACCTGCCGGTGCTGGAGGCGCAACAGGTGCATGAGCTGATCCTGGCCAGCATGACTGATCCGCAACGGGCCGAGTTCAAGGCCGCGCTGGAGATCGACTTTTCCTTCGCGGTGCCGGGCCTGGCGCGCTTTCGGGTCAATGCCTTCAACCATCAGCGTGGCGGTGGCGCGGTCTTTCGCAGCATTGCGGCCAAGGTGCCGGGCCTGGACGAGCTGGGCATGGGTGAGGTCTTTCGGCGCATCAGCGAAGTGCCCCGCGGCCTGGTGCTGGTGACCGGGCCGACCGGTTCGGGCAAGTCGACCACCCTGGCGGCGATGATCGATCACCTGAACCAGAGCCGGCACCAGCACATCCTCACCATCGAGGACCCCATCGAGTTCATCCACGAATCGAAGAAGTGCCTGATCAACCAGCGCGAGGTGCATCGCGACACCCGCAGCTTCTCCACGGCCCTGCGCTCGGCCCTGCGCGAAGACCCGGATGTGATTCTGGTGGGGGAAATGCGCGATCTGGAAACCATCCGCCTGGCGCTGACCGCCGCGGAGACCGGGCATCTGGTGTTCGGCACCCTGCACACCACGTCGGCGGCGAAAACTGTGGACCGGGTGGTGGACGTGTTTCCGGCCGAGGAGAAGGCGATGGTTCGCTCCATGCTCTCGGAGTCGCTGCAGGCGGTGGTTTCCCAGACGCTGGTGAAGCGTATCGGTGGAGGCCGGGTAGCGGCTCACGAGATCATGCTGGGCAGCGCGGCGATCCGTAACCTGATCCGCGAGGACAAGGTGGCGCAGATGTACTCGGCGATCCAGACCGGCGGGGCACTGGGGATGCAGACCCTGGACATGAGCCTGAAGGCGCTGGTGGATGCGGGGCTGGTCAGCCGGGAGCACGCCCGGGAAAAGGCGCGGGCGCCGGACAGTATTTGAAGAGGTATCGGGGCGGCAAATGCAATCGCGAGCCATCGAGCGTGGTGGCTCGATGACTCGCGATCAGGGAGGGCGATCAGCGCTGAACGATGCGCAGGGTGTTCTGCTCTTTTGGCAGGACCCGCTTGGCCACTACGTAGTTCTTGTCCCAGTACGGCTTCTTCAGGGTATCGATGGTCACCGACTTGCCGCGGCGCGGCGCGTGGATGAAGCGATCGTTGCCCAGGTAGATGGCGACGTGGTTGACCCGGCGGCTCTTGAGGTTGAAGAACAGCAGGTCGCCAGGCTTGAGGTCCTTGCGCTCGACTTTCTGCCCGTGACCGCTGGCCATGGCGTTCGAGGTGCGCGGCAGATCGACGGCGGCGACGTCGTTGAAGGCGTATTTCACCAGGCCGCTGCAGTCGAAGCCTTTACTTGGGCTGCTGCCGCCCCAACGGTAAGGAGTACCCAGTACGTTGACGGCACGGCTGAGCACGGTGCTGCTCTGCTTGGCCGCCATCTGCGGTACCGGCTTGCTGCTGACGCTGCTCAGGTGAGTCGGGCGTTTGACCGACAGCTTGTTCTTGGAGCTGTTCTTGCTGATTTGGGTGACGTGGGCTTTTGGAGTGAAGCCGTTCACGTTGGGAAGACGTTGCTCACGATTGGTGGCGTGGGCAGCCAGTGGCATCAATAGGCAAATGGTTAGCCATGTCTTGAAAAATGGACGCATTAGGCAAGGCTCATATGGGTTAGCGCGCAACTTTATAACAGCTTTTTTGTCACTTCTCAGGCCGTTGGTCGATTCAACCTGGAGGTCAAATTCGCTGAAGAGGCGGCAAATTGACGCAATTGTCCGACAGAAGTCAGGCAGTACAAGGGTTTCATGGCAGCGACCTTAACATTTGCCACACGTCGGCTGCCTGTAAAAAAGTCACAAAGAATTAAAGAAAATTTATCTATTGCGTGGAACGAGGTACTCAATGAACACCTATCGCCCGGACGGTTCGACCCATGACACCCACAGCAAGGTGATCGGTTACCTGTTGTGGATTTTCGGTTTTACCGGCTCCCACCGCTTCTATTACGGCAAGCCAGTTACCGGAACCATCTGGTTTTTCACCCTGGGCTTGCTGGGCATCGGCTGGCTGATCGACCTGTTCCTGATCCCGGCCATGGACCGTGAGGCCGACCTGCGTTTTACCCCGGGACCCATCGAATACAGCGTCGCCTGGATCCTCCTGACCTTTCTCGGGATCTTCGGCGTGCACCGCATGTATCAGGGCAAATGGATCAGCGGCCTGCTGTACCTGCTGACTGGCGGGGTGTTCTTTCTGGGGGTCTTGTATGACTTCTGGACGCTGAACGACCAGGTGTCGTTGCGTAACGCGCAGCGGCGTTAAGTATCGAGAGCGTCATCGCGGGCAAGCCCCGCTCCTACGGATGTTTTATCTGTAGGAGCGAGCGGGCGGCGATCCGACTTGTCCGCGATAACAGGTGCCGCAGGACTCAGCCCTTGTGGCTGATCCGTCCATCCACCAGGGTGTAACGCACCACGCCCGGCAGGCTATGGCCGAGGAACGGGCAGTTCTCGCCTTTCGACAACCAGTGTTCGCCAGCCACCGTGGACGTGCTCGGGTCGAACAGCACCAGGTCCGCCGGAGCGCCCACCGCCAGCTTGCCGGCTGGCAGGCGCAGGGCGTCGGCCGGGCCGCTGCTCAGGCGGGCCAGCAGGGTCGACAAGTCGAGCAGACCGTCTTCCACCAGGGTCATGGCCAGCGGCAGCAGCAGCTCGACGCTGCTGATGCCCGGCTCGGTGGCGCCGAAAGGCGCCAGCTTGGCGTCGCGTTCGTGGGGCTGGTGATGGCTGGAGATGGCCTGGACCACCCCGGACTTCACGGCCTCGCGCAGGCCTTCGCGGTCGGCGCGCGAGCGCAGCGGCGGCTGGACGTGATAGAGGCTGGAGAAGTCGATCAGCGCGTCGTCGGTGAGGATCAGCTGGTACAGGGCCACGTCGGCGGTCACCGGCAGGCCACGGGCCTGGGCCTGGGCGATCAGGGCCACGCCCCGGGCGCTGGTCAGCTGGCTGAAGTGGGCGCGCACGCCGCTTTGCTCCACCAGCAGCAGGTCACGGGCCAGGGCCACGGTTTCCGCGGTTTCCGGAATGCCCGGCAGGCCGAGGAAGCTGGCGGTGGCGCCTTCGTGGGCCAGGCCGCCTTCGGCCAGGTCGCGGTCCTGGGAGTGGAAAATCACCGTCAGGTCGAAGGTCGCCGCGTACTCCAGCGCCCGGCACAGCGTACGGGTGCTGCGAAAGCCCTCCAGGCCGTTGCCGAAGGCCACGCAACCGGCGTCGCGCAGGGCGATCAGCTCGGCCAGCTGTTCGCCGTCCAGGCCTTTGCTCAGGGCGCCGATCGGGAACACCTTGGTGTTGCCGGCCTCGCGGGCGCGATCGAGGATCAGCTCGGCCACCGCCGAGGTGTCCAGCACCGGCTTGGTGCGCGGCGGGCAGCACAGGCTGGTGACGCCACCGGCCGCGGCGGCGCGGGTTTCGCTGGCGATGGTGCCTTTGCGGCTGTAGCCCGGCTCGCGCAGGGAGACGTTCAGGTCCACCAGCCCGGGCGCGGCCACCAGGCCCTTGGCGTCGAGGCTTTCAACCGCGCTGAAACCGGCGGGCGCGGCGCCGATGGCGACGATCTTGCCGGCTTCCAGATGGATATCGCTGACTTGATCCAGGCCGCTGCTTGGATCGATGACACGGGCGCCGAGAATGCTGAGCTTCACTGGGCGTTCTCCTGCTCGAATTGTCGCTGGGCGGTCTGCCCGCTCATGGCCATGGACAGTACGGCCATGCGTACCGCGATGCCGTAGGTCACCTGGTTGAGGATCACCGAGTGCGGACCGTCGGCCACCGCCGATTCGATCTCCACGCCGCGGTTGATCGGGCCCGGGTGCATGACGATGGCGTCCGGCTTGGCGCCGGCCAGGCGCGCGGTGGTCAGGCCGAACAGGCGGTAGAACTCGCCCTCGCTCGGCAGCAGGCCGCCCTGCATGCGCTCACGCTGCAGGCGCAGCATGATCACCACGTCGACGTCTTTCAGGCCTTCGGCCATGTCGGTGTAAACCTTCACCCCGTATTGCTCGATGCCGATCGGCAGCAGGGTCTTGGGCGCGATCACGCGGATGTCCGGGCAACCCAGGGTTCTCAGGGCCAGCATGTTCGAGCGCGCCACCCGCGAGTGCAGGATGTCGCCGACGATGGCCACCGAGAGGTTTTCGAAACCGCCCTTGTGCCGACGGATGGTGAGCATGTCGAGCATGCCCTGGGTCGGGTGGGCGTGGCGGCCGTCGCCGCCGTTGATGATCGCCACCTGCGGGCACACATGCTCGGCGATGAAGTGCGCGGCGCCGGAGTCGCCGTGGCGCACGACGAACATGTCGGCGGCCATGGCTTCGAGGTTGCGCAGGGTGTCGAGCAGGGTTTCACCCTTGCTGGCCGAGGAGGTGGACACGTTGAGCGTGATCACGTCCGCCGACAGGCGCTGGGCCGCCAGTTCGAAGGTGGTGCGGGTGCGGGTGGAGTTTTCGAAGAACACGTTGCACACGGTCTTGCCGCGCAGCAGAGGGACTTTCTTCACCGCCCGGGCGCCGACTTCGAGGAAGGAGTCGGCGGTGTCGAGGATTTCCGTCAGCAGCTCGCGACGCAGACCGTCGAGCGAGAGGAAGTGGCGCAGCTGGCCCTGATCGTTGAGCTGCAGCGGGCGCTTGGCGTCTAGAGGCGTCATCGCAATGGACTCTTTAGAGGGGCGAATTAAAGGGCGAGGTCTTGAAGCTCGAGTTGAAGCGGCGCAGGACCGGACAATTTTACCCGCTCGTGGGCGGCCAGCGACAGGGTGGCGCCGACCACGTTCGGACGAATCGGCAGCTCGGCGGCGTCCAGGTCCAGCAGGCAGACCAGGGTCACGCTGGCCGGGCGGCCGTAGTCGAACAGCTCGTTGAGGGCGGCGCGGATGGTGCGGCCGCTCATCAGCACGTCGTCGATCAGGATCAGGTGCTGGCCCTCGATCTCGAACGGCAGCTCGGAAGGGCGCACTTGCGGATGCAGGCCGTTCTGGCTGAAGTCGTCGCGGTAGAAGGACACATCCAGGGTGCCCAGCGGCGCGTCGCTGCCCAGTTCGGCGAGCAGGGCCTGGGCGACCCAGACGCCGCCGGTACGGATGCCGATATAGCGGGGCTCGCTGATGGCGCGTTGTTCCAGGTGGGCGGTGAGACGCACGGCCATCTGGCTGATCAGTTCGGCGGGATTGGGCAGGCTCATGATTGCTCCTTCGTGGGCCCGCGCCTGGTTGCATGCAGCAAGGCGCAGGGTCTTACGGCTGGTGTTGTGGCCAGGAGGCGCGTGGTCGGGGGTTGACCACGCATCTTCAGGATTCGGCGTTTCAGTTGTTCAACAGCGCTGCGTTTTCGTCGAGCCAGCCTTGCAGCAGCAGGGCGGCGGCGATGGCGTCGACCGGGTTGTCGCGGTAACTGCCTTTCTGGCCGCCGCGGGCCAGGCGTTCGCCCTTGGCCTCGAAGGTGGTCAGGCGTTCGTCATGGGTATAGAAGGGCAGGTTGTAGCGGCCATTGAGGCGCCGGGCGAATTTCTCGGCGCGCACGCACATCTCGCTCGGGGTGCCGTCCATGTTCAATGGCAGGCCGACCACCACCGCATCCGGCTTCCATTCCTTGATCAGGGCTTCGACCTGATTCCAGTCCGGCACGCCGTTCTGCGCCTTCAGGGTGCACAGCTCGCGGGCCTGGCCGGTGATGGCCTGGCCTACCGCCACGCCGATCTGCTTGGTGCCGTAGTCGAACCCGAGGATCAGTCGCAGGGCCATCAGGCGTGGCCCGCCTGGCTGGTCAGCAGGGCGAGGTTGATGCCCAGGTGCCTGGCCGCCGCCTCCAGGCGCAGTTCGCTGCTGGTGTTGAACAGGATGTCGGCGTCGAACGGGCAGGTCAGCCAGGCGTTGTCCGCCAGCTCGGCTTCCAGCTGCCCGGCTTCCCAGCCGGCATAACCGAGGGCGATCAGGCTTTTGGCCGGACCGACGCCATCGGCGATGGCGAACAGCACGTCCTGGGACGTCGACAGCGACAGGCCATCAAGCTCGACCGTGGCCTGGAAGGTCGGGCCGCTGGGGTGCAGGACAAAACCGCGATCGGTCTGCACCGGGCCGCCGATGAAGATCGGCACATGCTGGCAGAGCGCTGGCGGGTCGATCTCGGGGCGCAATTGCTCGAGGATATCGGCGAGGTTCAGGTCCTGCGGACGGTTGACCACCAACCCCATGGCGCCATTGGCATTGTGCTCGACGATGTAGGTCAAGGTGTGCGCAAAGTTCGGGTCGGCCATGTGCGGCATGGCGATCAGGAAGTGATGCTTGAGGTAGCTGGGGCTGACGTTTTTCATGAGCGCTAGTGTGGCGGTGGAGGGGCGAACTGACAAGCTGGGGATGCTCTCATTCCCCATGAATCCTGTAGCCGCTGTCGAGCCTGCGAGGCTGCGTACGACTGCGCAGCAGGCGCAAATCTGCCCGCACGGTTTGCCTGGCACACCGCATGGACATTTTTTGCCGCCGCTACGCGCCCGTACGCAGCCTCGCAGGCTCGGCAGCGGCTACAAGAGGTAGGGAGTCAGTTGCTGGACAGCCGGTCGCCGCGGGCGAACTTCCAGGTGCGGATGATCTCCAGGCGGTCGATATCCGACAGGTCACCGGTAAAGGGCGCGAACGGTGCCGCCAGGCGTACGATGCGTTGCGCCGCCTGGTCCAGCAGCGGCTGGCCGGAGGACTCCAGCACCAGCACCTCGTACAGAGAACCGTCGCGGTTGATCGAGACCATCAGCCGCAGGTTGCCGTAGATCTGCTTGCGCCGGGCTTCTTCCGGGTAGTTGAGGTTGCCGATGCGCTCGACCTTCTTGCGCCACTCGTCCTTGTACCAGGCGCCCTTGTCGCGCATGGTCGAGGCCGCGCTCAGGCGGTGGATGCGCGGGCGCTTGGCGTACAGCTGCTGCTCCTGGGCCAGTTCGGCCTCCAGGCTGGCGATGTCGCTGGACAGCTGCTCGCTGTCGAACGTCGGCACGGGAACCTTGGGTTTGGCCTCGGTCTTGACCTCTTCACGCTTGGTGACGGTCTTTTTCGGCTTCGGCGCGGTAGTGGCGACCGCGGCCTTGGGCGCGGCTTCCTTGACCTCGGTCTTGGCCGGAGGCGGCGGGGTGACCTTATTGACTTTGTTTTCCTGGAACGGCGCCACTTCGGTGGTCTTCGGGATCGCTTTCTTGTCCAGGGTGCCGCTGCCTTGCTGGTTTTCCTGGGCGAGGAAATCGGCCTTCTTCGGCTTGGTCTCGCTCTTGAAAGTGGCCAGGGTAATTTCCAGGGTCTTGCTGATCTGCTTGGGTTCGGCGAAGGAGAAACCCAGGCCGAGAATCAGCGCGATATGCAGCAGGGCGGCCAGGAACAGGGTAAACCCCAGGCGATCGGCCGGGCGCACGCCGCTGTGGGCCAGCTCGGGGGGCAGATCGGAAGGGAGAGCCATCAGCGGTTCACAAAAGTCATCAGCGGTTCAACATCACAAAAAGCATCACAAGACCAACATCGCGCGTTTCACAGGCGGCGCATGATAACGCAATGTTGGTTTGTGCTTGGCAGTTCTGGATCAACGAGCCTTGAGCTTCTGATCGATGGCATCCATCAGCATTGCGCCGATGTTGGTGCCAAAGGCGTTGTCGATCTCGCGGATGCAGGTCGGGCTGGTGACGTTGATTTCGGTCAGGTGCTCGCCGATCACGTCGAGCCCCACGAACAGCAGGCCTTTCTCGCGCAGGGTCGGGCCGACCTGTGCGGCGATCCAGCGATCTTTCTCGGTCAGCGGCCGGGCTTCGCCACGGCCACCGGCGGCAAGGTTGCCACGGGTTTCACCCTGGGCGGGAATCCGCGCCAGGCAGTAATCCACAGGTTCGCCGTCGATCATCAGGATGCGTTTGTCGCCATCGACGATGGCCGGCAGGTACTCCTGGATCATGATCTGCTGCTTGCCATGCTGGGTCAGGGTTTCGAGGATCACCGAGAGGTTCGGGTGGCCAGCGGTGTGACGGAAGATCGACGAACCGCCCATGCCGTCCAGCGGCTTGAGGATCACGTCGCCGTGATGGTCGGCGAATTCGCGCAACACGTCCGGACGACGGCTGACGATGGTCGGCGGCGTGCACTGCGGGAACAGGGTGGCGAACAGCTTTTCATTGCAGTCACGCAGGCTCTGCGGCTTGTTGACCACCAGCACGCCGTCGCGCTCGGCCTGTTCCAGCAGGTAGGTGGAGTAGACGAACTCCATGTCGAACGGTGGGTCCTTGCGCATCAGGATCACGTCCAGCTCGCTCAGGGCGCTGTCGGTCTCGGCTTCCAGTTCGAACCACTTGTGCGGGTCGGCGAACACCTTCAGCGGACGCATCCGCGCCCGGGCCACGCCACCGGTCGCCTGGTACAGGTCGCGCTGTTCCATATAGAACAGGGTCCAGCCGCGCTCCTGGGCGGCCAGCAGCATGGCCAGCGAGCTGTCCTTCTTATAGGAGATGCTGGCGATAGGGTCCATGACAATCCCGACGCGAACGCTCATGGGCGGTTTCCTCGAAAATTAGTGGGCGCAATGGCTTGCAAAATTGGCGTCAGAGTGGCGTCCGGGCGGTTCCCGGTCAAGGAAAAACCACCGCGCCGGTCGGCCGATAGATTGCATGGGGAGAGTATGCTAAAAAGGCTCGCATGCCGTGCTCAGGCCTTGAACATCAAGGGCTTGAGGCATTGGCCACCAGTACGGGCAGAAAATCGATTCGCTGTGGCGATGGTAGAGCAGATATGGAACAGCAATCCAGCGCCCTCAAGGTGATGGTGATCGATGATTCGAAGACGATTCGCCGCACGGCCGAAACGCTGCTGAAGAATGTGGGCTGTGAAGTCATCACCGCGGTCGACGGTTTCGAGGCCCTGGCCAAGATCGCCGACAACCACCCGGGCATCATTTTCGTCGACATCATGATGCCGCGGCTCGATGGCTATCAGACCTGCGCGTTGATCAAGAACAACAGCGCGTTCAAGTCCACGCCGGTGATTATGCTGTCCTCCAAGGACGGTCTGTTCGACAAGGCCAAGGGTCGCATCGTCGGCTCTGACCAGTTTTTGACCAAGCCTTTCAGCAAGGAAGAGCTGCTGAGCGCGATCAAGGCCCATGTGCCGGGGTTCGCCGCAGTAGAACAAGCACATTGAGGTTCGGCCAGCGGGCCGCACGCCTATTCGTATGGGGAAGACCATGGCTCGTATTCTGATCGTCGATGACTCGCCGACTGAAATGTACAAACTGACCGGCATGCTGGAAAAGCACGGCCATGAAGTCCTGAAGGCCGAAAACGGCGCCGACGGCGTGGCCCTGGCGCGCCAGGAAAAGCCCGACGCGGTCCTGATGGACATCGTCATGCCCGGCCTCAATGGTTTCCAGGCTACCCGTCAGTTGACCAAGGACGCGGAAACCAGCCATATCCCGGTGATCATCATCACCACCAAGGATCAGGAAACCGACAAGGTCTGGGGTACTCGCCAGGGCGCCAAGGATTACCTGACCAAGCCGGTCGACGAAGACACCCTGATCAAGACCCTGAACAACGTCCTGGCCGGCTGACCGCCCGCGCCATGGCCGAGTCGCAAACCGCCTTCGAACTGCTGCTCGAGATCGACCAGCGCTGCCGCCTGCTGGCAGCCGACCTGCCTTCCCAGGAAACCCGCCAGCACGGCTGGAGCGGTATCGGCTTTCGCATCGGCGAGCATTGGTATGTGGCGCCGATGGGCGAAGTCAGCGAAGTCCTGCACGAGCCCCGTTACACCCTGCTGCCCGGGGTCAAGCCCTGGGTGAAAGGCGTGGCCAACCTGCGCGGACGGCTGCTGCCGGTCATGGACCTGTGCGGGTTCTTCGGCCATGAGCTGTCGGCCCTGCGCAAGCAGCGGCGGGTGCTGGTGGTCGAGCACAAAGAGGTGTTCGCCGGCTTGATGGTGGACGAGGTGGCCGGCATGCAGCACTTCGAGCAGAGCAGCCTGGAAACCGCGGCCAGCGCTAGCGAACAGGGCGCCATCACGCCGTACCTGCGGGGGTATTTCCCGTGCGAGCAGGTCTGGTGGGTATTCAGTCCCTTCGCCCTGGCGCAGTCGCCGGGGTTCCTGGATGTGGCGCTGTAGGCGCGAGACCTGCTCGCGATGAATATTGCGCGATGAACCTGCAGGACCGCGCCGTCCATTGTGCGGGCAACAGAACAACCGGAATTCAGGTGTGCAGATGCTAAAAGCCAACCCAGGCAAGCCAATGGAAGGATCGCGCAGCCGCTCGCAGATCATCGTGCTGTTCATCGCCCTGATCGTGTTCATCATGCTGCTGTTCGCCAACTTCGCTTACCTCAACACCCAGGCCACGTACGACAAGCAGTACATCGGCCACGCCGGCGAGTTGCGGGTGCTGTCCCAGCGCATTGCCAAGAACGCCACGGAGGCCGCCGCGGGCAAGGCCGCGGCCTTCAAGCTGCTGGGCGATGCGCGCAACGATTTCGCCCAGCGCTGGGGCTACCTGAAAAAAGGCGACCCGGCCACCGGGCTGCCCGCCGCGCCGGTGGCGGTGCGTCAGGAAATGCGCGCGGTGCAGCAGGACTGGGACAAGCTGCTGCACAACGCCGACGCGATCCTGGCCAGTGAACAGACCGTATTGTCCCTGCATCAGGTGGCCGCGACCCTGGCGGAAACCGTGCCGCAGTTGCAGGTCGAGTATGAAAAGGTCGTGGAAATCCTCCTCCAGCGCGGCGCTCCGGCCGCCCAGGTGGCCATGGCGCAACGCCAGTCGTTGCTCGCCGAGCGCATTCTCGGCGCGGTGAATACTGTGCTGGCCGGCGACGAAAACGCGGTGCAGGCCGCGGATGCCTTCGGCCGTGACGCGGCGCGCTTCGGCCAGGTGCTCAGCGGCATGCTCCAGGGCAACCCGACCCTGAAGATCAGCCAGGTCGAGGACCGCGATGCGCGGGCGCGCCTGACCGAGATCAGCGAGCTGTTCCAGTTCGTCTCCGGCTCAGTGGACGAAATCCTCGAAACCTCCCCCGAGCTGTTCCAGGTCCGCGAGTCGGCGAGCAATATCTTCAGCCTGTCGCAGACCCTGCTCGACGAGGCCTCGCACCTGGCCATCGGCTTCGAGAACCTGGCCGGCGGCCGTTCGCTGGACACCATCGGCGGTTATGTCCTGGGCCTGGCGGCGCTGGCCTCGATCATCCTCATTGGCCTGGTGATGGTCCGCGAAACCAATCGCCAACTGCACGAGACCGCGGAGAAGAACGAACGCAACCAGAACGCGATCATGCGTTTGCTGGACGAGATCGAAGACCTGGCCGACGGCGACCTCACCGTGACCGCCTCGGTGACCGAGGACTTCACCGGTACCATCGCCGACTCGATCAACTATTCCGTGGACCAGCTGCGCGACCTGGTGGCGACCATCAACCTCACCGCCGGCCAGGTCGCCGGCGCGGTGCAGGAAACCCAGGCCACCGCGATGCAACTGGCCGAAGCCTCGGAGCATCAGGCCCAGCAGATTTCCGAAGCCTCCACCGCGATCAACGAAATGGCCCAGTCGATCGATCAGGTGTCGGCCAACGCCGCCGAGTCCTCGGCGGTGGCCGAGCGTTCGGTGGAGATCGCCAACAAGGGCAACGAGGTGGTGCACAACACCATCCACGGCATGGACAACATTCGCGAGCAGATCCAGGACACTGCCAAGCGCATCAAGCGCCTGGGCGAGTCGTCCCAGGAAATTGGCGACATTGTCAGCCTGATCGATGACATTGCCGACCAGACCAACATCCTCGCCCTCAACGCGGCGATCCAGGCCTCCATGGCCGGGGATGCCGGGCGTGGCTTCGCGGTGGTGGCCGATGAGGTGCAGCGCCTGGCGGAACGTTCTTCGGCTGCGACCCGGCAGATCGAGACCCTGGTGCGGGCGATCCAGACCGACACCAACGAGGCGGTGATCTCCATGGAGCAGACCACCTCGGAAGTGGTGCGCGGCGCCCGGCTGGCGCAGGATGCCGGGGTGGCCCTGGAAGAAATCGAAGGCGTCTCCAAGACCCTGGCGGCGCTGATCCAGAGCATCTCCAACGCCGCCCAGCAGCAGACGTCGTCGGCCGGACAGATATCCTTGACCATGAACGTGATCCAGCAGATCACTTCACAGACTTCGTCCGGCTCGACCGCGACGGCCGAGAGCATCGGTAACCTGGCGAAAATGGCCAGCCAGCTGCGGCGCTCGGTGTCCGGTTTCACCTTGCCGGCCAGTCGCGAGCAGACGCCGCGGGACAACCGCTGAGGCCGGAGCACGACTTTGATGGGAATGGTAATGGGTGATCGGCACGACTATGTGGCCCTGGAATGGGTCAAGGGCGAAATTGCCGAAACGCTGAAGCAGGCCCACCAGGCGCTCGATCATCTGGTCGACGAGCCGCAGGCGGTGGAAGCGCTCGAGCAGTGCCTGGACTGTATCCATCAGGTCCACGGCAGCCTGCAGATGGTCGAGTTCTATGGCGCGGCGCTGCTCGCCGAAGAAATGGAAGCCCTGACCCTGGCCCTGCGCGAGCACCGCGTGGCCCAGCGGGACGAGGCGATCTATCTGCTGCGCCAAGCCATCAGCCAGTTGCCGCAGTACCTCGACCGGGTGCAAAGCGCGCGTCGCGACCTGCCGTTGGTGGTGTTGCCGCTGCTCAACGACCTGCGCAGCGCCCGGGGTGAAGGCCTGCTGAGCGAAACCAGCCTGTTCAGCCCGCAGCTGCCGGACCTGCCGGCGCTGGACCAGGCGGCACTGAACCGCCTGGCGCCCCCCGACCTGACCATCCTGCTGCGCAAGCTGCGGCACATGCTGCAAACCGTGTTGGTCGACCTGCTGCGCGAACAGGATGTAAAAAACAGCCTGGGCTACATGGCCAAGGTCTTCGAGCGCCTTCAGGTGTTGTGCCAGAACGCCCCGCTGGGGCCCTTGTGGCAGATCGCCCTGGCCCTGGTGGAAGGTATGGGCAGCGGGGCGATCGCCAACAGCCCGGCGGTGCGCAGCCTGCTCAAGGATGCCGACCGCGAACTCAAGCGTCTCTATGAACAAGGCATCGCCGGGGTCAACCAGGCGGCCCCCGACGAACTGCTGAAAAGCCTGCTGTTTTACATCGCCAAGGCCCGCTACCCCACCGCGCAGATGCAGACCATGAAAGACACCTACGGACTCGATGACGCTTTGCCCGACAATGCGCTGGTCGACCAGGAGCGGGCGCGCATGGCCGGTCCCGACCGCGACGCCATGCGCTCGGTGCTGGCGGCCCTGTGCGAAGAGCTGGTGCGGGTCAAGGAACGCCTGGACCTGTTCGTGCGCAGCGACCGCCAGCACGCGTCGGACCTGGACAGCCTGCTGGCGCCCCTGCGGCAGATCGCCGACACCCTGGCGGTGCTGGGTTTCGGTCAGCCGCGCAAGGTGATCATCGACCAGCTGGCGGTGGTGCTGAGCCTGGCCCAGGGCCAGCGCGAACCGAATGACGCGGTGCTGATGGATGTGGCCGGAGCGCTGCTGTATGTCGAGGCGACCCTGGCCGGCATGGTCGGCCCGGCCGAACCCGAGAGTCGCGAAGAAAGTCGCCTGCCGACCACCGACCTGACCCAGATCCACCAACTGGTGATCAAGGAGGCGCGGATCTGCCTGCAACAGGCCAAGGACCTGATTGTCGACTACATCGACGCCGGCTGGGACCGCGAACACTTGCAGGCGCTGCCGGAGCTGTTGACCCAGGTGCGCGGCGCCCTGGCGATGATTCCCTTGAGCCGGGCAGCGGGCCTGCTGCAAGCCTGCAATGGTTTTGTGCGCGAACACCTGCTGCTGGACCCGCGCCAGCCCGGCTGGCAGCAGCTGGACAATCTGGCCGACGTGATCACCAGCATCGAGTATTACCTGGAGCGCCTGAGCGACGATCCCCAGGCGCCGGGGGAAAAGATTCTCGACGTGGCCGAGCAGGGCCTGGCCGCGCTGGGCTATGCGCCACAAAAGCAGGCACCGGACGAGTGGGTAGCAAGCGAACAGGTGCCGCTGCTCAGCGATGTGCTCGGCCCCAACGAAGCCTTGGTGATGCAGGACCTGCAGGAGCTGGACAGCCCGGAAGTGGTGCAGTCCCTGGCCGATGTGCTGGCCAGCCCGGTCTCGGCGCTCAACCCGCCGGCGCTGGACACGCCGGGCAGCCTGTTGCCGCCGCCGGGCGATGAAGCGCCGGTGGACGACGAGCTGCGCGAAGTCTTCCTCGAAGAGACCGACGAAGTGCTCGATGTGCTGCGCGAGTACCTGCCGCGCTGGGCCGCCGATCCTCACGGCAAGGCGGCGCTGGGCGAAATCCGCCGGGCCTTCCACACCCTCAAGGGCAGCGGGCGGATGGTGCGTGCGCTGGTGCTGGGCGAGTTGGCCTGGGCCGTGGAGAACCTGCTCAACCGGGTCCTGGAACACAGCGTGGAACCAGGGCCGCAGGTGCGGCAATTGCTTGAAGAGGTCGTGCAGTTGCTGCCGGAGCTGGTCGCCGAGTTCGCCGCCCAGGCCCAGCGCCAGCGCGACGATGTCGACCGCCTGGCTGCCCGGGCGCATGCCCTGGCCAAGGGCGACACGGCGTCGCTAGACGGCTTGGCAGACGAGCTCGACCCGCAGTTGCTGGAGATCTTCCGCAACGAGGCCGAAACCCATCTGGAGGGCATCAAGCGCTTTCTCGATCAGGCTGCCGAGCATCTGCCGCTGCAGGCCAGCGACGAATTGCAGCGCGCCTTGCACACCCTTAAGGGCAGCGCCTACATGGCCGGCGTGCTGCCGATCGCCGAGCTGGCGGCACCGCTGGACCTGCTGGCCCGGGAATATCGCGCGCACCTGATGGCCCTGGACCTGGACGAGGTCGAACTGCTGCTGGAAGCCGAAGGCCTGTTTCGCCGCGGCCTGCAACAGCTGGGCAGCGATCCGCTGGCGCCCATCGAAGGCGCCGCCGACCTGATCGAACGGGTCAAGGCACTGACCGCCGAGCGCCTGGAAGCCCTGCTCAACGCGCCCAATACCGGGCTGCGGGTCAAGCGCGATGCGCAGTTGATCAGCAGCTTCCTGGCCCAGGGCATGGACATCCTGCTGGATGCCGAAAACCTGCTGCGCCGCTGGCAACAGCACCCCGGCGAGCGCCAGGAACTCAGCGCCCTGCTGGACGAGTTGACCACCCTTGGCGAAGGCGCGCACCTGGCGGACCTGCAGCCGATGGATGAGCTGTGCGAAGCGCTGCTGGACCTGTACGGCGCCGTGGAAGAAAGCAGCCTGGCGGTGGGCGAACGGTTTTTCCATGAGGCGGAAAACGCCCACGAAGCCCTGATCAACATGCTCGACGAACTGGCCGCCGGCCAGGAAATCAGCCCGCAACCGGCCATGGTCCGGGCCTTGCGCGAACTGCTCGAGGAAAGCCTCGACCCTGCGGCCATGGGCCTGATCCGCAGCGACGGCAGCCGCACCCTGAGCATCACCGACCTGGCCAGTGCCACCGCCGAGATGGAGCAGAGGGCGCAGATCGAGGTGGAGGAGCCGGACGATGAAATCGTGGCGATCTTCCTCGAAGAGGCGATGGATATTCTCGAAAGCGCCGGCCAGGCCTTGCAGCGCTGGCTGGCCGATCCGGACAACGGCGCGCCGCTGTCTTCCCTGCAGCGCGACCTGCACACCCTCAAGGGCGGTGCGCGCATGGCTGAAGTCGGCCCGGTGGGTGACCTGGCCCAGGAACTGGAAAACCTCTACGAAGGCCTGGTGGATCGCCGTTACCAGCATGGCGAGGCCTTGGTCGACCTGCTGCAACGCAGCCATGCGCAACTGGCGCTGCTGTTGCAGCAGTTGCAGGCGCAGCAAGCGCTGAGCGACCCCAAGGCGCTGATCGAAGCGATTCGCGGTTTTCGCCAGCGCAGCGGGGTCACCAGCGAGGTGCCCGAGGCCGCGGTGACCGACGATTCGGCGGCCCACGATCCGGAGCTGCTGGAGATCTTCCTCGAAGAAGGCTTCGACATCCTCGACAGTTCGGGGGCGGCGCTGACGCGCTGGCAGGCCGAGCCGGCCAGCCGCCAGGAAGTGGAAACCCTGCTGCGCGACCTGCACACCCTCAAGGGCGGCGCGCGCATGGTGGAGATCGTGCCGATCGGCGATCTGGCCCATGAACTGGAGTTTCTCTATGAAGGCCTGTCCGCGGGCCTGCTGCAACCGAGCCCGGCGCTGTTCGGCCTGTTGCAGAAAAGCCAGGACCGCCTGGCGCAGATGCTCGACGCCGCCCGCGCCGAGCAACCGATCAAGCCGGCCGACAGCCTGATCGAGGCGATTCGCGGCTTTACTCATCCGGCCCAGGCCGAAGCGCCGCCTCTGTTGCTGCCCGACCTTAGCCCGCCGAGCAAGCCCGAACCGCCGGTGGCGCAGGCGGAAGCGGCGGTGGCCGGGGATATGGTCAAGGTCTCGGCCGAGCTGCTGGACGACCTGGTCAACCTGGCCGGGGAAACCTCGATCTTCCGCGGGCGCATCGAGCAACAGGTCAACGATGCGCGGGTGGCCCTGAGCGAAATGGAAACCACCATCGAGCGTATCCGTGACCAGTTGCGCCGCCTGGACACCGAAACCCAGGGGCGGATTCTCAGCCGCCAGCAGGTCGAGGCCGAGCGCCTGGGCTACGAGGAATTCGACCCGCTGGAGATGGACCGCCATTCGCAGTTGCAGCAACTGTCGCGGGCCCTGTTCGAGTCGGCGTCCGACCTGCTCGACCTCAAGGAAACCCTGGACCGGCGCAACCAGGACGCGGAAAACCTGTTGCAGCAGCAAGGGCGGGTCAATACCGAATTGCAGGAAGGCCTGATGCGCACACGCATGGTGCCGTTCGAGCGCCTGGTGCCGCGCCTCAAGCGCATCGTCCGCCAGGTGGCCGAGGAGTTGGGCAAGGATGTCTCGTTCAGCGTCGGCAACGCCGAGGGTGAGATGGACCGCAACGTGCTGGAGCGCATGGTCGCGCCCCTGGAGCACATGCTGCGCAACGCCGTCGACCATGGCCTGGAGTCCGCCGAGGTGCGGCGCGCCTCGGGCAAGCCGGAGCAGGGGCGGATCACCCTGGACCTGTCCCACGAAGGTGGCGATATCGTTTTCGACATGCGCGACGACGGCGCCGGGGTGCCGCTGGAGGCGGTGCGGCGCAAGGCGATCAAGCGTGGCCTGCTCGCCCCCAATGCCGAGATCAGCGACCGTGACGTGCTGCAATTCATCATGCAGCCGGGGTTTTCCACGGCGGAGAAAATCACCCAGATTTCCGGGCGCGGGGTGGGCATGGACGTGGTCCATGAAGAGGTGCGCCAGCTCGGCGGCTCGATGACCATCGACTCGATCCCGGGGCAGGGCGTGCATTTCCGCATCCGCCTGCCGTTCACCCTGTCGGTCAACCGCGCGCTGATGGTGCAGTGCCTGGAGGAGCAGTACGCGATCCCGCTGAACACCATCGAGGGCATCGTGCGGGTGCTGCCCAACGAACTGGAAAGCCATTACCAGCTCGACCCGCCCCATTACGTATACGCCGGCCAGCGCTATGAGCTGTGCTACCTCGGCGAGCTGCTGCACACCGTGGCCCGGCCGAAGCTGCTGGGGCAGAGCCTGCCGCTGCCGGTTCTGCTGGTGCATTACAACGAGCACCGGATCGCCGTGCAGGTGGATGCCATGGCCGGCACCCGGGAGATTGTGGTCAAGAGTCTGGGGCCGCAGTTCGCGGCGGTGCAGGGGCTGTCCGGCGCGACCATCCTCGGCGATGGCCGGGTGGTGCTGATCCTTGATCTGCTGGCGCATATCCGCGCCCTGCAAATGCGCTTGCCGGCGCCGCGCATGGCGGCTGGCGATGAAGTGAGCGTCGAGGTCGAACCATTGCGGCCGAGGCTGGTGCTGGTGGTCGACGATTCGGTGACGGTGCGCAAGGTCACCAGCCGCCTGCTGGAACGCCACGGCATGAACGTGCTGACCGCCAAGGACGGGGTCGATGCCATGGCGTTGCTGCAGGAGCATACCCCGGACCTGATGCTGCTGGACATCGAAATGCCGCGCATGGATGGCTTCGAGGTGGCGATGCAGGTGCGCGCCGACCCGCGCCTGCACCAGCTGCCGATCATCATGATCACCTCGCGCACCGGGCAGAAACACCGCGACCGGGCCATGGCCATCGGCGTCAACGACTACCTCGGCAAGCCTTACCAGGAGTCGGTGCTGCTGGAGAGCATCGCCCAGTGGAGCAGACCCCATGCATGACTATCGCGCCAGCTTCCTCACCGGGCTGCTGCTGCCCCTGGCCGACCGCACCCTGATCCTGCCCAACGTCGCGGTGGCCGAATTGATCGACTATCAACGCGGCGAGCCGGCCAGCGACGCGCCACCCTGGTACCTGCGCTCTGTTGCCTGGCGCGACCGCCAGCTGCCGCTGATTAGCTTCGAGGCCGCTTGCGGCCAACCCCTGGCCATTGGCGAGCGCGCGCGCATCGTCGTGCTCAATACCCTGGGCGGTCGCGAGCGCCTGAAGTTCATCGCCCTGGTGATCCAGGGCATCCCGCGCTCCTGCCGGCTCGACAGCCAGCTGAGCTATGTCGACGTGCCGCTGTGCCGGCTGGAGAAGGCCGCGGTGCAGGTGGGGGAGCAGGTGGTGAAGATTCCGGATTTGTTGGGGTTGGAGGAGATGCTAGTGAAGGCGGGGTTGTCCTAGATCCTTTCGAGCGGCTTGATCGGTCCCAGAAAGGGACCGATCGGTCCCTATTTGGGACTGATGGGGGCAACTATGTTGGGCGACGTAGCCTCTGGTTTTTGGTGTGACATCGGACCTGTAGGAGCGAGCTTGCTCGCGATGGCGCCCATCCTGGCGCTGCATTTTTTGGACGGGGTGCATATCCATTCCTGCGGTAACGGCGGCTGGCGGTTTCGCCCTTACGGCGAGTCACTTTTTTTCAAACGCCAAAAAAAGTAACCAAAAAACGCTTGCCCCTGCGTACGGCCTTCGCTGCGCTCAGGTTCCCTCGCTCCGGCGTCCATCAGGGGGCATCGACTCCGGTCGGCTTCGCTTCGACCTCCATACGATGTCCTCGACTGCGTCGAGGGGCGCTGCGCGCCATCCCCCTGATGAACACCTCCACTCGGCCTCCCGATGGGGCGGGTAGATCAAGATCAAAAGCTGGCGCTGGCGCGACCTACCGGTCGGCGCAAACCCTGTAGCCGCTGCCGAGCCTGCGAGGCTGCGTACGAGGACGTAGTCCTCGCCAAACCTGGCGACGCGGTCTATCGGGAGAAATGAGGTGTCTGCTTTTGCGCCCGCTTCGCGGTCGTGCGCAGCCTCGCAGGCTCGGCAGCGGCTACATGCAGTGTCCGGAGGTGTTAGCGGGCATTTCAGCCGTAGAGAGTGGCAACAGTTTGCCGGTTGCTGGGGCGGATATCAGGCTCCATAGTCCGGGCTGTCGCCGACGCATCGGCGACCGATCTTAGCCGGTCGAAACAAGTTAATGGATGCATCAGTGCCCCGTATAATACCGAGCGCTTGTCGCTTGGCATTTGCTATGGCGGCTGTGCGCGGGACACCTTCGGGTGTGTCGGGCTTCCATTCTTGTCCCGGCCGGCTAACCCGCGCCCAGCTGCCACCTATTTTGTTTAGCCGCAAAGGGTGGTTGCTCTACACAAGATGGAGAAACACCCATGACGGACTTCATCCCGCTACACAGCAATCTCACCACCACCCCCGTGCTTTACCTCAACCCCAACGCCCCGGCATCCGACCTGCACGGCTGTGCCGTCCAGCGCGTCAAGGCCACCCGCGACCTGATGCACAGCCTCAACTGCCTGAGTCTCAAAGGCGTAAACGACCAGGACCTGCACCACATCGTCAATGCAGCCCATCTGCTGTTGCAGGATGGCTGCGATGCGTTGGATGCGTTGCAGTGGCGGATCGAGGCTTAAGCGCAAGGTTGTTTATGGGGCGTAGGCGCGATGGCCTGCGCCCTTGATCATTACCCTCACCGTAACGATCCATCACTCTGCTTGATTGATGCCATGCCTCCTGCGCTCCTAAGGTAGCGGCCACGACAGCGAACCCGTGGAGTGAGCATGACAACAATAATATCCCCCGACTCGCGCTGGACGCGGCGGCGCGCTGAAAAGCAGCGGCGTCTCGAGCAGGTGCGGGGTCTCGCCGATGGCGCGGTGTTGCCCACCGACAAGATAGTCGCGGCGCTGGAGGCGTTGATTCTGCCTGGCGACCGCGTGGTGCTGGAGGGCAATAACCAGAAGCAGGCGGATTTCCTGTCGCGCTCCCTGGCCAAGGCCGACCCGGGCCGCCTGCACGACCTGCATATGATCATGCCCAGCGTCGGCCGCTCGGAGCACCTGGACCTGTTCGAACGCGGCATCGCCCGCAAGCTCGACTTCTCCTTCGCCGGCACCCAGAGCCTGCGCATCAGCCAGTTGCTGGAAGACGGCCTGCTGGAAATCGGCGCGATCCATACCTACATCGAACTCTATGCGCGGCTGGTGGTGGACCTGATCCCCAACGTGGTGCTCTCGGCCGGGTTCATGGCCGACCGCGCGGGCAACATCTACACCGGGCCGAGCACCGAGGACACCCCGGCGCTGATCGAGCCGGCGGCGTTCAGCGATGGCATCGTCATCGTCCAGGTCAACCAGCTGGTGGACGACGTCAGCGAGCTGCCGCGGGTGGATATCCCGGCCTCCTGGGTCGACTTCGTGGTGGTGGCCGACAAGCCGTTCTACATCGAGCCGCTGTTCACCCGCGACCCGCGCCATATCAAGCCGGTGCACGTGCTGATGGCGATGATGGCGATCCGCGGCATCTATGAAAAACACAAGGTCCAGTCGCTGAACCACGGCATCGGCTTCAACACCGCGGCCATCGAGCTGATCCTGCCGACCTACGGCGAATCCCTGGGCCTGAAAGGCAAGATCTGCCGCAACTGGACCCTCAACCCCCACCCGACCCTGATCCCGGCCATCGAAAGCGGCTGGGTGCAAAGCGTGCATTGCTTCGGCACCGAACTGGGCATGGAAAATTACATCGCCGCGCGGCCGGATGTGTTCTTCACCGGGCGCGACGGCTCGTTGCGTTCCAACCGGATGTTCTGCCAGCTGGCCGGCCAGTACGCGGTGGACCTGTTTATCGGCGCGACCCTGCAGGTCGATGGCGACGGCCATTCCTCCACCGTGACCCGCGGCCGCCTGGCCGGCTTCGGCGGCGCGCCGAACATGGGCCACGACCCCCGTGGCCGGCGCCACGGCACCCCGGCCTGGCTGGATATGCGCCACGACGACTCGCAACAACCGATGCTGGAGCGAGGCAAGAAGCTGGTGGTGCAGATGGTCGAGACTTTCCAGGAAGGCGGCAAACCCACCTTCGTCGAAACCCTCGACGCCGTGGAAGTGGCGAAGAAAAGCGGCATGCCCCTGGCGCCGATCATGATCTATGGCGACGACGTCACCCACCTGCTGACCGAGGAGGGCATCGCCTACCTGTACAAGGCGCGTTCCCTCGAAGAGCGCCAGGCGATGATCGCGGCGGTGGCCGGGGTGACTGCCATCGGCCTGCGCCACAATCCGAAAGACACCGCGCGGATGCGCCGCGAAGGCCTAATCGCCTTGCCCGAAGACCTCGGTATCCGCCGCACCGACGCCAGCCGCGAGCTGCTGGCGGCGAAAAGCGTCGCCGATCTGGTGGAGTGGTCGGGTGGCCTGTACAACCCGCCCGCCAAGTTCAGGAGCTGGTAAATGCACGCCTTCAACCTGCAAAGCAAACCCCTGAGCCTGGCCGAGCGCCTGGCGGACCTGGCAGTGGACGCGCTGATCGACGAAGCCGACCTGTCGCCGAAACCGGCCCTGGTCGACCGTCGCGGCAACGGCGCCCATAGCGATCTGCACCTGGGGCTGATGCACGCCTCGGCGCTGTCGCTGTGGCCGGCCTTCAAGGAAATGGCCGATGCCGCCAGCACGTTCGGCACGGTCGGCCTGCCCCTGCGCGAAGCCCTGGGCCGCATTGGCCGTGAAGGCGAAGCGGCGATGCTTGCTACGACTCACGGGGTGAACACTCATCGTGGCGCGATCTGGGCCCTGGGCCTGTTGGTGGCCGCCGCCGCGCTGCAACCTCAGGCCAACAGCGCCGGCGCCCTGTGCCTGCGGGCCGCGCGCCTGGCGCTGCTGGACGACCGTTACGCGCCACGGCCCCTCAGCCACGGCGCGCAAGTGGCGCTGCGCTATGGCGTGCGCGGCGCCCGCGAAGAAGCCCAGCTGGGTTTTCCGGCGGTGCTGCAACGGGGCCTGCCGCAACTCGAACGCAGCCGTGCCCAGGGGCATGGCGAACAGAACGCCCGGCTCGATGCGCTGCTGGCGATCATGACCGGCCTGGCCGATACCTGCGTGCTCTATCGCGCCGGCGAGGCGGGCCTGCGGGCCATGCAACAGGGGGCCCAGGCGGTGCTCGACGCCGGCGGCAGCGCCAGCCTGGCCGGGCGTCGCCGCCTGCATGAGCTGGACCAGTGCCTGGTGGCCTTGAACGCCTCGCCCGGTGGCGCCGCGGACTTGCTCGCGGCCTGCCTGTTGATCGACCGGATCGCCTCCGGCGCCGCCTTCATCCAGGGAGCAGTGTGATGGAAACCTTGTCTTTCGAATTTCCCGCCGGGCAACCCGCCCGGGGCCGGGCGTTGGTGGGCTGTGTCGGCTCGGGCGACCTGGAGGTGCTGCTCGAACCCGGGCAGCCCGGCAAGCTGAGCATTCAGGTGCAGACCTCGGTCAACGGCAGCGCGTCGCGCTGGCAGCATCTGTTCGAGCGCATGTTCGACGGCCAGACACCGCCGGCCCTGAGCATCGACATCCATGATTTCGGCGCCACCCCGGGCGTGGTACGCCTGCGCCTGGAGCAGGGCTTCGAGGAGATCGGCCATGACTGATAGCGCCCGTTTGCTCAACAAACACAGCTTCGTCGAACTCGGTGCCCGGCAGCGCGCCAAGGCCCTGCTCGACGCCGGCAGCTTTCGCGAGTTGCTCGACCCGTTCCAGCGCGTCATGTCGCCGTGGCTGGCGCGCCAGGGCGTGGTGCCCCAGGCCGATGACGGGGTGGTGATCGCCAAGGGCCGCATCGACGGCCTGCCGGTGGTGATCGCCGCCATCGAAGGCGCGTTCCAGGGCGGCAGCCTCGGCGAGGTCGGCGGGGCGAAGATTGCCGGCGCCCTGGAGCTGGCGGCCGAAGACAACCGCAAGGGCATTGCTACCCGCGCCGTACTGCTGCTGGAAACCGGTGGCGTGCGCCTGCAGGAAGCCAATCTCGGGCTGGCGGCGATTGCCGACATTCACGCAGCCATCGTCGACCTGCGCCAGTACCAGCCGGTGATAGGCGTGGTGGCCGGCAGCGTCGGCTGTTTTGGCGGCATGTCGATTGCCGCCGGGCTGTGCAGCTACCTGCTGGTGACCCAGGAGGCGCGCCTGGGCCTCAACGGTCCGCAGGTGATCGAGCAGGAAGCCGGCCTCGAGGAATATGACTCCCGCGACCGGCCCTTTATCTGGAGCCTGACCGGCGGCGAGCAGCGTTTCGCCAGCGGCCTGGCGGACCGCTATGTGGCCGACGACGTGGCGCAGATCCGCCAACAGCTCGGCGAACTGCTGGCCCAGGGCCTGCCCAGCGCGCAACGCAGCCGGCAGGCCGAGCTGTACCTGCAACGCCTGGCCCGGCTGGACAGTCACCCACAGATCGACCCGGCGACGGTTCGCCAGCTGTATCGAGGAGACCGCTCATGAGTGCTTATTCCCTGCGGGGCCTGCATTGGTTCACGGCCCTGAGCGCGGGTGCCGCCCCGGTAGCGGGTTTGCCGGCCTCGTTGAAGGTGGCGGACGCCACCCTGGAGCAGCAACCGGTACGGTTTATCGCCGTGGTCGCCGACCCGGCCAACCCTTTTGTGCGGGCGCGCAATGGCGAGGTCGGCCTGCTGGAAGGCTGGGGCCTGGCCAAGGCGGTGGACGACGCGATCGAGGCCGACCGCGAGCAGAGCGTCAAGCGCGCGCTGATCGCCATAGTCGACGTGCCGAGCCAGGCCTATGGGCGTCGCGAAGAGGCCCTGGGCATCCATCAGGCCCTGGCCGCGGCCGCCGACAGCTATGCCCGGGCCCGGCTGGCCGGGCATCCGGTGATCGGCCTGCTGGTGGGCAAGGCCATGTCCGGGGCCTTCCTGGCCCACGGTTACCAGGCCAACCGCCTGATCGCCCTGCGCGACCCGGGGGTGATGGTGCACGCCATGGGCAAGGTCTCGGCGGCGCGGGTCACCCTGCGCAGCGTCGAGGAACTGGAGGCCCTGGCCGCCAGCGTGCCGCCCATGGCCTACGACATCGACAGCTATGCCAGCCTCGGCCTGCTCTGGGAAACCTTGTCGGTCAGCCAGATCGAACAGCCGAGCGCCGACGACCTGACCCTGGTGCGGCAATGCCTGGGCCAGGCGATTGCCGATGTGCGCACCCACGGCCGCGATCTGTCGGGACGCCTGGGGGCCAGCAACCGCGGCGCTTCCAGCCGGGTCCGCCAGCTGTTGCGCGAGCAATGGTGAGCGCCATGACCAGCGCCTTGCTGCCCCATGACCTGCTGTGGGGCCTGTCCTCTCGGCAGTTGCCCGCCGATGCCCCGGCCTGGGCGGTGGCGGCCATGGCCGCCGGGCAACCGGTGGTGGTGCGACGCGCCTTGACCGCGCCCGGGCAGGTGGCGGTGGGCGTGCGTGGGCGGCTGCGGGAACAGCGCTACGGGACGCTGATGGCGGTGACGGCCATCGAGCGCCGGGTGCGGCCGGAAGAGCTGCGTTATGCCGAGTCGGATCGGGCCTGGCCAGCACTCCAGGCACTGGCTCGGTTGCGTGAACCTCTGGATGCCCTCGGCCTGGCCTGGGGTGTCAGCGGCAGCGCCGGTTTTGAACTGGCCAGTGGTGTGCCGGCGCTGCATCGACAGAGTGACCTGGACCTGATCCTGCGCACTGCCCAGCCCATGGCCCGGGCCGAGGCCCGGGCGTTGCTGGCGCTGCTCGACGCCGCCGTCTGCCCGGTGGACCTGCAATTGCAGACACCCAACGGCGCCGTGGCCCTGCGCGAGTGGGCCGGGACATCGGCGCGGGTGCTGCTGAAAAGCGCCAGTGGCGCGCGTCTGGTCGGCGATCCGTGGCAGGCCCTGGAGCAGGTGGCGTGAGCAGCCTGCTGGTGTTTCCGGGCCAGGGCGCGCAGCAGCCGGGGATGCTGCATCGGCTGCCGCCCAGCGCCCTGGCCGAGGCCTGCCTGCAACAGGCGAGCGAGGTCCTGGGCGAGGATGCCCTGGCCCTGGATTCGCCCCAGGCCCTGGCGACTACCCGGGCGGTGCAGTTGTGCCTGCTGATCGCCGGCGTGGCCCATGCCCGGGTGTTGCTGGAAAACGGGCCGGGCGCGGATTACGTGGCGGGCCTGTCGATCGGGGCCTACCCCGCCGCGGTGGTGGCCGGCGCCCTGGATTTCGGCGATGCGCTGCGTCTGGTCAGCCTGCGCGGCGAGCTGATGCAGCAGGCCTACCCACAGGGTTATGGCATGACCGCGATCGTCGGCCTGCAACTGGCGACGGTGGAGGCCTTGCTGGCCCAGGTGCACAGCCCGGACAACCCGGTGTACCTGGCCAATATCAATGCCGATAGCCAGGTGGTGATCGCCGGCGGCGATGCCGCCATGGCCCAGGTCGCCGAGCTGGCCCGCGGCTGCGGGGTCGGCGTGGCCAAGCGTCTGGCGGTCAGCGTGCCGTCCCATTGCCCGCTGCTGGAGCAGCCGGCCCAGGCCCTGGCCGAGGCGTTCGCCAGGGTGGCGTTGCAGCCGCCGCGCCTGGGTTACCTGAGCGGCAGCCGCGCGCGGCCGCTGCGTACGCCGGAGCAGTTGCGCGACGACCTGGCGTTCAACATGTGCCGGGTGGTGGATTGGCGCGGCACCGTGCAAAGCGCCTACGAGCGCGGCGTGCGGCTACAGATCGAACTGCCGCCCGGCGCGGTGTTGACCGCTCTGGCGCGCCGGGTGTTCGAGCAGGGCACCGTGATGGCCTGCGACGGGGCCCGGCTCGACACCTTGCAAGCGCTGTTGCGTGAGGAGGGAAACCGCCAACCCTAGACACCGACTCAAGCTGGCGAAGCACAAGAACAACAACTTCGACGATGCACTTTGAGGACTACAACAATGATTATTTACGGTGTGGCGCTGCTGGCGATCTGTACGCTGGCAGGGGTGATTATCGGTGACATGCTCGGCGTCCTGCTGGGGGTGAAATCCAACGTCGGCGGTGTCGGCATCGCCATGATCCTGCTGATTTGCGCGCGGCTGTGGATGCACAGGCACGGCGGCATGACCAAGGACTGCGAGATGGGCGTCGGCTTCTGGGGCGCCATGTACATCCCGGTGGTGGTGGCCATGGCCGCGCAACAGAACGTGGTGACCGCCCTGCACGGTGGCCCAGTGGCGGTGTTGGCGGCCATTGGTTCGGTGGTGCTCTGTGGTTGCACCATCGCCCTGATCAGCCGCACCAACAAAGGCGAACCGTTGCCGGACGAACCGGACGCTGTCGCCCCTGGTGCCGCTCCGGCAGGGGGACGTTGATATGTGGGATCTGATCGAGAAAGGCCTGGAACACAACGGCCTGGTCACCGCCTTCGCCTTCGTCGGCGTGATCATGTGGGTCTCGGTGCTGCTGTCCAAGCGCCTGACGTTCGGCCGGGTGCACGGCTCGGCCATCGCCATCGTCATCGGCCTGGTGCTGGCTTGGGTTGGCGGTACGATCACCGGTGGGCAAAAGGGCCTGGCGGACCTGGCGCTGTTCTCCGGCATCGGCCTGATGGGCGGCGCGATGCTGCGCGACTTCGCGATTGTCGCCACGGCCTTCGAGGTCCAGGCCACCGAGGCGCGCAAGGCCGGGATGATCGGCGCCATCGCGCTGTTTCTCGGCACGGTGCTGCCGTTCATTGTCGGGGCGAGCATCGCCTGGGCCTTCGGCTATCGCGATGCGGTGAGCATGACCACCATCGGCGCCGGCGCGGTGACCTACATTGTCGGCCCGGTGACCGGGGCGGCGATCGGCGCCAGCTCCGATGTGGTGGCGCTGTCCATCGCCACGGGACTGATCAAGGCGATCCTGGTGATGGTCGGCACGCCCATGGCGGCGCGCTGGATGGGCCTGGACAACCCGCGTTCGGCGATGGTCTTCGGCGGCCTGGCCGGCACCGTCAGCGGGGTGACCGCGGGCCTGGCGGCGACCGACCGGCGCCTGGTGCCCTACGGCGCGCTGACCGCGACCTTCCATACCGGGCTGGGTTGCCTGCTCGGGCCTTCGTTGCTGTATTTCATCGTGCGCGGGTTGGTGGGGTAGGGCCTCCTGGCCTCATCGCGGGCAAGCCTCGCTCCTACAGGTGATTGCATACCTCTGTAGGAGCGAGGCTTGCCCGCGATAGCGTCTTTATGACCCCCGCGAATACATCCGGCACTCCGCCAAGAGCGCCAGCAGGTTCGGGTCGCGCTCCTTGGCCTTGAGGAACACCACGCCGATATGCTGTTGCAGCCGATAGCGCGCCTGCAGCGGAATCAACTTCACGCGGTTTTCGTACACCGCGGCAATCCTTCCCGGCAGCAGGGCATAGCCCACCCCCGAGCTGACCATGCTCAGCAGGGTGAAGATGTCGTTGACCTGCATCGCCACCTTCGGCTCGAACCCCGCCTGCTTGAACACCCGCACCCCGTCCTGATGGGTGGCGAAGCCCTGGGTCAGGGTGATGAAGGTCGCGTCGCGCACATCGCTGAGGTCGACTTCCGCCTGCCGGGCGAACGGCGAGTCGGCCGGCGTGGCGAGGAAGATATCGTCGGAAAACAGCGGGATCTGCTCGCAGTCCGGGTCGCTGACGCTGTCGTCCAGGGACACCAGGATCGCGTCGACCTCCATGTTCTTCAGCTTGTACAGCAGGTCGATGTTGGAGCCCAGGATCAGGTCGATATTCAGCTCGCTACGGCGCAGCTTCAGGCCCATGATCAGCTGCGGCACGGTCTTCACCGTCAATGAATACAACGAGCCGAGCTTGAAGCGTTCCGCCGAGAAACCAGCGGCTTCGCGGGTCAGGCGCACGCTTTCGAGTACGTCCTGGATCAGCTTCTGCGCCCGTTCTTCTAAGACGAAGGCGCTTTCCAGCGGCGTCAGGTTACGTCCTTCATGCTTGAACAGCGGGCAGCGCAGGGCGCTTTCCAGGGAGTGAATGGCCCGGTGCACGCTGACATTGCTGGTCTGCAACTCGGCGGCGGCGCGTGCCAGATTGCCGGTGCGCATGAACGCCAGAAACACTTCGAGCTTTTTCAGGGTCAACTCTTCATCGATCAGCATGATGGGCGCTCTTATTCGAATGCTTCGATTGTGCCTGCCGGGTCATGACTTGGCTGGAGGTTTTTTCGTCCATGGCTTTATTTGGAAACATTGCGCTTTCAGGCTACAGGCCTGAGCCTTGCGCAGATTTTCGCCTTGGGAGGTGAGTGGCACATGTATCACGGGGAAAGACTCAACGCCTGGACGCATCTGGTGGGCGCGATTGCGGCACTGGTCGGGGGGATCTGGCTGGTGGTGCTGGCCAGCCTCGACGGCAGCCCTTGGAAAATCGTCAGCGTGGCGATCTACGGCTTCACCTTGCTGGTGCTGTACAGCGCCTCGACCCTGTACCACAGCGTGCGCGGGCGGGCGAAAAGCATCATGCAGAAGGTCGATCACTTCTCCATCTACCTGCTGATCGCCGGCAGCTATACGCCGTTCTGCCTGGTGACCCTGCGCGGGCCCTGGGGCTGGACGCTGTTCGGGATCGTCTGGGGGCTGGCGCTGATCGGCATCCTGCAGGAGATCAAGCCGCGCTCCGAGGCGCGCATCCTGTCCATCGTGATCTACGCGGTGATGGGCTGGATCGTGCTGGTGGCGGTCAAGCCGCTGCTGGCGGCCCTGGGCCCCGCCGGCTTCGCCTGGCTGGCCTCGGGCGGGGTGCTCTACACCGTGGGCATCATCTTCTTCGCCCTCGACAGCCGTTTGCGCCATGCTCACGGGATCTGGCACCTGTTCGTGATCGCCGGCAGCCTGCTGCACTTCGTGGCGATCTTGTTCTACGTGCTCTGATCGGCGAGCGCGTGATCGTTCATCGCGAGCAAGCTTCGCTCCTACAACGGGTAGCGTACATCCCTGTAGGAGCGAAGCTTGCTCGCGATTAAGGCCCGGCAGGGCCGCCTCAATCCCCGGTCATCAACCGATCCAGCTGCTCCTGCGCCCGGCCACCGAAGATCTCCAGCAGGCTGCTCAAGGTGTGCGGCAGGGCCTCCGCCGCGCGGGTCACGGCATACAGGGTGATCGGCAGCGCCGGGGTCAGCGGGCGAATCGCGGTGCTGGCGGGCGAGGCGCCGAGGGCGGTGAAGGGGTCGATCACCGCCAGCCCGGCCCCGGATTCGACCATGGCCCGGGCCAGGGAGTAGGTCTGCACAGCGATGCTGACCCGCGGCGCCGGTTCCACGGCTTTCAGGTAACCGTCGAGTTTCGCCGCCAGAGGGTCGGCGCTGGACAGGCCGATCAAGGGCGCCCCCGCCAGCTCCATCAGCGGCAGCGGCGTGCCCCTGGCCGCCTGGGGCCAGTAATCCAGCGGCGCCAGCGCCACCAGCACCCCGCTGGCCAGGGCCTGGGCGGTCAGCCCCGGATGATCCGGGCGTTGCAGGGTCAGGGCCACATCGATCTCGCGCATCAGCAGGTTCTGCACCAGCTCGCGGCTGTGGGCGCTGGACAGCTCGCAGACGATGTCCGGGTAGCGCCGGGTCCACTGGTTGATGGCCGGCGGCAACAAGGACAAGGCCAGCGCCGGCGTGGCGCCGATCCGCAGGCTGTGGCCCGGCTCGCGACGCAGGCTCTGGGCCAGGCGCCGTACCCCTTGCAGGCTTTCGCTGACCTTGTCGACCTCGCGCTCCAGCTCCAGGGCTTCCGGGGTGGCCTGCAACTTGCCCTTGACCCGCAGGAACAGCGGGAAGCCCAGCTGCTGCTCGGCGTGCTGCAAGACCTTGGTCACCGCTGGCTGGGAGACGTGCAGCAGTTGCGCCGCGCCGCTGATCGAGCCGGTCTGGCGGATGGCCTGGAAAATCTCGATATGGCGCAGTCGCATGATGGGTCCATAACCTTTGTTTATGGGTGGTCCATCTTTATTCATTGTCCCGGGCCTGTCACCTGGTCCTAACCTGAAGCCCGCTCAACAAGGCTTTAAGGACTGACATGGCACAGCGGGTTTGCATCATCGGCGGCGGGGTCATTGGCCTGGCCAGCGCCTACGCCCTGGTTCACGAGGGGTTCGACGTCAGCCTGGTGGAGGCGCGCGACGCCTTCGCCAGCCAGACCAGCTTCGCCAACGGCGGCCAGCTGTCGTACCGCTACGTGGCGCCGCTGGCCGATGCCGGCGTGCCCTGGCAGGCCCTGGGCTGGATGCTGCGTGGCGACTCGCCGCTGAAGCTGCGCCTGCGCCTGGACCCGGCGCAGTGGCGCTGGATGGCCGGGTTCCTGGCGGCCTGCCGCGGCTCGGTCAACCGCCGCAACGGTGCCCATCTGCTGCGCCTGGCGCTGCTGAGCCAGGCTACCTTGCAGAGCTGGCGCGAGGAGGACCGGCTCGACGGTTTTCACTGGCGGCGCAACGGCAAGCTGGTGACCTTTCGTGAAACCACGAGCTTCGAGCACGCCCGCCACGGCCTGGCCGATCCGCGCCAGCAGCAGGTGCTGTCCGCTGGTGAATGCACGGAACTGGAGCCGACCCTTGGCGGCGCGCCCTTTGTCGGCGGCATCTTCACCCCGGACGAAGAAGTGGCCGACTGCCACGCCTTCTGCCAGCAACTGGTGGCGCGGTTGCAGGCTTCCGGCCGTTGCCAGCTGCTGACCGGGCGCCAGGTCACCGGTATTCGTCAGGCCGGCGGCCAGGTGCAGGCCATCGAGCTGGGCGACGAGGTGCTGGCGGTGGACCAACTGATACTCGCCGCCGGTCATCGCAGTGGCGAACTGGCGTTGCCCGGGCTGAAGCTGCCGCTGTATCCGCTCAAGGGCTACAGCCTCAGCGTGCCGATCGGCGCGGGGCACCGGGCGCCGGAAATCAGCATCACCGACTACAACCGCAAGATCGTCTACGCGCGGATCGGCCAGCAGCTGCGGGTGGCGGCCATGGTCGATATCGTCGGTTTCGACCCGGCCCTGGACCCCAAGCGCCTGGCCCTGATGCAGCGCCAGGCCCGGGAAACCTTCGCCAATGCCGGTGACTACGATGCCGCCATCGAGTGGGCCGGCATGCGCCCGGCGACTCCCAGCGGCGTACCGCTGATCGGCGCCACCGGCTACCGCAACCTGTGGCTCAACCTCGGCCACGGCGCCCTGGGTTTCACCCTGGCCTGTGGCAGCGGGCGCCTGCTGGCCGAGCTGATCGGCCAGCGCCGCACTTCCATCGACATGCAGGGGCTCGCGCCCCATGCCGCCTGATTTCTTTCACGTACAAGGAGCTGTCCCATGACCATCCAGCGTCTCCACAGCAATGACCGCCTTAGCGCTGTCGTGGGTTTTGCCGATCTGCTGTTTCTCTCCGGCCAGGTGCCGGGCCAGGCCACCGATGCCGCCGGCCAGACCCGCGAAGTGCTGGCAAAGATCGACGCCTTGCTGGCCGAGGCCGGCAGCGACAAGGATCATCTGCTCAGTGCGACCCTCTACCTGAAAAACATCCAGCAGGACTTTGCCGCGATGAACGAGGTCTGGTCGGCCTGGCTGTCCCCAGGCCAGGCGCCAAGCCGCACCACCGTGCAGGCCGCCCTGGCGCGCCCGGACATCCTGGTGGAAATCACTGTCATCGCGGTTCGCCGCTAACGCCTTCACCCACAACGGAGAATAACAATGCAAAAAATCACGTTGCTCGGCTGCACCCTGGGCCTGTTGCTCGGCTCCCCGCTGTACGCCAGCGAGGCGCCGCTGACCGGCACCCTGGGCAAGATCGCCACCGCCGGCAGTATTACCCTGGGTTATCGCGATGCCTCGGTGCCGTTTTCCTACGTGGGTGACAACAGTGGCAAACCCATGGGCTATTCGGTGGACCTGGCGAGCAAGGTCGTCGAACGCATCCGCGACAAGCTGGCGCTGCCGCAACTGGCGGTGAAGTACAACCTGGTGACGTCGCAGACGCGCATTCCGCTGGTGCAGAACGGCACCGTGGACCTGGAATGCGGCTCCACCGGGGTGACCGCCGAACGGCAGAAGCAGGTGGCGTTTTCCTACGGCTTCATCTACGTCAAAGGCCAGTTGCTGACCGCCAGGGACAGTGGGATCAAGAGTTTTGCCGACCTGCGCGGCAAGAACGTGGTGACCACCGCCGGCACCACCAACGAGCGCTTCCTCAAGAGCTACAACGTCGAGCACAAGATCGACATGTTCGTGATCAGCGCCAAGGACCACGGCGAAGCCTTCCAGATGCTGCAATCGGGTCGCGCCGCGGCGTTCTACATGGATGACGCGCTGCTCTACGGCGAACGGGCCAAGGCCCGCGATCCGCACAACTGGGTGGTAGTCGGCGAGGAGCAGTCGCGGGAAATCTACAGCTGCATGGTGCGCAAGGACGATCCGCAGTTCCTGGAACTGGTGAACGCCACCCTGGCGGACCTGTACCGCTCAGGGGAAATCAACGGCATCTACCAGCGCTGGTTCGAACAGCCGATTCCGCCCAAGGGCCTGAACCTGGAATTTCCGATGACCAGCGAGCTGAAGGCGATCATCGCCAAACCAGTAAGCGATCCGGTGGAGTAAGCGTTGAGTCGCCTCTGTAGGAGCGAGGCTTGCCCGCGAAGCGTTTTGCCTGACTCACCGCAGCGCCACCATCGCCGGCAAGCCTGGCTCCTACAGAGGCGGGGGCGGGTTAGAAATCGCCCCACAGTTGCTGCGCCACGGCCAGCGCCACTACTGGCGCGGTTTCGGTGCGCAGCACCCGCGGCCCGAGGCGCGCCGGCAGGAAACCCGCACCCTGGGCCTGGTCCACTTCGGCATCGGACAAACCGCCTTCCGGGCCGATCAGGAACGCCAGGGTCGCAGGCTTGGCGTGGCTCACCAGCGGCTCGGCCTCCGGGTGCAGCACCAGCTTGAGGTCGGCCTGGGTCTGCTTGATCCAGTCGGCCAGCAGCACCGGCGGATGAATCACCGGCACCCGCGAGCGTCCGCATTGCTCGCAGGCGCTGACGGCCACCTGGCGCCAGTGGGCCAGGCGCTTGTCGGCGCGCTCGTCCTTGAGCCGCACCTCGCAGCGTTCGCTGAAGATCGGGGTGATTTCATTCACCCCCAGCTCGGTGGCCTTCTGAATCGCCCAGTCCATGCGCTCGCCCCGGGACAGGCCCTGGCCGAGGTGGATCTGCAGCGGCGACTCGACCTGCCCGGCGAAGCTTTCATCGAGCCGGACCACCACGCGCTTCTTGCCGACTTCCAGCAGCGTGCCGCGAAATTCGTTGCCCGAACCGTCGAACAGCTGCAGCGCGTCGCCCTCGGCCATGCGCAGTACGCGCCCGATGTAGTGGGCCTGGGCTTCCGGCAGCTCGTGCTCGCCGAGGCTCAGGGGGGCGTCGATAAAGAAGCGGGACAGTCTCATGGTGGTTCTCTGGGAAAATTCGGTTCGAGGTGGGTCAATGGATCTTTGCGTCAAGCCCGCTTCTGCAGAACGGCGGGCTTGCCGGCGAGGGGCTCAACCCGGATCGCGGAAGCCTGGGTGGAAGTCCTTGGGCACCGCCACGCTGACCTTGTCGCTGGTGGCGATATCGATGCCTTCGCTGGCAACGATGGCGAGGAAGTCGATCTGCTCCGGGGTGATCACGTAGGGCGGCAGGAAATACACCACGCTGCCCAGCGGACGCAGCAGGGCGCCACGCTCCAGGGCGTGCTGGAAGACTTTCAGGCCACGGCGTTCCTGCCACGGATAAGCCGTCTTGCTCGCTTTGTCCTGGACCATCTCGATGGCCAGCACCATGCCGGTCTGGCGGACTTCGGCAACGTGCGGGTGATCCGCCAGGTGCGCGGTCGAGCTGGCCATGCGCTGGGCCAGCGCCTGGTTGTTCTCGATGACGTTGTCCTGCTCGAAGATATCCAGGGTCGCCAGCGCCGCCGCACAGGCCAGCGGGTTGCCGGTGTAGCTGTGGGAGTGGAGGAAGGCGCGCAGGGTCGGGTAGTCGTCGTAGAAGGCGCTATAGACTTCGTCGGTGGTCAGGCACGCGGCCAGCGGCAGGTAGCCGCCGGTCAGGGCCTTGGACAGGCAGAGGAAGTCCGGGCGGATGCCGGCCTGTTCGCAGGCGAACATCGTGCCGGTGCGGCCGAAGCCGACGGCGATCTCATCATGGATCAGGTGCACGCCGTAGCGGTCGCAGGCCTCGCGCAGCAGCTTGAGGTACACCGGGTGGTACATGCGCATGCCGCCGGCGCCCTGGATCAGCGGCTCGACTATCACCGCGGCAACGCTGTCGTGGTGTTCCGCCAGGGTCTGCTCCATGGCCGCGAACATGTTGCGCGAGTGTTCTTCCCAGCTCATGCCTTCGGGGCGCAGGTAGCAGTCCGGGCTTGGCACCTTGATAGTGTCCAGCAGCAGGGCCTTGTAGGTCTCGGTGAACAGCGGTACATCGCCCACCGACATCGCGGCGATGGTTTCGCCGTGGTAGCTGTTGGTCAGGGTGACGAAGCGCTTCTTGTCTTTCTGACCGCGGTTGAACCAGTAGTGGAAGCTCATCTTCATCGCCACTTCGATGCACGACGAGCCGTTATCGGCATAGAAGCAGCGGGTCAGGCCTTCGGGAGTCATTTTCACCAGGCGCTCGGACAGCTCGATCACCGGCTGATGGCTGAAGCCGGCGAGGATCACGTGCTCCAGTTGATCGACCTGATCCTTGATGCGTTGGTTGATGCGCGGATTGGCGTGGCCGAACACGTTGACCCACCAGGAACTGACCGCGTCGAGGTAGCGTTTGCCTTCGAAGTCCTCCAGCCACACGCCTTCGCCGCGCTTGATCGGGATCAGCGGCAGCTGCTCGTGGTCTTTCATCTGGGTGCAGGGATGCCATAACACCGCGAGATCGCGTTGCATCCACTGGTTGTTGAGGCCCATGTTCAGTCTCCTGGAGGCGGCTCGAAGTACGCGAGCAAACAATCGCGCAAGCCTATGCAATGCCAGGCCGTGTCACAACCCATTGCATGCCCGGAAGGGCGAATTGGTCGCGGTCGCAGGACGGTCTGTCACGTTTTTCCCCCGTAGACCTTAATGCCTGGTTAATTTAGTGTTCGTAGGATCAACATCGTATTTCTCGATATTTCAAAGCGAAAATTTCCGCTTTAATTCGATAGTTAAATCGATAGTCTTGGGCAGCAGTTCTTACAGGATTCAAGTGATGCAGCTAGGTAACTCTTCTTCCCGCTACGGCTGGGTAAGCATTTTTCTGCACTGGAGCGTGGCGCTGGCAGTCTTTGGATTGTTCGCCCTGGGCCTGTGGATGGTCGGCCTGGATTACTACAGTGCCTGGCGCAAAGATGCGCCGGACCTGCACAAGAGCATTGGCTTGACGCTGTTCGCGATCATGTTGCTGCGGGTGCTGTGGCGCTTTGTCAGCCCGCCGCCGCCGGCACCGGCCAACCACGGTCGCCTGACGCGCCTGGGCGCCACCTTCGGCCATGCCTTCCTTTATCTCAGTCTGTTCGCTGTGATGATTGCCGGTTACCTGATTTCCACCGCAGACGGTGTCGGGATTCCGGTGTTTGGCCTGTTTGAAATTCCTGCCCTGGTTTCCGGACTGCCGGACCAGGCAGATGTGGCCGGCGAGGTGCATCTGTACCTGGCCTGGGCCCTGGTGATCTTCGCCGGAGTGCATGCTCTGGCTGCCTTGAAACACCACTTTATCGATCGTGACGCGACCCTGGCTCGTATGCTGGGGCGCAAAAAAGCCTGATGCTCAACCTCGACTCAAAAGGAATAGAAAGCATGTTGAAAAAGACTCTCGCCGCTCTGGCAATCGGTTCTGCTCTGTTGTCTGCCGGTCAGGCGATGGCCGCGGACTACGTGATCGACAAGGAAGGCCAGCACGCCTTCGTCGACTTCAAGATCAGCCACCTGGGCTACAGCTTCATCACCGGTACTTTCAAGGACCTGGACGGCAAGTTCAGCTTCGACGCGGCCAAGCCTGAAGACGCCAAGATCGAAGTCAACGTGCGCACCGCCAGCGTGTTCACCAACCACGCCGAGCGTGACAAGCACGTCAACAGCAAGGACTTCCTGGAGTCGGGCAAATTCCCTGACGCGAAGTTCGTTTCCACCAGCGTCAAGCCAACCGGCAAGAATGCTGATGGCAAGCAGACCGCCGATGTGGCTGGCGACCTGACTTTCCACGGTGTGACCAAGCCTATCGTGGTCAAGGCCACCTTCCTGGGTGAAGGCAAGGATCCATGGGGCGGCTACCGTGCCGGTTTTGAAGGCACCACCAGCATCAGCCGTAAAGAGTTCAACAAGGACGGGATGGATGTTGGCCCGCAGTCCGACACCGTTCAGCTGTACATCACCTTCGAAGGTGTGAAAGCGAAGTAATGCTTCGCCTGTAGCCGCAGCCTCGCAGGCTCGGCAGCGGCTACAGAGATCATAAAAAAACGCCCCTGATCGCGAGATCAGGGGCGTTTTTTATTGTCGCGAAAACTTCAGCGATTGCGGGTCAGCAAGGCTGGTTTCTCGCCACGTGGACGGCTTGGCAGTTGATCGAGCTGCTCGGGTGTCGGGAAGCGGTCGGCTTTCGACTCCTTGTGCATGATCTTCGGCTGGTTGCCGCGCGGGTTCTGCACCGCCGGCTCCTGACGCGACTGGTCGTCACGGGCCGGACGACGATTGCGCGACTCTTCGCGACGGGCCTGGCCGTCACGTGGAGCGCCGCTGCGTGGGCCGTTGCGCTTGGCAGGCGGGGTGCCGGTGCTGGCACCGTTGCTGGTGCGCGGACCGCCGGAGCGACCCTGGCCGCCGCTGCGTGGCGCGTTGCTGCTGGTTGCACCCTGGGCTGGCGCGCCAGGACGACGGCCGCGGCCCTGGTTGTTCTTGTTCTGGTACGGGCTGACGTAGTCGGCGCGATTGCCGAAGTTATCCACGTCGTCGTCCAGGAACTCATCCGGGGCGCGGTCGGCGCGTGGCGTCGGCTGGCGCTGTTCGCGGGCCGGGGTGCCTTCGCGAGGCTTCTGCTCACGGGCCGGACGGTCGCCGCGAGCGGCCGGTTTGTCCTTGCCCTTGTCCTTGCCTTTGTCTTTACGGCCGCCGCCGCCACCGCCGCCATTCGGACCGTCGCCACGCGGGCCACGGGAATTGCGTGGGTTACGCACGTCCGGACGCTCGCGCACTTCCGGTTTCTCGGCTTCCACGGCGCTGGCATCGAAGCCCATCAGATCGCCGTCGGGGATCTTCTGCTTGGTCATGCGCTCGATGCTCTTGAGCAGCTTCTCTTCGTCTGGCGCGACCAGCGAGATCGCTTCGCCCGAACGACCGGCACGGCCGGTACGGCCGATACGGTGCACGTAGTCTTCGTCGACGTTCGGCAGCTCGAAGTTGACCACGTGTGGCAGCTGGTCGATGTCCAGGCCACGGGCGGCGATATCGGTGGCGACCAGGATCCGCACTTCACCGGCCTTGAAGTCGGCCAGGGCCTTGGTACGGGCGTTCTGGCTCTTGTTGCCGTGGATGGCGACGGCGGTCAGGCCGTGCTTGTCCAGGTACTCGGCCAGGCGGTTGGCGCCGTGCTTGGTGCGGGTGAAGACCAGCACCTGTTCCCAGGCGCCGGCGGTGATCAGGTGGGCCAGCAAGGCACGCTTGTGGCTGGCGGCCAGGCGGAACACCCGTTGCTCGATACGCTCGACCGTGGTGTTCGGCGGCGTGACTTCGATGCGCTCGGGGTTGTGCAGCAGCTTGCCGGCCAGGTCCGTGATGTCCTTGGAGAAGGTCGCGGAGAACAGCAGGTTCTGGCGCTTGGCGGGCAGGCGCGCGAGGACTTTCTTCACGTCATGGACAAAGCCCATGTCAAGCATGCGGTCGGCTTCGTCGAGCACGAGGATTTCCACGTGGGACAGGTCGACGCTGCCCTGGCCGGCCAGGTCGAGCAGGCGGCCGGGGCAGGCCACCAGCACGTCGACGCCACGGGCCATGGCCTGAACCTGTGGGTTCATGCCGACGCCACCGAAGATGCAGGCACTGACGAACTTCAGGTCGCGGGCATAGACCTTGAAGCTCTCGTGCACTTGCGCGGCCAGTTCGCGGGTCGGGGTCAGGACCAGTACGCGCGGTTGGCGCGGGCCGTGACGCTGGGATTTGTCCGGGTGACCGTTGGGAAACAACCGTTCCAGGATCGGAAGGGCGAAACCGCCGGTTTTACCAGTACCTGTCTGTGCCGCGACCATCAGGTCGCGACCTTGCAACACGGCGGGAATGGCCCGCTGTTGCACCGGAGTAGGCTGGGTGTAGCCGGCGGCTTCGATGGCGCCGACTAAAGCCTCGGAGAGACCGAGGGAAGCAAAGGACATGAGTAATCCTGTTTTAGTGAGGGCTTGGCCCAGAGGGATAGTCTTGCCTGGCGCGAATGGCGTTTAAGAGGACGCAATCCCGTCCGGTCCTGCTGGCTCCTGAAGGCTCATCGGCGAGGGCTCGCGCGGGCCTTGTGGCTGCGCTGTAGCGGTATCGAGATGCCTTGAACAGGATCGAGCGTCCGGGCGTGAGCCTGGCGGGAAGGCCGGAGTATAACAGAGCAATCAGCGTGCGCTGCTTTCCTGCTGCTCAACGGTTTTGCGCGGTGTGCCGGGCGGCATTGCGCTTGAGTCGGCGATGGCCGGCGCCGCGCCATAGCGGGCGCTCAGTTCGGCGTAGGCCGGCTCGCGCTTGAAGCGCTTGAGTTCGGCGCCGAAACGCTGCACCAGCAAGTCCATGCCGGCATTGCGCCGCACCGCCAGAAACTGGCTCTGGCGGCTGATGACCACCGGATTCTCGGTGATCTGCTGGCGAATGTTCAGTTGGTCGAGCAGGTGCTGGCCGACCCGGCGATCGGTGATCAGCAGGTCGATACGGCCGCGCAGCAGCTTGCCGAAGTTGGCTTCGTGGGTCGGCGCCGGTTCGTGCTTGAACAGGGTGGATTCCCTGAAGTCCTGGCTGTACAGGTAGCCGGGGGAGGTGCCCACGGTGAGCCCGCGCAAGTCTTCCAGGGTACGGAACGGAAAGGGCCGGGCGTTGGCATAGAACATCACGAACTCGACGTCCGACAGCGGCTCGCTGGGGTAGAGCAGGCTGCTTTCGCGTTCGTTGCTGTGAAAGATGTCCAGGGCACCGTCGGCCTGGCCTTGTTCGAGCATGGCCAGGCAACGTTTCCAGGGCAGGAACTGCCATTCGACTTCGATCCCCAGGCGCTGGAAGACGATCGCCGTGGTTTCGTAATCCAGGCCCTGGGCCTTGCCCTGTTCCTCATAGACATAAGGGGCCCAGGGCTCGGTGACAATGCGCAGCTTCTCGCCATGGGCGGTGAGGCTCAGGCAAGCGCAGATACAGGCTGTCAGCAGCTGGGCAATGACGGGCATCGCTGGAGATTACGACGGGAGGTCGTCCAATGCTAGAGGCCGTCTAGCTCAAGCCTCAGTCAGCCTTTGTCTCGATCAGATGCAGGTAGATGGCCTTGCGCCGCTGGCCCAGTACCAGGCGAATCACCGGGTGGTTGAACCAGCGCTCGAGTTGATGGCTGTTGAGCGGTTTTTTCAGGCGGCCTTCGGCGTTTTCCCGGGCTTTCTCCCACCAGACCGGGGCGCAGGCCTGGTCGAATTCGTTGGTGTGGCGGTAGCAGCCGTAGAGGATTTCGCGCATGAACTGCCGCTGGTGCCCGGGCAGGGCCAGGGTCACGATCTTGTAGGCCAGGCGTTGCAACGCCGGCGGGCGTGGCAGGGTCGCGGTGACCAGGCGGGTTTCGTCCAGGGCGACAGTGTTGGTGGGTGCTGCGCCGTGCTTGTCCAGCCAGGCCTTGATCTTGGCGCGAAACAGCTGCTTGCGGCTCCAGTAGTGGTGGATCAGGTCGGGGCATTCGCGGACCTTCTTGGTGCGATAAGCCGCCACCGACAGGCAGAACTCTTCGAGGGTGTAGGCGCCGTTGGCCAGCGGGTACAGCTCGTCCATCAGGGCGATGGAACGGTCCAGCACATCGGCGTCCGCGCGGTGCAGGCCGATCACGCCGGAGTTCAGCAACGGCATCTGGTCGTCGGCGAGTTTGCGTTCCCGCAGCAAGCCGGCCAGGCACTGGTAGAGGCCGGACTCCTTGTTGGCGCCGTAGCACATGCCGAATGCGTTACACAGCAGGGTGCCGGGCTGGATGCGGCGAAACAGCTCCAGCGGCGAGCAGTGGAAAAAGGTATCGGTGTCGATCAGCAACGCCAGTTCGGACTCTTGCAGTACCTGCTGCATCACCACGTGCTTGGCGCGAAAGTGGTAGCCGTGTGGGGCGATCCAGGCCTGGCGGGTGTTTTCGTCCAAGGGGCGCACGCGCACAGGCAGGTCGCGGTAAGGCGCGGGATTGTCGGTGAAGACCTGGATATCGAGGGCTTCGCCCGGTGTTTCGCGCAGCCCGGCCAGGGCGCTGGCAATACTGAACGCGGCTTCCTGGTGATAGGTCGCGGCGCCGTAAACCAGATAGATCAATTGTGGGCGTGCTGCGGTGCTGCCTGTGGACATCTACGGCGATCCTTCGGATGTATGGGGGTTAAAAAAAAGGCCCTGGATTTCGCCAAGGCCTTTTTCCGATGCTGTCGGGCGGTTAACGCGGCAGCTTCAGGTTGTTCCAGACGGCCAGGCTTGGCTCGGCTTGGTTCAGAGTATAGAAGTGCAATCCTGGCGCACCGCCTTGCAACAAACGCTCACACATTTCGGTGATGACCTGTTCGCCGAACGCCTGAATGCTTTGGCTGTCGTCGCCGTAGGCTTCCAGTTGCTTGCGGATCCAGCGCGGGATTTCCGCGCCGCAGGCGTCGGAGAAACGCGCCAGCTTGCTGTAGTTGGTGATTGGCATGATGCCGGGCACGATCGGGATGTTCACACCCATTTGTTGCACGCGTTCGACGAAGTAGAAATAACTGTCGGCGTTGAAGAAATACTGGGTGATCGCACTGTTGGCGCCGGCGTTGGCCTTGCGCACGAAGTTGTTGAGGTCGTCTTCGAAATTGCGCGCCTGTGGGTGCATTTCCGGGTACGCCGCCACTTCGATGTGGAAGTGGTCGCCAGTCTCTTCACGAATGAAGCTCACCAGGTCGTTGGCGTGACGCAACTCGCCGCTGGCCATGCCCATGCCCGAAGGCAGGTCGCCGCGCAGGGCAACGATACGGTTGATGCCGGCGGCCTTGTACTGGGTCAACAGGCCACGCAGGTCGGCCTTGCTGTCACCCACGCAAGACAGGTGCGGTGCGGCGGGGATCTTCACTTCGCTTTCGAGCTGCAGCACGGTGTTCATCGTGCGGTCGCGGGTCGAGCCACCGGCACCGTAGGTGCAGGAGAAGAAGTCGGGGTTGTAACTGGCCAGCTGGCGGGCAGTGGCGAGCAGTTTTTCATGCCCAGCATCGGTCTTGGTCGGGAAGAACTCGAAGCTGTAGCGACGGTCTTGGGACATGGAGGGAACCTCCAGCTACAAGCTGCAAGCCACAAGCTGCAAGAGTAGCGGAGGTGCGCTCAGCTCTTGTGCCTGGAACGGGCTGCTTGAAACTGTTTAAGCAAATAGGGACGAAGCCGAAAGCTTCGAGCGACAAGCACGGCTTGTGGCCTTTGCTTGCCGCTTGAAGCTCAAGGCTTGCAACTGCTCTTAGTACCGATAAGCGTGCGGCTTGAACGGGCCTTCGACGGTGACGCCGATGTAGTCAGCCTGCTGCTTGGTCAGTTGGGTGACCACGCCACCGAAGCCGCGGACCATTTCCAGGGCCACTTCTTCGTCGAGTTTCTTGGGCAGTACTTCAACGGTCAGGCGCTCGGCTTTCTGGGCTGGCGACAGGTCGGCGTACTTCTGGCCGAACAGGAAGATCTGCGCCAGAACCTGGTTGGCGAACGAACCGTCCATGATGCGGCTTGGGTGACCGGTGGCGTTGCCCAGGTTCACCAGGCGGCCTTCGGCCAGCAGGATCAGGTAGTCGTCGTTCTGGGCGTCGAAAGCGCCTGGGCCGGTGCGGTGAACCTTGTGCACCTGCGGCTTCACTTCTTCCCATGCCCAGTTCTTGCGCATGAAAGCGGTGTCGATTTCGTTGTCGAAGTGACCGATGTTGCAGACAACGGCGCGCTTCTTCAGGGCCTTGAGCATGTTTGCGTCGCAAACATTGACGTTACCGGTGGTGGTCACGATCAGGTCGATCTTGCCCAGCAGAGCCTTGTCGATGCTCGCTTCGGTGCCGGTGTTGATGCCGTCGATGAACGGCGAAACCAGTTCGAAACCGTCCATGCAGGCCTGCATGGCGCAGATCGGGTCGACTTCGGAAACCTTGACGATCATGCCTTCCTGGCGCAGGGACTGGGCCGAGCCCTTGCCCACGTCACCGTAGCCGATGACCAGCGCTTGCTTGCCGGACAGCAGGTGGTCGGTACCGCGCTTGATCGCATCGTTCAGGCTGTGACGGCAGCCGTACTTGTTGTCGTTCTTGCTCTTGGTCACCGAGTCGTTGACGTTGATGGCCGGGATCTTCAGCTCGCCCTTGGCCAGCATGTCCAGCAGGCGGTGCACGCCGGTGGTGGTTTCTTCGGTCACGCCGTGGACGCGATCCAGCACCTGCGGGTACTTCTTGTGCAGCAGCTCGGTCAGGTCGCCGCCGTCGTCGAGGATCATGTTGGCGTCCCAAGGCTTGCCATCCTTGAGGATGGTCTGCTCCAGGCACCACTCGTACTCTTGCTCGGTCTCGCCTTTCCAGGCGAATACCGGGATACCGGCGGCGGCGATGGAGGCAGCGGCCTGGTCCTGGGTCGAGAAGATGTTGCAGGATGACCAGCGTACTTCGGCACCCAGGGCAACCAGGGTTTCGATCAGCACGGCAGTCTGGATGGTCATGTGGATGCAGCCGAGAATCTTCGCGCCCTTGAGCGGTTGTTCAGCGGCGTACTTGCGACGCAGACCCATCAGGGCCGGCATCTCCGATTCGGCGATGATGGTTTCGCGACGGCCCCAGGCGGCCAGGGACATGTCGGCGACTTTGTAGTCGGTAAAATCTGCAGGCGTGATGACAGCGCTCATGAAGAGCCTCCATTCGTAAGTATGCGAATGGGCGCCGTTGTGCGTTTAGTGACTGACCGAACCATCACGGCCAGACAACGCCCCATCCGAGCCTGACAGGTCGAACCTGCTGCAGCGCCCCTCGGACAGGTGGCGGGAAAACGGTATCAGGTGATCGTTACCGTTTTGAAACGGAGGCGATTATAGCCGTCTGCCAGCGACTTCCCAAGGATTTCTGTCGGACGATGATCGAACGGTTATCGCGACCATAGTAGAAGCTCAATAGAGCTCTGCGCCGGGGTCTGCCATGATGCCGGCATCAATCGGCAAGACGGTCAGGAGTGAGTATGAATTTCCACACCCGCAAATGGGTAAAACCCGAAGACCTCAACCCCAACGGCACGCTGTTCGGCGGCAGCCTGTTGCGCTGGATCGACGAAGAAGCGGCGATCTACGCCATCGTCCAGCTGGGCAACCAGCGCGTGGTCACCAAGTACATTTCCGAAATCAACTTCGTCAGCGCCTCGCGCCAGGGCGACATCATCGAGCTGGGCATCACCGCCACCGAGTTCGGCAGGACCTCGATCACCCTGACCTGTGAAGTGCGCAACAAGATCACCCGCAAGAGCATCCTCACCGTCGAGAAGATGGTCTTCGTCAACCTGGGCGAGGACGGTTTGCCGGCTCCTCACGGTCGTACCGAGATCCGGTACGTGAAAGACCAGTTCAAGGACGACGAGCCCATCGCCTGACCGCTGTGGGCGTGAGTCTGTCGGCTCCTGCATGAGGGCACTGAACGAGCCCTGAACCCCGGATGTCGTACCTGACAAGGTACCCACAGGTTCAGGAGCCATTAACGTGCAGACAGACGGCAAGACCCCGGGCCTTTCTTCCGAAGAGCAGCACGACGTAGACAAGAACCAGCCGCCCCGCGCGGCGGTCTTGCACGAGATCATCCGCACCCAGGGCGACAAGGAGCTGGAGCGCAGCGTCGCGGCGCTCTGGTGGTCGGCCCTGGCCGCCGGCCTGACCATGGGCCTGTCGCTGATGGGCATGGGCCTGCTCGACTCGCGCCTGCCCGACGGCGAAGGGTTCAAGGTGATTGCCAGTTTCGGTTACTGCGCGGGTTTCCTGGCGGTGATCCTGGCGCGCCAGCAACTGTTCACCGAAAACACCCTGACGGCTGTGCTGCCGATCATGAGCAAACCCACCCTGGGCAATTTCGCGCGCCTGTGTCGCTTGTGGGGCGTGGTCCTGGTGGGCAACCTGTGCGGCACGCTGCTGGTGGCCTACGTGATGCTGCACCTGCCGATTTTCGACACCAGGACCGACCTGGCCTTCCTCGATATCGGGCGCAAGGTCATGGAGAACGATGCCGGACAGATGTTCGCCAAGGGCATCGTCTCCGGCTGGATGATCGCCACCATGGTCTGGATGATCCCGTCCATGGAGAGCGCCAAGATGTGGATCATCATCCTGATCACTTACCTGATGGCCCTGGGGGACTTCACTCATATCGTGGTCGGTTCGGTGGAGGTCTCGTACCTGGTGTTCGCCGGTGAGTTGCCGTGGCGGGATTTCTGGTGGGTGTTCGCCGGGCCGACGCTGGCGGGGAACATCATCGGCGGCAGCTTCATCTTCGCCCTGATCAGCCATGCCCAGGTGCGCAGTGAAAGTGGCCTGCCAAAAACGACTGCGGACCCTGGGCGGGTCCGCGATCGATCAAAAAACGATCAGTGAGTGTCCTGGGTGACCTCCGGTGCATCCTGGGTGACATGGCGCACCAGTTTGCCGATGGTCAGGCCCTGCAGGAGGATCGACGACAGCACCACGATGTAGGTGATGCTCAGCACCAGGTCGCGCTCCGGGCCCAATGGCAGGGCCAGGGCCAGCGCCACCGAAACCCCGCCGCGCAGGCCGCCCCAGGTCAGTACCCGGATAGTGCCGCGCGGCACGCTGCGCCAGCGGCGCAGCAGGACGATGGCCGGAGCCACGGTGAGCAGGCGCGACAGCACGATCGCCACCGCCAGCAGACTCGCGGCCAGCAGGTGCAGCCAGTTGAACGGCAGCAGCAACAGCTCCATGCCGATCAGGGCGAACAGCAGGGCGTTGAGCATGTCGTCGAGCAGTTCCCAGAAACCGTCCAGGTAACGCCGGGTCATGTCGTTCATCGCCAGGTTGCGTCCCAGGTTGCCGATGATCAGGCCCGCCACCACCATCGCGATCGGTGCCGAGACGTGCAGTTCGCTGGCCATCGCCGAGCCGCCGATCACCAGGGCCAGGGTCAGCATCACCTCGATCTGGTGTTGCTCGATGCTCTTGATCATCAGGTACACCAGGTAGCCGATCAGCCCGCCGAACACCACGCCGCCGATGGCCTCATGGGCAAACAGCAGGGCGGTGGCGCCGATGGTCGGGGTTTCGCCGAGCTGGGCGATACCCAGCAGCACGGTGAACACCACCACCGCGGTGCCGTCGTTGAACAGCGACTCGCCGACGATGGTGGTTTTCAGCGGCTTGGAGGCGTTGGCGGTACGCAGCACGCCGAGCACCGCGATCGGGTCGGTCGGCGAGATCAGGGCGCCGAACAGCAGGCAATAGAGGAAGCTCACGTGCCAGCCGAACAGGCCGAAGATCCAGTAGGCCAGGCTGCCGATGACGAACGTGGCGATCAGTACGCCGACCGTGGCCAACAGGCCGATGGGCCAGCGATAGCTGCGCAGGTCGTTGAGGTTGACGTGCAAGGCGCCGGCGAACAGCAGGAACGACAGCATCCAGTTCATCAGCAGGTCGCCGAAGTCGATCTGGCCGATCAGCTGTTGCACATGCTCTTCCAGGCCGGGATAGCCGAGGAAGCTCAAGCCTTGCAGCAGCAGGGAAAACAGCAGGGCGGTGACCATTACCCCGATGGTCGGCGGCAGGCCGATGAAGCGGAAGTTGACGTAGGTGAGCAGGGTGGTCAGGCAGATGAAGGCGGCAACGAGTTCAAGCATCCGGAGTCCCTTGGATAGAAACGTGAAAAGAAAGCCCGAAAGCCATCGGGCAAGGGTTTGATGGGCTGCTGGCGGCCCGGGGCACACCGACAAGGAAAGTTCAGATTCTTCTGTCGGTGAGCCGGTCGGCCAGTGCGCGGTTCTGCAGGCGACCGTGGGTCAGTCGCGCGCTCGTCGGGGCTCAGCCGGATACATTGATCGCGGCCGCCTGGCGACGTTGCAGGTGAATGAACAGCAGCGCGGTCAGCACCGTCAGTCCGCCGACCAGTGCGCCGGTCCACGGCAGGTCGGCCAGGTCGGCACCGCTGGCGACGACCAGGCCGCCGATCCAGGCACCGGCAGCGTTACCCAGGTTGAAGGCGCTCTGGTTCAGGGTCGAGCCCAGGTTGGGCGCTTCATGGGCCTGGTCGATGATCAGCAATTGCAGGATCGGGCACAGGGCGAAGGCGAAAATCCCCCACAGCAGCAACGTGATCGCCGCCGGGATCAGCATGTGGCTGGTCTGGCTGAACGCGGCCAGCACCAACACCACGGCCAGCGCCATGGCCACCAGCGACGGCAGCAGGCGGCTGTCGGCCAGGCGGCCGCCGAGCATGCTGCCGGCCGTCAGGCCGACGCCGAACAGCAGCAACATGATGGTCACGCCATGGGGGCTGACGCCGGTGACGTCCTGCAGGATCGGCGCGATATAGGTGAAGACGCTGAACAGGCTGGTGGAGGCCAGCACGCTCATGCCCAGGGCCAGCAGCACGTTGGTCTTGCCCAGGACCTTGAACTCGCTGGCCAGGTTGGCCTTGTCCATGGCGATGTGCCGGGGCAGCCAGAACCACTGGGCAATGGCGGCGAGCACCCCGATCACCGACACCGCCCAGAAGGTCGAGCGCCAGCCGGCGTATTGCCCCAGTGCCGTGCCCAGCGGCACGCCGAGCACATTGGCCAGGGTCAGGCCGGTGAACATCATGGCGATCGCCTGGGCGCGTTTGTTCGGCGCCACCAGGCTGGCGGCGACCACCGAACCGATGCCGAAAAACGCGCCGTGGCACAGCGCGGTGATCACCCGCGCGGCCATCAGCGTGGCGTAGTTCGGCGCCAGCGCGCAGAGCACGTTGCCGAGGATGAACATCAGGGTCATGCCCAGCAGCGTGGCCTTGCGCGGCATGTTGGCGGTGCCGACGGCGAGGATCGGCGCGCCGAACACCACGCCCAGGGCGTAACCGGTAATCAGCAGGCCGGCATGGGGAATGCTGACGGACAGGTCGCGGGCGACATCGGGCAGCAGGCCCATGATGACGAATTCAGTGGTACCGATGCCGAAGGCGGCAACAGCCAGTGCGAGCAAGGCGAGTGGCATGCGAGGATTCTCTGTCTGTAGTCTTGACGCCCTGATCAGGCATACGCATGCCGGCATTGCTCCTCCATCGGATCAGGTCCGGCGGATCGGCAGCGGCAGGAATTATTGGAATGGATATGCGCAACTGAGTGCGGCGTGGTCGGCGTCAGTATAGACAGCCGAGGCCCTTAGGTGAATCGATTCTCTTATCGCAAACAGGGAGTGTGAGGTGCTGGCGACAACTCTGGTTCTGGCGGCGGCGCTGCTGCATGCGGTGTGGAATACCCTGATCAAATTCAGTGGCGAACGGTTATTGGTGGTGGCCTGCATGGACAGCGTCGCCTTGTTGTTCGTGGCATTGATGCTGGGGTTCGTCGAGTGGCCGCCGTTGCAGGTCTGGCCGTGGATCCTGGCGTCGGCGGTTTTCGAGTTGCTCTACCGCTACCTGCTGATCCAGGCCTATCGGGTTGGTGACCTGGGTCTGGTTTATCCACTGATGCGCGGCCTTTCGCCCCTGGTGGTGCTGGCCCTGACCCTGATCTTCGCGGGCGAGGTGCTCAGCCCCCAGCAGATCCTCGGCATCCTGTTGATCCCTTTCGGCATGCTGTGCCTGCTGTGGCAGGGCGGTGGCGGCGACCGCCTGCCATGGTCGATGTTGCCGGTGGTGGCGCTGATCGGCCTGTGCATCGGTTGCTACACCTTTATCGACGGCCAGGCATTGCGCCGCTGGTCCCATCCGCTGGATTACCTGGTGTGGGTGACGCTGCTCAGCGCCTGGCCCTTTCCGTTGCTGGCGCTGTTGCGCAAGCGTGCGGCCTTCAGCCTGTTCTGGCGCGAGCAATGGAGGCTGGGGTTGAGCGTCGGGTTCTGCGTATTGTTCAGCTACGCTCTGGTGCTGTGGGCCATGCAGCTGGGATCGATCGCCGAGGCGGCGGCGCTGCGGGAAATCAGCGTGATCCTGGTGGTGTTGTTCGGTATGCGTTACCTGAAAGAACCTTTCGGCCGACCTCGGCTCTTAGCTTGTGGGCTGGTGCTGATCGGCATGCTGGTGATGAAGTTCTGACCCCGCTCCCCTCATGACTTTAAAAAGGACTCTGCCATGACCGTCGCTTTCTGGTGTGTATTGATCGCCATCTTCCTGCCGTACCTGTGCAACAGCATCGCCAAGTTCAGCGGGGGCAACTTTGGCCTGCGGCAGAACCATGACCCGCGGGCCTACCTCGAGACCCTCGAGGGTTTCGCCCGGCGGGCGCAAGCGGCGCAGCTCAACAGTTTTGAAGTGACCCCGGCCTTTGCCGCGGGGGTGATCATTGCCCACATCGCCAACGTCGCCGAACTGGTGACCATCGATGTGCTGGCGGTGCTGTTCATCACCAGCCGCCTGCTGTACATCATCTGCTACCTGGCGGACTGGGCGATCCTGCGGTCGCTGGTGTGGTTCGTCGGCATGGCGCTGATTGCCAGCTTCTTTTTCGTTTCGATCTGACCTTCGTCACTGCCGCCGCCTCTCGAAGAGGCGGCAGCGGTGCCAGGGCTATTTGCTGTCGGTGACTTCAGGCACTTTCGGCAGCGTGGCGCCCTTGGGCCAGAGCATCCAGATCTGGCCCTGCTGTTTCATGTCTCCCGCCAGTTGCCCGGCCGCGTCGCCGGTGCCCCAGAACAGGTCGGCGCGAACTTCGCCGGCGATCGCGCCACCGGTGTCCTGTGCCGCCACCGGGCGGATCAGGCTGCTGCCATCGGGCCTGGTGGTGGAGAGCCATAACAGGCTGCCCAGCGGAATCACCTTGCGGTCCACCGCCACGCTGTAGCCGGACGTCAGCGGTACGTTCAGCGAGCCGCGCGGGCCTTCGTTGCTGTCCGGGTTGCGGTTGAAGAACACGTAGCTGGGGTTGCTGCCCAGCAATTCCGGGATGCGATTGGGGTTGGCCTTGGCCCAGGCCGCGATGGTGCCCATGGTCACGTCTTCTTTCTTCAGCTCGCCCTGATCCACCAGCCAGCGGCCGATGGGGCGGTAGGGGTGGCCGTTCTGGTCGGCATAACCGATGCGCAACTGGCGCCCGTCTTCCAGCTGGATACGACCCGAGCCCTGGATCTGCAGGAATTGCAGGTTCATCGGGTCAGTCAGCCAGGCAATCACCGGCGCCTTGACCCCCTTGGTCTCGATGGTCGCGGCATCGTCGTAGGGTTTCAGCACCCGGCCTTCGAGGCGGCCGCGCAGGCGCTTGCCCTTGAGTTCGGGATAAATGCTGTCGAGGGCGACGATGATCATGTCTTCCGGCACGCCATAGACCGGTACTGACGCGGCCTGGGTCTGGGTCAGGCTGCCCGGATAGACCGGCTCGTAGTAGCCGGTGATCAGGCCGTTGCTGCTGCCACTGGCCGAGCGCAGGCCGTAGACGTCCAGGTGCTGCTTGAGAAAGCTGCGGACATCGAGGGCGGTGAGCGGCACATTGGCCGCCGTCGCGCAGGTCGGGCCCCACACCGGGTCGGCTTTCAGCCGGGTGCAGGCGCTGCGCCAGGAACCGAAGCCGGCCAGCAGGTCGTCGTCGGACACAGTGGGCAAGGTTTCCCAACTGGCGCTGGTATAGGTGGCGATGGCATGGGGCTGGGGTGGCTTGCCGACTTCGCCGCCATTGCATCCGGCCAGCAGGATCGCGGTCGGCAAGGCCCAGGCCAGGTGTCGACGCCACAGCTTGAAACGGGTGTTCATTGGGTACTTCCTTTGTGGCTTGCCTGGGCACATGGCAACGTCAGGCAATCCATATTGTTAATAGGGCTATTGGTCTTTGCCGGACAGGCGAGGATACTGGCGGCCGTTTCCCGTGACCCGAAGCCGCCATGACGCTTAAAAGACTCTCTGTTGTATTGCTGGCCTGCCTGACGTTGTCCGCCTGCGGCGGTGTCGATCCGAACTCCCCGCTGGGTCAGCGCAAGGCGATCTTCAAACAGATGCTCAAGACCGGTGAAGACCTGGGCGGCATGCTCCGTGGGCGTATCCCGTTCGACGGCCCGCGCTTTACCGAAGGCGCGATCAAGCTGGACAACCTGTCCCACGAACCCTGGAAGCACTTCCCGCAGGTCAAGGAACAGGAGCACAGCAGCGCGACTGACGATGTCTGGCAGAAGCAGGCACGTTTCCAGGAACTGGCCCGTACCCTCGAGGCGGCCACCGGTGAACTGGTCATCGCCAGCAAGGTCCAGCCATACAAGGCCAGCAACCTGGGGCCGGCGGTGCAGAAAGTCGAAGATGCCTGCAGCGCCTGCCATAAAGAGTTTCGTGATCACTGATCCTGTCGCCTGAGGTGTCTGCGGCGGGCACATCTGCCGCAGCGGCTCGAACTTACTTGTCCAGTTCGTCGAGGGCTTCCTGCAATTCCTTGCGGGACTCGGCCAGCTTGTCCTTGCGCTTGTTGATCTTCTCGGCGTCGCCTTTTTTCATGGCCTTGTCCAGGTCGGTCTGGCGCCGGCTGACTTCGTGCTTGGCGTCCAGCACCTTGTTTTCGCGTTCCTTTTTCAGCGAGGCGTCGGTGCAGTTCGCGGTGACTTCGTTCAGGGCTTTTTCCAGGCCGGCCTGTTGTTCGCTGTTGCCGTGGGCCTTGGCCTGTTCGAACTGGGTGCTGATGGCCTGGCGCTTGGCGGCGCAGCCGGTGAGTTCCGGGGCCTGCTCGGCGGCCATCAGGGCTGGGGTTGTCAGGGCGAATGCGGCGAAGAGGGTGAGCGGTGCAAGAAATTTCATAAAGGCTCCATGTGAAAAGATGAATAGCAGGAGTGGGGCGACGGGCTGTTTGAGCCATCTGCGTCCCCGGGGTTCAACGCTGCCGGCTGTAAAAGCCTCAGAAGCCTTCGATTCCGGCGGCACGTAATTCTTCACTCAAGGCCAGGACCTGCGGATCGCGGAAAAAGGCGCTCAACTGAGCGGCGCGTCCCGGGCCGATAGCGCTTTGGGCCTGCCATTGTTCGGTGGTTCTGGCCGCCAGCGCCGCCCAGCCATCTTCGAGCCTGGCGTCGCCGGTCGGTGGCAGTCCAAGGGCTTTGAGCCAGCGATGAAACGGCTGCCGGCGGGCGCTGTGCAGGCTGCTCAGCAAACGCGCGATGCTGCGTTCGCCAAGGCCGGTAATGTTAGCAAGCTCTGCAGGTTCAAGGGTCAACCAATCGACCAAGCCGTTGATCAGTCCGGCGTCCACCAGCTTCTCCCAGGTGCCGGCGCCGACATGGGGCAGGTCCAGCCCGGATTTTCCGCTCAGCCAGGTCAAGCGTGCGAGGAACTGGCTCTCACAGCCGGGCAGGGGGTGCCAGCAACTGAGCGCATGGAAGGCCGAGGCATCCGGAACCTGCAGCGGAACACGCTGGGGCGTGCGCAGTATCACCGCGTTCAGGCGCGGGATGGTCAGGCCGGCGAGGCTGATCGACACCTGATCGCCAGGGCGGATATCCAGCTTTTGCCAGCGCGGCAGCGAGCCGACGCTGACCCGCCTGATCTGCCGGTCGTCGAGCAGGACCGGCTCCAGTTCGAGCATCGGGGTGATCCGGCCAGTGCGGCCGATCTTGAAGTCGACCTTGCGCACCCTGGCCAGGGCCTGGGCGAACGGGTATTTCCACGCGGCGATCCAATAGGGCGCCTTGGCCTGCCAGCGTTGCGCCTCTGGACGTCGGCTCTGGCGCAGGACGATGCCATCGCTGGCGAAGGGCAGGGCCGAGCGATACCAGTGCTCTCGCCAGTGCCGGACCTCGGCGAACGTACTGACGCGCTGGCTGTATTCGCTGCTGTGGGTAAACCCCAGGGCCTTGAGGTCGGCCAGGCGCTGCGCCAGGGTGCTCGGGCCTTGGGGCCAGTCCCAGACGAACAGGCCGATCCGGCTGGCTTGCTGAGGGTCCAGCTGGTTGCGGGCCAATAGGCCGGCGACCTGGCCGCGGGCATTCAGGCTGCCGGCCTTGGCCTGTATGTGATCGTTCTGGCGCCAATAGAGCTCGCCCTGTAGCAGCAGATCCCGAGGTTCGGGCAGGCGTTTGGGGATGGCGCTTATCAGTTGCGCGGGCCCGGTCCAGTCCTGGCCCTGAAGGCCATCCCCGCGGCTGATGGCTTGCTGGAAGCGTCCCTGGTGATAGATCAGGGTCACGGCCACGCCGTCGATCTTGGGCTGGACCCAGACCTCCTCGCGGCCGGCGAGCCACTGGCGTACGGCACTTTCATCGGCCAGTTTCTCCACGCCGGTATGGGGAATGGGGTGCGGGACAGTACCGCGTGCGGTGCGTAGCGGGTTGGCGCGGTCTGCGCTGACGGTGGGGAAACAGCTTTGCCAATGTTCGAGCCGGGCGCGGGACTGGTCGTAGAGCTCGTCAGTCACCGGCGACAGGCCTTCACGGTGGTAGCTGTCGTCCCAGCGATTGATTTGCTGTTGCAGGGTGGCCGTTTCGGTTTGCGCCTGGGCAGGTGTCCAGTCGGGGCACGGGCTGGCGACGCTTGGCAGGGCGATGGCGCTCAGGAGGATTGCGGCCAATAGTGTGGCTCTGTAGGGCATGGGGAGCATCCTTGCTCGGGGGAGTCAGGCTGCAGGCTAGAGGGGTGGGCGGGAGGGAGAAAGGGCGTATGGATTGCCGGGTATTTCGCGGGCTGGTTGGACGATGCGCCAGTTTTTTCGCGAGCCGCCTTATACCCCTAGAAATCAGGCTGACCCCGTAGGAGCGCCCTGCAAATCATGAAACCTTCAGCCACAAAAAAGCCCCGCAAGGCGAGCCGTGCGGGGCTTGGGTAAGCGCTGCCGGGATTACAGGTTGGCAGCGGCGCGCAGGGTTTCGGCGCGGTCGGTCTTTTCCCAGGTGAAGGTGGTGAAGGTGTCATCACCCACGGTCTTGGTTTGCGGGGTACGGCCGAAGTGGCCGTAGGCCGCGGTTTCGCGGTACATCGGGTGCAGCAGGTCGAGCATGGTGGTGATCGCGTACGGACGCAGGTCGAACACTTCGCGCACCAGCTTGATGATCTTGTCGTCGCTGATCTTGCCGGTGCCGAAGGTGTTCAGCGAGATCGAAGTCGGTTGCGCCACGCCGATGGCGTAGGACACCTGGATCTCGCAGCGCTCGGCCAGGCCGGCGGCGACGATGTTCTTGGCCACGTAACGACCGGCATAGGCGGCCGAACGGTCGACCTTCGATGGGTCCTTGCCGGAGAACGCGCCGCCGCCGTGACGGGCCATGCCGCCGTAGCTGTCGACGATGATCTTGCGACCGGTCAGGCCGCAGTCGCCGACCGGGCCGCCGATGATGAACTGGCCAGTCGGGTTGATGTGGAACTGGGTGTCCTTGGACAGCAGCTCGGCCGGCAGCACGTGCTTGACGATCAGTTCCATCACGCCTTCGCGCAGGTCTTTGTACGACACGTCAGGGTTGTGCTGGGTCGACAGGACCACGGCGTCGATGCCGACCACCTTGCCGCCTTCGTAGCGGCAGGTGACCTGGGACTTGGCATCCGGACGCAGCCACGGCAGCAGGCCGGACTTGCGGGCTTCGGCCTGGCGCTGCACCAGTTGGTGCGAGAAGGTGATCGGGGCCGGCATCAGCACATCGGTTTCGTTGCTGGCGTAGCCGAACATCAGGCCCTGGTCGCCGGCGCCCTGGTCTTCAGGCTTGGCGCGGTCGACACCCTGGTTGATGTCGGGGGACTGCTTGCCGATGATGTTCAGCACGCCGCAGGTCGCACCGTCGAAACCGACGTCGGAGCTGGTGTAGCCGATGTCGGTGATGACGTCACGAACGATCTGCTCCAGGTCAACCCAGGCCGAGGTGGTGACTTCGCCGGCGACGATGGCCACACCGGTCTTGACCAGGGTTTCCACCGCTACGCGGGCGTGCTTGTCCTGGGCAATGATGGCGTCCAGCACCGCATCGGAAATCTGGTCGGCGATTTTGTCCGGATGCCCTTCAGACACGGACTCGGAGGTGAAAAGGGAGTATTCGCTCATCTCGACGGTTTCCTAAAATTTACCGATGGTGAGTGTCGCCAGCCGGTCGCTGAAAGTGGCGGACCTGGATCTGGAAACCATTACGTAAACCTACATACAGACTTTCTCCGGGAACCAGTCCCGCAGCGGTGGCCCAGCGGGCCAGATCATCCTGGTCAAACCCCAGCCAGAGATCACCGCAGGCCTCCCTGGCCCAACTCTGGTTGTGGCTGCACAGCTCTGTCACTAACAGGCTGCCGCCCGGTTGCAGCAAGCCGGCCAGGCGTTTTAGCGCATCGGCTGGCGCGGCGAAATGGTGCAGGACCATGTTCAGCACCACGCAGTCGGCCGCCAGGCTCACGCCATTCAGTGCATCGGCCAATTGCAGGCTGACGTTAGCCAGCGTTTCGCGTTCACAGACCTGGCGTGCCAGTTCGAGCATGGCCGGGCTGTTGTCCAGCGCGGTCACCCGGGCGAAACGACGGGCCAGTTCCGGCAGGAAACTGCCATCCCCGGGGCCGACTTCGATCGCCGTGGCGGTGTCTGTGAAGTGCAGCTTGTCGAGCAGCGCCAGCACGCTTTCGCGGTACTGGGGCAGTCCTGCGATCAGGTCCTGCTGGGCGCGAAACTTCTCCGCGACCCGTGAGAAAAAGTCCTGGCTGGCGGCCGCCCGCTGGCGGTGCACCAGGCCGATACGCGATTGCACTTCGCCGGGCAGCGTCAGGTTGTCCACTTCATCCAGCAGGGCGGCGTGCAGCCTGCCGCCCAGCAGTTCGGTGTGGGGCAGGGCGCGCCGGTAGAAGATCGCGTTGCCTTCGCGGCGGGTTGCCACCAGGTCGGCCTGGGCCAGGACCTTCAGGTGGTGGCTCATGCCGGATTGGCCGATGGCGAAGATCTGTGCCAGTTCCAGTACGCCGAACGAGTCGTTGGCCAGCGCGCGCAATACATTCAACCGCAGCGGATCGCCGCCGGCCTTGCACAGGGTCGCCAGCTCGTCGCAGTCGTCATGCTTCATGGAAGGCGCGCGTAAATTCATAAGGCCAGCAGTCTAGTGACGCACCCCCAACCTCGCAAGACCAATATCAAAAAGTTTTGATATTGGTCGATAGGTGGCACTTAACGCAGGTCCCTGTGTTCTACAAACGAACCGCGGAATGGTTTCATCAGGCGATTGCCCCTTTATCGACCGGAAAAACGCGCCAGAGTCACTATCTGTCATTGCCCCCGGCCTACCGCTGAGGGAAAATGCACGCCTTTTTCCGATTCGTTTTATCCAACCCGACTTAGATAACCCCCAGGAGATCAGCGATGCCAAGCCGTCGTGAGCGTGCCAACGCCATTCGTGCCCTCAGCATGGATGCCGTGCAAAAAGCCAACAGCGGCCATCCCGGCGCCCCCATGGGGATGGCGGATATCGCCGAGGTACTTTGGCGTGACTACCTGAAGCACAACCCGAGCAATCCATCTTTCGCCGACCGTGACCGCTTCGTGCTGTCCAACGGCCACGGCTCGATGCTGATCTACTCGCTGCTGCACCTGACCGGCTACGACGTCACCATCGACGACCTGAAGAGCTTCCGCCAGCTGCACAGCCGCACTCCGGGCCACCCGGAATTCGGCTACACCCCGGGCGTCGAGACCACCACCGGCCCGCTGGGCCAAGGTCTGGCCAATGCCGTGGGCTTCGCCCTGGCGGAAAAGGTCCTGGCGGCGCAGTTCAACCGTCCCGGCCACAACGTCGTCGACCACCACACCTACGTGTTCCTGGGTGATGGCTGCATGATGGAAGGCATTTCCCATGAAGTCGCTTCCCTGGCCGGCACCCTGGGCCTGGGCAAGCTGATTGCCTTCTACGATGACAACGGCATCTCCATCGACGGCGAAGTCGAAGGCTGGTTCACCGACGATACGCCAAAGCGTTTCGAAGCCTACAACTGGCAGGTGATCCGCAACGTCGACGGTCACGACCCGGAAGAGATCAAGACCGCAATCGACACCGCGCGCAAAAGCGAGCAGCCAACCCTGATCTGCTGCAAGACCACCATCGGCTTCGGTTCGCCGAACAAGCAAGGCAAGGAAGACTGCCACGGTGCGCCACTGGGCGCCGAGGAAATCGCCCTGACCCGCGCCGCGCTGAAGTGGAACCACGGTCCGTTCGAAATCCCGGCCGACATCTATGCCGAATGGGATGCCAAGGAAGCCGGTCGCGCCGTCGAAGCCGAGTGGGACCAGCGTTTCTCCGCCTACTCCGCCGAATTCCCTGAGCTGGCCAACGAGCTGGTGCGTCGCCTGAGCGGCGACCTGCCGGCCGATTTCTCCGAGAAGGCCGATGCCTACATCGCCGAAGTCGCGGCCAAGGGCGAAACCATCGCCAGCCGTAAGGCCAGCCAGAACGCCTTGAACGCGTTTGGCCCGCTGCTGCCGGAATTCCTCGGCGGTTCGGCTGACCTGGCCGGTTCCAACCTGACCCTGTGGAAAGGCTGCAAGGGCGTCAGCGCCGAAGATGCCAGCGGCAACTACATGTACTACGGCGTTCGTGAGTTCGGCATGACCGCCATCATGAACGGCGTGGCCCTGCACGGCGGCCTGGTGCCTTACGGCGCGACCTTCCTGATGTTCATGGAATACGCGCGCAACGCGGTACGCATGTCGGCCCTGATGAAGCAGCGCGTGATCCATGTCTACACCCACGACTCCATCGGTCTGGGCGAAGACGGCCCGACGCACCAGCCGATCGAGCAGATCGCCAGCCTGCGCTGCACCCCGAACCTCGACACCTGGCGTCCAGCCGATGCCGTGGAATCGGCGGTGGCCTGGAAAAACGCGATCGAGCGCAAGGACGGTCCTTCGGCGCTGATCTTCTCCCGCCAGAACCTGCAGCATCAGACCCGCAATGCCGTGCAGATCGCTGAAATCAGCCGCGGCGGCTACGTGCTCAAGGACTGCGCAGGCGAGCCTGAGCTGATCCTGATCGCCACCGGTTCCGAAGTCGGCCTGGCGGTGCAGGCTTTCGACAAGCTGACCGAGCAGGGCCGCAAGGTGCGCGTGGTGTCCATGCCATGCACCAGCGTGTTCGATGCCCAGGACGCCGGCTACAAGCAGTCGGTCCTGCCGCTGCAGGTCAGCGCGCGTATCGCCATCGAGGCCGCTCACGCGGACTACTGGTACAAGTACGTCGGCCTGGAAGGTCGCGTCATCGGCATGACCACCTACGGCGAGTCGGCGCCTGCGCCGGCCTTGTTCGAAGAGTTCGGTTTCACCCTGGAAAACATCCTGGGTCAGGCCGAAGAGCTGCTGGAAGACTAAGTCCGCCAGCCGCGTTGTCTGCTGTTCTTCGCGGGCAAGCCTCGCTCCTACGGGATCGTGATGATCTGTAGGAGCGAGGCTCGGTCCGGGCGGCGATCCGACGATGACAATGGAACAGGCAACGCGACCGTGACGGATTCACCCCGGTAATCGAGAACCCCATGCCTCAACTGCGTCCCTACAAAGTTGCACTCAACGGCTACGGCCGGATCGGTCGTTGTGTCTTGCGTGCCCTGTTCGAACGGGGGGCTGCGGCCGGGTTCGAGATTGTCGCGATCAACGATCTGGCCGACATGGCCAGCGTGGAATACCTGACACGCTTCGACTCCACCCACGGCCGGTTTCCTGGCGAAGTGAAGGTCGACGGCGACTGTCTGCATATCAATGGCAACTGCGTGAAGGTCCTGCGCAGTGCCACCCCCGAAGGCATCGATTGGGCGTCCCTGGGCGTCGATCTGGTGCTCGAATGCTCCGGCGCCTATCACACCCGTGAAGACGGCCAGCGTTTCCTCGACGCCGGTGCGCCGCGGGTGCTGTTTTCCCAGCCGATGGCCAGCGAGGCGGATGTCGACGCCACCATCGTCTACGGCGTCAACCAGGACTGCCTGACCGGCGCCGAGCTGCTGGTGTCCAACGCGTCCTGCACCACCAACTGCGGCGTGCCGCTGTTGCGCCTGCTGGACCAGGCCATTGGTCTGGAATACGTGTCGATCACCACCATCCACTCGGCGATGAATGACCAGCCGGTGATCGACGCCTATCACCATGAAGACCTGCGCCGCACCCGTTCGGCGTTCCAGTCGGTGATCCCGGTGTCCACTGGTCTGGCGCGCGGTATCGAACGGCTGCTGCCGGAACTTGCCGGGCGAATTCAGGCCAAAGCTGTGCGCGTGCCGACCGTCAACGTGTCCTGCCTCGACATCACGATGCAGACCGTGAGCGATACCGACACCGGCGAAGTCAACCGGATCCTGCGCGAGGCCGCCACCAGCGGTCCGCTCAAGGGCCTGTTGGCCTATACCGAGTTGCCGCACGCCAGTTGTGATTTCAACCATGATCCGCATTCGGCGATCGTCGATGCCAGCCAGACCCGTGTTTCCGGCCCGCGGCTGGTGAACATCCTGGCCTGGTTCGACAACGAATGGGGTTTTGCCAACCGAATGCTGGACGTTGCAGGACACTATCTGCAAACAGCCGCACCCAAAGCTGTCTCTTAACTTCCCGTTTCCAAAAAAACAGTAACCCAGGAATTGCGACCCATGACCGTGTTGAAGATGTCCGACCTCGATCTGCAAGGTAAGCGCGTACTGATCCGCGAAGACCTCAACGTCCCAGTCAAGGACGGTGTTGTCACCAGCGATGCGCGTATCCTGGCTTCGCTGCCGACCATCAAGCTGGCCCTGGAAAAAGGCGCGGCCGTGATGGTCTGCTCGCACCTCGGCCGTCCGACCGAAGGCGAGTTCTCCGCCGAGAACAGCCTCAAACCAGTGGCCGACTACCTGAGCCGTGCCCTGGGTCGTGAAGTGCCGCTGGTGGCCGACTACCTGGGCGGCGTCGACGTCAAGGCCGGCGACATCGTGCTGTTCGAGAACGTGCGCTTCAACAAGGGCGAGAAAAAGAACGCCGACGAACTGGCCCGGCAATACGCCGACCTGTGCGACGTGTTCGTGATGGACGCCTTCGGCACCGCGCACCGCGCCGAGGGTTCGACCCACGGCGTGGCCAAGTTCGCCAAGGTCGCCGCTGCCGGCCCGCTGCTGGCTGCCGAGCTGGACGCGCTGGGCAAGGCCCTGGGCGCCCCGGCCAAGCCGATGGCCGCTATCGTCGCCGGCTCCAAGGTGTCGACCAAGCTCGACGTGCTCAATAGCCTGAGCCAGATCTGCGACCAACTGATCGTTGGCGGCGGCATCGCCAACACCTTCCTCGCCGCTGCCGGTCACCCGGTCGGCAAGTCGCTGTACGAGCCGGACCTGCTGGATACCGCGCGCGCCATCGCCGCCAAGGTCAGCGTGCCGCTGCCGGTGGACGTGGTGGTGGCCAAGGAATTCGCCGAAAGCGCGACCGCTACCGTCAAGCTGATTGCCGAGGTGGCGGCCGACGACATGATCCTGGACATCGGCCCGCAAACCGCGGCGAACTTCGCCGAGCTGCTGAAGTCGTCGAAGACCATCCTGTGGAACGGTCCGGTCGGCGTGTTCGAGTTCGACCAGTTCGGTAACGGCACCAAGGTGCTGGCCCAGGCCATCGCGGAGAGCGCGGCGTTCTCCATCGCTGGCGGCGGCGACACCCTGGCAGCCATCGATAAATATGGCGTGGCCGAGCAAATCTCCTACATTTCTACCGGCGGTGGCGCTTTCCTCGAATTCGTCGAGGGCAAGGTGCTGCCGGCGGTCGAAGTCCTGGAAAGCCGGGCCAAAGCCTGAAGTCCCGATGGCCAGGCAAAGGAGTGTTCATATGGTCAAGACGTTACCGCTGTTGATCGTCGCGGGCTTGCTGGCCGGTTGCGGCAGCCATCCGGCCCAGCCGGAGCCCGAGTCGGGAGAGCCTGAGAGAGGTTGCTATCAGGCCGACTGGCAGGCCGAGACCGCGCCTGTGATCAACAAGCGCATGGGACCCGATGGTCTGGACAAGTACGAGACTCCAGCCAAGGCCAAGGAACATGGTTGCCCTTGACGGGTCTGATTCGATAACGCGTTGTGCTGGCGGCCGTGGGCCGTCAGCCGAGGAACACCGATGAAAGGCTTTATCGCCGTGGCTGCGCTGGGATTGCTGGCAGGTTGCGCCAACTTCGACCTGTTCAAGCCGGCCGAGACGGACAACTGGACGACCTGGGTGTGCGACAGCCAGGCGCAAGTGGTCTGGCGCTACACCGACAGCAGCCGCAAGGAAGTCGATGTGCGGTTGGGCGGGGCCGATCAGGTCTATCGCCTGAAGCTGGAGCCGAGCGGTTCCGGTTCGCTGTACAGCAACGACATGCTGGCGTTTCACGAAAAAGGTGACGAAGGCCTGGTTTACTGGGTCGCCACCAACGATTTGATCGGCCGCGGCTGTAAAGCGCCGTAGGCCGGGAGCCGATGCTGAACCTGTAGGGGCGAAGCTTGCTCGCGATAGCGATCCAACCGTCAACAGGAATGTTGAATGTGATGACCCTGATCGCGAGCAAGCTTCGCTCCTACAGAGATAGGCGTGGCTCGCAAGATTGATGCAGTAACGAATCGGCAGGCCGGGTTGACCCCCGATCTGCAATCACTTGAATAGCAGCCGCCGCTACGGCAGGCTTGCACGATTAACGACCCTCGACCGGGAGAGATACACACAATGGCACTCATCAGCATGCGCCAGATGTTGGACCACGCAGCCGAATTCGGCTACGGCGTTCCAGCCTTCAACGTCAACAACCTTGAACAGATGCGCGCCATCATGGAAGCAGCTGACAAGACTGACTCTCCGGTGATCGTCCAGGCTTCGGCCGGTGCCCGCAAATACGCCGGCGCGCCTTTCCTGCGCCACCTGATCCTGGCGGCGATCGAAGAATTCCCGCATATCCCGGTGTGCATGCACCAGGACCACGGCACCAGCCCTGACGTCTGCCAGCGTTCGATCCAGCTGGGCTTCTCCTCGGTCATGATGGACGGCTCCCTCGGCGAAGACGGCAAGACCCCGACCGACTACGAGTACAACGTTCGCGTGACCCAGCAGACCGTGGCCATGGCTCACGCCTGCGGCGTTTCGGTGGAAGGCGAGCTGGGCTGCCTGGGTTCCCTGGAAACCGGCATGGCTGGTGAAGAAGACGGCATCGGCGCCGAAGGCGTGCTGGACCACAGCCAGATGCTGACCGACCCGGAAGAAGCCGCGGACTTCGTCAAGAAGACCCAGGTCGACGCCCTGGCCATCGCCATCGGTACCAGCCACGGTGCCTACAAGTTCACCAAGCCGCCTACCGGCGACGTACTGGCCATCGACCGCATCAAAGAGATCCACAAGCGCATCCCCAACACCCACCTGGTGATGCACGGTTCGTCTTCGGTTCCGCAAGAGTGGCTGGCGATCATCAACCAATACGGCGGCGACATCAAAGAAACCTACGGCGTGCCGGTTGAAGAAATCGTCGAAGGCATCAAGTACGGCGTGCGCAAGGTCAACATCGACACCGACCTGCGCCTGGCGTCCACCGGTGCGATGCGTCGCCTGATGGCCACCAACCCGAGCGAGTTCGACCCGCGCAAGTTCTTCGGCGCCACCGTGACCGCCATGCGCGACGTGTGCATCGCCCGTTACGAAGCCTTCGGCACCGCTGGCAACGCCTCGAAGATCAAGCCGATCTCCCTGGAAGCGATGTTCCAGCGTTACCTCAAAGGTGAGCTGAACGCCAAGGTCAACTAAGCCTTTGTGTTGAACGAAAAAGCCCGCAGCGATGCGGGCTTTTTTGTGCCTGTGGCAAACACCTCATCGTGCAGGAGCGAGGCTTGCCCGCGACGAGGGCCTGACATTCGCCATGGATGTCGCGCGGGCAAGCCTCGCTCCTACAGAAGATCAGGTTTCGTTGTGATCGATATCCAGCCTGTAGAAGGTCACCTTGCCGCCTTCGGTGGTGTAGCCGGTGTTGTCCTGCACATACACCCCGGCCTTGAAGTACAGCGGCTTGTCGCGCCAGGTGCTGCTGAGCTGGGTGTCCCATTGATAGCCCGCGGCGCTGACGCCCAGGGCACCGCCCGGGCTCAGGTGGATCAGGTAGGAGAACTCGCGATCCAGCGGCACGTTTTCGGCGACGATGATCACCCGGCTATCGGTATCGTCCGGATGCATGCGGACCTTGGCGACTATGTTGCCGCTCTGGGTGGTGGTCTTGTACTGGTACTCGACCTTCACCAGGGGCTTGGTGCTGTTGTAGGCGTGGATCTGGCCGATGACGATCTTGCCCGTGGACGGCACCTGGTTCACCGCCAGGGTGGCGTAGAGCAGGTTGTCGGCTTCCGGGTAGGTCCAGTTCTTCAGGGTGCCGTTGGAGTAGGTTTCACGCAGTTCGCTGCGCGGGTAGATGGCGTTGGCGGTGCGGGAACCGGTGACGGGCGACCAGAAGAACAGGGTGCCGGTGTCGGAATGGAAATATTGATCCTTGAAGCCCTCCACCAGTCGGGGGGTGTCGATAGTCGCCGGTGGACTGCCTTCGGGAATGCTCAGATTCCAGGTTGCGAGGTCGATCATAGTCAAAGCTTCCCGATTTGATGCCGGATAAAAAACCGACAAAGGCTTTAGCCTGCGCTTTTGAAGGCGATCTTTATAAGCGTAGAAGGGACTTTTGTTAATGCCCGTCCGGCGGATAATTGGCGTCAACCATCTGTCGAAAAAACGCCTCCAGCGGTTTCAGCAGCTATGGGGCTGACCGTTAGTCGGGTGCCTCGGGCTTTGGCTAAATGATGGCGCTGTGACAGCTTCTGCTTTATTGGATCCAGGTCTAGAGTGAAGTCTCAGTATTTGTCCGGTCTTGTTCGCAGGCCGACCCTACACAGACAAGAGAAGCAGCATGGAATGCGCGCAAACTCGGCCAGGTGAAGCCCGCTCGGTCTTACTGATTGTTGATGATTACCCCGAAAATCTGCTCAGCATGCGTGCACTCCTGCAGCGCCACGACTGGCAGGTCATGACCGCCGCCTCGGGTGTCGAGGCCCTGGGTCTGTTACTGGAACACGACATCGATCTGGTGTTGCTGGATGTACAGATGCCGGAAATGGACGGTTTCGAAGTCGCCCGCCTGATGCGCGGCAGCCAGCGAACCCGCCTGACCCCGATCATTTTCCTCACCGCCAACGAGCAGTCCAAGGACGCGGTGATCAAGGGCTACGCCAGCGGCGCGGTGGATTATCTGTTCAAGCCGTTCGATCCGCAGATTCTCAAGCCCAAGGTACAGGCGCTACTGGAGCAGCAACGCAATCGCCGCGCACTGCAGCGCCTGAGCCATGACCTGGAGAGTGCCAGGGCCTTCAATGCCTCGGTGCTGGAGAACGCGGCGGAGGGGATTCTGGTGGTGGATGAGGGCGGGGTCATCCGCTTTGCCAATCCGGCGATTTCACGCTTGCTCAACGCTCCGGTGAATGAGCTGGAGGGGGCGTGGCTGCTCGACTATCTGCAAAAGCCCCATGTGCCGCAGTGGGCCGAATCCGAGCTGTATGCCAGCTATCGCAAGGGCGAGACCTACCGCCTGCACGACGCCACGTTGCGTACGGCTCCGGGCCAGCAGGTGTCGGTGGCGTTGTCCTGCGCGCCACTGCCGAGCGAGCAGAAGGCGATGGTGGTGACCCTGCTCGACATGTCGGAAGTCCGTCATCTGCACCAGCAACTGGAATACCAGGCAGTGACCGATCCGCTGACCGGCCTGCTCAACCGTCGTGGCTTCTACCAGACCGTGGAAAGCCTGTTGTTGCGCAGCGAGCGCTCCGACAAGTCGCTGGTGCTGCTGTACCTGGACCTGGACGGTTTCAAGCGGGTCAACGACTCCCTGGGGCATGATGCGGGGGACCGGGTGCTGCGCTGGGTGTCCGAACAGATAAAGGCCTGCCTGCGTTCCTTCGACATCCTGGCGCGCATAGGCGGCGATGAGTTCACCGCTTTGCTGGAGCTGGAGTTTCCGGAACAGGCGGCGAAGATTTCCGAGAAGCTCATCGAGCGCATATCGATCTGTCAGCAGTTCGATGGCCTGGAGGTCGCGCTGGGGGCCAGTATCGGTATCGCCATCTACCCCGATTGCGGTTCCAATCTGGATGGCCTGATGCGCGCGGCGGACATCGCCATGTACGAGTCCAAGCGTGCCGGGCGCCAGCAATATCGTTATTACGACCACGAAATGAACGGCCGTGCCCGCTCGCGGCTGATGCTCGAGGAAAGCGTGCGCAGCGCGGTCGAGCACAAGGAGTTCAACCTGGTGTACCAGCCCCAGGTGGCGATTGCCGATGGGCGCCTGCGCGGTTTTGAAGCCCTGTTGCGTTGGCGGCATCCGAGCGTTGGCGATGTGCCGCCGGGGTTGTTTCTGCCGCTGCTGGAGGAGGCGCGGCTGATCAGCCGCCTGGGGAGCTGGATCTATCAGCAGAGTGCGAGCCAGCGGGCGTCCTGGAAAACGCTGTTCGCCGAGCAGACCGTGCTGGGTGTGAGTTTGAGCGGCACCCAGTTCGCCATGCCGAACCTCGCCACCGAACTGCGCCAGGTCCTGGAGCGTCATGGCCTGGAACCTCGGCAGTTGGAGGTCGAGATCACCGAAGACGCCCTGACCCAGAACCTCGACGAGTCGCGCAAGCAGCTGCGCCTGTTGCGCAGTCTCGGGGTGCGGGTGGCGCTGGATGACTTCGGTTCGGGCGCCTGTTCGCTGGCCCACCTGCGGGATCTGCAGCTCGATACCCTCAAGCTCGACCGTCACCTGATCGCCAGGTTGCCGGATTCGGCACGGGATGCGGCGCTGGCGCGCTGCGTGATCGACCTGTGCAAGGCGTTCGGCGTGCTGGTGATCGCCGAGGGCGTGGAGACCCTGGAGCAGTACCGCTGGCTGCAGGCCAACGGCTGCGAGTACGTGCAGGGCTTCCTGGTGGCCCGGCCGTTGATCGCCGCGGATGCCGAGCGCTTTGCCGAGCCTTTCGACTGGAGCGCGTTGCCGGGTTGAATTCGCTACACTGGCGGCCTTTCGTGATTGCATTGGCGCCCCATGACCGCGTTGAAATACCTCCAGGCCTATCCTGCCACCCTGCAAGAGCAAGTGCGCCAGCTGATTGCGCAAGGGCGGCTGGGCGATTACCTGAGCCAGCGGTACCCCGGCAAGCACGGGGTGCAGAGTGACAAGGCGCTGTACGGCTATGCCCTGGAGTTGAAGCAGGAGTACCTGCGCAACGCCCCGGCCATCGACAAGGTGCTGTTCGACAACCGCCTGGACCTGACGCACCGCGCCCTGGGGCTGCACACCACGATCTCGCGGGTCCAGGGCGGCAAGCTCAAGGCCAAGAAGGAAATCCGCATCGCTTCGCTGTTCAAGGAGGCGGCGCCGGAGTTCCTGCGCATGATCGTTGTCCACGAGCTGGCGCACTTCAAGGAAAGCGAGCACAACAAGGCGTTCTATAAGCTCTGCGAGCACATGCTGCCGGGCTATCACCAACTGGAATTCGACCTGCGGGTCTACCTGACCTGGCGCGACCTGCAAGCCAGGGCAGGTGGTTCCGAGTAACCCTGTACAAGGAACGGGCGATGGACGTGAGCAAGACCAAGAGCAGCTTTTACCGCCGGCTGTATGTGGCGTACCTGATCGACAGCGACCTGGCCAGCAATGTCCCGGCCCTGACCGAGGCCACCGGCATGCCGCGGCGCACGGCGCAGGACACCATCGCCGCCCTGGCGGATCTGGATATCGTCTGTGAGTTCGAGCAGCAGGACGGCGCGCGCAATCATGCCGGCAGCTATCGGATCAAAAGCTGGGGCGCGATCGACAAGGGCTGGATCGAGGCGAACCTGTCGCGGATCAAGACGGTGCTGGAGTATCCCTGAGGGACTCGATCTGAATGCAAGCCCGCTGGCGCCAGCAGGCTTGCGATTGTCCTGTCAGGCCCGGCGCATGCCGATATGGGGGATATCGTCTTCCAGATACTCCTCGCCCACGACGTTGAAGCCGTAGCGCCCGTAATACCCCTGCAAATGCGCCTGGGCCGACAGATAGATCGGCGTGTGCGGCCAGTGTTTCTGCGCCTGTTTCAGGGCGTGCTCCATCAGTTCATGGCCCAGCCCCTTGCCCCGCGCTTGCGGGGCGATCACCACGCGGCCGATGACCACGTCGCCGCCCTGGGAGGTCGGGTCGAGCAGGCGCAGATAAGCCACCAGCTGGTCATCATCCCAGGCCATCAGGTGGCAGGTGTCGCCTTCCAGGTCCTGGCCATCGACTTCCTGGTAGGCGCATTTCTGCTCGACCACGAAGACTTCGGTACGCAACTGCAGGATCGCGTACAACTGCTCCTTGCCCAGATCGGTGTGGTGTTTGCAGACCCATTCGATTGTCATCGTTTCATCCTTTGGAAAGCGGTGCCCGGATGTTAAGCGCCTGGCGGGTGGCTTGTCTTGTCTGGCGCTGGAGTGGCGTTTCTGTGAGGTAGGTCAAAATGCCATCATCGCATTGGTTCGTGGCGGTCTTCTTTGTGTAATCTGCGCTGAAGCGCTGTGCAGTGGCGCCCATAAGCTACTGTTAGGAGCTGGGTCGCGGCCGTCCACCGGCCGGAGAACCTCGAGTCTGGGCAAAAAACACGCAGGGCTGTCCGCCCGCTAAGGATCTTTTAGCATGCCGCGATTGCATCGAGCCTTTGCTTTGATCGGATTGCTGTTGCTGGGCCAGAGCGCTTATGCGGAAAAATTGCGATTGGTCGCCGACGCCTGGCCACCCTTCACGGATGCGACGCTGGTCAACGGCGGGCTGGCCACCGACATCGTCAGCACCGCGCTGGCGCGGGCCGGTTATGCCAGCGAGTTCGAACAGGTGCCCTGGGCGCGGGCCTTGCTTGGCGTCGGCGAGGGGCGTTACGACGTGCTGGTGAATGCCTGGTTCAATGAGGCCCGTACCCAGCTGGGGCAATTCTCCTCGGAGTACCTGGTCAATCGGGTGCGTTTCATCCGGCGCAAGGATGCCCCCATCGAATACACCACCCTCAAGCAACTGCACCAGTACCCCATCGCGGTGGTGCGCGGTTATGCCTACTCCCCCGATTTTGACAACGATCCAGAGCTGCAGAAGGTCCTGGTGCACAACTTCGCGATGGCGGTGCGCATGCTGGCAGCCAACCGGGTCAAGCTGACCCTGGAGGACGAGTACGTTGCCCGCTATTACCTGGCGCGGGAGTCGCCGCGGGTGCGTAACGCGGTGGAGTTCCTGCCCAATTCCCTGAGCGAGAACGGCCTGCATATCCTGGTCAGCCTGAAGAACCCCGCACATGCGCAGATCGTGGCGGGGTTCGATCGAGAGATCGAGGCGATGAAAGCCGACGGCAGCTACGACCGCTTGCTGCGCCAGCACGGGATGTGAAACGGCGCCATTAAAGCTGCTGCAGCAGGCTGGCGCCGAGGCCGAAACCTCTGTGGCGTTCTTGAAAGCTTGCGCCTCCTGCGGAGGCGATCGCAGCCTGCGGCAGCGGCTACGCGGCCTGTTCTTCGCCGGTGTCCTTGATCAGATGCGCCGCCAGGGTCCGCAAGGGGCCCAGTTGGCGGCAGATCAGCGCCAGTTGGGTCTGCACCAGCCGCTGGCCTTCATCGATTTCGTCCGGCATCTGCTCCAGCTCATTGGCCAGGGCCTCTTCGGCATCGCTCTGGATCGCCACCGGCTGCTTGCTCGCCAGGCCCTGGGCGATTTCATCGATGCTGCTGGCCAGGCTGACCCCGGCCCCGCCGATCAGGTGCTCGCGGACTTCCGCCGGCAGCTGGGTTTCCCGATGCGCGCCGAGGCCGGAGAGGTAACTGAGCAGGGTGTGCGAGAGCACCAGGAAGCGAAAGCCCACGTCCGCTTCCTTACGGAAATGCCCGGGCTCCATCAGCATGTTGGCCAGGGTGGTGGACAGCGCCGCGTCGGCGTTGTGGGCGTTGCGCCGGGCCAGGCGGTAAGCCAGGTCGTCGCTCTTGCCGGCCGCGTACTGCTGCATGATCTGCCGCAGGTAGATGCTGTTGCAGGTCAGGGTATTGGCCAGCACCTTGTTCAGGCGTCGGCCCTGCCAGTCCGGCAGGAACAGGAACACCGCCAGGCCGGCGATCAGGCTGCCCAGCAGGGTATCGAACAGGCGCGGCAGCAACAGCCCGTAGCCGTCGCCCACCTGGTTGAAGCAGAACAGCACCATGATGGTGATGGCGCCGGTGGCCAGGGTGTAGCGGGTGGTGCGGTTGGTAAAGAACACCACCCCGGCGGCAATCGCGAACAGCGACTGCACCAGCGGGCTGGGGAACAGGTCGAACAGCGCCCAGGCGACCACCAGGCCGATGGCGGTGCCGATGATTCGCTGGCCCAGCTTGCGCCGCGTGGCGCCATAGTTCGGCTGGCAGACGAACAGGGTGGTGAGGATGATCCAGTAACCCTGGGAGGGGTGTATCAGGTGCACCATGCCGTAGCCGATGCTCAGGGCCAGGGGCAGGCGCAGGGCGTGGCGAAACAGCAGCGATGTCGGGGTCAGCTGGGTGCGCAGGCGGGTCCAGACGTCCTTGAGGTTGCGCGGCGAACGGTCCAGCAGGCTGCTGTCGGTGGCGTCGGCGAGGGCGTCGGGGTTGCTGGCGTCACTGAGCAGGCGGTCGAGGGTGCCGAGGTTGGCGGCCAGCGCCCGCAGCGAACGCAGCAGGCCGCGCCAGGCCGGGTTGCTCTGGATGCGCAGGTGTTCCAGGGAGGCGTGCAGGTCGCTCAGGGCCTCGGCGAAGCTGGCGTCGTAGACGAAGGGCTGGCGCAGCTGGATGGATTCGCCCAGGGCCCGGCAAGCCTTGCCCTGCTGGCGCAGCAGGCGCTGGCAGCGGAACAGTACGTCGCTGTGGAAGAACGCATCGGCCAGGGCGTTGTAGGGGTAGTGGGACGAGCTGGCGCGTTCGTGGATGTCCTGGGCGAGGAAGTACAGCTTCAGGTAGCGGCTGACTTTCGAGCCCGGCCGGCCGTTGCCGACCCGGTGCAGGATGATTTCCTTGGCGGCGTTCAGGGCCGCCACTACCCGGCCGTTCTGCTGCGCCAGTTCCAGCCGGCGTGCTTCCACGTCCAGCTGGCGGATCGGCTCGAACAGCGACGACTTGAGCTTGAGGTAATAGCCCAGCTCGCGGAACAGGCGTGCCAGGCTCTGCTGCACCGGTTGGTTGGAAAACATCGCCTGCCAGAGTACCGACAGCAGGCCGTACCAGGCGGCACCGGCCACCAACAGCAGCGGTTCGTGCCAGAAGTCGGTGACGGCGCCGCCGCGCTGGTCCACGCCGATCATGGTGTAGACCGACAGGATCAGGGTTGCGGAGGCAATCGCCCCGTAACGTTCGCCCAGGGCGCCGAGCATGGTCAGGCCAAAGCTGGCCAGCGCCAGGGCGATGACGAAGATCCAGGGGTAGGGGAACAACAGTTCGACGGAAAGGGCAGCGACGCTGAAACACACCAGGGTCACGGCCAGGGCATTGATCCGGCCTTGCCAGCTGTCGTCGGTCTCGGCCAGGGCGCTGGCGATAATCCCCAGGAACAAGGGGATCAGCAAGGCCATTTCGTCCTGGTACCAGCACAGCGCCATGCTCCCGGTCAGAGCGATGAACACCCGCACGCTGTAGCTGAATTTATCCAGCGCCCAAAGGCGCCGCAGTGACTGACGAAAGCTGGTCGATGACATGAAGTGAGAAAGCCTTCCGGGGCGATGCCGCTAAATTGAGCCAGTATTGACGACCGCGCAATGGGGTCGTCACATCCGACAGCAAATTCTGTTCCCGCTGATCTTCATCGGTACCTGTAGCCGCTGCCGAAGGCTGCGATAGGTCCGCAGGACTTCAGGGAGGCGTCAGATCGCAGCGCCCCTTCGGGTCGATCGCAGCCTGCGGCAGCGGCTACAGGAAATGGGGAAACCTTGTAGCCGCTGCCGAGCCCCGCGAGGCTGCGATCGGGCGCGCAGCGGCCGCATAACAGGCGACTGTGTTCGGCCTGTCCCACCGCAGTGGCCGGTTCTGCGGCTCCTGGGGCAGAGGCTACAGGCCAGGTGAACGGCGGATCAGACGTACTGTGCGGCCGCGTAGCCGGAGGCCCATGCCCACTGGAAGTTGAAGCCGCCCAGGTGGCCGGTGACGTCCAGCACCTCGCCGATGAAATACAGCCCTGGGCTCTTCAGCGACTCCATGGTCTTGGACGACACCTCGCGAGTGTCGACGCCGCCCAGGGTCACTTCGGCGGTGCGATAACCCTCGGTGCCGGCCGGGACCACTTTCCAGCACGCCAGTTGCTCGGCGATCTGCGCCAGTTCGGCGTGGGTGTACTGCTTCATCGGTTTGGAGACGAACCAGTTGTCTGCCAGCAGGCCGGCCATCTTCTTGGTGAAGATCTCGCCGAGCAGGGTCTTCAGCTCGCTGTTCGGGCGTTCGGCCTGTTGCTGTTGCAGCCAGCTTGCGGCGTCGTGGTCCGGCAGCAGGTTGATCTCCACCGTGTCGCCGGATTCCCAGAACGAGGAAATCTGCAGGATCGCCGGACCGCTCAGGCCTCGGTGGGTGAACAGGATGTTCTCGCGAAAGCTCATGTCGTTGCAGCTCACCAGGCAGTCCACCGAGGTGCCGGACAGCTCGCCGCACAGCTCCTTGAGCTGGTCGGTGATGGTGAACGGCACCAGGCCCGCGCGGGTCGGCAGCAGCTCGTGGCCGAACTGCCTGGCCACCTGATAGCCGAAGCCGGTGGCGCCCAGGGTCGGAATCGACAGGCCGCCGGTGGCGATCACCAGGGATTGGCACTGGAGCTGGCCGAGGGTGGTTTCCAGCAGGTAGCCGCTGTCGAGCTTCTCGATCTGCTGGATCGAGGTGTCCAGGTGCAGTTGGACGCCGACCTGGTCGCACTCGTCGAGCAGCATGCCGAGGATGTCGCTGGACTTGTTGTCGCAGAACAGCTGGCCGAGTTTTTTCTCGTGGTACGGCACGCCGTGCTTGGCCACCAGGCCGATGAAATCCCACTGGGTGTAGCGGGCCAGGGCCGACTTGCAGAAATGCGGGTTGTGCGAGAGGAAATTGCCCGGCTCGGTGTACATATTGGTGAAGTTGCAGCGCCCGCCGCCGGACATGAGGATCTTCTTGCCGGCCTTGTTGGCGTGGTCCAGCAGCAGCACCTGGCGGCCACGGCCGGCCGCGGTCAGCGCGCACATCAACCCTGCGGCGCCAGCGCCAATGATCACGACTTCGGTAGAGCGCAAAACGGTGTCCTCACACAAGTGTCGAGGCAACCCCGTTCCCGTAGGAGCGAGGCTTGCCCGCGATGAACGATGATGCGGTTGTACCTGGCAGACCGCGGTGCCTTGATCGCGGGCAAGCCTCGCTCCTACAGGAGAGCAGGCATTGGCCGCGGTGGTATTACAGGATGCGCACGCGCAGCGAACGACCCTTGATCTTGCCGCTGTTCAGGCGTTGCAGGGCCTGCTTGGCAATGCCGCGGTCCACGGCGACATAGGCCTGGAAGTCGAAAATCGCGATCTTGCCGACCTGGGTGCCGGGGATGCCGGCTTCACCGGTCAGGGCGCCGAGGATGTCGCCCGGACGCACTTTGTCCTTGCGCCCGGCGCCGATGCACAGGGTGCTCATGGCCGGCAGCAGCGGGCCGCCGCCCTGGGATTTCAGGCTGTCGATCTGTTCCCAGTTCAAGGGCGACTTCTGCAATTGCTCGATGGCCTGGGCACGGTGCGCCTCGGACGGCGCCACCAGGCTGACCGCCAGGCCCTTCTCGCCGGCGCGGCCGGTGCGGCCGACGCGGTGGATGTGGATCTCCGAATCCCGCGCCAGCTCGACGTTGATCACCATGTCCAGGGCATCGATGTCCAGGCCGCGGGCGGCCACGTCGGTGGCCACCAGCACCGAGGTGCTGCGGTTGGCGAACATCGCCAATACCTGGTCGCGGTCGCGCTGTTCCAGGTCGCCGTGCAGGCCCACTGCGGACATGCCCTTGGCGGTCAGGTGGTCGACGGTTTCCTGGACCTGCTGCTTGGTGAAGCAGAAGGCCACGCAGGACTCTGGACGGAAGTGGTTCAGTACCTTGACCACAGCGTCGATGCGTTCTTCCGGCGAGATCTCGTAGAAACGCTGCTCGATCTGGCTGTCGGCGTGCAGGGCTTCGGCCTTCACCTGCTGCGGGTCGCGCATGAACTTCGAGGCCAACTGCTTGATGCCCACCGGGTAGGTGGCGGAGAACAGCAGGGTCTGCCGGCGCTCGGGGGTGTAGGCGATGATTTCTTCGATCGGGTCGTAGAAGCCCATGTCCAGCATGCGGTCGGCTTCGTCGAGGACCAGGGTGTTGAGACCGTCGAGTTTCAGCGAGCCCTTGCGCAGGTGCTGGGACAGGCGGCCCGGGGTGCCGACGATGATGTGCGCGCCGTGTTCCAGCGAGGCGATCTGCGGGCCGAAGGACACGCCACCGCACAGGGTCAGGACCTTGATGTTGTCTTCGGCGCGGGCCAGGCGGCGGATTTCCTTGGCCACCTGGTCGGCCAGCTCGCGGGTCGGGCAGATCACCAGGGCCTGGCAACCGAAGTAGCGCGGATTGATCGGATTCAGCAGGCCGATGCCGAAGGCGGCGGTCTTGCCGCTGCCGGTCTTGGCCTGGGCGATCAGGTCCATCCCCTTGAGGATCACCGGCAAGCTTTGCGCCTGGACCGGCGTCATCTGGGCATAACCGAGTGAGTCGAGGTTAGCCAGCATGGCGGCGGACAGCGGCAAAGTATTAAAAGCGGTGGCAATGGTGGTCACGGGACGGGCCTGCAAAACAAAATGTCGCGCAGTGTATCAGTCCCGCTCCCTTTACCTGCAATTTCTGGACGAGCGAGCCATCGCTCGCTCCTGTAGCCGCTGCCGAAGGCTGCGATCGGTGGCGCAGCCGACGTCAATCGAGCTGCATGTTTTATCCGATGCGGCTCAGTGCTCGATATGCTCCTGGACCTTCTTCGCCCGTCGGCCGTCCTTGGGCGACAGCTGCAGGAAGATCGCCGCCGCCAGCATTGCCATGATCCCCACCGTGAGGAAGGTCAGCTGGAAGGCGCCGAGCACGGTGTTCACGCCATCGTTGCCGACTTCGGCGGTGAAGCCGCCGAGCAGCGCGCCGGCGCAGGCCACCCCCAGGCTCAGGGACAGTTGCGCCACCACCGATAGCAGGCTGTTGCCGCTGCTGGCGGAGGCGTCGTCGAGGTCGATCAGGGTCACGGTGTTCATCGCCGTGAACTGCAGCGAGTTGATCGCCCCCAGCACCGCCAGCATGCCCAGCAGCAGCGGGTAGGGGGTCTGTTCCGTCACTAGACCCATGCTGGCGAGCATGATCCCCAACGCCAGGGTGTTGCCGGTGAGGACGATGCGGTAGCCCAGGCGTTCGATCAGCGGACGGGCGATGGACTTGGCGAGCATCGCCGCGGCGGCCAGCGGCAGCATGCTCATCCCGGCCTGGGATGGTGAATAACCGAGGGCCACTTGCAGCAGCAAGGGCACCAGGAACGGCAGGGCGCCGCTGCCGAGGCGGGCGAACAGGTTGCCGAGGATGCCTACGGCAAAGGTCCGCACCTTGAACAGCGAAGGCGCGAACAGCGGGTTGTCGATATGCCCGGCCCGCAGCCAGTAGGCCGCGAGGCAGGCCAGGCCGCCGAACAGCAGCAACATCACCCGCAGGTGCGGCAGGTGCAGTTCGCCCAGGCCCTCCATGGCGATGGTGATCAGCACCATCGCCGCGCCGAACAACAAAAAGCCCAGGCCGTCGAAACGCGTGCGCTCGCTGCCGCGCAGGTCGGGAATGAAGCGCCAGACGGCATAACAGCCGATCGCGCCCACCGGCAGGTTGATCAGGAAGATCCAGTGCCAGGTCAGGTACTGCACCATCCAGCCGCCCATGGTCGGGCCGATCAGCGGGCCGAGCAGCCCGGGAATGGTGATGAAACCCATGATCCGCACCAGTTCCGAGCGCGGGTAGGCGCGCAGCACCACCAGCCGGCCGACGGGCAGCATCAGGGCGCCGCCCAGGCCCTGGATCACCCGAGCGCCGACCAGCATGCTCAGGGAGTTGGACAGGGCACAGAGCAACGAGCCGATGCTGAACAGCAGGATGGCGCCGAAGAAGATCTTCTTGGTGCCGAAACGGTCGGCGATCCAGCCCGAGGCCGGGATCAGCAGCGCCACGGTGAGCATGTAGGCGATGACCACGCCCTGCATGCGCAACGGATCTTCCGCCAGGTCGCGGGCCATGGCCGGCAGGGCGGTATTGAGGATGGTCCCGTCGAGGGATTGCATGAAAAAGGCGATGGCCACCACCCACGGCAGCCAGCGGGCGGTGGTGGCGTCAAGTTCGGCACGGTTGGGCATGGGACCTCTTTCTTGTGGTGAACACCTATCCCCCCTGCAACCGCATCGCGGGCAAGCCTCGCTCCTACAGACGCCATCCCGTAGGAGCGAGATTTGCGTGCGACAGCGGTTACAAGGTCAACGTCAGCCGGCTCACCAGCGCGCCCGGCAATTGCGCCGAGGCGGTCTGGCGCTGGCTGTAGGTACTGGCCGACAGCAGCAGCTCGCGCTCCCGGGTCAGGCCTTCCAGGTGCGAACCCAGCAGGCTGTAGACGCTGTCATCGAAACGCATGGTGCTGACCGGAGCCTGGATCTCGCCGTTCTCCACCCAGAAGGTAGCGAAGCGGGTCATGCCGGTCAGGCGCGCCGCCGGCTGGTCCGAGTAGTTCAGGTACCACAGGTTGCTGATGTACAGGCCGGTCCCCAGTTGCTTGAGAATCTCCTGCTGCGACAACTGCCCGGGCGCCATGTTCAACGCGCTGGGGTATTCGCCGCTGCCGGCACCGTTGGTGGCCAGGCTGTATTCGGCGGCGCTGCGCGAGTTGATCAGTTGCCCTTGGGCGACGCCGCCGGCGATCAGCGACAGGTCGCTGCGCGGGTAGCCTTCATCGGAAAACGCCGGGCTCAACGAGCCACTGACCTGCTCGTCCAGCGACACCAGGGGGCTCAGGCTGGCATCGCCGGCATAGAGCTTTTGCAGCGGGCTGTGCTTGCTGGCGATGGACTGCGCGGAAAACCCGCCCCAGCTCAGCATGCCCATGATTTCTTCCAGGGCCGCCGGCGCCAGGTAGGCGCGATACTGCCCGGGCGCCAGGGTGCGCAACGGTCGTCCGAGAAACGCCAGCTGTTCCCGGGCCTGCTGGAAACGCTGGGCGAAGCCCTGGCTGCTCCATTCGTGCCCGGCGTAGCTGGCTTTGACGGCCTGGCCATTTTCGTGGAACAGGCTGAAATCGAAGTTGAAGCTGTTGGCCTGGTGCCAGCCAAAGGCTCCCGAGGAGCTGGCAAAACCACGGCTGATCGGGCCGGCCGCATAGAACCCCACCAGGTCCAGCCCGGCGGCGGCCTGACCGATTTCGGCCACTACCTGCTCGCTGCTGGGCAGCGGGTGCTCCTGCACATTGTGGGTGTTCCAGGCATCGGGGTTGAGCAGCAGGTACGGGTCCCGGGGCAGCAGCGGCAGGGTCTCGCGCAACTGCTGCAGGCCTTCGGCCAGGCGCTGGGCATCGACCTGCGGGTCGCCGGCGAGGGTGATCTCGAGGTCGGCATGGCGCCCGTCGTCGATCAGCTTGAAGCCGAGGCTGGCCTGCTGCACTTGCCCGGCCTGGCGCACCTTGGCGTGGTTGAAACGGATGAACTGCGAAGACTCGGCGGCGTAGCTCAGGGTGAACTGTTCGGGCTCGCGCACGGCATCGCGCAGCCAGTCCACCAAAGCCTTGAACTGCTCGGCCTGATTCAGGGACGTACTCATCAGGCATCTCCTCCAAATACATCGACATGGCTGAACACACAGGCCGGCGAGGCATGGCCGACGCGGATCACCTGGTTCGGTTCGCCCTTGCCGCAGTTCGGCGTGCCCAGGACCTTGAAGGTGCTGGCGTCGCCGACGGCGCTGAGGTTTTTCCAGAAGTGCGCGGAAATCGCCCGGTAGTTGGGGTTTTTCACCACGCCCTTGAGTTCGCCGTTCTCGATCAACTGGCCCCATTCACAGCCGAACTGGAACTTGTTGCGCGCATCGTCGATGGACCAGGAACGGTTGGTGGACATCAGGATGCCGTTCTCGATACCGCCGATCAGCTTCTCCAGCGACTGGTCGCCGGGTTCGATATTGAGGTTGGCCATGCGGTCGATGGGCGGGCGGTTCCAGCTGCAGGCGCGGCTGTTGGCCACGCCGTCGAGGCCGGCGCGAAATTGCGAGAGCGCGCCACCCAGCGGGCGCAGCAGCAGGCCTCGCTTGATCAGGAACTGCTTGCTGGCGGGCGTGCCGTCGTCGTCATGGCCGTAGCTGGCCAACTGCTCGGGAATGTCCGGGTCGAAGGTCACGTTGAGCAGGCTGGAGCCGTATTGCAGGCTGCCGAAGTCGCTGCTTTTCACGAAGCTGGTGCCGGCGTAGTTGCGCTCGTCGCCGAGGATACGGTCCAGCTCCAGCGGGTGGCCGATGGATTCGTGGATCTGCAGCATCATCTGGTCCGGCATCAGCAACAGGTCGCGCGGGCCTTGGGGCGTATTGGGCGCCAGCAGCAATTGCAGCGCCTGGTAGGCGACCTGGGCCCCGGCGCCGATCAGCCCGCAGCGGCTGATCACGTCGGCGCCGCCCTGCTGGCCGAAGTTTTCGCGGCCCAGGCTGCGGGTCTGGCTGTCGCTGCCGTCGTAGGCGGTGACGTCCATGCCCGGGTAGACGAAGCGCTGGGCCTGGCGCAGTTCGGCGCCGGCGCTGTTGAGGTAGATCTGCTCGACCTGGGTGAGGCCGAGGCTGACCTGCCAGTTCACCAGGCGCTCGTCCTTGGGCACGGCCGCTGACTCGTCGCCGAGCAACTGGTAGCAGTCGCTCAGGGACGGGAAGGGCTGCTCGAGGTTGGGCGAGAAGTAATCGGCACGGTCGCTGGACACCGCTTGTTCGCGCAGGTCGAGCAGGGCATGGACGGCGATCAGCCGGGCTTGTTGCTCGGCGCGTTGCAGCGCGGCCTGCAGACCGCTTTGCGACAGGTCGTTGGTGGCGGCGTAAGCCTCGACGCCATTGACCCGCACGGTGAGCATCGCGCCTTCGTCGCGGCTCAGGCTCGGCGGCTCCGCGACGTTCTTGCGCACCGACAGGTACTGGCCGGATTCGCGCACGTAGCGCAGGGAAAAGAATTCGGCGCCCGTGCGCAAGGCAGCGAAGCGCTGCTTGAGCTGGGGGTGAAAATCGAACATCTGAGGAACCTCCATGTGAACAGTCTGGCTGTTGCAGGCCTTATCGAGAGCAAGCGGGCGTCGGGCCAGGGGTTTTCTGTAGGAGCAGCCGGTCGACGCTCGATTGCTCGCGATAAAGCCCGAAGGGCTTTGAAGCCAGGTCGGAAAAGGTGCTGGGGAATGCTGCGAGCGCCTAGATTAGGCCTGTGCGATGGGCGGTATCAAGCGGGGAGGGGCAGGGAAATGTTGGAGAACTGTAGTTGTGGCCAAGGGCTGTGATTCGGCAATCGGGTTCTTGCCTGGTGAATCGTGGTGGCTGGTTTACGTCGGCTGCGCCGCCGATCGCAGCCTGCGGCAGCGGCTACAGGTCGGATACAGCAAAAGGGCGCCGATCGTTGCGATCGGCGCCGTTCGAAGTTACTGCGCGGTAGCGCTCACTTCACGTACCGGCTTGCCACGTACCGGGGCATCGCCCGCCACGTAGTAGGCGGCCTTGCTGCGTGGCAGAGGCTGACGGCCACGGATCTTGTCGGCGATTTTCTCGGCCATCATGATCGTCGGCGCGTTCAGGTTGCCGGTGGTGATGATCGGCATGATTGAGGCATCGACCACGCGCAGACCCTGCATGCCATGCACGCGACCCTGGCCATCGACCACGGCCATTTCGTCGGTGCCCATCTTGCACGAGCAGGATGGGTGGAACGCGGTTTCGGCGTGCTCGCGGATGAATTTATCCAGCTGCTCGTCGGTCTGCACCTCGATGCCCGGGCTGATTTCGCGGCCGCGGAAGGCGTCCAGCGCCGGCTGTTGCATGATTTCCCGGGTCAGGCGAATGCCGTCGCGGAATTCCTGCCAGTCCTGCTCGGTGGCCATGTAGTTGAAGAGAATGCTCGGGTAATCGCGCGGGTTCTTCGACTTGAGCTGGATCCGGCCGCGGCTTGGCGAACGCATGGAGCCCATGTGCGCCTGGAAACCGTGCTCCTGCACACCGTTGCTGCCGTTGTAGTTAATCGCCACCGGCAGGAAGTGGTACTGGATGTTCGGCCATTCGAACTCTTCGCGAGTGCGGATGAAGCCGCCGGCTTCGAACTGGTTGCTGGCGCCGATACCGGTGCCGTTGAACAGCCATTCGGCACCGATGGCCGGCTGGTTGTACCAGAGCAGCGACGGGTACAGCGAGACCGGCTGGGTGCAGGCGTACTGCAGGTACAGTTCCAGGTGGTCTTGCAGGTTCTCGCCGACGCCCGGCAGGTCGTGGACCACCGGGATGTCCAGGCTTTCCAGGAGCTTGGCCGGGCCGACGCCGGAACGTTGCAGGATCTGTGGCGAGGCGATGGCGCCGGAGCACAGCAGCACTTCCTTGCGGGCACGGGCTTCGACGCGCTCTTCGGCGGAGCCGACCAGGTAACGCACGCCAACGGCACGCTTGCCTTCGAACAGGATCTTGTCGGTCAGGGCGTGGGTGACGATGCTCAGGGTCGAACGTTTTTTCGCCACGTCGAGGTAACCGCGGGCGGTACTGGCGCGACGGCCTTTAGGCGTCACGGTACGGTCCATCGGGCCGAAACCTTCCTGCTGGTAGCCGTTGAGGTCTTCGGTACGCGGGTAACCGGCCTGCACGCCGGCTTCGACCATGGCGTGGAACAGCGGGTTGTTGCCGGCTTTCGGCGTGGTCACGCTGACCGGGCCTTCGCCGCCGTGGTAGTCGTTCGGGCCGATGTCGCGGGTTTCGGCTTTACGGAAGTACGGCAGGCAGTCCAGGTAGGTCCAGTCCTCCAGACCTGGCAGTTTTGCCCAGCCGTCGTAGTCCATGGCGTTGCCGCGGATGTAGCACATGCCGTTGATCAGCGAGGAACCGCCCAGGCCCTTGCCGCGGCCGCATTCCATCCGGCGACCGTTCATGTGTGGCTCTGGGTCGGTTTCGTAGGCCCAGTTGTAGCGACGGCCTTGCAGCGGGAACGCCAGGGCGGCCGGCATCTGCGTGCGGAAGTCGAAACGGTAGTCCGGGCCGCCGGCTTCGAGCAGCAGCACGGTGACGCCTTCGTCTTCAGTCAGACGGGTCGCCAGGGTGTTACCGGCGGAGCCGGCACCGATGATGATGTAATCGTATTCTTGGGACATTGAATGCACCCTCTTTGAGATGGGGTCAGATCGGACGAGCAATAGGCCTGTAGCCGTTGCCGAAGGCTGCGATCGGCCCGGAACGGGACGCGCTCTTGAGGCCCTCGAAGGCCCTGCGGGCCTTGTCGCAGCCTCGCAAGCTCGGCAGCGGCTACAGGTTGTCGTTCAGGCTGGGTGTCTTAGAACACCGAGGCGTAGTCGCCCAGCTCGACCTGTACCGATTTGATGCGGGTGAAGTTGTTCAGCGAGCTGATCCCGTTCTCACGGCCAACACCCGACTGCTTGTAGCCGCCGACCGGCATCTTGGCGTCGGATTCGCCCCAGGCGTTGATCCAGCAGATACCGGCTTCGAGCTGATGAATCACGCGGTGCGCGCGGTTCAGGTCACGGGTTACCACACCGGCGGCCAGGCCGAAGTCGGTGTCGTTGGCGCGACGGATCACTTCTTCTTCGGTTTCGTAGGTCAGGATGCTCATCACCGGGCCGAAGATTTCTTCGCGAACGATGGTCATCTCGTCGGTGCAGTCGGTGAACACGGTCGGCGCCACGAATGCGCCTTTGGCGAATGCGCCGTCGGTCAGGCGTTCGCCGCCGCACAGCAGGCGGGCGCCTTCTTCCTTGCCCTTGGCGATGTAGCCCAGCACGCTTTCCATGTGGGCGAAGCTGACCAGAGGGCCGAAGTTGGTGTTTTCATCTTCCGGGTTGCCAACGCGAATGCGCGCGACGCGCTCGACGATCTTGGCTTCGAAAGCGGCTTTCAGGTGGCTCGGTACGAAGACGCGGGTACCGTTGGTGCAGACCTGGCCGGAGCTGTAGAAGTTGGCCATCATCGCGGTGTCGGCGGCGCGATCCAGGTCGGCGTCGTCGAAGATGATCAGCGGCGACTTGCCGCCCAGTTCCATGGTCACGTCTTTCAGCGAGGAGCTGGAAGCGCTGGCCATGACCTTCTTGCCGGTGTCGGTGCCGCCGGTGAAGGAGACTTTCTCGATGCGCGGGTGCTCGGTCAGCCAGGTGCCGACTTCACGGCCGCTACCGGTCAGGACGTTGAACACGCCAGCCGGAACGCCGGCTTCGGTGTAGATCTCGGCCAGTTTCAGGGTGGTCAGCGAAGTGACTTCGCTTGGCTTGAAGATCATCGCGTTACCGGCCGCCAGGGCTGGCGCGGATTTCCACAGGGCGATCTGGATCGGGTAGTTCCACGCGCCGATACCGGCCACGACGCCCAGTGGCTCGCGACGGGTGTAGACGAACGAAGTGGTGCGCAGCGGGATCTGCTCGCCTTCGATGGCCGGTACCAGGCCCGCGTAGTATTCCAGCACGTCGGCGCCGGTGACGATGTCGACATACTTGGTTTCGGAGTAGGCCTTGCCGGTGTCCAGGGTTTCCAGGGCGGCCAGTTCATCGTTGCGCTCGCGCAGGATGTCCACGGCGCGACGCAGGATGCGCGAACGCTCCATGGCGGTCATCGCGGCCCAGATCTTCTGGCCTTTTTCGGCGCTGACGACTGCACGCTCGACGTCATCAAAGGTCGCACGTTGCACTTGAGCGAGAACTTCACCGTTGGCCGGGTTGATGGCGTCGAAGGTGGCGTCGCTGCCGGCGTCGGTGTAGCCGCCGTCAATGTAGAGTTTTTGCAGTTCGAAACGGGCCATGATAGTCCTCGCAAGTGCATGAGTGGTTGGCGTTGACCACTGGGCGCGCCGTGTAGCCTGGGCGCGCTGGTCAGTGGCGGTTCAGGGGGCCGAGCGTCTTGTAATGTGCTCTAGCGCTCCTGCTTAGCCAGTTGGAAATCCATGTATTCGTAAGCGATCCGGTGCGCCTGCTCGGTGTCGAAAGCGTCTCCCGACAGCGCGCCGCGCAACCACAAACCGTCGATCAGGGCTGCCAGGCCTCGCGCCGCGCTGCGTGCATCATCCAGCGGCAGGACGCGGCGGAACTGACAGCACAGGTTGGAATACAGGCGGTGATCGTTGATCCGCTGCAACCTGTGCAAAGACGGGTGGTGCATGCTGGTGGCCCAGAAGGCCAGCCAGGTTTTCATTGCCGGGCCATTGACCTGGCTGGCGTCGAAGTTGCCTTCGATGATCACCTGGAGGTGCGCCCGCGGGCTGCTGTCCTCCAGCGCCTGACGGCGCGCGGTGACGTTCTCGCTGAGGACACTCATCAGATACTGCGCCGTGGCGGCGATCAGGCCGTTCTTGTCCTGAAAGTAGTGACTGATGATGCCGTTCGAGACACCGGCCAAACGGGCGATCAGCGCAATGCTGGCGTCCCCCATCCCGACCTGATCGACCGCCAGCAACGTGGCTTCGATCAACTGCTGGCGGCGTATGGGTTGCATACCGACCTTGGGCATCTTGCACATCTCCTTAGGCCTGCTGGCAGTCGTGAAACGGCTACCGGCGTGAGGGCCAGTCTATTTTGTTTTGATTGAACGTTCAATCAACAAAGAATAAGATCTGCGACAAATCGTCGCTGCCTCCAGGTCCTTCCTGCGCGTAGATGGCGGAAAAGCGACCTCCGAAAAAGTCTGAAACCCAAGCAGGGCATAGCGTGAGCCAGCGAGGACGGATGTGTTGAATGGGCAAGACGCTTAAGGCCAGGTGACGAACTGCACGTTTGCACAAGGCCCTCGACGCTGGTTCTCAACGCAACCCCTGCGGGTTCGGCTTTTTTCGGGGTGTCTTTATATCACCCGTCGGTCGGCTGCCAACTAACCGATTGGTCGGGTGCCGTGTTGCCTTGTGTTCTTCTCTCGCACTGCCTGGAGCATCTGTGCCATGAGTTCTGCCTCTCTTATAAAGACCCCACCGGAAAAGGTGCGGGTCAACGGTTGGGTGTTCTACACCTCCACCGCGCTGATCCTGCTGCTGACCGCCATTCTGATCATCGCCCCGCAAGAGGCCGGCAGACTGCTCGGCATTGCCCAGGCCTGGTTGTCCCGCAGCTTCGGCTGGTACTACATGGTGGTGATCGCCGCCTACCTGGTGTTCGTCGTCGGCCTGGCGTTTTCCTCCTACGGCAAGCTCAAGCTGGGGACCAAGCAAGACACTCCGGATTTCAGCTATGGCGCCTGGGCCGGCATGCTGTTCTCGTCCGGTATCGGCATTTCGCTGCTGTACTTCGGCGCTTCCGAACCGCTGGACCACTACTTCAACCCGCCTGAAGGCGTACCGGGCAGCAACCAGGCCGCGCGTTCGGCGCTGCAACTGACGTTCCTGCACTGGGGCCTGCACGGCTGGGCGATCTACGCCCTGGTCGGCCTGGCCGTGGCCTACTTCGCCTACCGCCACAACCAGCCGCTGGCGCTGCGTTCGGCGTTGTACCCGCTGGTGGGCGAGCGCTGGGTCAAGGGCGCGGCAGGCCACGCGGTGGACGGTTTCGGCATGTTCGTGACCCTGCTGGGCCTGGTGACCAACCTGGGCATCGGCTCGATGCAGGTGTCTTCCGGCCTGGAAAACCTGTTCGGCATGGAACACAGCAACACCAACCTGCTGATCGTGATCATCGTCATGAGCACCGTGGCCACTATCGCCGCGGTATCCGGTGTGGAAAACGGCATCCGCCGCCTGTCCAACCTGAACATCGTGCTGTTCAGCGGCCTGCTGATCTTCGTGCTGCTGTTTGGTCCGACCCTGCACCTGCTCAACGGTTTCGTGCAAAACGTCGGCGATTACCTCAACGGTGTGGTGCTCAAGACCTTCGACCTCTATGTGTACGAAGGCGACAGTGCCAAGTCCGACCGCTGGCTGGGCCTGTGGACCCTGTTCTACTGGGCCTGGTGGATTTCCTGGGCGCCATTCGTCGGTATGTTCATCGCGCGTATTTCCCGCGGCCGTACCGTGCGCGAACTGGTGGCGGGCGTGCTGCTGATTCCGCTGGGCTTCACCCTGGCCTGGCTGTCGGTGTTCGGTAACTCGGCCCTGGACCTGGTGATGAACCATGGCGCGGTGGAGCTGGGCAAGACGGCGCTGGAACAGCCGTCCATGGCGATCTACCAGCTGCTGGATCATTACCCGGCGTCGAAGATTGTCATCGGCGTGTCGATTTTCGTCGGCTTCGTGCTGTTCCTGACCCCGGCCGACTCCGGCGCGGTGATGATGGCCAACCTGTCCTGCAAGGGCGGCAACGTCGACGAAGACGCCCCGCACTGGCTGCGGATCTTCTGGTCGGTGGTGATCACCCTGGTGACCGTCGGCCTGCTGTTCGCCGGTAACTTCGAAGCCATGCAGACCATGGTGGTGCTGGCCGGCCTGCCGTTCTCGGTGGTGCTGGTGTGCTTCATGTTCGGCCTGCACAAGGCCATGCGCCAGGACACGCAGATCGAACAGGAACAGGCGGAACTGGCGGCCCGTGGTCGTCGTGGTTTCAGCGAGCGCTTGACCCAGCTGGACCTGCAGCCGACCCAGGCGGTGGTCCAGCGTTTCATGGACAAGCACGTGACGCCGGCACTGGAAGAGGCCGCGACCCAGCTGCGCAACCAGGGCCTGGATGTGCAAACCCTGCTGGGCAAGTCCAAGCGTTGCATGGGCGTGCGGATCGAGATGGAAGAGGGCAACCCTTTTGTCTATGAAGTGAGCCTGGACGGCTATCTGGCGGCGCCGAGCGAATCGGCCGATGCGCCCGAAGAGCGTGCGCGCTACTACCGCGCCGAGGTCTACCTGCACAACGGCAGCCAGGAATACGACTTGATGGGCTTCACGCAGGAGCAGATCACCCGTGACGTGCTCGATCAGTTCGAAAGCCATCGGCAGCTCCTTGGCCGGGTCTACAGCTAAGGTCTGAAAAAGACGCGGGTCCGGGTTCACCGGGTACCGCGTCGCGTTCATCGCGATCCATCTGGCTCACTGCAACATCAGCAACGTCCCCATCGCCAGCAAGCTGGCTCCTGCAACAGGGGGGCGATCTGCTGAAGCCTTACCCGATAAAACAAAAACGCCGCGATTGATGTCGCGGCGTTTTGTTTGCGTGTCGCTATTACCCCAGGTTCTTGCCGAGCAGCGCGTGGTAGAGCTCGCTGTCGCCGAGGATCCCCACCACCTTGTTGTTGTCATGCAGCACCAGCTTGTTGCCGGTCTGGTAGCGGATCTGCAGCGCGTCGCGCATGCCGATGTTGGAGTCGACAAGGGTCGGCTTGCGGCCCAGGCCTTCCACCGCCTGGCCCGGGATCCAGTTCTGCAGGTCGAGGCTGGCGCCGTTCTGGCGTGCGCCCTTGATGGTGTTGCCCTCGGCCAGGTCGAGCCAAGAGTCGCCACCCGGGTCCAGGCACACCGAGCCGTTGATGCGCTTGCAGTTGTCCAGGGTGCGCATCAGGCTGCGGCCGCAGAGCACGTTGAGCGGGTTGGTATGGGCGACGAAGGTGCGCACATAGTCGTCCGCCGGGTTCAGCACGATTTCTTCCGGCTTGCTGTACTGGATGATCCGCCCGTCTTTCATGATGGCGATGCGGCTGCCCAGTTTCAGGGCCTCGTCGAGGTCATGGCTGACGAACACGATGGTCTTGCTCAGCTTGCGTTGCAGCTCCAGCAGTTCGTCCTGCAGGCCCTGGCGGATCAGCGGGTCGAGGGCGGAGAAGGGTTCGTCCATCAGCAGGATGTCGGCGTCCATCGCCAGGGCGCGGGCCAGGCCGACACGTTGCTGCATACCGCCGGACAGCTCGTCGGGCTTCTTGTTGCGCCACTGGGTCAGGCCCACCAGCTCGAGTTTCTCGTCCACCAGCTTGCGCCGTTCCTTTTCCGGCCGGCCCTGCATTTCCAGGCCGAAGCTGATGTTCTCGCGAACGGTTAGCCAGGGCATCAGGGCGAACTTCTGGAACACCATGGCGATGCGCTTGGTGCGCATCATCTTCAGTTCCGCCGGGGTACAGGAAGCGATGTCGATCTGCTTGCCCTCATGCTCGACGAACAGCTTGCCGCGGCTGACGGTGTTGAGGCCGTTGATGCAGCGCAGCAGGCTCGACTTGCCGGAACCGGAGAGGCCCATCAGCACGCAGATTTCGCCTTTCTCGATGTCCAGGCTGGCCTTTTCCACACCGACGATCAGGCCGGTCTTTTTCAGGATCTCGTTGCGGGTCATGCCCTGATCCAGCAGCTTGAGCGCCTCGCGTGGATCCTTGGAGAAGATAACGTCGACGTTATCGAAGCGGATTATGCTCATGCGTCACCCCCTACTTTGGCTTCGGGTTGTTTGCAGATACGGTCGAGCATGATCGCCAGCAGTACGATTGCCAGGCCTGCTTCGAAGCCCAGGGCGATATCGGCGGTGTTCAGTGCGTTGACCACGGGTTTGCCCAGGCCGTCGGCGCCCACCAGGGCCGCGATCACCACCATCGACAACGACAGCATGATGCACTGGGTGATGCCGGCGGCGATGCTCGGCATGGCATGGGGCAGCTCGATACGCGACAACAGTTGACGGCGGGAGCAGCCAAAGGCCTTGCCGGCGTCCATCAACTCTTGTGGTACATCGCGGATGCCCAGGTAGGTCAGGCGGATCGGCGCGGCAATGGCGAACACCACCGTGGAAATCAGGCCTGGTACCACGCCCAGACCGAACAGGGTCAGGGTAGGAATGAGGTAAACGAAGGTCGGTACGGTCTGCATCAGATCGAGCACCGGACGCATCATGGTGTAGAACATCGGCTTATGCGCGGCGACGATGCCCAACGGCACGCCAATGAGCACGCAGACCAGGGTGGCGAATAGCACCTGGGCCAGGGTTTCCATGGTTTCCTGCCAGTAACCCAGATTGAGGATCAGCAGGAAGGACAGCACGACGAAGGCGGTCAGGCCCCATTTGCGTTGAATGATGTGCGCCAGCAAGGCAATCAGGCCGATCAAGGCCAGTGGGTTGAACCAGGTCAGCGCAAACGTCACGCCGTGGATCATCGTTTCCAGGGTCGATGCGATCGCATCGAATGTGTTGGCGCCGTGTTGCGTCAACCATTCGACGAAGGCAGCGATGTACTGGCCTAAAGGGATTTTCTGATCAATGAGCATGGTATTGAACGTCCGCATGCAAGGAATAAACAGCCCGGGCGGGCGACCCCGCCCGGCATAAGCGACTTACTGTGCAAGCTTGGCTTTCACGGCCTCCAGGCCAGGTTTTCCGTCAATGGTGGTCACGCCAGCGAGCCAGGTATCGAGTACCTCGGGGTTTTTCTTCAGCCAGGCCTTGGCGGCCGCCTCGGGCTTCATCTTGTCGTCCAGGACGTTACCCATCAGGGTGCTTTCCATGTTCAGGGTGAACGACAGATTCTTCAGCAACTGACCGACGTTGCTGCATTCCTCGGCGTAGCCCTTGCGGGTGTTGGTGTAGATGGTCGCCTGGCCGTAGTTGGGGCCGAAGAAATCGTCGCCGCCGGTCAGGTACTTCATCTTGAAACGGGTGTTCATCGGATGCGGTTCCCAGCCCAGGAACACCACCGCGGTGCTGCGCCGTTGCGCGCGCTCGACCTGGGACAGCATGCCCGCCTCGCTGGACTCGACCACCTTGAAGCCGGCGTCCTTGAGGCCGAAGGCGTTCTTGTCGATCATGCTCTGGATCATGCGGTTGCCGTCGTTGCCCGGCTCGATGCCGTAGATCTTGCCGTCCAGTTCTTTCTTGAACTTGGCGATGTCGGCGAAATCCTTCAGGCCCTTGTTGTACAGCTCTTCCGGGACCGCCAGGGTGTACTTGGCGTTCTCCAGGTTGGCGCGGATGGTTTCCACGGTGCCGGCATCGCGGTAGGGCTTGATGTCGTTTTCCATGGTCGGCATCCAGTTGCCGAGGAACACGTCCATGTTCTTGCCGTCGGCCAGGGACTTGTAGGTCACCGGTACGGAAATCATCGTGGTCTTGGTCTTGTAGCCAAGGGCATCGAGCACGACGCTGGTGGTCGCGGTGGTGACGGTGATGTCGGTCCAGCCGACATCGGAGAAGTTTACGGTGCTGCATTGCGCCGGTTCTGCGGCGTGCGCCAGAAGCGGCAGACTCAGCATGGCGGCCAACAACAACGACGGGGAACCTTTCATGGGGTGGACTCCTGGGTGTTTTCTGGCGGTGTGTCTGACCGCACTTATAAGTGTTGCGGTTGGGGCGAGTGGGACAGCTCTACCACAGTGCCTTGCAATCGAGTCGAGACTGATCATGTACCAGTGAAAATCTGACGCCTACAGGGTGCGTCGTATCCAGTACAGGGAGGGTCGCATCCAGTGTCGGTGAGGTCGCTTACAGCTTTTTTCAGCACTTTTTGCCCATCTGAACCGCAAAAAAACGGCCAGAACCGGAGGTCGGCGGGCCACGGCGTTGGTGAGCATGAGTGAGTCGGTGTGAGACGTCGAACGACACTGCAAAAGCCTGATGATGCGCGTATCTCGGCGGATTACTGCTTGAGCGTAGCAGCTTCGCCACCGGGCGTTTTGGCGCCCGGCGTGTGCTCATCGAGGAGTTTCGCAGTCATGGCTATCAGTGTTTTCGACCTGTTCAAAATCGGCATCGGCCCCTCCAGTTCCCACACCGTCGGACCCATGCGCGCCGCGGCGCTGTTCGTCCAGGCCCTGCGTGAGAAAGACCTGCTGGGCCAGGTGCGCCGCATCGAGGTACGGCTCTACGGTTCGCTGTCGGCCACCGGCATCGGCCATGGCAGCGACAACGCGGTGATCATGGGGCTGATGGGCGAATGGCCGGATGCGATCGATCCGTCGCAGATCGGCTGTCGCATCGAGACCCTGCGCGAAACCAATACCCTGCTGCTCGACAACCGCCTGCCGATTCCCTTCGTCTGGGCGCGCGACATGCTGCTGATCGACGAGAACCTGCCGTTCCATCCCAACGCCATGACCCTGGTGGTCGAAGGCGACTCCGGGGAGCTGCACCGCGATACCTATTATTCCGTGGGCGGCGGTTTTGTCGTCGACCAGGCCCAGGCCAGCAGCGGCGTGGTGGACCTGGATCGCACCGAATTGCCCTATGACTTCTCCAGCGCCGTGGAGCTGCTGAGCCTGTGCCAGAAGCACAACCTGCGGGTGGCCGAACTGATGATGGCCAACGAGAAGGTCTGGCGTTCGGAGGAGGAGATCCGCGCCGGCCTGATGAAGCTCTGGCAGGCCATGCAGGATTGCGTCGAGCAGGGCCTGAAACACGAAGGCATCCTGCCCGGCGGGCTCAATGTGCGGCGCCGCGCGGCCAAGCTGCATCGCAGCCTGCAGGAATTGAACAAACCCAATGTGATCGGCTCGACCCTGAGCGCCATGGAGTGGGTCAACCTGTTCGCCCTGGCGGTGAACGAGGAAAACGCCGCCGGCGGACGCATGGTGACGGCGCCGACCAACGGCGCGGCGGGGATCATCCCGGCGGTGCTGCATTACTTCATGCGCTTCAGCGAGGACGTCACCGACGCCAACGTGGTGGACTTTTTCCTCGGTGCGGCGGCGGTGGGCATCCTCTGCAAGAAAAACGCCTCGATCTCCGGCGCCGAAGTCGGCTGCCAGGGCGAGGTGGGTTCCGCCTGCGCCATGGCCGCCGCCGGCCTGGCGGAGATTCTCGGGGCGTCGCCGGAGCAGTTGTGCAACGCCGCGGAAATCGGCCTGGAACATAACCTCGGCCTGACCTGCGACCCGGTCGGCGGCCTGGTGCAGGTGCCGTGCATCGAGCGCAACGCGATTGCCGCTGTGAAGGCCATCAACGCCGCGCAAATGGCCCTGCGCGGCGACGGCCAGCACTTCATTTCCCTGGACCGGGTGATCCGCACCATGCGCGATACCGGCGCCGACATGCACGACAAATACAAGGAGACATCCCGCGGCGGCTTGGCGGTCAGCGCTGTGGAGTGTTGATGCTTTAACAGCGGGACTGCTGCGCAGTCCACCGCCTGTTTCCAGCCCACTGCTCATAAATTGAACACCCCGCGACGCCCTCGCCACCTTTTGGAGCGTCGCAAACAGGTAAGTCCCAAGGCCCATCGGTCAGGTTTTTCGCTGACCTCGGCTGAGCGCCCACCTGTGCTTGCGGTGACACTCTTTTCCCGGGACGTTTCTCGCCGTTCCCACAAGTGCTACCGATTTGCTCACAGCCACCGGGCCAGGGCCCTTCCAGGCCGATTCGACACTGATAACCCGCACATTGCGCACGGCTTATATAGACGCATCGCGACGTCGTTTTCAGGAGTTATTGAATGGCCATTCAATTTTAGGCATGGCAATTGCTCTGTCCTCACAAAGCCCGTCTCCCGCGTGAGAATGATGGCAATAACAAGAGCCTCCGCCTGAGGCCATCACCTGCTTTGTGTGAGGAGATACCGCGATGACGACGTTCAACTCCGGGGCTCAACCCCAGAACCGTGCGCCTCAATCCATCGGCTTTTTGCTGCTGGACAATTTCACGCTGATTTCCCTGGCGTCCGCGGTCGAACCGCTGCGCATGGCCAACCAGTTGTCCGGCCGCGAGCTGTATCGCTGGACCACCCTCAGCGTCGACGGCGGCCAGGTCTGGGCCAGTGATGGCCTGCAGATCACCCCCGACGCCTCCATGCACAAAGCCCCGGCCCTGGACACCGTGATCGTCTGCGGCGGCATCGGCATCCAGCGCACCGTGACCCGCGAACATGTGTCGTGGCTGCAAAGCCAGGCGCGCCAGTCCCGCCGTCTCGGCGCGGTCTGCACCGGCAGTTGGGCCCTGGCCTGCGCCGGCCTGCTCGACGGCTTCGATTGCAGCGTGCACTGGGAATGCCTGGCCTCGATGCAGGAAGCCTTCCCGCGGGTGGCCATGAGCACCCGTCTGTTCACCCTCGACCGCAACCGCTTCACCAGTTCCGGCGGCACCGCGCCGCTGGACATGATGCTGCACCTGATCAGCCGCGATCACGGCCGTGAACTGTCGGCGGCGATCTCGGAAATGTTCGTCTACGAACGTATCCGCAACGAGCAGGATCACCAGCGCGTGCCGCTCAAGCACATGCTCGGCACCAACCAGCCGAAACTGCAGGAAATCGTTGCGCTGATGGAAGCCAACCTGGAAGAGCCGATCGACCTTGACGAGCTGGCGGTCTACGTTTCGGTATCCCGTCGCCAGCTGGAGCGGCTGTTCCAGAAATACCTGCACTGCTCGCCATCGCGCTACTACCTGAAGCTGCGGCTGATCCGCGCCCGGCAACTGCTCAAGCAGACGCCGATGTCGATCATCGAAGTGGCTTCGGTCTGCGGTTTTGTCTCCACGCCGCACTTCTCCAAGTGCTACCGCGAGTACTTCGGCATTCCTCCGCGTGACGAACGCGTGGGCTCCAACACCGCCCAGCAGGTGGCGATGATGCCGATTCCGCAGGCGCTGGTGCTGGCTGGCCCGATGTCCTCGCTGAGCCAGGCGCGCAACGAATCGACCTTCGCCAGCGTCAGGCTGTAATCACAGGCTTTTCCTGAAGTACACGACGCGCTCGGTTTCCTCGAAACCGAGCGCCTTGTGCACGGTCTGGCTCACCAGGTTTTCCAGGCCGGTATCCGAAGCCATTTCCACGCAGCCCTGATCCCGCCCCCATTGGGCGACGGCATCGATCAGTCGTTCGGCAATGCCCTGGCGCCGCTGTTCGGCGCTGACATACAAACCCTCCAGAAACACCACCGGCGAATGCTCGGTGCCGTTCACGTAGTCGTGGCGCAACGAAGCCTCGGCCAACCCTACTGGCTGCCCATCGGCGGTATAAGCGAGCAGGTTGATATAGCGCCGCGGGTCGTCCAGCAAACTGGCGATTTCGTCCCGGTGTTCCTCGGCCGGACAGTCGGGCCACAGCGCCTGGCGCAACGGCAGCCAGCCCGCTTGATGGGCTGGCTGGCAGGGTTCGATTCGAATCATGGGGGCGGCTCCTTGGTGTGCAGGCACCGCACTCTACTCCGCGATCCGCTCCCGGCGAAGGCTCAGGCGCGGCTGTTCTGGAATTGGGCCAGGGCCGGCAACAGTTGTTTGTCGATGGCCTGGCGCACGGCCGGCAAGATGGTGGCATTGCCGGTGAGCATCTGCTCGACCATGCCCTTGAGGGCCTTGGCCCGGGCATCGCTCAAGCCGCGCACCGCACACTCGCAGGCCTGGTCGGCCGTGGCGCCGGCCGGCATTTCAAAACCCAGGGCCCTCAGCTGGCCGAGCAGGTCGTCCTGGTCAATCAGATCCGCGTGCATCATGACTCTTATCCTTGTTCAGGGAGCGTGGTCGTGAGCCGATTCTGGTAGCCACCCGGACAGTCGGCAAGGGCGAATTGTCGCAATGGCCGGGATGCCTATGAACAGGTCGTTTTCGGCTAACTTGGCTTGAAGGCGACTGGGCACACTGGATTCCAGCTCGGTCATCGAAGGTTTGGTCACCCTCGTGTCGGCTCCTCAGAAAACCTCCTCTGCCCCGATCCTGTCACGGCTTGATCGGGGTCTTTTTTTGTCTGGGAAAAAGGTGCTGCCTGGGAGATTTTTTCGCGAGCAAGCTCGCTCCTACAGAGGCGATGTCGTACCCAGCATCGTGCTACGACGCGAACCTGTAGGAGCGAGCTTGCTCGCGATTGACGCGACGCGGTCTAGCGCTGCAACACCAGGATCCGCGACAGCAACTCGTCGCGGTCGATGTAGCAACCCTGGAAATGCCGCGCGCCGGTGGCGGGGTCGAAGGCGTTGCGCGCGTGCAGGGTGCGGCGGTTATCGAAGCACCACAGCTCGCCCGGGTTGAGGCGCTGGATCAGGCGAAAGCGCGGCTCGCGGGTCATGGCGATAAAGCGTCGATAAGCGCGGTAGAGCCGGGGCATGTCGTCCACCGAGGCCTCGAATGGCCCGCGCAGGAAGTTGGCCATGCGGATCTCCGTGACCTCGCCCAGCGCATCCAGGGCGATCACCGGCGCCAGGCAGCGGTAGTCGCTGTGGCGGTCCTTGTTGCGAAACTCCACGGGGATCTCGCACAACGCGCGAAACGCCTCGGGGTCTTCGCGGCGCAAGGCGTCGGCGATGGCAAAACCGTCGACAAAAATGCTTTCGCCGCCTTCGGCGTCGTTCACCAGGCAGTGCAGGAACTGCAGGCCCGGTTGCAACTCGCGGGTGGGCAAGTCGGTGTGCAACGGCAGGTTGAAGGCGGTGTAGGCGTTGCTGTCGGCGTCGGCCTTGGATTGCACGTTGAACAGCACGCCAAAATTGCTCTCGCGGATAAAGGCGATGCGCTTGGCGACCTGGGCCAGCGACCCCGGTTCGGTGGGCATCCCACGGACCTGCGTCAGGCCGATGTCGCGCACTGCCAGCAACCATTGCAACAGCGCCTGCGGGTCCTCCATCAGCGCCTGGTACTCGAACACCGGCAGTTGCAGCCGGCTGTCCCACAGTTGGCTGTGCGGGCGACGCGCGCGGCGCTCGGCGCGGCTTTCATCGTCGTAGGCGTGGGCCCGCAGCCAACCCGGATCGAAGCGGCTGAGGTGGCCGTCCTGCCAGTCGATGCTCAGGCAGCCCTGGGCGTCGATCCGGCTGGCGGCCGGGGCCAGGTCTTCGGCGACGTCGACGATCTCCAGAACCTGCTCGCGGGTCACGCTGTAGACGCAGTGCGCGCAGGGGCAGTTGTCGCGCAGCCACTGATGATGAAAGGGGCTCGAGCGACCGTCGGCCCACTGCACCTGAACACGGTCCGCCTGGGCTTGTACGGCGGTCAACGCGCTGATCAACGGGTAACTGCGGAAGTCGGCAAAAGCGGTGGAGGTATTCACGGTGCGCTCCTGTTTATGGGCGGTTATTTTTCCGGATGCAGGGCAATCACCCGACCGATCCAGGCGGGGGCGGGCAGGTCGGCCTGCTCGGCGGCGATGGCTCGCAGCCTGTTCAGCACCGGCTCGCTGAACGGCGCCGAGCGCGGGCCGGCGAGGTCGACGTGGAGCAGCATCTGCTCGTTGCCGGCCAGTTCCAGGTTGTCACCGACCTTGTGCAGGCTGTGGTACAGGTGCAGGCGCTTACGGTCGTGGCCGATGATTTGGGTGTGCACTTCGACCTCGGTATCGAGCTTCACTTCATGCAGGTAATTGAGGTGCAGCTCCAGGGTGAACAGCGAGTTGCCGCTGGCTTCGCGGTGGTTGCTGTCCATGCCCAGTTGGTCCATCAGGGCGTCGGTGGCGTAGCTGAAAATCAGCAGGTAGAAAGCGTCCCGCAGGTGGCCGTTGTAATCGACCCAGTCGGGGCTGATGCGGGTGGTGTAGGTGGTGAGTGCGGGCATGTCATGGGCTCACGAAAATGGCGGGCTGAACCTGTAGCCGCTGCCGAAGGCTGCGATCGGCTCCGCAGGAGACGCGCTCTTGCGGCCCCTGGAAGGCTCTTCGAGCCTTATCGCAGCCTGCGGCAGCGGCTACAGGGGGCGTCAGGGTTACTCGCTGAAGCTCATGCCGTGTTTGGCCTTGGTGGTTTTAACCGCTTCGAGCACGGCGAGCAGGCAGTCATCACGATAGCGCTCCAGCGCCGAAATGCTGTGGGTGCCGAGCTGCTCGGCGGTGCCTTCGACCACGTCGTCGATCAGCTTGTCGGTCAGTTCCGGGGCCGGCAGGTAGGTCCACGGCAGCTGCAGGGCCGGGCCGAACTGGGCCATGAAGTGGCGCATGCCGGCATCGCCCCCGGCCAGGGTGTAGGTCAGGAAAGTGCCCATGAACGACCAGCGCAGGCCGGCGCCGAAGCGGATCGCGTCGTCGATTTCGCCGGTAGTGGCGACGCCGTCGTTGACCAGGTGCAAGGCCTCGCGCCACAGCGCCTCCAAAAGACGGTCGGCGATAAAGCCCGGGACTTCCTTGCGCACATGCAGCGGGCGCATGCCGAGGGATTCATAGACCTTGATCGCGGCCTGCACGGCTTCTGGCGCGGTGTTCTTGCCGCCGACCACTTCCACCAGCGGTAGCAGGTACACCGGGTTGAACGGGTGGCCGACCACGCAGCGTTCCGGGTGGGTGGAGCTCTCGTAGAACTCGCTCGGCAGCAGGCCGGAAGTGCTGGAGCCGATCAGCGCATTGGGCTTGGCCGCGGCGCTGATCCTGGCGTGCAGCTCGAGCTTCAGCTCCAGGCGTTCCGGGGCGCTTTCCTGGATGAAGTCGGCGTCTTTCACGCACTCCTCGATGGTCGCGACAAAGCGCAGGCGATCCTGGGACGCGCCCGGTGCCAGGCCCTGTTTCTCCAGGGCGCCCCAGGCATTGGCCACGCGCTTGCGCAGGGCCACCTCGGCGCCGGGCGCCGGGTCCCAGGCCACCACGTCCAGGCCGTGGGCGAGGGCGCGCGCTACCCAGCCGCTGCCGATGACACCGCTGCCCAGGGCGGCGAAGGTTTTGATTTCGGTGATAAAGCTCATGGTCATTTCCTGAAAGTCAAAAGTGGACGTATCTGTAGCCGCTGCCGGGCAACGCGAGGCTGCGTGCGGCTGCGCAGCAGTCGTAAGGCCAGACGGCGCGGTAAATCAGGTCATTCGTGGTGGCCCTTGTGGCGGCTGTGTTGCAACCGTGCGCAGCCTCGCGTTGCTCGGCAGCGGCTACAGGCAACCGCCTTCGGGGTCAGCCGCGCTTGCGCAGGCCCATCTTGGCCCGGCCCTCGGCCGGGGTCAGGACGCGGGCGCCGAGGCGGCTGAGGATCTCGCCGGCGCGCTCCACCAACTGGCCGTTGGTCGCCAGTACGCCCTTGTCCAGCCACAGGTTGTCCTCCAGGCCGACCCGCACGTTGCCGCCCAGCAGCACCGCCTGCGCGGCCATCGGCATCTGCATGCGGCCGATACCGAAGCCGGCCCAGACCGCGCCGGCCGGCAGGTTGTCGACCATGGCCTTCATGGTGGTGGTGTCGGCCGGCGCACCCCAGGGAATGCCCAGGCACAGCTGGAACAGCGGGTCGTCCAGCAGGCCTTCCTTGATCATCTGTTTGGCGAACCACAGGTGGCCGGTGTCGAAGATTTCCAGCTCGGCCTTCACCCCCAGCTCTTGGATGCGCTTGGCGCCGGCGCGCAGTTGCGCCGGGGTGGACACGTAAATGGTGTCGCCGTCGCCGAAGTTCAGGGTGCCGCAGTCCAGGGTGCAGATTTCCGGCAGCAGTTCCTCGACGTGGGCCAGGCGGGTCAACGGGCCGACCAGGTCGGTATTGGGGCCGAACTCCATCGGGTTTTCGCCGCCGCCGATCTCCAGGTCGCCGCCCATCCCGGCGGTGAGGTTGACGATGATGTCGACGTCCGCCTCGCGGATACGCTCCATCACTTCGCGGTACAGCGCGACATCGCGGCTGAACTTGCCGGTGTCCGGGTTGCGCACGTGGCAGTGGACCACGGTGGCGCCGGCCTTGGCCGCTTCCACCGCGGCGGCGGCAATCTGTTTCGGGGTGACCGGCACGTGGGGGCTCTTGGCGGTCGTGTCGCCAGCACCGGTGAGTGCGCAGGTGATGATGACGTCGTGGTTCATGGTGCGGGTTCCTTACAGGCGTGGTGGGTCGCTGCGCAGGCGTTTGGCGCTGCGCAGAGGGAGTTCGGGGTGGTTATTGGCTGGTCAGTTTCAGGTTGTCGGCGGCCGGCTTGCCGTCGAAGGTGGTGACCCCTTGGAGCCAGCGCGCCTTGTCCTGCGGATGCTCGGCCAGCCATTGCCTGGCCGATTCCAGGGCGTCCTTGTGGTCGAGCAGCGGTTGCATCATGCGGCTCTCGTCCTCGGCGCTGAAGGTCAGGTTGCTCAGCAGCCGGCTGACATTCGGGCACTGCTCGGCGTAGGTCGGCGCGGTGACGGTCCACACCGTGGCCATGCCTTCATTCGGGCCCAGGGCGTCGTCGCTGCCAGTGAGGTAGGTCATCTGCACATTGACGTTCATCGGGTGCGGCGCCCAGCCGAAGAACACCACGGCTTCCTTGCGTCGCACCGCGCGATCCACCGCCGCCAGCATGCCGGCCTCGCTGGATTCGACCAGCTGGAATTTGCCCAGGCCGAACTGGTTCTTGGTGATCATCGCCTTGATCTGGGTATTGGCGCCCGAGCCGGGCTCGATGCCGTAGATCTTGCCGCCCAGTTCCTTCTCGAATGTGGCGATGTCGGCGAAGGTTTTCAGGCCCTTGTCCGCCAGGTAGGTGGGCACGGCGAGGGTGGCGCGGGCGTCCTTGAGGCTGGGCTCGGCCAGCACCTTGACCTGCTTGGCGTCGACGAAGGGGGTGATGGTCTGGGTCATCAGCGGGTTCCAGTAGCCGAGGAACAGGTCCAGGCGCTGGTCGCGGATGCCGGCGAAAATGATCTGCTGCGAGGCGCTGGTCTGCTTGGTCTTGTAGCCGAGGCCGTCGAGCAGCACCTGGGCCATGGCGCTGGTGGCGATCACGTCGGTCCAGTTGACCACGCCGAGGCGCACGTTCTGGCAGCTGGCGGCGTCGGCGGCCATGGCGCCGGAGCTGAGAAAGACGGTACCGCTGAGTGCAAGGACGCAACTGCTGATCAGTCGTTTCATGAAGGTTTCCTCGGCAGGTCGTTATTGTCGGTTCCGGCGTCTATGTGCGCCGGTGATGCCACGTTACGCAGCCGGCGGGCGCTGAAAACGCACAGCGGCGACCGGCTCTTGCACTGCAGCGACCTTCGTCTTGAACCCGGCGTGGAAACGGCGTATCACAGTGGCCACGCTGCCCGTCATCCGAGTGCGTTCCATGTCCCAGGATTTCTATTTCTTGCTGATGCCGGGCTTCTCGGCCATCGGGTTCATCTCGGCCATCGAACCGCTGCGCGTGGCCAATCGCTTTCGCGGCGAGCTGTATCGCTGGCATGTTCTGAGCGCCGATGGCGGCGCGGTATTGGCGAGCAACGGCATGTCGGTCAACGCCGACGCGGCGCTGGAGCCATTGAAGAAGGGCGCGACCCTGCTGGTGGTGGCCGGCTTCGAACCATTGAAGTTCGTCACCCCGGCGCTGGTGCACTGGTTGCGCCGCCTGGATGTGGAAGGCGTGACCCTGGGTGGCATCGACACCGGCAGCGTGGTCCTGGCGCAGGCCGGGCTGCTCGAAGGCCACCGCGTGACCCTGCACTGGGAAGCGATCGAGGCGTTCAAGGAGTCCTACCCCCAGCTCAGCGTGACCCAGGAGCTGTTCGAGATCGACCGGCGGCGCATCACCTCGGCCGGCGGCACCGCGTCCATCGACATGATGCTCGACCTGATCGGCCAGGCCCACGGCCCGGAGCTGGCGATCCAGGTCAGCGAACAGTTCGTGCTCGGGCGCATCCGCCCGCGCAAGGACCACCAGCGCATGGAGGTCGCCACCCGCTACGGCATCCGCAACAAGAAGCTGGTGCAGGTGATCGGCGAGATGGAACAGCACAGCGAGCCGCCCCTGAGCACCCTGCAACTGGCCGAGTCGATCAAGGTCACCCGACGCCAGCTCGAACGCCTGTTCCGCCTGCACCTGAACGACACCCCGAGCAACTTCTACCTGGGGCTGCGCCTGGAAAAGGCCCGGCAACTGCTGCGCCAGACCGACATGAGCGTGCTGGAAGTCAGTATCGCCTGCGGCTTCGAATCACCCTCGTATTTCACCCGCAGCTATCGCGCGCGCTTTGCCCAGTGCCCGCGGGAAGACCGGCGCCAAAGCCTGAAGGCCTAAGCTGCTGATTCTGTAGGAGCGAGGCTTGCCCGCGATGGCGGTCTGCCTGACCCAGCGCGTTGCCTGCATCGCGAGCAAGGACTGCTCCTACAGAGACAGGATTACTTTTTCAGCAACGCCGCACAGGCGGTCTTGTACGCCTCATGCTGATACTTGTTCAGCGTCGCCGGCAGGTCGAAGTTGTGCTTTTTGTTCTGCGCATTGATGGTCTGCGGCGACAGCAGGGTCACCTCGCAGTTGTCCAGCAGCTGGAACACGCCTTCGATCTTGAAGGTGGTCGGGCCGCCGGCGAATTCGCCTTTTTTGCTGCGCTTCTTGATGGCGATGCGGCTGATGCCGTTGTCGCGGACGAAGGCTGCCACCTGGGCCGCGAAGGCTTTGACGTTGGCGGCTTCGTCATCGTCGTCCAGGGCGATTTTCTTACAGGTGTTGGCCAGGTGTTGCGCCGTGCCGTCTTGCAGGGTGGCCAGGGCGAAGATGGCTTCGCTGCCTTTGATTTCGATGCCGCAGATGCTCATGGGAAAACCTTTTCTCGATGAATGGCGTGCAGCTTACAGTTCCAGCTGGTCGGCGCGAATGCCGAAGGCCGCGGCGATCTTCTCGCGGGTGGCGCGGCGGGGCTTGGCGACGCTTTCCTGCTGGGCGAAGGCCGGCTGGGAAATGCCCAGGCGCCTGGCGACCTCGTCCTGGGTCAGGTGCAGGTGCTCGCGCCAGGCGCGGATCGGCGTGGCGCCGTCAACGATGCGGCTGACCACGTCATGGGGGATCAGGTCCCGCTCTTGGCGTTGCGCCACATAGTCCGCATAAGGGATCACCACGAACGCCGGCTTGCCGTCCGTGCCGTTGATGATCTGGATGTCAGTAGGTGCGTTCGTCACGTTTCTTGACCTCTTGAATACTGACCACTCTGATAGCGCCATCCCAGTCGAACAGGATTCGATAGCTGCCTACTCGCAGGCGGTAGGCATAGGCGTGGCCGCTGAGCGCCTTGACGTTGCCGGTGTCGGGCATGTCGCCGAGCAAGGTCACCGCGTCACGGATCTGTACCTGATGGGCGCTGTGCAATCGCAGCAGTTGTTTGACGGCCTTACGGGTCCACAGGATGCTGTTCATGAACGAATATAAGTCTTTTATAAGATTAATCAATCTTTGCTTATATTCGCTCGCGGGCCAAGGCGAGAACCTTGTCCGGGTATTGCTCATGTTTCTGTAGGAGCAGGGGGGACGCCCAGTCCTTGCCCGCGATTGCGGTATTCCTGTTGTAGAAAAACTTGCGGCCGACTCGTTACTCCTGCCCGATCGACTCAAGAAATTCCGACCGTTCATCGCTCATGCGCGCCAGGCAATCGGCCTGGGCAATGGCGTAGGCCTTGCTGCCGGGTTTGGCGGGGAAGGTGTCGACGGCGCAGTCGGCGTCGCGCTGTTTCTGCCACAGCTGCTGGGCGTTCTGCACCTTGGCGGTGATGTCGGCCAGCTGCGCCTTGTCGCTGCCGTATTGCGTGCCCAGGCGTTCGAGCAGGCCCTGCAGGTTGTCGCTCAGCAGTTGCTCGGCGGTGGTTTTGTTGAAGGTGGCGCATTCCAGAGTCTGTTGATCCTGTTCGACGCTGTCGCACGGGGAGTTGTCGGCTTCTTCAGCCGCCTGTGCGCCCGTCGCCAGCAGTGCCAAAGCCAGGAAGATCGATTTCATTGCGTCGCAGCCCCCTCTAATCCAGTGATGCGGCGGATTCTGGCCCATGCGCATGACAAAGAACAGATGGGGCAAGGGACGCCCGGCAGACCCTTTGTCGCGGATTGACGCTTTCGGCAATTCCCCTGTCGTTTTTGCACCCGGCTGCCCGGGCACCGAGGCATATGCTGACCCCAAAGCGCCGGCAGACGATTCGGCGCATGAATTGCCAATAAGGGGACTGCCTGATGAGCCCAGCCGAATTGCACGCCGACAGCATCGTTATCGACGGGCTGATCATTGCCAAGTGGAACCGTGAGCTGTTCGAAGACATGCGCAAGGGCGGCCTGACCGCGGCCAACTGCACCGTGTCGGTGTGGGAGGGCTTCCAGGCCACGGTCAACAATATCGCCTCCAGCCAGAAGCTGATCCGCGAGAACAGCGACCTGGTGATGCCGGTGCGCACCACCGCCGACATCCGCAAGGCCAAGGAACTGGGCAAGACCGGCATCCTGTTCGGCTTCCAGAATGCCCACGCCTACGAGGACCAGATCGGCTACGTCGAGGTGTTCAAGCAGCTGGGCGTGGGGATCGTGCAGATGTGCTACAACACCCAGAACCTGGTGGGTACCGGCTGCTACGAGCGCGATGGCGGCCTGTCGGGCTTCGGTCGCGAGATCGTCGCCGAGATGAACCGCGTCGGCGTCATGTGCGACCTGTCCCACGTCGGCTCCAAGACCTCCGAGGAAGTCATCCTCGAATCGAAAAAGCCGGTCTGCTACTCCCACTGCCTGCCGTCGGGCCTCAAGGAACACCCGCGCAACAAGTCCGATGAAGAGCTGAAGTTCATCGCCGACCACGGCGGTTTCGTCGGCGTGACCATGTTCGCGCCGTTCCTGGCCAAGGGCATCGACTCGACCATCGACGACTACGCCGAGGCCATCGAATACACCATGAACATCGTCGGCGAAGACGCCATCGGCATCGGCACCGACTTCACCCAGGGCCATGGCCAGGACTTCTTCGAATACCTGACCCACGACAAGGGCTACGCCCGTCGCCTGACCAACTTCGGCAAGATCATCAACCCGCTGGGCATCCGCACCGTGGGCGAGTTCCCCAACCTCACCGAGACCCTGCTCAAGCGCGGTCACTCCGAGCGTGTGGTACGCAAGATCATGGGCGAGAACTGGGTGAACGTCCTCAAGGACGTCTGGGGCGAATAACGCCAACCCTCCACAGCACACACCTGTAGCCGCTGCCGAAGACTGCGATCGGCTCCGAAGGAGACGCGCTCCTGCGGCCCTCGGAAGGCTCTTCGAGTCTTATCGCAGCCTTCGCAGCGGCTACGGATGCACCAATCCAAAAGAATTCCGGAGTTTTGAAACATGGCCAAGATCGCCCCGCAACTGCCCATCGAAGTCGACAGCGAAACCGGTGTCTGGACCTCCGACGCCCTGCCGATGCTGTACGTGCCGCGTCACTTCTTCGTCAACAACCACATGGGCATCGAGGAAGTACTGGGCGCCGACGCCTACGCCGAGATCCTCTACAAGGCTGGCTACAAATCCGCCTGGCACTGGTGTGAAAAAGAAGCCGAATGCCACGGCCTGGAAGGCGTCGCGGTGTTCGAGCACTACATGAAGCGCCTGTCGCAGCGCGGCTGGGGTCTGTTCAAGATCCAGGACATCGACCTCGACAAGGGCACCGCCAGCGTCAAGCTCGAACACTCGGCCTTCGTCTATGTGTACGGCAAGGTCGGGCGCAAGGTCGACTACATGTTCACCGGCTGGTTCGCCGGCGCCATGGACCAGATCCTGGCGGCCCGCGGCAGCAAGATCCGCACCGTCGCCGAACAGGTCTACGGCGGTTCCGAAGAAGGCCACGACGATGGCCTGTTCACCGTCAAGCCGTTGTAAGCGGAGTTAAGAAAAATGGCTTTCGAAGCGATGTTCCAGCCGATCCAGATCGGCAAACTGACCATCCGCAACCGGGTGCTCAGCACCGCGCACGCCGAGGTCTACGCCACCGATGGCGGCATGACCACCGACCGCTACGTGAAGTATTACGAAGAGAAAGCCAAGGGCGGTATCGGCCTGGCGATCTGTGGCGGTTCGTCCGTGGTGGCCATCGACAGCCCGCAGGAATGGTGGAGCTCGGTGAACCTGTCCACCGACCGCATCATTCCGCACTTCCAGAACCTGGCCGACGCCATGCACAAGCATGGCGCCAAGATCATGATCCAGATTACCCACATGGGCCGCCGCTCGCGCTGGGACGGTTTCAACTGGCCGACCCTGATGTCGCCGTCGGGCATCCGCGAACCGGTGCATCGCGCCACCTGCAAGACCATCGAGCCGGAGGAGATCTGGCGGGTAATCGGCAACTACGCGCAAGCTGCCCGTCGCGCAAAGGCCGGTGGCCTGGACGGCGTCGAGCTGTCCGCCGTGCACCAGCACATGATCGACCAGTTCTGGAGCCCGCGGGTCAACAAGCGGACCGACGAATGGGGCGGCAGCTTCGAAGGCCGGATGAAGTTCGGCCTGGAAGTGCTCAAGGCGGTGCGCGCCGAAGTCGGCGACGATTTCTGCGTGGGCATGCGTATCTGTGGTGACGAGTTCCACCCGGACGGCCTGTCCCACGAGGACATGAAGCAGATTGCCAAGTATTACGACGACACCGGCATGCTCGATTTCATCGGCGTCGTGGGTTCGGGTTGCGACACCCACAACACCCTGGCCAACGTGATTCCGAACATGAGTTATCCACCGGAGCCGTTCCTGCACCTGGCTGCCGGGATCAAGGAAGTGATCAAGGTTCCGGTACTGCATGCGCAGAACATCAAGGACCCGAACCAGGCCACCCGTATCCTGGAAGGCGGCTATGTCGACATGGTCGGCATGACCCGTGCGCACATCGCCGACCCGCACCTGATCGCCAAGATCAAGATGGGCCAGGTCGACCAGATCAAGCAGTGCGTGGGTGCCAACTATTGCATCGACCGCCAGTACCAGGGCCTGGATGTGCTGTGCATCCAGAACGCCGCGACCTCCCGTGAATACATGGGCGTGCCGCACATCATCGAGAAGTCCACCGGGCCGAAACGCAAGGTGGTGGTGGTCGGTGCCGGCCCGGCCGGCATGGAATCGGCGCGGGTGGCGGCCGAACGTGGCCACGACGTGACCCTGTTCGAGAAGAAAGAGGCCATCGGCGGGCAGATCACCACTGCGTCGAAAGCGCCGCAGCGCGACCAGATCGCCGGTATCACCCGCTGGTATCAGCTGGAGCTGGCACGCCTGAAGGTCGACCTGCGCCTGGGCACCGCGGCCGATGCCGAGACCATCCTCGACCTGCGTCCGGACATCGTGGTGCTGGCCGTCGGCGGGCATCCGTTCCTTGAGCAGAACGAACACTGGGGCGCCGCCGAAGGGCTGGTGGTCAGCAGCTGGGACGTGCTCGACGGCAAGGTTGCGCCGGGCAAGAACGTGCTGGTCTACGACACCATCTGCGAGTTCACCGGCATGTCGGTGGCCGACTTCCTCGCCGACAAGGGCAGCCAGGTCGAGATCGTCACCGACGACATCAAGCCGGGCGTGGCCATCGGCGGTACGTCGTTCCCGACCTACTACCGCAGCATGTACCCCAAGGAAGTGATCATGACCGGCGACATGATGCTGGAAAAGGTCTACCGCGAAGGCGACAAGCTGGTGGCGGTGCTGGAGAACGAATACACCGGCGCCAAGGAGGAGCGGGTGGTCGACCAGGTGGTGGTGGAGAACGGCGTGCGGCCCGACGAAGCGATCTACTACGCGCTCAAGGAAGGCTCGCGCAACAAGGGCCAGGTCGATGTCGAAGCGCTGTTCGCGATCAAGCCGCAGCCTTCGTTGAGCCAGGCGGGCGACGGTTATCTGCTGTTCCGCATCGGTGACTGCGTGGCGCAGCGCAACACCCACGCGGCCATCTATGACGCCCTGCGGATCTGCAAGGATTTCTAAGCCATACCTGTAGCCGCTGCCGAAGGCTGCGATCGACTGCGAAGCAGTCGTGCTCTTGAGTTCGCAGGGAAGTCCTGCGGACTTCATCGCAGCCTGCGGCAACGGCTACAACGACCGAGCTGGTCTTTGGGAGCTCCACCATGTTGAACACCCTTCTTCCCATCCTGCTGTTCGCAGCCATCGGCCTGGCTGTCCTGGGCGCGTTGCGGCGGGTGGCCATGTGGCGCCGGGGCCGTGCGTCCAAGGTCGACCTGATCGGCGGCCTGCTGGCCATGCCCAAGCGCTACATGGTCGACCTGCACCATGTGGTGGCGCGGGACAAATACATCGCCAACACCCACGTGGCCACGGCCGGCGGCGCGGTGGCGTCCATCGTGCTGGCGATCCTGGTGCATGGTTTCGGCCTGCATAACCGCATCCTCGGCTACGCCTTGCTGCTGATGTCGGCGGTGATGTTCGTCGGCGCGATCTTCGTCTACCTGCGCCGTCGCAACCCGCCGGCGCGCCTGTCGAAAGGCCCGTGGATGCGCCTGCCGAAAAGCCTGCTGGCGTTCTCGGCGTCGTTCTTCCTGGTGACCCTGCCGGTGGCCGGGATCCTCCCGGAAAACTTCGGTGGCTGGGTATTGGCCACGATCCTCGGCATCGGTGTGTTGTGGGGCGTGTCCGAGCTGTTCTTCGGCATGACCTGGGGCGGCCCGATGAAGCACGCCTTCGCCGGTGCCCTGCACCTGGCCTGGCACCGCCGCGCCGAACGCTTTGGTGGTGGCCGCTCCACCGGCCTCAAGCCGCTGGACCTGGAAGATCCGAACGCCCCGCTGGGGGTGGAAAAACCCAAGGACTTCACCTGGAACCAACTGCTGGGCTTCGACGCCTGCGTGCAGTGCGGTAAATGCGAAGCCGCGTGCCCGGCCTTTGCCGCCGGCCAGCCGCTGAACCCGAAAAAGCTGATCCAGGACATGGTCGTCGGCCTGGCTGGCGGTACCGATGCCAAGTTCGCTGGCAGCCCATATCCCGGCAAAGCCATTGGCGAACACAGCGGCAATCCGCACCAGCCAATCGTCAACGGCCTGGTGGACGCCGAGACCCTGTGGTCCTGCACCACCTGCCGCGCCTGCGTCGAGGAATGCCCGATGATGATCGAGCACGTCGATGCCATCGTCGACATGCGCCGTCATCTGACCCTGGAAAAGGGCGCTACCCCGAACAAGGGCGCCGAAGTCCTGGAAAACCTGATCGCCACCGACAACCCGGGCGGTTTTGCCCCGGGCGGGCGGATGAACTGGGCGGCGGACCTCAACCTGGCGCTGCTGGGTGAGAAGAAAACCACCGACGTGCTGTTCTGGGTGGGCGACGGTGCCTTCGACATGCGCAACCAGCGCACCCTGCGCGCGTTCGTCAAAGTGCTGAAAGCGGCCAAGGTCGACTTCGCGGTGCTGGGCCTGGAAGAACGTGACAGCGGCGACGTGGCCCGGCGCCTGGGCGACGAGGCGACCTTCCAGCTGCTGGCCAAGCGCAATATCCAGACCCTGGCCAAGTACAGCTTCAAGCGCATCGTCACCTGCGATCCCCACAGTTTCCATGTGCTGAAAAACGAATACGGCGCCCTCGGCGGCGAGTACGTGGTGCAGCACCACAGCACCTACATGGCCGAGCTGATCGCCGGCGGCGCCCTGAATCTGGGCCAGCACAAAGGCAACAGCGTGACCTATCACGACCCGTGCTACCTGGGCCGCTACAACGGCGAGTACGAAGCACCGCGCGAAGTGCTGCGGGCGCTGGGGATCGAGGTCAAGGAAATGCAACGCTCCGGTTTCCGCTCGCGCTGCTGCGGCGGTGGCGGCGGCGCGCCGATCACCGACATCCCGGGCAAGCAGCGGATCCCCGACATGCGCATGGACGACATCCGCGAAACCGGCGCCGAGCTGGTGGCCGTGGGTTGTCCACAATGCACCGCGATGCTCGAAGGCGTGGTCGAGCCGCGACCGTTGATCAAGGACATCGCCGAACTGGTGGCCGACGCCTTGCTCGAAGACGCCGCGCCTGGCAAGCCGGTGACCCCGGCCAAACGTGAACCTGCGGAGGCCCACTGATGAGCGACATTATCCGCCGCGATCCGCGGGCCGAATGGATCGCCCGTAACCGCCTGCACCCGCTGCACGCGGCCATGCAGCCGGCGCAGCACAGCTGGATGGGGCCCAACGGCATCATCCGCAAGAACCCCCACGGGATCGGTTTCATCGGCCCCAACGGTATCAAGCGCATCGACCGCAGCGGCGCCCAGCAGGGCGGGGCGGTCAAGCGCAGCGCCGCGGTCGAAGTCCAGCTGCCGCTGCATCAGGTGGCGCAGCCGGCGTTCTACATCAGCGTGGTGCCGGACATGGTCGGCGGCCGCCTGAGCAGCCACGACCGCGACCTGCTGGGCCTGGCCCACCAGCTGGCCGGCAAGGACGGCGCGGTGCTGGCGGTGGTGTTTGGCGAGCACAAGGAAAACGCCTTCGCCACGGCCGGCGTCGACCGTCTGCTGGTGCTCGAAGGCAACGAATTCAGCGGTTATGCACCGGAACAGCGAGTCCAGGGCCTGCGGGCTGTGGATAACCAGTTCAGCCCACGCCACTGGTTGCTGCCCGACAGCCGCACCGGTGGCGGCGAACTGGGCCGGCGTTTTGCCGCGGCCCTGGGCGAACGCCCGGCCACGCGGGTTTGGCAGGTCAAGGACGCGCAATGCATCGGCCGCGCCGGTGCCGGCTTGCAGGACCTGGCGCGACCGTTGGCGCGCTTGATCCTGGCCGCTGCCGAATGCGCGGAGCCGGTCAGTGAAACCCGCCACGAAGCCCTGCCGGTGGAGTTATCCACAACGGTGGCGCGCAGCCTGGCGCGAATCGAGGACCTGGGCGCGGTGGCGGTGGACCCGGCGGCGATTCCCATGGCCGAGGCCGAATTCATTTTCTCCGGCGGCAACGGGGTCAAGGACTGGGAGCTGTTCCACAAAACCGCCGCGGCCCTGGGCGCCACCGAAGGCGCGTCGCGGGTGGCGGTGGACGATGGCTTCATGGCCCGCGACCGTCAGGTCGGCGCCTCGGGCACCTGGGTTACCGCCCGGGTGTACGTGGCGGTGGGGATTTCCGGGGCGATCCAGCACCTGCAGGGCATCGGTGCCTGCGACAAGGTGGTGGCGATCAACCTCGATCCGGGCTGCGACATGATCAAACGCGCCGACCTGTCGGTGATTGGCGAAAGCGCCGAGCTGCTTCAAGCCTTGATCGCGGCGGTAGAGGCCTACCGCAACGGCGCCAAGCGCGATGCGGCTTAAGGGAAGGACAGAGCTTATGAGTACCAATGTGATCAGCCTGGTGTCCATCGGCGCCCACCCGACTTCCGGCCGGCCCCGGCGCGCCGAGCAGGATGCGCGGGCGGTCGAGCTGGGGCTGCAACTGGCCGGGGACAGGCTGCAGGTGCTGCACGCCGGCGATATTGCCGAGCCGGCCCTGCGCGCGTACCTGGGCATGGGCCTGGAACAGATGCACGTGCTGGAGCAGTCGGCCGGTGCCGATGCGCTGCCGGCGCTGACCGATTATCTGCGCGATGCCGGGGCGCAAGTGGTGCTGACCGGCAGCCAGGCGGAAACCGGCGAAGGCTCGGGCATGCTGCCGTTCCTGCTGGCGGAAAACCTCGGTTGGCCACTGGTGGTGGGTCTGGCCCAGGTGGAATCCATCGACAGTGGCGTGGCCCTGGTGCTGCAGGCCCTGCCGCGCGGCCAGCGCCGTCGGCTGAAGGTGCGCCTGCCGTTCCTCGCCACTGTGGATAACGCCGCGCCCAAGCCACGGCAGAGCGCCTACGGCCCGGCCCGGCGTGGGCTGCTGCAGGCGCGGCAGGTGGAAGTGCTCGACGATGAGTTATTCACCAGCGCCACCCTGCAACCGGCCAAACCGCGGCCCAAGCGTCTGAAAGTGATCAAGGCCAAGAGCGGCGCCGACCGCATGAAAGCCGCGACCGCCAAGGCCAGCGGCGGTGGCGGCCAGGTGCTCAAGGGCGTCAGCGCCGAAGCCGGGGCCGAGGCCATCCTCAAGCTGCTGATCGAAGAAGGCGTGGTCCGTTAGGGCCAGGCCTGTCGCACTATCGTTATCGCGAGCAAGCTTCGCTCCTGCAGGGGCGTGGCTTGCTTGTGACTGATTTCCCTCCTGTATCCACTGTTACCCACAATCCCTGTGCGCGCCTCTGTGGATAAGATGTTCGTCCCTCTCTGCAAGCCTCGCCAATCAAGCGCTACAGCGCGTTGTACGAAAAACGATCAAGCTAAGTCGAGGTTTTTCCGAAGGTTTTTCTGTGGATAAGGAATTCCCTCGGTCCTCTGCCGCTGCCGAGTTGCCCCCAAAGTCTGTTGGCCTCTTTGTGGATAAGATGTTCGCTATCCGCTGAGGGCCTTATAAACAGTGGTCTGCAGAGGTCTGGTCAAAAAACAGGCAAATCCGAAGTTTTGCCCCGCCGGCGGCACTGAAGCCTCGATATTTCGTGCTATTCGGCGGTTTTCCACAGCTCGCGGCCCTTGGCCGCAAAGTTGCCCCCAAAGTCTGTTGGCGCTTCTGTGGATAAGGTGTTCGCCTTCATCTGCGGGCCTTTAAAAACGTGGCTTACAGAGCGCTGTTCAAAAAATGAACAAAGTCTTGTGAAAAAGGCCTTTCCGGATAAGTCACGGATTTTCTTCAGGTTCTGCCAGTGGATCCGCCGGCTGAAAGCCGAGTTGCCCACATTTGCTGTGGGTGGAGGTGTGGATAACTTGTTCGCGGAAGGCTGGGAGCCTTGTCGGCCATGGCCGGGAGGGATTCCGATCAAAAAACGTACAGCAAGCTTGCCCCTGTAGGAGCGAAGCTTGCTCGCGATGAACGCTAACGCGGTGGTTCGGGTACACCGTGTCGCGGCCTTCGCGGGCAAGCCTCGCTCCTACAGAAGCCCAGCCCGGGATCAGCCGTGAACCGGCACGCCCTTGAGGTACGGAGCCGGTTCGGCGCCGAGGTTGCTCAGCATGCGCTCGCTGTACCAGTCCACGAAGTTGACCACGCCGAACTCGTAGGTCTTGGAGTACGGGCCTGGCTGGTAGGCGGTGGAGTTGATGCCGCGCTGGTTCTCTTCGGCCAGGCGACGGTCCTGGTCGTTGGTGGCGTCCCACACCTGGCGCATGCGCGCGACGTCGTAGTCCACGCCTTCGACCGCGTCCTTGTGCACCAGCCACTTGGTGGTGACCATGGTTTCCTGGGCGCTGATCGGCCACACGGTGAACACGATGATGTGGTCGCCCATGCAGTGGTTCCACGAGTGCGGCAGGTGCAGGATGCGCATCGAGCCCAGATCGGGGTTCTTGATCCGGCCCATCAGCTTGGCGCAGCCCTGCTTGCCGTCCATGGTCATGGACACGGTGCCCTTGAGCAGCGGCATGCGCACGATGCGGTTGCGCAGGCCGAAGCTGGCGTGGGCATAAGGGATCTTCTCGGCTTCCCAGGCGGCAGCGGAGGCGGCCACGTGGTCCTTGAACGCCTGGTCAGCACGCGGGTCGGTGACGTCGTCCCACTCCAGCAGGGTCTTCAGCAGTTCCGGGTGCGAACCGCCGCAGTGGTAGCACTCGCGGTTGTTTTCCAGCACCAGCTTCCAGTTGGCCTTTTCCATCAAGGTGGTTTGCACCGCCACCTTGGTGTTCTCCATGTCGTAGGGTTCCATGTAGTGCGTCAGGGTCGCCAGGAAGTCATCGATGGCCGGCGGGTTCTCGGCCAGCGAGATGAAGATGTAGCCACCGGCGGTCTTCACGTTCACTGGCTTGAGGCCGTATTGCTTCATGTCGAAGTCGGCGCCCATCTCGGTGCCGGCGAACAGCAGGCGACCGTCCAGCTCGTAGGTCCACTGGTGGTAGTGGCAGACCAGCTTGGCGACCTTGCCCTTGTCGCTGGTGCACAAGCGCGAACCGCGGTGGCGGCAGACGTTGTGGAAGGCATGGACCACGCCGTCGGCGCCACGGATCACGATGATCGGGTTCTTGCCGACCTGCAGGGTCATGTAGTTGCCCTTGGTCGGAATCTCGCAGGTCATGCCGGCGATCAGCCATTCCTTCTGGAAGATCTCCTGCATGTCGATATCGAACAGGCGCTCGTCGCAGTAGAACGGCTGCGGCAGGGAAAAGGTCCGCTCGCGTTCTTGGAGCATTTGCGCGGTGGCCTTGCGTGCGGGTTCCAGCGGATCGCCCAGGCTCAGGGTTGCGGTGACGTCCATCGTTTTGGTCCTCATGGCCATCTGTGTGGCCGGCGAAAGTGGCAGTGTGGCCGGTGTAACGGGCTTGCTCCGCACAAGCCCGTCACACCGGCCACGGTTACGACGCAAGGCTGAAAAATCAGCGGTTCTCAGTTGAGGCGAGTGTGGGGCCGGCGCGGCCCGGAACCTTATCCATGGGCGACATGGCCCAATCTGTTCCCGACGCGCAAGCCCCGGTGGTTGGGGGCTGGTCGCGATAAGTATGTGAATGTCGCAGATAGGTAAATGGGCGTTTATGGGCCTGCGCACAATCGCCACCATAAAGGCCGGCAGTCGGCCGTGGAGATCAGCATGTCCAACAACTTCCTGAACCCGGTAACCACCCAGACCTGGGCCAATGGCCGACACATCGTCCGTTGCGTCAAAGTCATCCAGGAAACCTGGGACGTGCGCACCTTCTGTTTCATGGCCGACCAGCCGATCATGTTCTTCTTCAAGCCGGGGCAGTTCGTCACCCTGGAGCTGGAGATCGAAGGCCAGCCGATCATGCGTTCCTACACCATTTCCAGCTCGCCCTCGGTGCCATACAGTTTCTCGGTGACCATCAAGCGCGTCCCGGGCGGCAAGGTTTCCAACTGGCTGCACGACACCTTGCACGAAGGCCAGGAACTGGCGGTGCACGGGCCGGTGGGGCTGTTCAACGCCATCGACTTCCCGAGCCCGAAAGTTCTCTACCTCAGCGGCGGCGTCGGCATCACGCCGGTGATGTCCATGGCGCGCTGGTTCTACGACACCAACGGCAATGTCGACATGGTGTTTATCCACAGCGCCCGTTCGCCGAAGGACATCATCTATCACCGCGAGCTGGAGCACATGGCGTCGCGGATCGACAACTTCAGCCTGCACCTGATTTGCGAGAAACATGGCCTGGGCGAGCCCTGGGCCGGTTATCGCGGCTACCTGAACCACAAGATGCTGGAGCTGATGGCGCCGGACTTCCTCGAGCGCGAGGTGTTCTGCTGCGGCCCGACGCCGTACATGAACGCGGTCAAGCGCCTGCTCGAAGCCAGCGGCTTCGACATGTCGCGCTACCACGAGGAATCCTTCGGCGCGACGCCGGCGGAAGCCCGTGCCGACGCCGTGGAACAGGCCGAGCAGGCCGCCGAGGCGCCGGAAATCGACGTCGCCGACCTGCACCAGGTGGAGTTCACCGCGTCTGGCAAGAGCATCCGCGTGGCGCCGGGCGAGACCGTCCACGCCGCCGCGGCCAAGCTCGGCCTGATGATCCCCAAAGCCTGCGGTATGGGCATCTGCGGCACCTGCAAGGTGCTCAAGCTGGGCGGTGAAGTGGAGATGGACCACAACGGTGGGATCACCGAGGAAGACGAAGCCGAAGGCTACATCCTGTCCTGCTGCAGCGTGCCGAAGGGGGATGTGCGGGTCGAGTATTGAGCGGCGGACCGGTAACCCGTAGCCGCTGCCGAGGTACGAGGCTGCGATCGACTGCGAAGCAGTCGTAAAACCGTACAGCCCGTTCTTTCTGGAACAGCGCGTGTTCAGGTTTTGCGAGGACTGCGTCGGAATGCCGCCCACCTCGCTCGCAGCCTCGCGGGCTCGGCAGCGGCTACAGATTGATCCGCTCGCTCAATCGATAAACAGATCCGTCATCAGCGTTTCGCTGCTGTCGGGATCGAAGCGGTAATGGGCGAAGTCGCTCACCCCCTGTTCGCGCAGTATTTCTTCGTCGATCAGCAAGCGCCCGGTGATGCGGCGCTGGCTGCTGGAAAGGATCGCGTGGGCCGCGTCGGCCATGATTGCCGGCGTGCGCGCATGTTTGAACGACTCGCGCGAACCCAGCTGGAACTCGATGGCGGCGGTGGCGATCATGGTCTGCGGCCACAGCGAGTTGACGCTGATGCCGTAGTTCTTGAATTCCTCGCTCATGCCCAGGGTCAGCATGCTCATGCCGTACTTGGTCACGGTGTAGGGGCTGTACTGGGCGAACCATTTGCTCGCCAGATTCAGCGGCGGCGACAGGTTGAGGATGTGCCCACCGCTGGTTTTCAGGTAGGGCAGGGCCGCCTGGCTGCACAGCAGCACGGCGCGGGTGTTGATCTGGTGCATCAGGTCGAAGCGCTTGAGCTCGATGTGCTGCACCCCGGTCAGCTTGATCGCCCCGGCATTGTTGACCAGCGCATCGATGCCGCCGAACTGCTCGGCGGCCTTGGCCAGGGCCTGGCGCACCGTCTCTTCGTCACGCACGTCCACCTGCAACGCCAGGGCCTTGCCGCCCGCCGCCTCGACCTCGCGGGCCACGCTGAAGATGGTGCCGGGCAGCTTGGGATGAGGGTCGGCGCTTTTCGCCGCGATCACGATATTGGCCCCGTCCCGCGCCGCCCGCAGGGCGATTTCACGGCCGATGCCACGACTGGCGCCGGTGATGAACAGGGTCTTGCCTTGTAAGGACATGGATGCGCTCCTGATTATTGTCGTTATCCGAGCGGGTACAGCGGCTCGCCAGACAATCTAGTTCATGTCTGGCGGCGCGCGCGGATCAGGGGCGAAAAGGCGAAGGGCCGAGGGCGTTGCCTGCGGCCGGGAGAGGGCTCAGTACAACGCCGGGCGGCGGTCCAGATGCACGTGGTTGTGGGCGCTGATGTGCTTGTGCCGGGCGTCCGCCAGGGGCAGCTCCGCCAGCAGCAGTTGCTGCTGGGGATGACGGGCGCTGCCGGCCAGCGGATAACCGTCGGCGTCGACGATCAGCGAGCCGCCGACCCAGGCCACACCACGCTCGTCGCCGCAGCGGTCGCAAGCAGCGATGAACATGCGGTTGACCGCGGCGTTGGCCTGGACCCGGACCATTTCCGCCGGGCGTTCGCCCGCCGGGCGTGGCCCGTCCGGCCAGTTGACCGGGGCGCAGAGCAGGGCGGCGCCGGCCAGCGCGGGCAGGCGCACCCATTCCGGGAACTCCAGGTCGTAGCAGATCAGCATCGCGATCGCGCCAAAACGGGTTTCGACCACCGGTGGCGGCTGTTCGCCCACGGTGAATACCCGCTTTTCCCGGTCCCACAGATGGGCCTTGCGATACACCGTCACCCGTCCTTCGGGCTCGACCAGCGCGGCGCTGTTGGCCACCTGCCCGGCATTCAGGCGCTCGCAGAAACCGCCGACGATCACCACCTGCAGCTCTGCGGCCAGGGCCTTCCACAGGGTCAGCGTCGGCCCGTCGAGGGCCTCGGACAGCGCCAGCGCCTCCTGCCGATCGGTGAACACGTAACCGCTTTGCACCAGTTCCGGCAGCACCACCACCTGGGCGCCCTGGGCAGCGGCCTGGCGAATGGCCCGCTGGCCCAGCTCGCGGTTGTAGTCGAGCTCGCCCACCCGTGGGGCGATCTGCTGGCAGGCGACTTTCAGGGTGGGCAATCCAGTCATTGGCCGGCTCCTTCCAGTTGGCGTTCGCTGGCCTGGATCGCCAGGCGCTCGGCGTCCAGGTCCAGGCCACGGGTCAGCGCCCAGTAGGCCACGCCGGCCACGGCCAGGCCGATGACAAAGGCAATGTCCGCGCCCTCCAGCGCCCGGGCCGCCGGGCCCTGGTAGAAGCTCAGGGACATGAACGGAATCATCGCGACCAGGCCGAGGAAATAGGCGATGAGCCCGGGCATGGCCCAGCGGCCATAGATGCCGGCCGGGTTGAAGATGTCGCTGATGGCGTAGTGACCTTTGCGCACCACGTAGAAGTCCGCCAGGTTGACCGCGGTCCAGGGCACCAGGAAATACAGCATCAGCAGCACGAAGGTGTTGAAGCTCGCCAGGTAGCTGTCGGGAATGTTCATGGCGATCAGGAAGATCACCACCGCCACCAGGGCGATGCCCACCACCCGGCTCTTGAGGTTCGGCTGGATCTGCAGGAAGCCGTCGATGGCGCTGATGCCGGTGAGCATCGCGCCGTAGCAGTTGACCGCCATGATGCCGACCAAGGCGGGCACGGCGATCAGCACGGTAAAGGTGCCGAAGCCCGGGATCATCTGGTTGCCGACTTCGCGAACGCTGCCGATGGCGTCCGGGGACGGCAGGGCGGACGCGAGGAAGGCACCCAGGGACATCAGCCACAGCGCCGAGCCCGCGGCGCCCAGGTAGGTCCAGAAAATCACCTGGCGCGACGAGGTCTTGTGCGGCAGGTAGCGCGAATAGTCCGAGACATACACCGAGTAGCTGATCTGGTAGCCGGCGGCCGCCGACAGCTGGATCAGGAACGCCGACCAGGAGAAGTGCGCGTCGGCCACGGCGGCGTCGGCCTGCAGGGTCATCAGCGCGCTGATGGTCAGCACGGTGAGCACGCTGATCATGATGTAGGTCAGCCAGCGCTGCACGGCGTGCAGCAGGTCATGCCCGACCACAGCGATGATCACCGCGAGGATGATCATCAGGCTGTACCAGGGCGCCCGCGCGCCAGGCACCACGGTGTTGATGGCGTCGGTGGCGAGGATCACGTTGAACACGTTGAAGCCGATGTAGACGAAGACCACCGCGGTAAAGGGCACGATGGCCCCGCGCAGGCCGAATTGCGCCCGCGACTGGATCATCTGCGGCAGGCCCATGCGTGGCCCCTGGTTGGCGTGGAAGGCCATGCAGAAGGTGCCCAGGCACACGCCGAGGACGATGGCCAGGATCGAGTAGTGCAGGCTCAGGCCGAGGGCGGCGCCGGTGAAGCCGGTGACCATGGTGGTCAGGACGAAGTTGCCGGTGAACCAGAACGGGCCCTGGTGCCAGACCTTGCCGTGGCGCTCGTGGCGCGGCACGTAGTCGATGGAGCGGGTTTCGATCTTGAGGCTGGGGGACGGGGCTTTTTCCGTTGCCGCGGGCAGGCTGGTCATGGGGCAGTGCCTTGTTTTTATAAATTGACCCCGGAGTCTCGGATATACGCCTGTGATGTTGAATCAGTGGAGGGAAATAATCAGTTCAGGAATTTGTGAACTGATGTCACGCAGTGCCGGCCCACCGCTCCCGATCTCGACAGGAGGCGGCAGGCCGACGAGGGCATTCAGCCGGCCATGACCTGGCGAATGTCCGCGGCCAGTTCGCGGACCCGCGCTTCTTCGGTGTCCCACGAGCACATGAAGCGCGCGCCGCCTTTACCGATGAAGGTGTAGAAGCGCCAGCCCTTGGCGGTCAGTGCGGCGATGGCCGGTTCCGAGAGTTGCAGGAACACGCCGTTGGCCTGCACCGGGAACATCAGCTCCACCCCTGGAATGTCCGCCACCAGCTCGGCCAGCAATTGCGCGCAATGGTTGGCGTGGCGGGCGTATTTGAGCCAGGCGTCGTTTTCCAGCAGGCCGACCCAGGGCGCCGACAGGAAGCGCATCTTCGAGGCCAGCTGGCCGGCCTGCTTGCAGCGGTAGTCGAAGTCTTCGGCCAGCTTGTGGTTGAAGAACAGAATCGCCTCGCCCACCGCCATGCCGTTTTTCGTACCGCCGAAGCACAGCACGTCGACCCCGGCTTTCCAGGTCAGGTCGGCGGGCGAGCAGCCAAGGAAGGCGCAGGCGTTGGAGAAGCGCGCGCCGTCCATGTGCAGGTTCAGCCCCAGCTCCTTGCAGGTGGCGCTGATGGCGCGGATTTCTTCCGGGGTATAGACGCTGCCGACCTCGGTGGCCTGGGTCAGGGTCACCACCCGTGGCTTGGGGTAGTGGATGTCCTGGCGCTTGAGGGCGATGTCGCGGATCGAGTCCGGGGTCAGCTTGCCGTTCTCGGTGCCGGCGATCAGCAGCTTGGAACCGTTGGAGAAGAATTCCGGCGCGCCGCATTCGTCGGTTTCGACGTGAGCGGTTTCCGAGCAGATGACGCTGTGGTAACTCTGGCACAGCGACGACAGGGCCAGGGAGTTGGCGGCGGTGCCGTTGAAGGCGAAGAACACCTCGCAGTTGGTCTCGAACAGCTTGCGGAAATAATCGGCGGCGCGCGCGGTCCACTGGTCGTCGCCATAGGCGCGTTCGTGGCCGCGGTTGGCCTGGTCCATGGCCGCCCAGGCCTCGGGGCAAATGCCGGAATAGTTGTCGCTGGCGAATTGTTGGCTCTTGTCGGTCATGGCCGTCTTCCGTGCTAAGGGTCCGAGAGGGGAGTCCTTCGATAAAGGGCTCCGGATAAGGCGCTCCTGGGTAAGGAGCCCTTGGGTAAAGCGTCCGCAACGAGGTCTGGGCCGGCAGGACAGCGCAGGCCCCGCAGAGATCGGTGGAGCGCCACTTTACCCAAGATTGAGGGGGGAGCACACGCTCTGTTTATGGGTGAAAAATGCACAGGCCATGAGGATATATGCCAGACCCGCTGCTGACGCCGCTGGCCGCCCGGCGCGATGGCGCCCTGGACCTGCTCAAGTGGCTGGCGCTGCTGAGCATGCTGCTCGATCACCTGCGCTACGTCGGCTGGAGCCTCGATCTGCTGTATGTGCCCGGGCGCCTGGCATTTCCCTGGTTCTGCCTGGCGCTGGCGGCCAATGTGGCGCGGGCCGGCGCGGTGGGTCGCGAGGGCGCGGGGCAATGGCGTTACCTGGGCTGGCTGCTGTTGTTCAGCCTGCTCAGCGAGGTGCCGTACCGGCTGTACATTCCCGGCCCCGACACCCTGAATGTGCTGCCGACCCTGGCCCTGGGCCTGTTGGTGGCCCGCGCCTGGCAGCGTCGCGGCGGGCTGGTGCTGTGGCTGGGGATCGGCGCGGCCTTGCTCGGCGGGCTGTTCGACCGGTACCTGATGTTCGGCCTGTTCGGCGTCTTGCTGCCGCTGGCGATGTTGCTGGTGCTCCAGCGCCGCTGGTACTGGGCGCTGCTGCCGGGGCTGCTGTGCCTGGCGGCCAACCAGTGGCAAAGCCTGCTGCCGGCGGCGCGACTGGGTAATCAGGTGGCCGCCTGGGCGCTGTTCGCCTGCGTGCTGGCGCCGTGGCTGGGGCTGGCGATCCTGCGCCGGATGCGCGGTTTTTCGCCGCCACCGATGCGGCGCTGGGCCTATCTGCTGTATCCCGGGCATTTCCTCCTGCTGCTGATGCTGCGCAACCTGCTGGCCTGACGGTGAGTGTTGTCGCTGCGAACGCCCTGTAGCCGCTGCCGAGCTGGCGAGGCTGCGCTCGGCCGCGAAGCGGTCGTAAAACCAGGCAACCTGTTCTTCCAGGCATATCGCGTGCTCAGGTTTTGCGAGGACTGCGTCCTCGAGCGCAGCCTCGCAGGCTCGGCAGCGGCTACAGAGGCGACACGCCAACCCGAAACTTGTCGCGCCACTGGTCGGTGGCGGGGGCTGGCGGGCGCGGGTAAGCCACCGACATAGAGCCTTCGGCGCGCGGCGCCCGCAAGCATTTGTCTCTCTGCGCCAGGCTATGTCGTAAACGCACCTTTGCGTGGCGTCCATAGGCATTTGGCCGGTCAGCGCCGGTCATACCATCGCATCCAAAGGGCACTACCGCAGGGTACGTGCCTCACCGAGACGAAAGGCGCACCGCCGCCGCTGGGAGAGACGCGATGTTCAGCAAGCAAGACCAAATCCAGGGTTATGACGATGCACTGCTGGCGGCCATGAATGCCGAGGAGCAACGTCAGGAAGATCACATCGAGCTGATCGCGTCGGAGAACTACACCAGCAAGCGCGTGATGCAAGCGCAAGGCAGCGGCCTGACCAACAAGTACGCCGAAGGTTATCCGGGCAAGCGCTACTACGGCGGCTGCGAGCACGTGGACAAGGTCGAGGCCCTAGCCATCGAGCGCGCCAAGCAACTGTTCGGCGCCGACTACGCCAACGTCCAGCCGCACTCCGGTTCCTCGGCCAACAGCGCCGTGTACCTGGCCCTGCTGCAAGCCGGCGACACCATCCTGGGCATGAGCCTGGCCCATGGCGGCCACCTGACCCACGGCGCCAAGGTGTCGTCCTCGGGCAAGCTGTACAACGCCGTGCAGTACGGCATCGACACCAACACCGGACTGATCGACTACGACGAAGTCGAGCGCCTGGCCGTCGAGTGCAAGCCGAAGATGATCGTCGCCGGCTTCTCGGCCTACTCCAAGACCCTCGACTTCCCGCGCTTCCGCCAGATCGCCGATAAGGTCGGCGCGCTGCTGTTCGTCGACATGGCCCACGTTGCCGGCCTGGTCGCCGCTGGCCTGTACCCGAACCCGCTGCCTTACGCCGACGTGGTCACCACCACCACCCACAAGACCCTGCGCGGTCCGCGGGGCGGCCTGATCCTGGCCAAGGCCAACGAAGAAATCGAGAAGAAGCTCAACGCCGCGGTCTTCCCGGGCGCCCAGGGCGGCCCGCTGATGCACGTGATCGCCGGCAAGGCAGTGTGCTTCAAGGAAGCGCTGGAGCCTGGCTTCAAGGCCTACCAGCAGCAAGTGATCGACAACGCCCAGGCCATGGCCGGCGTATTTATCAAACGCGGCTACGATGTAGTGTCCGGCGGCACCGACAACCACCTGTTCCTGGTCAGCCTGATCCGTCAGGGCCTCACCGGCAAGGAGGCGGACGCCGCCCTGGGTCGCGCCCACATCACCGTGAACAAGAACGCCGTGCCGAACGATCCACAGTCGCCGTTCGTGACCTCCGGCCTGCGTATCGGCACCCCGGCGGTGACCACCCGCGGCTTCAAGGTTACCCAGTGCGTGGAGCTGGCCGGCTGGATCTGCGACATCCTCGACCACCTCGGCGATGCCGATGTCGAGGCCAATGTCGCTCGTCAGGTATCGGCCCTGTGCGCGGACTTCCCGGTTTATCGCTGAGTGCGGTTTTGGAGTAAATGACTATGCAACGCTACTCGGGCTTCGGCCTCTTCAAGCACTCCCTCAGCCACCATGAAAACTGGCAGCGCATGTGGCGCACGCCGACCCCGAAAAAGGTCTACGACGTGGTCATCGTCGGCGGTGGCGGGCATGGCCTGGCGACCGCCTACTACCTGGCCAAGGAGCACGGCATCACCAACGTCGCCGTGGTCGAGAAAGGCTGGCTGGGCGGCGGTAACACCGCGCGCAACACCACCATCGTGCGTTCCAACTACTTGTGGGACGAGTCGGCGCACCTGTACGAACACGCGATGAAACTGTGGGAAGGCCTGTCCCAGGACCTCAACTACAACGTGATGTTCTCCCAGCGCGGCGTCTACAACCTGTGCCACACCCTGCAGGACATCCGTGATTCCGAGCGTCGGGTCAGCGCCAACCGCCTCAACGGCGTGGACGGCGAGCTGCTCAACGCCAAGCAGGTGGCGGACGAGATTCCGTACCTGGACTGCTCCAAGAACACTCGCTACCCGGTGCTGGGCGCTACCGTCCAGCGCCGTGGCGGCGTGGCCCGTCACGACGCCGTGGCCTGGGGCTTCGCCCGCGCCGCCGACGCCCTGGGCGTGGACCTGATCCAGCAGACCGAAGTGATCGGCTTCCGCAAGGAAAACGGTGTGTGCATCGGCGTGGAAACCAACAAGGGCTTCATCGGCGCCAAGCGCGTCGGCGTGGTCACCGCCGGTAACTCCGGGCACATGGCCAAGCTCGCCGGCTTTCGCCTGCCGATCGAATCGCACCCGCTGCAAGCGCTGGTGTCCGAGCCGATCAAGCCGATCATCGACAGCGTGATCATGTCCAACGCGGTGCACGGTTACATCAGCCAGTCCGACAAGGGCGACCTGGTGATCGGCGCCGGTATCGACGGCTGGGTCGGCTACGGCCAGCGCGGTTCGTACCCGGTGATCGAGCACACCATCCAGGCCATCGTCGAGATGTTCCCGATCCTTTCGCGGGTGCGCATGAACCGCCAATGGGGCGGCATCGTCGACACCACCCCGGACGCCTGCCCGATCATCTCCAAGACCCCGGTGCCGAACATGTTCTTCAACTGCGGTTGGGGTACCGGTGGCTTCAAGGCAACACCTGGCTCGGGCAACGTATTCGCCGCGAGCCTGGCCAAGGGTGAAATGCACCCGCTGGCCGCACCTTTCTCCATCGACCGTTTCCACAACGGTGCGCTGATCGACGAACACGGCGCTGCAGCTGTCGCCCACTAACAGGAGAAATCCCTATGTTGCACATCTTCTGTCCTCACTGCGGCGAACTGCGCTCCGAAGAGGAATTCCATTCGTCCGGCCAGGCGCATATCCCGCGTCCACTGGACCCGAACAACTGCACCGACGAGGAGTGGGGCGACTACATGTTCTTCCGCGACAACCCTCGCGGCCTGCACCACGAGCTGTGGATCCATGCTGCCGGCTGCCGTCAGTACTTCAACGCCACCCGCGACACCGTGACCTACGAGATTCTCGAAACCTACAAGATCGGTACCAAGCCGCAATTCACCGACAAGACCGATAGCCCGAAAGCGGCCACGCAGGCTCTGGGAGAGAAGGTATGAGCCAGTCCAATCGCCTGTCCAACGGCGGACGCATCGACCGCAACAAAGTCCTCAGCTTCACCTTCAACGGCCAGACCTACAAAGGCTTCGAAGGCGACACCCTGGCCGCCGCCCTGCTGGCCAACGGCGTGGACATCATCGGTCGCAGCTTCAAGTATTCCCGGCCGCGCGGGATCTTCGCCGCCGGTGCCGAAGAGCCGAACGCGGTGCTGCAGATCGGCGCCACCGAAGCCACCCAGATCCCCAACGTGCGCGCCACCCAACAGGCGCTGTACCAGGGCCTGGTCGCCACCAGCACCAACGGCTGGCCGAGCGTCAACAACGACATGATGGGGATTCTCGGCAAGGTCGGCGGCAAGCTGATGCCACCGGGCTTCTACTACAAAACCTTCATGTACCCGCAATCGTTCTGGATGACCTACGAGAAGTACATCCGCAAGGCCGCGGGCCTGGGTCGCTCGCCGACCGAGAACGATCCGGACACCTACGACTACATGAACCAGCACTGCGACGTGCTGATCGTCGGTGCCGGCCCCGCCGGCCTGGCCGCGGCCCTGGCGGCTGCGCGCAGCGGTGCGCGGGTGATCCTCGCCGACGAGCAGGAAGAATTCGGCGGCAGCCTGCTGGACAGCCGCGAAAGCCTGGACGGCAAGCCGGCGGCCGAGTGGATCGCCACCGTGGTCGCCGAGCTGAAGTCGCTGCCGGACGTGACCCTGCTGCCACGGGCTACCGTGAACGGCTACCACGACCATAACTTCCTGACCATTCACGAGCGCCTGACCGACCACCTCGGCGACCGCGCGCCAATCGGCCAGGTGCGCCAGCGCATCCACCGGGTGCGTGCCAAGCGCGTGGTGCTGGCCACCGGCGCCTGCGAGCGTCCGCTGGTCTACGGCAACAACGACGTGCCGGGCAACATGCTGGCCGGCGCGGTCTCGGTCTACGTGCGCCGCTACGGCGTGGCACCGGGCAAGAAGCTGGTGCTGAGCACCAACAACGACCACGCCTACCGTGTGGCCCTGGACTGGCTCGATGCCAGCCTGCAAGTGGTGGCCATCGCCGATGCCCGTCACAACCCACGCGGCGCGCTGGTGGAAGAAGCCCGCGCCAAGGGCATTCGCATCCTCACTTCCAGTGCGGTGATCGAAGCCCGTGGCAGCAAGCATGTGACCGGCGCCCGCGTCGCGGCGATCGACGTCAAGGCCCACAAGGTCACCAGCCCAGGCGAGTGGCTGGACTGCGACCTGATTGCCAGCTCCGGCGGCTACAGCCCGGTGGTGCACCTGGCTTCGCACCTGGGCGGCAAGCCGATCTGGCGTGAAGACATCCTCGGTTTCGTACCGGGCGAAGCACCGCAGAAACGCGTGTGCGTCGGTGGCATCAACGGCGTCTACAGCCTCGGCGATTCCCTGGCCGACGGTTTCGAAGGGGGCGTGCGCGCCGCCAGCGAAGCGGGTTTCAAGGCCGTGGAAGCGGTACTGCCCAAGGCCCTGAGTCGTCTGGAAGAACCGACCCTGGCGCTGTTCCAGGTGCCCCATGAGAAAGGCACCGCGCGGGCACCCAAGCAATTCGTCGACCTGCAGAACGACGTCACCGCCGCCGCCATCGAACTGGCGACCCGCGAGGGCTTCGAGTCGGTCGAGCACGTCAAGCGCTACACCGCACTGGGCTTCGGTACCGACCAGGGCAAGCTCGGCAACGTCAACGGCCTGGCCATCGCGGCCCGTTCGCTGAACGTGAGCATCCCGCAGATGGGCACCACCATGTTCCGTCCGAACTACACGCCGGTGACTTTCGGCGCGGTGGCCGGTCGTCACTGCGGGCACATCTTCGAGCCGGTGCGTTTCACCGCGCTGCATGCGTGGCACGTGAAGAACGGCGCCGAGTTCGAGGACGTCGGCCAGTGGAAGCGCCCCTGGTACTTCCCGAAGAATGGCGAAGACCTGCATGCCGCGGTCAAGCGCGAGTGCAAGGCGGTGCGCGACAGCGTCGGCCTGCTCGACGCCTCGACCCTGGGCAAGATCGATATCCAGGGCCCGGACGCCCGTGAGTTCCTCAACCGCATCTACACCAACGCCTGGACCAAGCTCGACGTGGGCAAGGCGCGCTACGGCCTGATGTGCAAGGAAGACGGCATGGTCTTCGACGACGGCGTGACTGCCTGCGTCGGCGAAAACCACTTCATCATGACCACCACCACGGGCGGCGCCGCGCGCGTCCTGCAATGGCTGGAGATCTATCAGCAGACCGAATGGCCGGACCTCAAGGTGTACTTCACCTCGGTCACCGACCACTGGGCGACCATGACCCTGTCCGGGCCGAACAGCCGCAAGCTGCTCAGCGAAGTCACCGACATCGACCTGGACAAGGACGGCTTCCCGTTCATGACCTGGAAAGAAGGCCTGGTGGGCGGTGTGCCGGCGCGGGTGTTCCGCATTTCCTTCACCGGCGAGCTGTCGTACGAAGTCAACGTCCAGGCCGACTACGCCATGGGCGTGCTGGAGCAGATCGTCGAGGCCGGCAAGAAGTACAACCTGACCCCGTACGGCACCGAAACCATGCACGTATTGCGGGCTGAGAAGGGCTTCATCATCGTCGGCCAGGACACCGACGGCTCGATGACTCCGGACGACTTGAACATGGGCTGGTGTGTCGGTCGCACCAAGCCGTTCTCGTGGATCGGCTGGCGTGGCATGAACCGCGAAGACTGCGTGCGCGACCAGCGCAAGCAACTGGTGGGCCTGAAACCGATCGACCCGAACCAGTGGCTGCCGGAAGGCGCGCAACTGGTGTTCAACACCAAGCAGGCGATCCCGATGAGCATGGTCGGTCACGTGACCTCCAGCTATGCCCACAACTCCCTGGGCTATTCGTTTGCCATGGGTGTGGTCAAGGGCGGCCTGAAGCGGATGGGCGAACGGGTGTTCGCGCCATTGGCCGACGGCACGGTGATCGAGGCGGAAATCGTTTCTTCGGTGTTCTTCGATCCGAAAGGCGATCGCCAGAACGTTTAACAAAGATCCATGTAGCCGCTGCCGCAGGCTGCGTACGACTGCGAAGCAGGCGCCGCTTTCGAGGGCGCAGGAAGGTTCTTCGAGTCGGGCGCGACCCCGGCCTGTCGCAGCCTTCGGCAGCGGCTACGGGATCGGTGGTTTCGCACAACAGAATTCAAGACAGGTGCTCTATGACCGCAGTCAACGTTTACCAACAGCGCCCGACCACTGGCGCCAAAGCCGAGTCGTCGCTGCACCATGCCGACCTCGCCAGCCTGGTGGGCAAGGGCCGCAAGAACGCAGGCGTGACCCTGCGCGAGAAGAAACTCCTCGGCCACCTGACCCTCCGTGGCGACGCTCATGACCCGGCCTTCGCTGCCGGCGTGCACAAGGCCCTGGGCCTGGAGCTGCCAGTGGCCCTGACCGTGGTCGCCAAGGGCGAGACCAGCCTGCAGTGGATGGGGCCGGACGAGTGGTTGCTGGTGGTGCCGAGCGGTGAAGAATTCGCCGCCGAGAAAAAACTGCGCGAAGCGCTGGGCGACCTGCACATCCAGATCGTCAACGTCAGTGGCGGCCAGCAGATTCTCGAACTGTCCGGCCCGAACGTGCGCCAAGTGCTGATGAAGTCCACCAGCTACGACGTGCACCCCAACAACTTCCCGGTGGGCAAGGCCGTCGGCACTGTGTTCGCCAAGTCGCAACTGGTGATCCGCCGCATGGGCGAAGACACCTGGGAACTGGTGATCCGCCGCAGCTTCTCCGATTACTGGTGGTTGTGGCTGCAGGATTCCGCCGCCGAATACGGCCTCAGCGTCCAGGCGTAACACAAATCCCTGTAGCCGCTGCCGCAGGCTGCGATCGACCCCGCAGGGGGCGTCGCTCTTGAGGGCGCTGGAAGGTCCTTCGACCAACGTGGCCCGGACTTATCGCAGCCTGCGGCAGCGGCTACAGAAGTGTACTTACGAACAGGAGTCACCCCGCATGAGCCGCGCACCCGATACCTGGATTCTCACCGCCGACTGCCCCAGCGTGCTCGGCACGGTGGACGCGGTGACCCGCTTTCTGTTCGAGCAGGGCTGCTACGTCACCGAGCACCATTCTTTCGATGACCGGCTTTCGGCGCGTTTTTTCATTCGCGTGGAATTCCGCCAGCCCGAGAATTTCAACGAGCAGGGCCTGCGCGACGGTCTGGCCGAGCGCGCCCGGGCTTTCGACATGAACGTCGAACTGACCCCGCCGCAGCATCGGCCGAAAGTGGTGATCATGGTCTCCAAGGCCGATCACTGCCTCAACGACCTGCTCTACCGCCAGCGCATCGGCCAACTGGCGATGGACGTGGTGGCGGTGGTGTCCAACCACCCGGACCTCAAGCCCCTGGCCGACTGGCACCAGATCCCGTACTACCACTTCCCCCTGGACCCCAACGACAAGCCGTCCCAGGAGCGCCAGGTGTGGCAGGTGATCGAGGACTCCGGCGCCGAACTGGTGATCCTTGCGCGCTACATGCAAGTGCTGTCGCCGGAGCTGTGCCGCAAGCTCGATGGCAAGGCGATCAACATCCACCACTCCCTGCTGCCCGGTTTCAAGGGCGCCAAGCCTTATCACCAGGCCTACAACAAGGGCGTGAAACTGGTGGGCGCCACCGCGCACTACATCAACAACGACCTGGACGAGGGCCCGATCATCGCCCAGGGCGTGGAAGTGGTGGACCACAGTCATTACCCCGAGGACCTGATTGCCAAGGGGCGCGATATCGAAGGCCTGACCCTGGCGCGGGCCGTGGGTTATCACATCGAACGGCGGGTGTTCCTCAACGCCAACCGGACGGTGGTTCTATGACCTGTAGCCGCTGCCGAAGGCTGCGATCGACCCCGTAGGGGGCGCCGCTCTTGAGGGCCCTGGAAGGCCCTTCGACCAACGTGGCCCGGACTTATCGCAGCCTGCGGCAGCGGCTACAGCGAAGCGATTTTGAAGAACGAAACAGCATCTGTACCCGAGCACTCTACGCGCTGCCTTTTTTCCGGCAACGCGGTTTCATAAAAACAACAGCGAGGTGAAAGCATGTCTGGTAATCGTGGTGTCGTGTATCTCGGCAATGGCAAGGTCGAAGTACAGAAAATCGACTATCCCAAAATGCAGGACCCGCGCGGCAGGAAGATTGAGCACGGCGTCATCCTGCGCGTGGTATCCACCAATATCTGCGGTTCGGACCAGCACATGGTGCGCGGCCGTACCACTGCCCAGGTCGGCCTGGTCCTGGGTCACGAAATCACCGGCGAGGTGGTGGAGAAGGGCAGCGACGTCGAGAACCTGAAGCTCGGCGACCTGGTCTCGGTGCCGTTCAACGTGGCTTGCGGGCGCTGCCGTTCCTGCAAGGAGCAACACACCGGGGTCTGCCTGACCGTCAACCCGGCCCGCGCCGGCGGTGCCTACGGCTACGTCGACATGGGCGACTGGACCGGTGGCCAGGCCGAATACGTGCTGGTGCCGTACGCCGACTTCAACCTGCTGAAGCTGCCGGACCGCGACAAGGCCATGGAGAAGATCCGCGACCTGACCTGCCTGTCCGACATCCTGCCGACCGGCTATCACGGCGCGGTGACGGCCGGCGTTGGCCCGGGCAGCAGCGTCTACATCGCCGGTGCCGGCCCGGTAGGCCTGGCCGCGGCTGCGTCCGCCCGTCTGCTGGGCGCGGCGGTGGTGATCGTTGGCGACGTCAACCCGGTGCGCCTGGCCCACGCCAAGGCCCAGGGTTTTGAAATCGCCGACCTGTCCAAGGATACTCCATTGCACGAACAGATCGCCGCGCTGCTCGGCGAGCCGGAAGTGGATTGCGCGGTCGACGCGGTGGGCTTCGAGGCTCGCGGCCATGGCCATGCCGGTGCCCAGCACGAAGCGCCGGCCACGGTGCTCAACTCGTTGATGGGCGTGGTGCGGGTTGCCGGCAAGATCGGTATTCCCGGCCTCTACGTCACCGAAGACCCGGGCGCTGTGGATGCCGCGGCCAAGATGGGCAGCCTGAGCATCCGCTTCGGCCTCGGCTGGGCCAAGTCCCACAGCTTCCACACCGGCCAGACCCCGGTGATGAAGTACAACCGCCAACTGATGCAAGCCATCATGTGGGACCGCATCAACATCGCCGAAGTGGTCGGCGTGCAGGTCATCAGCCTGGACGACGCCCCGCGTGGCTACGGCGAGTTCGATGCCGGCGTGCCGAAGAAATTCGTCATCGACCCGCACAAGCTGTTCAGCGCGGCCTAAGGCTTTGGCGCAGTAAAAAGGGCGACCCTCGGGTCGCCCTTTTTTATGCCTGGATCGAGCAAAACCCGACCATGCACCCTGTAGCCGCTGCCGCAGGCTGCGATCGACCGCGAAGCGGGCGTCGCTCTTGGTATCGCAGCCTGCGGCAGCGGCTACAGATATCGGCGTTGGAATAACGGTTGCCCGTCTGCGAGGTTCCGGGTATATCCGGGCCGGCTAAATATGGATGGGCCGATGCGGAACATTGCTCCGGTTTTCCCGGTCAAATCCGCAGTTTTCCCGCCGTTGTCACGGTGTCTTTCTGGTTCAAGAGGTTGTCTCGATGAAAATTTCCCGCAGTGTTGCACTGGCTACGTTGCTGACCCTGGGAGCCAGCCCGGTCTTTGCCGCAGGCTTCAGCCTGAGCGATGCCGCCAATGCGGTGTCCAGCATGCAGGGTGGCGACAAGGCCGCCGCTGCCGCTCCAACCTCGCAGACCGCCAATCTGCTCAGTGCCCTTTCGCAGCTGGATGTCACGCCGGAGCAGGCCATCGGCGGTACCGGTGCGATGCTGGGCCTGGCGAAGAACCAGCTGAGCAGCACCGACTACTCGCAACTGAGCAAAAGCGTTCCGGGGCTGGACAAACTCTCGGGCGGCAACGCGCTGGGCAGCCTGGGCGCCTTGAGTGGCCTGCTCGGGCAGAGCGGTGGCAGCAAGACCGCCGGTCTGGAGAGCGCGCTGGGTAACGTGCAGAACACCAATGACCTGAACAGCGCGTTCAGCGCCCTGGGCATGGACAGTGGCATGATCGGCCAGTTCGCCCCGGTGCTCCTGCAATACCTGGGTCAGCAGGGCGTGGGCGGTTCGCTGCTCAACAGCCTGGGCGGGATCTGGGGTGTCGGCAGCGGCAGCTGATCAACGGCGCTCGGCGCGCAAGGCGTCGATGCGCTGGTCCTTTTTGGTCCAGAGCTGGTTGACCCAGTTCTGGACGGTCTGGCGAAACGCCGGATCGTTTTCGTAATCCCCCTGCCACAACGCCGGGTCCAGCTCACGGGTCTGGATATCGACGATCACCCGCGGCACGTTGCCGCTGATCAGGTCCCAGAAACCGGGAATCTTCTGCTGCGGATAGACCACCGTCACATCGAGAATGGCGTCGAGCTGTTCGCCCATGGCCGCCAGCACGAAGGCCACGCCGCCGGCCTTCGGTTTGAGCAACTGCTTGAAAGGGGATTGCTGCTGCTCACGCTTGGCCGGCGTGAAGCGGGTGCCTTCCAGGTAGTTGACCACCGTGACCGGCTGGCGCTTGAACAGCTCGCAGGCGGCCTTGGTGATTTCCAGGTCCTTGCCTTGCAGCTCCGGGTTCCTGACCAGGAACGCCTTGCTGTAGCGCTTCATGAAGGGGTAGTCCAGGGCCCACCAGGCGAGGCCGAGGAAGGGCACCCAGATCAGCTCTTTCTTCAGGAAGAACTTGAAGAAGGGAGTACGGCGGTTGAGGGTCTGGATCAGCGCCGGGATGTCGACCCAGGACTGGTGGTTGCTGATCACCAGATAAGAAGTGTCGCCCCGCAGCTCGTCACCGCCGCGGATATCCCATTGGGTGGGAATGCACAGGGCGAAGATCAGCTTGTCGATTTCGGCCCAGGTTTCGGCAATCCACATCACCGCCTTCGACGCACGGTCGCGCAGGCGCCCTGGCAGGACCAGCTTGAGCAGGGCGAACACCATCAGCGGCCCGAACAGGACCAGGGTGTTGAGCAACAGCAGCAGGGTGACGAAACAGCCGGTGAGCAGGCGGCGCATAAGGAACTCTTGAAAGCCTTTGGGCGCGCCATGATAAGCACCTTCGCCGGGCAGGCCAAATCCTGATGTGCTGACGAATGTTTCACGTATACCGGGATATGCTGGCGGTCAATTTCGCCGATCGTGGCGGCTGCGGGTTTTCTCGCGGGCCGAACCAATTGCCCGGCCACGGTCTAAAATCCTGCTGCCCACTTTCCAAGGAACCTGCTCACGTGAAATCCGTCCTTGCACTCCTGTCCCTGCTGGCGCTGCCGGTCATGGCCGCCGAGCCGACCCTCTACGGGCGCTACGAATACATTCAACTGCCGGAAATCGGCGAAACCCTCAAGGCCAAGATGGACACCGGCGCCCTGACCGCCTCGCTGTCGGCTAAGGACATCGAGACCTTCACCCGTGATGGCGAGGAGTGGGTACGTTTCCGCCTGGCGACCAAGGATGCCGACGGCAAGGTCTACGAACACAAGGTGGCGCGGATCAGCAAGATCAAGAGCCGCGCCGATGAAGACGAAGACAAGGAAGAGGCCCAGGTGGCCAAGCGTCCGGTGGTCGACCTGGAAATGTGCCTGGGTAACGTCAAGCGTACCGTCGAGGTCAACCTGACCGACCGCAGCAGCTTCAACTACCCGCTGCTGATCGGCGCCAAGGCCCTGCGCGAGTTCGGCGCCGCCGTGAACCCGGCCCGGCGTTACACCGCGGACAAGCCCGACTGCTGATCAGACCTGATTGACGGCGCATGAGGCATCCGGCACCGTTCTGGCACTTACCTCCCGTGCTTGGATGCCATGCCTCATATCCTGATTGTCGAAGACGAAGCGGCGATTGCCGATACGCTGATTTTTGCCCTGCAGGGTGAAGGTTTCAGCACCACCTGGCTGAATCTCGGGCAGGCGGCGCTGGACTATCAGCGCCATACACCGGCGGACCTGCTGATTCTCGACATCGGCCTGCCGGACATCAGCGGCTTCGAAACCTGCAAGCAACTGCGGCGCTTCAGCGAGGTGCCGGTGATGTTCCTCAGTGCCCGGGACGGTGAAATCGACCGGGTGGTGGGCCTGGAAATCGGCGCCGACGATTACGTGGTCAAGCCCTTCAGCCCGCGCGAGGTCGCCGCGAGGGTCAAGGCCATCCTCAAGCGCATGGCGCCGCGGGCGGTGGTCGAGGCGCCGGCCTCGCCGTTCCAGGTCGATACCGACAAGTTCCAGATCAGCTACCGCGGCCAGCTGCTCAGCCTGACCCGTCATGAATTCCGCCTGCTGCATTGCCTGCTGGAACAACCCGAGCGCGTGTTCAGCCGCGAGCAGTTGCTCGATGCCCTGGGGGTGGCGGCGGATGCCGGCTACGAGCGCAGCATCGACAGCCATATCAAGAGCTTGCGGGCCAAGCTGCGCCTGGTGGCGGCCGATGCCGAGCCGATCCAGACCCATCGCGGCCTGGGCTACAGCTACAGCCCGGGGGACAGCTGATGCCGTTGGGAATCCGGATTTTCCTGGTCTACGTCCTGTTCGTCGGCCTGACCGGTTATTTCGTCCTCAGCACGGTGATGGAAGAAATCCGCCCGGGCGTGCGCCAGTCCACCGAGGAAACCCTGGTGGACACCGCCAACCTGCTGGCGGAAATCCTGCGCGATGACTTCAAGGCCGGCACCCTCAGCGAGAACCGTTGGCCGCAATTGCTCAAGGCCTATGGCGAGCGGCAGCCGGCGGCGACCATCTGGGGCCTGCCGAAGAACCAGGTCAACCACCGCATCTACGTCACCGACGCCCAGGGCAAGGTGGTGCTGGACTCCAGCGGCCTGGCGGTCGGCCAGGACTATTCGCGCTGGAACGACGTGTACCTGACCCTGCGCGGCCAATACGGCGCACGCTCCTCGCGCAGCGTGGCCGATGACCCGAACTCCTCGGTGATGCATGTCGGCGCGCCGATTCGCGACAACGGCCGGATCATCGGCGTGGTCACCGTGGCCAAGCCCAACAGTTCCCTGCAACCCTATGTCGACCGCACCGAGCGCCGCCTGCTGTGGTACGGCGCCGGCCTGATCGGCCTGGGCCTGCTGTTCGGCGCCTTGCTGTCCTGGTGGCTGAGCGCTGCCCTGCGCCGCCTGACCGGTTATGCCCAGGCGGTCAGCGAAGGCCGTCGTGCCGAGCTGCCGCACTATCGCGGCGGCGAACTGGAACAGCTGGCCACGGCAGTGGAGGACATGCGCACCCAACTGGAGGGCAAGGCCTATGTCGAGCGTTATGTGCACACCCTGACCCACGAACTGAAAAGCCCGCTGGCGGCGATTCGCGGGGCGGCGGAGCTGTTGCAGAGCGAGATGCCCGACGAACAGCGCGCACGTTTCGTCAGCAACATCGACAGCGAAAGCGCGCGCATGCAGCACTTGATCGAGCGTTTGCTGAACCTGGCGCTGGTCGAGCAGCGTCATGGCCTGGAAGAGCGGGAAGCGGTGCCGCTGGCGGACCTGGCGAACCAGGTGCTGGACAGCCAGAAGGCACGGATCGAGGGCAAGGGCCTGCAGGTCGAGCAGCGTATCGACCCGGGGCTGAAGCTGTCGGGAGAAGCGTTCCTGTTGCGCCAGGCCCTGGGCAACCTGCTGGAAAACGCCCTGGACTTCACCCCCGCCGGTGGCGTGCTGCGCTTGAGCGCCAGCCGGGTGGGCGACCAACTGCGGTTGAGCCTGTTCAACCAGGCCGAGCCCATCCCGGACTACGCCCTGGCGCGCTTGACCGAACGTTTCTACTCCCTGCCACGGCCTGACAGCGGGCGCAAAAGCACCGGCCTGGGGCTGAACTTCGTCGAAGAGGTGGTGCAACTGCATGGCGGCCAGATGCGGATCGGCAATGTGGAAGGCGGCGTTGAAGTGACCTTGCAGTTCCCGGCCTGATTCCCTGCGTGTACCGTTTTGCGGCTGCTTCGCAGACCGATCGCAGCCTTCGGCAGCGGCTACACAGACTCCGTGCATCCTGTAGCCGCTGGCGCAGCCTGCGATCGGGCGCGAAGCGGCCGCCAGATCTGCCAGCCACCCCATCTCTATGGGGCAATCTCCACACAGTCTCCACACAGCCCCCATAAAACCCCCACATGGGCTGCCCAGACTCTCCCTCATTCGAACAGGGAGAGAACCCATGAATCGCAATCTGACCATAAAGCTTGGGGCTATCGCCCTTTTGATCCTGGGGCTGCTGGTCCCGCTGTTGATGATCGACGGGCTGATCCAGGAGCGCCAGGAGCTGCGCGACGGTGTGCTGACCGATATCGCCCGCAGCTCCAGCTACAGCCAGCAACTGAGCGGCCCGCTGCTGGTGGTGCCTTATCGCAAGGTGGTGCGCACCTGGAAAACCAACGAGAAGACCAACAAGCGTTACCAGGAGCTGGGAGAAGAGCGCGGGCAGCTGTATTTCCTGCCGGAGCACTTCGAACTCGATGGCCAGGTACGGACCGAACTGCGTGCCCGGGGCATCTACCAGGCCCGGCTGTTCCATGCCAACAACCGCATCAGCGGCCAGTTTGCGCTGCCCGAGCAATTGGGGATCAAGGAAGACTTCGTCGACTACAAATTCGAGCAGCCGTTTCTCGCCGTGGGCATCAGCGACATTCGCGGCATCGAACAGGCGCTGGCCCTCGAACTGAATGGACAGAACCTGCCGTTCGCGCCCGGCAGCCGGATTGACTGGCTTGGGGAGGGCGTACACGTCAACCTGCCGCTGCTGGACGGCAAGCGCAGCACCGACCTGGACTTCGCCTTCGATCTGCAACTGCAAGGCACCGGTCAGTTGCAGGTGCTGCCGGTGGGCAAGACCAGCAAGGTGCGCCTGCGTGCCGACTGGCCTCATCCGAGCTTTATCGGCAACTACCTGCCGGCCCAGCGTGAGATTTCCGACCTGGGCTTCGCCGCCAACTGGCAGACCTCGTTCTTCTCCACCAACCTGGAAAGCGCGTTGATCAATTGCCTGGCCAGTGGGCAGTGCAAGGAGTTCAAGAACCGCTCCTTCGGCGTGAGTTTCATCGACCCGGTGGACCAGTACCTCAAGAGCGACCGGGCGATCAAATACGCGCTGTTGTTCATTGCCCTGACCTTTGCCGGCTTCTTCCTCTTCGAGGTGCTCAAGAGCCTGGCGGTGCACCCGGTGCAATACGCCCTGGTGGGCGTGGCCCTGGCGTTCTTCTATCTGTTGCTGCTGTCGCTGTCGGAGCACATCGGCTTCGCCCTGGCCTACCTGCTGTCGGCCGGTGCCTGTGTGGCGCTGATCGGCTTCTACGTCAGCCATGTGTTGCGCAGCCTGGGCCACGGCCTGAGTTTCGCCGCCGGCCTGGCCGCTTTGTATGGCCTGTTGTACGGCTTGCTCAGCGCCGAGGATTACGCGCTGCTGATGGGTTCGCTGCTGCTGTTCGGCCTGCTGGGGGTGTTCATGGTGCTGACCCGCAAACTCGACTGGTACGGCGTAGGCCAGGCCAAACCGGCCCAGCCGCTGACGTTCGAGGCGCAGGTGGCCCATGAGTAGGTCGTTGGGGTTGCGCGAGGACCAGCAGGCAGCGGAAGCCTTGCTGGCATGGATAGTCGGGTTGCTGCCTGAAGCTCCGTGGGGCGGCCATCGCGAGCAAGCTCGCGCCTACAGGTTTCGCGGTGTCCCATGTAGCGAGCTTGCTCACGATAGGGCCGGCCCGGCCACCACCGTACTTCAGGTGATGACCGCGTCCGGGGCCTTCAAACCGGCGGCTGGGTCGCCAGCATCGAAGGGCGTCGACTGACCTCGGCGTACCAGGCCGCCAGTTGGGGCTGGGCGTCGCGCCACCGCAGGTCGGGGTGGCGGAAATCGAGGTAACCCAGGGCACAGGCGACGCCGATGGAAGCGACGTCGAAGTGGCTGGCCAGTTCGGCGATCGCATCGGCCTCGAGCACGGCCAGGGCGCGGCGGATCTTGTCGCGCTGGCCGTCGAGCCACTGCTCCCAGTGTTTCTCGGGGGCGCGCAGGGCCAGTTCGTAACGGATCAGCACCGAGGCATCGAGGATCCCGTCGGCCAGCGCCGCCAGGGTCAGGCGCCGCCAGCGGGCCGAGCCTTCACGGGGGATCAGCGGGTTGCCGACATGCTGCTGGTCGAGGTAGTCGAGGATCACCCGGCTGTCGTACAGCACGTTGCCGTCGGCCAGGCGCAGGGCGGGAATCTTGCCCAGCGGGTTGTCCTGGTTGAGGGCGGTGTCCGGGTTCACCGGGGTCAACTGGCTGGCTTGCAGGGCCACGCGGTCCAGCTGGCCGGTCTCGTGCAGCAGCACCATGACTTTGCGCACATAAGGTGATGCCGGGTTGTGGAACAGCGTCATGCTGGGGGTGGACATGAATATTCCTCGAAGGTGGAAGTGGAGCGCAGGCTCGCCGCCCCGGAGATCTTAACGCAGCCTCTGGCCCCGGCCACAGGGGCGGCATGCAGGACAGACAAGGAGTGATGAATGCGCAGGTGTTATTTTCGGCACGGGTTGTACAGCCTGGTCCTGACGCTGTCGGGCGCGCTGGCGGTGTACCTGGCCTTGCAGTATGAGTTTCGCCGCCACGGCGAGGGTGAGCCGGAGCTGATCATGGCGTTCGCCTACATGGCCTGGTACTGGGCGCTGCCGGCGCTGGCCTTGCCGGCTTTGGGCTGTGCCCTGCTGAGCCTGCGGGGCCCCGGCCCGGTGACCCGGCCCTGGCGCTGGGGCCTGGCGGCGAGCTACGTACCGCTGCTGGGGCTGGCGCTGTTTTGCGTACTGGTGGCCGCCGAGGCGCAGCAGGAAAACCGCGTATTCATCCCGGTGCTGCCGATCGGCCTGGGGCTGGCGCTGTACCTGTGGCGCGGTTTCCCCGCCGCCGGGGTCAGGCCGGTGGCGGGCGGTTGAACAGACCCCGCAGGGCGATCAGGGCCGGAGCGCCCAGGCTGAGCCAGCTCAGGGCGTCCCAGATGCCGTCGCCGAGCAGCGCGGAGAACAGCCCCGCGGCACAGAGCACGGCAATGAACAACGGCGCGCCGAAGACCTTCCAGAAATTCGATTGCCGCGGCTTCATGGCGCCACCGCGGCGGGTTCGCCTAATGCCGGCCGGGCCGCGCGGCGCCGCACCAGCCACAGGTAAACCCCGCTGCCCAGGACAATGATGGTCAGCACATCCAGGGTCGCCCAGAGGATCTTCATCGGCAGGCCGCCGTAGTCGCCGAAGTGCAGCGGTTGCGACATGCCCATGGCGTCCATGTACCAGGGACGTTCGGCCACCGCGGTGACCTCCAGGGTGCTGGCGTCGATCAGCACCGGCGTCAGCAGGTGCGAGGTCAGGTGGGTGCTGCCTTTCATGAACACCGCGTAGTGATGCTCGCTGGAAAAACGTGTGCCGGGGAAGGCGATGAAGTCCGGCTGCATACCCGGCGCCACCTCCTTGGCGATCTCCAGCAGGCGGCTGGCCGGGGCCAGTCGGGTCAGTGGCGGGGCCTCGCGGTAAGGCTCGATCATCGCGCTGAGGCTGTCGTTGCGCCAGGCGGCGATCAGCAGGTCGGCGCAGGCGCTGATCACCCCGGTGACGCCGACCACGAGGGCCCAGGTCAGGGTCACCACGCCGATCAGGTTATGCAGGTCCAGCCAGCGCAGGCGGGTGGACTTGTCCTGGCGCACCGTGGCGAATTCCAGCCGGCGCATGAACGGCAGGTACAGCACCACGCCGGAGACGATCGCCAGCACGAACAGCAGCCCCATGAACGCCAGCAGCAGCTTGCCCGGCAGGCCGGCGAACAGGTCCACGTGCAGGCGCAGCATGAACATCATCAGCCCGCCATTGGCCGAGGGCGTTTCCACGGCTTCGCCGGTGCGCGCGTCGAGCATGAAGGTGTGGGACGAGTTGGGCTCGGTGCCGGCGGTCCTGGCCATGATGGTGAGCACGCCGTTGGGGTCTTCCTCGTCCCAACCGAAGTACTGCATGACCTCGCCCGGTCGATGGGCCTCGGCGGCGCGCACCAGCTGCTGCAGGTCCAGCTGCGGGGTGTCGGCGGGCATTTCCCGCAGCTGCGGCGCGTCGCCCAGCAGGTGATCGATCTCGTGGTGAAAGATCAGCGGCAGGCCGGTCAGGGCCAGCATCAGCAGGAATACCGTGCAGATCAGGCTGGTCCAGGTGTGGATAAAGGACCAGCGGCGGATGGTTTTGCTTTTCATTTCTTAGCCTTCAGACACAGCAAAGCCGTCCTTGCAGGACGGCCTGGTTGTTAACTCAGCCGATTACCACTGATAGGTGGCACTGGCGACCACGCTACGCTGATCGCCGAAATAGCAGTAGGAACCATCGCAGGTGGACAGGTAATCCTTGTCGAACAGGTTGGTGGCGTTGAGTTTCAGCGACGCGCCTTTGAGGCTGCTGTCCAGGCGGCCCAGGTCGTAATGCACGGCGGCATCGAACACTGTGTAGGCATTGGCCTTGCCCAGCCAGGTATTGGCCTGGTCGCCGTAGGTGTTGCCGGTATAGCGGGCACCGGCGCCAATGCCGAAACCGTCGAGCACACCGCTGTGCCAGGTGTAGTCAGTCCACAGGGAGGCTTGCTGGTTGGGCATCAGTTGCAGGCGGTTGCCTTTATAGATGCCTTTTTGCACCTCGGACTTGGCCAGGGTGTAGGCGGCGATGACCTTGAGGTTGTCGGTCACGTCGGACACGGCTTCCAGTTCCAGGCCTTTGACCTTCACTTCGCCGGTCTGGTTGGTGACCGACTCGCCACCGGCACCGATGCTGGTTACCAGCACGTTTTTCTGGGTCAGGTCGTAGACCGCCGCACTCAGCAGGGTGTTGGAGCCCGGCGGCTGGTACTTGATGCCCAGCTCCCATTGCTTGCCTTCCGTGGGTTTATACGACTCGGTGGGGGAGACGCTGGCGTTGCTGGCGGGCTGGAAGGATTCGGCGTAGGACAGGTACGGCACCAGGCCCGAGTCGAACACATAGCTCAGTGCCGCGTTGCCACTGAAGTTCTTGCTGCGGTCGGTGTTGGTCACGTCGTTCTTGTTGAAGTACGTGGTGCCCTGGTGCACCCAGTCTTCACGACCGCCCAGGGTCAGGCGCCATTTGTCCAGGGCCATCTGGTCCTGCACGTAGAGGCCGGTCTGTACGGTTTTCTGGTTGTAGTCGTAGTAAGCGCTGGAGCGTGCCGGGCGCACGATCGGCTGGCCATAAACCGGATTGAAGATGTTGGTGGTCCCGCCGTCGCCGTAAATCGACAGGTAGGAAGTGTCGGTCCGTTGGTGATCCAGGCCGATCAGCACGGTGTGGGTGATGTCGCCGGTGGCGAAGTCGGCCTGGAAGTTGTTGTCGACCGCGAACTGGCTGATGTCCTCGTCCACGTTGGTCGAGGTACGGCTGATATTGCCTGCCGCGTCAGCCGGGGAGTAGGCGTAGGAGCCCACGGTCAGTTGCTGGAAGGACAGCTCCGATTTGGTGTAGCGCAGGTTCTGGCGGAACTGCCAGACATCGTTGAAACGGTGCTCGAAGGCATAGCCCAGGGCGTAGTAGGTACGGTCGTAGAACTCGTAGTCCGGGTCGCCGAGGTTCTTGTGATGGGAGACGTCGCCCAGTGGCGACTTGATCTTGGTGCCCTGGATCGGCATGAACTGGCTGGTCGCCCCGGTATCGTCACGGGTGAACTGCGAGAGCAGGGTCAGCTTGGTATCGGTGTCGATGTTCCAGGTCAGGCTGGGGGCGATGTTGTAGCGCTTGTTGTCGATGTGATCGACCTGCGTACCGGCATCCCGCACCACGCCGCTGAGGCCGTAGAGGAACTGGCCTTCATCGTCGATTTTGCCGGTGCTGGCGAAGTTGATCTGGCGGTAGTTGTCGCTGCCGTACTGCAGCTGAATGGCATTGCTCGATTCCGCGCTGGGACGCCGGCTGACCATGTCCAGCAGGCCGCCCGGCGGGGTCTGGCCGTAGACCGACGAGGCCGGGCCGCGGAGCAGGGCCAGGCGATCGAGGTTCCAGGTTTCGGCTTTCGGGTTGGCATACACGCCGCGGGGCAGTGGCAGGCCGTCGAGGAACTGGGTGGGCTCGAAGCCGCGCACGCGCATCCAGTCATAACGGGTGTCGCTGCCGTAGCTGGCGGAAACGATGCCGGGCATGTAACGCACGGCATCGTCCAGATTCTGCACGTTGCGGTCTTCCATCTGCTGGCGGGTCGCGACGGAAATCGAACGCGGCGCTTCGACCAGCGAGGTGTCGGTCTTGGTGCCGGCGGCGGTGCGCGTGGCGAGGTAACCGTCCACCGGCCCCCAGGCACTCTCATAAGCCTGCTGGCCGGTAATGCTGGTTTCCGGCAGGGCCACCACACCGTCGGGAATCGCCACCAGGCTGTAGGTGCCGGCGCTGCTTTGTTCCAGTTGCAGGCCGGTGCCGCGCAGGGCCTCGCGCAGGGCGCCGGCGGCGTCGAACTGGCCCTTGACCGGGGCCGAGGTCTTGCCGGCGGCCAGGCTCGGGTTGAGGCTCAGGGCCAGGCCCGCCTGGCTGGCGATCTGGTTCAGGGTGCTGGCCAGGGGCGCGGCCGGCAGGTTGTAGGCGCGCACGCTGGACGCCTGTTCGGCGGCGATCAGCGGGGTGCTGGCCAGCGGGACGCAAAGGGCAATCGCCACGGCCAACAGGCTGGGGCGCAACAGGGTGTCTAGCGAGCGGGACATACGGCGGCTCCTGGATGGAAACATTTCTCAATTGCCTATGTGCCGGACGAGATTCAAAAAGTGATAGGGCGGACTGAAAATAATTTCGAATCACGAAAATAAGAGGGATATCTCAGGTTGGGGCAGGCGGCGTCAGTTGGAGTTTTCGCGAGCAAGCTCGCTCCTACAGGGCGCCGCCGTTCCTGTAGGAGCGAGCTTGCTCGCGATAAAAATCGTGCCGCCTAGGGCTTGGCCTTGTTCTCGGCCCGCGCCACCAACGTCACCCACCAGGGCGTATGCCGCTCGATGGCCACGGGCAGCGTCGGCAGCAGCGCGCTCAGGGCCAGGTCGGTGTCGTGCAGCGGGAAGCTGCCGGTGATGCGCAGGTCGGCCACCTCGTCGGCCACCCCCAGATGGCCGCGGCGATAGCGCCCCAGCTCGCTGACCAGGTCCGCCAGGCGCGCGTTGTCCACCACCAGCATGCCGCGGGTCCAGGCGTCGGCGCCGGGGTTCAGGGCCAGCAGCGGGCCGAGGCCGTCGCGGCGTATCAGCACCTGCTGGCCTTCCTTGAGGATCTGCTCGTCCTGGCTGGATTCCGGCCGCGCGGCCACGGCCGATTGCAGCACGCTCAGGCGCGTGCCCTGTTCCTCGCGCTTGACCAGGAACCGCGTGCCCAGCGCGCGCATATGGCCTTCGCGGGTTTCGACGATAAAGGGCCGGGCGTCGTTGTGGCCGGTCTCGACCAGGATCTCGCCTTCCTGCAACACGATGCGCCGCTGCTTTTCGTCGAAACGCACATCCACGGCGCTGTGGGTATTGAGGTTGATCACGGTGCCGTCGGCCAGGCGCAGGGTGCGCTGCTCGCCGGTGGCGGTGCGCTGGTCGGCGAGCCAGTAATCCAACTGGCCGTAACGTTCGCCGGCGAACAAGGCCAGGCCCAGCAGCAGGGCGACGCTGGCCAGCCCACTGCCGAGCTTGCGCATACGACGGCGGAGGCCGTCCCGCGATTGCAGCAGGGCGCTGCGGGCCGGGCCGCTGGCGACGCTGAAACGCTGGTCGAGCATGCCCAGCTGGCGCCAGGCGCGGGCGTGTTCTTCATCGGCGGCGTGCCATTTGGCGAATTCTTCGCGGGCCATCGGATTGCCCTCGCCGGAATCCAGCGACAACTGCCAGGCAATCGCCGCGTCCAGCACCCGGGCGGACACCGGTTTGGCGTTGAGCGGGCTCATGCCGGCTCACCGTACAGGGCGACGTAGCACTGGCGAATGCCCTGGCCCAGGTACTGCCTGACCCGCGGCACGGACACGCCGAGGCGTTCGGCGATTTCGGCGTGGCCGAGGCCGTCGAGGCGGTTATAGAGGAAAGCGGCGCGGGCCTTGCTCGACAGCTTGCCCAGCAGGCGGTCGATGGCCTTGAGGTCTTCGAGGATCGATTGCTGTTCTTCCGGTGAGGGTTGTTCCTCTTCCGGGATCAGCATCAGTTCGGTGAGGTAGGCCTGCTCCAGCGCGGCGCGGCGGAAGTAGTCGAACAGCAGGCCCTTGGCGATGGCCACCAGGAACGCCCGCGGCTCGCGTGGGGCTTTCAGTTCGTCGCGGCCCAGCAGGCGGACGAAGGTGTCCTGGCTCAGGTCCTCGGCCCGTTGTGGGCAGGCCACGTTGCGCCGCAGCCAGGCCAGCAGCCAGCCGCGATGGTCGCGATACAACGCACCAACGAGGTCACTGTGGGGGCTTTGGGCTGACGGCACCTGGGTATCCCAATCGAGAAGTTGAAACTAACGAGAATTATTCGCGATTGTGGCAGGGCGCAAAGAGCCGCGCAATGGGCGCCGGTCGGCGGGGGCGCAGCCAATATTTGCGGGTCGATACCTGTAGCCGCTGCCGAGCAACGCGAGGCTGCGACCGGCAACGCAGTTGCCGCAAAGCCTGGGCTTGCAGTGTGTCTGGCAGAGCGCGTTGCCCCCGGCCGGCGACCGCTATGCGCTCGATCGCAGCCTCGCAGGGCTCGGCAGCGGCTACAGGGTCAGAAGGAGTGGCTCTGCTGCCGACGTTTCCATTGGCTGAGCCGCTGTTGCAGGTTCAGCGGGCTGTGGATCTGCTGCTGGCGGGCGCGGCTGAACAGGATCAGCGCCAGCTCGGCGGTGGCCAGGGCGTCGGCGGCGGCATGGTGGCGTTCGCCGGCGTGCAGCTTGAAGTAGCCCATCCAGTCATCCAGCCCGGCTTCGCGGATATGCGCCTGGGGGCAGAGCAGCGGGGCCATTTCGGCGACGTCGAGGAACGGATGCTGCAGGCGATAACCCAGGCTGTCCTTCAGCGCCCGGCCGAGCATGTGCTGGTCGAACGGCGCATGGAAGGCCAGCAGCGGGCTGTCGCCGACGAACGCCATGAAATCCAGCAAGGCTTCCACCGGGTCGCTGCCGGCGGCGATCGCGCTAGGGCCAAGACCGTGAATCAGCACGCTGGGGCTGAGCTTGTGATCGGTACGCTGCAAGGTGCGCTCGAACTGTTGGCTGAAGTCGATGGCGCCGTCTTCTATCACCACCGCGCCAATGGACAGCACCTGGTCGCGATTGAGGTTGAGCCCGCTGGTTTCCAGGTCCAGCACCACCCAGCGCTGTTCGCGCAGGCTGCATTCGCCCAGCGCCGGGGCGACGGGCAGGCCCTCGCGGCGTTGTTGCTGTTCGGCGCTGAGTGCCGCGCTGGCCGGGCGCAACCAGGCGAACAGGCTCATAGCTGATACCTCAGCGCCAGGCTGCTTTGCAGGCGCTGGGCCTGGCGCAGCGACTCGCGCAGGATCCGACGGTCCAGGTGGTTGAGGCTGTCCGGGTCGACGCGGTTGGAGTAGGGCAGGTTCTGCCGGGTCTGCAATTGGTGCTGTTGCATGCGGGTCTGCTGGATGAAGTGATAAGCCTCTTCATACGCGGCGCCGTCGAGGGTTTCGATGACTTCCCTGGCTACCAGCTGGCGCAGGCGCTCCAGGGTGTTGTTGGCATCGATGCCATTGGCCAGGGCCAGCAGGCGCGCACCGTCGACGAAGGGGGTGAGGCCCTGGACCTTGAGGTCGAGGGTGGCTTTTTCGCCATTTTTCCTGGCCAGGACGAACTCGCGAAAACGCCCCACCGGCGGGCGCTGGCGCAGCGCGTTCTCGGCCATCATGCGCTGGAACAGGCGGTTGTCGCCGACCTGGTCGAGGATGCCGCGGCGCAGTTGCGCACAGCCTTGCTCGTCGCCCCAGACCACCCGCAGGTCGAAATAGATGCTCGAACCCAGCAGGTTCTCCGGCGTGGCCTCGCGAATGAAGGCGGCGAAGCGCCGTGCCCATTCGGCGCGGGACAGGCACAGCTCGGGGTTGCCAGCCATGATGTTGCCCTTGCACAGGGTGAAGCCGCACAGCGCCAGGCTCTGGTTGATCTGTTGCGCCAGGGGCAGCAGCTTGCCGCGAGTCTCTGCCGCATGGGCCGCGTCGCGCGCTTCGAACAGGATGCCGTTGTCCTGGTCGGTGTGCAGGGTTTGCTCGCGCCGGCCTTCGCTGCCGAAACACAGCCAGCTGAACGGCACGCCCGGGTCGCCCTTGTCGGCCAGGGTCAGTTCGATGACCCGGCACACGGTGTGGTCGTTGAGCAGGGTGATGATGTGGGTGATCTGGGTCGAGGACGCGCCGTGGGCCAACATGCGCTCCACCAGTTGGCCGATCTCGCCGCGAATCGCCACCAGGTTGTCGATCCGTGGCGCGTTGCGGATGGTCCGCGCCAGGTGCACCAGATCGACCCGTTGCAGGGAAAACAGGTCGCGCTCGGAAACCACGCCGCACAGGCGCTGCTCTTTGACCAGGCAGACGTGGGCGATGTGTCGTTCGGTCATGGCGATGGCGGCGTCGAAGGCGCTGTGGTCCGGCGAGAGGGCGAACGGTGCCTGGGTCATGTGCCGTTCGATGCTCTGGTTGAAGTCGCTGGTGCCGTCGGCCACCACCTGGCGCAGGTCGCGCAGGGTAAAGATGCCGAGCGGCGCCTTGTGTTCATCCACCACCACGATGCTGCCGACTTGCTGTTCGTGCATCAGGCTCACGGCTTCGCGCAGTGGGGTGGACGGGCTGCAGGTCACTGGGTGGCGCATCGCCAGTTCGCCCAGCCGGGTGTTGAGGGAGTATTGGGTGCCGAGGGTTTCCACGGCTTTTTGCTGGACCTGCTGGTTGACCTGGTCCAGCAGGCTGCTGACGCCGCGCAGGGCGAAATCGCGAAACACCGCGCAAAGGGCGAACAGCTTGATGAAGGCCGGCTTGTTCAGTTGCAGGCAGAAGGTGTCCTCGGCCGCCAGGTGTTCGGTGCGGGTGGCGCGCTCGCCCAGCAGCGCGGCGAGGGGGAAACACTCGCCTGTGGTGATCTCGAAGGTGGTTTCGGTACCGCCCTTGAGGGCGTGCTGGCGCTCGCCGACCACCCGGCCCTGCTTGACGATATAGAAGTGTTCGACCGGTCCGTCGGCGGGTTTGATGATGCTTTCGCCGGGGCCGTAGAAACGCAGTTGGCATTGCTCGACCAGGTACGCCAGGTGAGCGTTTTCCATCTGATTGAAGGGGGGGAACCGCTGGAGAAACTGCATCGTGCCGTGGATGTTCTGCAACACCGCGGTTTTCCCTGCCTGGGTGAAGGCATCCGCTTTACTCATAACCATTACCGCAGTCTTTTTGGATTTGTCGTGGTCGGGTCTTCGGTCATGGTCGGTCCCACGCTGCCAGGTGCCCATTGGACGTAAGTCTAGGTAGCGGCTCTGCACCTGTTAATTCGCTTCAAGCAGGTGTCAAAACTGTGAAAAAAGTACTTATCCGGCCTCTTGGAAAAAAATCCGACGAAGTGCACATTGGAGGCCTGCTTAGCGATGTCTGACCACTGTGCTAGGGGATCGATTTGAATATGTAGAGAAAGCCATGTCCGACCACGATATTTTGAGTGATGCCGAGCGCGAGGCGTTGAACGCCGTGATGCTCGAGCCCGATCTGCCGCCCCAGCGCGTGTTGATCGCCGATGATGACAAGGATGCCCGTGAGTTGCTGTCGGAGATTCTCGGACTGGATGGCATTCGCTGCATGACCGCAGCCAGTGGCAAGGCAGCACTGGAACTGTTGAACTCGAACAAATCGATCGGACTGCTGATCACCGACCTGCGCATGGCCCCCTGCAACGGCCTGGACCTGATACGCCAGGTGCGCGAATCGGAGCGGGCGGCGTTGCCGATCATTATCATTTCCGGGGATGCCGATGTGCGTGACGCCATCGCGGCCATGCACCTGAGCGTGGTGGACTTCCTGCTCAAGCCGATCGACACCGGCAAGCTGCTGGCGCTGGTCAAGCATGAGCTGGGAGTGGTGCGCTAGGAGCAGGGTGTCCCCTGTAGGAGCGAGCGTGCTCGCGATAAGATTCCCCGGCAGAAACACAAAAGCCCTGGTCTCGCGACCAGGGCTTTTTCTTTTATCGCGTCAACGCAGGATCACAGGCCGTTGCGGGCCTTGAACTCGCGACGACGACGGTGCAGCACCGGCTCGGTGTAGCCGTTCGGTTGCTTGGTGCCTTCGATCACCAGTTCGACCGCCGCCTGGAAGGCGATGTTGCTGTCGAAGTTCGGTGCCAGCGGACGGTACAGGGTGTCGCCGGCGTTCTGCCGGTCCACCACGGGCGCCATGCGCTTGAGGCTTTCCATGACCTGGGCTTGGGTGACGACGCCATGGCGCAGCCAGTTGGCGATGTGCTGGCTGGAAATACGCAGGGTGGCGCGGTCTTCCATCAGGCCGACATCGTTGATGTCCGGCACCTTGGAGCAGCCGACGCCCTGGTCGATCCAGCGCACCACGTAACCGAGAATGCCCTGGGCGTTGTTGTCCAGTTCGTTCTTGATCTCTTCGGCCGACCAGTTGGTGTTGCTGGCCAGCGGGATGGTCAGGATGTCGTCCACCGAGGCGCGGGCGCGCTTGGCCAACTCGGCCTGGCGGGCGAACACGTCGACCTTGTGGTAGTGCAGGGCGTGCAGGGCCGCGGCGGTGGGCGAGGGCACCCAGGCAGTGTTGGCGCCGGCCAGCGGGTGGGCGATTTTCTGTTCGAGCATGGCGGCCATCAGGTCCGGCATGGCCCACATGCCTTTACCGATCTGCGCACGACCTTGCAGACCGGTGCTCAGGCCGATATCGACGTTCCAGTTCTCGTAGGCGCCGATCCACTTGGCGGCCTTCATCTCGGCCTTGCGCACCACGGCGCCGGCTTCCATGGAGGTGTGGATTTCGTCGCCGGTACGGTCGAGGAAGCCGGTGTTGATGAATACCACGCGCTCGCTGGCGGCCTTGATGCAGGCCTTGAGGTTGACCGTGGTGCGGCGCTCCTCGTCCATGATCCCGACTTTCAGGGTGTTGCGCGGCAGTTCCAGCACGTCTTCGATGCGCCCGAACAACTCGTTGGTGAACGCGGCTTCTTCCGGGCCGTGCATCTTCGGCTTCACGATGTACACCGAGCCGGTGCGGCTGTTGGTGCGCGAGGTGTTGCCGTTGAGGTTGTGGATCGCCGCGAGGCTGGTGACCAGGCCATCGAGGATGCCTTCCGGCACTTCGTTGCCTTGGCTGTCGAGGATCGCGTCGATGGTCATCAGGTGACCCACGTTACGCACGAACAGCAGCGAACGGCCGTGCAGCTTCACGCTGCCGCCGTTGGGCGCGGTGTATTCGCGGTCGGCGTTCATGGTGCGGGTGAAGGTCTTGCCGCCCTTGGCCACTTCTTCGGCCAGGTCGCCCTTCATCAGGCCGAGCCAGTTGCGGTAGATCACCACCTTGTCGTCGGCGTCGACGGCGGCGACCGAGTCTTCGCAGTCCATGATGGTGGTCAGGGCGGCTTCCATCAGCACGTCTTTTACGCCGGCGGCGTCGGTCTGGCCGACCGGGCTGCTGGCGTCGATCTGGATTTCGAAATGCAGGCCGTTGTGTTTCAGCAGCACCGCGGTCGGGGCCGCGGCATCGCCGTGGTAGCCGATCAGCTGGGCGTCGTCGCGCAGGCCGCTGTTGCTGCCACCCTTGAGGGCGACCACCAGCTTGCCGTCGACGATCTTGTAGCCGGTGGAGTCGACATGGGAGCCGGCGGCCAATGGCGCGGCTTCGTCGAGGAAGGCGCGGGCGAAGGCGATGACTTTGTCGCCGCGCACCTTGTTGTAGCCTTTGCCTTTTTCCGCGCCGTCGGCTTCGCTGATGGCGTCGGTGCCATAGAGAGCGTCGTACAGCGAGCCCCAGCGGGCGTTGGAGGCGTTGAGGGCGAAGCGGGCATTCATCACCGGGACCACCAGCTGCGGACCGGCCATGCGGGCGATCTCGTCATCGACGTTTTGCGTCGTGGCCTGGAAGTCCGCCGCTTCTGGCAGCAGATAACCGATGTCTTGCAGGAAGGCTTTGTAGGCCACGGCGTCGTGGGCCTGGCCGGCACGAGATTGGTGCCAGGCATCGATACGCGCCTGGAAATCGTCGCGTTTGGCGAGTAGGGCTTTGTTCTTCGGCGCCAGGTCGTGGATGACCTTGTCGGCGCCGGCCCAGAACGTGTCGGCGGTGAGGCCGGTACCGGGAATGGCTTCGTTGTTCACGAAGTCGAACAGGACTTTGGCGACCTGCAGGCCACCGACTTGAACGTGTTCAGTCATTGCTTGCCTCACTCTGCTCAGCTATTTCGCTTTTCAGCTCTTCAAATTGACAATGAAGCCTCTGGCCATTTAAACCACAAACCCCTCTACCAGTACATGCCATCGCGGGCGGCTGGGATGGTTCCAATCAACGGCTCGGAGCCTTGCTGACAGGGCTTTCAGGGTTGCGACTGCGCCTTGGCAGACATCGATCCAACGTTATGTAGTGCGCGCTGCGGCATACTACATGATGAATTGCGGTTGTGAAAATTAGACTAAATACGTCGTTCCGCGACTCAAGTTCGCGGCACGGTCACGCTGGGGAACGGGATGTTCTCAAAAAACTTGCGGATTGTTCCATAGAATTCTAAAAACATGTACACGATTTGTCTCAAGCCCCTTTTTTCCTTGTAGGCGCGAAGCTTGCTCGCGATGGCATCCTGACAGTCCCAACGATGCCGGCCGGGTGATTCTTGTCGCAAGCAGGCGTCGCTCCTGCTGGACCGCGGCGACCCTGCGGCTTGCCTATACTTGACCTTCTACAACAAAAGTCCTGACAGAGGGTTGCGCCATGGACCACCTCGTACTCACCGTATTCGCCCCGGACAAGCCCGGACAGGTCGAGCGCATCGCCCAATGCATCGCCGCGCACGGCGGCAACTGGCTGGAGAGCCGCATGTCGCGGATGGCCGGGCAGTTCGCCGGCATCCTGCGGGTCGGCGTGCCGGCCGAAGCCTATGACGAGCTGGTGGACGCGCTGCAAGGCTTGGCGGCCCAGGGCATTCGGGTGCTGATCGCCGAAAGCGGTATCGAACAGTCCTGCACCTGGAAGCCGATCGCCATGGAACTGGTGGGCAACGACCGGCCGGGCATTGTGCGCGACATCACCCGCCTGTTGAGCGAGCAGGGGGTGAACCTGGAGCGGCTGGTGACCGAAGTGCGCCCGGCCCCCATGAGCAGCGAGCCGCTGTTCCACGCCGAAGCGATCCTGGCGGTGCCGCTGACTTTGTCCCTCGACGTTTTGCAGTCGCGCCTGGAAACCCTGGCGGATGATTTGATGGTGGAGTTGGTGCTGCGCAGCGAGGTGTGAACCTGAAAGGGCGGGTTATCCAGTTTTAGCGTGCATGCGCCTGTGGATAACCTGTAGAGACCTGGCGCCAGCCCAAGCCAGCCAAGGCTTTGCGGAGTCTGATCAAAAAACCAGCAGTTTCAAGGGCTTGTGCACAAACGGCGGGGATCACGCTGTGGATAACCTTGGGAAGGATAGATGCAGGCCACGCCAACCGTGGCCTGCAGAGCTTTGTACGTTTATTGATCAGCTGCGTTTGCGCAGGCTCAACCAGGCATCCACGCTGTACACCGCCAGGCCGGCCCAGATAAACATGAACGCCACCAGGGTGCTCGACGACAGGTGTTCGCCGAACAGCAGTACCGCCTGCAGCAGCACCAGGGTCGGCGCCAGGTACTGCAAGAAGCCCAGGGTGGTGTAGGGCAGGTGACGGGCGGCGGCGTTGAAGCACACCAGCGGCACCAGGGTGACGGGACCGGCCGCCACCAGCCACCAGGCTTCGGAGCTGGTCCAGAAGGCTGCCTGGGCACTGGAGGCGGTGGGGTTGAGCAAGAGCCAGGCGAGGGCGATCGGCACCAGCATCCAGGTTTCCACCACCAGCCCCGGTAGCGCCTTGACCGGTGCCTGCTTGCGGATCAGCCCGTAGAAACCGAAGGTCAGCGCCAGCACCAGGGAAACCCAGGGCAGGCTGCCGACCTGCCACACTTGCTGCGCCACGCCCACCGCCGCCAGGCCCACCGCGAGCCACTGCATGCGCCGCAGCCGCTCACCGAGGATCAGCATGCCCAGCAGCACGTTCACCAGCGGGTTGATGTAGTAACCCAGGCTGGCTTCGAGCATGCGCCCGTTGTTCACCGACCAGACATAGGTCAGCCAGTTGGCCGCGATCAGGGTGCCGCTCAGGGCCAGGATCGCCAGGCGCCTGGGGTTGTCCCGCAACTCGCGCCACCAGCCGGGATGCTTCCAGACCATCAGCAGCAGCGCGCCGAACAGCGCGGACCAGAGCACTCGGTGGATGATGATTTCCACGGCGGGCACGTTGGCGATGGCTTTGAAGTAGATCGGGAACAGGCCCCAGATGATGTAGGCACTCAGGCCCAGGATGTACCCGCGACGCGGGTTGGCGGCTTGCATGCAGAATCCTTGCTTAGGCAGCTAACAAAGAGGGGGATTGTAAGGAGGTTTGTCAGGCCGTGTCTTTGTCGGCGTCATCCTGGTTGCCGGCTTTTGTGATCAATCCGGGGTCTGTGGGGGCGAGGCTTGCCCGCGATAGCCTCGTCGCGGCAGGTCTGGTGCAGCGCGGTGTGTTGATCGCGGGCAAGCGTCGCTCCTACAGGTTGGATCAGGGCTTGGGGTCAGAACAGCTTCAGCGGTTCTTCGTTGAGCGCCGAAAGCTGTTCGCGCAACGCCAGCACCTGGTCGCCCCAATAACGCTCGCTGCCGAACCAGGGGAAGCTGCGTGGGAAGGCCGGGTCGTCCCAGCGCCGGGCCAGCCAGGCGCTGTAGTGCATCAGGCGCAGGGCGCGCAGCGGTTCGATCAATGCCAGTTCGCGCGGGTCGAAGTCGTGGAACTCGCTGTAGCCATCCATCAGTTCCGACAGCTGCCCCAGGCATTCCTGGCGATCGCCGGCGAGCATCATCCACAGGTCCTGCACCGCCGGGCCCATGCGGCAGTCGTCGAGGTCGACGATATGGAACACCTCGTCGCGGCACATCATGTTGCCGGGATGGCAGTCGCCGTGCATACGGATGTTCTGGTGCGGCGTGGCCTGGTAGACCTCTTCCACTCGCTTGAGCAGGTCGCGGGCCACCGACTCGTAGGCCGGCAGCAGGCTCTTGGGCACGAAGTCGCCTTCCAGCAGAGTGGTCAGCGAATCGTGGCCGAAGTTCTTCACTCCCAGCGCTTCGCGATGCTCGAACGGGCGGGTGGCGCCGACCGCATGCAGGCGGCCGAGCAATTGCCCCAGGCGATACAGCTGGTCGAGGTTGCCGGGTTCCGGCGCCCGGCCGCCACGGCGTGGGAACAGGGTAAAGCGGAAGCCTTCATGTTCGAACAGGCTTTCGCCCTGGTGAATCAGCGGCGCCACCACCGGCACTTCGCACTCGGCGAGTTCGAAGGTGAAGCGGTGTTCTTCGAGGATCGCCTCGTTGGTCCAGCGCTGCGGGCGGTAGAACTTGGCGATCAGCGGCTCGCTGTCTTCGATGCCGACCTGGTAGACACGGTTTTCGTAACTGTTGAGTGCCAGGACACGGGCGTCGCTGAGAAAACCGATGCTTTCGACGGCATCGAGGACTAGATCAGGGGTAAGGGTTTCGAACGGGTGAGACATGCTGACTCCTGCGCGCAGCAGGCTGCTGCGTCCGGCCAAGCATGGTAGCGCACGAAGGATGACAGGTGGTGACTGTGAGGGCGCTATCGCGGGCAAGCTCGCCCCTACACGGATCTGTAGGAGCAAGGCTTGCCCGCGAAGCAGTCTATCAGGCGCCGACGATACCGCCGTCTTCCCGGGTGATCACCATCACCGAGGAACGCGGCTTGCCGTTGGGCAGGTGCTCGGGGAAGGTCGAACCGCCGTTCTCGCCCGGGTGCTGGATGCCCACGAACAGGCTCCGCTGATCCGGCGAGAAGGTGATGCCAGTGACTTCGCAGCCCACCGGCCCGACCATGAAGCGACGGATTTCACCGGTGTCCGGGTCGGCGCAGAGCATCTGATTGTTGCCCATGCCGGCGAAGTCGCCAGTGTTGCTGGAGTCGCCGTCGGTGAGGATCCACAACCGGCCGGCCTTGTCGAAACCCAGGCCGTCTGGGCTGTTGAACATGTTCTGCGGGGTGATGTTCGACGAACCGCCTTTGGGCTGGCCGGCATGCACGGCCGGGTTGCCGGCGACCACGAACAGATCCCAGGTGAAGTCCATCGAGCCGTGGTCGCCACGGGCGGTCTGCCAGCGCAGGATCTGCCCGTAGACGTTTTTCTCCCGCGGGTTCGGGCCGCCCACTGGCTGGCCGTCTTCGCCACGTTTGGAGTTGTTGGTCAAGGTGCAGTAGACCTGGCCGTCCTTCGGGCTGACCACGATCCATTCCGGGCGGTCCATGCGGGTGGCCTTGACCACGCTGGCCGCGAGGCGGGCGTGGATCAGCACTTCGGCCTGGTCGGCGAAACCGCTGCTGGCGTCGATGCCGTTCTTGCCATGGCTCAGCTCGACCCATTTGCCCTTGCCTTTCGGGTGGTCCGGGTTGCCGTCGCCATTGTCGAAGATCGCCACGTACAGGGTGCCGTGGTCCAGCAGGTCGCGGTTGGCCTTGGGGTTGCGGTGGTTGATGCGGTCGCGGCTGACGAACTTGTAGATGAACTCGCCACGCTCGTCGTCGCCCATGTAGACCACGGCGCGTCCGTCGCGGGTTTCGGCCAGGGCGGCGTTTTCATGTTTGAAGCGGCCCAGGGCGGTGCGCTTGATCGGTTTGGACTGCGGGTCGAACGGGTCGATCTCCACGACCCAGCCGTGACGGTTGAGTTCGTTGGGGTTTTTCGCCAGGTCGAAGCGCGGGTCGAACTGATGCCAGTTGATGTCGCGGCTGCTCGCCGAGGCGCCATAGCGTTTCTGCGCGGCATCGAAGGTCTGCTGGGCGTTGCTGCTGCCGAAGCAGTCGGTGAAGTTCTCTTCACAGGTCAGGTAGGTGCCCCATGGCGTCTTGCCGTTGGCGCAGTTCTGGAAGGTGCCGAGGACTTTGCGGCCGCTCTTGTCGGCGCTGGTTTTCATCAGCGCGTGGCCGGCGGCCGGGCCGCTCAGGCGAATCGGCGCGTTGCCGTGGATGCGCCGGTTGTAGCGCGAGCCCTGGACGAACTGCCATTGGCCGCTGCGGCGCTGCACTTCGATCACCGACACGCCTTCGCTGGCCAGGGCCTTGCGCACGTCTTCCGCCGACTGCGGCATGCCGCCGTGGGGGTAGAGGTAGCGGTAGTTGGTGTATTCGTTGTTGATCGCCATCAGTGCGCGATTCTTGTCGTCCGGGAAGGCGAACAGGCTCATGCCGTCGTTGTTGTCACCGAACTGGACCTCCTGGGCCGCGGCGGTGCCATTGCCACTCGGGTCGAACGCCGGGCCATTCTTCTGCAGGGGCTGGCCCCAGCTGATCAGCACCGAAGACTTGTAGCCCGGCGGCAGGGTGATGGTGTCGCTGGTGGCGGCGGCAATGCCTTCAAAGCCCAGCAGCTTGCTGGAACCGGCGCTGACGCTGGCAGCCAGCACGCTGCGGCTCAGCAGGTTGCCACCGAGGAACATGGCCGCGCCGCACAGGGCGCCGGCGCTGATGAAACTACGGCGGCTGAGGCCGACCATCTTTTCGAGGTCGGTAGGTTGGTCTTCTTCTAATAGGCTCATCACAGGCTTCCTGCAGGGTTTTGCAGCCACCTTAATCAGCGTCGATGACGAACATGTTGCAGCGCCGCAAGCATTGCGCGGCGATAGAAACCTAGAGCGGCGTGCCGAGCAGCACGTTGGACGGCGAGAACTGCACCCGTACCGGCTGGCCGGCGCTCAAGCCAAGGTGTCGCAGGTGCAGCGGTTCGGCCAGGGCACAGAGCGTCTGGCCGCTGGGCAGGGCGATTCTGATTTCGCTGGGGCCGTCTTCGGCGTCGAGGATCGCTTCCAGGGTGCCCTGCAGACAATTGTGTCCGGGTGTTGCGGGTTGATCGATGGCCAGCAATTCCAGCCAGCCGGCCTTGATCAACGCCACGACGCCTGTGCCGGGCTCCAGTTCCAGGTGCAGGGTGCTGTCATGGGTGATCTGCGCCTGGATCGCCAGGTCTTCTGCGAGCGCCAGTCGTATCAGATCGTTGCGCCCCTGCGCTTCGATCGCCAGCACCGTGCCATGCAGCTGGTTGCGGGCGCTGGTGCGGAGCATCAGGCGCCCCAGCAGATCGAGGTCGGCGGCGTCTTCGGCGGCTTCCAGCACCTGGGCCTGCAAGGCCTGCAAGCGTTGGTAGAGGCGCAGCACCCGTTCGCCTTCGACGGAGAGCCTGGCGCCACCGCCGCCTTTGCCGCCGACACTGCGTTCGACCAGGGGCTTTTGCGCCAGGTTGTTCAACTCGTCGATGGCGTCCCAGGCCGCCTTGTAACTCAGGCCGGCGCTTTTCGCGGCACGGGTGATCGAGCCCTGTTCGGCGATGTGCTGCAGCAGGGCAATGCGCTGCGGGCGACGGGCGATGTGCTGGGTCAACAAGGTGGGCAAGGGCATGGCTGAACGCTTTGAACGCTGGGAATGGAAAGGGAGTTTGCGGCTTGAGGGCCGAGAGTCAAGTTCAGTCGGGCTCGCCGGGTTTTGGCGTGCGTGCCAGGCAATAGACGTCTACCCGCCGCGCCCCGGCCTTGAGCAGCAGCCGCGCCAGGGCGTGGGCGGTCGCGCCGGTGGTGAGCACGTCGTCCACCAGCGCCAGGTGCCGGCCATGGACCGCCGCCTCGGGCAGCAGGGCGAAGGCGTGGTGCAGGTTGCGGTGCCGCGCCCTGGCATCCAGACCCTGCTGCGATGGCGTGTCCTGGGTGCGCTGCAACGAGGTTTCGTCACAGGGGATTTGCAGGATCTCGCCCAGCCAGCGCGCGAGCATCGCCGCCTGGTTATAGCCGCGCTGGCGCAGGCGCTTGCGGGCCAGGGGCACCGGCAGCAGGGCGTCGGGTTGCGCCAGGTCCTCGGCAAAGCGATGTTGCAGCGATTGCGCGAGAAGTTCGGCCAAAAGACGGCCAAAGGGCCATTTGCCGTTGTGCTTGAAACGGCTGACCAGGCTGTCGACCGGAAAGCCATAACGCCAAGGCGCCACCACCTGGGCGAAGGCGGGCGGTCGCTTGAGGCACTGGCCGCAGGTCAGGCCGGCCGCGGGCAGGGGCAGGGCGCACACCTGGCAATGATCGCCGAGCCACGGCAGTTCGGTTTCGCAGGCGGTACAAATGGCTTGGGGCGTGTCGGTCGGCTCGTCGCAGAGCAAACAGGTTTGTTTGTTTTTTAACCAGATGTAAACCGGTCCTTGGTAATGTGGTTGACACTGCATGGCGCTTCCTTAAATATGCCCAACATCCGTGTCGCGGCTGTGGGTATTGCCTTCCCGCAGCCGCTTGCCAAGCATAATCAAGGAATCGCCCATGAGCGCCAGCACCACCGCCAATCTGCGTCATGACTGGACTTTGGCTGAAGTCAAAGCCCTCTTCGTCCAGCCGTTCAATGACTTGCTGTTCCAGGCGCAGACGGTGCACCGCGCGCATTTCGACGCCAACCGCGTCCAGGTTTCTACCCTGTTGTCGATCAAGACCGGCGCCTGCCCGGAAGATTGCAAATATTGTCCGCAGTCCGGTCACTACAACACCGGCCTGGAAAAAGAAAAACTGATGGAAGTGCAGAAGGTCCTCGAAGAGGCCGCGCGCGCCAAGGCCATAGGTTCGACCCGTTTCTGCATGGGCGCGGCCTGGAAACACCCGTCGGCCAAAGACATGCCGTACGTGCTGGAAATGGTCAAGGGCGTGAAGGCCATGGGCCTGGAAACCTGCATGACTCTCGGTCGCCTGGACCAGGACCAGACCGAAGCGCTGGCCAAGGCCGGCCTGGACTACTACAACCACAACCTCGATACCTCGCCGGAGTTCTACGGCAGCATCATCACCACCCGCACCTACAGCGAGCGCCTGCAGACCCTGGCCTACGTGCGCGATGCCGGGATGAAGATCTGCTCCGGCGGCATCCTCGGCATGGGCGAATCCCTCGATGACCGCGCCGGCCTGCTGATCCAGTTGGCCAACCTGCCGGAGCACCCGGAGTCGGTACCGATCAACATGCTGGTGAAAGTGGCTGGCACGCCTCTGGAAAACTCCGAGGACGTCGATCCGTTCGACTTCATCCGCATGCTCGCCGTGGCTCGTATCCTGATGCCGAAATCCCATGTGCGCCTGTCCGCCGGCCGCGAAGCGATGAACGAGCAGATGCAGGCCCTGGCGTTCTTCGCCGGCGCCAACTCGATTTTCTACGGCGAGAAACTGCTGACCACCGCCAACCCGCAGGCCGACAAGGACATGCAACTGTTCGCGCGCCTGGGCATCCAGCCGGAAGCCCGCGAAGAGCATGCCGACGAGGTGCACCAGGCCGCCATCGAGCAGGCGCTGGTGGAGCAGAAGAGCAGCGAGCAGTTCTACAACGCCGCCGTCTGATCTGCTGCCTCTGTAGGAGCGAGGCTTGCCCGCGAATGGTTCACCGCGTAAGCCAGGGACACAGAGGTGTCTGGATCGCGGGCAAGCACCGCTCCTACAAGGATGATGTTTCTTTTCTTGCCTGCGAGGCCTGCATGTCTTTCGATCTCCGCGCGCGTCTCGCTGCCCGTCGTGCCGAAAATCTCTATCGTCAGCGCCCACTGCTGGAAAGCCCGCAAGGGCCGCAAGTGGTGGTCGACGGCCAGCCGTTGCTGGCGTTCTGCAACAACGATTACCTGGGCCTGGCCAATCACCCGCAAGTGATCGAAGCCTGGCGCGCCGGTGCGTCCCGCTGGGGCGTGGGCGGTGGCGCCTCGCACCTGGTGATTGGCCACAGCACGCCCCACCATCAGTTGGAAGAAGCCCTGGCCGAGTTCACCGGTCGCCCGCGGGCATTGCTGTTCACCACCGGTTACATGGCCAATCTCGGCGCGGTCACCGCGCTGGTGGGGCAGGGCGACACGGTGCTGGAAGACCGCCTCAACCACGCGTCATTGCTGGATGCCGGCCTGCTCTCCGGCGCGCGCTTCAACCGTTACCTGCACAACGATGCCGAGAGCCTGGCCAAGCGCCTGGAGAAGGCCACCGGCAATACCCTGGTGGTCACCGATGGTGTGTTCAGCATGGACGGCGACCTGGCCGACCTGCCGGCGCTGGCTCGCGAAACCCGGGCCAAGGGCGCCTGGCTGATGGTCGACGACGCCCATGGCTTCGGGCCGCTGGGGGCCAACGGCGCAGGGATCGTCGAGCACTTCGGCTTGAGCCAGGAAGAGGTGCCGGTCCTGGTGGGCACCCTCGGCAAGGCGTTCGGCACCGCCGGTGCCTTTGTCGCCGGTAGCGAGGAAATGATCGAAAGCCTGATCCAGTTCGCCCGTCCCTACATCTATACCACCAGCCAGCCGCCGGCCCTGGCCTGCGCCACCCTGAAAAGCCTGGAGTTGCTGCGCAGCGAACACTGGCGACGTGAGCACCTGAATACCCTGATCCGCCAGTTCCGCCAGGGCGCCGAGCAGATCGGGCTGACCCTGATGGACAGCTTTACGCCGATCCAGCCGATCCTGATCGGCGACAGCGCGCGGGCGATTCGCCTGTCGCAGATGCTGCGCGAGCGCGGCCTGATGGTCACCGCGATTCGTCCGCCTACCGTGCCCGCGGGGAGCGCCCGCTTGCGGGTGACCCTGTCCGCCGCCCATAGTGAGACTCAGGTCCAGCTATTGTTGAATGCACTGGCGGATTGTTTTAGCGAACTGGGACCGGAGCCAAGCCATGCGTGATCGACTGATTCTGCTGCCCGGTTGGGGGCTCGGTGTATCGCCGCTCGAACCCTTGGCGGCGGCTCTGCAGGGGCTGGACGAACACCTGCGGGTCGAGATCGAGCCGTTGCCGGAGCTGGAGTCCAGCGACCTGAATGAGTGGCTCGACGAACTGGACGCCAGCGTGCCGGACAACGCCTGGCTTGGTGGCTGGTCACTGGGTGGCATGCTGGCTTCCGAGCTGGCGGCGCGTCGTGGCGAGCGCTGCTGCGGTCTACTGACCCTGGCCAGCAACCCCAGTTTCGTGGCGCATGCCGAGTGGGCAAGCGCAATGCCGGAGGAGACCTTCGACGGGTTTCTGGCCGGCTGTAACGCCGACCCACGCACCACCCTCAAACGCTTCAGTTTGTTGTGCGCCCAGGGCGCCGAAGATCCGCGCGGCCTGTCGCGCTTGCTGTCGGGCGGTGCGCCGCATACCTCGGGCACGGTGTTGATGGCTGGCCTGGAGTTGCTGGCGCAGCTGGATACCCGCCATGCCTTGCAGGCGTTTCGTGGGCCGCAGTTGCATCTGTTCGCCGGGCTTGACGGCCTGGTGCCGGCCGAAGCCGCAGGTGAATTGCTGGCGTTGTTGCCCGATGTCGAAGTTGGCCTGATTGAGCAGGCCAGCCACGCGTTTCTTCTGGAGGATCCCCACGGTGTGGCGGGGGCGATCCAGGCTTTTTTGCATGAGTCCGGTGATGACTGATCTGTCCCTTCCCAAGCCCCCCGGCAGCTTGCCCGACAAGCGCCAGGTGGCGGCTTCCTTTTCCCGCGCGGCGTCCAGTTATGACAGCGTGGCGCAACTGCAGCGCGACGTCGGTAACGAGTTGCTGGGCCGCCTGCCGCAAGACCGCGAGCCCGGCCGCTGGCTGGACATGGGCTGTGGCACCGGTTATTTCAGCCGCCTGTTGGGCGAGCGTTTCCAGGCCAGCGAAGGGCTGGCGCTGGACATCGCCGAAGGCATGCTCGAGCACGCCCGGCCGTTGGGCGGGGCGCGGTATTTCATTGCCGGCGATGCCGAGCGTTTGCCGTTGCAGGGGCAGAGTTGCGAACTGATTTTCTCCAGCCTGGCGGTGCAGTGGTGCGCGGATTTCCGTTCGGTTCTCAGCGAGGCGCATCGGGTGCTGAAGCCGGGCGGCGTGCTGGCGTTCGCCAGCCTGTGCGTCGGTACGCTGTACGAATTGCGCGACAGTTGGCGTCAGGTCGACGGCATGGTGCATGTCAATCGCTTTCGTGAGTTCAGCACGTATCAACAGCTGTGTGCGGCAAGCGGCTTGCGGGTGCTGAGCCTGGACACCCGTCCTCATGTGCTGCACTACCCGGATGTGCGCAGTCTGACCCATGAGTTGAAGGCCCTGGGGGCGCACAACCTCAACCCTGGACGGCCCGGCGGGCTGACAGGGCGGGCGCGGATCAAGGGCCTGATCGACGCCTACGAACAGTTCCGTCAAGCGCAGGGATTGCCCGCGACCTACCAGGTGGTCTACGCCGTATTGGAGAAGCCGCTATGAGCCAAGCCTATTTCGTTACCGGAACAGACACCGATGTTGGCAAGACCACCGTCGCCGCTGGCTTGCTGCATGCCGCGCGGCTCTCGGGGCTGAGCACCGCGGCAGGGAAACCGGTGGCTTCGGGCTGCGAGCTGACCCCCAAGGGGCTGCGTAACGCCGATGCCTTGGCTCTGTTGGCTGAATGTTCATTGCCGCTGACCTACGACGAGGTCAATCCACTGGCCTTTGAACCAGCCATCGCTCCCCATCTGGCGGCCCGCGAGGCTGGCGTGGCGTTGACTGTGCAGGCCTTGCTGGCGCCCATGCGCCAGGTGCTGGCCAAGGGTGCCGATTTCACCCTGATCGAAGGGGCCGGCGGCTGGCGTGTGCCGCTCGCCGATCAGGACAACCTGTCCGACCTGGCCATGGCCCTGGATCTGCCGGTGATCCTGGTGGTGGGCGTGCGCCTGGGCTGTATCAACCATGCGCTGCTGACGGCCGAGGCGATTGCCCAGGACGGATTACAGCTGGCCGGTTGGGTGGCCAATATCATCGAGCCGAAGACCTCGCGGCTCGAGGAGAACCTCGCCACGCTGGCGGAGCGCCTGCCCGCGCCTTGTCTGGGGCGGGTCCCGAGATTGAAGGCGATCAGCGCCGAAGCGGTGGCCGAGTATCTGCAACTGGACCTGCTTGACTAGATTTTGCCTATGGTAAGGCACTGTGCCATTAGTGTTTTTGACGGGTCTTTTTCTGACGCGTCTGGTTCAATAGCCGCTGTTCATTCCTTGCAGGGTCGAATTCTCCCATGGAAATTTCCGGGAATACCGCTTTCTACGCCGGCTTGAATACCGTGCAGACCGGGCAGAATCGTGTCGATCAGGCCGCCAGTCAGATCGCCAATACGACCATCGAACGCTCTGTCGCCAGCCAATCCTCTGAGGTACAAGTCGAGCGCCTGCGATCCGTCGATCGCAGCCAGCAATCGGACTTGGCCAGCAACATGGTCGAGATGGCCATGGGCAAAGTTCAGGCGGAGCTGGGTGTGAAAGTCGCCAAGGCCGCCGATGAAGTGCTCGGTACGCTGATCGACACCTACGCTTGACCCTCCTTCGGTAGCCCTGCCCATTTTTGCGGGCAGGGTGACCCGCGCAAGAACTCTCTGCAAAGCCCCATCTTCCGTCTTGCTGGCCTGCCAGCTCCTACACTCTATTCAGCTCCCGAATATTTCACGGCATTCGCTGTGGGCCTTTGCGTGCAAGGCCTGCAGAGGATCGATGACGAACGGTGTTTGCGTGGCGCTTGACAAGGTTTGGGCGTAAACGTATGTTTCAAACAACTGTTTGACCGCCACAATAAATCAACGCGGTCGTTCATTCCCGGTTACATCAGCAGAGGTTTATCGCTATGCCTGACTACAAGGCCCCCTTGCGTGATATTCGCTTCGTTCGTGACGAGCTGCTCGGCTATGAAGCGCACTATCAGAGCCTGCCGGCTTGCCAGGACGCTACTCCAGACATGGTTGACGCCATCCTCGAGGAAGGCGCGAAGTTTTGTGAGCAGGTACTGGCCCCTCTGAACCGTGTGGGTGACCAGGAAGGCTGCACCTGGAGCGAGTCCGGCGTTAAGACCCCGACTGGCTTCAAAGAGGCCTACAAGCAATTTGTCGAAGGCGGCTGGCCAAGCCTGGCTCACGATGTCGAGCATGGTGGTCAAGGCCTGCCGGAGTCCCTGGGCCTGGCTGTCAGCGAAATGGTCGGCGAAGCCAACTGGTCTTGGGGCATGTACCCAGGCCTGTCCCATGGCGCGATGAACACCATCTCCGAACATGGCACGCCTGAGCAGCAAGAGGCTTACCTGACCAAGCTGGTATCCGGTGAGTGGACCGGCACTATGTGCCTGACCGAACCGCACTGCGGCACCGACCTGGGCATGCTGCGCACCAAGGCCGAACCTCAGGCCGACGGTTCCTACAAAGTTACCGGCACCAAGATCTTCATCTCGGCCGGTGAACACGACATGGCCGACAACATCGTCCATATCGTTCTGGCCCGCCTGCCGGATGCACCGGCTGGCACCAAAGGCATCTCGCTGTTCATCGTGCCGAAGTTCCTGCCGAACGCCGATGGCACTGTCGGCCAGCGCAACGCCGTGAGCTGCGGTTCCCTGGAACACAAGATGGGTATCCACGGTAACGCCACCTGCGTGATGAACTTCGACGCGGCCACCGGTTTCCTGATCGGCCCGGCGAACAAAGGCCTGAACTGCATGTTCACCTTCATGAACACCGCTCGCCTGGGTACCGCGCTGCAAGGCCTGGCCCACGCCGAGATCGGTTTCCAGGGCGGCCTGAAATACGCTCGCGATCGTCTGCAAATGCGTTCCCTGACTGGCCCGAAAGCGCCGGACAAGGCCGCCGACCCGATCATCGTGCACCCTGACGTACGTCGCATGCTGTTGACCATGAAGGCTTTCGCCGAAGGCAACCGGGCCATGGTCTACTTCACCGCCAAGCAGGTCGACATCGTCAAGTACGGCGTGGACGAAGAAGAGAAGAAGAAAGCCGACGCACTGCTGGCCTTCATGACTCCGATCGCCAAGGCCTTCATGACCGAAGTCGGTTTCGAATCCGCCAACCACGGCGTGCAGATCTACGGTGGCCACGGTTTCATCGCCGAGTGGGGCATGGAGCAGAACGTTCGCGACAGCCGCATTTCCATGCTGTACGAAGGCACCACCGGTATCCAGGCGCTGGACTTGCTGGGCCGTAAAGTGCTGATGACTCAAGGCGAGGCTCTGAAAGGCTTCACCAAGATCGTCCACAAGTTCTGCCAGAGCAACGAAGGCAACGAGTCGGTCAAAGAGTTCGTCGCACCGCTGGCTGCACTGAACAAGGAATGGGGCGAGCTGACCATGAAGGTCGGTATGGCGGCCATGAAAGACCGTGAAGAAGTCGGTGCTGCGTCCGTGGATTACCTGATGTATTCCGGTTATGCCTGCCTGGCTTACTTCTGGGCCGACATGGCACGCCTGGCTGCCGAGAAGCTGGCTGCCGGCACCACCGAAGAGGCGTTCTACACCGCCAAGCTGCAGACCGCGCGCTTCTACTTCCAGCGCATCCTGCCGCGTACCCGCACTCACGTTGCGGCGATGCTGTCGGGTGCCAACAACCTGATGGACATGAAAGAGGAAGATTTCGGCCTGGCTTACTAAGCCCTACCGGCATCTCTTCAGAGGCCGCTTCTCCTTCGGGAGAAGCGGCTTTTTTGTGCGCGGGATGAATCTGAAAATAATCCGACTAAAACGTTAAGAAGAAGCCGGTCCCTGCCGTTACAGAAGTGGCAATGTGACATACATCACATTTGTGCTGTTTAACCATGCCAGGTGAAGGCATAGTGCCATCTACTGTTTAACCGCGTCGGAGCTTTACCTTGCCGCGTTCTTCTGCTGTACGTTTCAGCCATTTTCTACCGTCATTGTTACTTTTGCTTGCGGGGCTCGCGGCTGCCTACGTCAAGGATCTCAACGTTTTCTTCACCTCGCTGTTCAACGTCTTGCCGACCCTGGTGCTGTTGCTCGGCGGCGCTTATTGCGCGGTGTACCGGCGCCAGCGTGAACTGTTCCTGATGGTCACGGTGTACATCGCCTATTTCCTGCTCGATACCCAGACCGACTATTACCGTGACAACGGCAAGGTCCGCGAGGATGCGGCCGTGGTGTTCCACTTGGTCTGCTTGCTGCTGCCGCTGCTGTTCGGCCTGTTTGCGGCCTGGCAGGAGCGTACCCACCTGTTCCAGGACATGGTGGCGCGGTTTGCCGTATTGCTCGCCTTTGGCAGCGTGGCGCTGGGCCTGGAGCAGAGTTATCCCCAGGCGCTGCTGGCCTGGCTGGCGGAAATCCGTTGGCCGGCCCTGCACGGCGCCTGGATGAGCCTGATCCAGTTGTCGTACCCGGTGTTTATCGCCGCCTTCCTGTTGCTTGCGATCCAGTACTGGCGCAATCCACGTCCGCTGCATGCGGCGCAGTTGGTGGGGCTGCTGGGGCTGTTCTGGATGCTGCCCAAGACCTTCATCCTGCCGTTCACTCTGAACATCATGTGCAGCCAGGTGATGCTGATGATCGCCGCGGCCGTTGCCCATGAGGCGTACCAGATGGCTTTCCGCGACGAGCTGACCGGATTGCCGGGGCGCCGCGCCTTGAACGAGCGCATGCAGCGCCTGGGGCGCAACTATGTGCTGGCGATGAGCGATGTCGACCACTTCAAGAAATTCAACGACACCCACGGCCACGATGTGGGCGACCAGGTGCTGCGCCTGGTGGCCAGCAAACTGTCGAAAGTCAGTGGCGGCGGTCGTGCCTACCGTTATGGCGGCGAAGAGTTTGCGGTGGTGTTCGCCGGCAAGACCCTCGAGGAGTGCATGCCGCACCTGGAGGTCATTCGCGAGACCATCGCCAACTACAACATCCAGTTGCGCAATCAGGAGAACCGGCCCCAGGACGACCAGCAGGGTCGTCAGCGCCGGGGTGCGGCCGCGGCGTCCAGCGTATCGGTGACCGTCAGTATCGGCGTCGCCGAGCGGCAGATGGAGCACCGCTCGCCTGAGGAGGTGCTCAAGTCTGCCGACCAGGCTCTGTACAGCGCCAAGGGCGCGGGGCGTAACTGCGTCATGGCCTTCGGTCAGAACCGCCGTGGCGCGGTGCGCATGGACACCGCTGCGGGTTGAGTGATAGCGGCGCATTCAGCGTCTGGACTGTGATTGGCAGGTCGGATGAGCGGCAGTAGGTTGGATTGATCTGCTGCCGGAGAAACGACCATGCCCGAGTACAAAGCTCCCCTGCGCGACATGCGCTTTTTGATCGACCACGTCTTCGACTTTCACGCCAGCTACGCCGCCCTGGGGGCCAGCGATGCCAGCCCGGACATGGTGGCCGCGATCCTCGAAGAAGGGGCGAAGTTCTGTGAAAACGTGCTGGCGCCGTTGAACCGCCCGGGCGATGAAGAGGGCTGCCATTTCGACAATGGCGTGGTCACCACGCCAAAAGGCTTCAAGCAGGCTTTCGCCCAGTATGTAGAAGGCGGCTGGCACGGCCTGGCGGCGGACCCGAACTATGGTGGCCAGGGCCTGCCGCATTCGCTGGGGCTGGTGATCAGCGAAATGGTCGGCTCCAGCAACACTTCCTGGGGCATGTACCCGGGCCTGACCCACGGCGCCATGTCGGCGATTCACGCCCACGGCAGCGAAGAGCAGAAGCAGACCTACCTGAGCAAGCTCACCGCTGGCCAATGGACTGGCACCATGTGCCTGACCGAAGCCCATTGCGGCACCGACCTGGGCATCATCAAGACCCGCGCCGTGCCCCAGGCCGACGGCAGCTATGCGGTCTCCGGCAGCAAGATCTTCATTTCTGCCGGCGAGCACGACATGAGTGAAAACATCATCCACCTGGTGCTGGCCAAGCTGCCGGATGCGCCGGCCGGTACCAAGGGCATTTCGCTGTTTATCGTGCCCAAGTTTTTGCCCAACGCCGATGGCGAGGCGGGTGAGCGCAATGGTGTGAGCTGCGGTTCCATCGAACACAAGATGGGCATCAAGGCTTCGGCCACCTGCGTGCTCAACTTCGATGGCGCCAAGGGATTCCTGATCGGTGAGGCCAACAAGGGCCTGAATTGCATGTTCACCATGATGAACCATGCGCGCCTCGGTACCGGGATGCAGGGGCTGTGCCTGGGCGAGGCAAGCTTCCAGGGCGCAATCAAGTACGCCAACGACCGTCTGCAGATGCGCTCCCTGACCGGGCCGAAGGCGCCGGACAAGGCCGCCGACCCGATCATTGTCCACCCCGATGTGCGGCGCATGCTGCTGACCATGAAGGCCTTCAACGAAGGTAATCGCGCCCTGGCCTATTTCACCGCGCAGTTGCTGGATGTGGCGCACCTGGCCGCCGACGAGACCCAGCGCCAGGATGCCGAGAACCTGCTGGCTTTCCTGACACCGATCTGCAAGGCCTTCATGACTGAAACCGGGCTGGAGGTGACCAACCACGGCATGCAGGTGTTTGGCGGGCATGGCTTCATTCGCGAATGGGGCATGGAGCAACTGGTGCGCGACTGCCGCATCGCCCCGATCTATGAAGGCACCAACGGCATCCAGGCCCTGGACCTGCTGGGACGCAAGGTGCTCGGCAGCCAGGGCAAGTTGCTGATGGGCTTCACCAAGATCGTCCACAAATTCTGCGCGGCCAATGCCGAGCATCCACAACTCAAGGGTTATGTGACGCAACTCGACGGGCTCAACCGGCAGTGGGGCGCGCTGACCACCAAGGTCGGGATGGCGGCGATGAAGAACCCCGACGAAGTCGGCGCCGCGGCGCTGGATTACCTGATGTACAGCGGTTACATCATCCTCGCCTACCTGTGGCTGCGCATGGCGCTGGTGGCCCAGGCCCGGCTCGACGCCGGTGAAGAGGATGCCGATTATTGCCAGGCCAAGCTGGCGACCTGCGAGTTCTACTTCAAGCGCTTGCTGCCGCGTACCGCGGCCCATCTGGCGGCGATCGAGGCGGGCAGTGACTGCCTGATGAAGTTGCCGGCGGAGCTGTTTGCGCTCTAGGTTTTCATGTAATCGTCCATTGCGGGCAAGCCTGCTCCTGCAGATATTTGCGGGAGTGAGTTTGCTCGTGATTTTTGGTGACTAAAAATTACATTAAAGTCATGAGTTGACCCTATGTGTCGCAAAAGTTGTTCGGGTACACTCGAGCTTTCGTAACTGGGGCCGTTCGGGTCCACTTGTTTAGATCTTGCGAGGTTTGCCATGGCTGACTACAAAGCGCCCCTGCGCGATATGCGCTTCGTCCTCAATGAAGTTTTCGAGGTCGCCAAACTCTGGGCCGAACTGCCTGCTCTGGCCGACACCGTCGACGCTGAAACCGTCGAAGCGATTCTTGAGGAAGCCGGCAAAGTCACCGGCAAAAGTATCGCCCCGCTGAGCCGCGGCGCTGACGAAGAGGGTTGTCACTGGAGCGACGGCGCGGTGACCACGCCAGCAGGTTTTCCACAGGCCTATCAGACTTACGCCGAAGGCGGCTGGGTTGGCGTCGGCGGCGATCCAGCCTACGGCGGCATGGGCATGCCCAAGGCGGTATCGGCCCAGGTCGAGGAAATGGTCAACTCGGCCAGCCTGTCGTTTGGTCTGTACCCGATGCTGACCGCGGGCGCCTGCCTGTCGATCAATGCCCACGCCAGCGAAGAATTGAAGGCGGCCTACCTGCCGAACATGTATGCAGGCGTCTGGGCCGGCTCCATGTGCCTCACCGAGCCGCATGCCGGTACCGACCTGGGCATCATTCGCACCAAGGCCGAGCCGCAGGCCGACGGCTCCTACAAGGTCAGCGGCACCAAGATCTTCATTACCGGCGGTGAGCACGACCTGACCGAGAACATCATCCACCTGGTGCTGGCCAAGCTACCGGACGCACCGGCGGGGCCGAAGGGCATTTCGTTGTTCCTGGTGCCGAAGTTCCTGGTCAACACCGACGGCAGCCTGGGCGCGCGCAACCCGGCCAACTGTGGTTCGATCGAACACAAGATGGGTATCCAGGCCTCGGCGACCTGCGTGATGAACTTTGACGAAGCCGTCGGTTACATCGTCGGTGAGCCGAACAAGGGCCTGGCGGCAATGTTCACCATGATGAACTACGAGCGTCTGGGCGTCGGTATCCAAGGCCTGGCCTCGGGCGAGCGTTCCTATCAGAACGCCGTGGAATACGCCCGCGATCGCCTGCAAAGCCGTTCGCCGACCGGCCCGCAAGCCAAGGACAAGGTCGCTGACCCGATCATCGTGCACCCCGACGTGCGCCGCATGCTGCTGACCATGAAAGCCGCGAACGAAGGCGGCCGCGCGTTCTCCACCTATGTGGCGATGCAACTGGATACCGCCAAGTTCAGCGAAGATGCGCTGGTGCGTAAGCGCGCGGAAGATCTGGTGGCCCTGCTGACGCCGGTGGCCAAGGCCTTCCTCACCGACCTGGGGTTGGAAACCACGATTCACGGCCAGCAGGTTTTCGGCGGCCACGGCTACATCCGTGAATGGGGCCAGGAGCAGCTGGTGCGCGATGTGCGCATTACGCAGATCTATGAAGGCACCAACGGCATCCAGGCGCTGGACCTGGTCGGGCGCAAGATCGTTGGCAGCGGCGGGGCGTTCTACAAGCTGTTCGCTGACGAGATTCGCCATTTCACCGCGACCGCCAGCGCCGATCTGGTCGAGTTCACCAAGCCGTTGAACGACGCACTGGATAACCTGGACGAACTGACTGCCTGGCTGCTGGATCGGGCCAAGACCAATCCGAACGAAATCGGCGCGGCCTCGGTCGAATACCTGCAAGCATTCGGATACACGGCGTACGCCTACATGTGGGCGTTGATGGCAAAAGCCGCCCTGGGCAAGGAGTCGCAAGACGATTTCTACGCCAGCAAGCTGGGTACCGCGCGCTTCTACTTCGCCCGTCTGCTGCCGCGTATTCACTCGCTGAGCGCATCGGTGAAGGCGGGTAGTGAGTCACTGTTCCTGCTGGATGCGGCGCAGTTCTGAGCATGGCCACGTCATGTAAGCATTCTCTTACATGACGTGCTGCTAATCACCCATATCGGCAGATTGGATCCAGAGCTAATCTACTTCACATGGACGTCGCGCAGGAAGCGCAAAGCAATAACACGGACACGTAGGATTCCGCCAGGATGGTGGAGTGAAAAGGATGTCAGGGAAACAGTCTGCAAAGCCCCGCTTCGGCGGGGTTTTCTTTTGTCCGCGTTTTTTACCTGCGCTGCTTCAACCCAGCCCTTCCAGCGTCGCCGGGCCTGTCATCCGCCCATCCGGGCCGCTCATCTCTTCTTCCAGCAAGGTTCGCAGCAATTCCAGGGTTGCCTGCTGACGCTGCACATCACGACATACCAGCCCCACTTTCAACGGCACCCTTGGTTCGCTCAGCGGTTTCCATAGCAGGTCCGTATGGCTGTGGGTCTGCCGCGAACGCCCCGGCAAGACCGTCGCCAGGCGGGTGTTGGGCAAGCTGTCGAGAATCCCCGCCATATTGTTCAGCTCCGCCTGCACTTGCGGCCGGCGTCCGAGGTTGGCCAGTTGCGCCTGCCAGATCTGGCGTATCTGGAACTCCTCGCCCAACAACAGCATGGGCAGCTCCGCGGCCTGGCTCATGGAGACCTTCTTGAATTCGCGCAGGGGATGTTCGGCAGGAATCACCAGGGTCAACTCGTCTTCGTAGAGCTGCACGCCATGCAACCCTGGCTGGCGCGGCGGCAGATAACTGATGCCGATATCCAATGAGCCATTGAGCAGGCGCCGTTCGATTTCCAGGCCGGTCAGTTCGTAGATCTGCACCACCAGATGTGGCTGGGCCTTGCGCACCCGCTCAAGCATTTGCGGCACCAGGCTGCTGTGCACGGTTTGCAGTACGCCGATCGCCAGCGTGCGCAGGGCGTGGCCCTTGAAGTTGCCCAGGGCTTCACGAGCCCGTTGTATGCCGTCGAGCAAGGGCAGGGCATGGTTGTACAGGGTATGGGCTGCCAGGGTCGGCAACAGGCGCTTGCTGCTGCGCTCAAACAGGCTGACATCGAGGTTCTGTTCCAGCTGACGGATCTGTTGCGAGAGCGCGGGTTGGGAGATCGACAGGCGCTCGGCGGCTCGTCCCACGTGACCTTCTTCATACACCGCGACGAAATAACGCAGTTGTTTAAAATCCATAAGTTCTGCTTATCGAAAAAGCTGGAAAATCGAAATGGCCCGATAGGCCGCAGAGGCCTAGTCTAACCCCTATTCACAGGGCTTACAGGGCCAGAAGGCGAGATGAATACCGTTTACGTGGATGGTGTTTACATAGGCAAGGCAAAAAACCTCGGACAGGGTTTGATCAGTGATACGGACAAACGTCCGGTTGCAAGCCGACTCTGGTTATGGCCGCAGGGCCTGGGCAGCGACGAACACGGCGACCCGCGCTTTCATACCGGCCCGGAGCGGGCGCTGCACCATTACCCCGCCGAACACTACAGCTACTGGCGCAAACGTTATCCACAGATCGACTGGTGTGCCCCGGCCTTTGGCGAAAACCTGTCTACCCACGGCCTGACCGAGGAACAGGTCTGCCTCGGCGATATGTTCCGCTGGGGCGGCGCGCTGCTGCAGGTCAGCCAGCCGCGTTCGCCCTGTTATCGCCTGAGCCACCGCTGGGGCATCCCCGACCTGCCGCAACAGGCGCAAAACAATGGTCGCTGCGGCTGGTTCTACCGGGTGCTCAAGCCCGGCTTCGTCAGTGCCGATCAGCCCTTCGAGCTGATCCAGCGCAGTTACCCAGGGTTGACCGTGGCCTGGGCCCTGCGTTGTTTTTATCGAGAGCCTCTGGAGCATGCGGGCTTGAAGAAACTGGTGGACTGTCCGGCACTGGCGTCGCGTTGGCGCGACATCGCGATCAAGCGCATGCGCACCGGCCTGATCGAGGATTGGTCCGCGCGCCTGCTGGGCCTGCCGCTGCAGGGGTTGAGCGCATGAATCTGTTCAGCCTGCGCCGCCCTCAGCCGAGCCTTGATGATCTGGCGGCCGAGCCCTGCCTGTCGCTGATGAGCGACAACCTTTCCAGTGAGTGCCTGATGCCCAGCGTCCAGCGACCCCACCCAGTGTTTGTACGTGGCCAGGGCTCATGGCTGTGGGACAGCGATGACCGCGCCTATCTCGACTTCGTCCAGGGCAACGCCGCCAACAGCCTTGGCCATAGCCCGTCGGTGCTGGTCAAGGCGCTGACGGCCCAGGCCCAGTCGCTGATCAACCCCGGCCCGGGCTTTTACAACCGTGGCATGCTCAACCTCAGCGAGCGCTTGTGCCGCAGCACCGGCAGCGACCAGGCCTATCTGCTGAGCAGTGGCAGCGAAGCCTGCGAGGCGGCGATCAAGCTGGCCCGCAAATGGGGCCAGCTGCACCGCGGTGGGGCCGCGAAGATCATCACTGCCAGCGGCAGCTGTCATGGTCGCGGCTTCGCGGCAATGTCGGCGTCGGCAAGCCCCCATATCGCCAATCGTTTCGAGCCACAGCTGTCGGGTTTCAGTCATGTTCCCTTCAATGACCTGCCAGCCTTGCATGCCGCGGTGGACGCGCAGACCGTGGCGATCATGCTCGAGCCGATCCAGGGCGAGGCCGGGGTGATTCCGGCGACCGAGCATTACCTCAAGGGGGTCGAGCGCCTGTGCCGCGAGCTGGGCATCCTGCTGATCCTGGATGAAGTGCAAACCGGCATCGGCCGCTGCGGCACCTTGCTGGCCGAACAACTCTATGGCGTGCGCGCCGACATCGTGGCCCTGGGCAAAGGTCTCGGTGGTGGCGTGCCCTTGGCGGCCTTGCTGGCGCGTGGCAAGGCCTGTTGCTTCGAGGTGGGTGAGCTGAACGGCACCCATCATGGCAATGCACTGATGACCGCCGCGGGCCTGGCGGTGCTCGATAGCGTACTGGACAACAGCTTTCTCGAGCATGTACGGGACAACGGCCAGTACTTGCGCGAAGGGCTGGCCCGCCTGGCGAATCGTTATGCCCAGGGAGAACTGCGTGGGCAGGGATTGTTCTGGGGGCTGAGCCTGGCCGACGACTCGGCCGAGGCCGTGGTCAAGGCGGCCCGCTACGAAGGTCTGTTGCTGGCCGCAACCCAACCGGACTGCCTGCGCTTTACCCCGGCGTTGACGGTGAGCAAGGCCAACATCGACGAAATGCTGCTGCGTCTGGCGCGGGCCTTTTCGCGAGTACGCACCGCGCAGCTGCAATGCCGCAAGGGGCTGGTGGTTTGAAGCCTGGCCTGGTCCCGCCACTCCCGATCTTGCACTGACAGAAATTCCCGAACCGTCTCGCGGTATAACGCATCGCCCCGTGTCCGATCTTTCGCACGGGGCGTTTTTTTGTCTCGGGCTTTTGCAAAACTGCCATCAGGCCTTGAAGGCCATCATCCAGGCAAGGTTCCTTAGGCTCATCCACCAGGACGGTGGGGGGCTGCTGGGGCGCAAGACCACCGGGCAGCCTGGGTTGAATACATATACCACTGAGTGGTATGTTTTTGGGAAGGGAAGCCATGACAATAAGGTTGTTCAAAACCAAAGGTTTTGCTGTTGCGGCTAAAAAAGCCTTGATCCATGACGACCAGTTGCTGGCCGCATTCAGCGAGTTATGCAAAGGCCAGGCTGATGACCTGGGTGGCGGGGTCTGGAAAAAACGCCTGAACGCCAACCGCCATCGTTCGATCGTCCTGGCCAGGGGGCGGCGCTACTGGGTGTTCCAATTCCTGTTCGCCAAGCAGGACCAGAGCAATATCAGCCACCAGGAGCTGCAGGCATTCCGCGCGCTGGCCAAGGCCTACGAAGGGCTGGATGGCTGGCAGGTCCAGCAGTTACTCGAGATGAAAGCGTTTGTGGAGATCAGACATGAGCAAGCCATTCAAGACTGAAGCCCTTGAATCGATACACGAGTCGGCCAGTGCCCTGCACGCCATCGGCGCCATCGGCAAAACCACCATGCGCCAGTTCGATGAGGCGTGTATCGCGCCAGTACCGGCGAATATTCCTGCGGAGCAGATCAAGCTGCTGCGCGAGCGTAGTAACGTCAGCCAGCCGGTCTTTGCCCGCTACCTGAACACCAGCGCGTCCACGGTGAAGCAGTGGGAGTCTGGCGAGAAGCACCCGAGCGGCATGGCGTTGAAGCTGCTGAGCATCGTGCAGAAGCACGGCCTTGAAATACTGGCGTGAGCCGGCACTGAAACACCGCCCGGCCTGGGGATAAAAACTGGCCCTTGGCCAGAATCGATTGAACCCTGCCGAACGCCATGGGTCGATTAGCGGTGAGGCTCGTACGAGTCGATTGCTATCAGGAGCTGCCCCATGGACTTTATCCGCATCATCATCGCCATTCTGTTACCGCCATTGGGTGTGTTCCTGCAAGTGGGGTTTGGCGGTGCGTTCTGGCTGAATATCCTGCTGACCCTGTGCGGCTACATCCCGGGGATCGTGCATGCGGTGTACATCATCGCCAAGCGCTGAGCCTGGCGCCCGCTCCGCAGAGGAGCGGGCTTGTCCCCCCTTGGGCGGCGATTATTCCGGTGCGTCCGTCTGTTCCATTACCTGCCGATAAAACAGCCATTCCTGTTCCAGGGCGTGCGCCTGATTGGCGGCCTTGCGAAAACCGTGGCGCTCGTCCGGGTAATAGTGCGCTTGGGCCGTAATGCCGTTGTCCTGTAACGCCTTGAGCATGTCCCGGGTCTGCTGGGGCACTACCACGGCGTCGAGTTCACCCTGGAAGAAAACCACTGGCACGCGGATATTGCCGGCATGCAACAGCGGGGTGCGGGCCTTGTAGCGTTCGGCATCCTGTTCGGGGTCGCCGATCAGCCAGTCAAGGTAGTCGCCTTCGAACTTGTGGGTGTCTCGCGCCAGGGCCACGGGGTCGCTGACGCCATACAGGCTGGCGCCGGCACGGAATACATCGGCGAAGGCCAGGGCGCAAAGGGTGGTGTAGCCGCCGGCGCTGCCACCGCGGATGAACGCCCGGTCGCCATCGATCAGGCCTTGTCGGGCCAGATACGCGACCACTGCGCAGGCGTCCTCCACATCCACTTCGCCCCAGCTCAAGTGCAGGGCTTGCCGGTACTCGCGGCCATAGCCGGTGCTGCCGCGATAGTTCAGGTCGGCCACGGCGAACCCCCGTTGCGCCCAGTACTGGATACGCGGGTCGAGTATCGGATAACAGGCCGAGGTGGGGCCGCCGTGGATGAACACCACCAGCGGCGGCCGGTCGTCATCGCTCATGGCCGGGTAGAAAAAGCCGTGGGCCTCGCCCTGGCCGCTGGGGTAACGCAGGGTTTGCGGACGGCTGATCTGCTCGGGCAGCAGGGGCGCCACGCCGCCAGCCAGGACCTTGACCTGCTGCGATTGGCGGTCAATGGCGATCACCGCGGACGGACTCACAGGCGACGCCGCGATGCAGTAGATAAACCGTTCATCCAGCGCCAGGTTGCGGAAGCGGCTGTAGTCGCCGCTGAAGTCCTGTTGCTCACCCTCCGCCAGGCGCAGCCCCAAGCGGCCAAAACCGGCTTGCGTCCAGGTACCCAGCCAGCTGTCGCCGCCCAGCGGCAGCCAGGTGCAGCAGCCCAATTGCCAGGGTGCCGGGGCGTGATCGGCGGCGGCGCAGGGCAGCGCTTGCAGGCCGCTTGGGGTTTCACCCCAGGGTTGCCAGAAGCCGGCGCGGTCGGTCAGGCAGTACAGCCGCCCGGCTTCATCGAAACATGGTTGTTGCAGCGACTCTTCCTCGCCATCGCCGGCCAGGCACCGAGGGTCATCCCAGCGGCCGTTGGCCAGGCGCTCGGCGACCATCAGGCGGGTCGAGGTCCAGGGCTGATGCGGCCGATCCCATTCGATCCATGCCAGGCGCTGGCCGTCCGGGCTCAAGGTGGGCGCCGCGTAGAAGTCCGCCCCTTCGGCCAGCAGCTGGCGTTTTCCGCTACCGGAGTCGATGGCCACCAGGCAATGCCGGTTGTTGTGCTCTTCCACTGCCAGCACCTGGCCGGCGGCGAACTGCAGGTCGCCATAACGGCACTCGCCGCAGGTCAGGGCTACCGGCGCTTCGCCTTGCAGGGATTGTCGGTAGAGCTGCTGGTCCGCCTCGTTGACGAACACCAGCCCGTCATTGCTCAGGCAAAAGGCGCCGCCGCCGTATTCATAGACCCGGCTGCGCACGCTGAAACCTTGTGGCGTCAGGCAGCGGGCCTGGTTGTCGCGCCAGTGCCAGATCCGGCAGGCGGCGTCTTCGGGGCGGTATTCGTTCCAGAACAGGCCGTTGGCGCCGAGCCGCAGCTCGGCGAAATCGATGCCGGCGGCGACGGCTTTGGCGGCGCTGAAGGATTCAGCCCTTGGCGATGAGGCGCGAGTTTCGTTCATTACGGAAGGCCAGTTGTTCGATGGTCTGAGTGGCGTGCTCGGCTTCTTCGCGGGCCTTGAGGATCACGCCGTGATGGTGCGACTTGCTGCACACCGGGTCGGCATTGCTGGCATCGCCCGTGAGCATGAAGGCCTGGCAGCGGCAGCCACCGAAGTCCTTTTCCTTTTCATCGCAGGAGCGGCAGGGCTCGGGCATCCAGTCATAACCACGGAAGCGGTTGAAGCCGAAGGAGTCATACCAGATGTGCTGCATGCTGTGGTCACGCACATTGGGGAACTGCACGGGCAACTGCCGGGCACCGTGGCAGGGCAGGGCGGTGCCGTCCGGCGTGACCGTGAGGAAAATGCTGCCCCAGCCGTTCATGCAGGCTTTCGGGCGTTCCTCGTAGTAGTCCGGGGTGACGAAAATCAGTTTGCACGGATGCCCTTCGGCTTCCAGCCTGGCGCGGTATTCGTTGGTGATGCGTTCGGCGCGTACCAGTTGTTCCTTGGTCGGCAGCAGGCCGACGCGATTGAGCTGGGCCCAGCCGTAGAACTGGCAGGTGGCGAGCTCGACAAAGTCGGCTTCCAGGGCGATGCACAGCTCGATGATGCGGTCGATCCGATCGATGTTGTGCCGATGGGTGACGAAGTTCAGCACCATCGGGTAGCCGTGGGCTTTCACCGCCCGGGCCATTTCCAGCTTCTGGGCGAAGGCTTTCTTCGAGCCGGCCAACAGGTTGTTCACCTGCTCGTCGCTGGCCTGGAAACTGATCTGGATATGATCGAGCCCGGCCTTCTTGAAGTCGCTGATCTTCTGCTCGGTCAGGCCGATGCCGGAGGTGATCAGGTTGGTGTAGAAACCCAGCTTGCGCGCCTCGCCGATCAGCTCGGCAAGGTCCTGGCGCACCAGCGGTTCGCCACCGGAAAAGCCCAGCTGCGCGGCGCCCATCTCCCGGGCTTCGCGAAACACCTTGAGCCACTGCTCGGTGCTCAGCTCCTTGCCCTGCTCGGCGAAATCCAGCGGGTTGGAGCAGTACGGGCATTGCAGCGGGCATCGGTAGGTCAGCTCGGCCAGCAGCCACAGCGGCAGGCCGACTTCCGGCTTGGGCGGTATCGGCGCTGGCGAATCAGCCAAGTTCGATCCAGTGCTGTGCACGGGCGACCTCCATGAATTGCTCGATGTCGTCACCGAGTTCGGGCACGTCGGGGAACTGGACTTGCAGCGTCTGGATGATCGCCGCGACATCCCGTTCGCCGTCGATCAACCCACCGATCAGCGCGGCGCTCTCGTTGAGCTTGATCATGCCTTCAGGGTAGAGCAGTACATGGCCCTTCTGCGCCGGTTCGTACTGGAAGCGGTAGCCGGGGCGCCAGGTCGGGGTCTTGCTGCGATCGAAGCTCATAGGGTGATTCCTTTATGCCAGACCCGTTCTGTGGTGACGCTGTGATACGGCGGGCGATTGAGTTCATAGGCCATGCTCATGGCGTCGAGCATGCTCCAAAGGATGTCCAGTTTGAACTGGAGAATTTCCAGCATGCGCTCCTGGCCGGCGCGAGTGGTGTAGTGCTGCAGTGTGATCGCCAGCCCGTGCTCGACATCGCGCCGCGCCTGGCCCAGGCGGGTGCGGAAGTATTCATAGCCGGCCGGGTCGATCCACGGGTAATGCTGGGGCCAGCTGTCGAGACGCGACTGGTGGATCTGCGGCGCGAACAGCTCGGTCAGCGAGCTGCTGGCGGCCTCCTGCCAGCTGGCGCGGCGGGCGAAGTTGACGTAGGCGTCGACGGCGAAACGCACGCCCGGCAGCACCAGCTCTTGCGAGCGCAGCTGGTCCGGGTCGAGACCGACCGCTTGCCCCAGGCGCAACCAGGCCTCGATGCCACCGTCTTCGCCGGGGGCGCCATCGTGGTCCAGCAGGCGCTGAATCCACTCGCGACGAATTTCCCGATCCGGACAGTTGGCGAGAATCGCCGCGTCCTTGAGCGGGATGTTCACCTGGTAGTAGAAGCGGTTGGCAACCCAGCCCTGGATCTGCTCGCGGGTCGCCCGGCCCTGGTACATCGCCACATGATATGGGTGGTGGATGTGGTAATAGGCGCCCTTGGCCCGAAGGGCTTGCTCGAATTCGGCGGGGGACATTGCTGTGTCAGTCATTGCGGTTCTCCGGGGAACAACCGTGGATAGTGTTGCCTCATCGGGCCTCATCGCGGGCAAGCCTCGCTCCTACAGGTAGCGCTGTCCGTAGGCGCGCGGCTTGCCCGCGATAGCTCCTGTGGTTACAGCTCGATACTCATGCCGTCGTAAGCCACTTCAACGTTACGCCGCGCCAGCTCCGCGCGTTCGGCGGAATCCTCGTCGAGGATCGGGTTGGTGTTGTTGATGTGGATAAGAATCTTGCGCTGCTCTGGCAACTGTTCCAGCACTTCCAGCATGCCGCCAGGGCCGTTCTGCGCCAGGTGGCCCATTTCCCGCCCGGTCCGGGTGCCGACGCCGCGACGCTGCATCTCGTCGTCTTCCCACAGGGTGCCGTCCACCAGCAGGCAGTCGCTGCCGCTCATGATTTCCAGCAGCGCCGCGTCGACCTTGCCCAGCCCCGGGGCGTAGAACAGCTTGCCGCCGGTGCGCAGGTCTTCGACGATCAGGCCGATGTTATCGCCCGGATGCGGATCGAAGCGATGGGGCGAATAGGGCGGCGCGGCGCTGCGCAGCGGCAGCGGGCTGAAGCGCAGGTTCGGGCAGGCCGGGATGGTGAAACTCCGGTCGAGTTCGATGCGGTTCCAGTCCAGCCCGCCGTTCCAGTGGGTGAGCATGGTGAACAGCGGGAAACCGCTGCTGAGGTCTTCATGGACCATGTCGGTGCACCAGACCTGATGCGGGCAGCCTTCGCGCAGGCTGAGCAGGCCGGTGGTGTGGTCGATCTGGCTGTCCATCAGGATGATTGCGCTGATCCCGGTGTCGCGCAGGGCGCGGCCCGGTTGCATCGGGGCGAAGCCCTGGAGCTGGGCGCGGATGTCCGGCGAGGCGTTGCACAGGACCCAGTTCACGCCGTCATCGGAAATGGCGATCGACGATTGGGTGCGAGCCTTTGCCCGCAGGCTGCCGTCGCGAAAGCCCGCGCAGTTCGCGCAGTTGCAGTTCCACTGCGGAAAACCGCCACCGGCGGCGGAACCTAGAATCTGGACAAACATGGCCGCTCCATCAGGTTAAGGCTGAAAATAAAAACGCCCCGGCGAGCCGAGGCGTTGCACTGCGCGAGCAATCAACGGCTGGCGAAGTACATGGTGACTTCAAAGCCGATACGCAGGTCGGTGTAAGCCGGTTTGGACCAGGACATAGAGGTGCTCCTTCAGGTGGGTGGGACGGTTGAGATCTATACATATAGTCCACCTCCAACCGGAGATGTTCAGATGCTTAGGGGGCTATCTTACTAAATTCCCCCCGGGGAATGACTGCAATTGTTGAAGAAAGCTCGTTGCAGCCAGGGTAACGATCATTTTCCCGCTTGCCAGGGGGCGCCCGGGCAGGCACCGCTGGCCAGGCAGAGCCAGCCGCCTTGCGCCTGCTGTAACTGTTCGGCCGCGAGCAACAGCTGTGGCCGGGGCGCCGCCATGATTTCCTGTTGCAATTGCTCCAGGTAATCCGACGGATGGCCGGCCAGTCGACCCTGCCAGAGCAGCTCGGCCAGGTGTGCCACGGGCAATGCACGGGCATCGAACTGGGCGGCCAGGTTAGCTTTCAAGTCGTCCAGGGAGGTGTCATCCAGTGCCTCGATCAACTCGGGCAACTGCGCCAGGAACGCCCGGATATGCTCGAGGATCTCGCTCAGAGGGGCGCTGGGCGACTGCACGCCGAACAGCAGGCCGGTCTGGCCGTTGATCTGTCGCACACCGCTGAACACCGCATAGCCCAGTTGCAGCTCGACCCGCAGGCGCTGATAGAACGGCATCTGGCCAAGCTGCCCCAGCAGCCGCCAGCTGGCTTCCTGCTGAAGGGTGGTGTCCGGTGCCGGGCAAAACAGCAGCAGGGCCTGCTCGCCGGAGCCGGTTGCGACCTCATGCCAGTGCTGCTGCGCGGCTATCGAGGGTGGCGCTGACAGCTGGCTGTCGGCGGTGCCTGGGGCTTTGCTCAATGCTGCGCCGATTGCGCTTTGGGCATGGGCCAGGCCGATGGCCAGGCCATCCCAGTGGGCGCCTTCCCACAGCGTTTGCCAGCCTTGTTCATCCAGTGGATGCGGTTCCTCGCAGGCGGGTATGTCCAGGCAGCGCTCGGGCAGTTCCTGGAGCAATTGGCGGATCGGCAACAGCGGCGTGGGAGTCGCCGGGGGCATCTGCCAGAACGCCGCGCCGGGTTCGCTCAGTTCCAGCAGAGCCTGCTGGAGCATGGCCGGCATCGGTTCGGGAAGCCCCTTCAGCGTCAGCAAGCACTGGTTGCCCGAGACACCGAGGGACAGCTCGACGCCCGCCTGAAGTCCGTCGTCCCGCAGGTTGCGCAGGTGGTTTTGCAAGCGGCTGCGCAGTTCCTGCGGCAACACGCTTTGCAGGCGCCAGCGCAAGTACAGGGCGGCCTCGCCAGCGTTGTCGGCGATGGTTTGGCTGAAGGTCATCGCCGAGGATTCGCGACGCTGTCGCAAGCGGTCCTGGGCGAAGGTGCGCAAGCCGCGGTGGGCGCTGGTTTGCCCGCGAATCAGGCCGGCCCGGGCGGTTGGCGCCGAGCTGCGCAGGAACGGATTGGGCGCAGGCAGTTGCCAGCCGATGCCGCTGGCTGCCGACGGGGCTTGAAGTTGCGACAACAGGGCTTTGAGGGCCGTGACACCGCGGTCGGACAGCTGCGGTTCCAACTGCTCGTTATTCAGTCTTGCCAACGCCAGTGCGCTGGCGACCTGGTGTTGGCGCTGTTGCAGCAGGGCGTATTCGTCGCGCAATGCCGGCCAGTCGTCCTGGCTGCTGAAAAACGCCAGCCAATCGAAGAGCAACTCACTCACCTGCTCCGGCTGTTGGGCGCCTTGCTCGGTCAAGTCGAACTGGATATGCAGCAGCGCCTGGCCGGCAAACTGATACAGCGGCGCGGCCTTCAACCCTTCGACCAGCTTGCGCTCCTTGAGCATGGCCAGCAGCCCGCCGGATTTGCCGCAGGCCAGCCAGGTGCAGAGAAAATCCAGCGCTTCGCGGGCGGCCGTGGGCAGTTGCTCGCAGGCGAACAGCAGGTTCAGGTGGCGCCCGTCGAGCTGCTGATAATGCTGCTGTGCAGATGTCAGCAAGGGCACCGGGGCTGCTTGCGGTTGCGCTTTACCGACGACGAGGATGGCGCCAAAAACCTGGGCCAGGGCTTTCAGCTCTTCCAGGGATTGGGGGCCGGCCAGGCTCAGGGACATTTGCCCGCTGTGGTAGTGAGCCTGATAGAAGGCCTGCAACGCCTGTTGAAACGCCGGGCGCGGCACGTTGAGGCTGTAGCGATTGCCGGCGTGGAACGCCCGCAGGGGATGCTCCGCGGACAGGCCGTCGAGCAAGGCCAATTGCCGTTGCGCCGCGGCATCCCGCGACCAGGCGATGAACTCCGCGTGCAGCACCTCGCGCTCGCGCAACTGGTCTTCCTGGCTCATGCGCGGGTGGGTGAGCATGTCGGCCAGGCGCTCTAGCCCGCCAGTGAAATCCACGGGGGGCAGTTCGAAGAAGAAGTCGGTGTGGCGTTCGCCGGTGCTGGCGTTCACCTGGCCGCCGTGGCGTTGCACATAGGCCATCAAGCCCTGTTGCGCGGGAAAACGCTCGGTGCCGAGAAACAGCAGGTGTTCGAGAAAGTGCGCCAGCCCGGGCCAGGCCAGCGGTACGTCGTGACTGCCGGCCGAGACCCGCAGGGTCGCCGCGCAGCGTTTCAATCGAGGGACGTGGTGCAGTGAAACCCGCAGGCCGTTGGCCAGGGTTTCCCGATGAGGCAGAGGGTGGTTCAGCGCGGGCATGAGCACTTCCAGAACAGTGAAGCGCCCATGCTAGCGGATAACCCCGGATCAGCGCTTGTTCAGGTCGTCGTAAAGCTCCGGGCGACGGTCATGGAAGTAGCGGTTGGCGGCGCGGGAATCGAGCATCAACTGGCGGTCCAGCGTGCCGGTTATCAGGGCTTCGTCCAGCCCGGCGAGGGCAATCCGCTGGCCGTCGGGGGCGGCGATGCTGCTCTGGCCACAGTAGTGGATCTCGTCTTCGTGGCCGCAGTAGTTGGCGTAGGCCACATAACATTGGTTTTCGAAGGCGCGCGAACGCACAGTGACATCGGCGATGAAGTCGTAGGGCAGCATGTTGGCGGTGGGCACCAGAATCAGCTCGGCCCCGGCCAGCGCCAGGCGCCTGGCGTTCTCCGGGAACTCGATGTCGTAGCAGATCAGGAAACCGAGCTTCCAGCCATTGAGTTCCACCAGGGGGAAATCGTCTGGACCTGCGCTGAACATCGAGCGGTCGAGATCGCCGAACAGGTGGGTCTTGCGGTAGTTGCACAGGCGTTGGCCGTTGCGGTCGATCAGTTGCACGGCGTTGTAGATCTGGCCGTCGTCGGCGCGCTCCGGGTAGCCATACAGAATCGCGATGCCCGCCGACTGGGCGACATTGGCGATGTATTGCGCCGACGGGCCATCCTGGGCTTCGGCCAGGGCGCCCACCGCCTCGACACCGATGTTGTAGCCGCTCAAGAACATCTCCGGCAGCACCAGCAGGTCGGCGCCGGAAGCTTCCACGGCGACTTTCTGCAGGCGTTGCAGGTTGCCGGCGACATCCAGCGGTTGTGGGGCACATTGATAAAGCGCTACACGCATGGCGATGACTCCTCTGTGCGCTGGACTGTCACTGTAGCCGTTGCCGCGGGCTGCTCAAAGGCCACGAGCGTTGCGCTCGATCGCAGCCTGCGGCAGCGGCTACGGGTTCAGTCGGCCAGGGCGATGGGGCCGATTTCGTGGAACATGTCGCCCGGTCCCGGGTTCTCGGCGTGGGTCTGCCCGCCGAAGTGCTTCATGATGCCCCAGACCGCGTTGAGCGAGGTCTGTACCGCGCCCTCGACCCAGGCCGGAGTCCAGGACACATCGTCGCCGGCGATGAAGATACCGCGCTGCTCGGCGGGCAGGTCGTCCTGCATGAAGTGCGCGTACATGCGCTGGTTATAGCGGTAGTGGCCGGGCAGCGCGCCCTTGAACGCGCCGAGGAAGTGTGGATCGGCCTCCCAGGACACAGTGATCGGATCGCCGATGATGCGCCCGGCGATATCGACTTTCGGGTAGATTTTCTTCAGGGCATCGAGGGCCAGCTTGACCCGTTTTTCCACCGGGTGCGGCAGCATCTTCAGGGCGTCGCTCATCCACGAATAGGACAGGCAGATGACCCCCGGCTTGTCGTCGCCGTTATCGAACAGGTAGGTGCCGCGAGTCAGGCGATCGGTGAGGGTCATGCTCATCAGGTCGCGACCGGTTTCCGGGTCTTTGTCTTTCCAGAACGGCCGGTCGACCATGACGAAGGTCTTCGACGATTGCATGTAGCGGGTGCGGTCCAGGGCCATCCACATCTTCTGCGAGAACAGCGACTCTTCGCATTCGATCTGGGTGGTCAGCAGCCAGCTCTGGCAGGTGGTCAGCACTGCTGCGTATTCGCGGGTATCGCCCCAGTTGTCGGTGACGCTGAAGCGGCCATCGGCGGCCCGGGCGATGCGTTTCACCCCGGGACGCGGAGCGCCATGGTGCAGCGAGCTGAGGCTGGTGCCTTGCGGCCAGTGGGCGCAGCGCTCCGGCACATGGCGCCAGATGCCCAGTGGCACCTGCTCGACACCGCCGACCACCAGGTGCTGGTGATCGTCGCAGTTGGTCATCACCACACGGAAGATTTCCAGCATCGAATTGGGGAAGTCCGAATCCCAGCCGCCGGTGCCGAAACCGACCTGGCCGAACACTTCGCGGTGATGGAACGACAGCTTGGCGAAGGCCTTCGAGGTGGCGACGAAGTCATAGAAGGTGCGGTCGTCCCACAGCGGCACCAGGGTGTTCCACAGTTCCTTGAGGCGTGGCACGTCGCGGTCGCGAATGGCCTGCTGGATTTCGCCGAAGCGCGAACCGTCTTCCAGGGCATCGGCCCAGGCGTCGGCCACTTCCTGGAACAGCGCCGGCAGGTCGGCAAGCTTCTGCGCGTAGTGAGTCTGGCCTTCGAGGTCGATCACCGTGCTGCCGGAAGCCGGGGTCAGCGGGTTGGGAAAGGGTTTGGTCTCCAGACCCAGCTTGTCGACGTAGTGATAGAAGGCCGTGGAGGACACCGGAAAGCGCATGCCACCCAGTTCGGCGATGATCCCTTCGGCGCCTTCGAACGCCTGGGAGCGCAGCCGGCCGCCCATTTTCGAGGCTTCGTACACCACGGGCTTGAGGCCCAGCTTCATCAGCTCGTAGGCCGCCACCAGCCCGGCGATACCGGCACCGACAATCGCCACTTCGGCGCCATGGTTGGCTTCGGGGATGCTGCCCAGGCCGGCGGGGTGCTCGATCCAGTCGTCGAAGGCGAACGGGAAGTCCGGGCCGAAAATGGTGATGGGTTTCTTACCGTCTGCAGGATGGCGATTGTTCTTGTTCATGGCTGACCTTGCTGGCGACTCGAGCAGAGCGCTGAGTATAGGAAAAGATGGCAGCCATTCTAGGGAGCGTTGCGTACGTTAATAAGACGCAAAATGTCGTCGTTTTGGATGATGAGCAATCAATATGACGATTTATCTTTGCAGATTGACGAGTTGCGCATGTCGCAGCGAGGGTAGGCCCTTCAGACGGGCTGCCCACGGTCGATCTTGCTGCTGAGGATGATCGAGGTGGTGGTCTTTTCCACACCGTCGACGCTGCCGATCTGGTCAAGCAACTGGTCCAGCTGTTCCGGCGAATCGGTGCGCAGCCAGGCGACATAGTCGAATTCCCCACTGACCGCGCAGAGCTGCTGGACCTGGGCCATGGCGCTCAGGCGCCGCAGGACCTCCTTGCCGGAACGCGGCTGCACCTTGATCCCGACGTAGGCCTGCAAGCCGCCATCGATGACCCGCTGACCCAGGCGCACGCCATAACCGGTAATCACCCGCGCCTTTTCCAGCCGCGCCAGGCGCGAGGTCACGGTGGTACGGGCGATCCCCAACTGGCGGGCGAGCATGGCCACGCTTTCGCGGGCATTGATCTGCAGGGCCGCGATCAGTTGGCGGTCGATTTCGTCGAGGACGGGAGGGCGGCTGTCAGACAAGGTGAACTCCGGCGCGGGCAACGGTGGCCGAGCATGTTACAGGCTCGCTCCAGGCGATGCTTGCGGCATGGCGTCAGTTGTATTGGCTGCCGGCCCTGTAGTGACGGCCAGGCTCAACAGCGCGGATGACATTTTTTGCCACGAATTGCCTGCGACAAGTTGTCATAAGTAACTGGTTAGTACATTCTTGCGCCACGTAAAGAATGGGAGAAATTTCCGACATGAATAATTCTGGGGCTGCCACCGGCAGCAAATGGCTGCTGGGGGCGCTGGGTTTGCTGATCACATTGATCGGCCTGGGGCTGGCCGGCGGGGGCGGGTACCTGGTCAGTCTGGGCGGCAGCTGGTTCTTCCTGCTGATGGGCCTGGCGATGATCGTTTCCGGGCTGCTGATCGCCCGGCGTAACCCGCTTGGCGCCTGGCTGTATGGGGGGGCGCTGGTGCTCACGGCGATCTGGGCGGTCTGGGATGCCGGGCTGGAGTACTGGCCGCTGGTTTCGCGGGTGCTGACCTTCGCCGTTATCGGCCTGGTGGTGGCGCTGATCTACCCGACCCTGGTGCGTGCTTCGGGCGCGACCGCCGGGCGTGGCGCTTATGGCCTGGCCGGCGTGCTGGGCATTGGTGTCGTGGCGACCCTGGCCTACATGTTTGTGCCGACCCACGTGGTCAAGGCCAGCAGCGAGCCGGCGATCAAGCCTGTGGCTCCAGGTACCGAGCAGAAAGACTGGGCCCATTGGGGCAACACCACCGCCGGCAATCGTTTTGCCGCGCTGGACCAGATCAACAAGGGCAACATCGACCAGTTGCAGGTGGCCTGGACTTTTCGCACCGGCGATATTCCGCAAAGCACCGGCGCGGGCGCCGAAGACCAGAACACACCGCTGCAGATCGGTGACACGGTCTATACCTGCACCGCCTACGGCAAGGTGTTCGCCCTGGACGCCGACACCGGCGCCGAACGCTGGAAGTTCGATCCGCAAGGCTCGGCGCCTAACTGGCAGCGGTGCCGTGGCCTGGGTTATTTCGATGCTTCCGTCGAGCCTGCTGCTGAACCCTCGGTCGCTCCGGCCACCTGCACCAAGCGTTTGTTCCTGCCGACCGGCGATGCGCGCCTGATCGCGATCAACGCGCAAACCGGCAAGCCGTGCGAAGACTTTGGCGACAAAGGCACGGTCGACCTGAAAACCGACATGGGCGAAGTGAAGCCTGGCTACTACCAGCAGACTTCGACCCCGCTGGTGGCCGGCAATGTGGTCATCGTCGGCGGCCGGGTGGCGGACAACTATTCCATCGGCGAGCCGCCGGGCGTGGTCCGCGCCTTTGACGTGCGCAGCGGCGAACTGGTCTGGGCCTGGGATCCGGGCAACCCGAACACCACCAAGCGTCCGCCGGCAGGCGAGACCTACACCCGCGGTACGCCGAACGTCTGGTCGGCCATGTCCTATGATGCCAAGCTCGGTCTGGTCTACCTGCCGACCGGCAACGCCACGCCAGACTTCTTCGCCGGCCAGCGCACGGAGTTCGACGACAAGTGGAGTTCGTCCATCGTCGCCCTGGACGTGAAGACCGGTCAGGTGCGCTGGCACTTCCAGACCACTCACCATGACCTGTGGGACTTCGACCTGCCGGCGCAGCCGCTGCTGTACGACGTGCCGGACGACAAGGGCGGGGTGCAGCCGGCGCTGGCGCAGGTCACCAAGCAGGGTGAGATCTTCCTGCTCAACCGCGAAACCGGCGTGCCTATCGCCCGGGTGGAAGAGCGTCCGGTGCCGCAGGGCAATATGCCGGGCGAACGCTACTCGCCAACCCAGCCGTTCTCGGTGGAGATGCCGTCGATCGGCAACCAGACCCTGACCGAGTCGGACATGTGGGGTGCCACGCCATTTGACCAGTTGATGTGCCGTATCCAGTTCAAGGGCATGCGCCATGAAGGTGTCTACACCCCGCCGGGCCTGGATCATGCCTTGCAGTTCCCGGGCTCCCTGGGCGGCATGAACTGGGGCAGCGTGTCGGTGGACCCGAACAGCAACTATATGTTCGTCAACGACATGCGCCTGGGCCTGGCCAACTACATGATCCCGCGGGCGCAGATCGCGGCCGGGGCCAGCGGTATCGAAATGGGCGTAGTACCCCAGGACGGCACGCCGTTTGGGGCGATGCGCCAGCGTTTCCTCTCGCCTGCCGGTATTCCGTGCCAGAAGCCACCGTTCGGCACCCTGTCGGCCATCGACCTGAAAACCAGGAAGTTGGTGTGGCAGGTGCCGGTCGGTACCGTGCAAGACACCGGTCCCCTGGGTATTCGCATGCACATGCCAATCCCGATCGGCATGCCGACCCTGGGTGCATCCCTGGCGACCCAGTCCGGCCTGTTGTTCTTCGCCGGCACCCAGGATTTCTACCTGCGCGCCTTCGATACCGGCAACGGCAACGAAATCTGGAAAGCCCGCCTGCCGGTGGGCAGCCAGTCGGGGCCGATGACCTACGTTTCGCCCAAGACCGGCCGGCAGTACATCCTGCTGACCGCGGGCGGCGCGCGTCAGTCGCCGGACCGTGGGGACTATGTGATCGCTTATGCATTGCCCGAATAACGGCTGATCCTGGCCTTACAGAAAAACCGCGCAAGGCGCGGTTTTTTTGTGGGCGAATACAATCCGTCCGAGCATGGAATGCTCAGCGATTAACCAGCTTGTCGAGTTCGTCGAGACTGATCTTGGGAATGATCGAAGTAGGGATGCTCGACGTGGGGGACAGGTTGTAGACCGAGAAATCCTTGCCCATGACCTTGTCCGACATCAGCTTCAAGGACGGCAGGATCCGTGATTGCAGGTGCTGGTCCAAGCCGCAGGGCGACTTGAAGGTATCTGGCGTTTCATAAAAACGCCCTTGGGCAGGATTCAGGTCGACGCCCACCAGGATCGCCGTATTGAAGCCGGCGTGATAGGCGAGTTGCAGCGCCAGATAAGCCACCGTGCGGGCGTCGAAGAAACCCAGTTCAAGGTTCTTGCTGAAACCGATGGTCCGGCTCCTGTTGCCCCAGAGCAGGGGAGGGCGAACCAGATCGCGGTTGCTCCTGAGTAATCGCTGCATCCAGGTCTGTCGTGGCGCCTTCTTCAGCAGAAACAGCTCGCCGCGAGGCTGGATTGGAATCGTGCGGGCATGTTCTTCCCAGAGCGCCACGCGCTGACTGACAGCCATTGCCTGGGTGAAGAGCTCGGGTTGCTGGAGGGAGAAGCTGGTGTCGGTGCAGGCATAAAAAAAGGGCTGTATGCCGGTCCCGCGGAACATCGAGATGGCCCCGTTCATGGTGATCATCGGGATGTTCGAGAAGGCTTCGATAGGGAAGTCCTTTGCCGAACTACCGGATGCAATGATGAAAACAGGGCCTTGCTGAATATTTCGGCAACGTGCAAACCCCGTTGCCCGGCCAGGCGAAGGCGCCGTAGATACTACTTCCATGTGTTGTGTCCGAATCATCAGGCCACTCTGATTATTATGGGGTGGCTTAAGTGGTGCATCACGCCGGGGAAAGGACAGGCTCTCCCCCATTGATAGAAGTGCAGTCTAGGACCAAACAAAGGCCATGCACGACTTCCGAACGGTTATGACCGCCGCGGTTTTTAATAGTTGTGCGGTAGGGCTGATTTCTTGGAAAAAACGATCGGGCGTTTTGCTGGCCTGGCGGCCGAATGGAGGGATTTGCAGCGCGTTGAATACGCGAAAGCCGCGCAATGCGCGGCTTTCAAAGATGGTGGGCCCACACGGACTCGAACCGTGGACCAAAGGATTATGAGTCCTCTGCTCTAACCGACTGAGCTATAGGCCCTCAGTAGGCCGCGGATTATAGCGACGGTTTCTCGGCTGTGCTATCCGAAAAATCCGAAACGGGAAGGCGTAGAAAGGTCGCAGCGAATTCGTCGGCGCTCAGCGGCAGGCTGATGACGTAGCCCTGGATCTGTTCGCAGCCTTCGTTCCCGAGGAATACCTGCTGGTCATGGGTTTCCACGCCTTCGGCGATCACGGTGAATTGCATGCTGCGGCCCAGGGCGATGATGGCCCGTACGATCGCCACATCGTGGGGGTCGTCGGGCAGGCCACGGACGAAAGATTGATCGATTTTCAGGAAATCCAGCGGCAGGCGCTTGAGGTAGCTCAGGGACGAGTAGCCGGTACCGAAATCGTCGATGGCCAGCTGGACGCCCAGGCGCTTGAGCTGGTGCAGGACCGCCAGGGCTTCCTCGGCCTGGCTCATGATGAAGTTCTCGGTAATTTCCAGTTGCAGGAAGCCGGGTTTGAGGCGGTTGTCTTTCAGCAGTTGTTCAATCCGCCCCAGCAGGTTCGGCTGGCGCAACTGGGCGCCGGCGAGGTTGACCGAGAGCGGGCCGAAGCTGTCGTAGCGCTCGTTCCACTTGCGCAGCTGTTGGCAGGCGTGTTCCAGCACCCAGTCGCCGATCTGCAGGATCATGCCGTTCTCTTCGGCCAGGGGGATGAAGTGTTCGGGCGGGACATCGCCGAAGGTCGGGTGATGCCAGCGAATCAGGGCTTCGGCGCCCACCAGCTCCTGGTCGCCCAGCCTGATCTTGGGTTGGTAGTAGAGATACAGCTCGTTGCGTTCGATGGCCCGCCGCAATTCATGTTCCAGGGCCACGCGCTCGCTGGCCTGGGCGGTCAGGTCGCGGGTATAGCTTTCGACCCGGTTGCGGCCCTTGGCCTTGGAGCGGTACATGGCGGCGTCGGCATTCTTGACCAGGGTGGCCACGTCGCAACCGTCCTTGGGGTAGAGGCTGGTACCGATGCTGGCACTGATGAAAAACTCGTGCTCGCCGGCCTGGAACGGCGCGGTGAAGCAGTTCAGCAGCTTGTTGGCGATGTGGTCGGCATCGCTGGGCTGCTGCAGCCCGGGTAGCAGGATGATGAACTCGTCGCCACCCAGGCGGGCCACGGTGTCGATATCCCGCAGTTGTTCTTTCAGGCGCACGGCAATGCCCTTGAGCAGCAGGTCGCCGACCGGGTGGCCGAGGCTGTCGTTGATGTGCTTGAAGCGGTCCAGGTCGAGAAACAGCACGGCGCCCTGTCCACCATTCTCCTGCTGGTTGTTGAGGGCAGTCAGCAGGCGGCTTTCGAACAGGGTACGGTTCGGCAGGCCGGTCAGCGGATCGTGGTGCGCCTGGTAATCGAGCTTGGCCTGGGCGTGCTTGAGGCTGGAGATATCGGCGAATACCGCGACGAAGTGGGTGATGAACCGGTCTTTGTTACGCACCGCGCTGATGGTCAGCCAGCTGGGGTACAGCTCGCCATTTTTGCGCCGATTGCAGATTTCCCCTTGCCAATGACCTTCGGCGGTCAGTTGGTGCCACATGGCGGCGTAAAAGGCGCTGTCATGCAGGCCGGAAGCCAGCAGGCGCGGAGTGTGGCCCAGGGCCTCGGTTTCGCTGTAGCCGGTGATTTCGGTGAATGCCCGATTGACCGCGCTGATGTGCTGCTGGGTGTCGGTGATCAGTACGCCTTCAGCGGTGCTCTCGAACACGGTGGCGGCCTGTTGCAGCTTCTCCTGCATCAGGTGGCGCTCGGTGATGTCGCGGGCGATGGTCAGCATGCAGTCTTCGTCGCCGATCGGCAGCGGCCGGCTCGAGAGCTCGCAGAGGCGGATCTGACCGTCATTGCGGCGAATATGGCAGCTGAAGTCGCGCACGAAGCCATCCCGCTGCATCAGGTCGAGCATCTGCCGGCGCTCGTTGAGGTTGACCCAGATGCCCAGCTCCAGCGTGGAACGGTCGACGGACATGGCGCTATTGAAGCCGGTGATACGACTGAAACCTTCGTTGACCTCTATCAGCAAGCCGTCGCGCTGGCGGCTTAGCAGCAGGCCGTCCGGCGAGGCGTGAAAAGCCTTGGCGAACTTCTCTTCTGAGGTTTGCAGCTGCTGTTGGGTTTCCTTCAACTGGCTGATATCGCGAACCACCACGACCAGGGCGGGCGTAGTGTCGAGGTCGAAGGGTTCGGCGGAGATCAGCCCGGTGAACAGCTGGCCGTTGCTGCGCCGAAAGGGCATTTCCAGGTTACGGATACTGCCGGCCTGCAAGCGTTGCAGCAGCCCAGGGCCGACGCCCTGAATACCCCAGATATTCAGCTCGGTGGCCGTTTGGCCGATGACTTGCTCGGCACTCAGGCCGATCTGTTCCTCGAACGCTTCGTTGACCTCCAGCAGGCAGCCATCCGACAGGCGGGCAATGACCAGGATGTCCGGGCACTGTTGGAAGACCGAGGCGAATTTCTGTTCCGAGAGCTGCAGGGCCTCTTCGGTGCGTTTTGTCTCGCTGATGTCGATCATCAAGCCGCGCATGATCGGTTCATGCCCATGCTCGATCAGGCTGACGATGTCGCGAACCCACAGGCAGCGGCCATCAGCGGTGATCACTCGGTAATCCAGGCTGTGATCGCGCCCGGCCAGGACTTCGTGGTCGCAGAAGTGCTGGGCGCGCGTCAGGTCGGCGGGGTGGATGATGTTTCTCCAGAACCCGGGAATCAGCCAGTGCGAAAGGGGATAACCCAGCAATTGCTCGGCATGGGGCGACACGTAGCTGTAGGTGAAGTCGCTGATACGCGCTTCCCAGGCGATTGCCGACAGGCTTTCGACCAGGCCGCGGTAATGGTATTCGCTGCTGCGCAGCTCCTGTTCCAGGGCCACGCGCCTTGCGATCTCGGAGCTCAGCCGGCGATTGATGCGGATCACTGCCGCCAGAATGGCAAACAGCAGGAGCAGCCCTGGCAGGCCATAGAACAGCAGGTCCGACCAGAACGAACGGTGGTCGAGCACATTGCCCACCCAGCGCTGCTGGATCTCGTTGACCTCCGCCGGGCTTATGTCAGCCAGCACCTTGTCGAGAATGCTTACCAGTATCTTGCTGTCGCGGGGGACGCCCATGGCCAGCTGATAGCGGTAGGGCGTCTCGCCACTGACATAGAGCCCGTCGAGCTTCAACTGCCGCAGGCTCCAGACACTGGAAGCCAGGTCGCCGACCACGGCATCGACCTGATTGAGGGCCAGCGCTTGCAAGGCCGAACTCACATTGGGCAGGGCGACCAAGTTCAGGTCGGGATGGTGGGTGCGCAGCAGTTCATGGGGGGCGTAATTCTCCACGACGGCGATCTTCAGGCCGTACAGGTCCTGGAGCTTGCGAGGTTGCGCGCCGCCTTTATGGGCCAGGATCACGATGGGGAAGTCGAGGTACGGACGGGTGAAGGCCAGATAGTTTTGCCGCTCCGGGGTCGACATGATGCCTGGCAGCAGGTCCAGCTTGCCCTTTTTCGCGGCTTCGAGCACTTCGCTCCAGCTGGCGGGTTCTATCGGCTTGAGCGTGATCGCCAGGCGATCCTGGATCAGATGGATATAGTCCGCCGCCAGGCCCTGGTAGCGCCCTTCCTCATCGCGATATTCGAAGGGCGGCCACGAAGCGTCGACGCCCAGGCGCAATTCCGGATGGGCGGAAAGCCAGCCACGTTCTTCATCGGTGAGCGTCAGTGCGCCAGCCGTTGCGGTCCAGGCGAGCAGCGACAGCACCAGCACGGTCGGCAGTCTGGGCATAACGGTCTCGTTATGACACGGGGAATGTTTCGAGTGTAGACGGGCAATCCGGAGGGAGTGAAGCGCGGGGAGTTTTAAACTGCACAAAACAAGACCCCCAGCAGGGCTGGGGGTCTTGGTATTACTCGTCGAGGAAGGAGCGCAGGTGCTCGCTTCTCGTCGGGTGGCGCAGCTTGCGCAGCGCCTTGGCTTCGATCTGGCGAATCCGCTCACGGGTAACGTCGAACTGCTTACCGACTTCCTCGAGGGTATGGTCGGTATTCATGTCGATACCGAAGCGCATGCGCAGTACCTTGGCTTCACGGGCAGTGAGGCCGGAGAGTACTTCGCGAGTCGCTTCCTTGAGGCTCTCAACGGTAGCGACATCGATTGGCGACTGCATGGTCGAGTCTTCGATGAAGTCGCCCAGATGGGAGTCTTCGTCATCACCGATCGGGGTTTCCATGGAGATCGGCTCTTTAGCGATCTTCAATACCTTGCGGATCTTGTCCTCAGGCATTTCCATGCGTTCGCCCAGCTCTTCCGGGGTCGGTTCGCGGCCCATTTCCTGCAGCATCTGCCGGGAAATACGGTTGAGCTTGTTGATCGTCTCGATCATGTGCACCGGAATACGGATGGTGCGGGCCTGGTCGGCGATCGAGCGAGTGATCGCCTGACGGATCCACCAGGTGGCATAAGTCGAGAACTTGTAGCCGCGACGGTATTCGAACTTGTCTACCGCTTTCATCAAGCCGATGTTGCCTTCCTGGATCAGGTCGAGGAACTGCAGGCCACGGTTGGTGTACTTCTTGGCGATGGAGATCACCAGACGCAAGTTGGCTTCGACCATCTCTTTCTTCGCGCGACGGGCCTTGGCCTCGCCGATCGACATGCGACGGTTGATGTCCTTGATCTCGGCGATCGTCAGGCCGGTCTCGGTCTCGAGCGCGGTCAGCTTCTGCTGGCAACGAATGATGTCCGGCTGCAGGCGACCGATGGCTTCGGCGTACTTGGCCTTGCCTTTGGCCAGTGCGTCGGACCAGCTTTCGTCCACTTCATTGCCAGGGAACTGGCGCAGGAAGTCGGCGCGTGGCATGCGAGCATCACGAACACAGAGCTGCATGATCGCGCGCTCTTGCTGACGCAGGCGATCCAGGGCGCTACGAACGCGTTCAACCAGGCCTTCGAATTGCTTCGGAACCAGTTTGATCGGCATGAACAGTTCAGCCAGGGCCAGCATTTCAGCCAGGGCTTGCTTGTGTTCACGACCGTGCTTTTTCAGCGCCTTGCGGGTGATTTCCATCTGGTCGGCAACGGCGCCAAAGCGCTGGGCTGCGATGACCGGATCCGGACCGCTTTCGGCTTCTTCTTCGTCGTCACTGGCTTCGGCGTCATCGTCGTCGGTGTCGTCGTCCGCTTTCGCGGCCTTGGCATCGACAGGCGGTGGTACTTCGGCGGCAGGCGGCGCGATGCCGTCGTCCGGGTCGATGTAACCGCTCAGGACGTCGGACAGGCGACCACCTTCGGTGGTGACGCGAGTGTATTCGGAGAGGATGTGCTCAACCGTGCCAGGGAAGTGCGCGATCGCGCCCATCACTTCACGGATGCCCTCTTCGATACGCTTGGCGATTTCGATTTCGCCTTCACGTGTGAGCAGCTCTACCGTACCCATTTCGCGCATGTACATACGCACTGGGTCGGTAGTGCGACCAATGTCGGTTTCCACTGCCGCCAACGCTGCGGCGGCTTCTTCAGCTGCTGCTTCGTCGGTATCGGCTTCGGCCAACAAAAGGGCATCCGCATCCGGAGCACTCTCGAATACGTTGATCCCCATGTCGTTGATCATGCGGATGATGTCTTCCACCTGTTCCGGATCTGAAATATCCTCCGGCAGGTGGTCGTTGACCTCCGCGTAAGTCAGGTAACCCTGCTCACGACCACGGCTGATCAACTCTTTGAGGCGAGACTGCTGTTGCGCTTTTCCGGACATAACACCCTATCCACTGAAGGTCTTGGCGGGCAAAAAACAAGCCGAGGATTATACCCGAGCTATGACCTCACGCGCCAGTTGAGGTCGGGTTTGATGCGGGAACATTGCGTTTTAAAAGCTCAAGTAGCTGAATTTTTTCTTCGCCACTCAATTCGCTTTGACGCGATTTCCTGAGAAGTTGTTCCAAAGCACGCTCACTTTGGCGAGCGGACAAGCTTTTAATGGTGTCGAAAAACTGTTGTTCAAGGTTATCGCCCTCAATCAACCATTCCTTTTCTGCCAGCGCCTTGATCAGGCGGCCTTGCTCCGTGCCGTGCCAACGCGCCATCAGTTGATGAATAGAGCGTAGCTTAGGATTTTTCTGCACGGCTTCGATCAGGGCGACCAGCAACTGGGTATTGGTGTTGTCGTCGGCGGCGAAATGCCCGGCGTCTTCAACTTTCTCGGCCAGTTGCGGGTGATGCAGCAATGTTCGAAGGGCTGACAGTGTAGGAGGTTCGACGGCGGCCGGAACGCGCGGGGCACGTGGTTGATCGCGATCGCCATTACGCTTGCCCTTTTTGTCCCACGGCTTGTTCTCCCACTTCTTGCCGCCGGCACCGCTTTTCTTCGGCGTCCATTCCTGCTGCGGCACATAGGCTTCTTGCGGCTCGTGGTAGTCGGCATAGTCCGGCATGGCGTCGTAATCGATGCCGGCGTCGTACGCCGGCGGCGCTTCTTGTGGGGCGCTGTGCACCAACTGGTTGACGGTCTCGTTGTTGAGGCCGGTAATTTCACTGAGGCGCTGGCGCATCAGGGTCCGCAGGTTGGCTCCGGGGACCTTGTCGATCAACGGTGCAGCCAGGGTGGCCAGGTGGGCCTTGCCCTCGAGCGAGCGTGGATCGGCTTCGTCCGTCAGTTGCTGGAAGAAGTAGTCGGCCAGCGGTTGAGCGTGTTGATTGATGCGTGCGCGAAAGGCGTCGGTGCCTTCGGAGCGGACCAGGGTATCCGGATCTTCCCCTTCGGGAAGAAACAGAAAACGCGCCCGGCGACCGTCCTGCAGGCTGGACAGGGTCGCCTCCAGCGCGCGCCAGGCGGCCTTGCGCCCGGCCTGGTCGCCGTCGAAACAGAACAGGACGCTGGGCACGATACGGAACAGGCGCTTGAGGTGTTCTTCGCTGGTGGCGGTACCCAGGGTCGCAACGGCGTTACGCAGGCCTTGTTGGGCGAGGGCAATCACGTCCATGTAGCCTTCGACGACGATGATTTCGTCGAGGTTGCGGTTGTTCTTGCGGGCTTCGAACAGGCCGTAAAGCTCCTGCCCCTTGTGAAAAACCGGCGTTTCCGGCGAGTTCAGGTACTTCGGTTTGTCGTCGCCCAGTACCCGGCCACCAAAGGCGATGATCCGGCCGCGGCTGTCGCGGATCGGAAACATCACCCGGTCGCGAAAGCGATCGTAGCGTTTGCCGGTTTCGGCATTTTCGATCAGCAGGCCGGCGTCGATCATGGCTTTCTGCTGCAGGGTGTCGCTGCTCAGGTGCTTGAACAGGTTGTCCCAGCCGGGCGGTGCAAAACCGAGGCCGAAGTCGCGGGCGATCTCGCCGGTCAGGCCGCGCCCCTTGAGGTAGTCGACCGCGGCCTTGCGGGCCGGATGGCTTTTCAGGGCCTGGCGATAGTAATCGGCGGCGGCGCTCAGCAGCGGGTAGAGCGGCGAGTCGGTTGGCTGCCGGGGCTTGTGCGAGCGGCCGCTTTCCTCGCGCGGGATCTCCATGCCGGCGGCTTTGGCCAGTTCCTCGACTGCCTGGGGGAAGTCCAGGTTGTCGTGGTCCATGATGAAACCGAGGGCGTTGCCGCCCGCGCCACAGCCGAAGCAGTAGTAAAACTGCTTGTCGGGGCTGACGCTGAAGGAGGGGGTCTTTTCCTTGTGGAACGGGCAGCAGGCGGTGTAGTTCTTGCCGGCCTTTTTCATCTGCAGGCGCGAGCTGACAACATCGACGATGTCGGTGCGGTTCAGAAGGTCGTCAATAAAGCTCTGGGGAATCAGCCCGGCCATGGCGTTCTCGTCATCACTGCGCGAAAGAATTGGACCAATGCGAAGGCTTCGAAAGTGGGTTGTTCGAGACGCAACGGCTGCGCGTTCGACCATCTGTCGTCGGCTTGATCGCTATCGGGAAGTGTATCTGCCGAAAGTCCACTGACGTTAGTTTCAATCAGTCTTCGACTATTTGAAGATATTGCTCTGAGTCCGACAGGTCTCGGATGGCTCATAAGCGGGCGCTGGAGAAGGGCGCCTTGGGCTGAGTCTGTTGAGGAATCAGAATAAAGTGTGCTCGTCAGTAGCCTTGGAAGGCTCGTCAGAAGAGACGTGCACCGCTGGCAGGAAGCCAGGTCTGACGTGGTGAAGCGGATTGTCTCGGTCGCATGCGCGGCGTTGACGGTGAAGCATCAAGCGTTGTCCGCAAATGCCATTAGCCCGGCTGAGGGCCGGGCTTGGCAGAAGCTTGCAGCGAACGTCTGTGTATTAGTACAGACGTACGGCGCGGCGCTGTTCGCGCTGAACTTTCTTGGCGTGACGCTTAACAGCAGCAGCTGCTTTGCGCTTACGCTCGGAAGTCGGCTTCTCGTAAAATTCGCGGCTACGAACTTCAGCCAGAACACCGGCTTTTTCGCAGGAGCGCTTGAAACGACGCAGAGCTACGTCGAAGGGTTCGTTCTCTTTAACTTTGACGGCTGGCATCCAGAGCTACCTTCATTCATTACCGGGGTCAACGTTCTCGTCGCAAAAATCGCGGCTGAGGTCGTCGGTTTTTAAGGGTTGCGGATGTTAACCCCTCATCGCTCGGAATGCAAAGCCTCTGATCGAAAACCGCTGGTCGGCTGAGGGAGTGGCGACTATTATGCGCGCCTTCGAATTTAGCCTCTACAAGGCGCAAACCCATGCTAGTACTGGGATTAGAAACTTCCTGCGACGAAACCGGCGTCGCGCTTTACGACAGCGAGCGGGGCCTGCTGGCCGATGCGCTGTTCAGTCAGATCGACCTGCATCGGGCCTATGGTGGCGTGGTGCCGGAGCTGGCCTCTCGCGACCATGTCAAGCGCATGCTGCCGCTGATTCGCCAAGTTCTGGCCGAGGCGGACTGTGTGCCGACCGAAATCGACGCCATTGCCTATACCGCTGGCCCGGGCCTGGTCGGAGCCCTTCTGGTGGGCGCTTCCTGTGCCCAGGCGCTGGCCTTCGCCTGGGGTATCCCGGCGCTGGGTGTGCACCACATGGAAGGGCACTTGCTGGCCCCTATGCTGGAAGAACAACCGCCGGAATTTCCGTTCGTCGCTTTGTTGGTTTCCGGTGGTCATACGCAGCTGGTACGGGTCGATGGCATCGGCCAATACGAACTGATGGGTGAAACCCTGGATGATGCTGCCGGTGAAGCCTTCGACAAGACGGCGAAGATGATCGGCCTGAATTATCCGGGCGGTCCGGAAATTGCTCGCCTGGCCGCCCAAGGCGTGGCCGGGCGCTTTGTTTTCCCGCGGCCGATGACCGATCGTCCAGGGCTGGATTTCAGTTTCAGTGGCTTGAAAACCTTCGCCCTGAATACCTGGCAGCAATGTGTCAGCGCTGGGGACGACGGCGAACAAACCCGTTGCGACATCTCGCTCGCCTTCCAGCAGGCGGTGGTGGAAACTCTGACCATCAAATGCAAGCGAGCCTTGAAGCAGGCCGGACTCAAGCGTCTGGTAATTGCAGGTGGCGTGAGCGCCAACAAGGCTCTGCGCGCGTCGCTGGAAAAAATGCTCGGCGAGATGAAGGGGAATGTGTTTTACGCCCGTCCTGAGTTCTGTACCGATAACGGCGCGATGATCGCGTTTGCCGGTTGCCAGCGTTTGCAGGCCGGTCAGCAGGAGAGCCTGGCGATCAGTGTGCAGGCGCGTTGGCCAATGGAGCAGTTGTCGCCGTTGTGAGTCGGTAATTTCCCGACCTGAGCCCGGCTCATCTTCAGGATTCAGAAATGCCGTTCGCGCCCAGCAAACAGGTCGCGTAGATTGCCGCGGTGGCGCCAGACGATGAGCAGTGTGAGGACGCTCATCGGCAGTAGCGCCGCCGGCGCCTGCCAGGCCAGCAATGGCAGGGTCAGGGGCGTGGCAATCAAGGCCGCCAGCGAGCTGGTGCGGGTCAGGTAGAAGGTCAGGAGCCAGGCGGCAATGGCCAGGAGCGCCGCTGGCGGATATAGCCCCAGCAGCATCCCGGCGGCGGTGGCGACACCCTTGCCGCCGCGAAAGCGAAAGTACACCGGAAACAGATGGCCCAGTACGGCGTAGAGCCCGACCCAGGCCTGTTGTTGGAGCGAAAGGCCTGCGAGACTGGCGATCAGCACGGGCAACAGCCCTTTGAGCAGATCGCCGAGCAAGGTCAGTACCGCAAGTTTCTTGCCGGCCAGGCGCAACATATTGGTGGCGCCGGCATTGCCCGAGCCACTCATTCGCGGATCGGGTTTACCGGTCAGGCGGCTGAGCAAGATGGCGAAGGACAGCGAGCCGAGCAGGTAGGCGAAGATCGCCAGTAACCAAAACATGCTAACTATTCCGGGCGAGGACGCCCTGATTCTAACGGCGCATTGCGCCCTTGTCGTGCTGCGGAGAAGAGTGCTTGGACAGAGTGTTTATCGAGGGTCTGGAAGTCGACACGGTGATCGGTGCCTACGACTGGGAGCGAGGCATCCGACAGTGCCTGCGCCTTGACCTGAGCTTCGCCTGGGATAACCGCCCGGCCGCGGCTGGTGACGACCTGACCCTGGCGCTCGACTACGCCAGCGTGTCTTCGCGGATCCAGGCATTTGCTGAACAGGCGCAATTCCAGCTGGTGGAAACCTTTGCCGAGCGTCTGGCTGAAGTCCTGATGAGTGAGTTTCATATTCCCTGGTTGCACCTCAAGCTGACCAAACCCGGTGCTGTTGCGGCCGCCAAAGGTGTGGGCGTGGAGATCGAGCGCGGATGTCGCTAACTCAGGTATTTCTTGGGCTCGGCAGCAATATCGAGCGCGAAACCCATCTGCTGGCCGGGCTCGATGCCCTGGCGGGCTTCCTGCAGGACATGCGCTGCTCGGCAGTGTTCGAAAGCCAGCCGGTCGGGATCAAGAGCGGGCCTTTCTTCAATCTGGTGGTTTCGGCCTTTACCGATCTGCCGCTGATGGAACTGGACCGCCGGTTGAAGTTCATCGAAGCGGATAACGGTCGTTATGCCCCAGACCGCAAGGGCCTGCCGCTGGATATCGATGTGCTGCTGTACGGCGACCTGGTGGGCAATTTCGACGGCTTGATCCTGCCGCGCGCCGAGATTCTGAAGAATGCCTTTGTGCTCTGGCCCTTGTCGCTGATGGCACCAGAAAGGGTTCATCCGCTGGCCGGACAGGACTTCGCCACCCTCTGGCGCGAAGCCCAAATCGACCAGGTGCTGGCGCCCGTGGCCTTTGAGTGGCGGGGCAGGCAGCTGACGCCGCCGGAGTTGGGATAGTTCTGGCTGATTGCTATCGGCTTGCGAGCAAGCTAGCTCCTACAACGGAGCTAGCTCGTGATGTTTCTTACCGCGGGTGCTGTTCCTTGTAGGCTTTCAGCGCCTTCAGTCGCTCCCGTTTCAGCGCCTCTCCCAACTCCGGCCCCTTGAATCCCTGCTCCAGCAGCGGCTGTACCGCTACCGTTCGTGCTGCGGTGGCCGCGCCGCGCAAATAATCCGCCTGGGGATAGGCGCGCTCCTCCAGTCCGAGACGACCGCGGGCATCCATTTCACAGGCGGCGATAAACTCCTCGAACCGCTGCGGCCGACGGTACACGTCAAAGCTTTGCAGCAGCTGCGCCAATGTCGAAGGTTTCAGTTCGAGGGCGCGATGGCCATGGGTGTGGTACTGACCCACCAGCAGCGCCAGTTCCTGGCAGTCGCGCGGCGCCTTGAAGCGTTCGTTGACGCACTTGATCAGCTTCAGGCCCTTGTGCTCGTGTGCGATGTGCTGTGGCCATTCACTTTGCGGTGTCAGCCCCTTGCCCAAGTCGTGCAACAGGCACGCCCAGCGCACGCTCAATGGCTGATTATGCAGTGCCGCCTGCTCGAGAACGCTCAGTGTGTGCACACCGCTGTCGATCTCCGGGTGATGGGCGGCGGGTTGCGGAACGCCAAACAGCGCCTCCACTTCGGGCAGCAGGACTTTGAGCGCTCCACAGTCGCGCAGCACCCGGATGAACACTTGGGGGTGATCTTCCATCAGTGCGCGGGAAATTTCCTTCCAGCTGCGCTCCGGCGTCAGGGCTTCCAGTTCGCCTGATTCGCTGAGCTGGCGCATCAATTCTAGGGTGTCAGGCGCCACCCGGAAACCGAGCCCAGCGTAGCGAGCAGCAAAGCGGGCAACACGCAGGACACGCAGCGGATCTTCGGCGAATGCGGGGGAAACGTGGCGAAGCAGGCGGTTTTCCAGGTCCTGCTGGCCGTGATATGGATCCGTCAGCACGCCGTGGTCGTCTTCAGCCATGGCATTGATTGTCAGGTCGCGGCGGATCAGGTCTTCTTCGAGGGTGACCTCGGGGCTGGCGTGAAAGGTGAAGCCGCCATAACCACGACCGCTTTTGCGTTCGGTGCGGGCCAGGGCATATTCCTCGCCGCTCTTGGGGTGAAGAAAGACCGGAAAGTCCGAGCCCACCGGGCGAAAGCCGTTGGCGAGCATTTCTTCGGCCGTGGCACCGACTACCACCCAGTCGATGTCGGTTACCGGTTTGCCCAGCAGGCGATCGCGTACCGCACCGCCGACCTTGTAAATCTGCATAAAAAACCTCCGTTAGCCCGACAGAATAACCCTTGCGCCGAGCTTTCGGAGGTTTGTCATGCGCTCAGAGGTGGATGACAGCCAGGTCCAGGCGGCCGTAGTCCCCTTCGTTGTGATCGTTTCTTGGTGGTACGTGATGGGTTTTCATCACTTGGTCGCCCTGCAGGGTTTCCAGATGGATGTCGAACCCCCATAGCCGGTGCAGGTGCTTGAGGACCTCGTCGGTGGAGTCTCCCAGTGGTTTGCGGTCGTGCTGTTGGTGGCGCAGGGTCAGCGAGCGGTCGCCCCGTCTATCGATGCTCCAGATCTGCACGTTGGGCTCGCGGTTACCCAGGTTGTACTGGGCCGCAAGGGTTTCGCGGATGACTCGATAGCCGCTTTCGTCATGAATGGCCGGTACCAGCAAGTCGTCTTTCTGGTCGTCGTCCAGGATGCTGAACAGCTTGAGATCGCGGATCACCTTGGGCGACAGGTACTGCAGGATGAAACTCTCGTCCTTGAAGCTGCTCATGGCGAACTTGATGCTGGAAAGCCAGTCGGTCCCGGCCAGTTCCGGGAACCAGCGACGGTCTTCCTCGGTCGGTTCTTCGCAGATGCGCCGGATATCGCGGTACATGGCGAAACCGAGGGTGTAGGGGTTGATGCCGTTGTAGTAAGGGCTGTCGAAGCCAGGCTGGAAGACCACGCTGGTGTGGGAGGCGAGGAACTCCATCATGAAGCCATCGGTCACCAGGCCTTCGTCATACAGGTCGTTCATCAGGGTGTAGTGCCAGAACGTTGCCCAGCCTTCGTTCATCACCTGGGTCTGGCGTTGCGGGTAGAAGTACTGGGCGATCTTGCGCACGATCCGCACGATTTCCCGCTGCCATGGTTCCAGCAGCGGCGCGTGTTTCTCGATGAAGTACAGGATGTTTTCCTGCGGCTCGGCGGGGAAGCGCGCGTTGTCCTTGTCGCTGAACTTGTCCGTGCCTTTGGGAATGGTGCGCCACAGGTCGTTGATCTGTTTCTGCAGGTGTTCTTCCCGGTCCTTTTGCCGGCGTCGTTCTTCTTCCGCGGAAATCGGATAAGGACGTTTGTAGCGGTCCACCCCGTAGTTCATCAGGGCATGGCAGGAGTCCAGCAGGTCCTCCACGGCATCGATGCCGTGGCGCTCTTCGCACTGCATGATGTACTGCTTGGCGAACACCAGGTAATCGATGATCGAACTGGCATCCGTCCAGGTGCGGAACAGATAGTTGCCCTTGAAGAAGCTGTTATGGCCATAGCAGGCATGGGCCACCACCAGTGCCTGCATGCAGATGGTGTTTTCTTCCATCAGGTAGGCAATGCATGGGTCCGAGTTGATCACGATCTCGTAGGCCAGCCCCATCTGGCCGCGGCTGTAGGACTTTTCGGTGCTAAGGAAGTGCTTGCCATAGGACCAGTGGTGATAACCCAGGGGCATGCCGACAGAGGCGTACGCGTCCATCATCTGCTCGGCGGTGATCACTTCGATCTGGTTGGGATAGGTATCCAGGGCGTAACGCGCCGCGATACGGCTGATTTCGCGGTCGTAGGCCTGGATCAGCTCGAACGTCCATTCCGAACCGGTGGAAATAGGCTGGCGTTTCTGCTCTCTGGCGGTCATGTCACTAACCTGCGCTGGAAGAGTTCACGGAAGACCGGATAGATATCTCCGGCCGAGACCAGTTGCTGCTGGGCGAAAGTATCGGAAAAGGCTTCGGCGATGCGCTCGTATTCGAACCACAGGGCCTGATGTTCGCGCGGGGTAATCTCCACGTAAGTGTAGTACTGCACGAAGGGCATGATCTGGTTGATCAGGATGTCACGGCAGATCGGCGAGTCGTCGTTCCAGTTATCGCCGTCGGAAGCCTGGGCGGCATAGATGTTCCACTCGTTGCTCGGATAACGCTCGGCCATGATCTCCTGCATCAGCTTCAAGGCGCTGGAGACGATGGTGCCGCCGGTTTCCCGGGAGTAGAAGAACTCCTCCTCATCCACTTCACGCGCACTGGTGTGGTGGCGGATGAACACTACGTCGATCTTGTCGTAGTTACGCTTGAGAAACAGGTACAAAAGGATGAAGAAGCGCTTGGCGATATCCTTGGTGGCCTGGGTCATGGAGCCGGAAACGTCCATCAGGCAAAACATCACGGCCTTGGAGCTGGGGTTGGGCTGTTTGACCAGCAGATTGTACTTGAGGTCGAAGGTGTCGAGGAATGGCACCCGATGGATACGGGCGCTGAGACGCTCGATTTCCGCTTCCATTTCCTGAATATCGCCGAAGTTGTCGGGTTCTTCGCGTTTCAGGCGTTCAAGTTCCTCTTTGACTTCGCGTAGTTTTGCCCGGCTGCTGCCGGACAGGGCAATGCGCCGGGCATGGGCCGAGCGCAGGGTCCGAATGATGTTGATGCGCGAGGGATTGCCTTCGTTGCTGATCCCGGCCCGGACGGTCTTGAAGGTGTCGGTCCCGCTCAGGTTGCGTTTGACCAGGTTCGGCAACTCCAGGTCTTCGAACATGAACTCGAGGAATTCTTCCTGGGTAATCTGGAAAACGAACTCGTCCATGCCTTCGCCGGAATTGCCGGCCTTGCCCCGGCCACCTCCGCCACCACCGCCTTGAGGGCGTGCGATGTGCTCGCCGGCCGTGAACTCCTTGTTTCCCGGGTGCACCACGGTCTGTTTGCCGCCGCGCCCATGATGGAGCACCGGTTCATCGATATCCCGGCCTGGAATGCTGATTTGTTCGCCATGCTCCATGTCAGTGATGGAACGGCGGCTGACCGCTTCTTCGACGGCCTTCTTGATGTGGTCACGATAACGCCGCAGAAACCGCTGACGGTTTACCGTGCTCTTGTTCTTGCCATTGAGACGTCGGTCGATCACATAACTCATGACTGCTCCTTAGAAGCGGTCTTGAAGCTCGCAAGCGGCCCGGGCGGGGGGAGGGGGCGGCAAGGTGTCTTGCCGCCGGTCCTCTGCCCGAGCCTCGCTGCGAACGTTCAAACGCGCTTCCTGAAGCCTGTGTAGCAGAAATCGCTAAGACAGGCTCCTGGCTAACGACAACCGGTGCAACCGGCGGGTTACTGCGATTTTCTGACCCGCAGATACCACTCGGACAGCAGTCGTACCTGTTTGTCGGTGTAGCCGCGCTCGACCATTCGGGTAACAAAGTCGTTGTGTTTCTGTTGATCCTCTTTGCTGGCCTTGGCATTGAAGCTGATGACCGGGAGCAGGTCCTCGGTGTTGGAGAACATTTTCTTCTCGATGACCACCCGCAGTTTTTCGTAGCTGAGCCAGGTCGGGTTCTTGCCGTTGTTGTTGGCTCGGGCCCGCAATACGAAATTGACGATTTCGTTGCGGAAGTCCTTTGGATTGCTGATGCCGGCCGGTTTCTCGATTTTCTCCAGCTCTTCGTTGAGCGCGACCCGATTGAGGATCTCGCCGGTTTCCGGATCGCGGTATTCCTGATCCTGAATCCAGAAGTCCGCATACAGCACATAGCGGTCGAAGATGTTCTGGCCGTATTCACTGTAGGACTCCAGGTACGCCGTCTGGATTTCCTTGCCGATGAACTCGATGTATCGCGGAGCCAGGTATTCCTTCAGGAAGCGCAGATAGCGTTCGCGGGTTTCCGCCTGGAATTGCTCCTGTTCGATCTGTTGTTCGAGCACGTAGAGCAGGTGCACTGGGTTGGCCGCGATCTCGTGGGGATCGAAGTTGAAGACTTTCGACAGGATCTTGAAGGCGAAGCGGGTCGACAGACCGTTCATGCCTTCATCCACGCCGGCGGCGTCGCGGTATTCCTGGATCGACTTGGCTTTCGGATCGGTGTCCTTGAGGTTCTCGCCGTCGTAGACGCGCATTTTCGAGTAGATGTTCGAGTTCTCCGGCTCTTTGAGGCGCGAGAGCACGGTGAACTGAGCGAGCATTTTCAGGGTGTCGGGAGCGCAATGCGCCTTGGACAGGGAGCTGTTGAACAGCAGCTTGTCGTAGATTTTGACTTCGTCGCTGACCCGCAGGCAGTACGGGACTTTGACGATATAGATCCGGTCGATGAAGGCTTCGTTGTTCTTGTTGTTACGGAAGGTGTGCCATTCCGATTCGTTGGAGTGAGCCAGCAGGATGCCGGTGAAGGGGATCGCGCCCAGACCCTCGGTACTGTTGTAGTTGCCTTCCTGGGTGGCCGTCAGCAATGGGTGCAGCACCTTGATCGGTGCCTTGAACATTTCGACGAACTCCATCAGGCCCTGGTTGGCCCGGCACAGTGCGCCCGAATAGCTATAGGCGTCGGCGTCGTTCTGCGGGAATTCTTCCAGCTTGCGAATATCGACCTTGCCCACCAGTGCGGAAATGTCCTGGTTGTTCTCGTCTCCAGGTTCAGTCTTGGCGACGGCGATCTGATTGAGGATCGAAGGATAGAGCTTGACCACCCGGAACTGGCTGATGTCGCCACCGAACTCGGACAGGCGCTTGGTGGCCCAGGGCGACATGATGGTGTTCAGGTAGCGCCGTGGGATACCGAAGTCTTCTTCGAGGATCGCGCCATCTTCCGTGGCGTTGAACAACCCAAGAGGCGACTCGAATACCGGAGAGCCCTTGATGGCGTAGAAGGGCACCTTCTCGATCAGTTGTTTGAGTTTCTCGGCCAGGGATGATTTACCGCCACCGACGGGGCCGAGGAGGTAGAGGATCTGTTTCTTCTCTTCCAGGCCCTGAGCGGCATGGCGGAAGTAGGAGACGATCTGGTCGATGCATTCTTCCATTCCATGGAAGTCTTCAAAGGCCGGATAGCGACGGATCACTTTGTTGGAGAAGATCCGTGACAGTCTCGAATTGGTCGACGTGTCCAGCAGCTCCGGTTCGCCGATAGCCAGAAGCAGGCGTTCAGCGGCCGATGCGTAGGCGCTACGGTCCTTTTTGCAGAGCTCCAGGTACTCCTGTAGCGAGAACTCTTCCTGGCGTGTGGATTCGAAGCGTTGTTGGAAGTGGCTAAAAATACTCATGACGTCACCTCGCTCGATACGTGGAGCCGACGCCGGATCAGTCAGTCAAGTGCTGGCATGCAGCCGGGAATCCGGCTGATGTTTACCCCCCAGAACACTTTCAAAGCTATCGACCTTGAAAGCTAGTACCGATGACCCGCACGCCGGTGTACCGGCTCTCCCCTGATTGGATGGCCTGAGGCTAAGGATAGTTCGGAATCGGGGAGATAAAGGTGGAATACGTAATTTGTTCAAGTGACCGTTCGTCGGTCGCGGCGCCAGCCCGCGAATGACGCGGGCTGGAGCACAGAAAAAATTATTCGGCGTTGCCTTGGGCAATTTCCGCAGGGTAGGTGGTTCGCCACAGTTCGAAGCCACCGTCCAGGCTGTAGACGTCGGAGAAGCCCTGGCTGATCAGGTAGGCCGCCGCGCTTTGGCTGGAGTTGCCGTGATAGCAGACGACCACCAGTGGGGCGTCGAGATCGGCGTTGCGGATGAAGTCGGAGATGGAGTGGTTATCCAGGTGCAGGGAGCCGCTGATGTGGTTCAGGGCAAAGGTCTGCGGGTCGCGGATATCGACCACCACGGCGCCTTGCTCGCGCAGTGCCTGGGCCTGTTCTGGGGGGATACGTTTGAATTCGCTCATGGCGGGCTCCTGGGCCTGGTGGCAAGCGCCGTCTAGCGCTTGGCGGTGATTGGCGTGGGTTCAGGGGAAGGTTGATTGGCCTGGGGCTTGATGTGGCCGTGGGCGTCGCACTCGCACTCGAGGCGTTGGCCGGTGTCGACGTTCAGCAAGGTCAGGGCGCCGCCCCAGACGCAGCCAGTGTCCAGGGCGACGACGCCGGGCTGGTTGCAGTTGCCTTCGAGGGCGGCCCAGTGACCGAAGATGATTTTCACGTCCCGGGTCTTGCGTTCCTTGTGCTCGAACCATGGGGCGTACCCCGGTGGGGCGGTGTCCGGCCCTTCCTTACCCTTGAGGTCGAGCTTGCCATCGCTGGTGCAGAAACGCATGCGGGTGAAATAGTTGGTGATCACCCGCAGGCGGGTCACGCCTTTGAGTTCGCTGTCCCATTTTGTCGGGTCGTTGCCGTACATACCGTCCAGATAGGGCTCGAAGCGGTTGTCGTCCCGCAGCGCCTCTTCGACTTCGGTGGCGCACTTGAGGGCTTTTTTCAGCGACCACTGTGGCGGTATCCCCGCGTGCACCAGGGCGACGTTGCGCTGTTCGTCATAGTGCATCAGCTTTTGCTGGCGCAGCCACTGGAGCAACTCCTCGCAATCCGGCGCGTTGAGGATCTCGCGCAGGGTGTCGGCTTTCTTCAGGCGCTCGATATTGCGCCAGACGGCCAGCAGGTGCAGGTCGTGATTGCCCAGCACGCACACCAGGGAGTCGCGCATGGCATAAAGAAAGCGCAGGGTTTCCAGCGACTGTGGGCCGCGGTTGACCAGATCGCCGACCAGCCACAGGCGATCCTTGGTCGGGTCGAAAGCGACCTTTTCAAGCAGGCACTGCAAAGGTCCCAGGCAGCCTTGCAGGTCACCGACGGCGTAAGTCGTCATCAGTGCAGGGCTCCGGGCACGGCCAGGCGGAAGGGGGCGATGATGGCGTCGAAGTGTTTGCCGTCTTCAGCGAGCATCTGATAGCTGCCCTGCATATTGCCGACGCGTGTGGTCATGACCGTGCCGCTGCTGTAAGTGTGGCTTTTGCCCACGGCGATCAGCGGTTGCTGGCCGACGACGCCGGCACCGCGAACTTCCTCGACGTGCCCGTCGCCATCGGTGATCACCCAGTGCCGCGAGAGCAATTTGGCGGGCAGCAGGCCATTGTTTTGTACGGTGATGGTGTAGGCGAAGGCAAAGCGGTTCTGCTCGGGTTGCGACTGTTCTGCGAGAAAGCGGGTGACGACGCTGACGTCGATCTGATAACGGGGATCGGACATGCAAGGGGCCTTAAAACGAAGCGGGACGCGGGACAAAGCTGATGGAGGTCAGTCTAGGCCAAGTATCGGGTAGTAAACCAGACATGGAGCCTGGCGTCTTACCCGATAACGCTGGTGGCGTGTCAGCTGGCGCTGGCGGTGTCCGCGGCTTGTTCACTGAGCTTGTCAGCCAGGCGAACGAAGGCTGCCAGGTCCAGTTGCTCCGGACGCAGGCTGCCATCGACGCCGGCGGCTTCGATCTCGGCGCTGGAAAGCAGGGCCTTGAGGGTATTGCGCAGGGTCTTGCGACGCTGGTTGAAGGCTTCGCGGACGATGCGCTCCAACAGGCGATGATCCTTGGCCGGATGCGGCAGCACGGTGTGTGGCACCAGGCGGACGATCGCCGAGTCGACTTTCGGTGGCGGATTGAACGCGCCAGGACCGACGTTGAACAGATGCTCCACGCGGCAGTGGTACTGGACCATGATCGACAGACGCCCCCAGTCACCACCGCCAGGGCCCGCAGCGAGGCGCTCGACCACTTCTTTCTGCAGCATGAAGTGCATGTCGCGGATCAGTCCGGCGTTCTGCAGCAGGTGAAAGATCAGCGGGGTGGAGATGTTGTAGGGCAGGTTGCCAACCACCCGCAGGCTGCCGGGCGCGGCATTCAGGCTGTTGAAGTCGAACTTCAGGGCATCGCCCTGGTGCAGGCTGAAATTGTCCCGGCCAGCAAACTGCTGGTTGAGGATCGGCACTAGGTCCTTGTCCAGCTCGACTACATCCAGCTGGGCACCGCTGTTGAGCAGGCCCTCGGTCAGGGCGCCCTGGCCCGGGCCGATTTCCAGCATGCGGTCGCCGGACTTGGCATTGATGGAGCGCAGGATGCGGTCGATCACGCCGGCGTCATGCAGGAAGTTCTGGCCGAAGCGCTTGCGCGCCCGGTGTTGGTATTGCTCGGTCATAAACGGGTCTCGGCCATCTGGTAGGCGGTTTCCAGGGCGACTTTCAGGCTGCCGGTATCGATCTTGCCGCTGCCGGCCAGATCCAGGGCGGTGCCGTGGTCGACCGAGGTGCGGATGATCGGCAAGCCCAGCGTCACGTTGACCGCGGCGCCGAAGCCTTTGTATTTCAGCACGGGCAGCCCCTGGTCATGGTACATCGCCAGCACTGCGTCGCAGTGCTCCAGATATTTGGGGGTAAACAGAGTGTCGGCGGGCAGGGGGCCGCGCAGGTCCATGCCTTCGTTGCGCAGACGCTCCAGGGTGGGTTCGATGATATCGATTTCTTCATGGCCCAGATGTCCGCCTTCGCCGGCATGCGGGTTGAGCCCGCAGACCAGGATGCGTGGCTGGGCGATGCCAAATTTGTTGCGCAGGTCCGCATGCAGAATGCGCGTAACCCGCTCCAGGCGCTCCGGGGTAATGGTATCGGCGATGTCCCGCAGGGGCAGGTGAGTGGTCACCAGTGCCACGCGCAGGCCATGGGTGGCCAGCATCATCACCACTTGTTCGGTGTGTGTCAGGTCGGCGAGAAACTCGGTATGGCCGGAAAAGGCGATGCCGGATTCGTTGATCACACCCTTGTGCACCGGGGCGGTAATCATGCCGTCGAAATGCCCGTCCAGGCAGCCTTGGCCGGCCCGAGTCAGGGTTTCCAGAACGAACGCGGCGTTGGCCTTGTCCAGCTGACCAGTAACGACCTTGGCCGCCAGCGGGGTGTCCCAGACGTAGAGGCTACCGGCGGCGGCCGGCTGGTTTGGCCAATTGTCGGGATCGACCGCAATCAGGCTGACGGCCACACCCAGCTGCGCGGCCCGCTCGGTAAGCAGGTCGCGGCTGGTGATGGCGATCAGGGGGTATGGCTGTTGTTGCGAAGCGAGCAACAGGCACAGGTCGGGACCTATGCCGGCTGGCTCGCCGGGGGTGAGCGCGAAACGCTTGGGTTTCACTGTGCCGCCTGGTCGGCGCCAGGAAGTTTGATCTCGACGTAGGCTTCGTCGCGAATCTGGCGCAGCCAGGTTTGCAGCTCTTCGTCGTATTTGCGGTTGCGCAGTACGGTCATCGCTTGCTGTTCGCGGGCCTGGCTGGTGCTGTCGGTGGCGCGGCGGCCAAGGACTTCCAGTACGTGCCAGCCATATGGGCTCTGGAACGGCTTGGACAGCTGACCTTGCGGGGTCTTGGCCATCACGTCGCGGAACTCGGGAACCAGGGCGTTCGGGTCGATCCAGCTGAGGTCGCCACCGTTGAGGGCGGAACCTGGATCTTCCGAGTAGCTTTTCGCCAGTTCGGCAAAGTCTTCGCCGGCTTCGATGCGCTCGTAGAGCTTCTGGGCCAGGCGCTTGGTTTCTTCTTCGCTGCGAATTTCACTTGGCTTGATCAGGATATGACGGACATGCACTTCGTCACGTATCTGATTGCCGCCGCCGCGTTTTTCCAACAGCTTCAGGATGATGAAGCCGCCTGGAGTACGAGCTGGCTGGGTGATATCGCCCACTGCCATGGAGCTCAGTTCGCGGTCGAACGGAGGGGGCAGTTGAGCGGCTTTACGCCAGCCCATGTCACCACCTTCCAGGGCGTTGTCGCTGCCGGAACGGGCGATGGCCAGCTGAGCGAAGTCGGCGCCTTGTTTGAGCTGCTGGTAGATTTCCATGGCCTGGCGCGCGGCGCTCTGAATCGCTTCGGAGTTGGCGCTTTCCGGGGTTGGAATCAGGATATTGGCCAGGTGCAACTCTTCGGACAGTTGCATCTTGCCCAGGTCGGAGGCGAGGAAGTTCTTCACTTCCTGCTCGGAGACCTGAATGCGTTCGGCGACACGGCGCTGACGCACACGGCTGATGATCATCTCGCGGCGAATCTGCTCACGGGCGTCCTGATAGGACAGGCCATCACGAGCCAGGGCGGCGCGGAACTGATCGGGCGTCATGTTGTTGCGTTGGGCGATGGTGCCGACGGCCTGGTTCAGCTCTTCATCGGTAATGCGGATGCCGGAGCGCTCGCCGATCTGCAGTTGCAGGTTTTCGACGATCAGGCGTTCCAGTACCTGCTGGTTCAGGACCTCGGCGGGTGGCATGCCGCCGCCGCGCTTGGCGATGGTTTGCTGAACTTCGTGAACCCGTTGGTCCAGCTGGCTCTGCATGACCACGTCGTTATCGACGATGGCCACCACTTTGTCGATGGGTTGTACCGCGGCGCTCGCCGCGGTACCCAGGAACAGCGCGCCCAGCATCAGCGGGCGCAGACAATCAGAAAGCTTGGTCTTCACGTTCACGGTAACCTTGAATGCCTTTGTCGAGGAAGCTCTCTACCTTGGCGCCGGTCAGGCCGCCGAGTCCTTTCAGGACGATTTGAAGGAAGATGCCATGGTCGCCTTTCTCGTTCTGCGGGGCGTCTTGACTGGTTTCGTCATACTTGACCCAGTAACGGTTGATCAGACGCAGTTTCCAGCAGCAGTTGTCGTATTCGAAACCACCGAAGGCATCGAGGGTACGGTTGCGGTTGTAGTCGTACTGCCAGCGGCTGATCAGGTTCCATTGCGGCACGATCGGCCAGATCACCGAGAAGTCATGCTGCTTGATCTTGTAGTAGTCCTTCACATAGCCAGGTTGTCCTGGAGTGCCGTAGTCACCGCCACCCACCGACCATTTACCCGTAGACTGGTCGTAACGAACCAGGTCGTTGCGATAACGATAACCGGCGTTGATGACCTTGTTCGGGTTGTCTTCCGGCTGGTAGTGGAACATCGCGCTACCGGAGCGTGGGCTGTGGCTGTCCGGATCCCAGTTGTAGTCGGCAGTGGTACGCCAGTCGCGGTTCCAGCGGTACTCGTATTCCAGTGCATAAGGCGAAACATTGGAGTGCGCGTCGTCGCGGGTTTTCGCATCGATACCTGGCAACTGGACTTCGCGGTCCTTGAAGTACAAGGCCTGACCGATGCTGATGCGTTGACGTTCAAAGCCGTTCTCTTCGATCCAGCGGTTGGTGACGCCGAGGGACAATTTGTTCTCGTCGCCTACACGGTCGGAGCCGGTGAAACGATTATCACGGAACAGCGACGAGTAGTTGAACGTAGACTCGCTGGTATCGAATACCGGGATGTCGCTCTGGTCTTTCTCCGGTACATAGAGATAGTACAGGCGTGGTTCCAGGGTCTGACGATAGTTCTTGCCGAACCATTGGGTGTTGCGGTCGAAGTACAGGCCGCTGTCGATACTGGCGATAGGCACACCACGGTTCTGATTGCTGCTGTAAGTACCGTTCAGGCGATTCTGTTCCGCGGTCTGTGCAGCAACCTGGCTCTTGCCGATACTGTCCAGATCCAGATCGTACTGGGTGTATTGATACTTGAGAGACGGCTTCAGGAAGCCATAGGTCCAGTTAAGCGGAAGGCTCACAGACGGTGCAAGGTTCAGGCGATTACCATTGGCACGTGCCAGACCTTGAATGTTGCGGTCGAGTCGCGGTGCACCGACACCATTCTCATCAAAGAACGTACCGTTCTGCAGGTCGCGATCAAAGCGAACAATCTCGGTTTCGTACTTGAAGTCCAACCCGCCCGGATGCTGCGGCAAGAAGCCATTCAAGGTGATTTGCGGCAGACGGTTGTAAGGCGTGATGTTGGAAACCGTGGCCAGCTCATAAGCCTGGGCATTGAGGCGCGCGGTGTAGGTATCGCCGCGGTAGGTCACAGCACCCTGCTGGTTAATGTAGTCACGGCTTTCCACGCCGATCTGGTCAGTCTGCAGATCCTGGAAGTAGTACGGATCGCTGATCTTGGTGTAGTCGACCTCGGTCATCAGGCGCGAATCGAGCCCGCCCTTGTGCTGCCAGTTGTACATGTAGCGGGTTTTTTCGTAGTCCGACTGCAGTTTGCGGTCATCGTTTTCGTCGTTGAGGTACGCCGCGCCGAACTGACCTTCGCTGGACTTGGTCAGGTAACGGAATTCGCCTTCCATCAACAGGCCACGCTTGCTCATGTAGCGCGGGTACAACGTGGCGTCGTAGTTCGGTGCCAGGTTGAAGTAGTACGGGGTGACCAGCATGAAGCCGGTATCGCTGCCGCTGCCGATGGTCGGCGGCAGGAAGCCGGACTGGCGACGGTCGTCGATCGGGAAATAGATGTATGGCGTGTACAGGACCGGAATGTCCTTGACGCGCAATGTCACGTTGGTCGCTGTGCCGAAGCCGGTCGCCGGATTCAGGGTGATGTTGTTGCCCTTGAGCTGCCAGGCGTTGCTGCTCGGTTCGCACGTGGTGTAGGTACCATCCTTGAGGCGGATGATCGCGTTCTCGGCACGCTTGGCGTACAGCGCGTTACCGCGGATGCGCGATTTGTGCATCACGTATTCGGCGTTGTCGACCTTGGCTTCGCCGGTATCCAGCTGCACGTCGGCGTGATCGCCGACCAGCAGGGCGCCGTTGTCGCGCAAGCGGACGTTGCCGCTCAGCTCACCGCGGTTCTCGGCCTGGTACAGGTTGGCCTCGTCGGCCTCGACCTGCATGCTGCCCTGGCGCATGACCACATCACCGGCCAGGGTCGCGATCTGCTGCTCCTGCTGGTAACGCGAAGCCTTGGCGCCGATAAAGGTCGGGGCGTCACTTTTATTCGTCTTGTCATTCATGCCAGGACGAATCGGTTCGATATAAGCACCAGCACAGTAAGGACCGGTCTCGGCCAGCTGGGCGGCGGTGAGCTTCTCGCGCGGAACCCAGTCGAGGTGACTGTAGTCTTCGCTGCGGGACTTCAGGCCGCGGCCCTTGGACTCGGTAACCAGCATCGGCTTGGCGCCGGTGTCTTCGCTGGTTTCGCCGCCTTCGGCCGACGCCGCGGTGCTCGAGCTGACCGCACTCGCGTCATGCACGGGGCGCGGAGGCAGTTGAGCGGCGCTGGTTTTCGGCGCGCAGTCCCAGCCACCCGAAGCAGAGACTGAGCAGTCATACTGTTCTGCGGCGACCACGAACGAAGTGGCTAGGGGTTGCAGGGCCAGCAGACTGCCAGTAACCAACAACGGAAATTTTTTACGAAACGCGGGGGATTTCAATGCCATCTTATTAGTCCGGGCTTCCTGCGTGCCATCTGCCCGCGGTGTGGGCCGCACGCCTCTCGATGGTCTGAAAAAGATGCTGGATAATAAAGCATGACCCGCTTGACGGCTAGCGCCGTCGGAGACCCTTGCAATGCCTGACCAAGATGTACGCTTGCAACACCTGAAAGTTTGGCTCGATGAGCAGTTGTCGATTGTTTATACCTCCAACGGATGGGGCCCCGTGCCCCCGGCTACATTGACCGCGGCCAGTAGCGACGCGAGTTTCCGGCGTTATTTTCGCTGGGAAGGCGAAGGCCGCAGCTTTGTTGTGATGGATGCTCCGCCGCCCCAGGAAAACTGCAAACCCTTCGTGGATATCGCCCATCTGTTGGCAAAATCCGCAACCAATGTGCCGAAAATTTATGCAGAAGATTTGCCGCGCGGCTTTCTTTTGCTCAATGACCTGGGCAACAAAACCTATCTGGACGTGATCGACGGCGAAAATGCCGACACTCTGTTCAAGGATGCGCTGCAAACCTTGCTGGCTTTCCAGCAGTTGCCGATGGATGCGCCGTTGCCCAGTTATGACGTCGCTTTGCTGCGCCGTGAACTGGAACTGTTCCCCGAGTGGTACGTGGGGCGCGAGCTGGGCGTCGAGCTGAATGAGCGCCAGCGCGGCCAATGGCAGCGGGTCAGTGAGCTGTTGATCGAAAGCGCCCTGGCCCAGCCCAAGGTGCTGGTGCATCGTGACTATATGCCGCGCAACCTGATGCTCAGCGAGCCCAATCCGGGCGTGCTGGATTTCCAGGACGCGGTCTACGGCCCGGTGACCTATGACGTCACCTGTCTGTTCAAGGATGCTTTTCTCAGCTGGCCCGAAGCGCGGGTGCGTGGTTGGCTGGAGGACTACTGGCAGCAAGCGTCCCGGCTCGGGATCGCGGTACAACCCGATTTCGAGGATTTCCTGCGCGCCAGCGACCTGATGGGCGTGCAACGCCATCTCAAGGTGATCGGGATCTTCGCGCGGATCTGCCACCGCGACGGCAAGCCCCGTTACCTGGGCGACGTGCCGCGTTTCTTCGCTTATATAGAGGCCGTCCTGGCTCGTCGGCCAGAGCTGGCGGAGTTGGGTGAACTGTTGGCCAGCCTGCGTCAACCGGTCGGAGCCTGTGTATGAAGGCAATGATTCTGGCTGCGGGCAAGGGCGAACGGATGCGCCCCTTGACCCTGACCACGCCCAAGCCATTGATCCGCGCCGCCGGTGTGCCGCTGATCGAGTACCACCTGCGAGCACTGGCCCGGGCGGGCTTTACCGAAGTCGTCATCAACCATGCCTGGCTGGGGCAGCAGATCGAAGATCATCTGGGCGATGGCTCGCGCTTCGGCCTGAGCATCCGCTATTCGCCGGAGGGCGAGCCGCTGGAAACCGGCGGCGGTATTTTCCGCGCCTTGCCCTTGCTGGGCGACGAGCCCTTTGTGGTGGTCAATGGCGATGTCTGGACCGATTACGATTTCCGCTCGTTGAACCGTCCGCTGGATGCGTTGGCGCACCTGGTGCTGGTGGATAACCCGGCTCACCATACCGCCGGGGATTTCATCCTCAGCGATGCCCGGGTGCGGGACGCCGAGCCGGGCGCGCAGACCCTGACCTACAGCGGCATCGCGGTGTTGCACCCGGACCTGTTCCAAGGCTGCACACCGGGCGCGTTCAAGCTGGCGCCCCTGTTGCGCAAGGCCATGGCCGATGGACAGGTCAGTGGCGAGCGTTTGCAGGGACACTGGGTCGATGTCGGCACCCATGAGCGTCTGGCGGAAGTCGAAACCTTGTTAGAAGCGAGTCGTTGATATGTTGTGGCCAGGGACTCTGATCGGAGCCGGGGCTGGCTTTGCCATAGCCAGTATCCCGGGGGCCATGCTGGGAGCGTTGCTGGGACAGGCGCTGGACCGGCGTTTGCAGTTGCATAGCTGGGCCCAGGTGCGTGAGCGGCTGGGCGGTCGACCGGCGCTGCGTAACGATGAACTGCTGTTCGTGCTCTTGGGGCGGCTGGCGAAAAGCGATGGCCGGGTGGTCGATGGGCATATCCAGCAGGCGCGTTTGGAAATGCGTTCGCTGGACATGAGCGAAGCTGCACAGCGCCGCGCCATTGCCGCGTTCAATCGGGGCAAGTCGGGTAACGATCGGCTACGGGGCTACCTGCGACGCCTGGCGACGCAGCCTCATGCTGCCGAGGGTGTGTTGCGCGCTTGCTGGCGGATGGTCTGGGCCGATGGCCGGGCCAGCCCCTCCGAGCGCGAGCTGATCCAGCTTTGGGGCAAGTGGCTGGGCTGGACTGTGCAGCAGGTGCAGGCGTTGGCGGCGGACTACGAGCCGAGCAAAAAGCCGTTGGCCAACAGCAGTGGCACCTATCAGGACGCGTTGCGCCTGCTCGGTGTCTCGGCGACCAGCGAGCCGTCGCAGATCAAGCGCGCCTACCGGCGCCTGCTCAGTCGCCATCACCCGGACAAGATTGCCGGCAGCGGCGCAAGCCCCTTGCAGGTGCGTGAAGCCACGGAGAAAACTCGCGAACTGCACAGCGCTTACGCACTGATCCGCGAGCGTCGGGACTTTCGTTAGAGAGGCTCGTTAGAGAGATTCGCTAGAGGGAACTGCCCCACGCCCGGCCCCGCACCTTGCCCAAAACAGGAGCGGGACCGGACGCGGCGGGATTCAGTCTTGCGCGGGTTGCGGGCTCAGCCAGCCGCGTACGCGTCTGAACAGCTGCTCGTTTTCAGCCGTGCTGTTGCCCGGCAGGGCGTTGAGCGAGACCTGGGTGAAGTTGGCGTTCTTCAGGCGCTTGCTCGCCTGCAGGCGTTCCAGGGCGTTCTTGCGAGCCTGCGCGTTGTCCTTGTAGAAAAAATCGGCGGTCGCCAGCTTCAGGGTCGGCGTCAGTTCCGCCAGTCCGGGTTTGCCGATGGACGGGGTCTGGGCAGCCACCAGCACCAGCTTTTGAATCTCCGGCGGTTGTTTTTCGCTCAGGTAGCGCGTGGCCCAGTAGGCGCCGCTGCCATGACCCAGCAACACAATGCTGCGGGCGTTCTGCTGCTGGGCGTAGGTCACCGCGGCGTCGATACGGGCAAAAATCCGCTCGGCGTCGGCCTTGGCCTGTTCTTCGCTACTCTCCACCACCGCGCGATCGGCGATCTCGGCTTCGCCACCGGCGGCCTGTTCGATCGGTTTGGGCGCTGCCGTGGCGGCATCTTTGCTGCTAGTGTCGGCGGTCGCGGGCGCAGGTTCGGCCTCGACGATGCGCGGTTGCGCCGCATCGCTCTGCAGGTCGGGCAAGGTCAGGCTCAGGCTGCTCCAGTCGGCATCCGGCAATCTGTTGCGCAAAGGGCCGATTGCCTGAGGCCAGTCAGCGGTTTCGCCAGCGCCAGGGATGATAATCACCGCGCCTTTGGGGTCGCTGGTGTTGGCGGGTTTCCACAGGGCCAGAAAGCTCTCGCTGCCGGCTTGCAGTGACTGTTGTTCGCTGGATGGCAGGACCCGTTCGAGGGCCGCTGCATCTTCCTGGCTACGCTCAAGGAGCGGCTGGCGTTCGGCCGGCTTTTCCGCGGCAGGCTGTTCTGCCGGGGCGGCTTGCGGATCGGCGGCCTCGACCGAAAAGGCACAAGGCAGGATCAGCGACAGGCACAATGCGGGCAGTGCCGTGCGGTGGACAAGGGACATCGGTTATTCCAGGCCAGAAGTAATCCCGGCAGCCTAATGGGTTGGTCAGTATTTGTCAGTGTGTGAGACTTCAGATGATGCGTTTTCGCTGCCTGTTGGTTATCGGCTGTATATGCCTTCCCTTGATGGCCCGGGCGGTGCCTGCGCCACATATCGCCCAGGCGCAGTGGAGCCCCGCACAACAGCAGTGGCTGGAGCAGCACCGGGAATTACGGGTCGGCGTGGTGCTCCAGGCTCCCTATGCCCAGTACGACCGACGGCTGCAACGCTTGTCCGGCGCCAATATCGAACTGATGCAGTGGCTGGCCCAGGCGATGAAGGTCGAGCTGAGCTGGCGCAACTTTGCCGATCAGGCGCAACTGGAGGCGGCAGTGCGTACCGGTGAAGTGGATATGGCCCCGGGCCTGAGCCAGACCCCGGCCGGCCTGCGGCTCTGGCAGTTTTCCGACCCCTATATGCGCGTGCCGCAACTGGTGGTCGGCGAGCAGAAGGGCGCCGGCGCGGTGGAGCTGGAAAAGCTCGACAGCCAGACCCGCGTGGCGGTGCGCATGCCCAGTGCGGTGGCGGACTACCTGCGGGCGACCTATTCCAACCTCAATCTGCAGGGTGTGCCCCTGGAGCGCCAGGCCCTGCAATTGCTGCTCAGCCAGCAGGCGCGTTATGCGGTGATCGATGAAGCACAGCTCAGTCGTTTGTCGGCGGAGCCGGAGTTCGCCGGCCTGGCGGTGGTGGGTGATATCGGCCTGCCGCAACTGTTGCGGGTGGCGACCCGGCGCGATTGGCCCGAGCTGGCGGACATCGTGCAACGCGCCTTGCACGGTATCGCCGCCAAGGACCTGGAGCAGCTGCACAATCGCTGGCTGCAGCCCAAATATCCGCGGCTGAGCGAGTCCCGCGGTTTCTGGCAGAACCTCAGCCTGCTGTTGGCCGTGCTGCTGTTGGCGAGCATGGCCATCGTTATCTGGCAGCGCCGCCAGCAACAGACGCTCGAACAGCGGCTGTTGACCACCCGCGAGGACCTGGCCCGGCGCGAGGCCAGTGAAGAAGCCTTGCGCCTGACCCAGTTTTCCATCGACCAGAGCACGGTGGGCATTCTGTGGGTCAACTGGGACAGCCATGTGCGCTACGCCAACCGCGCGGCCGAAAGCATGCTGGGCTATGCGCCGGGGGCGGTGGTCGACAGGCCGTTGAGCGATTTCGAACCCAACCTGCACATGGACCGCTGGCTTGGCCTGTGGAAGCGCGCCCGGGCCAGCGAGGACGCGCCGCCCAGCTTCGAGACCCAGTGTGTCCGCGCCGACGGCAGCATCCTGCCGGCCGATGTGTCGCTGAGCTTTCTGCGTTTTCGCGATGGCGAGTACCTGGTGGTTTACCTTACAGACGTCACTGAGCGTCGTCGCGCCCTGGCCGCCCTGCAGGAAAGCGAGGCGCGATTGCAGGGGATCGCCGCCAATGTGCCGGGGCTGGTGTTCCGCCTGGAACGGGCACCGGTGACCGGGCAGATCGATTTCGCCTACATCAGCGAAGGCAGCGAGAGCCTGGTGGGTTATTCCCCGGCGACCCTCAGCCACCGCGACATAGGGCTGCGCAGCCTGGTGCACCCAGAGGATCGGGCCAGCTATCACCAGACCCAGGACCATGCCCTGGACACCGACAGCGACTGGTCCTGGCAGGGGCGGATCCTGACCCGCCAGGGCGAACAGCGCTGGGCGGAAATCAAGGCCATCACCCGCCAGCTTGAGGACGGCGCCTATGTCTGGGACGGCATCGTCTGGGACATCAGCGAAAGCAAGCGCATCGAACTGGAGCTGGCCAGTTCGCGCGAACAACTGCGTGAGCTGTCGGCGCACCTGGAAAGCGTGCGCGAAGAGGAAAAGGCCCGCATCGCCCGGGAAGTGCACGACGAGTTGGGGCAGATGCTCACGGTGCTCAAGCTGGAGACCTCGATGTGCGAGCTGGCCTACGCGCAGCTCGATCCGGGGCTGCACGAACGCCTGAACAGCATGAAGCGCCTGATCGCCCAGTTGTTCCAGTTGGTGCGCGATGTGGCCACGGCCTTGCGCCCGCCGATTCTCGATGCCGGCATCGCCTCGGCCATCGAGTGGCAGGCGCGGCGTTTCGAGGCGCGCACGCAGATTCCTTGCCTGGTGCAGGTGCCCGACAATCTGCCGGTGCTCAGCGACGCCAAGGCCATCGGTCTGTTCCGCATCCTTCAGGAGGCGCTGACCAACGTGATGCGCCATGCACAGGCGCATACTGTCGAACTGACGCTGAGTCTCGAACACGACCAGCTGTGCATGACCATCAGCGACGATGGCCAGGGTTTTGTGGTCGAGACCGGGCGGCCGACGTCCTTCGGCCTGGTGGGCATGCGCGAGCGGGTGCTGATCATGGGCGGTAGCCTGACCCTGGACAGTCAGCTGGGCGAGGGCACCACCCTGAGCGTGACTGTGCCGCTGGACCTGTAGGCGCGAGCAGACTCACTGCTGCAGAGATCATTACCAATAAGAAGAGGTACGAGCTGTGATCCGTGTACTGGTAGCCGAAGACCACACCATCGTTCGCGAAGGCATCAAGCAGTTGATTGGTCTGGCCAAGGACCTGACGGTGGTGGGGGAGGCGAGCAATGGCGAGCAGCTATTGGAAACCCTGCGCCATGTGCCTTGCGAGGTGGTGCTGTTGGATATTTCCATGCCTGGCGTCAACGGCCTGGAGGCGATCCCGCGGATCCGCGCGCTGAACAATCCGCCGGCGATCCTGGTGCTGTCGATGCACGACGAAGCGCAGATGGCGGCCCGGGCGCTGAAGGTGGGAGCGGCCGGTTATGCCACCAAGGACAGCGACCCGGCGCTGCTGCTGACGGCGATCCGCAAGGTGGCGGCGGGCGGGCGTTATATCGACCCGGAGCTGGCCGACCGGATGGTCTTCGAAGTCGGCCTGACGGACACCCGGCCCTTGCATTCCCTGCTGTCGGAGCGCGAGTTTTCCGTGTTCGAACGGCTGGCCCAGGGTGCCAACGTCAACGATATCGCCCAACAGCTGGCCTTGAGCAGCAAGACCATCAGTACCCACAAGGCGCGTCTGATGCAGAAGCTCAACATCACCTCCCTGGCCGAGTTGGTGAAGTACGCGATGGAGCACAAGCTGCTCTGAATGGATCTGTAGCCGCAGCCTGCGGCAGCGGCTACACGTACCCATTTGCGACACGAAAACCGGCTTATGGCCATGATCCTCGCCGGGCTTGTGCCGGGACTTGTCCAATCGCGCCATCCTTGTAGGGGGATTCCTACACGGAACCTTCCATCCGGCTGAGGCCAATCTCTCATACCCCCCGATTTGCGCGGCTTGTGGCCTCCACTAGGCTTAGTCCACAGCCGTCAAAAAACAAAAGGTGTGGGTATGAGCGAGGTCGATTCAAGCGCTGGGACGAGTGATGTACTGGTCAGTTTCCGTGGTGTGCAAAAGAGCTACGACGGCGAAAACCTGATCGTCAAAGACCTCAACCTGGACATTCGCAAAGGCGAGTTCCTTACCCTGCTCGGGCCATCCGGCTCCGGCAAGACCACCAGCCTGATGATGCTGGCCGGCTTTGAGACCCCGACCGCCGGGGAGATCCAGCTGGCCGGGCGGTCGATCAACAACGTGCCGCCGCACAAGCGCGATATCGGCATGGTGTTCCAGAACTATGCGTTGTTCCCGCACATGACCGTGGCCGAGAACCTGGCGTTCCCGCTGTCGGTGCGCGGCCTGAGCAAGACCGATATCAGCGAGCGGGTCAAACGCGTGCTGAGCATGGTCCAGCTCGAGTCCTTCGCCCAGCGTTATCCGGCGCAACTGTCCGGTGGCCAGCAGCAGCGGGTGGCCCTGGCCCGGGCGCTGGTGTTCGAGCCGCAGCTGGTGCTGATGGACGAACCCCTCGGCGCGCTGGATAAACAGCTGCGCGAACACATGCAGATGGAAATCAAGCACCTGCACCAACGTCTCGGCGTGACCGTGGTCTACGTGACCCACGACCAGGGCGAAGCCCTGACCATGTCCGACCGGGTCGCGGTGTTCCACCAGGGCGAAATCCAGCAGATCGCCCCGCCTCGGACCCTTTACGAAGAGCCGAAGAACACCTTCGTCGCCAACTTCATCGGCGAGAACAACCGCCTCAACGGCCGCCTGCACAGCCACAGCGGTGACCGCTGCGTGGTCGAGCTGGGGCGCGGCGAGAAGGTCGAGGCGCTGGCGGTCAACGTCGGCAAGACCGGCGAGCCGGTGACCCTGTCGATTCGTCCGGAGCGCGTGAGCCTCAACGGCTCCAGCGAAAGCTGTGTCAACCGCTTCTCAGGGAGGGTGGCGGAATTCATCTATCTGGGCGACCACGTCCGGGTTCGCCTGGAAGTCTGTGGCAAGACCGACTTCTTCGTGAAACAGCCGATTGCCGAGCTCGATCCGGAGCTGGCGGTGGGCGATGTGGTTCCGCTTGGCTGGCAGGTCGAGCACGTTCGCGCGCTCGACCCACTTCTAGAGGCGCATTGATCGCCCCCTTGCTTCACCAACCCTGCACGTGGAGAGAACAATAAATGTTGAGATCCCTGAAATTCACCGCTTTGACATTGGGCCTGATGGGCGCATCGCACGCGATGGCGGCGGGCCCGGACCTGACCGTGGTGTCCTTTGGCGGGGCGAACAAGGCGGCCCAGGTCAAGGCCTTCTATGCCCCGTGGGAAGCCGCGGGCAACGGCAAGATCGTCGCTGGCGAATACAACGGTGAGATGGCCAAGGTCAAAGCCATGGTCGACACCAAGAGCGTGTCCTGGGACCTGGTGGAAGTCGAGTCGCCGGAACTGTCCCGCGGTTGTGACGAAGACATGTTCGAGCAGCTCGACCCCGAGCTGTTCGGCAAGCCCGAGGACTACGTCAAGGGCGCGATCCAGCCTTGTGGCGTGGGTTTCTTCGTCTGGTCGACCGTCCTGGCCTATAACGCCGACAAGCTGAAGACCGCGCCGACCAGCTGGGCGGATTTCTGGGACACCAAGAAATTCCCGGGCAAGCGCGGCCTGCGCAAGGGCGCCAAGTACACCCTGGAATTCGCCCTGATGGCCGACGGCGTCGCGCCCAAGGATGTGTACAAGGTGCTGGCCGGCAAGGACGGCCAGGATCGTGCCTTCAAGAAGCTCGATGAACTCAAGCCGAGCATCCAGTGGTGGGAAGCCGGCGCCCAGCCGCCGCAGTACCTGGCTTCCGGTGACGTGGTCATGAGCTCGGCCTACAACGGCCGGATCGCCGCGGTACAGAAGGAAAGCAACCTGAAAGTCGTGTGGAACGGCGGTATCTACGACTTCGATGCCTGGGCCATTCCGAAAGGCCTGGACAAGACCCGAGCCGAAGCGGCGAAGAAATTCATCGCCTTCTCGGTGCAGCCGCAGCAGCAGAAGACCTACTCGGAAAACATCGCCTACGGTCCGGCCAATACCCAGGCGGTTCCGCTGCTGGCCAAGGACATCCTGAAAGACATGCCGACCACCCCGGAAAACATCGCCAACCAGGTGCAGATCGACGTCAGCTTCTGGGCTGACAACGGTGAGCAACTGGAACAGCGTTTCAACTCGTGGGCGGCCAAGTAAGGCGTCATGCATGGGCGGCGTCACCCGCGGGTGACGCCGTTACCGTTTAAAGATTTGCGGAGTTCGTCATGGCCATTAGCGTTCCCCTGAACGAGGTCACCAGCCCCAGCCTCAAGCAGCGCCTGGCGCGTGCCGAGCGGGTCAACCGCTGGAAAGCGCAAGCGTTGATCGCGCCGCTGGTGCTGTTCCTGCTGCTGGTGTTTCTCGTGCCTATCGCCGCGCTGCTGTACAAGAGCGTCGGTAACCCGGAAGTGGTCGAAGGCATGCCGCGCACTGTGGTCGCCGTGGCCGGTTGGGACGGACGCGGCCTGCCGGCCGAGCCGGTGTACAAGGCGCTGAGCGAGGATTTGGCCGAAGCGCGCAAGCAGCAAACCCTGGGCGATCTGTCCAAGCGACTGAACATGGAGTTGGCCGGCTATCGCAGCCTGCTGACCAAAACCGCCCGGGCCCTGCCGTTCAAGGAGGAACCGGCTTCCTATAAAGAAGCGCTGGAGGCCATCGACGAGCGTTGGGGCGACCCGGCCTACTGGCAGGCGGTACGCCGCAACACCAGCAACCTGACGCCGTTCTACCTGTTGGCCGCCGTCGACCATCGGATCGACGACCTGGGGGAGATCGCCCCGGCGACCCCTGACCAGGCCATCTACCTGGATATCTTCGCCCGGACTTTCTGGATGGGCCTGGTGATTACCGGTATCTGCCTGGTGCTGGCCTATCCCCTGGCTTACCTGCTGGCCAACCTGCCGGCGCGCCAGAGCAACCTGCTGATGATTCTGGTGCTGCTGCCGTTCTGGACTTCGATCCTGGTGCGTGTGGCGGCGTGGATCGTGCTGCTGCAATCGGGCGGCCTGATCAACAGCGCGCTGATGGCCATGGGCGTGATCGACAAGCCGCTGGAACTGGTGTTCAACCGCACCGGGGTCTACATCTCCATGGTGCACATCTTGCTGCCGTTCATGATCCTGCCGATCTACAGCGTGATGAAAGGCATCTCGCCGACCTATATGCGTGCGGCGATTTCCCTCGGCTGCCACCCGTTCGCCAGCTTCTGGCGGGTGTATTTCCCGCAGACCTATGCCGGCGTCGGCGCCGGTTGCCTGCTGGTGTTCATCCTCGCCATCGGCTACTACATCACCCCGGCGTTGCTGGGCAGCCCGAACGACCAGATGGTCAGCTACTTCGTCGCCTTCTACACCAACACCAGCATCAACTGGGGCATGGCGACCGCGCTGGGCGGCCTGCTGCTGTTGGCGACCATCGTGCTGTATCTGATTTACAGCTGGCTGGTGGGCGCCAGTCGCCTGCGCCTGAGCTAAGGAGAGAATCGAAATGCTGAGCCCTTACATGTCGCCCGTCGAGCGGGTCTGGTTCTACAGCTTGCGGATTCTCTGCGGCGTGATCCTGTTGTTCCTGATCCTGCCGGTGCTGGTGATCATTCCGCTGTCGTTCAACTCGGGCAGCTTCCTGGTGTACCCGCTGCAAGGCTTCTCGCTGCAGTGGTATCACGACTTCTTCGGCTCGGCGGAATGGATGCGCGCCCTGAAGAACAGCATCATCGTCGCCCCGGCGGCCACGGTGCTGGCGATGGTTTTCGGCACGCTGGCGGCGATCGGCCTGACCCGCGGCGACTTCCCCGGCAAGGCGCTGGTGATGGCGCTGGTGATTTCGCCGATGGTGGTGCCGGTGGTGATCATCGGCGTGGCCAGCTACCTGTTCTTCGCGCCCCTGGGCATGGGCAACAGCTTCTTCTCGCTGATCATCGTCCACGCTGTACTAGGCGTGCCGTTCGTGATCATCACGGTCTCGGCCACCTTGCAGGGCTTCAACCAGAACCTGGTGCGGGCCGCGGCCAGCCTTGGCGCTTCGCCGCTGACAGCGTTCCGCCGGGTGACCCTGCCGTTGATCGCGCCGGGGGTGATCAGCGGCGCGCTGTTCGCCTTTGCCACCTCGTTCGATGAAGTGGTGGTCACGCTGTTCCTCGCCGGTCCCGAGCAAGCCACCTTGCCCCGGCAGATGTTCAGCGGTATCCGCGAAAACCTCAGCCCGACCATCGCCGCCGCGGCGACACTGCTGATCGCCTTCTCGGTGATCCTGCTGCTGACCCTGGAATGGCTGCGTGGCCGCAGCGAAAAACTGCGTACAGCACCGGTCTGATCGCCACGGACAGATCGCTCCCGTACCGGCCGTGGGAGCGATCCGTTACGCCATTCATTGGCTGAATGGCAGACAACCCCGAATCCCCAGCTACTCTTGTGCCAGCTTCTCCCTTATATAAGAGGCCGCGCACATGAGTCTTTCCTCTTTCAAAATCGCCCACAAACTGCTCACCGGTTCTGCCGCCATCGAGCAACTGTCCACCGAACTGAGCCGCCTGGATATCGATAACCCGCTGATCGTCACTGATGCCGCGCTGGTCAAGTCCGGTACCGTGGAGCTGGCACTGGCACAACTGGGGGGGCGGGATTACGAGATTTTCGACCGGGTGCTGCCCGACCCGGAAATTGCCATCGTCGAAGATTGCATGCAGGTTTACCGCGAGGGCGGGCACGACGGGCTGATCGGCCTGGGCGGCGGCAGCGCCATCGATATCGCCAAAAGCGTCGCGGCCTACGCCGGTTATCACGGGGCGCTGGAAGACCTGTTCGGGATCGACCAGGTACCGCGCAAGGGGCCGCCGCTGATTGCCATTCCCACCACGGCCGGCACTGGCTCCGAAGTCACCAATGTGGCGATTCTCTCGGACAAGGTCGCGCAGCTGAAAAAGGGCATTGTCAGCGATTACCTGTTGCCGGATGTGGCGCTGGTCAGCCCGCAGATGACCCTGACCTGCCCGCGCAGTGTGACTGCCGCCAGCGGTGTCGATGCCCTGGTGCATGCCATCGAGTCCTACCTGTCGCTCAACGCCTCGCCCATCACCGACTCCCTGGCCATTGGCGCCATCAAGCTGATCGCCCAGGCGCTGCCCAAGGCGTACGCCAATCCTGCCCACTTGCAGGCCCGCGAAGACATGGCCACCGCCAGCCTGATGGCCGGCATGGCCTTCGGCAACGCCGGGGTCGGCGCGGTGCACGCGCTGGCTTATCCACTGGGCGGGCGCTTCAACATCGCCCATGGCGTCAGCAATGCCTTGCTGCTGCCGTACGTCATGACCTGGAACAAGATGGCCTGTGTCGAGCGCATGCAGGATATCGCCGAGGCCATGGGGGTGAAGACCGCTCATCTGAGCGTGGCCGAGGCGGCCGACAAGGCGGTCGAGGCCATGACCCAGCTCTGCGCCGCGGTGGAGATTCCCTCGGGGCTGCGCAGCTTCGGGGTGCCGGAGGAGGCCATTCCGTCCATGGCGGTGGAGGCCGCGGGGATCGAGCGCCTGATGCGCAACAACCCGCGCAAACTGAGCCCGGGCGATATAGAGAAGATCTATCGCGCGGCTTACTGATCATCGCGGTCACGGTGCGCGCGCCAAAGCATGAGGTATACAATGCGCGCCACCGTGATTCTGCTCAAAAAGGTGCGTCATGCAGCCCTTCGCAATTGCTCCGTCGATCCTCTCCGCCGATTTCGCCCGCCTGGGCGAGGAAGTGGACAATGTTCTCGCCGCTGGCGCCGATATCGTGCACTTCGATGTCATGGACAACCATTACGTGCCCAACCTGACCATCGGTCCGATGGTCTGCGCTGCCCTGCGTAAGTACGGCATCACCGCGCCGATCGACGCCCACCTGATGGTGAGCCCGGTAGATCGCATCATCGGCGACTTCATCGAGGCCGGTGCGACTTACATCACCTTCCATCCGGAAGCCACGCTGCACGTCGACCGTTCCCTGCAGATGATCCGCGAAGGCGGCTGCAAGGCTGGCCTGGTGTTCAATCCGGCCACCCCGCTGGACGTGCTCAAGTACGTCATGGACAAGGTCGACATGGTCCTGCTGATGAGCGTCAACCCGGGTTTCGGCGGCCAGAAGTTCATTCCGGGTACCCTCGACAAGCTGCGTGAGGCCCGTGCCCTGATCGACGCTTCCGGTCGCGATATCCGCCTGGAAATCGACGGCGGGGTGAATGTGCACAACATCCGTGAAATCGCTGCCGCGGGCGCCGATACCTTCGTCGCGGGCTCGGCGATCTTCAATGCGCCGAACTACCGGGACGTGATCGAGAAGATGCGCGCCGAACTGGCGCTGGCCCGTCCATGAGCGGTTTCGAGCAGCTGTTCCCGGGGCGTCTGCCGCGGCTGGTGATGTTCGACCTGGATGGCACCCTGGTCGATTCGGTTCCCGACCTCGCGGCGGCCGTGGACGACATGCTGCTCAAACTGGGGCGCCCGCCCGCCGGTATCGAGGCGGTGCGCGAGTGGGTCGGCAACGGCGTGCAGATGCTGGTGCGCCGGGCCCTGGCCAACGACATCGCGGCGCAGGGCGTCGACGATGTCGAGGCTGAGCGCGGGCTGGAGCTGTTCAACAATGCCTATGAGGATGGCCACGAACTGACCGTGGTCTACCCAGGCGTGCGCGACACCCTCAAATGGCTGCACAAGCAGGGTGTGGAAATGGCGCTGATCACCAACAAGCCGGAGCGTTTCGTCGCGCCCTTGCTGGATCAGATGAAGATCGGCCGTTATTTCCGCTGGATCATCGGTGGCGATACCCTGCCGCAGAAGAAACCCGACCCGGCAGCGCTGTTCTTCGTCATGAAAATGGCCAGTATCCCGGCCTCGCAATCGCTGTTCGTCGGCGACTCGCGCAGCGACGTGCAGGCGGCGAAAGCCGCGGGTGTGAAGTGCGTGGCATTGAGCTATGGCTACAACCACGGACGGCCGATTGCCGAGGAAATGCCGGCCCTGGTGATCGACGATCTGCGCCAGCTAATTCCCGGTTGCCTGGATCCGGCCGCTGAGATAACGTTGCCCGACGCTGTTCAATCCCCTCCTGGAAACGCCATCGTGGTGGTCACTCGCAAACTCTGGATGAAAGTCATCAAGGCTCTGGCCCGTTGGCGTTGGCGCGCCTGACTTGTTCCTGGCCGGTCTTCCGGCGCGTTTGCATACCTGACTGTTAGAACCTCAAGCCACGAGGCACCTCATGATCCGCGAAGAATTCCTGCGTTTGGCCGCTGCCGGCTACAACCGCATCCCGCTTGCCTGCGAAACCCTGGCCGACTTCGACACGCCGCTGTCGATCTACCTGAAACTGGCCGACCAGCCCAACTCCTACCTGCTGGAGTCGGTGCAGGGCGGCGAGAAGTGGGGCCGTTATTCGATCATCGGCTTGCCCTGCCGCACCGTGCTGCGGGTGCATGACCATCATGTCAGCATCACCGTCGATGGCGTCGAGACCGAAAGCCATGACGTGGCCGATCCGCTGGCGTTCGTCGAAGAGTTCAAGGCGCGCTATCAGGTGCCGACCATCGCTGGCTTGCCGCGTTTCAACGGTGGCCTGGTCGGCTACTTCGGTTACGACTGTGTGCGTTATGTGGAGAAGCGCCTGGGCAAATGTCCGAACCCGGATCCGATCGGTGTGCCGGATATTCTGCTGATGGTCTCCGACGCCGTGGTGGTGTTCGATAACCTCGCCGGCAAGATGCACGCCATCGTCCTCGCCGACCCGTCCCGGGACGATGCCTTCGAGCAAGGCCAGGCACGCCTGCAAGCGTTGCTGGAGAAGCTGCGCCAGCCCATCACCCCGCGTCCTGGCCTGGACTTCAGCAAGCAGCAGGCGGCCGACCCGGTGTTCCGCTCCAGCTTCACCCAGGGTGACTACGAGCGTGCCGTCGATACCATCAAGGAGTACATCCTGGCGGGCGACTGCATGCAGGTGGTGCCGTCGCAGCGCATGTCCATCGATTTCAAGGCGGCGCCGATCGATCTGTATCGCGCCCTGCGTTGCTTCAATCCGACGCCTTACATGTACTTCTTCAACTTCGGCGATTTCCATGTGGTCGGCAGTTCGCCGGAAGTGCTGGTGCGGGTCGAAGACAACCTGATCACCGTTCGCCCGATCGCCGGCACCCGTCCACGCGGCGCCAGCGAAGAGGCGGATCTGGCGCTGGAGAAGGACCTGTTGTCCGATGACAAGGAAATCGCCGAACACCTGATGCTGATCGACCTGGGGCGCAACGACACCGGGCGGGTCTCCGAGATCGGTTCGGTGAAGCTCACCGAGAAGATGGTGATCGAGCGTTATTCCAACGTGATGCACATCGTTTCCAACGTCACTGGCCAGTTGAAGGCTGGACTGACCGCGATGGACGCGCTGCGGGCGATTCTGCCAGCGGGCACCTTGTCCGGCGCGCCGAAGATCCGCGCGATGGAAATCATCGACGAGCTGGAGCCGGTCAAGCGTGGTGTGTATGGCGGGGCGGTGGGTTATTTCGCCTGGAACGGCAACATGGACACCGCCATCGCCATTCGTACGGCGGTGATCAAGGACGGCGAGCTGCATGTGCAGGCCGGTGGCGGTATCGTCGCCGACTCGGTGCCGGCGCTGGAATGGGAAGAAACCCTGAACAAGCGTCGCGCGATGTTCCGCGCGGTGGCCTTGGCTGAGCAGGCGCCCGATAGCTGAGTCGGACAACGAGCCATAAAAAAACGCTGCCTCCTCACGGGGGCAGCGTTTTTTATGGCCTGCGGTTTAGAAGTCGAGGCTGACCCCGACGTTGATGCCTTGCTGGGTGAAGTCATCGTCCTTGCGGATGTTGTAGCTGGCGCGCAAGGCCAGGTCCTGGGTGAGCTTGTGGCTGACCCCGAGGTTCAGGCGGTTGAGGTTGGTCTGCGGGGTATAGCCTTCCAGGGTGTAGCGGTTATCCGGCAGACTGTTGAGGGCCATGGTCAGCTTCTGGGTATCGTCCTCGTATTCCTTTTCGTGGGCGATTTCGCCGAACACCTGGGTTTGCCGGGTGATCTGGTACTTGCCCTGCAGACCGACGCCCAGGCGCCGCGACGTGCGTTTCTGGTCATCGAAGGTCAGCGCGGTGGAGTCGTTGCCGTCCTCGGAGTAGCCGTCGACCTTGACCCGCGCGTAGTCGGCGCTGATGAACGGCGACAGGTGCCACGGGCTGCTGGCCTGCTGCGCGATGTCGTAGCCCAGGCGAGCGCTGAAGGCCAGGACATCGCCGCTGGTGTCGCCTTTTTCCCCGCGCTCATTGGGCCCCAGGTCGAATTTGCGCTTGAGGTTGTCGTAGTCCAGGTGCCCGGCGGTGGCTGCCGCGTCGGCCCACCAGCGGTTTTGCTGGTACTGGACGAAGGCGGTGCCCAGGTAGGTGTTGAGCTTGTAGTCCGAGTCGTTGCTGCCCGCTTCGAGCTTCTGCCGATAGGCGCCGGCCAGCACGCCGACTCGCCAGGCCTCGTCGAGCCGGTAGCTGCCGCCGATGTTCAGGTTGAAGCCGTTGCCGTCGGCACTGGCGCCGCTGCGCTGGCTGTCGAAGTCCTGGTGCTGGCCGCCCGCGGCGACAATCGCCCGCCATTGACCCACGCCCTGCCAGTTTTCCCAGTCGGCCTGCCATTGATTACGCAGCTCATCTTGATGCGCGCGCAGGGTGCCCTGGGCCATTTCCGGGAGCAGGGTTATTTCCCAGGGCGCCGCCAGCAAGGAGTAAGCGTAATCGGCGATCAGCCGTTGGCCGGCTTCGGTGGGGTGGACCGAGTCGTTGTAGATCAGCTTGCTCGGGTCCGGCGTGGCGCTGTGAATGCCATAGCGGGCGTTTTCCGTGCAGCCATTGCCACTGAAGCAGGTGGCGGTGAGGTTCTGGTCGGTGGCCAGGCCGAACTGTGCCGGGTTGGCGAAGCTTTCCTTCAACAGCACGGGAATATTGAGGGGAATGACTTCGGCATCGACCGTCTGCAGCTGTCGGACCAGTTCGGTATTGAATTGGGCGCTGAGCTGGGAAGTGAACCCTTGCAACGGGCTGCCGTTGATTGCCGGGGTCAGGCCGATATCCGGCAACAGCCAGACCATGATGTAGCGGGCGCCGGCCTGCTGCAGGGTCTGCACGCTATCGACCAGGCGGCCGGCCGCGGCGTTGGCCTGGTCAAGGCTGGTGACGCGGCCCTGGAGGAAGTCGTTGCCGCCGCCCGACAGGTAATAGAGGGCATTCGGGTCGGCGCGGAAATCGTTGGCTACCAGATAGCCGGGGCGGCTACGGCTGCCGGCGGTCGAGGTGGTGGTAATCGAATCGAGAATCTGGTCGGTGCGATAACCGCCAACCGCCCAGTTGTTGCCGTCAGGCAGGCCTTCGCTGGCGCGGGTGGCCGAGGTCGACGCGGCGAGCTGGTTGTCCGAGAAGCCCAGTTTGGCCCCCAGCAATTGCGTCGAGTTGGCGGAGCGGACTTCCCCGCTACCATCCAGGTAGACCGGGCCGGTACGGTTGGTAAAGCGCTGGGTCGCGCCCGCGGGACCGCCGGGATCGGCGAATTGCCCGGCATCGCTGAGGCTGTCGCCGAACACGATAAAGCTGGAATAGGGGGAGGGGGCTGCGATCGCTTGAGCGCAGGCCAGGGACAAAAGACTGCCGGCGAGTGGTACGAACAACGTCTTTTTGATCATGAGCAAGTCCGTTTTATTTATTGTTGTAGAGAACGAAACGACAGTACCAAAAACTTTTGCGTTTCAGCTATGGCGATAAGCCATATCGCTTGTTTGTCCGGGCGCGGGCCCCGCCATATTGCACCCTCTGCTCAGCTAAGTTACTGTGCCTGAACGTATGAATGAGACCTTCCCCGTGTTGATCGTCAGCAAACTCTTGATGCGAGTTGTTAAGGCACACGCCCGTTGGCGTTGGCGCGCCTAACTTTTCTCTGCCGGCCCGGCCGGACCTGTACCGTTTTGCCTTCTTTACCCCTGTTCGACTCCGCTTGTGCTGGTTGAGTGATTGCAACCTCCGGCGGGCCTGCCAGCGGGCAATCCACTGAAGGCTGTATTAAAAGTCAGTGAATTCAAGAGGTTGTAATCCCCATGTTGCTGATGATCGATAACTACGACTCCTTTACCTATAACGTTGTGCAATACCTTGGCGAGCTGGGTGCCGAGGTCAAGGTGGTGCGCAACGACGAACTGACCGTGGCTGAAATCGAAGCGCTCAACCCTGAGCGGATCGTCGTGTCGCCCGGTCCTTGCACGCCGACCGAAGCCGGTGTGTCCATCGAAACGATCAAGCATTTCGCCGGCAAGCTGCCGATCCTGGGTGTCTGCCTGGGCCACCAGTCCATTGGCCAGGCCTTTGGCGGCGACGTGGTGCGCGCGCGGCAGGTGATGCACGGTAAGACTAGCCCGGTATTTCACCAGGACAAGGGCGTATTCGCCGGTCTGAACCATCCGTTGACCGTGACCCGTTACCATTCCCTGGTGGTCAAGCACGATACGTTGCCGGACTGCCTCGAGCTGACTGCCTGGACCCAACTGGAAGACGGCTCCGTCGACGAGATCATGGGGCTGCGCCACAAGACGCTGAACATCGAGGGTGTGCAGTTTCACCCCGAGTCTATTCTCACCGAGCAGGGCCACGAGCTGTTCGCCAACTTCCTCAAACAGAGCGGCGGCACGCGCTAAGGACTTTCCATGGATATCAAGACTGCCCTGAGCCGTATCGTCGGCCATCTCGATCTGAGCACCGATGAAATGCGTCAGGTCATGCGTGAAATCATGACCGGCCAGTGCACCGATGCACAGATTGGCGCCTTCATGATGGCCATGCGTATGAAAAGCGAAAGCATCGACGAAATCGTCGGCGCTGTTTCGGTCATGCGCGAGCTGGCGGACAAGGTCGAGCTGAAAACCCTCGACGGTGTGGTCGATGTGGTCGGCACCGGCGGTGATGGTGCGAACATTTTCAACGTGTCCACAGCTTCTTCCTTTGTAGTCGCCGCAGCCGGTTGCACGGTGGCCAAGCACGGCAACCGCGCGGTGTCCGGGAAAAGCGGCAGTGCCGACCTGCTCGAATCCGCCGGTATCTACCTGAACCTGACGCCGGTACAGGTCGCCCGCTGTATCGACAACGTCGGTATCGGTTTCATGTTCGCCCAGTCCCATCACGGTGCCATGAAGTACGCCGCTGGCCCGCGTCGCGATCTCGGCCTGCGCACCCTGTTCAACATGCTTGGCCCGCTTACGAATCCGGCCGGCGTTAAACATCAGGTGGTGGGTGTGTTCACTCAGGCGTTGTGCCGGCCGTTGGCCGAGGTTTTGCAACGCCTGGGCAGCAAGCACGTGCTGGTGGTGCACTCTCAGGATGGCCTGGATGAGTTCAGCCTCGCCGCGCCGACCTTCGTCGCTGAGCTGAAGGACGACCAGATCACTGAGTATTGGGTGCAACCCGAAGACCTCGGCATGAAGAGCCAGAGCCTGTTCGGCCTGGTGGTCGAAAGCCCGGCGGCATCGCTCGAGCTGATTCGCGATGCCCTGGGGCGGCGCAAGACCGAGCACGGGCAGAAAGCGGCGGAGATGATCGTGCTCAATGCCGGTGCCGCGCTCTATGCGGCGGACCATGCCAGCAGCCTGAAAGAGGGCGTGGCCCTGGCCCATGACGCTTTGCACACCGGGCTGGCTCGCGAGAAGCTTGAGGAGTTGGGTGCCTTTACCGCGGTATTCAAGCAGGAGAATGAAGGATGAGTGTGCCGACGGTTCTGGAAAAAATCCTCGCCCGCAAGGTCGAGGAAGTGGCTGAGCGTAGCGCACGAGTAAGCCTGGCCGAACTTGAAGGCCAGGCCCGTGTCGCGGATGCGCCGCGCGGCTTTGCCAAGGCGCTGCTCGACCAGGCCAAGCTCAAGCAGCCGGCGGTGATCGCCGAAATCAAGAAAGCCTCGCCGAGCAAAGGCGTGATCCGCGAGCATTTCGTGCCGGCAGAGATCGCCAAGAGCTATGAGAAGGGCGGCGCGACCTGCCTGTCGGTACTCACCGATATCGATTATTTCCAGGGCGCCGATGCCTATCTGCAACAGGCGCGTGCCGCCTGTTCGTTGCCGGTGATTCGCAAGGACTTCATGATCGATCCGTACCAGATCGTCGAAGCCCGCGCATTGGGGGCCGACTGCGTGCTGCTGATCGTGGCCGCGCTGGATGATGCCAGGATGGCTGAACTGGCTGCCGTGGCCAAAGGCGTGGGTCTCGATGTGCTGGTCGAAGTGCATGATGGCGATGAGCTGGAGCGTGCCCTGAAAACCCTCGACACGCCGCTAGTGGGCATCAACAACCGTAACCTGCACACCTTCGAGGTCAATCTGGAGACCACCCTCGATCTGTTGCCGCAGATTCCGCGCGATCGTCTGGTGATCACCGAGAGCGGTATCCTCAACCGGGCCGATGTCGAGCTGATGGAAATCAGCGACGTTTACTCCTTCCTGGTGGGCGAGGCCTTTATGCGGGCCGAGAGCCCAGGTCTGGAACTGCAACGCCTGTTCTTCCCGGAACGTGGCGTGCCGGTGAGCGGCTCGACCCTGGACTGAACCTGAGTTGATGAAGAAGCCGGCGCCGCCGGCTTTTTTATACCTATCGCAAAGGACCTTGACTGCCATGACCCAGCCCCTTTCCCTGACCGTCGAAGCCGGCCTGCAGGCCGAACAGGATCTGCTCGCCCAGGTATGCAGCGGCGACCAGGAGTACGGCCTGTTGTTCTGGCAGCCGAGCGACAGAGCGCTGGTGATGCCGCGACGCTTGAGCCGTTTGCCGGGGTTCGATCAGGCCTGCGACGCGCTGGCCGCTAGTGGCTGGCCGGTGTTGCTGCGAGAAACCGGTGGGGAGCCGGTGCCGCAATCGGCGGCGACGGTCAATATCGCGCTGGTTTATGCGCCGCCTCGCAGCGAGGGTGATCAGAATCGGATCGAAACCGGCTATCGCCGTTTGTGCCAGCCGATCTGCGACCTGCTTTCCGAGCTGGGAGGCGAGCCCTCCCTGGGTGAAGTCGAGGGCGCTTTCTGCGATGGCCGGTTCAACGTCAATCTCAACGGGCGCAAGATGGTCGGCACCGCCCAGCGTTGGCGCCAGAGCAAGGGTGGGACGCGTCCGGTTGGGTTGGTGCATGGCGCGCTGTTGCTGGATGACGAGCGGGAAACCATGGTGGCGGCGGTCAATCGTTTCAACCAGGCCTGTGGCCTGGAGCAGCGTTGCCGCGCCGAAAGCCATATCGCCTTGCATGAGGCATTCGCCGCGCCGAATGCCATCGAGCGCCTGGATGCCCTGTACCGGCAGACGTTGGCGCAGTTCCTGCCGCTCTAACGGGTGCCGAACACCACCATGGTCTTGCCTTTGACATGGACCAGGTTGCGTTCTTCGAGGTCCTTGAGCACCCGGCCGACCATCTCCCTTGAGCAGCCGACGATCCGCCCGATTTCTTGGCGAGTCACCTTGATCTGCATGCCGTCCGGATGGGTCATGGCATCTGGCTGCTTGCACAGTTCGAGCAGGCAGCGGGCCACTCGCCCGGTGACATCGAAGAACGCCAGGTCGCCGACTTTGCGGGTGGTGTTGCGCAGGCGTTGGGCGATCTGGCCGCTGAGCACGTACAGAATGTCCGGGTCCTGTTGAGACAGCTCACGGAATTTTGCATAGCTGATCTCCGCGACTTCACATTCGACCTTGGCCCGTACCCAGGCGCTGCGTTGCTGCTCATGCCCGGCTTGTTCGAACAGGCCCAGCTCGCCGAAAAAGTCCCCGGCATTGAGGTAGGCGATGATCATTTCCCGACCGTCGTCATCTTCGATCAGGATGGTGACCGAGCCTTTGACGATGAAGAACAGCGTGTCCGACTGATCGCCGGCGCAGATGATGTTGCTCTTGGCCTGATAGCGGCGGCGCTGGCAATGCATCAACAGCTTGTCGAGGTTCTTGATCTTGGGTGTAGGGGCAAGAGCAACCATGGTTGTATCCCGAAAAGACAGCACGGTGTGATTTGATTTTTTATGGGGCGGTCAAGCTGGATCGCCGATAGCTGGCAATGCGCCAGTGATTTGGCGCCAGCTTAACAGACGCTTCCTTTGGGTAATTAAGAATTTTCCTATCAGAACTGAGTGTGGCACCTGAACAGGCAAAGCGCTGCCATCCCGGGCCCCTGTGCTAAGCTGGCGACCCTTTTTTAGCAGTGGAGTCTTGGCGATGAAGGCACGCATCCAATGGGCTGGCGAAGCCATGTTCCTCGGGGAATCGGGCAGCGGTCATGTGGTGGTAATGGATGGCCCGCCGGAAGCCGGTGGTCGTAACCTGGGCGTGCGCCCGATGGAAATGCTCCTGCTCGGCGTAGGCGGTTGCAGCAACTTCGACGTGGTCAGCATCCTGAAGAAATCCCGCCAGGCTGTCGAAAGTTGCGAAGCCTTCCTCGACGCCGAGCGTGCGACAGAGGATCCCAAGGTCTTCACCAAGATCCACATGCACTTTGTGGTCAAGGGCCGCGGGTTGAAAGAAGCCCAGGTCAAGCGCGCCATCGAGCTGTCGGCGGAAAAATACTGCTCGGCATCGATCATGCTCGGTGCGGCCGGGGTTGCCATCACTCACGATTACGAAATCGTCGAGCTCGGTTGAGTCGCCATTCAACCCTTCTGAATTCGCGGCAAAAGAAAGGGCGCTGAAAAAGCGCCCTTTTTTTGCCTGCGATTTGTATCGATCAGATCCGGTAAGTGCTTTTGGTCATGACCTTGGCCAGTAGGCTCATACCGAACTTTACCGGCGCCGGGAAACGGAATCCGCCCGCGTCCAGGGCGCTTTCGGCGTGTTGTTCTTCGTCGATGCGCATCTGCTCGAGAATCGCCCGGGATTTTTCGTCCTCGGCCGGCAATTGCTCAAGGTGTTCGTTGAGGTGTTTGCACACCTGATCTTCAGTAGCGGCCACGAAACCCAGGCTGACCTTGTCGCTGATCAGCCCGGCCACTGCGCCGATGCCGAATGACATGCCATAAAACAGCGGGTTGAGCACGCTGGTGTGGCTACCCAGTTGGTGAATGCGTTGCTCGCACCAGACCAGATGATCGATTTCTTCTTCCGCGGCATGCTCCATGGCGGCGCGCACTTGCGGCAGCTTGGCGGTCAGTGCCTGGCCCTGGTACAGCGCCTGGGCGCAGACTTCGCCGGTATGGTTGATGCGCATCAGGCCGGCGACATGCTTGGTGTCCTCTTCGCTCATCTGCACGTCCGGCTGCACGATTGCAGGGGAAGGGCGATAAGGCTGGCCGCTGAAGGGCAGCAAGGTACGCATTGCTGCATCTGCCTGCAGCAGTAGACGGTCAATCGGCGAGTAGTGACGTTGGGTAGTCATGCTTACCTCCGGGAAGAATCACGGCGGCCAGTTTACCCCAATCGATGGGCAGAGGCCTGCGCTGGATCAGCACACTCCCGGCAAAAGCGGGCGAGAAGTGTGCTGTCGCGCACCTTGGATGGGGATCAGCCCGGCGGCCAGTGCATCTGGCGCTGACCCAGAACGTGCATGTGAATGTGATACACGGTCTGGCCACCGAGTTCATTGCAGTTCATGACGACCCGGAAGCCTTCTTCGCAGCCCAGCTCCCTGGCCAGACGCTGGGCGGTGAACAGGATATGTCCGGCCAGCAGCTTGTCGTCTTCGGTCAGGTCATTGAGGGTGCGTACCGGCTTTTTCGGAACTACCAGGAAATGCACGGGGGCCTGTGGGGCGATATCGTAGAAGGCCAGAACCTGGTCGTCCTCATAGATGATCTTCGCCGGTATTTCCCGGTTGATGATCTTGGTGAACAGAGTATCCACAGCTGTTTCTCCGTTGTGTTGGTCCGGGCTGAGTGTACTCAGGCAAGCCGAGTGCGCCCAGCCTTAGATGGTTGCCAGGTCAGCGCGGGCAATAGGCTTTGTTGACGGCGCCGGAAATCTTGCGGGTCAGCCAGCGTGAACCCAGGCGCGGGCTGAACGCAAACCAGCGGTTGCGGCGGCCGGGGATGATAATGGCGCGATTCTTGTCCAGGGCGCGCACAGTGTACAGCGCGACTTCTTCCGGGCTCATCAGCAGTTTGCTGTCGTTAAGCTTGCTGGTGTTCAACTGGGCGGTATCAAAGAAACCGGTGCGGGTCGGGCCGGGGCAGAGCACGGAAACCTTCACTGCATTGTTTTTCAGCTCTTCGCGCAGGCCTTCGGAGAAGTGCAGCACATAGGCCTTGCTGGCGTAGTAGGTGCTCATCCAGGGGCCGGGATAGAAGCCGGCGATCGAAGCGACGTTGAGAATCTGCCCGCCGCCCTGCAAGGCCATGCTGTTGCCCAGGGCATGGCACAGCCGGGTAAGGGCCAGAATGTTCACTTCGATCAGGTCCTGCTCGGTCATCCAGTCCTGGGCGAGGAAGGGGCCGCAGGTGCCGATGCCGGCGCAGTTCACCAATAGATCGATCTGCCGGTCGCCTTCTTCCAGCTCCAGCAGGAAGCCCGAAAGCCGCAAAGGCTCGGACAGGTCGCAGGCACGGAACAGCACCTCTACACCAAAGCGTTGGGTCAACTCGATGGCGATGCTTTCCAGCTGATCACGCTGACGGGCCACCAGGAGCAGGCTGCGGCCGCGCCGGGCCAGAGCTTCGGCCAGGGCCAGGCCTATGCCGCTGGAGGCGCCGGTGATCAGAGCGTAACGGGTCATGCGGTTCTCCATTGCAACGGCCGGTTGCCTGTGGGGAAAAGTCCCAGGCAGCGGCGCGTTAATTCAATCCGATAGTCTACAGGTGGCCGGGGCGGGCTTGCTGCTTTCACTGCTCCTGTTCTCGGCGCCCTAGACCGAGCTGAGACCACCGATGAAGGACAGCAGCAAAACGATTATCCACAGCGCGGCAAGCCCCTTGACCGCTCCACTGTTTGGCGGAGGCGGCGCGCCGTAACGATTGGCGCCGGTGTTGCCCGGCAGGATCGCCAGCAGCAGCGGAAACACTGCGTACACAAAAGGCAGCAAATTCAGCAGCCAGAGCCAACCCGACCAGCCCAGGTCATGCAGGCGCTGAACGGAAATGGTGATGTTCAGATAGGCGAAGGCCAGTGCTACGACGCCGAGGAAGATCATTCCCGTCACTTGCAGGCTGTTGCCGACCAGAGCCGCGGTCAGGAAGCCGCCGGCCAGGGTAGTCAGCAGGATCAGCACCAGGGTCCAGGCGAGATAGCGCAGGCGCCCGATGCGTCCTTCGACGGTGTAGAACTTCAGCTCGCCAAACTCGGGAAGGGGATCGCCCACTGTGGCTTGAGGCGGGGTGTAGGGCGAAGTACCCGCGCCGGCCATGGGGTCTGGCGTCGGCGTAGGGGCCGGGCGTTGCCAGTCACTTGTCGCGGTGGGTTCTGCCTGGGGCAAGTCCACCGAAGGTGCTGGTGCTGGGGGAGCAGGCTGAGGTGCCGGTTGGCTGGCGCCTGGGGCAAGATCCGGTTCGATGCGTGGGGCGATCCCGGCCTGGTTCAGCGCGGCGAGATAGATGTCCGCGTCTTGTTGGGAGAGGTCGCGCTTGAGGGTGATGTTTTGTCCCTTGAACAGAGGCTCGATCGCAGCGATATCACTTTTGAACAGCTTGGCGATTTTCTGCTTGGCATGTTCGATGTCGACACCCGGAAGCAGAGCCCCGTCAAATACGATCTTGAAACGGTCTTGGCTCATGCAGGGCGTCCTTGTCGGCTATATAGAGAGGGCTTTCGCAGGGCGACAGTTTAAGGCCAGCCGTCCGTTGCTGGCCAAAAAACATCAGCGATTCAGCGCGGCCAGCGTTGCGGTAGCCGGGCGGCCAGCTCCTGCGCGGCACGGTATTCGGCGTCCAGGCGGGCGACCAGTTGATCGACGCTCGGCAAGTCATCGATTTCACCGACGCCTTGTCCGGCGGACCACACGGTTTTCCAGGCTTTGGCTTCATCGCTGAGCGGCTTGAGTTTCGAGCCGAAGTTGACTTCGCCTTTGCCCTGCAGGGCGGCAAGGTCGAAGCCGGCGTTTTCCAGGCTTTGGCGCATGAAGCTTGCTGGAACCCCGGAGACTGCCGCGGTGTGCACAATGTCGGCGGCCTTGGCGCTCAGCAGCATCTCCTTGTAGGCCTCCGGCGCATGGCTTTCCGTGGTGCCGATAAAACGCGTGCCGAAGTAGGCGAGGTCGGCGCCGAGCAACTGTGCGGCGAGGATCTCGTGGCCGTGGTTCAGGCAGCCAGCCAGCAGCAGCGTCTTGTCGAAGAACTGGCGGATTTCGGCGATCAGGGAGAACGGGCTCCAGGTCCCGGCGTGGCCACCGGCGCCGGCGGCTACGGCGATCAGGCCATCGACCCCGGCCTCGGCGGCTTTTTCCGCATGGCGCCGGGTGGTGACGTCATGGAAGACCAGGCCTCCATAGGCATGCACTGCATCGACCAGTTCCTTCACCGCTCCCAGGCTGGTGATGACGATAGGCACCTTGTGTTCGATGCAGATCGCCAGGTCGGCATTCAAGCGTGGGTTGCTGTGATGCACGATCAGGTTGACGGCATAGGGCGCGGGGTTTTCCAGGGTCGCAAGGCCTGCTTCGATTTCTTCCAGCCAGGCCTTGAAACCACTGCTTTCACGCTGGTTGAGGGCAGGGAAACTGCCGACCACCCCATTGCGGCAGCACGCCAGAACCAGTTGTGGATTGGAAATCAGGAACATCGGCGCAGCCACGACAGGCAGGCGCAAGCGTTGTTCGAGCAGAGCGGGCAGCGACATTGGAAGTACCCCGAATAATGACGGCTAGTAGAAGTTAGAACGGCCGGACGACGACCAGAATTACGATAGCCAGCAATAGCAGAACTGGCACTTCATTGAACCAGCGGTAAAAGACATGGCTGCGGGTGTTTTCGCCACGGGCAAAACGTTTCACCTGGGCGCCGCACATATGGTGGTAGCCAATCAGGATGACCACCAGGGTCAGCTTGGCATGCATCCAGCCGCCCTGGCCGAAGTAGGCGCTGGGGTTCAGGCTCAGCAGCCAGATACCGAAAATCAGCGTGGCAATCATCGCTGGGCCCATGATTCCGCGGTACAGCTTGCGCTCCATGATGCTGAAGCGTTCCTTGCTGATCGTGTCTTCGCTTTGAGCGTGATAAACGAACAGGCGCGGCAGGTAGAACAGACCGGCAAACCAGCAGACCAGACTGACGATGTGAAAGGCTTTGAGCCACAGATAGAGCATTTCGGTTATTCCCAGGTTCACGGTAGCGAAGATAGTAGTGGCAGGAGCGTCCGCACGTCACCTTGACGGTTGTCGCAGGGTCTTTCGGCCCCTATCATCGACGGCTTTCCAGTGGGTTCGTTGAGGGCAGGTTTATGGTCAAGGTCGGTATCGTCGGCGGCACGGGTTACACCGGTGTCGAACTGCTGCGTCTGTTGGCACAGCATCCGCAGGCTGAAGTGGTGGTCATCACTTCCCGATCTGAGGCAGGCCTTGCCGTCGCCGATATGTACCCGAACCTGCGAGGCCACTATGACGGCCTGGCATTCAGCGTTCCGGACATCAAGACCCTCGGTGCCTGCGATGTGGTGTTCTTCGCGACTCCGCACGGTGTTGCCCATGCCCTGGCGGGTGAGCTGCTGGCTGCCGGTACCAAGGTCATCGACCTGTCGGCGGACTTCCGTCTGCAGGACGCCGATGAGTGGGCCAAGTGGTACGGCCAGCCCCATGGGGCCCCTGAGTTGCTCGACGAAGCCGTCTATGGCCTGCCGGAAGTCAATCGCGAGCAGATCAAGAAGGCCCGCCTGATCGCTGTTCCGGGTTGCTACCCGACCGCTACCCAGCTCGGCTTCCTGCCATTGCTGGAGGCGGGGCTGGCCGACACTTTGCGCTTGATCGCCGACTGCAAGTCGGGTGTCAGCGGTGCTGGTCGGGGCGCCAGCGTCGGTTCCCTGTACTCCGAGACCTCGGAAAGCATGAAGGCCTATGCGGTCAAAGGTCATCGTCACCTGCCGGAGATTCGCCAGGGCCTGCGCCGTGCGGCGGGCAAGGATGTCGGCCTGACGTTCGTGCCTCACCTGACGCCGATGATCCGTGGCATTCACTCGACACTCTATGCCACTGTCGTGGACAAGTCGGTGGACCTGCAGGCGCTGTTCGAGAAACGTTATGCCAACGAGCCGTTCGTGGATGTGATGCCGGCGGGCAGCCATCCGGAAACCCGCAGCGTGCGGGGCGCCAACGTATGCCGGATTGCCGTGCACCGTCCTCAGGATGGCGATCTGGTGGTCGTGTTGTCGGTGATCGATAACCTGGTCAAAGGCGCGTCGGGCCAAGCCGTACAGAACCTGAACATCCTGTTCGGTCTGGACGAGCGTCTGGGCCTGTCCCACGCCGGCATGCTGCCTTAAGGCGTCTGCCTGCCTCAGCAAAAGGCCCGTTACCGGGCCTTTTTGCATTTTGCGGTAAGCCCTGGGCTTATTGATATACCGTAACAATAGTTGACCGCTTTTCTGGGAGAAGCGGATAATGCGCGTCATCACGCATTATGGCGGCGTAACGCCGGGAGATAGTCAGCATGAGCGTCGAATCCTTCACCCCCACGGCTTTGCAATTCACCCACGGTGCCGCGCACAAGGTGAAGAGCCTGGTCGATGAAGAGGGTAATGATCGCTTGAAGCTGCGCGTATTCGTTACGGGCGGCGGTTGTTCAGGGTTTCAGTACGGCTTCACTTTCGATGAAGAAGTCGCGGATGACGACACCATCGTCGAGCGCGAAGGCGTCAGCCTGGTGGTCGATCCGATGAGCTTCCAGTATCTGGCGGGTGCCGAGGTGGATTATCAGGAAGGTCTGGAAGGTTCGCGTTTCGTGATCAAGAACCCGAATGCCACAACCACCTGCGGTTGCGGGTCTTCGTTCTCGATCTGATCGCTGAATAAGGTTTTACCAAGCGCCGCAGGGTTTTCGGGCTCTGCGGCGTTTTGCTGTCTGGCGATCAGGCGGGGTAGATCGCGCCCAGGACACGCAAGCCGCGGGCGCCGGTGACACTTGGGCGGTTGGCGGCTATGCCTTCCAGGCAGCAGTGGGCCAGCCAGGCGAATGCCATGGCTTCAACCCAGTCCGGATCGACGCCGTGGGTGGCGGTACTGCTGACCTTGGTGTTAGGCAGCAGGCTGGACAGGCGATTCATCAAGGCCGAGTTGTGAGCGCCGCCGCCGCAGACCAGCAGCTCCTGGGTATCGGTCTGCGCAGCTTGCAGCGACTCGACGATGGTCAGTGCTGTCAGCTCCAGGAGCGTTGCCTGTACGTTTTCGGTGGGCAAGGCTGGCAGGCGAGCCAGATGCTCCTGTAGCCACTCCAGGTTGAATACCTCGCGACCCGTACTCTTCGGGCCTTGAGTGGCAAAGAATGGGTCGCTGAGCAGCGCGTTCAGCAGCAGCGGCTCAACCTGACCGCTGGCAGCCCATTGGCCGTCGCGATCGTAGTTTTCTCCACGCTGGGCATTGATCCAGGCATCCAGCAGGACGTTACCCGGGCCACAGTCGAAGCCGGCGACCGGCTTGTCGCTCTCGATCAGGCTCAGGTTGCTGAAACCGCCGACATTGAGGACCGCGCGCTTGCCGCAGCTTTGATCAAAGAGCGCTTCATGAAAGGCCGGTACTAGTGGAGCCCCCTGGCCGCCGGCGGCGACATCGCGGCTGCGGAAGTCGCTGACCACCGTGACTCCGGTCAGCTCTGTCAGTAATGCCGGGTTGCCGATCTGGACCGTGAAGCCGCGGGCGGGCTCATGGCGGATGGTCTGGCCATGACTGCCAATGGCGCGGATGTTCGCGGGTTTCAGTTTCTGTTGGGCAAGTAGGCTATGAATACCCTGGGCGGCCAGTTTTACCCAGTTTTGCTGGGCGATGGCGGAGCGGGCGATTTCATCGGGACCGCTGGCGCACAAGCCAAGCAGCTCGGCGCGCAGGGATTCAGGCATGGGAATGTAATGCGTGGCGATCAGCCTGATCGCCGGTGTTTGTTCGATGAGTGCGATATCCAGGCCATCAAGACTGGTCCCGGACATCACACCTATATAGAGCACCATGCTTAACGCTTGTTCGAAGCGAGCAGGGTGGCTTTTTCCTGATCCATCCGCGCCATCAGTGGCTGGCTTTGTTGCAGGAAGCGTGCGCGTTCCGCTTTGGCGATCGGATCGGCCATTGGTAGCTTCTGGCCCAGTGGATCGACGTGAACGCCGTTGACCTGGAACTCGTAATGCAAATGCGGGCCCGTGGAAAGCCCGGTGGTGCCGATGTAGCCGATCACCTGGCCCTGCTTGACGGTTCCGCCGGTCTTGACGCCTTTGGCGAAGCCTTGCATATGGCCGTACAGCGTGCGGTAAGCATTGCCGTGCTGGATGATCACGGTGTTGCCGTATCCGCCACGACGCCCGGCCAGGAGCACCTTGCCATCGCCGGCTGCCTTGATTGGCGTACCGCGAGGGGCTGCGTAGTCGACGCCTTTGTGAGCGCGGATCTTGTTCAGGATCGGGTGTTTGCGGCCCATGGAGAAGCGCGAACTGATACGTGCGAAGTCCACCGGAGTACGGATAAAGGCCTTGCGCATGCTATTGCCATCAGCGGTGTAATAACTGCTCATGCCTTGTTTGTTGGTGTAACGCACCGCGGTGTAGGTCTTGCCACGGTTGGTGAAGCGCGCAGAGAGAATGTTGCGGGTACCCACAGCTTTACCATTGACGACGGTCTGTTCGTAGATCACGTCGAACTCGTCACCGGGGCGAATATCCTGGGCGAAGTCGATGTCGTAGCCAAAGACGTTGGCCATGTCCATTGTCAGACTGTGAGACAGTCCAGCACGTGCTGCGGATTGCGACAGCGAACTGTTGATCACACCATGAACGTAGGCCGTGCGCACCATGGGCTTGGCGGTGATACGGCTGAAGGCGAAGCCTTTTGGCCCTTTGGTCAGGGTGATGCTTTCCAGGTCATTGACCTTGCTGTGCAGATTGTTCAACTGGCCGTCCGGACCCAGTTCGAACTCAAGTTTCTGGCCGCGCTTCAGCTGGGTGAACTGCTTGGCTTGCTTGTCGCTGGCCAACACGTCATGCACCGAAGTGGCAGGTAGGCCGACCTTCTCAAATAGCGTGGAAAGGGTGTCGCCCTTGGCGACAATGACTTCCCTATGATTCGCTGCCTTCTTTTCTTCCGTCACGGCCGGAGCAGGCTGCTCTTGAGCGGTTTCAGTGGTTTTCGCAGTGTCTTCGGGGCTGTTTTCGATTTGTGCGAACGGGGACGCTACGGCTTCATTTGTGGCTTGTGCGGCGTCTGCGGCGTCTTGATCTTGTGTCAGTTGCTCGGCCGGGCTTTCCAGGTCGAGGCTCAGAGTTGTTCTTTTGGCTTCTACATCACTGGAAGGGAATACCAGGAGCGCCAGGCTGAGGAGGGCGGCGATACCACTTGCGGCGAGCAGGTGGGTCTTCGGATAAAGCGGCGGGGCTTTAGGCGGTTCTGTGGTCATAAGTAATTTTGACTTTGAAGAAGATGAATTGGAAAAGATGAATGACATGATGAAGATGAAATAACTGTATAAAATATAACCAAATCATCTGTTAAGCAAGCCTGCGGACGTCCTGTTCGCGGAAAGCCATCCGTACGCCGGGCAAAACTTGTAATTGGGCGCTGATCTTGTATGGTTGGTTCCCTTTGAATCTGAGCCTTGCGGGTCTGTTATGAAGTCGGTTGAAGAGCAGCTAGCGCTGATCAAACGTGGTGCAGAAGAGTTGTTGGTCGAGTCCGAGCTGATCGAAAAGCTCAAGCGCGGCCAGCCGCTGCGTATTAAGGCTGGCTTCGACCCAACGGCGCCGGATTTGCACCTGGGTCATACCGTGCTTATTAATAAGCTGCGCCAGTTCCAGGATCTGGGTCATCAGGTGATCTTCCTGATCGGCGACTTCACCGGGATGATCGGTGATCCGAGTGGCAAGAGCGCAACTCGTCCGCCACTGACTCGCGAGCAGGTCCTCGAAAATGCCGAGACCTACAAGAGCCAGGTGTTCAAGATTCTCGACCCGGCGAAAACCGAGGTGGCCTTCAACTCCACCTGGATGGACAAGATGGGGCCTGCGGACTTCATTCGCCTGACTTCCCAGTACACCGTTGCTCGCATGCTCGAGCGTGACGACTTCGACAAGCGCTATTCCACCAATCAACCCATTGCCATTCACGAGTTCCTCTATCCGCTGGTTCAGGGTTATGACTCTGTGGCACTGCGTGCCGATGTGGAGTTGGGCGGTACCGATCAGAAGTTCAATCTGTTGATGGGGCGTGAGCTGCAGCGCGGTTATGGTCAAGAGGCTCAGTGCATTCTGACGATGCCGTTGCTCGAGGGGTTGGGCGGCGTCAAGAAGATGTCCAAGTCGCTGGGTAACTATGTAGGTATCCAGGAAGCGCCGGGTGTTATGTATAGCAAGCTGGTTTCCATTCCAGATGCGTTGATGTGGCGTTACTTTGAGCTGCTGAGCTTCCGCTCCATGGATGAGATTCTTTCCTTTAAGGCAGATGTCGAGGCGGGTGCGAATCCGCGGGATATCAAGATCAAGCTGGCTGAAGAAATCGTTGCGCGTTTCCATGGTGAGGAAGCTGCAGCGAATGCTCATCGTGCTGCGGGCAACCGCATGAAGGATGGTGAGTTGCCGGATGATCTGCCTGAGATCGAGCTGGCTGCTGCTGAAGATATGCCGATCGCGGCTGTCCTTAATAAGGCGGGCTTGGTAAAGAACTCGGCAATGGCGCGTGACCTGCTCGGCTCTGGTGGTGTGCGTGTAGATGGTGAGGTTGTTGAGCGTTCCTTTATATGGGCTGTCGGCTCGACTCATGTCTGCCAGGCTGGAAAGAAGGCTTTTGCACGTATTACGCTTAAATCCGAATAAAACTGAAAATAGGTGTTGACGGCGAATTATATCTCTCTATAATTCGCCCCACTTCCGGCGCAGTCGAAACGGAAAACTCCTTGAGATTCAACGAGTTACGCGGCTTTCGACAGCGGTTACGCTTCAGTTCATCGAAGCCCGAAGGAGTTGATTGGGCAGTCAGTTTTCGCCGAGTTAACGATTCGATCTTCTCGGTCGAAAGCGGAGAAAAAGAGGTGTTGACAGCAGCGTGTAACGCTGTAGAATTCGCCTCCCGCTGACGAGAGATCGGAGGCGCAAGTGGTTGAAGTTGCAAAGGAAACTTTGAAAACTTCTTAAAATAACCGCTTGACAGATACAGGGGCTGCTGTAGAATGCGCGCCTCGGTTGAGACGAAAGACTTAACCAACCGCTCTTTAACAACTGAATCAAGCAATTCGTGTGGGTGCTTGTGGGGTCGGACTGGTAGTCAGAAAGATTATCAGCATCACAAGTTACTCCGCGAGAAATCAAAGATGTAACCAACGATTGCTGAGCCAAGTTTAGGGTTTTCTCAAAACCCAAAGATGTTTGAACTGAAGAGTTTGATCATGGCTCAGATTGAACGCTGGCGGCAGGCCTAACACATGCAAGTCGAGCGGTAGAGAGGTGCTTGCACCTCTTGAGAGCGGCGGACGGGTGAGTAATGCCTAGGAATCTGCCTGGTAGTGGGGGATAACGTTCGGAAACGGACGCTAATACCGCATACGTCCTACGGGAGAAAGCAGGGGACCTTCGGGCCTTGCGCTATCAGATGAGCCTAGGTCGGATTAGCTAGTTGGTGAGGTAATGGCTCACCAAGGCGACGATCCGTAACTGGTCTGAGAGGATGATCAGTCACACTGGAACTGAGACACGGTCCAGACTCCTACGGGAGGCAGCAGTGGGGAATATTGGACAATGGGCGAAAGCCTGATCCAGCCATGCCGCGTGTGTGAAGAAGGTCTTCGGATTGTAAAGCACTTTAAGTTGGGAGGAAGGGTACTTACCTAATACGTGAGTATTTTGACGTTACCGACAGAATAAGCACCGGCTAACTCTGTGCCAGCAGCCGCGGTAATACAGAGGGTGCAAGCGTTAATCGGAATTACTGGGCGTAAAGCGCGCGTAGGTGGTTCGTTAAGTTGGATGTGAAATCCCCGGGCTCAACCTGGGAACTGCATCCAAAACTGGCGAGCTAGAGTATGGTAGAGGGTGGTGGAATTTCCTGTGTAGCGGTGAAATGCGTAGATATAGGAAGGAACACCAGTGGCGAAGGCGACCACCTGGACTGATACTGACACTGAGGTGCGAAAGCGTGGGGAGCAAACAGGATTAGATACCCTGGTAGTCCACGCCGTAAACGATGTCAACTAGCCGTTGGGAGCCTTGAGCTCTTAGTGGCGCAGCTAACGCATTAAGTTGACCGCCTGGGGAGTACGGCCGCAAGGTTAAAACTCAAATGAATTGACGGGGGCCCGCACAAGCGGTGGAGCATGTGGTTTAATTCGAAGCAACGCGAAGAACCTTACCAGGCCTTGACATCCAATGAACTTTCCAGAGATGGATTGGTGCCTTCGGGAACATTGAGACAGGTGCTGCATGGCTGTCGTCAGCTCGTGTCGTGAGATGTTGGGTTAAGTCCCGTAACGAGCGCAACCCTTGTCCTTAGTTACCAGCACGTAATGGTGGGCACTCTAAGGAGACTGCCGGTGACAAACCGGAGGAAGGTGGGGATGACGTCAAGTCATCATGGCCCTTACGGCCTGGGCTACACACGTGCTACAATGGTCGGTACAGAGGGTTGCCAAGCCGCGAGGTGGAGCTAATCCCACAAAACCGATCGTAGTCCGGATCGCAGTCTGCAACTCGACTGCGTGAAGTCGGAATCGCTAGTAATCGCGAATCAGAATGTCGCGGTGAATACGTTCCCGGGCCTTGTACACACCGCCCGTCACACCATGGGAGTGGGTTGCACCAGAAGTAGCTAGTCTAACCTTCGGGAGGACGGTTACCACGGTGTGATTCATGACTGGGGTGAAGTCGTAACAAGGTAGCCGTAGGGGAACCTGCGGCTGGATCACCTCCTTAATCGACGACATCAGCTGCTTCATAAGCTCCCACACGAATTGCTTGATTCATTGAAGAAGACGATTGGGTCTGTAGCTCAGTTGGTTAGAGCGCACCCCTGATAAGGGTGAGGTCGGCAGTTCGAATCTGCCCAGACCCACCAATTACTGGTGCACCCTGTAGCGATACGGGGCCATAGCTCAGCTGGGAGAGCGCCTGCCTTGCACGCAGGAGGTCAGCGGTTCGATCCCGCTTGGCTCCACCATTACAGATTGGTGTCCATCGTTTAAAGCTTAGAAATGAGCATTCCATCAAGTTGATGGTGAATGTTGATTTCTGATCTTTATCAGAATCGTTCTTTAAAAATTTGGGTATGTGATAGAAAGATAGACTGGATAGCACTTTCACTGGTGTTTATTCAGGCTAAGGTAAAATTTGTGAGTTTAATCGCGAATTTTCGGCGAATGTCGTCTTCACAGTATAACCAGATTGCTTGGGGTTATATGGTCAAGTGAAGAAGCGCATACGGTGGATGCCTTGGCAGTCAGAGGCGATGAAAGACGTGGTAGCCTGCGAAAAGCTTCGGGGAGTCGGCAAACAGACTTTGATCCGGAGATGTCTGAATGGGGGAACCCAGCCATCATAAGATGGTTATCTTGTACTGAATACATAGGTGCAAGAGGCGAACCAGGGGAACTGAAACATCTAAGTACCCTGAGGAAAAGAAATCAACCGAGATTCCCTTAGTAGTGGCGAGCGAACGGGGACTAGCCCTTAAGTGGCTTTGAGATTAGCGGAACGCTCTGGAAAGTGCGGCCATAGTGGGTGATAGCCCTGTACGCGAAAATCTCTTAGTCATGAAATCGAGTAGGACGGAGCACGAGAAACTTTGTCTGAATATGGGGGGACCATCCTCCAAGGCTAAATACTACTGACTGACCGATAGTGAACTAGTACCGTGAGGGAAAGGCGAAAAGAACCCCGGAGAGGGGAGTGAAATAGATCCTGAAACCGTATGCGTACAAGCAGTGGGAGCAGACTTTGTTCTGTGACTGCGTACCTTTTGTATAATGGGTCAGCGACTTATATTCAGTGGCGAGCTTAACCGAATAGGGGAGGCGTAGCGAAAGCGAGTCTTAATAGGGCGTTTAGTCGCTGGGTATAGACCCGAAACCGGGCGATCTATCCATGGGCAGGTTGAAGGTTAGGTAACACTGACTGGAGGACCGAACCGACTACCGTTGAAAAGTTAGCGGATGACCTGTGGATCGGAGTGAAAGGCTAATCAAGCTCGGAGATAGCTGGTTCTCCTCGAAAGCTATTTAGGTAGCGCCTCATGTATCACTGTAGGGGGTAGAGCACTGTTTCGGCTAGGGGGTCATCCCGACTTACCAAACCGATGCAAACTCCGAATACCTACAAGTGCCGAGCATGGGAGACACACGGCGGGTGCTAACGTCCGTCGTGAAAAGGGAAACAACCCAGACCGTCAGCTAAGGTCCCAAAGTTATGGTTAAGTGGGAAACGATGTGGGAAGGCTTAGACAGCTAGGAGGTTGGCTTAGAAGCAGCCACCCTTTAAAGAAAGCGTAATAGCTCACTAGTCGAGTCGGCCTGCGCGGAAGATGTAACGGGGCTCAAACCATACACCGAAGCTACGGGTATCACGTAAGTGATGCGGTAGAGGAGCGTTCTGTAAGCCTGTGAAGGTGAGTTGAGAAGCTTGCTGGAGGTATCAGAAGTGCGAATGCTGACATGAGTAACGACAATGGGTGTGAAAAACACCCACGCCGAAAGACCAAGGTTTCCTGCGCAACGTTAATCGACGCAGGGTTAGTCGGTCCCTAAGGCGAGGCTGAAAAGCGTAGTCGATGGAAAACAGGTTAATATTCCTGTACTTCTAGTTATTGCGATGGAGGGACGGAGAAGGCTAGGCCAGCTTGGCGTTGGTTGTCCAAGTTTAAGGTGGTAGGCTGGAATCTTAGGTAAATCCGGGATTCTAAGGCCGAGAGCTGATGACGAGTTACCTTTTAGGTGACGAAGTGGTTGATGCCATGCTTCCAAGAAAAGCTTCTAAGCTTCAGATAACTAGGAACCGTACCCCAAACCGACACAGGTGGTTGGGTAGAGAATACCAAGGCGCTTGAGAGAACTCGGGTGAAGGAACTAGGCAAAATGGCACCGTAACTTCGGGAGAAGGTGCGCCGGTGAGGGTGAAGGACTTGCTCCGTAAGCCCATGCCGGTCGAAGATACCAGGCCGCTGCGACTGTTTATTAAAAACACAGCACTCTGCAAACACGAAAGTGGACGTATAGGGTGTGACGCCTGCCCGGTGCCGGAAGGTTAATTGATGGGGTTAGCTAACGCGAAGCTCTTGATCGAAGCCCCGGTAAACGGCGGCCGTAACTATAACGGTCCTAAGGTAGCGAAATTCCTTGTCGGGTAAGTTCCGACCTGCACGAATGGCGTAACGATGGCGGCGCTGTCTCCACCCGAGACTCAGTGAAATTGAAATCGCTGTGAAGATGCAGTGTATCCGCGGCTAGACGGAAAGACCCCGTGAACCTTTACTATAGCTTTGCACTGGACTTTGAATTTGCTTGTGTAGGATAGGTGGGAGGCTTTGAAGCGTGGACGCCAGTTCGCGTGGAGCCATCCTTGAAATACCACCCTGGCAACTTTGAGGTTCTAACTCAGGTCCGTTATCCGGATCGAGGACAGTGTATGGTGGGTAGTTTGACTGGGGCGGTCTCCTCCTAAAGAGTAACGGAGGAGTACGAAGGTGCGCTCAGACCGGTCGGAAATCGGTCGTAGAGTATAAAGGCAAAAGCGCGCTTGACTGCGAGACAGACACGTCGAGCAGGTACGAAAGTAGGTCTTAGTGATCCGGTGGTTCTGTATGGAAGGGCCATCGCTCAACGGATAAAAGGTACTCCGGGGATAACAGGCTGATACCGCCCAAGAGTTCATATCGACGGCGGTGTTTGGCACCTCGATGTCGGCTCATCACATCCTGGGGCTGAAGCCGGTCCCAAGGGTATGGCTGTTCGCCATTTAAAGTGGTACGCGAGCTGGGTTTAGAACGTCGTGAGACAGTTCGGTCCCTATCTGCCGTGGACGTTTGAGATTTGAGAGGGGCTGCTCCTAGTACGAGAGGACCGGAGTGGACGAACCTCTGGTGTTCCGGTTGTCACGCCAGTGGCATTGCCGGGTAGCTATGTTCGGAAAAGATAACCGCTGAAAGCATCTAAGCGGGAAACTTGCCTCAAGATGAGATCTCACTGGAACCTTGAGTTCCCTAAAGGGCCGTCGAAGACTACGACGTTGATAGGTTGGGTGTGTAAGCGCTGTGAGGCGTTGAGCTAACCAATACTAATTGCCCGTGAGGCTTGACCATATAACACCCAAGCAATTTGCGCTTAACAGCCAGATTGCGGTGTGTGAAGACGAAACGAACCGAAAGTTCGAGAAAACACACAAACTATCGCATGCCCAATTTGCTGAAGCGTCGAAAGACGACTCGGCACACCGAATTTCTTGACGACCATAGAGCATTGGAACCACCTGATCCCATCCCGAACTCAGAAGTGAAACGATGCATCGCCGATGGTAGTGTGGGGTTTCCCCATGTGAGAGTAGGTCATCGTCAAGATTAAATTCCAAAACCCCAATTGCGAAAGCAATTGGGGTTTTGTCTTTTGCGCGCGGAAAACCTTTCAAATTGCAGCTGCTAGCTGCTTGATTGTGCCTGGTCACGCTTCCTATGCAACAGCCTTAGGCATGGCTATCATGCCTGCCTCATTGTGAGGCGAGATCTGCATGCTGACATTGTTGGAGCTTCTGAAGGATGGGCGGTTTCACTCGGGCCAGGCCCTTGGTGCCGCCTTGGGCGTTAGTCGCAGTGCCGTGTGGAAGCAGTTGCAGCAGTTGGAGGTTGAGCTGGGGCTCTCTATCCATAAAGTTCGCGGTCGCGGTTATCAGTTGGCGGCTCCGCTGACGCTTCTGAATCCGGCTGATATTTACGAACAATCAAAGGATTGCCCTTGGGCTGTGCTGGTTTTCGATTCTATTGACTCTACAAACGCCGAAGCTCTGAGGGCTGTCGAGCGTGGCGTGCCTGCGCCGTTCCTGGTGCTCGCTGAGCGTCAGACGGCGGGGCGTGGTCGGAGAGGGCGAAAATGGGCTAGCCCTTTTGCAGAAAATGTTTATTACAGTCTCGTACTGCGTATCGATGGTGGAATGCGTCAGCTTGAAGGGCTCAGCTTGGTAGTCGGGCTGGCGGTCATGCAAACCTTGCGCGAGTTTGGAATTGCTGGTGCGGGCCTGAAGTGGCCAAACGATGTTTTAGTTGGACGCAAAAAAATCGCCGGAATCCTGTTGGAGTTGGTTGGGGATCCTGCTGATGTCTGTCATGTAGTTCTGGGTGTAGGTATCAACGTCAGCATGCAGAAAACCGACGAGATTGATCAGCAGTGGACGTCTGTACGTCTTGAGTCCGGCAAGCAGGTTGATCGTAACCAGTTGGTTGCTCGGCTGAGCATGATGCTGAAGGCTTACTTGGAGCGCCACCAGGCCCAGGGCTTTTCCTCTATTCAAGAGGAGTGGGAACAGAATCACTTGTGGCAAGGTAGTGCGGTGTCTCTGATTGCTGGGATCAATAAAATAGACGGTGTTGTTATGGGCATCGATCAGCAGGGCGCATTGCGATTGAGGGTGGATGGGGTTGAGAAGGTCTACAGCGGTGGTGAGCTCAGCTTGAGGTTACGCAATGATTCTTGAGCTTGATTGCGGAAACAGCTTCATTAAATGGCGCGTTCTGGATAATGCTGCGCTTGGGGTATTTGCTGAGGGTGTGGTTGATTCCGATGATGCTTTGGTCGGGCATCTGCGTACGCTAAACGGCTTGGTTTTGACCCGCTGCCGCTTGGTCAGCGTGCGTACGGCCGAGGAGACGAGCAAGCTTACTTCCATGTTGGTTCGGGCTTTTGGCGTGGCGGTGATCTGTGCTGCGCCTGCGAAAGAAATGGCCGGCGTACGAAATGGTTATGAGGAGTTTGAGCGACTTGGCCTGGATCGCTGGCTTGCCATGCTGGGAGGTTTTCGCCTTGCGGCTGGTGCCTGCCTGGTACTCGATTTCGGGACGGCGGTTACTGCGGATTTCATTGCTGCGGATGGTGAGCACCTGGGGGGGTTTATCTGCCCAGGGATGCCATTGATGCGTAATCAGCTGAGAACTCACACTCGTCGAATTCGGTACGATGATTTGTCTGCCGAGCGCGCGCTGGTGAACCTTTTACCGGGTCGTACGACGGTTGAGGCGGTAGAGCGCGGCTGCTCATTGATGTTGAGGGGGTTCGTTCTAACTCAGTTGGAGTTGGCGCGTGGTTACTGGGGGGATGATTTCGTAGTATTTCTCACCGGTGGTGATGCTGATCTGGTTTCTGGGGTTGTGCCGCAAGGGCGAGTGGTTCCGGATCTGGTTTTTGTCGGATTGGCTATGGCATGCCCATTGTCCTGAGGTTTTTATGCGCTGGTTGTTCCTGCTGCTCCTGGTTCTCAATGTGTTCTATTACGTCTGGCATCAGCAGGAAGCGCCTTTACGTGCCAAGGAGGTAACACCTCTGACGCTTTATAAAGGGGCCCAGCAGGATATCCGCTTGTTGAGTGAGTCGTCTGGCGCGCTCTCTAGGCGTGACAAGGGTGGGGCTCAAGCCGATTGCCTCTATATAGGTGGTTTTGCTCGTCGTGATCAGGCTCAAATGCTCGAGCAGCGTCTGTCGGCATTGGGGGTGGAGGTCCGGTTGAAGTCCTTGGGGTTGCCTGATGCTTCTGGTTACTGGTTGCGGGTGGCTCCTGAAAGCAAGCATTTGCTGGATGATTCGCTGCTGCAGAATCTTGCTAAAGAATTCAATGAGTTAAAACATAAAATAATGTCATGCGAAGGCATTGCAACTGCCGAATAGTTTGCATAGAATGGCGCCCGCTCCGCAGTGAAGACCTCTAGAGGTAGACGCAGCGAAGCGAGGTCAACGCAGCTAACCTCAGGTTTTTAATGAGAAAATGCTTGACAGAAGGGTGGCATGATGTAGAATGCTGCCTCGCTTAGGAGGGGTTCCCGAGCGGCCAAAGGGATCAGACTGTAAATCTGACGTCTACGACTTCGAAGGTTCGAATCCTTCCCCCTCCACCAGATTTAGCGTGAGCTGCAGGCTCCGCGGGTATAGTTTAGTGGTAGAACCTCAGCCTTCCAAGCTGATGATGCGGGTTCGATTCCCGCTACCCGCTCCAAGTTTGCAGGTTGTGCAAAGTGTTTCGCTCTTGTAGCTCAGTTGGTAGAGCACACCCTTGGTAAGGGTGAGGTCAGCGGTTCAAATCCGCTCAAGAGCTCCATATAACAAGGCAGATATGAAAATATCTGCCTTTGTTTTAATGGCTTGTGTGACTTGCTCAATTCTTCTCCTAGGGGTGATTTCGATGGCTAAGGAAAAGTTCGAACGTAATAAGCCGCACGTCAACGTTGGTACCATTGGTCATGTTGACCACGGTAAAACCACTCTGACTGCTGCTCTGACTCGCGTCTGCTCCGAGGTTTTCGGTTCGGCTCGTGTTGACTTCGACAAGATCGACAGCGCCCCGGAAGAAAAGGCTCGTGGTATCACCATCAATACTGCGCACGTAGAGTACGATTCGAACATTCGTCACTACGCGCACGTTGACTGCCCGGGTCACGCCGACTACGTCAAAAACATGATCACTGGTGCTGCCCAGATGGACGGCGCGATCCTGGTTTGCTCGGCTGCCGATGGTCCGATGCCGCAAACTCGCGAGCACATCCTGCTGTCCCGTCAGGTAGGTGTTCCGTACATCGTTGTCTTCCTGAACAAGGCTGACATGGTGGACGACGCTGAGCTGCTGGAGCTGGTTGAGATGGAAGTGCGCGACCTGCTGAGCACTTACGACTTCCCAGGTGATGACACTCCAATCATCATCGGTTCGGCTCTGATGGCTCTGAACGGCCAAGACGACAACGAAATGGGCACTACCGCTGTTAAGAAGCTGGTAGAAACTCTGGATACCTACATCCCAGAGCCAGAGCGTGCTATCGACAAGCCGTTCCTGATGCCAATCGAAGACGTATTCTCGATCTCCGGCCGCGGTACCGTGGTAACTGGTCGTGTTGAGCGTGGTATCGTTCGCATCCAGGAAGAAGTTGAGATTGTTGGTCTGCGCGACACTCAGAAAACCACCTGCACCGGTGTTGAGATGTTCCGCAAGCTGCTGGACGAAGGTCGTGCTGGTGAGAACTGTGGCGTTCTGCTGCGTGGCACCAAGCGTGACGACGTTGAGCGTGGCCAGGTTCTGGTTAAGCCAGGTACCGTTAAGCCGCACACCAAGTTCACTGCTGAAGTGTACGTTCTGAGCAAAGAAGAAGGCGGCCGTCATACTCCGTTCTTCAAAGGCTACCGTCCACAGTTCTACTTCCGTACTACTGACGTGACTGGTAACTGCGAGCTGCCAGAAGGCGTTGAAATGGTAATGCCAGGTGACAACATCCAGATGACTGTCACTCTGATCAAAACCATCGCGATGGAAGATGGTCTGCGTTTCGCTATTCGTGAAGGCGGTCGTACCGTCGGCGCTGGCGTCGTAGCCAAAGTCATCGAGTAAGTTCTTGATATATCTCCATCGGGCCGGCATAATGGTCGGCCTGATTTTGTTTTTAGGTCAGTAGCTCAATTGGCAGAGCGACGGTCTCCAAAACCGTAGGTTGGGGGTTCGATTCCCTCCTGACCTGCCAGATTCACTCGGTGTGTCTGGCTTTCTTTTCACAGGATCTTCATAGATGACTCCTAAAGCTGAAGCTCAAGGCTCTCGCTTCGATCTGCTCAAGTGGCTTGTAGTAGTTGCTTTGGTGGTCGTTGGCGTTGTCGGTAATCAGTATTACTCCGCTTCGCCGATCCTGTACCGAGTACTCGCTTTGCTTGCTATCGCTGCTGTAGCTGCCTTTGTAGGCCTGCAGACTGCCAAGGGCAAGTCTTTCTTTGTACTGGTTAAGGAAGCTCGCACCGAGATTCGTAAAGTCGTATGGCCAACTCGCCAAGAAACCACGCAGACCACGTTGATCGTAGTGGCTGTTGTTCTGGTTATGGCGTTGCTGTTGTGGGGGCTTGATTCCCTGCTCGGCTGGCTCGTTTCCTTGATAGTTGGCTAAGGGTGTCCCGTGGCTAAGCGTTGGTACGTTGTGCATGCTTACTCGGGTTACGAGAAGCATGTAATGCGTTCGTTGATCGAGCGCGTAAAGCTGGCTGGCATGGAAGATGGCTTTGGTGAAATTCTGGTTCCCACTGAAGAAGTGGTTGAGATGCGTAATGGCCAGAAGCGCAAAAGCGAGCGCAAATTCTTCCCGGGTTATGTGCTGGTTCAGATGGATATGAATGAGGGTACTTGGCACTTGGTCAAGGATACTCCTCGGGTGATGGGTTTTATCGGTGGTACTGCCGACAAGCCTGCGCCAATCACGGACAAGGAGGCAGAAGCCATTCTGCGTCGTGTTGCTGATGGTAGTGACAAGCCTAAGCCTAAGACTCTGTTCGAGCCGGGTGAGGTTGTTCGTGTTACCGATGGTCCGTTCGCTGACTTTAACGGCACCGTCGAAGAAGTTAACTACGAAAAGAGCCGGATCCAAGTGGCTGTGCTCATTTTCGGTCGCTCTACTCCGGTAGAGCTAGAGTTCAGCCAGGTCGAAAAGGCATAGCTGAACGAGAATCCCATACCCCGCAGTCCAAGGCTGTGGGGTTTTGTCGTCACTGGGATAAACGCGCAAGTAACCGGGGAGCCTTTCCAGGCGTTTGAACCCGTAATTGGAGTGCCTCATGGCTAAGAAGATTACTGCTTACATCAAGCTGCAAGTGAAGGCCGCACAGGCCAACCCAAGTCCACCCGTCGGTCCAGCACTGGGTCAGCACGGCGTGAACATCATGGAATTCTGCAAGGCCTTCAACGCCCGTACCCAGGGGCTTGAGCCAGGTCTGCCGACTCCTGTGATCATCACTGTTTACAGTGACCGCAGCTTCACTTTCGAAACTAAGAGCACCCCTGCTTCGGTTCTGCTGAAGAAAGCTGCTGGCCTGACCAGCGGTTCCGCTCGTCCGAACACCGTTAAGGTTGGCACCGTTACCCGTGCTCAGCTGGAAGAAATCGCGAAAACCAAAAACGCGGATCTGACTGCAGCTGATATGGATGCAGCCGTGCGTACTATCGCCGGTTCTGCTCGTAGCATGGGCCTTAACGTGGAGGGTGTGTAATGGCTAAGCTGACCAAGCGCCAAAAGGCTATCGCCGGCAAGATTGAAGCGGGCAAGGCCTACAGCTTCGTAGACGCAGCTGCTCTCCTGACCGAGCTGTCGACCGTCAAGTTCAGCGAGTCTGTTGACGTCGCTGTAAACTTGGGCGTTGACCCACGTAAGTCCGACCAGGTTGTTCGCAGCGCTACCGTGCTGCCTCACGGCACTGGCAAGACTGTACGTGTAGCTGTGTTCACCCAAGGTCCAGCCGCTGAAGCTGCCCTGGCTGCCGGCGCTGATCGCGTAGGCATGGACGACCTGGCTGCCGAAATGAAAGGCGGCGACCTGAACTATGACGTAGTTATTGCTTCCCCGGATGCAATGCGCGTTGTAGGTCAGCTGGGCCAGATCCTCGGTCCACGTGGTCTGATGCCTAACCCCAAGGTTGGTACCGTAACTCCAGACGTAGCTGGCGCTGTTAAAAACGCCAAGGCTGGTCAGGTTCGTTATCGCACCGACAAAAACGGCATTATCCATACCTCCGTTGGCAAGGTCGGCTTCGACGCCGTCAAGCTGAAGGAGAACGTTGAAGCCCTGATCGCTGACCTGAAGCGTATCAAGCCAGCTTCCTCGAAAGGTATCTACGTCAAGCGCGTTACCCTGAGCACCACCATGGGCCCAGGTCTGGTCATCGACCAAGGCTCGCTGGACGTATAAGACACAGGTTGGTGCAAGAGATTGCGCCAATTGAAAGATTGGGGTCCCTGCCTGGCGGGGGCTATCCAAGACCGTAGGCGACGCAAGTCTTAAACCACAAGCCTACGCAGATGGTGCTCCCGGTTCCTTACCGAATCAGACACCAAAACGACATCCGACCTCGGTTGGATGAAACGGTAACAAGCAGGAGTTAAACCCGTGGCAATTAAACTCGAAGACAAGAAGGCCATCGTCGCTGAAGTCAACGAGGCTGCCAAAGGCGCTCTGTCCGCTGTCGTGGCTGATGCCCGTGGTGTGACAGTAGGCGCTATGACCGGACTCCGTAAAGAGGCCCGCGAAGCTGGCGTGTATGTACGTGTCGTACGTAACACCCTGCTCAAGCGCGCTGTTGAAGGCACTCAATATGACGTGCTCAACGACGCGTTCGTCGGCCCGACCCTGATTGCATTCTCCAAGGAACATCCGGGCGCTGCTGCTCGTATTTTCAAAGAGTTCGCAAAGGGTCAGGAAAAGTTCGAGATCAAGGCAGCTGCGTTCGAGGGCAAGTACCTCGCAGCAAACGAGATCGACGTGTTGGCTTCGCTGCCAACTCGCGACGAAGCTATTGCGAAGCTGATGAGCGTGATCCAAGGCGCTACCAGCAAGCTGGCTCGTACTCTGGCGGCCATTCGCGACCAGAAAGAAGCTGCTGCTGCCTAAGGCACTGCAAGCCCTTTCAAAATCATATGTTTAATTTGATGGCTGCGTAGGCTGTCACCCCAATACAGGAATTTATAGTCATGTCTCTGACTAACGAGCAAATCATCGAAGCAATCGGCCAGAAAACCGTTCTGGAAGTTGTTGAGCTGATCAAAGCAATGGAAGAAACCTTCGGCGTTACCGCTGCTGTTGCCGCTGCTGGTCCAGCTGCTGCTGCCGCTGTTGTTGAAGAGCAAACTGAATTCAACGTCATGCTGACCGAAGCTGGCGAGAAGAAAGTTAACGTGATCAAGGCTGTACGTGAACTGACCGGTCTGGGCCTGAAAGAAGCCAAGGCTGTAGTTGACGGTGCTCCTGCCATGGTTCTGGAAGGCGTTGCTAAAGAAGCCGCTGACAAAGCCAAAGCAGCTCTGGAAGAAGCAGGCGCTAAAGTCGAGCTGAAGTAAGCATCGACTTTGTGTCTCCAGCCCAAGCGTTAAGCTGAGGCTGATGGCTGGTGGCTCTTGCCACCGGCCTTTTTCCGTTATTGGCAACCGACTGGGTCGGTGTCTCTAACGCGCTGTAACCACCCTGTGCGGTGGAGCAAACCAAAGGGTTTGCACGATTTTCTGGCTGCTCCCGTCGGGAGGGGCCAAATAAGCAGGTGACCAAGCTGGGGAACGCTGATGGCTTACTCATATACTGAGAAAAAACGTATCCGCAAGGACTTTAGCAAGTTGCCGGACGTCATGGATGTGCCGTACCTCCTGGCCATCCAGCTGGATTCGTATCGTGAATTCTTGCAAGCGGGAGCGACTAAAGATCAGTTCCGCGACGTGGGCCTGCATGCGGCCTTCAAATCCGTTTTCCCGATCATCAGCTACTCCGGCAATGCTGCGTTGGAGTATGTCGGTTATCGCCTGGGTGAACCGGCATTTGATGTCAAAGAATGCGTGCTGCGCGGTGTAACTTACGCCGTACCTTTGCGGGTAAAAGTTCGTCTGATCATTTTCGACAAAGAATCGTCGAACAAAGCGATCAAGGACATCAAAGAGCAAGAAGTCTACATGGGTGAAATCCCCCTGATGACTGAGAACGGTACCTTCGTAATCAACGGTACCGAGCGTGTAATCGTTTCCCAGCTGCACCGTTCCCCTGGCGTATTCTTCGACCACGACCGTGGCAAGACGCACAGCTCCGGTAAGCTGTTGTACTCCGCACGTATCATTCCTTACCGCGGTTCCTGGTTGGACTTCGAGTTCGACCCGAAAGACTGCGTGTTCGTGCGTATCGACCGTCGTCGCAAGCTGCCTGCATCGGTACTGCTGCGTGCGCTGGGCTACACCACTGAAGAAGTGCTGGATGCTTTCTACACCACCAACGTATTCCATGTGCGCGGCGAAAGCCTGAGCCTGGAGCTGGTGCCTCAGCGCCTGCGCGGTGAAATTGCAGTCCTCGATATTCAGGATGACAAAGGCAAGGTTATTGTCGAGCAGGGTCGTCGTATTACCGCTCGTCACATCAACCAGCTGGAAAAAGCCGGGATCAAAGAGCTGGAAGTGCCTCTGGACTACGTCCTGGGTCGTACTACCGCCAAGGTCATCGTGCATCCGGCCACCGGCGAAATCCTGGCAGAGTGCAACACTGAGCTGAACACCGAGATCCTGGCGAAGATCGCCAAGGCTCAGGTCGTGCGTATCGAAACGCTGTACACCAACGATATCGATTGCGGTCCGTTCGTTTCCGACACTCTGAAGATCGACTCCACCACCAACCAGCTGGAAGCGTTGGTCGAGATCTATCGCATGATGCGTCCTGGCGAGCCTCCAACCAAGGATGCGGCCGAGACCCTGTTCAACAACCTGTTCTTCAGCCCTGAGCGCTATGACCTGTCTGCGGTCGGCCGGATGAAGTTCAACCGTCGTATCGGTCGTACCGAGATCGAAGGTTCGGGCGTGTTGTGCAAGGAAGACATCGTTGCTGTTCTGAAGACTCTGGTCGATATCCGTAACGGTAAAGGCATCGTCGATGACATCGACCACCTGGGTAACCGTCGTGTTCGCTGCGTAGGCGAGATGGCCGAGAACCAGTTCCGTGTTGGCCTGGTGCGTGTTGAGCGTGCGGTCAAAGAGCGTCTGTCGATGGCTGAAAGCGAAGGCCTGATGCCGCAAGACCTGATCAACGCCAAGCCTGTGGCTGCGGCGGTGAAAGAGTTCTTCGGTTCCAGCCAGCTGTCCCAGTTCATGGACCAGAACAACCCGCTGTCCGAGATCACCCACAAGCGTCGTGTCTCCGCACTCGGCCCGGGCGGTCTGACCCGTGAGCGCGCAGGCTTCGAAGTTCGTGACGTACACCCGACTCACTATGGTCGTGTATGTCCGATTGAAACGCCGGAAGGTCCGAACATCGGTCTGATCAACTCCTTGGCGGCCTATGCTCGCACCAACCAGTACGGTTTCCTCGAGAGCCCGTACCGTGTGGTGAAAGAAGGTCTGGTGACCGACGAGATCGTGTTCCTGTCCGCTATCGAAGAGGCCGATCACGTGATCGCCCAGGCTTCGGCGACCATGAACGATAAAGGTCAGCTGATCGATGAGCTGGTAGCTGTTCGTCACTTGAACGAATTCACCGTCAAGGCGCCGGAAGACGTCACCTTGATGGACGTTTCGCCGAAGCAGGTAGTTTCGGTTGCGGCGTCGCTGATTCCGTTCCTCGAGCACGACGACGCCAACCGTGCGTTGATGGGTTCGAACATGCAGCGTCAGGCTGTACCAACCCTGCGTGCCGACAAGCCGCTGGTAGGTACCGGCATGGAGCGTAACGTTGCCCGTGACTCCGGCGTTTGCGTCGTGGCTCGTCGTGGCGGCGTGATCGACTCGGTTGACGCCAGCCGTATCGTGGTTCGTGTTGCAGATGACGAAGTTGAACCAGGCGAAGCCGGTGTCGACATCTACAACCTGACCAAATACACCCGCTCCAACCAGAACACCTGCATCAACCAGCGTCCGCTGGTGAGCAAGGGCGATCGGGTTCAGCGTAGCGACATCATGGCCGACGGTCCGTCCACCGACATGGGTGAGCTGGCTCTGGGTCAGAACATGCGCATCGCGTTCATGGCATGGAACGGCTTCAACTTCGAAGACTCCATCTGCCTGTCCGAGCGCGTGGTTCAGGAAGACCGCTTCACCACGATCCACATCCAGGAACTGACCTGTGTGGCCCGTGACACCAAGCTTGGCCCAGAGGAAATCACTGCAGACATCCCGAACGTGGGCGAGGCTGCACTGAACAAGCTGGACGAAGCCGGTATCGTTTATGTGGGTGCTGAAGTTGGCGCAGGCGACATCCTGGTCGGTAAGGTCACTCCGAAAGGCGAGACCCAGCTGACTCCGGAAGAGAAACTGCTGCGTGCAATCTTCGGTGAAAAAGCCAGCGACGTTAAAGACACTTCCCTGCGTGTACCTACCGGTACCAAGGGTACTGTCATCGACGTACAGGTCTTCACTCGCGACGGCGTGGAGCGTGACGCTCGTGCCCTGTCGATCGAGAAGAGCCAGCTCGACGAAATCCGTAAGGATCTGAACGAAGAGTTCCGTATCGTTGAAGGCGCCACTTTCGAACGTCTGCGTTCCGCTCTGGTCGGCCACAAAGCCGAAGGCGGCGCCGGTCTGAAGAAAGGCCAGGAAATCACCGACGAAGTACTCGACGGTCTCGAGCATGGCCAGTGGTTCAAACTGCGCATGGCTGAAGATGCTCTGAACGAGCAGCTCGAGAAGGCCCAGGCCTACATCGTTGATCGCCGCCGTCTGCTGGACGACAAGTTCGAAGACAAGAAGCGCAAACTGCAGCAGGGCGATGACCTGGCTCCAGGCGTGCTGAAAATCGTCAAGGTTTACCTGGCAATCCGCCGCCGCATCCAGCCGGGCGACAAGATGGCCGGTCGTCATGGTAACAAGGGTGTGGTCTCCGTGATCATGCCGGTTGAAGACATGCCGCACGATGCCAACGGCACCCCGGTCGACGTCGTCCTCAACCCGTTGGGCGTACCTTCGCGTATGAACGTTGGTCAGATTCTTGAAACCCACCTGGGCCTTGCGGCCAAAGGTCTGGGCGAGAAGATCAACCGCATGGTCGAAGAGCAGCGCAAGGTTGCGGAACTGCGTAAGTTCCTGGACGAGATCTACAACCAGATCGGCGGTCGTAATGAAGATCTGGATAGCTTCTCCGATCAGGAAATCCTGGATCTGGCGAAGAACCTGCGCGGCGGCGTGCCGATGGCCACTCCGGTGTTCGACGGTGCCAAGGAAAGCGAAATCAAGGCCATGCTGAAACTGGCGGACCTGCCAGAAAGCGGCCAGATGCAGCTGACCGACGGCCGTACCGGCAACAAGTTCGAGCGCCCGGTTACTGTTGGCTACATGTACATGCTGAAGCTGAACCACTTGGTAGACGACAAGATGCACGCTCGTTCTACCGGTTCGTACAGCCTGGTTACCCAGCAGCCGCTGGGTGGTAAGGCGCAGTTCGGTGGTCAGCGTTTCGGGGAGATGGAGGTCTGGGCACTGGAAGCATACGGTGCTGCATACACTCTGCAAGAAATGCTCACAGTGAAGTCGGACGATGTGAACGGTCGGACCAAGATGTACAAAAACATCGTGGACGGCGATCACCGTATGGAGCCGGGCATGCCCGAGTCCTTCAACGTGTTGATCAAAGAAATTCGTTCCCTCGGCATCGATATCGATCTGGAAACCGAATAACACGTGACGCGAATCGAGAGCGGGGCAGGATTGCCCGCTCTCTGCTCCGCCAGGAGGAAAGGCCTTGAAAGACCTACTGAATTTGCTGAAAAACCAGGGTCAAGTCGAAGAGTTCGACGCCATCCGTATCGGATTGGCCTCGCCTGAGATGATCCGTTCGTGGTCGTTCGGTGAAGTTAAAAAGCCGGAAACCATCAACTACCGTACGTTCAAACCTGAGCGTGACGGCCTGTTCTGCGCCAAGATCTTTGGCCCGGTAAAGGATTACGAGTGCCTGTGCGGTAAGTACAAGCGCTTGAAGCATCGTGGCGTGATCTGCGAGAAGTGCGGCGTTGAAGTTGCACTGGCCAAGGTTCGTCGTGAGCGCATGGCGCACATCGAACTGGCTTCGCCGGTTGCCCACATCTGGTTCCTGAAATCGCTGCCGTCCCGTATCGGCCTGCTGATGGACATGACCCTGCGTGATATCGAGCGTGTTCTCTACTTCGAGAGCTACGTCGTTATCGACCCGGGCATGACCACCCTGGAAAAAGGCCAGCTGCTGAACGACGAGCAGTATTTCGAAGCGCTGGAAGAGTTCGGTGACGACTTCGACGCCCGCATGGGTGCCGAGGCTGTCCGCGAGCTGCTGCACGCTATCGACCTGGAGCACGAGATTGGCCGTCTGCGCGAAGAGATTCCGCAAACCAACTCGGAAACCAAGATCAAGAAGCTGTCCAAGCGTCTGAAGTTGATGGAAGCCTTCCAGGGTTCCGGCAACCTGCCAGAGTGGATGGTGCTGACCGTTCTGCCGGTTCTGCCGCCAGATCTGCGCCCGCTGGTCCCGCTGGATGGCGGTCGTTTCGCGACTTCCGACCTCAACGATCTGTATCGTCGAGTGATCAACCGTAACAACCGTTTGAAGCGCCTGCTGGATCTGTCCGCTCCGGACATCATCGTGCGCAACGAAAAGCGTATGTTGCAGGAAGCCGTCGACGCACTGCTCGACAACGGTCGTCGTGGCCGCGCTATCACCGGTTCCAACAAGCGTCCTCTGAAATCCCTGGCCGACATGATCAAGGGTAAGCAAGGTCGTTTCCGTCAGAACTTGCTCGGTAAGCGTGTTGACTACTCCGGTCGTTCGGTAATTACCGTAGGTCCGACCCTGCGTCTGCACCAGTGCGGTCTGCCTAAGAAAATGGCTCTCGAGCTGTTCAAACCGTTCATTTTCGGCAAGTTGGAAATGCGTGGCCTGGCCACCACCATCAAAGCCGCGAAGAAAATGGTCGAGCGCGAGCTGCCAGAGGTCTGGGACGTTCTCGCCGAAGTGATTCGCGAGCACCCAGTGCTCCTCAACCGTGCACCGACCCTTCACCGTCTGGGTATCCAGGCGTTTGAGCCAGTACTGATCGAAGGTAAGGCTATCCAGCTGCACCCTCTGGTCTGTGCTGCGTACAACGCCGACTTCGACGGCGACCAAATGGCCGTGCACGTACCGCTGACACTGGAAGCCCAGCTGGAAGCTCGTGCGTTGATGATGTCGACCAACAACATCCTGTCGCCAGCCAACGGTGAGCCAATCATCGTTCCGTCGCAGGACGTTGTATTGGGTCTGTACTACATGACTCGTGAAGCGATCAACGCCAAGGGCGAAGGTCGTGTGTTCGCGGATCTGCAGGAAGTTGACCGTGTATTCCGTGCCGGCGAAGCCGCACTGCATGCCAAGGTCAAGGTGCGGATCACCGAAACCGTCAATGACCGTGATGGCGGCAGCGTGACCAACACTCGTATCGTCGATACCACTGTCGGCCGTGCGCTGTTGTTCCAGGTTGTGCCAAAAGGGCTGTCGTACGACGTCGTCAACCTGCCGATGAAGAAAAAGGCGATCTCCAAGCTGATCAACCAGTGCTACCGCGTGGTTGGTCTGAAAGAGACTGTGATCTTCGCTGACCAGTTGATGTACACCGGTTTTGCCTACTCGACTATTTCCGGCGTTTCCATCGGTGTTAACGACTTCGTTATCCCGGATGAAAAAGCCCGCATCATCGGTGCTGCCACCGACGAAGTGAAAGAGATCGAGAGCCAGTACGCCTCCGGCCTGGTAACCCAGGGCGAGAAGTACAACAAAGTGATCGACCTTTGGTCGAAAGCGAACGACGAAGTCTCCAAGGCGATGATGGCCAACCTCTCGAAAGAGAAAGTCATCGACCGTCACGGCGACGAAGTCGAGCAAGAATCCTTCAACTCGATGTACATGATGGCCGACTCGGGTGCGCGGGGTTCCGCAGCACAGATTCGTCAGCTGGCCGGTATGCGTGGTCTGATGGCCAAGCCGGACGGTTCCATCATCGAAACGCCGATTACTGCGAACTTCCGTGAAGGTCTGAGCGTACTCCAGTACTTCATCTCGACTCACGGTGCTCGTAAAGGTCTGGCGGATACCGCGTTGAAAACTGCGAACTCCGGTTACCTGACTCGTCGTCTGGTAGACGTGGCGCAGGATCTGGTTGTAACCGAGATCGACTGTGGCACTGAACATGGCCTGGTAATGACTCCGCACATTGAAGGCGGCGACGTTGTAGAGCCGTTGGGTGAGCGCGTGTTGGGTCGTGTTATTGCCCGTGACGTATTCAAGCCGGGTACCGAGGACGTCATCGTTCCTGCCGGCACTCTGGTCGACGAGAAGTGGGTCGAGTTCATCGAGCTGAACAGCATCGACGAAGTGATCGTGCGTTCGCCGATTAGTTGCGAAACCCGCTACGGCATTTGCGCCAAGTGCTACGGCCGTGACTTGGCTCGTGGTCACCAGGTGAACATCGGTGAAGCTGTCGGCGTTATCGCTGCTCAGTCCATCGGTGAGCCGGGTACCCAGCTGACGATGCGTACGTTCCACATCGGTGGTGCGGCAAGCCGGACCTCCGCGGCCGACAGCGTTCAGGTGAAGAACGGCGGTACCGTCCGTCTGCATAACCTGAAGCACGTTGAGCGAGTGGATGGTCACCTGGTTGCTGTGTCCCGTTCCGGCGAGCTGGCGATCGCTGACGACTTCGGTCGTGAGCGTGAGCGTTACAAGCTGCCGTACGGTGCTGTGATTTCGGTTAAAGAAGGTGACAAGGTCGACGCTGGCTCTATCGTGGCCAAGTGGGATCCGCACACTCACCCGATCGTTACCGAAATGAAAGGTACCGTGACCTACGTGGGCATGGAAGAAGGCATCACGATCAAGCGTCAGACTGACGAATTGACCGGTATGACCAATATTGAAGTACTTGACGCGAAAGATCGTCCAGCTGCCGGTAAAGACATCCGTCCTGCCGTGAAGATGGTCGACGACAACGGTAAGGACCTGTTGCTGCCAGGCACTGACGTAATTGCTCAGTACTTCCTGCCAGCCAACGCCCTGGTCGGTGTAGCGGACGGCGCGAAGATCGCGATCGGTGATGTTATCGCTCGTATCCCGCAAGAAACTTCAAAGACCCGTGACATTACCGGTGGTCTGCCGCGTGTTGCCGACCTGTTCGAAGCTCGTCGTCCGAAAGAAGCCTCGATCCTGGCTGAAGTCAGCGGCACCATCGCGTTCGGTAAAGAGACCAAGGGCAAGCGCCGTCTGGTCATTACCCCGAACGACGGTAGCGATCCGTACGAAGAGCTGATTCCGAAGTGGCGTCACCTGAACGTCTTCGAAGGCGAACAGGTAAACCGCGGCGAAGTTATCTCCGACGGTCCAAGCGATCCACACGACATCCTGCGTCTGCTGGGTGTGAGTGCGCTGGCCAAGTACATCGTGAACGAGATCCAGGACGTTTACCGCCTGCAGGGCGTGAAGATCAACGACAAGCACATCGAGACCATTCTGCGTCAGATGCTGCGTAAGGTTGAGATCGCTGAATCCGGCGATTCCAGCTTCATCAAGGGCGACCAGATGGAACTGACTCACGTACTGGTAGAGAACGAGCGTCTGAACACCGAAGACAAGTTTGTCGCCAAGTTCACCCGCGTTCTGCTGGGTATCACCAAGGCATCGCTGTCGACCGAATCGTTCATCTCGGCGGCCTCTTTCCAAGAGACCACTCGCGTACTGACCGAAGCGGCGGTAACCGGCAAGCGCGATTACCTGCGCGGCCTGAAAGAAAACGTGGTCGTGGGTCGCCTGATCCCGGCTGGTACTGGCCTGGCCTATCACAGTGAGCGTAAGCGTCGCCGTGATGCAGACAAGCCTCTGCGCGTAAGCGCAAGTGAAGTTGAAGCTGCGCTGACTGAAGCGCTGAACTCCAGCGGTAACTGAGGTCTGCAGTAATTGAGATAGGGCCCTGGCTTTTCCGCTCACGAATCAAGACGATTTTGTCGGGGTTCGCTGATAGGGGAGGCCGGGGCCTTGCCTTGACTGGGGACAAGATCCTCTTTAGACTCTTGTACCCCTAAATTTGGTGGGGCTTGCGCCCTGCCATTTTGTTTATGTCGAAAGACAACAGTGGAGCTAGTAGATGGCAACTATCAACCAGCTGGTACGTCAGCCGCGTAAGCGTATCGTCGAGAAATCCGACGTGCCTGCGCTGCAGAACTGCCCGCAACGTCGTGGCGTGTGCACTCGCGTGTATACCACTACGCCGAAAAAACCTAACTCGGCACTGCGTAAAGTATGCCGTGTGCGCCTGACCAACGGTTTCGAGGTTTCCTCGTACATCGGTGGTGAAGGCCACAACCTGCAAGAACACAGCGTGGTACTGATCCGCGGCGGTCGTGTAAAAGACTTGCCAGGTGTTCGTTACCACACCGTTCGCGGCTCCCTGGATACCTCCGGCGTTAAAGGTCGTAACCAAGGTCGTTCGAAGTACGGTACCAAGCGTCCGAAGTAATCGGCCGTTTTGCAGTTAATTATTTTATTGAGTCGATAAGAGTAAGGTCGGGCACGAGTCCTTTGGATCAACTGTCCCGAGCTAACCTGAAGACCGTTTGAGGGCTTATCATGCCAAGACGTCGCGTAGCAGCCAAACGTGAGATTCTGGACGATCCGAAATACGGAAGCCAGATCCTCGCCAAGTTCATGAACCACGTAATGGAAAGCGGCAAGAAAGCCGTTGCCGAGCGTATCGTTTATGGCGCGCTGGAAAAAGTTAAAGAGCGCAAGAACAGCGATCCCCTGGAAATCTTCGAGAAAGCTCTCGACGCCATCGCTCCGCTGGTCGAAGTGAAGTCGCGCCGTGTTGGCGGTGCTACTTACCAGGTTCCGGTCGAAGTTCGTCCGTCCCGTCGTAACGCTCTGGCAATGCGCTGGTTGGTAGACTTCGCCCGTAAGCGCGGCGAGAAGTCTATGGCTCTGCGCTTGGCTGGCGAACTGCTGGATGCTGCCGAAGGCAAGGGTGCTGCAGTTAAGAAGCGTGAAGACGTACACCGTATGGCTGAAGCCAACAAGGCTTTCTCGCACTACCGCTTCTAATATCGGCATCATTCATTTTGCGAGGGCTTTATGGCTCGTACTACAGCAATCAACCGCTACCGTAACATCGGTATCTGTGCCCACGTTGACGCGGGCAAGACTACCACTACCGAGCGGATCCTGTTCTACACAGGTCTCAGCCACAAGATGGGTGAGGTGCATGACGGCGCTGCTACCACCGACTGGATGGTGCAGGAGCAGGAGCGTGGTATCACCATTACCTCTGCTGCTGTGACTACCTTCTGGAAAGGTTCGCGCGGCCAATACGATAACTATCGTGTAAACGTTATCGATACCCCGGGCCACGTAGACTTCACCATTGAAGTAGAGCGTTCGCTGCGCGTACTCGACGGCGCGGTCGTTGTGTTCTGCGGTACTTCCGGTGTTGAGCCTCAGTCCGAAACCGTATGGCGTCAAGCCAACAAATACGGCGTTCCACGTGTTGTTTACGTGAACAAGATGGACCGTGCTGGTGCCAACTTCCTGCGCGTTGTTGCTCAGATCAAAAACCGTCTGGGTCACACTCCGGTTCCAGTTCAGCTGGCTATCGGTGCAGAAGATAACTTCGAAGGTCAGATCGATCTGATCAAGATGAAGGCTATCTACTGGAACGACGACGACAAGGGTACTACCTATCGCGAGGAAGAAATTCCTGCCGATATGCTGGACCTGGCTAACGAGTGGCGCTCCAACATGGTTGAAGCTGCCGCCGAAGCCAACGAAGAGCTGATGAACAAGTACCTTGAAGAAGGTGAGTTGACTGTCGAAGAGATCAAGGCAGGCCTGCGCGCGCGCACCCTGGCCAGCGAGATCGTTCCGGCTGTCTGCGGTTCCTCGTTCAAGAACAAGGGCGTTCCGCTGGTTCTCGATGCTGTCATCGACTACCTGCCTGCTCCGACCGAGATCCCTGCAATCCAGGGTATCCATCCGGACAACATCGACGACGAAAACGCTCCGAAAATCGAGCGCCACGCCGACGACAGCGAGCCGTTCTCGGCTCTGGCGTTCAAGATTGCTACTGACCCGTTCGTGGGTACCCTGACTTTCGTGCGCGTTTACTCGGGCATGCTGCAGTCTGGCGACTCCGTGATCAACTCGGTCAAGGGCAAGAAAGAGCGCGTTGGTCGTATGGTGCAGATGCACGCCAACCAGCGTGAAGAAATCAAGGAAGTGCTCGCGGGCGACATCGCTGCGCTGATCGGCATGAAGGACGTCACCACTGGTGACACCCTGTGTGATGCTGCCAGCCCGGTTATCCTCGAGCGTATGGACTTCCCTGAGCCGGTGATTTCGGTAGCTGTTGAGCCGAAAACCAAGCAAGACCAGGAGAAGATGGGTATTGCACTGGGCAAGCTGGCTCAGGAAGACCCGTCGTTCCGCGTCAAGACTGACGAAGAAACTGGTCAGACCATCATCTCGGGTATGGGTGAGCTTCACCTGGACATCCTCGTTGACCGCATGAAGCGCGAGTTCAACGTCGAAGCCAACATCGGTAAGCCGCAGGTTTCCTACCGCGAGAAGATCACCGTCGGCTGTGAAGTTGAAGGTAAGTTCGTTCGTCAATCCGGCGGTCGTGGCCAGTTCGGTCATTGCTGGATCCGTTTTGCTCCGGCAGACGTCGACGAAAAAGGCAATATCACTGAAGGTCTGGTGTTTGCCAACGAGGTCGTTGGTGGTGTGGTTCCGAAGGAATACATCCCGGCAATCCAGAAGGGTATCGAAGAGCAGATGAAGAACGGCGTTGTCGCCGGCTATCCGCTGATCGGCCTGAAGGCTACCGTGTTTGATGGTTCTTACCACGACGTCGACTCTAACGAGATGGCGTTTAAGGTAGCGGCCTCCATGGCGACCAAGCAGCTGCGTGAGAAGGGCAAGGGCGTAGTTCTTGAGCCGATCATGAAGGTTGAAGTAGTAACCCCTGAGGACTACATGGGTGACGTGATGGGTGACCTGAACCGTCGTCGTGGTCTGATCCAGGGTATGGAAGACTCGGTCTCTGGCAAGGTTATCCGTGCTGAAGTGCCGCTGGGTGAAATGTTCGGTTATGCGACCGACGTTCGTTCCATGTCCCAGGGTCGCGCGAGCTACTCCATGGAGTTCTCCAAGTACGCCGAAGCTCCGTCGAATATCGTCGAAGCACTCGTTAAAAAACAAGGCTAATCCAGCCCTTTAGGCAAGAGGTTCACTGTCGTGGCTAAAGAAAAATTTGAACGTAACAAACCGCACGTCAACGTTGGCACCATCGGTCACGTTGACCACGGTAAAACCACTCTGACCGCTGCACTGACTCGTGTTTGCTCCGAGGTTTTCGGTTCGGCTCGCGTTGACTTCGACAAGATCGACAGCGCCCCGGAAGAAAAGGCTCGTGGTATCACCATCAACACTGCGCACGTAGAGTACGATTCGAACATTCGTCACTACGCGCACGTTGACTGCCCAGGTCACGCCGACTACGTCAAAAACATGATCACTGGTGCCGCCCAGATGGACGGCGCGATCCTGGTTTGCTCGGCTGCCGATGGTCCGATGCCGCAAACTCGCGAGCACATCCTGCTGTCCCGTCAGGTAGGTGTTCCGTACATCGTTGTCTTCCTGAACAAGGCTGACATGGTGGACGACGCTGAGCTGCTGGAGCTGGTTGAGATGGAAGTGCGCGACCTGCTGAGCACTTACGACTTCCCAGGTGATGACACTCCAATCATCATCGGTTCGGCTTTGATGGCTCTGAACGGCCAAGACGACAACGAAATGGGCACTACCGCTGTTAAGAAGCTGGTAGAAACTCTGGATACCTACATCCCAGAGCCAGAGCGTGCTATCGACAAGCCGTTCCTGATGCCAATCGAAGACGTATTCTCGATCTCCGGCCGCGGTACCGTGGTAACTGGTCGTGTTGAGCGTGGTATCGTTCGCATCCAGGAAGAAGTTGAGATCGTTGGTCTGCGCGACACTCAGAAAACCACCTGCACTGGTGTTGAGATGTTCCGCAAGCTGCTGGACGAAGGTCGTGCTGGTGAGAACTGTGGCGTTCTGCTGCGTGGCACCAAGCGTGACGACGTTGAGCGTGGCCAGGTTCTGGTTAAGCCAGGTACCGTTAAGCCGCACACCAAGTTCACTGCTGAAGTGTACGTTCTGAGCAAAGAAGAAGGCGGCCGTCATACTCCGTTCTTCAAAGGCTACCGTCCACAGTTCTACTTCCGTACTACTGACGTGACTGGTAACTGCGAGCTGCCAGAAGGCGTTGAAATGGTAATGCCAGGTGACAACATCCAGATGACTGTCACTCTGATCAAAACCATCGCGATGGAAGATGGTCTGCGTTTCGCTATTCGTGAAGGCGGTCGTACCGTCGGCGCTGGCGTCGTAGCCAAAGTCATCGAGTAATCGACGACTCATGAAAAAGCCCCCGCTTGCGGGGGCTTTTTTATTGGGTTGACACTCTGTGGGGCCGTCTATAGAATTGCGCCTCCTTTTAACGGGCGTATTGCGCCCGGTGGGAATAGCAGCCTGGAGTCTGAAATCCAATGCAAAATCAGCAAATCCGTATCAGGTTGAAGGCTTTCGACCATCGCCTGATCGACCAATCCACCCAGGAAATCGTGGAAACCGCGAAACGTACTGGTGCTCAAGTGCGTGGTCCTATTCCACTGCCTACCCGTAAAGAGCGGTTCACCGTTCTGGTCTCCCCGCACGTCAACAAAGACGCGCGTGACCAGTACGAGATCCGTACTCATAAGCGCGTACTGGACATCGTCCAGCCAACGGATAAAACCGTTGATGCTCTTATGAAGCTTGATCTTGCGGCAGGTGTGGAAGTGCAGATCAGCCTCGGCTAAGACTCGGTCTTAGTCGTGTAACGCTCTGAAATGGGCGGCCATAGCGGGTGAAAGCCCCGTACACTCATGAGGTTTACAACATGACTATTGGTGTAGTCGGTCGTAAATGCGGTATGACCCGTATTTTCACCGAAGAAGGTGTCTCCATTCCGGTCACGGTCATTGAGATCGAGCCGAATCGCGTCACCCAGTTCAAAACTGAAGAAACCGATGGCTATCGTGCAGTGCAAGTCACTGTAGGTGAGCGTCGTGCTTCGCGCGTGACTGCTGCTCAAGCAGGTCACTTCGCTAAAGCGAACGTTGCTGCCGGTCGTGGCGTTTGGGAATTCCGCCTTGAAGAAGGCGAGTACCAAGCTGGCGATCTGATCAATGCAGAAATCTTCGCAGCTGGCCAACTGGTAGATGTTACCGGTCAGTCGAAAGGTAAAGGCTTCGCCGGTACCATCAAGCGTTGGAATTTCCGCGGTCAAGATAACACCCACGGTAACTCCGTTTCCCACCGCGTCCCGGGCTCTATTGGCCAGTGCCAGACTCCTGGTCGTGTATTCAAGGGCAAAAAAATGTCCGGTCATATGGGCGCTGAGCGCGTGACCGTGCAGTCCCTGGAAGTAGTGCGCGTCGACGCTGAACGCAATCTGTTGTTGGTCAAGGGTGCTGTTCCTGGCGCTACTGGCGGCAACCTGGTTGTACGTCCGGCGGCCAAGGCTCGCGGTTAAGGGGAAGCTGACATGCAATTAAATGTAAATGACGCTCAAGCGATCGAAGTTTCCGAACTGACATTTGGCGGCGAATTCAACGAGACGCTGGTTCACCAAGCAGTCGTGGCCTACATGGCCGGCGGCCGTCAAGGTAGCAAGCAGCAAAAGACCCGTTCCGACGTTTCCGGTGGCGGTAAGCGCCCATGGCGTCAGAAAGGTACTGGCCGTGCTCGTGCCGGTACTATCCGTAGCCCAATCTGGCGTGGCGGCGGTACCACTTTCGCAGCTCGTCCACAGGATCACTCCCAGAAGCTGAACAAGAAGATGTATCGCGCAGCAATGCGTTCCATCCTTGCTGAGCTGGTGCGTACTGATCGTCTGGTCGTGGTTCAGGATTTCGCTGTTGAAACTCCGAAAACCAAAGATCTGCTGGGCAAGCTGAACAACATGAGTCTGACCGACGTTCTGATCGTGTCTGACGCTGTTGATCAGAACCTGTACCTGGCTGCTCGTAACCTGCCACACGTTGATGTACGTGACGTGCAAGGTTCCGATCCAGTTAGTCTGATCGCATACGACAAAGTGTTGATCACTGTGTCGGCCGTGAAGAAATTCGAGGAGCTGCTGGGATGAACCAGGAACGCGTATTTAAAGTTCTGCTTGGCCCGCACGTTTCCGAGAAGGCTACGGTTCTGGCAGACAAGAAAGGCCAGTTCGTTTTCAAGGTTGCTACTGATGCAACCAAGCTGGAAATCAAGAAGGCCGTCGAAAGCCTGTTCAGCGTGAAAGTGGAGCGCGTTACTACCCTGAACGTTCTGGGTAAGAGCAAGCGTACCGCTCGCGGTCTGGGCAAGCGTAATGACTGGAAGAAGGCAGTTATCTCCCTTCAGCCAGGCCAAGATCTCGATTTCAGCAGCAGTGCTGAGTAAGGAAGGGGTGCATCATGGCAATCGTTAAATGCAAACCGACTTCCCCTGGCCGCCGTTTTGTGGTCAAGGTGGTCAACCAGGAGCTGCATAAAGGCGCTCCTCACGCACCGCTGCTCGAGAAGAAATCGAAGTCTGGTGGTCGTAACAACAATGGCCGTATTACCACTCGTCACGTTGGTGGTGGTCATAAGCAGCACTACCGTCTGGTCGACTTCCGTCGCAACGACAAAGATGGCATCGCTGCCACTGTCGAGCGTATCGAATACGATCCAAACCGTACTGCTCACATCGCTTTGCTGCTGTACGCAGACGGCGAGCGTCGCTACATCATCGCCCCTAAAGGCGTGAGCGCTGGCGACCAGCTGATCGCAGGTGCTCTGGCACCGATCAAGCCGGGCAACGCTCTGCAACTGCGTAACATTCCAGTTGGTAGCACCGTACACGGCATCGAACTGAAGCCAGGTAAAGGCGCGCAAATCGCTCGTTCCGCTGGTGCTTCGGCTCAGCTGATCGCTCGTGAAGGTGTCTACGTGACCCTGCGTCTGCGTTCCGGTGAGATGCGTAAAGTCCTGGCTGAATGCCGTGCGACCCTGGGCGAAGTCTCGAACTCCGAGCACAGCCTGCGTTCGCTGGGTAAAGCTGGTGCCAAACGCTGGCGTGGCGTTCGCCCAACCGTTCGTGGTGTTGCCATGAACCCGGTTGACCACCCACATGGTGGTGGTGAAGGTCGTACCTCTGGTGGTCGTCATCCGGTATCGCCATGGGGCTTCCCGACTAAGGGCGCGAAGACTCGTGGTAATAAGCGTACCGACAAAATGATCGTCCGTCGTCGCAAGTAAATAGAGGGATACGACAGTGCCACGTTCTCTGAAAAAAGGTCCTTTTATTGATCTTCACCTACTGAAGAAGATCGAAGTGGCGGCGGAAAAGAACGATCGCAAACCAGTTAAGACCTGGTCGCGCCGTTCCATGATCCTGCCACAAATGGTCGGTCTGACCATTGCTGTGCATAACGGTCGTCAACATGTTCCAGTTCTCGTGAACGAAGACATGGTCGGCCACAAACTGGGCGAGTTCGCCGGTACCCGTACATATCGCGGGCACGTGGCTGACAAGAAAGCCAAGCGTTAAGGGGTAAGGAACGATGGAAGTAGCCGCTAAGTTGTCGGGCGCTCGAATCTCCGCCCAGAAAGCCCGCTTGGTCGCCGACCAGATCCGCGGGAAGAAGGTGGGCGAAGCGCTCAACCTGTTGGCTTTCAGCAGTAAGAAAGCCGCCGAGATCATGAAGAAAGTGCTGGAGTCGGCCGTAGCCAACGCCGAGCATAACGAAGGCGCAGACGTTGATGACCTGAAGGTCTCCACCGTTTTCGTCAACGAAGGGCGTTCGCTGAAGCGCATCATGCCACGTGCCAAAGGCCGTGCTGATCGCATCGTCAAGCGGTCTTGCCATATCACTGTCAAGGTTGCTGACAAGTAACGGAGTCGAAGAGATGGGTCAGAAAGTACATCCCATTGGCATTCGCCTGGGAATCGTCAAGGAGCACACCTCCGTCTGGTACGCAGACGGTCGGACTTATGCGGACTATTTGCTCGCAGATCTGAATGTGCGTGAGTACCTCCAAGACAAACTAAAAAGCGCGTCCGTAAGCCGTATCGATATCCATCGTCCGGCTCAAACTGCACGCATCACCATCCACACCGCTCGTCCCGGCATCGTGATCGGCAAGAAAGGTGAAGATGTTGAGAAACTGCGTCAGGACCTGACCAAGCAAATGGGTGTGCCTGTGCACATCAATATCGAAGAGATCCGCAAGCCGGAGCTCGACGGTATGCTGGTTGCCCAGAGCGTAGCTCAGCAGCTGGAGCGTCGTGTAATGTTCCGTCGCGCTATGAAGCGCGCAGTACAGAACGCCATGCGCATTGGTGCCAAAGGCATCAAAATCCAAGTGAGCGGTCGTCTCGGCGGTGCTGAAATCGCACGTACTGAATGGTATCGCGAAGGTCGTGTGCCACTGCACACCCTGCGTGCCGATATCGACTATGCCACCTACGAAGCTCACACCACTTACGGTGTGATCGGTGTGAAGGTTTGGATCTTCAAAGGCGAAGTAATTGGTGGTCGCCAAGAAGAGCTGAAGCCACAAGCACCTGCGCCTCGTAAAAAAGCTGCTAAGTAAGGGGTACGCCAAATGTTGCAACCAAAGCGTACGAAGTTCCGCAAGCAAATGACCGGCCACAACCGTGGTCTGGCATTGCGCGGTAGCAAAGTCAGCTTCGGCGAGTTCGCGCTGAAGTCTGTTGCTCGTGGTCGTCTCACCGCTCGTCAGATCGAGTCAGCGCGTCGTGCTCTGACCCGTCACGTAAAACGTGGCGGCAAGATCTGGATCCGTGTATTCCCGGACAAGCCTATTTCCAAGAAGCCACTCGAAGTTCGGATGGGTAAAGGTAAGGGTAACGTCGAATACTGGGTTGCCCAGATTCAGCCAGGCAAAGTCCTGTATGAAATCGAGGGTGTTTCTGAAGAGCTGGCGCGTGAGGCTTTCGCCCTGGCTGCTGCAAAGCTGCCGCTCGCCACCTCCTTTGTTAAACGGACGGTGATGTGATGAAAGCGAATGAACTTCGTGAAAAATCCGCACAGCAGCTGAACGAGCAACTGCTCGGCCTGCTGCGCGACCAGTTCAATCTGCGCATGCAGAAGGCAACTGGCCAGTTGGGGCAGTCTCATCTGCTCTCGCAAGTTAAGCGTGACATCGCTCGCGTGAAGACTGTGCTCAACCAGCAGGCAGGTAAGTAATCATGGCTGAAGCCGAAAAAACTGTCCGTACGCTGACTGGCCGTGTTGTCAGCGACAAGATGGACAAGACCATCACCGTTCTGATCGAGCGTCGCGTTAAGCACCCTATCTACGGTAAATACGTTAAGCGTTCGACTAAGCTGCACGCGCACGACGAAACCAACCAGTGCCACATCGGCGACAAAGTCACTATTCGTGAAACTCGTCCGATGGCCAAGACCAAGTCTTGGGCTCTGGTTGATGTTCTCGAACGCGCTGTGGAAGTCTAAGGGCTAAGGGTCGGAGAAATTATATGATTCAGACTCAATCCATGCTCGATGTGGCCGATAACAGCGGCGCTCGCCGCGTTATGTGCATCAAGGTGCTGGGTGGCTCCCATCGTCGTTACGCTGGTATCGGTGACATCATCAAAGTTACCGTCAAGGAAGCAATTCCTCGCGGTAAGGTGAAGAAAGGTCAAGTGATGACTGCTGTTGTAGTCCGCACTCGCCATGGCGTCCGTCGTGCTGACGGCTCCATCATCCGCTTTGATGGCAACGCTGCTGTTCTGTTGAACAACAAGCAAGAGCCGATCGGCACCCGTATCTTTGGGCCAGTGACCCGTGAACTTCGTACTGAGAAGTTCATGAAGATCGTCTCGCTCGCCCCAGAAGTGCTGTAAGGAGATCCGACATGCAAAAGATTCGTCGTGACGACGAGATCATCGTGATCGCCGGCAAAGACAAGGGTAAGCGCGGTAAGGTGCTTAAGGTTCTCGCTGACAACCGTCTGGTTGTTGGTGGTCTGAACCTGGTTAAGCGTCATACCAAGCCTAACCCGATGTCGGGCGTACAGGGCGGTATCGTCGAGAAAGAAGCGCCACTGCACGCTTCCAACGTCGCCATTTTCAACGGCGAAACCAACAAGGCTGACCGCGTTGGTTTCAAAGTAGAAGACGGCAAAAAAATTCGTGTCTTCAAGTCGACCCAAAAAGCGGTTGATGCTTGAACACTGCTAGGTAGAAGACCATGGCACGACTACAAGAGATTTACCGGAAGGAAATCGCTCCGAAACTTAAGGATGAACTTAAGCTTTCGAACGTGATGGAAGTTCCGCGCGTTACCAAAATCACCCTGAACATGGGTCTGGGCGAAGCGATCGGCGACAAAAAAGTCATCGAGCACGCTGTTGCTGACCTGGAAAAGATCACCGGCCAGAAAGTCGTTGTGACCTACGCTCGGAAATCCATCGCTGGCTTTAAAGTCCGTGAAGGTTGGCCGATCGGCGTCAAAGTGACCCTGCGTCGTGAGCGTATGTACGAGTTCCTGGATCGTCTGCTGTCGATCTCCCTGCCTCGGGTTCGCGACTTCCGCGGCCTGAATGCCAAGTCCTTCGACGGTCGTGGCAACTACAGCATGGGCGTGAAAGAGCAGATCATCTTCCCGGAAATCGACTACGACAAGATCGATGCTCTCCGCGGTCTGGACATTACCCTGACCACCACTGCCAAGAACGATGATGAAGGCCGCGCTCTGCTGCGTGCTTTCAAATTCCCGTTCCGCAACTGATTGGAGTAGGAAAATGGCCAAGAAGAGCATGAAAAACCGTGAGCTGAAGCGTCAGCTCACCGTTGCCAAGTACGCCACCAAGCGTGCAGCGCTGAAAGCTATCATCGTCGATCTGAACGCAAGTCCAGAAGCGCGTTGGGAGGCTACCGTAGCTCTGCAGAAGCAGCCACGTGACGCAAGCGCTTCGCGCATGCGTAACCGCTGCCGCCTGACTGGTCGTCCGCACGGCGTTTACCGCAAGTTCGGCCTCGGCCGTAACAAGCTGCGTGAAGCTGCAATGCGTGGTGACGTACCAGGTCTGGTTAAAGCCAGCTGGTAATAGCTATAAAAGTCGCGGTGTTCGGGGTCGCAAGATCCTGACCGCCGGTGGCCTTGAACATGAATCAAGCCCCTTTTGGGGCTTGATTCATTTCTGGGGTGTGTCTAGAATGACCGGCTCGCCTGAGCCCGTGTTTTTTGCCCGGAATTTCTCGGCGACAAGCTGTAGCCGCAAGGCTCATTTTTTTTGTATCAGGAGCGTCTAGCCCATGAGTATGCAGGACCCGTTAGCGGACATGCTAACTCGAATCCGTAATGCCCAGATGGCTGAAAAGTCCGTCGTAAGCATGCCGTCTTCCACGCTGAAGGTGGCTGTAGCAAAAGTCCTGAAGGACGAAGGTTACATCGCGGGTTATCAGATCAGCAGCGAAACCAAGCCACTGCTGTCCATCGAGCTGAAATACTTCGAAGGCCGTCCGGTCATCGAGGAAGTGAAGCGCGTTAGCCGTCCAGGCCTGCGTCAGTACAAGTCCGTTGAAGATCTGCCGAAAGTTCGTGGCGGTCTCGGCGTGTCTATCGTCTCCACCAACAAAGGTGTGATGACTGATCGTGCTGCGCGCGCTGCCGGTGTCGGCGGCGAAGTTCTTTGCACTGTGTTCTAAGGGGGGATAAGCATGTCTCGCGTCGCTAAGAACCCCGTTAAGCTGCCAGCTGGTGTTGAAGTTAAATTCGCCGGCCAACAGCTTTCGGTGAAGGGTGCCAAGGGCACTCTCGAACTGAACGTACACTCGTCCGTTGAAATTGTTCAGGAAGCTGGTGAGCTGCGTTTCGCTGCTCGCAATGGCGACCAACAAACTCGCGCAATGGCCGGTACCACTCGTGCGTTGGTAAACAACATGGTCCAAGGCGTAAGCCAAGGCTTCGAGCGCAAGCTCCAGCTGGTCGGTGTTGGTTACAAGGCACAAGCAAAAGGCACAGTGCTGAACTTGGCCCTTGGCTTCTCGCATCCAGTGGACTACGAGCTGCCGGAAGGCATCACCGCTGAGACTCCTAGCCAGACCGATATCCTGATCAAGGGCATCGACAAGCAGCTGGTAGGTCAAGTGGCCGCTGAGATCCGCGACTTCCGTCCGCCAGAGCCTTACAAAGGTAAAGGTGTGCGCTACGCGGACGAAGTCGTCCGTCGTAAAGAAGCCAAGAAGAAGTAGGGCATAGCAAATGACCGACAAAAAAGTTACTCGACTGCGTCGCGCTCGCAAAGCACGCCTGAAAATGCACGAACTCGAAGTCGTGCGTCTCTGCGTGTTCCGCTCTTCGCAGCACATCTACGCCCAGGTCATTTCGGCCGACGGCAACAAGGTCCTGGCAAGTGCCTCGACTTTGGATAAAGAACTGCGTGATGGCGCCACTGGCAACATCGACGCGGCCACTAAGGTTGGCCAGCTGGTCGCTACGCGTGCAAAAGCCGCTGGCGTCTCGCAGGTGGCTTTCGACCGCTCTGGCTTCAAGTATCACGGCCGCGTCAAGGCGCTGGCTGATGCTGCTCGTGAAGCTGGGCTGGAGTTCTAAGTTATGTCAAATAACGACCAAAAGCGCGACGAAGGCTACATTGAGAAGCTGGTTCAAGTTAACCGCGTAGCCAAAACCGTAAAAGGCGGCCGTATCTTCACTTTCACCGCGTTGACCGTGGTTGGTGATGGTAAAGGTCGCGTTGGCTTCGGCCGTGGCAAGTCGCGTGAAGTGCCTGCTGCGATCCAGAAGGCAATGGAAGCTGCTCGCCGCAACATGATCCAAGTTGATCTGAACGGCACTACCCTGCAGTACGCAATGAAGTCCGCTCACGGCGCTTCGAAGGTGTACATGCAGCCTGCTTCTGAAGGTACCGGTATCATCGCTGGCGGCGCTATGCGTGCTGTCCTCGAAGTTGCTGGCGTTCAGAACGTTCTGGCCAAGTGCTACGGCTCGACTAACCCAGTAAACGTGGTTCACGCCACTTTCAAGGGTTTGAAAGCAATGCAGTCCCCTGAATCCATTGCCGCCAAGCGTGGCAAAAGCGTCCAGGAGATCATCTGATCATGGCTACCGTTAAAGTAACGCTGATCAAAAGCATGACCGGCCGTATCCCTAACCACAAATTGTGCGTTAAGGGTCTGGGTCTGCGTCGCATCGGTCACACTGTAGAAGTCCAGGATACTCCCGAGAACCGCGGGATGATCAACAAGGCTTACTACATGCTGCGTGTCGAGGGTTAATCGATGAAACTCAATGATCTGAGTCCAGCGCCGGGTTCCCGTCGCGAAAAGCATCGTCCGGGCCGTGGTATCGGTAGTGGTTTGGGTAAGACTGGTGGCCGTGGTCACAAGGGTCAGACTTCCCGCTCCGGTGGCACCATTGCTCCAGGCTTTGAAGGCGGTCAACAGCCGCTGCATCGTCGCCTGCCAAAGTTCGGTTTCGTATCCCTGAAGGCCATGGACCGCGCAGAAGTGCGTCTGTCCGAGCTGGCTAAAGTGGAAGGCGACATCGTCACCGTGCAGTCCCTGAAAGATGCCAACGTGATTAACCAAAACGTACAGCGTGTGAAGATCATGCTGTCCGGCGAAGTTACTCGCGCTGTGACTATCAAGGGCATCGCAGCCACCAAAGGTGCGCGTGCGGCTATCGAAGCAGCTGGCGGCAAGTTCGAGGAATAAATGGCTAAGCAAGGTGCTCTCTCTGCGCTCGGCAAAGGCGGTATGTCTGAACTCTGGGCTCGTCTGCGTTTTCTGTTCTTGGCGATTATCGTCTACCGAATAGGCGCACACATCCCGGTTCCAGGTATTAACCCTGACCGACTCGCAGACCTGTTTCGACAGAATGAGGGGACCATTCTTAGCTTGTTCAACATGTTTTCCGGCGGCGCGCTGGAACGGATGAGCATCTTTGCACTGGGGATCATGCCGTACATCTCGGCATCGATCATCATGCAGTTGATGACCGCCGTCAGCCCGCAGTTGGAGCAGTTGAAGAAGGAAGGTGAAGCTGGCCGTCGCAAGATCAGCCAGTACACCCGCTACGGCACTGTCGTCCTAGCTCTTGTTCAGGCCATCGGCATGTCCGTTGGCCTGGCGGGGCAGGGCGTTGCGTTCACTGGTGACTTTGGCTTCCATTTCGTCGCGGTATCCACTTTTGTGGCTGGTGCGATGTTCATGATGTGGCTGGGTGAGCAGATTACTGAGCGTGGTGTTGGCAACGGTATCTCGATGTTGATTTTCGCAGGTATCGTCGCCGGTCTTCCGAGAGCGATCGGGCAGTCTTTCGAGTCTGCGCGTCAGGGTGATATCAACATTTTTGCCCTGGTTGCCATCGGTTTGCTGGCAGTAGCGATTATCGGTTTTGTGGTGTTCATTGAGCGTGGCCAGCGTCGTATCGCTGTTCACTATGCCAAGCGTCAGCAGGGCCGTAAGGTGTTTGCTGCGCAGACTAGCCACTTGCCGCTGAAAGTGAATATGGCAGGCGTTATTCCTGCCATTTTCGCGAGCAGCATTTTGCTGTTCCCGGCTTCGTTGGGTGCCTGGTTCGGTCAGTCTGAAGGTATGGGCTGGTTGCAGGACATCTCGCAGTCGATCGCTCCTGGTCAGCCGTTGAATATTCTGCTGTTTAGTGCAGGGATTATTTTCTTCTGCTTCTTCTATACGGCGTTGATGTTCAATCCGAAAGACGTAGCGGAAAACCTGAAGAAGTCCGGTGCCTTTATTCCGGGCATCCGTCCAGGTGAGCAGTCTGCGCGCTACATTGATGGCGTTCTGACCCGCTTGACCATGTTCGGTGCTCTATATATGACGGCCGTCTGCCTGTTGCCCCAGTTCCTGGTGGTTGCAGCAAACGTTCCGTTCTACCTTGGCGGGACCTCGTTGCTGATCGTGGTCGTGGTTGTTATGGACTTTATGTCGCAAGTACAATCGCACCTCGTTTCGCACCAGTACGAATCCCTGATGAAGAAAGCCAACCTGAAGGGTTACGGCAGCGGCATGCTGCGCTGACCCATAAGGTTCGAGGAGTTGGTGATGAAAGTTCGTGCATCGGTGAAAAAGCTGTGCCGTAACTGCAAGATTATTCGCCGCGAAGGTGTTGTTCGAGTAATTTGCAGCGCGGAACCGCGTCACAAACAGCGCCAAGGCTGAGTGTGATTGTGCTTCAAGCCCAGCAGCTAGTGCGCTGCTGGGTTGATTATTTGTTATTACAGCGATATTATCTCGCGCCCTATTTCTTGGCTTCCGGGGCGTAGGTAGCTGTCAATTGGAGTCCCACTGAATGGCCCGTATTGCAGGCGTTAACATTCCAGATAACAAGCATACTGTTATCTCGCTGACCTACATCTATGGTGTTGGTCGCACGACTGCGCAGAAAATCTGTGCAGAGACTGGGGTCAACCCAGCCGCAAAGATCAAGGATCTGAGCGACGAGCAAATTGAACAGCTGCGTGGCGAAGTGGCGAAGTTCACCACTGAAGGTGACCTGCGTCGCGAAATCAACATGAAAATCAAACGCTTGATGGATCTGGGCTGCTACCGCGGTCTGCGCCATCGTCGTGGTCTTCCAGTGCGCGGTCAGCGTACCAAGACCAACGCGCGTACTCGCAAAGGTCCGCGTAAGCCGATCCGCAAGTAATCGCACCAGCGAATCGACAGGAATTTAGTCATGGCAAAACCTGCTGCTCGTCCTCGTAAAAAGATTAAAAAGACAGTGGTTGATGGCATCGCCCACATCCACGCGTCTTTCAACAACACCATCGTGACCATCACCGACCGTCAAGGTAACGCTCTTTCCTGGGCAACCTCCGGTGGTTCGGGTTTCCGCGGTTCCCGCAAGTCCACCCCGTTCGCTGCTCAAGTAGCTGCTGAGCGTGCTGGTCAAGCTGCGCTGGAATATGGCCTGAAAAACCTCGACGTTAACGTCAAGGGCCCAGGTCCAGGTCGTGAATCCGCAGTCCGCGCTTTGAACGGCTGTGGCTACAAGATCGCCAGCATCACCGACGTGACGCCAATCCCGCATAACGGGTGCCGTCCGCCGAAGAAGCGCCGCGTGTAATCCAGGAGATTGTAAAGAATGGCTCGTTACATTGGTCCAAAATGCAAACTGGCTCGTCGCGAAGGCACCGATCTCTTCCTGAAGAGCGGCGTGCGCGCTATCGAATCCAAGTGCAACATCGAAGCAGCACCTGGTATCCACGGCCAGCGCCGCGGTCGCCAGTCCGACTACGGCACCCAACTGCGTGAAAAGCAGAAGGTCCGTCGTATCTACGGCGTTCTCGAGCGTCAATTCAGCGGCTACTACAAAGAAGCTGCTGGCAAGAAGGGTGCAACCGGTGAAAACCTGCTGCAACTGCTCGAATGCCGTCTGGACAACGTTGTATACCGTATGGGCTTCGGTTCGACTCGTGCCGAATCCCGTCAGCTGGTATCGCACAAGTCGATCAGCGTAAACGGTCAGACCGTTAACGTTCCGTCCTACCAGGTTCGTGCTGGTGACGTGGTTGCTGTTCGCGAGAAAGCAAAAAACCAACTTCGCATTGTCCAAGCTCTCGATCTGTGTGCCCAACGTGGCCGCGTAGAATGGGTAGAAGTAGACACTGAGAAGAAATCGGGCGTTTTCAAGAACGTTCCAGCTCGCAGTGATCTGTCCGCCGACATCAACGAAAGCCTGATTGTCGAGCTCTACTCCAAGTAAGGGCTAGAAAATAGGTGCATCCATGCAGATTTCGGTAAATGAGTTCCTGACACCCCGCCATATTGATGTGCAGGTTGTCAGTCCAACCCGCGCCAAGATCACCCTCGAGCCTCTCGAGCGTGGTTTTGGCCACACCCTGGGCAACGCGCTGCGCCGCATCCTGTTGTCCTCAATGCCCGGCTGTGCAGTAGTCGAGGCCGAGATTGACGGTGTGCTCCACGAGTACAGCGCCATCGAAGGTGTACAGGAAGACGTAATTGAAATCCTGTTGAACCTTAAAGGTCTGGCTATCAAGCTGCACGGCCGTGACGAAGTTACGCTGACCTTGTCGAAGAAGGGTTCGGGGGTGGTTACCGCTGCCGATATTCAGCTGGATCATGATGTCGAGATCGTTAACCCCGATCACGTAATCGCTAACCTGGCGTCTAACGGCGCCCTGAACATGAAGCTCGTAGTAGCTCGTGGTCGTGGTTATGAACCGGCAGACTCGCGTCAGAGCGATGAAGACGAAAGCCGCAGCATCGGTCGCTTGCAGCTTGACTCTTCGTTCAGCCCGGTTCGCCGTATCGCATACGTGGTGGAAAACGCCCGTGTCGAGCAGCGTACCAACCTGGACAAGCTGGTTATTGATCTGGAAACCAACGGTACCCTGGATCCTGAAGAGGCTATCCGTCGTGCTGCAACCATCCTGCAACAGCAGTTGGCTGCATTCGTCGACCTCAAAGGTGACAGTGAGCCAGTGGTAATCGAGCAGGAAGACGAGATCGATCCGATCCTGCTTCGCCCGGTTGACGATCTGGAACTGACTGTACGTTCGGCTAACTGCCTTAAGGCGGAAAACATTTACTACATCGGCGACCTGATTCAGCGTACCGAAGTAGAGCTGTTGAAGACTCCGAACCTTGGCAAGAAATCCTTGACCGAAATCAAGGACGTTCTGGCCTCCCGCGGTCTGTCCCTCGGCATGCGCCTCGACAACTGGCCGCCTGCAAGTCTTAAGAAGGACGACAAGGCGACTGCCTGATCGTCGTAATCACCGAACGTTGTGTTTGGTAAGGAATGAACCATGCGTCATCGTAAAAGTGGTCGTCACCTGAGCCGCACCAGCTCGCACCGCAAGGCCATGTTCCAAAACATGGCGGTGTCGCTGTTCGAGCACGAGCTGATCAAAACTACACTGCCGAAAGCTAAAGAACTGCGCCGCGTTGCTGAGCCGCTGATCACTTTGGCCAAGACAGACAGCCTGGCTAACCGCCGTCTGGCTTTCGACCGTACTCGTTCGAAAGCTATCGTTGGTAAGCTCTTCAACGACCTGGGCAAGCGTTACGCTACCCGTGAGGGTGGCTACCTGCGCATCCTCAAGTGCGGTTTCCGCGCTGGCGACAACGCGCCTATGGCGTACGTCGAGTTGGTTGATCGTGCTGTCGGCGGTGAAGCTGTATCCGCTGAGTAAGACGTCAAATACAAAGAACCGGGCCTAGTGCCCGGTTTTTTGTGTCTGCTGTATTAGAAAATTTCTATCGATAGTAATCATTTAATGCATTTGATGCTGTCATCTTGATGGTCGATACTCCTCGTCAGCCGATTAGCCGGCAGTTCCAAGACTGACAGAGGAAGATTGAGCATGAGCCAAAACAAAACGCTTACCACCGCAAGTGGCGCTCCAGTCGCCGATAACCAGAATTCCCGTTCTGCTGGCCCTCGTGGCCCGCTGCTGCTCGATGATTTTCACCTGATCGAGAAGCTTGCCCACTTCAACCGTGAAAACATTCCTGAACGTCGCGTACACGCCAAGGGCTCGGGTGCCTATGGCACTTTCACAGTGACCCGCGACATCACCGAATACACCAGCGCCAAGCTTTTCGAGTCCGTGGGTAAGCAGACTCCTACCTTCCTGCGGTTCTCCACCGTAGGTGGCGAGCGTGGTTCGGCTGATACCGAACGCGACCCGCGCGGTTTTGCCCTGAAGTTCTATACCGAAGAAGGTAACTGGGACATCGTCGGCAACAACACGCCTGTGTTCTTCATTCGCGATCCACTGAAGTTTCCCGACTTTATCCACACCCAGAAACGTCTGCCGCAGAGCAACCTGAAGAGCGGCCAGGCCATGTGGGACTTCTGGTCACACTCTCCCGAGGCGCTGCACCAGGTCACCATCCTGTTCTCGGATCGCGGGATTCCGGACGGCTATCGTCATATGCACGGTTTCGGTAGCCACACCTACAGCTTGATCAACGCCAAGGGCGAGCGTCACTGGGTGAAATGGCACTACAAGACCCAGCAGGGCATCAAGAACCTGGCGCCGGCCGAGGCTGCCCGCCTGGCGGGTACCGATCCGGATTACGCCCAACGTGACCTGTTCAACGCGATCGAGCGCGGCGACTTCCCGAAATGGAGCGTATGCATTCAGATCATGACCGAGGCTGAGGCTGCCGCTCACTACGAGAACCCGTTCGACGTGACCAAGACCTGGTCGCAGAAGGAGTTCCCGCTGATCGAGGTCGGTGAGCTGGAGTTGAACCGCAACCCGCTGAACTACTTCGCGGAAGTCGAGCAGGCTGCCTTTGGTCCTAGCAACATGGTTCCAGGCGTCGGCCTGTCGCCGGACCGCATGCTGCAAGGCCGCGTATTCGCTTACGCCGATGCTCATCGCTATCGTGTCGGCACCAACCACCAGCAACTGCCGGTCAACGCCCCGCGCAGCCCGGTGAACAGCTACCAGCGCGACGGCTCCATGGCGTTTGGCAGCAATGGTGGCGCGGCACCGAACTATGAGCCGAACAGCTACGCCGATGCGCCGAAGCAGGCTCCTCGCTACGCGGAGCCGGCGCTGGCCCTCAGCGGTGCGGCGGACCGTTACGATCACCGCGAAGACACCGACTACTACAGCCATGCAGGCGCTCTGTTCCGCCTGATGAATGATCAGCAGCAAGCCCTGTTGATCAACAACATCGCCGGCGCAATGGCGGGTGTCAGCTCGGACGTGGTTCAGCGTCAACTGCAGCATTTCTTCAAGGCTGACCCGGCTTATGGAGAAGGAATCGCAAAGGCGTTGGGCGTACAGCTTAACTAAGTCTAAACGAGAAGCAGAACCGCCCTCATTCGGGCGGTTTTTGCGTTTTTTCGGCTACTTTTCTCTGAAAATCTTCACTTTGTTAGCGTTTTTCCAGTGACCTGCAAGTCAGCTTGGTTCAAAATACAGACTTTCAAGCAGGGAGATGTAGGGCGATGCAAGGTCACCCGGACGTAATCGATTACCTCAACACGTTGCTGACGGGCGAACTGGCGGCGCGTGACCAATATTTCATCCACTCGCGCATGTATGAGGACTGGGGCTTCAGCAAGCTCTACGAGCGCATCAATCATGAGATGGAAGAAGAGACTCAACATGCCGATGCATTGATGCGTCGCATCCTGATGCTCGAGGGCACGCCACGCATGCGCCCTGACGATCTGGATATCGGTACCACCGTGCCGGACATGTTCGCCGCCGACCTGCGCCTGGAGTACAAGGTCCGCGCTGCACTGTGCAAAGGCATCGAACTGTGCGAGAAGCACAAGGACTATGTCAGCCGCGACATCCTGCGTGTGCAGTTGGCCGATACCGAAGAAGACCATACCTACTGGCTGGAAAAGCAGTTGGGCTTGATCAAGTCGATCGGTCTGGAAAACTACCTGCAGTCGCAGTTCTGATGTTCTAGCCCGCGCCTGCAGGCAAATGCAGGACTGACGAGCACAAAAAAGCCCCTGCCATTTCACAATGGCAGGGGCTTTTTCATTGGGCTCAGGCCCGGTCGCGGGTCAGCAGTGGCTTGAGGTAGTAGCCGGTATGGGATTGCGGCATTTCTGCCAACTGCTCCGGCGTACCCTCGGCAATGATCTGTCCGCCCTTGGAACCGCCTTCCGGCCCCAGGTCCACCAGCCAGTCGGCGGTCTTGATCACGTCCAGGTTGTGTTCGATCACCACCACGGTGTTGCCGTGGTCACGCAGGCGATGCAGAACGTCCAGCAACTGCTGGATATCGGCAAAGTGCAGGCCGGTGGTTGGCTCGTCGAGGATGTAGAGGGTCTTGCCGGTGTCACGTTTGGACAGCTCGCGAGACAGCTTGACCCGCTGCGCCTCACCGCCGGACAAGGTCGTCGCCGACTGCCCCAGCTTGATGTAGGAAAGCCCCACGTCCATCAGCGTCTGCAGCTTGCGCGCCAGCGCCGGCACCGGGTCGAAGAACTCCCGCGCTTCCTCGATGGTCATTTCCAGGACCTCGTGGATGCTCTTGCCCTTGTACTTGATCTCAAGGGTTTCGCGGTTGTAGCGCTTGCTCTTGCACACATCGCACGGCACGTAGATGTCCGGCAGGAAGTGCATTTCCACCTTGATCAGGCCGTCGCCCTGGCAGGCTTCGCAGCGTCCGCCCTTGACGTTGAAGGAGAAGCGGCCCGGACCGTAGCCGCGCGAGCGCGATTCGGGTACCCCGGCAAACAGTTCGCGGATCGGCGTGAACAGCCCGGTATAGGTCGCCGGGTTGGAGCGCGGGGTACGACCGATCGGGCTTTGATCGATATCGACCACCTTGTCCAGGTGCTGCAGGCCGTTGATGCTGTCGTGCGCAGCGGCTTCCAGCGTGGTCGCGCCGTTCAGCGCCGTAGCGCTGAGGGGGAACAGGGTGTTGTTGATCAGGGTCGACTTGCCCGAACCGGAGACACCGGTCACGCAGGTCAGCAGGCCGATCGGAATCTCCAGGTCGACGTTGCGCAAGTTGTTGCCGCGAGCCCCTTTTAGGGACAGAGAAAGCTTCTTGTTGCGCGGCGTACGCTTGGCCGGCACGGCGATTTTCACGCGCCCTGACAGGTATTTGCCGGTCAGCGAATCGGGATGGGACATCACCTCGTCGGGAGTGCCCTCGGCGACGATCTGTCCGCCATGCACGCCAGCGCCCGGGCCGATGTCCACCACATAGTCGGCCAGGCGAATGGCGTCCTCGTCGTGTTCGACCACGATCACCGTATTGCCGATATCCCGAAGGTGTTTCAGGGTGCCCAGCAAGCGATCGTTGTCGCGCTGGTGCAGGCCGATGGAGGGTTCGTCGAGGATGTACATCACCCCCACCAGGCCGGCGCCGATCTGGCTGGCCAGACGAATACGCTGCGCCTCGCCGCCGGACAGAGTATCGGCGCTGCGATCCAGGGTCAGGTAATCCAGGCCGACATTGACCAGGAACTGCAGACGCTCGCGGATTTCCTTGAGGATCTTGTCGGCAATCTCGCCACGGCGTCCGGTTAGCGACAGGGTGCCGAAGTAATCGGTGGCATCGCCGATCGGCAGGCTGGTAACGGCCGGCAACGTCTTCTCGCCGACCCACACGTGGCGGGCTTCGCGACGCAGGCGGGTGCCACGGCAATCCGGGCACGGCTGGGTGCTGAGGAACTTGGCCAGCTCCTCGCGCACGGTGGCCGATTCGGTCTCGCGGTAGCGGCGTTCCAGGTTCGGCACTATGCCTTCGAACGGGTGGGAGCGTTTGACGATATCGCCACGATCGTTGAGGTACTTGAAGTCGACGTTCTGCGTGCCGCTGCCGTTGAGAATGACCTTCTGCTGGTCGGCCGGCAGCTGGTTGAACGGCACTTCCAGGCTGAAGCCGTAATGCGATGCCAGCGAGCCAAGCATCTGGAAGTAATAGACGTTACGCCTGTCCCAGCCGCGAATCGCCCCCTCGGCCAGGGTCAGCTCGCCATTGACCAGGCGCTTGATGTCGAAGAACTGCTTGACCCCCAGGCCATCGCAGGTCGGGCAGGCACCGGCCGGGTTGTTGAAGGAGAACAGCTTGGGTTCCAGTTCGCTGATGGCGTGACCACAGATCGGGCAGGCGAAGCGCGCGGAGAAGATGATTTCTTCGCCGGGCTCGTCGTCCATCGGCGCTACCAGGGCGATACCGTCGGCCAGCTTCAGCGCGGTCTCGAACGACTCGGCCAGACGCTGCTGCAGGTCGGCGCGGACCTTGAAGCGGTCGACCACCACATCGATCGAGTGCTTCTTCTGTTTATCCAGCTTCGGCAGCTCATCCAGCTCGTAGAGCTTGCCGTTGACCCGGGCACGGACGAAGCCCTGGGCGCGCAGTTCCTCGAAGACCGACAGGTGCTCGCCCTTGCGCTCGCGAATCACCGGCGCCAGCAGCATCAGCTTGCTGCCTTCCGGCTGGGCCAGCACCAGGTCGACCATCTGGCTGACGGTCTGGGCTTCCAGCGGGATGTCGTGATCCGGGCAGCGTGGCGTACCCACGCGGGCATATAGCAGGCGCAGGTAGTCGTAGATCTCGGTGATGGTGCCCACGGTGGAGCGCGGGTTGTGCGAGGTGGATTTCTGCTCGATGGAAATTGCCGGCGACAAACCTTCGATGGTGTCGACATCGGGTTTTTCCATCATCGACAGGAATTGCCGGGCATAGGCCGACAGCGACTCGACATAACGACGCTGGCCTTCGGCGTACAGCGTGTCGAACGCCAGGGACGATTTGCCGGATCCGGACAGGCCGGTGATGACGATCAGTTTGTCCCGTGGCAGGGTCAGGTCGATGTTCTTCAGGTTGTGGGTTCGGGCCCCACGAATCAGGATCTTGTCCAAAGTGGCCTCGCTCGGCGGGCGTCGAAAACGTAGGAGTATAAGGGCAAATACTGGATGGATGCACACTATCAAATGAGGTCTGTGCAGCCGTAGATGAAACCTGCGCGGCAAAGCGTCGCCATATACCCCGTCAATCGATCGGACTGGTAGAATCGCCGCCGGTTCACACGAGGTTTTTCCATGCATGATCCCCACAGCGAGCGCATGAGTGGCGCCGAGACCCGCGCGGCAAGCGGTCTGGCCCTGGTGTTCGCCTTCCGTATGCTTGGCATGTTCATGGTGTTGCCGGTCCTGGCGACCTATGGGATGGACCTGGCGGGAGCGACCCCGGCCCTGATCGGGTTGGCGATCGGCGCTTACGGCCTGACCCAGGCGATTTTCCAGATCCCGTTCGGGATCATTTCCGACCGCATCGGCCGTCGCCCGGTGATTTACCTGGGGCTGATCGTCTTTGCCCTGGGCAGTGTGCTGGCGGCCAACGCCGATTCGATCTGGGGCGTGATCGCCGGGCGCATCCTGCAGGGTGCCGGGGCGATTTCCGCGGCGGTCATGGCGCTGTTGTCGGACCTGACCCGCGAGCAGCACCGCACCAAGGCCATGGCCATGATCGGCATGACCATCGGCCTGTCCTTTGCCGTGGCCATGGTGGCCGGCCCGCTGCTGACCCGCGCTTTCGGCTTGCCCGGGCTGTTCTTCGCCACCGGCGGCATGGCGCTGCTGGGCATTTTCATCGTCGCCTTCATGGTGCCGCACTCGACCGGCCCGTTGCAGCACCGCGAATCCGGGGTCGCGCGCCAGGCCCTGTTGCCGACGCTCAAGCACCCGGACCTGCTGCGCCTGGATCTTGGTATCTTCGTGTTGCACGCGATGCTGATGTCGAGCTTCGTCGCCTTGCCGCTGGCCCTGGTGGAAAAAGCCGGCCTGCCCAAGGAGCAGCACTGGTGGGTCTACCTCACCGCGTTGTTGATCTCCTTCTTCGCCATGATCCCGTTCATCATCTACGGCGAGAAGAAACGCAAAATGAAACGAGTTCTGCTGGGCGCGGTCAGTACGCTGCTGCTCACCGAGCTATTCTTCTGGGAGTTCGGCGACAACCTGCAGGCGCTGGTGATCGGCACGGTGGTGTTCTTCACCGCGTTCAACCTGCTGGAAGCTTCGCTGCCGTCGCTGATCAGCAAGGTTTCACCGGCCGGCGGCAAGGGCACGGCCATGGGGGTCTATTCCACCAGCCAGTTCCTCGGTTCGGCGCTGGGCGGCATTCTCGGCGGCTGGTTGTTCCAGCATGGCGGTTTGTCGGTTGTATTCCTGGGTTGCGCAGGGTTGGCTGCACTCTGGCTGGCCTTTGCTGTTACCATGCGCGAACCACCTTACGTGACGAGCCTGCGCTTGCCGTTATCGCCCGAAGCGATCCGCGAAGCCGGTCTGGTCGAGCGCCTGAAGGCCGTTGTTGGGGTAACAGATGCAGTGATGGTGGCCGAAGAAGCCGCCATTTACATCAAATTGGACACCGAATTATTGGATCGCGCGACCCTCGAGCAGCTGGTCAACCCAGCCCGATCGGCGTGCGAAGCCTAGGAGAACGTTATGGCCCGTGGGGTTAACAAAGTCATATTGGTCGGCACTTGCGGCCAGGATCCTGAAGTTCGCTACCTGCCTAACGGTAACGCCGTGACCAACCTGAGTCTGGCCACCAGCGAACAATGGACCGACAAGCAGACCGGTCAGAAGGTCGAGAAGACCGAGTGGCACCGTGTGTCGATGTTCGGCAAGGTTGCGGAAATCGCCGGCGAGTACCTGCGCAAAGGCTCGCAGGTCTACATCGAAGGCAAGCTGCAGACCCGCGAGTGGGAAAAAGACGGCATCAAGCGTTACACCACTGAAATCATCGTCGACATGCAGGGCACCATGCAGCTGCTGGGCGGCCGTCCTCAGGGCGACCAGGGTCAGGGCATGGGCAACTCCGCGCCACGTCCGCAGCAGTCGCGTCCGCAGCCTTCGCAGGCGCCACAACGTGAATCGCGTCCAGCGCCTCAGCAGTCCTCGCCACAGCCGGCGCAGAACTTCGACGACAGCTTCGATGACGATATTCCGTTCTGATCCCTCGGAACGCAGGTCATGAGTGAAAAACGGAGCCCTTGATGGGCTCCGTTTTTTTTGGCCGCTCGAAACACCGGCCTGGTGTCGCCGCTTTAGAGTTCGACTCGCCGCAGCCTACCGGTCAAGGGGACGGGCGGGCCGTCGGGGGTGGGCAAGGGGCGGCCACTCAAGCCCATGCCTTCGCTGATCAGCGCGGCCCCCGGTACCAGGCACAGGTTGGACGGGGTATCCAGGCCCTGGGCGAGGACACTCACTTCTCTTGTCTGCAGGTTGCAGCACAGCAGGCGACCGCTGAAGCGGGCGAAGCCGCCGTGCAGGCATTCGCCGTCCCAGTCCGTGAGCAGCGGTTGCAGCAGACGGTCGCAGAGTTCCAGCACCAGCAGTTGTCCTGTCGGGGTCAGTGCCAGGCCGGTGGGCAGTTGTAGGCCTTCGATCAGGACTTCGCTGTGGCCGCTTTCCGGCCAGACCCGGATCACCTGGCCGGCCTGGTCGGCGAAGTCGATGCCCCGGCGACTCGGGTCCTGGTGCAACTCGCCGGAGAACAGGCTGATCAGCATGGCGCCGGTGGTCGGTTCGTAGACCAGGGTAACGGGCACCGCATCCTGATCCTGGCCCAGGTCGGGCAGCTCGACCAGGACCCGCTCCTCGCCGGTGCCGCTGAACTCCACCAGTTGGTTGCTATCGGGTTTGACTGCCAGCCAGCGATGACGCGTGGGGTGATAGCACAGGGCGTTGAGGTTGCCGCGGCTGTGAAACAGAGGCTCGGGAGGGCTACAGGCCAGGTCCAGGACTTTCGAGCCTTCGACGTAGTCGGTCAGGCTGGCCAGGCAACGCCCCGCGCCGCAGGCGATATCCGACAGCCCCAGGATTTCGTCGCGCAGCATGCGTGCCTGCATGTTCATGGAGCGAAAGCCATGGGCCAGCGTTTCGGGCATCAGGTAGGCACCCGTCCGGTGCGGGTCGGGGCGCAGCCGGCTGATGCGCCCACTGAACGGCTGGTCCGGCCGCCCGGAGCCGGCTTCGGCCAGCAGCAGGCTGCCATCGGCTTGCAGACAGAGGCCCCGGGGGTTGAGCAGGTTCTCGCGAATGACCGTGTGCGCACGCAAGTCTTCACGGGGCCGGGGGGGAATCCGTAGGGGAGCTGTCATCGGTTCTCTCCAGTTGGCATTGGGTCGGTTCATAGCGGCGGCTGCCAGGGCTCGCTGCTGTCCTGCCCGGCGAAAGCCCAGGGACAGAACAGCAGGAGCAATGGCAACAGGCGGCGCAAGAGACAGACGTTCATGGCGGCACTCCTGTGAAGTGCCGGGTGACGCTGTGTCACCCGGTGTTCCCGGTACGGGGTTCCTGTCAGCAGGGGGGGAAGTCCTTCATGCTCAGGGGCATCGGCGGGTAATTGTGTTTCACCAGGGCGTTGGCCCAAAGCTCCAGCACGGCCCGCCGGCTCTGCGACATGTCACGGGTGATGGGCATCGAGAGCGTGCTTTCTTCCTGGTACTCCTTGCTGATCAGCACGATCAACTGGTCGATGGCGCCTTCCACGCGCTGCTGGGAGTTGAGCGGCATGAACTTGTTCATGATCGGGTACAGGTAATAGAAAGGCTGCAGGATCTGCGGGTAGATGAAGTTGTTCCACATCAGCTGGCTGGCGTTCAGGTCCCGGTAGATGGTGTTCCAGTAGTCGATGAAGTCCTGCTGCAGCTTCGGCTCCAGCGGCAGCACCCGCAAAGGCGCGAGGCAGTCGGTGTAGGCCTCGGAGTAGTTGAAGCTGAAGGGCACGGCGGGCATCTTGCCGCTTTCGGGCAGGAAGAAACGCAGGGTAGGGAAACCCGGTGCTTCTGCCCTGATTCCCAGTCGGGCGACACCGCTGGCGTCGGTGCGGATCCTGGCGATGCTGTAGTTGACGCTGCTGGTAGCCGTTTCGTCGCGCAGGGTTCCGGTCTGGGCGATGGCATTGTCGAAAACCAGGCAGGGGCGCAGGTTGACGGTAATGGGTTGGTCGAGGAACTGCTGATAACCGACCGGTTCTCCCTCCGGCACGGTATTGGAGGTGACGACCGTGCGCCTGTCCGTGAGCCGGCGGCCGCTGCCAGTGGCCAGATAGCTGACAGCCACCGGCGTGTCGATGAACTGCGGCCGGTTGGAGCGATTCAGCGTAGGTTCTTCCGGGTAATCGTAGAACAGGGTGAAGTCGGCTTCGTTGCTGAATGCCAGGTAATAGTCGCTGGTGGTCACCATATAGGCGTTGCCGTATTCGGCGACCAGTAGCTCGGTGCCCTCCGGCGCGGGCTTGCCGTCCTTCTGCACCATGATCGTCAGCGTCTTGTGGTCGCCCACATCGATGAATCCGCCACTCTCGACCACTTCGGCGGTCCACTGCCGCTGGGTGGCGGCGATCACCGGTTCGGCGCTTGCCAGCAGTTGTTGCAGTTCCAGGGGGCCGCTCTCGAGCAGGTTCTTTTGCTCGACAGTCAGGGGCAGGTCGAGAATGCCTGAGCGCTGGTTGAAGGCCGACTGACGGTACTGGGGGTAGGTGATCATGACGGCGGAGATGAACCGGTCTTGCTGGCGCACCCCCAGGTGGAGGATGCCGGCATTGAATTTCTCGGCCACCGCGATGGGGGCCTTGGGATCGACCGGATAGAACGGAAAGCCGTTGGACAGGTCCAGCGACAGGGTGTCGTCGGTGATCTGGACAGGGATCACGCCCAGCGTGGCCTTGGTGTCTTGCATATCGCCAGGCGTGGTCTTGTAGACCGGCACCGGCTCCGCCGGGACCAGGCGCCGGCCAGCCGGGGCGGTGGGGAATTCGTCGTCGAACCACAGGCCCAGGGTACCCGCCGTGCTGCTGTAGGCCGGGTTGTAGAAAATATCGGCGACGTTGTTCAGCCCCTGCTCATACATCCGCTGCACCTGGGCCACGTCCTCGGGGTTGCTGGAATGGGTATTGACCGGCGGGAAGTCGTTGAACACGCCGTTCTTGTCGTAGTAGGTCAGGTAGGTGGAGAAGCGGAACATCAGCCCCTTGGCGCCTTGCTCGATCATCTGCTGCTGGAGTTGTTGCAGCAGGAGCGAATCGCCGACGGCCCAGTCCAGGTTTTCCCTCGCAAAGCAGGTCTGCCAGGTGGTCGTCACATAGCTCAGGCCGCCGAAGGTGGATGCCCAGTTGAAGTTCAGGAAGCGGTCGAGCATCCGGTACTGGCGGTTGAGGGTCAGGCCGCACTGGGCGTCGCCCAGCACCAGCTTGTCGAAATACAGCGCGGTGAAGGTGTTCTGCCAGGGGCTGATATCGACGAAGCGGGCGGGCGTGGGCGCCTGGCTGCCAAAGGGGTTGCCGAGCAACTGAAAGCTCTTGCTGACCAGCGGGTCCCGGTCGATGTAGGTATTGGCCTGGAGCTCGCCACCAATGATCGTTGACTGAGTGTCCTTGTAGCTTACGGTGCCGCAGGCATTGTCGCCGAACAGGTCCCATTCGGCGGGCATGAACGGATTGCGGAAGGCCCCGGCATTGGTCGGCACCTGCAATACATAGCGAGGTACCTGGGTACTGGACAACGGCTGGATGGTCCAGGGCATCAGCGCTTCGGGGGCGTTCTGGGGATTGATGTCGTAGTAGTTCAGGAACTGCCAGTTGAGGTCCATCCTGACCGCGTCATAGAGCGGCAGTGCATCGTTGTTGTTGGCCGTTGGCGGGTTCCAGAACATATGGCCGTTGAGGTAGATGCGGGGGAAGTTCAATACGCTCATGTCAGGCTCCTTAGCGTTGCCACTGGGCGCGTTTAAGCGACCAGACAAAGTCCAGTTTGTTGTAATCGGCGAAGTCCGAAGCCGGCAGCGGGGTGGTGGGGTAGACGATCCCGCCGTCCTCTTTCATCGCGAAATTGAAGTAACCCTTCTGTTTCGAGTAGGCCGCGGTACCGTGGCAGGCCAGGCACGATGAGGTGTCCTGGAAGGCCGACTCCAGTTGCGAATTGGCCAGCACCTGGGTCACGGGTTGGAATTCGACCCCGATCAACTCGTACTTCGAGAGGTAGGGGTAGTTGCCCTGGAAGCTGCTGTTGACTGGTATGGAGGGGGGCGTCGGCCCGGTGGTGTTGGTCATCGGGGTGGCCGGCACGGCGTTGGTCACGGTGTACTTGTGGTTGTTGACGTTCTCGAAGGTGGTCCAGATCCACTCGGGACTCAGCTTGTTGATCACGTGCATGCCGCTGAGCGCGGCATAGCCGACCTGATACTGGTTCTGGTGGGGGTAGTAGGCCTGGATGACGTAGTAGCCGTCGTTTTCCAGCTGTTGCTTGAACGTGGCATCGGTGCCGATCCAGATCCACGAGGTTTTTACCTCCCAGGAGGTCTCGGGAAATTTCAGGTTGCTGGTCAGCGCGTACTGACCGTTCATGTTGTAGACCTGTTTCTGCACGATGTAGTCGAAGGTGCCCTGGCCCATCTGCAAGAGAAAACGCACCGGCTGGCCCCGTTGCGCTGCCGGTACCTGGCCGCCCATCAGCAGGGGCAGGCCGTCCACCTGTAGCGTGCTGTCCAGGTCATGGAAGGTCCGGTCGAGGTTCATCCCCAGTTGCCGGGCCTGTTCCAGGACTGCGTCGGGCGCGGGCTGCTCCGGGAGGTAGGGCTGGGGCGGAGCACCATTGGGCAGGAACACCTGACTCGAGGGCTTGAGCCCTTCCCAGACCCGGTTGGGGCTGCCCTGGGCGGACGGCTGGTTGAGGCAGACGAACCAGTTCCAGGCCTGGGTCTCGGGACTGGCGAGGAAGTCGCTGCGGGTCTTCTCGACGTTGGTCCCGTAGGTGAAGAAATTGCTGCAGTCGTAAGGGCTGGCGCTCTGGGCCTGGGCCAAACCGGCCACGGCACTCAGAACTGTTATAGAGATGGCTCGCCGCATGGAAGCTCCTTGGCATTGGCCGGGTCGTGGTGGGGGCGCTCCAGGAAGTACTGCAGGAGCAGTTGCTTGACTGCCGTGGCCGGAAGCTGGTCCGGCAACGACAGACCGCAATTGGTGATCAGCAGCGGAGCGGTCGCGCGGCTGGCCGGCAAGCGTCCATGGCTGCCGCGGACCAGCCGGGTATCCAGGGGGATCAGGTCCATGTAGTAGCGAAAGCCGAGTTTCTTCTGCAGCAGGCGCCGCGCCGCTCGCAGTTTCGGAAAGCGGATGGCCGGATCGATGAACAGTTCCAGCGGGTCGTAGCCCGGCTTGCGGTGGATGTCCACGGTGCGGGCGAAGTCGGGGGCCAGGCAGTCGTCGAGCCAGTAGCGGTAATCGAACCAGTAGCCGGCCGCGGCCACCGCCACCAGTTCGCCGCTGCGCTCGTGGTCCAGTTGCCAGTCCCGTTGCGCGGGCTTGTCCAGCACCTGCTCGATGCCCGGCTGGCGCTGCAATAGCGCCTTGACCCGGGCCACGTCCTCGGCGCGTTTCACGTAGACATGGGCGATCTGATGGTCCACCACGGCGAAGGCGGCGCTGGCGCCAGGGTCGAGCAATTCCCAGCTCAGCGACTGGCGGACCTGCAGCCATCCTTCACGGCGCAGCAGGCGGTTGATCGACACCGATTGCCGGACCGCCTCGATGCCGTATTCGGAGAGCAGCATCACCCTGGCGCCCTGGGCTTGGGCGAAGCTCAGCAGGCGCCCCACCTGCTGGTCGATGGCGCGGACCTCGTCGGCGATCGACGGGTCTTGGGGGCCCAGGCGTTGCAGGCTGTAATCCAGGTGCGGCAGGTAGATCAGTTGCAGGTCGGGTCGGTTGAGCTGGAACTCGGCCATGGCGCAATCGACGATCCAGCGGCTGGAGGCGATGCCCGCCGCGGGCCCCCAGAAACCGGGGAAGGGAAACTCGCCGATCTGCCGCTCGAGGGTCTGGTGCAGGCTGGCGGGCGTCGAATAGAGCCCGAACACCTTGCGCCCATCGGCCGGGTAATGGGGGCGTGGAGTGATGGCCGCATCCACCTCTGCGTGCATGTTGAACCACCAGAACAACTGGCTGCAGCGAAAGTCGGGGCGCTGGCGCTTGAGGGTCTGCCAGACCTTTTCCCCCTGGACCAGGGCGTTGGATTGCAGCCAGAAGCGCACTTCGGCCTGGTCGCGAAAGTACCAGCCGTTGCCGACGATGCCGTGTTCCGCGGGCGTCAGGCCGGTCAGCAGCGAGGCCTGCACGGTCGAGGTCACGGCCGGGAACACCGGTTGCAGGCTGGTCATCGCGGCGTTGCGCAGCAGGGCATTGATCCGTGGCGTGGCCTCGCCCAGCAGGCTCGGCGTCAACCCGACCACATTGATCAGCAACAGCGGTGGGCAGCTCGTTTCAGAGACCATGGGGGCAGGCCTCCTGCGCGGGGGATGGGGCGCTCAGCAGTTGCCGCTCGCGTAATTGCCCTTCGACCCAGCGCAACTCGGCAACGATGCCTTGGAGCAGCGCCTGTTCGGTCTGTGGCCGCAGCGGAGCGGGCAGCACATTCCAGCTGTAGGTTTCCACCTCCAGTACCGGGCGCACTTCCGGGTGTTCCGCCAGGTAATCGAAGGTCTGCAACAGCGTGCTCTGGCTGCCGCTGAGTTCGGGCAGCAACAACTGCTCGCTGAATAGCGGCACATGGAAATGAATGCGCAGCTCGGGGCAGGACGCCAGCTCGCCGGCCTGCAGCGCGGCGGGCAGGTCCGGCCAGGCCAGCAGGCGGCCCTGGTGGTCCCGGGCTTTGACCTGATGCAGGTAGGTGGCCTCGACAAAGTCCCCCAGGGCCGTCAGCACCTGCTGGCGCCGCAGCGGGTCCGCTTCCGGCAGGCGGCAGATCAGGGCATTGGAGAGCTGGATCTTGCCCACCGGCACACCGGCCTGGCGCAGCCGCTCCAGGGCGTCATGGCAATGCTCGAAGACCACGGCTTGATGGCAGACATCGAAGCACAGGGCCAGATGTTCATGATGGGGATCCGTGGCTTGCCAGCGGCGGAAGAATTCGATGGCCTGGTCGGTGTGCTCCAGCACGCAGTCGGGCTCCATTTCCAGGCAGAACAGGATCTGCTTGCCGGTCTCCCGGCGCAGCCTGGCCAGGGCCTGGGTCAGCTGGCGCAGCTGTTGCTCGGCCCGTTGCCGGTGGGCCAGGCTCCAGGTGGCGGCATACCCCAGCGGCACGCTGGAAATCACCCCTTTGGGGCAATCCTGCGGCAGGGCCGCGGCCAGGATCCGCGCCAGTTGCAGGCTGTACTCCAGGCGCTGCGGGTCGGCCCAGTTGGGCAGATAGACTTCGGCTTTCACCGCGCCCTGGTGGAACTGGCCGTAGGGAAAGCCATTGAGCGAAGTCAGGCGCAGCCCGCTGTGCCGCAACAGCCTGAGAAATCCCATGAGGGCCTGCGGCTGTTGCAGCTCGGCCGCCGCCTGGGCGCTGATCCACAACCCGCTGTCCTGTTCGGGCAGGCCGCGTTGCTGGCGCACGCCCTGGAAGTGCGTCTCGATCGAGGCGCTCAGCGTGGCCAGGTCGGGGGCTGGGTGCACGTTGCTGCAATAGCCGATCCGGGCGGCGCTCCAGCCCCGACGAGCGCTCATTTGACCACCGGTTCCTGGCCGCGCAGGGCGGAGTTGTCCTGCCACTGACGACGCTGGTCGATGGGCAGCGGGGCACTCACCCACTGCTTGTCCAACTGCCCGCTCTGGGCGAAGAAATCCACCGGGTTGTGGAACAGCACCTGCTCCACCTGGGCCTCGCTGAAGCCGGCGGCGAGCATGGCCTGTCCGGTCTTGGGCACCTTGAGCGGATCGCTGATGCCCCAGTCGGCGGCGCTGTTGACCACCATTTTCTCGGTGCCGTACTCCTTGAGCAGGGCCACCATGCGCTGCTCCGACATCTTGGTGTTGGGGTAGATGGAGTGCCCGCGCCAGCAGTCGCTGTCGAGCACCAGGGGCAGGGTCAGTTCGTTGAGGTGATCGATGATCACCAGATGTTCGGCGATGCCCACTTCGCGGATCACTGCCAGGGTGCGCTTGGTGCCGCCGATCTTGTCGCGGTGCGGGGTGTGCACCAGCACCGGCAGGTTGAACTGCCTGGCCAGTTCCAGTTGCGCGGCGAGAAAGCGGTCTTCCTCCGGGGTGATGTCGTCGTAGCCGATTTCCCCTACCGCCACGACGCCGTCCTTGACCAGATAGCGCGGCAGGATCTCCAGCACCTCGTTGGCCAGCGACAGGTCATTGGCCTCCTTGGGGTTGAGGCCGATGGTGCAAAAGTGGTGGATGCCGAACATGCTGGCGCGAAAGCGTTCCCAGCCCAGCAGGGTATCGAAGTAGTCGATGAAGCTGCCGACGCTGGTGCGCGCCTGGCCTTGCCAGAAAGCCGGCTCGATCACCCCGGTGATGCCAGCGGCGGCCATGTTCTGATAGTCGTCGGTGGTGCGGCTGACCATATGAATATGCGGGTCGAAGTACTTCAGCATGGTGAGTCCCTTATGTGGTTGTAGAAAACCGTGGTGGTGCCTGGCTTGTTCAGGCGTCGGCCGGGAGGTGTTCGAGCCAGTGCGGCGGCAGTCGTCGCTGCTGGCACAGGTCGCGCAGACGCAGACGCTGGGCCGGGCTCAACAACTCGAAGGCGATGGCCTGGGGCAACCCGTCGGAAACGTTGCGCTGCGCCGCCAATTGCTCCTCCATCAGGTCCAGCGCCAGCTGGTTGAGATCGACGCTGCGCCGCTGGGCCAGGCCGTTGATCCGGCGGCTGTCCAGGCCCATGCCCAGGCTCTTGAGCACCAGTTGATTGAAGGCCCGGTCGTTGTAGTGGCGGGCCGGGAAGGGGTTGTCCAGGGCGATGGCGGCGAACACCTCGCGGTTATTGGTGCGCCCCGCCTGCAGCGCCAGGTCGAGGCTGTGGCCTTGGCTATCGAGGTCGTCCAGGGCCTTGAGCAGGGCGCTCTTTTCCGAGTCGTCGGCCCAGAGGAACAGCTGGCGCAACAAGGGCAACCGATCGGCGCTGGCCTGCTGTTGCAGAAGCTGCGCCAACAACAGCGCGCGGGCCAGTTGGCTCCGGGTCCAGCCTTGGCTGTCGGGCACCAGGCTGTCACCGAGGCGGCGTTTGCACTGGCTGCTGAGCAGCACCAGGGTATTGGCCGAAGGCTTCCGGGCCAGTTGTTCCAGGGCCTCTTGCCACCAGCGGCGGGTGTCGGGGGCGAGCTGTCCGTCGAGCTGCCGGCGCCGTTCGGCGAAGGCGGCATGGCGGGGGGCGAGCGCATTCGAGGATGGGGCAATGACGTCCATGCTCATGTCGGCTTGATCCAGCGTTGAAGGTGAGGAAGCAGGAAAAACACCAGTACGCACAGCAGGCTGCCCAGGGGTTGGTTGGCCAGGGCCAGCACCAGGGCATCGAACAGTGGCAGGGCAGCCAGGCCGGCACCGATAAAGGCACGGATCTGCCGCTGCCGCGGGTTGGCCAGATGGCGCCGGTAGTGCCAGCCCAACCAGCCCAGCCACAGCAGCAGTACCAGCCAGAACACGCCGTTATCGGCATAAGCGACCAGGGCCAGCGGGCTGAGCATCAGCAGCAGCGGCAGGCGGCTGAGCAGCTGGTTCTTATGTTCCAGCCGGGCCAGGTAAGTCAGGCCGGCGATGTAGGCGCCCAGCAACGCGGCGCACAACCACAACGGTTGCGGTGGCATGGCCAGGCTGGCGGCGGCGGTCAGGTACAGGGCCGAGCGGCAGCCGCCCATGAGCCAGACGCTGTGGGGGTGTTTTTTGTGCAGCAGGTTGTAGGCCAGGATGAACAGCAGCAACAACCCGGCGCTGGCCAGCAGCCAGCGAGGCTGGGCGATCAACTGGCTGAGCCCCAGCAGCGACAGTAACGCCAACAGCAGCAGGGCGGTGGTGGCCAGGCTCACCTGAGTGCGACTGACCAGGCCGAGGACAATGGGGCGCGGGTTCTGGTGCCGCTGATCCCAGTCGGCATCCAGCAGGTCGTTGAGCAGCATGCCCGCCAGGTAGAGCGCCGAGAGCACCACCAGCAGCAGGGTCCAGACCAGCGACGAGGGCGGCGCCAGGGCGGTGGCGCTGCTGGCCAGCAGGGAGGCGGCCAGGGCGTTGGTCCACACCGTCGGCAGGTTGGAGACCCGCCCCAGGGTCAGCCAGGTGCTCAGCGCTGAAGGCGTCATTGCGCGCAGCCCTCGCTCCAGGCGAAGTCCGCTCTGCCGAGGCTGGCCAGGCGCAACAGGGCTTGTTCCATCACTGGCAGTTCGATGTGGTGCACATCGATGGACTGGCCCAGGCGGTTGAGCATCGGGATCGACAACTGCCCCCCCAGGTGCTGGCGGAACTCTTCCAGACCTTGCAGCACCAGAGAGCCACCCTGGGCGTCTTTCAGGCGCAGTTCCGCGGGGCACAGGTTGAAGCCGAGCTTGTCGAGCACGTGCAGCAGGCGCTGGGTTTCCCCATCGGACAGCAGGCCGATGGCGTTGGCGTAGAGCGCATCCAGAGCCATGCCCACGGCCACCGCCTCACCATGGCGCAAGCGGTGCCGACTGAGGTTTTCCAGCTTGTGGGCGGCCCAGTGGCCGTAATCCAGAGGCCGGCCGTTGCCCCGTTCAAAGGGGTCGCCGGCACCATTGATATGGCCCAGGTGCAACTCGGCGCAGCGGCGGATGGCATAACGGCTGGCGCTGTGCTCGAAGCTGGCCAGGGCCTCGACCTGCTGCTCCATCCACTGGAAGAACGCATGATCCTTGATCACCGCGACTTTCACCGCCTCGGCGAGGCCGGCGATCTGGTCCCGGTGCGACAGGCTGAGCAGCAGTTGGAAGTCGTTGATCACTGCCGTGGCGGGGTAGAACGCCCCCAGCAGGTTCTTCTGGGCGAAGGCGTTGATGCCGTTTTTCACCCCGATGCCCGCGTCGTTCTGGGCCAGCACCGTGGTCGGGATGCGGACCAGGCGCATGCCCCGGTGGAAGGTGGCACAGGCGTAGCCCACGGCGTCCAGTACCGCTCCGCCGCCCAGGGCCAGCACATAGCAGTGCCGGTCCAGGCCGTGCTGCAGCATGTGCGCATACAACTGCTGGAGCACTTCCGGGGTTTTGCTCAGTTCCCCCGCCGGCACCGCGATCGGCGCGGCCTGCAGATGCAGGTCGGCGGTGTGGGCGCTGAAGTAATCGCTGATCTGCTGTGGCAATTGCGCGGAGCACTGCAGCAGTTGCTCGTCGACAAACACCAGCACGGTGGTCCGCCCCGGATGCTGCCGGGTGAGTTGCTGGTGCAGGCAGGCATTGTCCGCCTGGAAGATGTGGTCGGTGAACAGTACCGGATAGTGGTAGCTCACCTCGAAGCGACCCTCCAGGGAGCGCGCTCGATCACCCTGCGGCTGCGCGACGCGTGACTTGAGCAGGCTGCGGCCGCCCAGGAACAGACCCGGCAGGACCATGCTGGCGAGAATGGTCGCCAGCATGGCATTCTGCTCTACCAGCAGACTGCCGATGGCGCTGTAGGCCAGGGCCAGTCCGGCGTTGGCCAGGGTGGTGACCAGCAGGAACTGGCGCAGCGGGTAGCGCTGCATGCCGGCGGCCAGCACCGAGGTCTCGGCCAGCACTGGCACACCACGCAGGCAGACCAGCGACAAGGTACTGAGGCGATAGGCCAGTTGCCCGGGTTGCCAGCTTCTGAGACCGAGCCAGTTGGAGAGCAGGCGAAAGTAGCCTGACCCCAGCCAGTAGCCCAGGCAGGCTCCCAGGCACAGGCCGATAAAGATCACCAGGTAGCCGCCGATGGCACCCAGGGCTGCCACGGCCAGCAGCGCCACCAGGCTTGAAGGTACTGGCAGCAGCACATCCAGCGTCAGCAGGGCTACCAGCAGCAGGGCCAGGCCTAAACGTTGCGTGGGGTCGGTGGGTAGCAAGCTGCCCAGATGATTCAGCAGCTGTTGGATCTGCTGTTCGAACAGCAGGAAGCTGGCGACCACCAGGGTCGAGAACAGGAATAACGAGAGCCAGTAATTCTCAGTCGCACCCTTCAGCGAGAAGGCACGAGGCAACGAGCTGCGCTTCATCAAGCATCCCTCTTGATTGATATGACTTATTCCGTGTCAGTTCAGCTTGTAAGGCAGGGGAGATGTTCGGTTATTGAATTCCTCGAAAGGTTCTTATTGGTTTTTGCCCCGTTGGAGAACACTTGGATCTCGATTAGTCATCAACTTAGCCAAGGCCGAGAGTTTTGCAAGTAAACCGAGCGAGCTGGCTGAAATACGCTTTTCTGGTTCGTTGGGAAAGCCTGGGAATAATGTGTTTGTACTGTTGCGAACAGTCTTGTGGATTGACTGTGATGACCTGTTTTTGTGGGTTTTAGTCAATGGGTTCGGGGCAGTACAAGATTTTTTGGTGTGGTGTTCGGCTATAGAGTGTATTGCTTTTTTTCATATGCAAGAGAAGTAACCAAAGGAAATAAACGCGGCAATTTATAAAGGGAATACTTTGGGGAGGGGGGATAAGGCAGGATTTGAAATAACTATTCTTAGACTGACTATTAGTTGGCTATTGAATAGGTGGCTTGTTGGTTTGGTCTTTATTGAGTTGTATGGGCGAATTTACTGTATGGACTTATTCAAGGGGGAGGTTGTTTATTTGGTAGTAAGAATCATTCGTGAAGTTGTTCGGTTAAGTTGCCTTGCTTGAAACAACATGTAAGTCGTGCGCCATGGACCTGGCTGTTTCTGCACCGGTTGTCCGTGAAGATCGGGCTGCACGGCGGCTGCGGTGAGGGAAAACTCACCGCAGCCGTGGGCTCAGGCCGGAGTGACGCGTTCGGCGGCAAGGAACTCTTCGGTGGACAAGACGCTGGCATAGGCGAACGCCAGGGCTGACATCACCGCGCTCTGAACCTGTGCCGCGGCGACTCGCTGGCCATTGAACTCCAGGTCGAGGGTGGCGCAGGCGTCATGGATCACTTTCACCGGGTAGCCCAGGTCGGCGGCGGCCCTGGCGGTACCTTCCACACACATGTGGCTCATGCTGCCGACCACCACCAGTTGTTCGATGCCGTGCTGGTCAAGAATGGCCTTGAGCTCGGTTTCGCGGAACGAGTTGACGAAGTGCTTGAGCACCACCGGCTCGTCGGCGCGGTTGCTGACCTTCGGATGCAGTTGCGCGCCGCTGGAGCCGGGGGTGAAGAACGGTGCGCCGTCGGAGGTGAATTCGTGGCGGATGTGCACCACCTGCTGGTCGCTGTCGCGGAAGGCCTGGATCAGCCGCGCGGCGTTGTCGGCGGCGGCTTCGGCGCCAACCAGGGGCCACTTGCCGTTGGGGAAGTAGTCGTTCTGGATATCGATTACGATGAGCGCTTGCTTGGCCATGGGTGTTTCCTCTGAAGTAGTGGTTGGCTGTGGAGTCCAGTATTGGCTCCGGCGGGCCGGTCGAGGATTGGCCGCACCGACAATAGCAGGGGGAAAACTGACAATGGGTATGGAAAGCGCAGTTGCCGAACTGGGCGTGCTGATCTATCCCGGCGCACAGATGGCCGCGGTGCATGGCTTGACCGACCTGTTCGAGGTCGCCAACCGCATTGCCGCCGAACAGCGCAGCACACAGTTGCCGCTGCTGCGCATCAGCCACTGGCAGGCCCAGGCCGACCAGGCGCCCGTACGGGTGTACGACAGTCACCCGGGTGCTGACGGTCCATTGCTGGCGGTGCTGATCCCGCCCTCGGTGGCCGGTTTTTCCCAGGCGCAGGCACCGCAGGCACTGATCCAATGGCTGCGCCAGCAGCATGCCAATGGCGCGACCCTGGGCGGGGTCTGTGTCGGTTCGATCCTGCTGGCCGAAAGCGGCCTGCTCGACGGCCGCAGCGCCACCACTCACTGGACCTCGGCGAAGCGGTTCGCCGAGCGCTACCCGAACATCCGCCTGAACGCCGACAAGCCGATCGTCGACGACGGCGACCTGATCACCACCGCCGGTCTGATGGCCTGGTCCGAGCTGGGGCTGCGCCTGGTCGACCGCCTGCTGGGCCCGAGCATCGCCAGCGGCACCGCGCGTTTCCTGGTGATCGAACACAGCGACAGCGCCAGCCAGTGCGGTAGTAACTTCGCGCCGATCCTCGGCCATGGCGACGCGGCGATCCTCAAGGTGCAGCACTGGCTGCAGGCCAATGGCGCGGTGGACGTTTCCCTCGCCGTCATGGCGCAGCAGGCCGGGCTGGAGGAGCGCACCTTCCTGCGGCGCTTCCGGGCCGCCACCGGGCTCAAGCCCACTGAATATTGCCAACACTTGCGGGTAGGCAAGGCACGGGAAATGCTCGAGTTCACCAACGGCACCATCGACCATATCGCCTGGACGGTCGGTTACCAGGACCCGGGGGCGTTCCGCGCCACCTTCAAGAAGATCACCGGGCTGGCGCCCAGTGAGTATCGCGCGCGTTTCGGCGTGACACCGCCGGCACCGCTGGCGCGGGGCTGACCCCGCGGGTCGTGCAAAATACCGGGCGTCGCGGGCCGATCGTGCAAAATAAAACAGGCGCAATGCCAGCAGCGATGGCCTGGAGCGCTTATTCCATGGGGGCATTCGACTTCCCCCCTGGCCTTGGCGTGATCCCTGCACCCTGTCTTGTACATTCATCACGCCGATGACGAAGGGGGACGCATGACCCCGACGCAACGCAAGAAGCTAGTGGTCGCCCACTCGGTCCATCCGGGGGCCTCGCAGCATGTCGTGGAGACCAATCGCGCGCTGGCCCGCTGGCTGGCGCAGATCCTCGGGTTGCAGTTCGCCGGTGACTACGACCCGCTCGTGCATGGGCAGAGCGAGCTGTACCTGTTGCCGACGCAGACCATCGTCGGCCCCGCCGCGGCCCGGCAATTGCGGCTCAAGGGGCCGGACGACCTGTGGGGCGGGTATGTCGAGCATGACTTTATCTGCACCAAGGCCATTACCCATGGTCTGTTGAACAGGAACGCCGTGGCCCCGCCGGGCTGGGCGCCGCTGTTCTCCCAGCGGGTGCGCAATGTGGTGCTGGACGGCCTGAGCGTGTTTTCCCTGAATGACGCCCGGCCAGCGGCCAGTCATTTGCTTTACAGCGGGCCGATCCGCATGAAACCGATCCATGCCTGCGCCGGTCGCGGCCAGCAGGTGATCGAGAGCCTGGAGCGCTTCGACGAGATGCTGGCGCAACCGGACGTCGCCCGGCAGTTCAATCAAGGCGTGGTCCTGGAGCAGGATCTGCAACAGGTGGCCACCTACAGCGTCGGCCAATCCTTTATCGCCGGCCACGTCCTCAGTTACTGCGGCCAGCAGTACCTGACCGAAGACTCCGACAGCGAGCAGGTCTACGGCGGTTCCGAGCTGTTGGTGGTGCAGGGTGGCTACCCTGAGTTGCTGGCGTTGCAACTGCCGCAGCAAGTGCGCCTGGCGGTGCAGCAGGCGCGGGTTTTCGACGCCGCCGCCGATGAGGCCTATCCACGATTTTTCGCCTCCCGGCGCAACTACGACATCGCCCAGGGCCTGGACGCCGAAGGCCGGCAGCGCAGCGGCGTACTCGAACAATCGTGGCGCATGGGCGGTGCCAGCAGCGCCGAAGTGGCGGCTTTGCAGGCCTTTATCGATCATCCGGACATGCGCGCGATTCGTGTGTCCGCGGTGGAAACCTATGTCGACCGGCCCTTGCCGGCCGATGCCATCGAGGTCTATCGCGGGCCCGCGGAACACAGTGACTTTCTTCTCAAATATGTAACGGTCCAATCCTATGACGGCTAGAAGCGAAAGCATTCAAATCGACATCGATGACGAGCAGATGCGCGGGACTTTCCTCAGCCCCAAGTCGAAAGTCCCCGGCGTACTGTTTGTCCACGGCTGGGGTGGGAGCCAGGAGCGCGACCTGGAGCGTGCCCGCGGCATCGCCGGGCTGGGTTGCGTGTGCCTGACCTTCGACCTGCGGGGCCATGCCGGCAGCGGCATCCCGCTGAACCGGGTGACCCGCGAAGACAACCTGCGCGACCTGTTGGCGGCCTATGACCGCCTGCTGGCCCATCCGGCCCTCGACACCTCGGCGATTGCGGTGGTGGGCACCAGTTACGGTGGCTACCTGGCGAGCATCCTGACCTCGCTGCGACCGGTGCGCTGGCTGGCATTGCGGGTGCCGGCGCTGTATCGCGACGAAGCCTGGAACAGCCCCAAGCGCGACCTGGACAAAGCCGACCTGCTGGATTACCGCAGCAGCCTGGTGCGTGCCGACAGCAACCGGGCGCTGCATGCCTGTTCGACGTTCACCGGGGATGTGCTGCTGGTGGAATCGGAAAACGACGAGTATGTGCCCCACGCCACGTTCATGAGCTACCGCGCGGCCTGCCAGCAGACCCATTCCATGACCCACCGGATCATCGACGGCGCCGACCATGCCCTGAGCGATCCCGTGTCGCAGCAGGCCTACACCTCGATCCTGGTGGACTGGATCACGGAAATGGTGGTGGGAGAACGCTTGAGCATCATTCAGTCGCGATAGCCTCAGCTGCCTTTGCGCGGATTTTTCTCCACGCGCAACGCCTTGGCCCTGGCCTCCACCACCAGGTACATCAGCAGCGCGATCAGCAGCGGCAGGATGAAGTAGATCGCCCGGTAGGCGATCAACCCGGCCAGCAGGCTGCCGCGGGACACCTCATGTTGCAGCAGGGCGATAAACACTGCCTCCAACACCCCGAGCCCCGCCGGAATATGGGTGATGACCCCGGCGATGCTGCTGATCAGCAGCACCCCGAGCACCACCGGGTAATCGAGCTTGCTGGGCAGCAGGGTAAAGATCACCGCTGCCATCAGCGACCAGTTGAGTGCGCCCAGGGCCAGTTGCAGCAGGGCCATGTGCAACGAGGGCAAGTTGATCTCGACCCCGTGTATCGACCACTCGCGCCGTCGGGAAAACCGACAGGCCGCCAGGTAACCCACGCCCAGCACCAGCAGCAGGACGCCCACGCCCTGCAACGCGTCGTTGCTGAGTTGCCAGCCGGGCGGCAACTTCATCAGGCCACTGGCGAATACCGTGCCGGCCAGGGCCATGTAGCCGAACCAGTTGGTGGCCAGGCTCAGGCCGAGGATCTTGGCGATATTGCCGGTGCTCACCCCGAGCCTGGAATACAGCCGGTAGCGCATGGCGATCCCGCCGACCCAGGCGCTGAGGTTGAGGTTGAAGGCGTAGCTGATGAACCCCACCGGCAGGATCTGCCGCCAGCCGAGGTTCTGCCGGATGTAGGTGCGCCCGATCAGGTCGAAGCAGGCGTAGACCAGGAAACTGGCCAGGGTCAGGCCCGCGGCGATGACCAGGGTGCGCACCTTGAAGTCGGCCAGGGTGCCGAGCACTTCGCTCCAGTCGATGCGCCGGGCCAGCAGGGTGAACAGCACGATCAACAGCAGGAAGAAAGCGATGGTCAGCGGTTTCTTCAGGCGTTGCCAGCGTGATCGGGAGTGCGACGCGGCGGGCGTCGAGCCATGGGCGTCAGTGTGGCTCATGGGGCGACTCCCGAGGGGTGACGGCCTGGCCGAAGGGCTTCAATTGCGGCTTGTGGGCGGGCAGCCAGCCGGCCCAGGCCGGGAAGTGACGCAGGATGTGAAACACCAGGAAACCCACGGTCAGGCGCCACAAGCGGCCACGCCCGGAGCCCTTGGCCGGCATGGCCTGGCAGTGGTCGCGACTGAGCCGGTCGAGGCGCTCGAACAGGTCGCGATTGAACGCCCGGTCGCGGATCAGCACATTGGCTTCCAGGTTCAGCGACAGGCTCAGCGGGTCGAGATTGCTCGAGCCCACGGTGCTCCAGTCGTCGTCCACCAGCGCCACCTTGCCGTGCAGTGGCCGTTCGCAATATTCGTAGATGGTCACGCCGTCCTTGAGCAGGTAGTCGTAGAGCATGCGCGCCGCCAGCCTGGCCACCAGCATGTCCGGCTCGCCCTGCAGGATCAGCCGCACCTCGACGCCACGGCGCGCGGCGTTGCGGATCTCGCGCAGCAGCCGATAGCCGGGGAAGAAGTAGGCATTGGCGATCACCACCCGCTGGCGGGCCCCGCGCAATACCTGGCGGTAGACCTCTTCGATATCGCTGCGGTGCTGGCGGTTGTCGCGGTAGACCAGGCGCACCTGGCCGTCATGGTCGGTCAGGGCCAGCTCCGCGCGGCGCTGCCGGCGGCGTTGCCACCAGTAGCGGGCGCGGGCCGGGCGGTCGCCTTGCAGCAGAGCGAAATGGTGGATATCCACCACCGCCGGCCCCTGGATCTCTACCGAGTAATCCTGTTTGGCCTGGGGGCCGAAATCGGCCAGGTGATCGGCGGAGAAGTTGATCCCGCCGACAAAGGCGATGGCGCCGTCGACCACCACGATCTTGCGATGCAGGCGGCGGAACCAGTTGGTGCGCACCCCGAAAATCGGCTGCGCCGGGTCGAATATCTGCAAGCGCACCCCGGCGTTGCTCATGGCGGCAAGGAACTCGGTGCTCAATTCGCCGCAACCGAAGCCGTCCAGGCTGACGATGACACGCACGCCACGCTGTGCGGCCTCGATCAGGATACGGTGCAGCTCGTGGCCGACCTTGTCCTCGAAGAGGATGAAGGTCTCCAGCAGGATCTCGTTCTGCGCCTGGCGCAGCACTTCGAATACCCGGGGAAAATACGCCTCGCCATTCTCCAGCAGCACCACCCGGTTGTTGCTGTGCCAACCGTACTCGAGGTCCATCCGTAGCGGCTCGTGGGCCAGCCCCGCGTCAGGCGGGTGGTCCACCGTGGTTTTTTCCAGGGGCATGTCGTTCATAACTCGACCTCGACCGACAGCGGTGCATGATCGGAGAGATGGGACCAGGGATGGGAGGCCAGGACCTGGGGGCGGTGGATTTTCAGGTGACGCACGTAGATCCGGTCCAGCCGCAGCAGCGGCAGGCGCGCGGGGAAGCTGCGCGCCGGTTTGCCGTGCTGGCTGACAAAGGCCTCCCGCAAGCCACTGGGCGCAAGCTGTGCACCGGCGCGCAGCCGCCAGTCGTTGAAGTCGCCGGCGACGATCAAGGGCGCGTCGGCGGGAAGCTCGGCGATCAGTTGCAGCAGCAGATCCAGCTGTTGCTGGCGATGGCTTTCGCGCAATCCCAGGTGCACGCAAATGGCGTGCACTTCCAGGGCATCGCCGGGCAGGCGCAGCACGCAATGCAGCAGGCCGCGGCTCTCGTGCCCGGACAGGGAGATGTCGAGGTTGTCGTAGCGAATGATCTGGAATTTCGAGAGCAACGCATTGCCGTGGTCGCCGGCCGGGTACACGGCGTTGCGTCCATAGGCGAACTGCGGCCAGATGCTGTCGGCGAGGAATTCGTATTGCGGCATGCTCGGCCAATTGTTGTAGCGCTGCGGGTGCTGGTCGTGGGCGCCGTGCACCTCCTGCAGGAACACCACGTCGGCGGCCACGCTGCGCACCGCCTCGCGCAGCTCGGGCAGGATGAAGCGCCGGTTCAGGGCGGTGAAACCCTTGTGGGTATTCACCGTCAGCACCGTGAAGCGGCGCGTGGCGGCGAGCCCGATCGCGGGCGGTATCGGGTTGTTGGCCGACTCGTCATGGCTCATGGCAGCACCCCGGGCGCGGCAGGCTCGCCGGGCGTTGTCGACAGTGTCTTGTCGAGCCCGAAGCGCTGCAGCAACCGACGGGCGTCGAAGGGCGCGCGGACCTTGAGGTCATTGTCGAAATAACAGAACACCTCCCGGCTCTTGCGCGCCCAGGGTGGGTGCCGGGCGTCGATCAGCCGGGCATCGGCAGGCTGCTTGCCGCTGTGCCAGGCCTCGATCCGGTCGCCCCAGCGCTTCAGGGCCTGGGACGTATAGCCGCTGGCGTACAGCGCCTTGTCGCCGTGCAGCCGCAGGTAGACGAAATCGCCGGTCAGGTCCTCGCAATAGGGCCACTTGCTGGCGGTGTCGGCCACCACCAGTGCCACGCCGTGCTGGCGCAGCAGATGGGTGAATTCGGGCACGGCAAAGCTTGTGTGGCGAATTTCCACGGCATGGCGCATGGCTTTTTTGCCGTAGGCCTTGGTGCTGGCGTGGCCGTTGAGGCGTGGTTCGTGCTGGCGGGCGAGGGCGGCGGCCTGTTCGGTATCGGCGGGCAATTGCTGAAGAAAGGCGCCGAACAGCTCGGCGTCGAACCGAAAGCTTGGGGGAAACTGCCACAGGATCGGCCCGAGCTTGTTCTTGAGCTCCAGCACGCCCGAGGCGAAGAAGTTGGCGATCGGCTTGTGCACATCCCGCAGCCGCAGGATATGGGTGATGTAGCGTGGCGCCTTGACGCTGAACACGAAGTTCTTGGGCGTATCGGCATACCAGTTGGCATAACGCTCGGGGGTCTGCAGCGCGTAGAACGAACCGTTGATTTCGATGCTGTTGACTGCGCGCGAAGCGAATTGCAGCTCGCGCCTCTGCGTCAGCCCCTCGGGGTAGAAATCTCCACGCCAGGGCTTGTAGCGCCAGCCGGAAATACCGATATGAATCGCCGCCATGTCTGCTCCCGTCTAGGGGCCTTCGAACCACCTCTGTCTTTTGATGACTGCCCGGCTGACGGGAAAGTTTCGACCTTCCTACGGACGGTGTTTTCGATCCTCTAGGAGCCGATCCTGTAGGAGCGCAGCTTGCGCGCGAAGAACGATAACGCGATGGAGCAGGCATTGCGCGGCGTGGCGTTCGCGGGCAAGCCTCGCTCCTACAGGGGAGTCAATGGTTTAACTGATCGGCATTAGCCGGCCAGGGCTGTGGGCTCAGTGCCCGACCACCACCCGGCTCGACCCCTCGGCCGGCTCGGCGTATACCGGGCCGAGGCGATCCAGGCGGCCGCTCCAGGCGGTCAGGGCCAGGGCGCCCAATACCACCAGGCCACCGATCCAGGCGGTGTGGATCAGCCCCAGGTGGGCGACGATCAGGCCGCCACCCCAGGCGCCGCCGGCGATGCCGAGGTTGAAGGCGGCGATGTTCAGGCCCGAGGCCACGTCTACCGCTTGCGGGGTGTGGTGTTCGGCCTGGCGCACCACGTAGACCTGCAGGCCCGGTACGTTGCCGAAGGCCACGGCGCCCCACACCAGTACGGTGGCCAGTGCCAGCCACGGGTTGCCGGCGGTGAAGGTGAGCAGGAACAGCACGCCGGCCAGCAGGGCGAAGATGATCTTCAAGGCGCTGATCGGGCCGCGCTTGTCCGCCAGCTTGCCGCCCCAGATGTTGCCCACGGCGACCGAGATCCCGTAGACCAGCAGCACCAGGCTGACGGTGCTGGCGCTGAAGCCGGAAATGTCCTGGAGAATCGGCGCGAGGAAGGTGAAGGCGATGAACGAGCCGCCGTAGCCCACCGCGGTCATGGCGTACACCAGCAGCAGGCGTGGTTGTTTCAGCACTTGCAGTTGTTGCAGCAAGGACGCCGGTTTGCTGTGGGCGATGTTTTTCGGCACGTAGATCAGGCTGCCGATAAAGGCGATCACACCCAGGGCGGATACCGCGAGGAAGGTTTCGCGCCAGCCGAAATGCTGGCCGATAAAGGTCCCCAGCGGCACGCCGGTGACCAGGGCCACCGTCAGGCCGGTGAACATGATGGCAATCGCGCTGGCGGCTTTTTCCTTGGGCACCAGGCTGGTGGCGATGGTCGAGCCGATGGAGAAGAACACGCCATGGGCCAGGCCGGTGACGATGCGTGCCAGGACCAGGGATTCATAGCTGGGCGCTTGCCAGGCCAGCAGGTTGCCGAGGGTGAACAGCACCATCAGCGACAGCAGCAACAGTTTGCGCGGGACCTTGCCGGTCAGCGCGGTGAGCACCGGCGCGCCGACGGCGACACCCAGGGCGTACAGGCTGACCAGCAGCCCGGCGGACGGCAGGCTGACGCCGAGGTCGGCGCCGATGGTGGGTAACAGGCCAACGATGACGAACTCAGTCGTCCCGATGGCGAAGGCGCTGAGGGTCAGCGCGAGCAAGGCAATGGGCATGGCTGCAACTCCGGTGGATTTGACAATGGAGCGCAGTGTCCGGATTTGACTCGTGCGGAAAAATAGCGGTTCCGGTATTTGATATTTGACCTGAAGGCAAATATCGAGCTGAGCGCGATCACTGCGCTTCTGTAGGAGCGAAGCTTGCTCGCGATAAGGCCGACGCGATGCACCAGGCCGCCCGCGGCCCGATATCAGTGGCGAATCAACCGGGTCCGCAGCTCAAGGCTGGCCTGCGGCTCAAGGTCCAGCCAGACATGCGCTTTGCCGGCGATCTCGGCGGCCGCGGGCAGGCCGTCGCGGTACACCAGCCGGTTGCCGGCCAGGGCCGGAACCTTCGGCCCGGGCAGCAAGGTGCCGGCGAGGTTCAGCGGGTCGACGCCACACACCGCGATCAGGCTGCCATCCAGCGGGCGGCGGCGCACTTCGCGCAACAGGGCGATGGCCTCGGGCAGGGCGAACTGCTCGCCGGCCAGGCCGCTGACAAAACGCCCGCCGCGAATTTCGCCGCGGGCCTCCAGCCGATGGAAGGTGCGCAACAGTTCGCGCCAGCTCGGCAGCCAGTCGGCCTCGCGTTCCAGCAGGCGCCAGAACACCACGCCATAACGCCGCAACAGGGTCATGGCGATGTGTTCCAGGGTGGCCGGTGGGGTTGCCTGCCCATGACCGCCGACGCCCTCCGGTACTGGCGACGGACGCCGTAGCAGGGCCCAGCGCCCTGCATCGTCCATGCCGCCGACCACGGCCCCGCGCCCGCGCCGGCCGCTGCGGGCCAGACGCTTGCTGGCCGGGGTGATCAAGGCGCGCAGGCCGGCAAAACTGTCGGCATTCACCAGCCCGGCGGCCACCAGTTCCTGCAGGGCGATCTCCAGCTCGGTCCGCAGGACATGGGCTTCATGCTGCAATTCATCGAAGAACAAGGCGCCGTGCTGGCTCAGGGCCTCATGGACCTTCTGCGCCTTGGGTGACAGCTCGCTGCTGTCGGGCTGTGCGCCCAGCCCGCTCCACAGCGCGACCTGGTTGCGCGGCAGCAGCACGATCGGCGTATTGCGCAGGGTCGCGCCGGCGGTTTTGTGCGGCGCGCTGAGCCGGCTCCAGACCACCTTGCCGTTGCGGCACAGCTCATCCAGCCAGGTGGCGGAGTAATCCTTGATCCGCGCCGGCAGCAGGTCGCTGTCCCAGGCGCCGGCCGCGGCGGCATAGCCTTCGAACTGGGCGACCGTCTGCGCCAGCATGGCACTGCCCTGGCCCTGGGTGGCGCTGGACAGGTGCTGCCAGTCGAACAGAAAACGCATCAGGTCCTGCAGCGACACCGGTTCGATTTCCCGGCGCAGGCGTTTGACGGTGTAGCGATGAATCCGCGCCAGCAGATGCCGTTCGCACCACTCTTCCCGGGCCTCGCCGGGGCTGAAGCGGCCGCGCAGCACATAACCTTCGCCTTCCAGCTGCGCCAGGACCTGGGTGACCTCGCCGGCGCTCAGGCCCAGGGGCATGGCGATACTCTCCAGCGGCAACGGGCCGAAGCCGCTGAGCCGGGCTCGAATCACTTCGACCACCGCTTCATCGCGCTGCCATCGCTCATCGAAGCCGGGCGGCGCCTCGAGGAGCGGTTGCAGCGGCACCTGTGGATAAATCGCCCGCAGGCAGCCCAGGCGCTCGACGGCCAGCCACAGGGCCTGTCCGTCGCCGATCTGCAGGCGGCTGGCGCGCCCGCTGTCCGCCAGGGTTTGCAGCCAGTCGGTCCACCGCGGGTTGGCCTGGGCTTCGTCCTCGCTGATACAGGCCAGGCTCATCAGCGCTTCATGCATTTCGTCCGGGTTGCCGGGGGCGGGCCAGGCTTCCTCGCGCACCGACTGGATGGCCTCGGCATCCAGGGCGCCGAGGTCGTCGCTGGACTCGGGGTCGCTCCAGCGGCGGCTGAGCACGGCCTGGGTGCGGCGCTCTTCCAGCGGTGCGTCGTCGAGGAAGGTGTAAGGCCGGGCGCTGAGGATTTCCGCGGCCAGGGGCGAGGGCGCCGGCAGGTCGCGGCTGATCAGGCGCAGCTCGCCGCGCTCCATGCGCCGCAACAGCGTCAGCCAGCCCTCGCTGTCCATGGCTTCGTGCAGGCAGTCGTCGAGGGTCTGTTCCACCAGCGGGTGATCGGGAATCTGCCGTTCGCCGGCGAGGTTCTCCAGGCAGGCGATCTGGTCGGGAAACACGCTGGCGATCAGGTCTTCGCTTTTCATCCGCTGGATCTGCGGCGCTACCTTGCGCCCGCCGACAAAGCGCGGTAGCGCCAGGGCCACCCCGGCATTCCAGCGCCAGCGCACGCCGAACAGCGGCGCCTCCAGCACGGCCTGGACCAGGATGTGTTCGGCGCTGTTGCTGTGCAGGTAACGCCAGACGTCGTCGAGCTCGAAACTGTGGCCGGTGGACAGCGACAGCACGATGGCGTCTTCGCTGGCGGCGGCCTGCAGTTCGAAGTTGAAGGTGCGGCAGAAGCGCTTGCGCAGCGCCAGGCCCCAGGCGCGGTTGATCCGGCTGCCGAACGGCGTGTGGATGATCAGTTGGGTGCCGCCGGACTCATCGAAAAAGCGCTCCATGATCAGCGTGTCCTGGGACGGCAGCGCGCCCAGGGCCTGGCGTGCGCGGGCCAGGTACTCGACCAGTTGTTCGGCGCTGGCGGCGTCCAGGCCCAGGCTGTCGCCCAGCCAGTCGAGGGCGGGCTGTAGTTGGCCGGGGGTGGCACCGAGCAACTCGTCGAGCCGGCCCAGCAGGCGCGCCACGGCAAACGACAGTTCGGCGCTGCGCCCAGGGGCTTCGCCGAGCCAGAACGGAATGGTCGGCGGCTGGCCGTGGGCGTCCTCGACCCGCACCCGGCCGGTTTCCACCCGCAGGATGCGGTACGAAGTGTTGCCCAGCTGGAACACATCGCCGGCGATGCTTTCCACCGCGAAGTCTTCGTTGACGCTGCCGATATTCAGCGCCTGGGGCTCCAGCAGCACGGCGTAGTCGGCGTTGTCGGGGATGGTGCCGCCGCTGGTCACCGCCGTCAGCTGGCTGCCCCGCCGGCCGCGCAGGCTACGGTTGACGGCATCGCGATGCAGATAGGCGCTGCGAATGCCCTGGCGCCCGTTGTAGCCCTCGGCGAGCATGCGCAGCAGCGCCTGGAAATGCCCTTCGTCGAGGTCGCTATAAGGCGAGGCGCGGCGGATCATCTCCAGCAGCGGCTGTTCCTGCCATTCCTGGTTGCTGACTTCGGCGACGATCTGCTGCGCCAGCACATCCAGCGGCGCCCTGGGGATCTGCAGGGTGTCGAGTTCGCCGCGGTGCACGCAGTCGAGCAGGGCGGCGCATTCGATCAGGTCGTCGCGGCTCAGGGCGAACAGGCGGCCCTTGGGCGTGCCGCCGACCTGGTGCCCGGAGCGTCCAACCCTTTGCAGAAAGGCCGAGATCGAACGCGGCGAGCCGATCTGGCACACCAGGTCGACATCGCCGATATCGATGCCCAGTTCCAGCGAGGCGGTGGCGATCAGTACTTGCAGGTCGCCGCGCTTGAGACGCTGTTCGGCGTCCAGGCGAAACTCCTTGGCCAGACTGCCATGGTGGGCGGCCACCGCGTCCTTGCCCAGGCGCTCGCTGAGGTGGCGGCTCAGGCGTTCGGCCAGGCGCCGGGTGTTGACGAACACCAGGGTGGTACGGTGCTCCCGCGCCAGTTCGGCGATACGTTCGTAGACCCGTTCCCAGACGTCGTTGGCCATCACCGCCGACAGCGGCACGGGCGGCACTTCGATGGCCAGGTCCCGGGGGCGGGCGTGGCCGATATCGACGATCTCGCAAGGGCGTTCATGGCCGACCAGAAAACGCGACACCGCTTCGATGGGCTTCTGCGTGGCCGACAGGCCGATGCGCGTCAGCGGCTCGGCGCATAGCGCTTGCAGGCGCTCCAGGCTCAACGCCAGGTGGCTGCCGCGCTTGCTGGCGGCGATGGCGTGGATCTCGTCGACTATCACCGTGCGCGTGCTGGCGAGCATTTGCCGGCCGGAGGCCGAGCCCAGCAGCACATACAGCGATTCGGGGGTGGTCACCAGGATATGCGGCGCGCTTTTGCGCATGGCGCTGCGGTCTTTCTGGGGGGTGTCGCCGGTGCGCACCGCGGTGCTGATGCGCAATTGCGGCAGGCCCATGTGTTCGAGTTGCGCGGTGATCCCGGCCAGCGGGTCCTGCAGGTTGATCTGGATATCGTTGCTCAAAGCCTTGAGTGGCGAGACGTAGACCACCAGGGTCTGTTCCGGCAGCGTGCCGCCGTTTTCCAGGCCGCGATGAACCAGCTCGTCGATCACCGCGAGGAAGGCGGTCAGGGTCTTGCCCGAGCCGGTGGGCGCGGCGATCAGCGTCGAACGGCGCTGGCGGATCAGCGGCCAGGCCCGGGCCTGGGCGGCGGTCGCCGCCGGGAAGCAGCTGTCGAACCAAGCGCTGACCGCGGGATGAAAACCCGGCAGGGCGTTGGCGGGGATCTGGGGAAGGTTCATGCACAACGTTATGCGACCGCCGGAGTGAAGTTGCAAGCCTGCCTTGTCGCCGCTGGCGGCAGCGGCCCTGAAGGGCTGTGTGCTTTGCTGCTCTACACTTTCTCAGTGACGGTTGCGCCGGAAACCCGCAAAATGCAACGATTCTGAGCAATATTCATGGCCAGACCCGCGGGGCTGGCCGATTCAAACCATCGTTCCGAACAGATTGGGCCTGCTGACTCTATGCGAATGCGCCTTATGTTACTGGGCGGCGGAAATGCCCTTGGGCAGGCGCTGATTCGCCTCGGTGCGGAGGAAGACATCGGTTTCCTCGCCCCCCGTCCGCCGCAAGACGGCTGGGATGCCGCGAGCCTGACGCAACTGCTCGACGACACCCGTCCGGATGCCTTGATCAACCTTGCGTACTACTTCGACTGGTTCCAGGCGGAGAGTGTCCCCGAGGCACGCCTGGCCAGCCAGGAACGGGCGGTCGAGCGGCTTTCCGAGCTGTGCCAGCATCACAACATCATTCTTCTGCAGCCTTCCAGCTACCGCGTGTTCGACGGTTCGCGGGCCACCGCCTACAGCGAAAAGGACGAACCGGTACCGCTGGGCCTGCGTGGCCAGGCCTTGTGGCGGATCGAGCAGAATGTGCGCGCCACCTGCCCACAGCATGTGCTGCTGCGTTTCGGCTGGCTGCTGGACGATAGCGCCGAAGGCACCCTGGGGCGTTTTCTGGCCCGTGCCGAGCAACCCGAAGAGCTGCTGCTGGCCGACGACCGCCGGGGCAACCCGACGCCGGTGGACGATGCCGCCCGGGTGATCATCTCCGTACTCAAGCAACTCGATTGCGCCGCGCCGCTGTGGGGCACTTACCACTACGCCGGCCATGAGGCGACCACGCCGCTGGCGCTGGGCCAGGCGATCCTCACCGAGGCCCGCAGCCTGCATCCGCTGGCCATCGAAGCGCCGACCGCCCAGGCCCACGCCGCCCGGCCGGACGCTGCCGAAGAACCGCAGCACGCGGTGCTGGCCTGCAAAAAAATTCTGCACACCTTCGGGATCAAGCCTCGCGCCTGGCGCGCGGCACTCCCGGCTCTACTGGATAGGTTTTATCGTCATGGCTAATGCCCCAATCTTGATCACCGGCGGTGCCGGTTTCATCGGTTCGCACCTGACCGACGTTTTGCTCGCCAAGGGTTACTCGGTGCGGATCCTCGACGATCTGTCCACGGGTAAACCCGGCAACCTGCCGCTGGACAACCCGCGGGTCGAACTGATCGAAGGCGACGTCGCCGATGCGGCCCTGGTGGCGCGGGCCATGAGCGGCTGCCGCGCGGTGGCGCACCTGGCGGCGGTCGCTTCGGTACAGGCTTCGGTGGACGACCCGGTGCGTACCCACCAGAGCAACTTCATAGGCACCCTCAACGTCTGCGAAGCCATGCGCCAGGCTGGCGTCAAGCGCGTGCTGTTTGCTTCCAGCGCGGCGGTGTATGGCAACAATGGCGAGGGCGAATCGATCGATGAAGACACGCCCAAGGCACCACTGACGCCCTATGCGTCGGACAAGCTGGCCAGCGAGTACTACTTCGATTTCTATCGCCGCCAGCATGGGCTGGAGCCGGCGATTTTCCGCTTTTTCAACATCTTCGGGCCGCGCCAGGATCCATCCTCGCCGTACTCCGGGGTCATCAGCATCTTTTGCGAGCGTGCGCAGAAAGGCCTGCCGATTACCGTATTTGGCGATGGCGAGCAAACCCGCGATTTCGTCTATGTCGAAGACCTGGTGAACGTGTTGGCACAGTCTCTGGAAGCACCGCAACTGGAAGTCGGCGCGGTCAATGTCGGCCTGAACCAGGCCACTACCCTCAAGCAGTTGCTCGAGGCCCTGGGCGAGGTGTTGGGGCAATTGCCACCTGTCAGCTACGGCACGGCGCGCTCCGGGGATATTCGCCATTCGCGGGCGAACAACCAGCGCCTGTTGCAGCGTTTCAAGTTCCCCGAACCGACGCCGATGAGCGTCGGGCTGGCACGTTTGCTGGGCCGCTGAGCTTTCCCCAGCGATGAAAAAAGGCGCCTTTGCAGGCGCCTTTTTTTGTCTGGCCGATTTAGAACTTGTAGCCCAGGCCGACCATGTAGACCCATGGATCGACATCCACGTCGACCTTGGCCCGGGTGCCGCCGGCGACCGCGTTGTTGTTCACGTAGGCGGTGGTGTCGATGTCGACGTAGCGCACCTGGGCGTTGATCATCACGTTGTCGGTCAGCATGTAGTCGGCACCGACCTGCCAGGCCAGGCCCCAGGAGTTCTTCGCCCGGAAATTGTCGAAACCGGCGGCGCTGGCGCGGCTGCCGACGTGCTCGTCATAGATCCAGGTGTAGTTGATGCCGGCACCGACGTAAGGCTGGAAGGCGGCCTTGTGGTCCAGCGGGTAGTACACGACGCTCAGGGTCGGCGGCAGGTGCTTGAGGGTACCGAGCTTGCCGTTGGCGGCGTCCAGCGCGGTGCCCTTGAGCTTGACGTCATGCTCGAACGGGGTGGCCGCGAGCAGTTCGATACCGACGTTGTTGGTCAGCATGTAGGCGAAGTTCAGGCCCAGCTGAGTGTCGCTGCTCATGGTCGCCTTGCCGCCGAGGTTGGCACCGGCCAATGGACCGCGATCGACCTTGACGTCGCCGCTGTCGGCTTTCGGATTGACGGTGATGGCACCGGCGCGAACGATGATGTCGCCCGCTTCGTGGGCGTGGGCGATCGGGGCGGCGAGCGCGAGCGCGAACAGGGAGGCGCTGAGCAGGGGCTTGTGCATGGGAGCTCCAAAGGACGATTCGAGTTGGCTAGGTCCAATGGTAAGGATCGTCAAGGAACAGGCTTTGACTCAGCTCAATGAAAAGCGGATCAGCGTGGGAATGGACTAATCGGGGGGGCGCTATGGGCGCGCTGCAACTGATCGCGAGCCCGTTCGCACCTACAGGGAACTGTGCTGTTTTGCGAGAGCGGGTTGGCTCGCGATGAGGTCATGTGCGGCACTGCAAAACCGGCGGTTTCACTCCTGCAATTCGTACACGTAGATCTTCTCTGCCTCCATCTGGTAACCCGCGTCGGCGATTTCGCTGGTGGACGCCTTGACCTGCATCGGCCCCTCGATCCAGTACGGCTGATACAGCTCGTCGAGCTTCACGCCGACTTGGCTTTTCACATGCACGATCTGGTTCGACGGCGGTGGCGGCACGTGGATGCAGGCGCCGAAATACGGCACCAGCAGAAACTCCGTGGTGCGGCCTTCCTCGCTGACTTCCAGCGGCACGATGTAGCCGGGCAGGCGCACCGACAGGCCGTCCAGGCTCTGCACCACCGGAGCGTTGGGCATGTCCTGCTTGGCCGCCGGGGCAGACTCGGCGGCCAGGGCGTCGCTCATCTGCGACAGGTCGTGCAGCGGCTGCATGTTCGGCACCTCCGCCGGCGCGTCCGGCGGGATCATTTCCGACCAGGCCAGGTCTCGGGGTTCGGCGGCCCACAGTGGCAGGGCGACCAGCATCAATAGCGCAAGCAGGGCACGGGGCATGCCGGAGCTCCTCATAACCGGAAGTTCCTCATAAACGGATGGACAGGCCATCGGCTAGCGATTGTCGGTAGGCGCGCCAGGCGGGCACGCTGCCCATCAGCAGGGCGGCGATCAGGATACCGCCGAGCAGCGTCCACTCATACTCGCTTGGCCAGGACAGCGGCAGATACAGGCCGTAGCTCGACTGCACATGACCCTGGGCCAGGGCGATGCCCAGGTACAGCAGGCCCAGCCCGGCGAGCACACCGGACAGCGCCAGGGCGAAGGCCTCCAGCACCAGCAAGGTCGCGATATGCCAGGGGCGGGCGCCGACCGAACGCAGGATCGCCATTTCCCGACGGCGCTCGTTGAGGCTGGTGAGGATCGCCGTGAGCATGCCGATCAGGCCGGTCAGCACCACGAACAGCGACACCACGAACAGGGCCTTTTCCGCGGTGCCCATCAGGCTCCACAGCTCCTGCAGGGCGACCCCGGGCAGGATCGCCAGCATCGGTTCGCCGCGGTATTCATTGATCTCGCGCTGCACCGCGAAGGTGGCGATCTTGCTGTTCAGGCCGAGCATGAAGGCAGTGATCGCTTGCGGCGTCAGGTCCATGTTGCGCGCCTGGTCGGCACTGATGCGGCCGTTGCCCTGGGCCGGCACGCCGTTGTGCCAGTCGATATGGATCGCCTCCATGCCACCGAGGCTGATGTGCAGCGTGCGGTCCACCGGGGTGCCGGTGCGCTTGAGGATGCCGACCACGGTGAAGGGTTTGTCGTCATGCTTGACCAGGCTGATGGCCGCTACGCCGTGGGCCAGCACCAGCTTGTCGCCGAGCTTGTAATGCAGGGCCTCGGCGACTTCGGCGCCCAGCACCACTTCGAACGGATCGCTGGCGAACTCGCGGCCGCTGGCCAGTTGCAGGTTCTGCTGGTGGCCGTACTGGTAATGCTCGAAGTAGGCCGCGGTGGTGCCCATCACCCGGTAGCCGCGATGGGAATCGCCTAGGGAAATCGGGATCGCCCATTTCACTTTCGGGCTGCTGGCGAAGTGCTCGAAGCTGTCCCTGCGAATGTTGTTGGTGGCGTTGCCGATGCGGAACACCGAGTACAGCAGCAGGTTCACCGAACCGGAGCGGGCGCCGACGATCAGGTCGGTACCGCTGATGGTGCTGGCGAAGCTGGCGCGGGCTTCGGTACGCACCCGTTCCACCGCCAGCAGCAGGCAGACCGACAGGGCGATGGCGAAGGCGGTGAGGATCGCGGTGAAGCGGCGGTTAGCCAGGCTGGCCATGGCTAGACGGAACAGATACATCTCAGACCTCCGCGGGCGTAGCGGCGCGATTGAGTTCGGCCAGCGACAGGTTGCGATCGAACAGCGGCGCCAGGCTCTGGTCATGGCTGACGAACAGCAGGCTGGCCCCGGCCTCGCGGCATTCGGCGAACAGCAGGCGGATAAAGGCTTCGCGGGCGTCGTAGTCCAGTGCCGAGGTGGGTTCGTCGGCGATCACCAGTTCCGGTTGGCCGATCAGCGCGCGGGCGGCGGCGACCCGTTGTTGCTGGCCGATGGACAGCGAGTCGGCGCGGCGACCGAGCAGGTCGGGGTCTTTAAGCCCCAGGTGGGCGAGCAGGGTGGCCGCCGCCTGGTCGACACTGCCGTGGCGCTGCACGGCGCGGCTGGCGCGCAATTTGGAGAAGTGGCAGGGCAACTCGACGTTTTCGCGTACCGAGAGAAACGGCAGCAGGTTGAACTGCTGGAAGATGTAGCCGGTGTGATCGACCCGGAAGCGGTCGCGGGCGCCGGCGGAGAGTTCGGTCAACTCCTGGCCCAGCAGGCGGATGCTGCCGCGGCCGGGTTTCTGCACACCGCCGAGCAGGCCGAGCAGGGTGGTCTTGCCGCTGCCGCTGGGGCCCTTGAGGAACAGCGTTTCACCCGCTTCCAGGCGAAAGGCCGGGATATCCAGCAACTGTGGATGGCCGGGCCAGCTGAAGCCCAGGTCGGACAGTTCGATAAGTGCTTGGGTCATGTTGGGCCGATCATGGAGTGAGTTTTGTAGCCGCTGCCGAAGGCTGCGATAAGGTCCGCAGGACCTTGCGAAAACCTCAAGAGCAACGACCCCTTCGGGCTCGATCGCAGCCTGCGGCAGCGGCTACAGGAGTTGCGGTCAGAACTTCAGGCTGGCGGCCTTGGCCGTCGCTTCCACGCCTTGCTGGCCACTTGGCGAGATGAGTTGTACCTGAATTTTCTGGGTGGCGGGGAAGGTCTTGAACACGCCGCCCAAGTCCAGGTTCTTCAGCGCGCCCGGCGTGGCACAGGTGAACTGGTAGTGCGCATGGATCTCGCTGTGCTCGTGGTGATGCTCGTGGCCGCCGGCACTCTTCGCGTCGTCATGGTCTTCGTCGTGATCCTCGGGCTTGTCACCGAACAGCGGGCTTTCCAGTTCCTGTTGCGCCACCACGCAACCGGCGGCGGGCGGCAGGCTGAACAGCGCCAGCGGTTTTTCCAGCTGGGCGCGCACGGCGGCGACCTTGGCCTTGTCCGCGTCGGTGCTGGCGGCGTGCTCGAAGCCCACCAGGTTCATCGCCGGGCTTTCCAGTTCCAGCTCCAGGGTCTGGCCGTCCAGTGCCGCGTTCAGGCGGGCCACGCCATGCTCGTGAGCATCGAGGCTGCCGTGCTCATGGTCGTGGTCGTGTTTTTCGGCCGCGTGAGCGATGGCCAGGGGCAACAGAGCGAACGGCAAGGCGAGCAGCAGACGACGCATGGCAAGTCTCCGGGAGCGAACATGAAAATAATGTTATGTAATCTTATAACGGAAGTGGCAAGAGTTTGACCGCCTGCTTGGCGTTGCGCAAGACGCATGGGAGCATGCTCGTCAGAAATTTTCGGGAGCAGAGCGATGGTGCGGATTCGTGGAAGCATCGGCGAATGGCCGGTGGATTTGACCCTGGAACTGGACGAGGCCGACTGGGATCAGTTGAGTGCCCGGCTGGGGGCGCCGTTGCAGGCGGCCAAAGCCGAAAGCGGCGCGCCTGTGGCCAAGCCGGCGAGCCAGGACGATGCGCTGTGGCAGATCACCCAGGACCTGCTGCGCAAGGCCGGGCAATTGAGCGGCCCGGATCTTTTGGAGCAACTGGAAGGCCTGACCGGCAGCGCCGCGGCGGGCAAGCGGCTGTTGGTGCGTTTGCGCCATAGCGCACAGGTCAAGGTGGTGAGCGGCGGCGATACGCCGCTCTACAGCTGGATCGAGTAGGCGAGGGCTGCGCCGGCTTGCGATAAACCGGCGCGGCTATCAGCTATGAATCAGTACAGCGCGGCGAACAGCTTGCGACGGTAGGTGGTCACCAGCGGGTGATCGTTGCCCAGCAGCTCGAACACTTGCAGCAAGGTCTTGTGCGGCAGGCCTTCGTTGTAGCTGCGGTTGCGGATGAACAACTTGAGCAGGGCATCCAGCGCCGCGTCGTACTGCTGGCGCGCCAGTTGCTGGATGGCCAGCTGATACACCGCCTCGTCATCCTGCGGGTCCTGCGCCAGGCGGCTTTTCAGCTCGGCGCTGTCCGGCAGGTCGGCAGCCTGCTTGAGGAAGGTGATCTGCGCCTTGGCCCCGGCCAGCGCCGCCTTGTGTTCATCGCCGGTGACCGCGTCGAGTACGGTCTGGGCTTCGCCCAGTTCACCGCGTTCGGCCAGGCAGCGGGCGTAGAGGATCAAGGCCTTGGCGTTGCTGTTGTCTTCGCCCAGCAGCACTTTGAGCGTGGCTTCGGCATCGGCGATGCGCCCTTCGGCGAACAGCGCTTCAGCCAGCTCCAGCGGGTCGGCGGCCTTGGGCGGCGGCATCTGCACATGGGGTTCGAGCATGGCGCGCACCGCGGACTCCGGTTGCGCTCCGGCAAAGCCGTCCACCGGCTGGCCGTCCTTGAACAGCACCACGGTCGGCAGGCTGCGAATGCCGAAGCGGGCAACGATGTCCTGCTCGATATCGCAGTTGACCTTGGCCAGCAGCAGTTCGCCCTGATAGCTCTCGGCGATCTGTTGCAGCATCGGCATCAGCGCCTTGCAGGGCGCGCACCATTCGGCCCAGAAATCCACCAGCACCGGCTTGTGGAACGAGTTCTCGATCACCGACTGGTCGAAGTCGGCGGTGCTGGCGTCGAAAATGTACGGCGTGTCCTGACTCATGGGGGATCTCGAAGAACGTGAATGGGCCAACTATAAGGGCTGGCGGGGTGTGCCTGAAAGCGGTGGCTGTCCGCTCGCCGGTTATCGCGTGGCGCTGGCAGGGAATCAATCGCGCTGCGCGTGATACAGGCTCACTTCGCGGAACTCCCAGGGCTCGGCTAGATCCGGCAGGGTCAGGGCGTGGAGCATTTCCAGACGTCGGTACAGCGGATGCTGGAAGTCCTTGACCCTGGAGTCCGCCACCAGCGCCTGGCGTCCGCGGCTGAGGAACTCATCCAGCAGCGGCAGGTTGGCGCGGTCGTAGAGCACGTCGGCCACCAGGATCAGGTCGAAGCGATCCGCTTGCGCGAAAAAGTCCGTGGAGTAACCCAGTTCAACCCCGTTGAGCGCCGCATTCGCCTTGCAGGCGGCGATGGCCAGCGGGTCGAGGTCGCAGGCCACCACTTCCAGCGCGCCGGCTTTCAGCGCCGCGATACCGGCCACGCCGGAGCCGGCGCCGAAATCCAGGACCCGCTTGCCTTGCACCCACTGCGGACGCTCGGCCAGATAGCGCGCCAGGGCCAGGCCGCTGGCCCAGCAGAAACTCCAGTACGGCGGTTCGTGGAGAATTCGCCGGGTTTCTTCCGGGGTGAAGGCGCGGTCCATGTTGTCGGCATCGATCAACCACAGCTTCAGCTCGGTGTCCGGCAGTTCGCAGGCCACCAGTTGGGCATCGCCCAGCAGTTCGCTCAGGGCGCGTTGCAGGTCGAGCGGTGGGGTCATGGTGCTTTGACGAATTGCAGCTGGCCCACGGCCTGGGTGGTCGGCTGGGTGATGAGTTGCGCCGGCAGGTGCAGGATCAACTGGCCGGACTGGCTGGCGCGGCCGCGCAGTTCGACGCGGGCGCCTACCGGGAAGACATCGGGATTGAAGCGCAGGCGAAACGGCAGGACCTTGTTGTTGCCGATCAGGTTGCTGCTGGCCAGCAAACGTTGCGGCCGGCCGCGCTCGTCGATCACCAGCAGCGCCAGTTCCACCTCGGCACCGCTCGGTACGCCCTGCAGGGTGCCGCTCAGTTCACGCTGGTAGGCCGGCAGGGGGCCGAGGTCAGTGGATTCCTGGGCTTTTTTCACACTCTGCTGGGGCGGCACGGTGGAGGTGACCGGTTTCGGGGCGTCGCTGCTGCAAGCGACCAGCAGGCTGAAAAGGCTGAGCAAAACGAGCGGTCGTAGTGGCATGCGAAGCTCCAACAAGGCGAAATTCCATGTGCAAAACATAATAGTCGGTCTGTATACCGTAAAGGCTATGGCTTGTCTTGCCAGTGGGATGCGCTACCATGGCCCTCCCTTTTTTTGTTGCCTGCCACCATGCACTGTCCCTTCTGCGGTGCCAACGACACCAAGGTCATCGACTCGCGTCTGGTCGCCGAAGGCGAACAGGTGCGCCGCCGGCGTGAATGCCTGGCCTGCGGTGAGCGTTTCACCACTTTCGAAACCGCCGAACTGGTGTTGCCGCGCCTGATCAAGACTGACGGCAGCCGCCAGCCCTTCGACGAAGAAAAACTCCGCGCTGGCATGCAGCGTGCCCTGGAAAAACGTCCGGTCAGCGTCGAGCGCCTGGAAGCCGCGCTGGTGCATATCAAGCACAAGTTGCGCGCCACCGGCGAGCGCGAGGTCAAGTCCCTGGTCGTCGGTGAACTGGTGATGGCCGAGCTGCAAAAGCTCGATGAAGTGGCCTATATCCGCTTCGCTTCGGTCTACCGACGGTTCCAGGATCTCAACGAATTCCGCGAAGAGATCGACCGTCTCGCCCGTGAGCCGGGTAAAGAATGAACACCTCCAGCGAACAGGCGGTACTCGACGCCCACTATATGGCGCGCGCCCTGGAGCTGGCCGCAAAAGGCCGCTTCAGCACTCACCCCAACCCCCGGGTCGGTTGCGTGATCGTGCGCGACGGCCAGGTCGTCGGCGAAGGCTGGCATGTGCGGGCCGGCGAGCCCCATGCCGAAGTCCATGCCCTGCGTGCCGCCGGTGCCAACGCCCGCGGCGCCACCGCTTACGTGACCCTCGAACCCTGCAGCCATCACGGCCGTACGCCGCCGTGCGCCGATGCCCTGGTGGATGCCGGCGTGGCGCGGGTCGTGGCGGCGATGCAGGACCCCAACCCGGAAGTCGCCGGCCGTGGCCTGCAGCGCCTGGCCCAGGCCGGCATCGCTACCCACAGTGGGGTGATGGAGCAGCAAGCCCGTGCCCTCAACCAGGGTTTCCTCAAGCGCATGGAGCACGGCTTGCCGTTCGTGCGGGTCAAGCTGGCCATGAGCCTGGACGGGCGCACCGCCATGGCCAGTGGCGAAAGCCAGTGGATCACCGGCCCCGCCGCGCGCTCCGCGGTGCAGCGCCTGCGGGCCCAGGCCAGCGTGGTGTTGACCGGAGCCGACACGGTGCTGGCGGACAATGCCCGGCTGACGGTGCGTGCCGAGGAACTGGGGCTGGATGCGGAACAGACCGCCCTGGCCATGAGCCGTCCACCCTTGCGCGTGTTGATCGACGGCCGCCTGCGGGTGCCGCTCGATGCGCCGTTCTTCAAGGCGGGGCCGGCGCTGGTCGCCACCTGCGCCGCGGTGGAAGAACAGTACGCCAATGGTCCGGAGTGCCTGATCGTGCCGGGCGCCGATGGCCAGGTGGACCTGCGTCGGCTGCTGGGCGAGCTGGCTGCCCGCGGCGTCAACGAGGTGCTGGTGGAAGCCGGTCCGCGCCTGGCGGGGGCGTTCGCCCAGCAGGGTTTGGTGGACGAGTACCAGATCTTTGTCGCCGGCAAGTTCCTCGGCTCTACGGCCCGGCCGCTGCTCGACTGGCCGCTGGCGCAGATGAGTGAGGCGCCGCAGCTGAAAATCATTGAAATGCGCGCCGTAGGCGATGACTGGCGAGTCATTGCCATTCCTCTGCCAGCAGCGAGCGTATAATTTCGGGCCTTCGCCACGCGGCGACCCTGTTCTCGAGGAGGACTCCATGTTTACAGGCATCATCGAATCCATCGGCAGCATCCGTGCATTGACCCCCAAGGGTGGCGATGTGCGGGTGTATGTGGAAACCGGCAAGCTCGACCTGGGCGACGTGAAGCTGGGCGACAGCATCGCGGTGAACGGCGTCTGCCTGACCGCGGTGGAACTGCCGGGCGACGGCTTCTGGGCCGACGTCAGCCGCGAGACCCTGGACTGCACCGCTTTCCATCAGTTGAAGGCCGGCAGCCGGGTCAACCTGGAAAAGGCCCTGACCCCGACCACCCGCCTGGGCGGTCACCTGGTCAGCGGCCATGTCGACGGCGTCGGCGAAGTGGTGGCCCGGGAGGAAAATGCCCGCGCCATCCAGTTCCGTATCCGCGCGCCCAAGGACCTGGCCAAGTACATCGCCCACAAGGGCTCGATCACCGTCGACGGCACCAGCCTGACGGTCAACGCGGTCAATGGCGCCGAGTTCGAGCTGACCATCGTCCCGCACACGCTGGCCGAAACCATCATGGCCGACTACCGGCCGGGTCGGCAGGTCAACCTCGAAGTCGACCTGCTGGCGCGTTACCTGGAGCGCCTGCTGCTGGGCGACAAGGCCGCGGAGCCTTCGAGCGGTGGCATCACCGAAAGTTTTCTGGCCGCTAACGGCTACCTCAAATCCTGACTCAAGGGGGTGCCGCGTGGCGCTCAACAGCATCGAAGAACTGGTTGAAGACATCCGCCAAGGCAAGATGGTCATCCTCATGGATGACGAAGACCGCGAGAACGAAGGCGACCTGATCATGGCCGCCGAGTGCTGCAAGGCCGAACACATCAACTTCATGGCCAAGCATGCCCGCGGCCTGATCTGCATGCCGATGAGCCGCGAGCGTTGCGAGCTGCTCAAGCTGCCTTTGATGGCGCCGCGCAACGGTTCCGGGTTCGGTACCAAGTTCACCGTTTCCATCGAGGCCACTACCGGCGTGACCACCGGTATCTCCGCCGCCGACCGCGCACGCACGGTGCAGGCTGCCGCCGCCAAGGACGCCAAGGCCGAAGACATCGTCAGCCCGGGCCACATCTTCCCGCTGATGGCCCAGCCGGGCGGCACCCTGGCCCGCGCGGGCCACACCGAAGCTGCCTGCGACCTGGCGCGCATGGCCGGTTTCGAGCCGAGCGGGGTGATCTGCGAAGTGATGAACGACGACGGCACCATGTCCCGTCGCGCCGAGCTGGAAGCCTTCGCCGCCGAACACGACATCAAGATCGGCACCATCGCCGACCTGATTCACTACCGGATGATCCACGAACGTACCGTTCAGCGGATTGCCGAGCAGCCGCTGGACAGCGAATTGGGCCAGTTCAACCTGGTGACCTACCGTGATTCGGTGGAAGGCGACGTGCACATGGCGCTGACCCTGGGCAACATCTGCGCCGAAGAGCCGACCCTGGTTCGCGTGCACAACATGGATCCGCTGCGCGACCTGCTGATGGTCAAACAGCCTGGCCGCTGGAGCCTGCGGGCCGCCATGGCCACGGTGGCCGAGGCCGGCAGCGGCGTGGTGCTGTTGCTGGGCCACCCCCTGGACGGCGACGTGCTGCTGGCGCATATCCGCGAAACGGCCGAGCACGTGCCTGCGAAAAAACCGACCACCTACAGCATCGTCGGTGCCGGTTCGCAGATCCTGCGCGACCTGGGCGTACGCAAAATGCGCCTGATGAGCGCGCCGATGAAATTTAATGCGATATCCGGTTTCGACCTGGAAGTTGTAGAATACGTGCCCTCCGAATAAAAGCCGGTTGTTGCGGGCTTGAAATTCGCGGTTCAAATATCACTAGTGAGCGCGTAGTGAACGCGCTCCGGCTCTTTAAGAGATTTGTCGAATGACCCTGAAGACCATCGAAGGTACCTTCATCGCCCCCAAAGGCCGCTATGCCCTGGTGGTCGGCCGTTTCAACAGCTTCGTCGTCGAAAGCCTGGTCAGCGGCGCCGTTGACGCCCTGGTCCGTCACGGCGTGAGCGAAAGCGACATCACCGTGATTCGTGCCCCTGGCGCCTTCGAGATTCCGCTGGTTGCGCAGAAAGTCGCGCAGAAGGGCGAGTTCGCGGCGATCATCGCCCTGGGCGCGGTCATTCGTGGCGGCACTCCGCACTTCGAATACGTGGCGGGCGAATGCACCAAGGGCCTGGCCCAGGTGTCCATGGAGTTTGGCGTACCGGTCGCCTTCGGCGTGCTGACCGTCGACTCGATCGAGCAAGCCATCGAACGTTCCGGCACCAAGGCCGGCAACAAAGGTGCTGAAGCTGCCTTGTCCGCTCTGGAAATGGTCAGCCTGCTGGCGCAGTTGGAGGCCAAGTGATTAGCGACGATAGCGATCGTTTCAACCCGCGCGATCCGAAACCTGCGGACGCTGGCAAGCCATCCAAGAGCGCCAAGCGTCGCGAAGCCCGTCAGCTCGCGACCCAGGCGCTGTACCAATGGCACATGGCCAAGCACTCGCTGAACGAGATCGAAGCGCAGTTCCGGGTCGACAACGATTTCACCGACATCGACGGTGCCTACTTCCGTGAGATCCTGCACGGCGTTCCGGCCAACAAGAATGAGATCGACAACGCTCTCACTCCTTGCCTGGACCTCACCATCGAAGAGCTGGACCCGGTCGAACTGGCGGTTTTGCGCCTGTCCACCTGGGAACTGCTCAAGCGCGTCGATGTGCCATACCGCGTTGTGATCAACGAAGGTATCGAACTGGCCAAGGTCTTCGGTTCCACCGACGGCCACAAGTTCGTCAACGGCGTACTCGACAAGCTGGCCCCGCGTCTGCGTGAAGCTGAAGTGAAGGCATTCAAGCGCTGATCCGCGCTTGCAGCTGCCATGGGCGAGTTTGAGCTGATCCGTAACTTCTTCGCTGCCGCGCCTTGTGCGCAGGGCGGCGAGGGCGTTGCACTGGGGATTGGCGACGACTGCGCCTTGCTGGCTGTTCCCCCTGGCGAACAGTTGGCGATCTCCACCGACACCCTGGTGGCCGGTGTGCATTTCGCAGATCCCTGCGACCCTTTCCTGCTCGGCCAGCGCTCGCTGGCGGTGGCGGTCAGCGACCTGGCGGCCATGGGCGCCGCGCCTGTCGCCTTCACCCTTGCCCTGACTCTGCCGACGGTTGACGCCGATTGGCTGCAAGCCTATGCCAACGGCCTGAGCGCCATGGCGCAGAGCTGCGGCGTGCGCCTGGTAGGCGGCGACACCACCCGTGGTCCGTTGACCCTGACCATGACCGTGTTCGGTCGCGTGCCTGCCGGCCAGGCCCTGACCCGCAGCGGTGCCCGTCCGGGCGACCTGCTGTGTGTCGGCGGCGAGCTGGGCAATGGTGCCGGTGCCTTGCCCCTGGTGCTCGGACAACGCAGCGCCGAGCCGGCGGTCGCCGAGCCTTTGCTGGTCCATTACTGGTCGCCGCAACCGCAACTGGCCCTGGGCCAGGCGCTGCGCGGCAAGGCTACCGCAGCCATGGATATCTCCGATGGCCTGCTGGCCGACTGCGGGCACATTGCTGCCGCTTCAGCTGTCAGCTTGCTGATCGAAAGTGAAAAACTGCCGATGTCCCGGGCGTTGTTGAGCTTTCTCGGTGAGAATGGCGCCCGCTCGGCGGCACTCAGCGGCGGTGACGATTACGTGCTGCTCTTCACCTTGCCCGAAGCCAAGCTGGCGCCGCTGCTCGCCGCCGGCTGGCCGGTGCATGTGCTGGGCCGGGTCGTGGCCGGGCAGGGCGTGGTGCTGCTGGATGCCGAGGGGCGGGACATCACCCCGAGCACTCGGGGCTATCAACATTTTCGGGAGACACCGTGACAGATCATCCCAAACAGGTTCCGGCAGAGTTCGTGCCGCCCTCCGTCTGGCGTAATCCCTGGCATTTTCTGGCCTTCGGCTTCGGTTCGGGCACCTTGCCCAAGGCTCCGGGTACCTGGGGCTCGCTGGTGGCGCTACCGTTCATCCCGCTGTGGCAGATGCTGCCGGACTGGGGTTACTGGCTGATGCTCGGCATCACCATGCTGTTCGGCTTCTGGCTGTGCGGCAAGGTGGCCGACGACCTGCGGGTGCATGACCACGAAGGCATCGTCTGGGACGAAATGGTCGGCATGTGGATCACCCTGTGGCTGGTGCCGGAAGGCTGGCAGTGGTTGCTGGCGGGTTTCCTGATGTTCCGCTTCTTCGACATTCTCAAGCCCTGGCCGATTCGCTGGATCGACCGGCATGTGCACGGTGGTATCGGGATCATGCTCGACGACGTGCTGGCCGGTGTCTTCGCCTGGTTGGCGATGCAGGGGCTGGTGTGGTGCTTTACCTGAGGAATCAGCCATGCCGGCCGCTCGCGTTCTGCTGGTAACGCTCTGTGTCTTGACCGCCAGCCTGGTCCGGGCCGCCGAGCCGGCGGCGCTTCCCGGCGAAATCCGGGTGGCCAGCGAGGAGTGGGACAGCTACACCCAGGCCGATGGCCAGGGCATGGCCTGGGATATCCTGCGCGAGGTCTTCGAGACCCAGGGCGTGAAGCTCGACATGCGCAGCGTGCCGTACACCCGCTCGGTCGGGCTGGTGCAGCGGCGTGAAGTCGACGCCCTGGTCGGCTCCTATCGGGACGAGACCGATGGCGCCCTGTATCCGCGCTGGAATTACGACACCGACCATATCTACAGCCTGGGCCTGGCGACGAACCCGCCGCCGACCCTGGCCACGCTCGGCAACTACCGCCTGGTCTGGGTACGCGGCTACCGCTACCAGGACTACTTGCCCAATATTCAGCGTTTCAATGAAATCCGCCGGCGGGTCGGTATCTTGCCGATGCTCCAGCAAGGTCGCGCCGACTTCTATATCGATGCTCTGACCGAGGTCGATGTTGTCCTGTCCCAGGCCGGGGACCGCTCTCAGTTCCGGCGCAGCCATTTGGCCGAACTGCCGCTGTACCTGGGCTTTGCCGACAATGAACGGGGCCGGGTGCTGCGCGCGCTGTTCGATCGACGGATGGCCGAGTTGGTGAAAAACGGCCGTTTGCGCCCGATTTTCCAGCGCTGGCAGCAGCCCTATCCGTTCGATACCGGGCGTCCGCCTGAAGACCGTTGATCTAACTTCTCGATCTTTATGTCCGATAATTCAGCCTAAGCGTCTGTCGGAAGCTGCTGTTACAATGCCGCCTCTGCGAATCTCCAGTCCCATACAGATCAGGAGCACAACGGTGCCCGTCGTTTTTGTCGCCGCTTCCAAGCTGCCCACCCCTTTTGCGCAATTCACCATGCACGGTTTTCTCGATGAAGCCACCGGCCGCGAGCACGTCGTGCTCAGCCTGGGTGATATTGCCGATGGCGCTCCGGTGCTCGGCCGGTTGCACTCCGAATGCCTGACCGGCGATGCCCTGTTCAGCCAGCGCTGCGACTGCGGTTCGCAACTGGAAGCCGCCCTGCAGGCGATCGCCCGCGAAGGCCGTGGCGTACTCCTGTACTTGCGTCAGGAAGGCCGTGGCATCGGCCTGCTGAACAAGATCCGCGCCTATGAGTTGCAGGATGGCGGCGCCGACACCGTGGAAGCCAACGAACGCCTGGGCTTTGCCGCCGACCAGCGTGACTACGCCATGTGCCTGCCGATGCTCGAGCACCTGGGGGTGAAATCCCTGCGGCTGATGACCAACAACCCGCGCAAGGTCAAGGCCCTGACCGAGATGGGTATAGTCGTTGCCGAGCGCGTGCCGCTGCATACCGGCCACAACCCGCACAACAAACTCTACCTGGCCACCAAGGCCAGCAAGCTCGACCACATGATGGGCAACGAGCACCAGGGCGAGGTAGACCGGGCGTGACCCGCGGTCAGGTCCGGCGGCGGCTGGCCGTCAGTTGGTGGCAATACCTGGCGCTGGCGTTGCTGCCGCTGTTCGTGATCAACCTGGTGTTTGGCCAGGGCGAGCCGCTGCTGCCGATCCTGGCGATGCCGTTTTTCATTGCTGGCGTAGCTTCGATGTTTGTCAGCCTGCGCTTTTTCGGCGGCTACAAACGGGCCTTGATCGCCACCCATAAAGCCCTCGATACCCCTGAAGAGCCAGCGGCCTGGATCGAGTTGGCGGCCCGCCGTCGCACGGCGTTTCTGGCGGCGGCCCTGCCAGCCTGGGTCGGTGCCCTGGCGGTGTTCGTCGGCCTGGAAGCGGTGCCGCTGATCCTCCTGGCGCTGTCCACCGCGGTGCTGTTCTACCTCTACCGCATCCCGCGTCAGCTCGGTTGATGCGCCGCTGGCTGGCAGTCCTGCTGCTGGCACTCGCAGGCCCGGCGCTGGCCGTGGAGCGCGTGGTCAGCCTTGCGCCTTCGCTATCGGAAATCGTCGTCGAACTGGATTCCGCCGACCTGCTGGTTGGTGTGCTCGACGCCGGCGAGCGTCCCCCTCAATTGCACAACCTGCCGTCGGTGGGCCGCTACGGCCAGCTGGACATGGAGCGGCTGCTCAGCCTCAGGCCGGATCTGCTTCTGCTCTGGCCCGGCAGCGTCGGCCCGGCCCAGCGCGAGCAGCTCGCTCGCCTGGGCATCCCGACCCTGGTGGCCGAACCCCATAGTCTCGACCAGCTCACCACTCAAATTGCAACCATCGCCGCCCGGCTAGGGCGCCCACAACGCGGCCTGGAGCGTGCCAGCGAGTTGCAGCAGCAACTGGCCGGCCTGCGTCAGCGCTATGCCCGCAGCACGCCCCTGGCGGTGTTCTATCAGGTCTGGGACCAGCCGTTGTACACCGTGGGCGGCGGGCAAATCATCAGTGATGCCTTGAGTGTGTGCGGCGCGCGCAATGTGTTTGCCGACCTGCCGCTGCCGGCGCCCCAGGTCAGCGTCGAGGCAGTATTGCAGCGCAACCCCGAGGTGATTCTGGCCAGCACCCAGGCGCAACTTGACGCCTGGAAAGCCTGGCCGCAACTGAAGGCGGTGGCGCAAGGCAGGTTGTTGCTGATCAGCGATAAAGGCCTGGAGCGGCCGAGCGGGCAGATGATCGCCGCGACGGCCAAGCTCTGTGAGTTGCTTGATTCCGAGTAGCGGCTACTGGCGCCACTAAAGCTCCGGCGTCCAGGTCACCCCGAACATCCAGGCCCGGCCTTGCTCCCGATACCCGTACTGCGCGCCGTCATGGCTGTACAGCACCCGGCTGTAGGACTTTTCGAGCAGATTGTCGACCTTCAGTTCCAGCCGGACTTCGCGATTCAGCGCCCAACTGCTGCGCAAGCCCAGCAGGGCATAGCCGCCGAGGCGTTGCTGGTTGGCCAGGTCGTCATAGCTGCTGCTCACCGCCTGCCAGCTGGCGCCGAGGCCCAGGCGGTCGAACTGCCGATCAAGGTCCAGGCTCAGGGTGCGCCGGGCACGACGGGCCAGGGTGTGGCCGGTGTCGCGGTCGCGGGGATCGATGATCGCCAGCCCCAGATTGCTCTGCCAGCCGAACAACTCCTGCTGCAGCGTCGCCTCGAAGCCGTTGATGCGTGCCGAGGCGACGTTCTGTGGGCGCGAATTGCTGCCGAAGATAATCGCGTCTTCCAGGTCGGTGCGGTACAGCGAGGTCTCCAGGCGAGTGCTCTCGCTTAACTGGCTGCGCCATTGCAACTCGTAGCTTTTCGAGGTCTCGGGCTTGAGGTCGGGGTTGCTGAAGTCGGGGTAATACAGATCGTTGAAGGTCGGGGCGCGGAAGCCTTCGCTATAGGTCAGTAGGACATCGTTGTCGGCGTTCAGCGGCAGGGTGAGGGTGCCGCTCCAGCTGTTCTGGCCGCCGAACTGCTGGTTCTGGTCGCGGCGCAGGCCCAGTTCGGTGGAGAAACTTTCGGCCTTGAAGCGATGCTGGACAAAGGCTGCGCGGTTCCAGCGGCTGTCTTCGGCGAAGGCGGTACTGCTGTTGACCCGGTCTTGGTACCAGTCGCCGCCGACGATCAGGCTGTTGCGTTCGTCGAGGGTCAGGTCGTTCTGCCAGTTGACCGAGTCGCGGTAGGTGTTGAACACCGTGCGTTCGTCGCTGAGCTTGTCGAAGGTCTTCTCGCGGTTTTCGCTGTGGCCCAGCTCCAGGCGCGACTTCCAGACGTCGTTGATACGCCCGTCGACATAGCTGCTGAAGCTGCTGACCGCGAATTCGCTGTAGGGCTTCTGCGGGAGGCTCTCGAAGGTGCGGCTGTCGAAGCGCCCGAAGGGGTTGTCGAACTCGCTTTTGCCGCGGTTATCCAGCAGGTTCAGGCCCGCTTCCCAGTCGTCGTTGAAGGCGTGGCTCAGGCTCAGGCTGAGGGACTGGTTGCGGTAGGCGTCATTGTCGCGATCGCTGGCATAGGACTCATGGGTGCGATTGCTCCCGGCCGTGTCGTCGAGGCTGGCGCCCAGGCTGAAGCGGGTCTGCTGGTCGCCGCCGGACAGGCCAATGCTGCGCTCCCAGCTCTGGTGGCTGCCGACCCCCAGGTGCAGGCGGGGTTGCAGGCCCTGCTCGGCGCTGCGTCGGGTGAAGATCTGGATCACCCCGCCGATGGCGTCGCTGCCGTAGATCACTGAGCGGGAGCCGCGCAGCACTTCCACCCGCTCGATCTGCTGGATATTCAGATGCTGCAGATTGCTGTCGCCGGAGCTCGAACTGCCGATGCGCTGGCCGTCCACCAGCACCAGGGTCTGCGCCGACGAAGTGCCGCGGATATAGATCCCCGGCACGCTGCCCCGGCCGCCACTTTGCGCCACTTGCGCGCCAGGCACCCGTTGCAGCAGGTCGGTGGCGCTGGAGGGTTGCAGGCGGTCGATGTCGTCGCGGGTGAATACGGTGTTGGCGGCGCTGCTGTCGTTGCGGGCCTCTACCTGGCGGTTGGCGCTGATCAGCGTGTCCGGCAGCTTGAGGGCCTGTTCGCGGTCGAGATTGTCGGCCAGCAGTTGGCCGGTGGGCAGCAGGCAAAGGGTCAGGGTGAGGTGCGAGGCTTTCATCGGCAATCTATAGCGAATGGAGCATGCAAGGAAAAACCGTGCGACCTCAAAAGCAACGCCCCCTTTCGGGGGCGATCGCAGCCTTCGGCAGCGGCTACAGATTACAGGCCGAGCCGTTGCAGGCGTGCCCGTACGGCGGCTTCGATACCGGCTTCGTCCAGGCCGCATTCGGCCAGCATCTGCGCCGGCTTGGCGTGTTCGACATAGAGGTCCGGCAGGCCCAGGTGCAGGATCGGCTTGAGGATCGCTTCGCGCGCCAGGAACTCGCCGACCGCGCCACCGGCGCCGCCCATGATGGCGTTCTCTTCGATAGTCACCAGCAGTTCGTGGCTGGCGGCGATTTCGCATACCAGGGCTTCATCCAGCGGCTTGACGAAACGCATGTCGACCACAGTGGCATCCAGCTTGTCGGCGACTTTCAGCGCCTCGGCCAGTTGCACGCCGAACACCAGCAGGGCGACCTTGCTGCCCTGGCGACGGACCACGCCCTTGCCGATCTCGATCGGCTGCAGGTCCTTTTCGATGGTGGCGTTCGGGCCGGTACCGCGTGGATAACGCACGGCGGCCGGGCCGTTGTACAGGTGGCCGGTGCTGAGCATCTTGCGCAGCTCGTTCTCGTCGCTCGGGGTCATCACCAGCATGCCGGGGATGCAGCGCAGGAACGACAGGTCGAAGCTGCCGGCGTGGGTCGGGCCGTCTTCGCCCACCAGGCCGGCACGGTCGATGGCGAACAGCACGTCGAGGTTCTGCACCGCTACGTCATGCACCAGCTGGTCGTAACCGCGCTGCAGGAAGGTCGAATAGATCGCCACCACCGGCTTGGCGCCTTCGCAGGCCATGCCGGCCGCCAGGGTCACGGCGTGCTGCTCGGCAATCGCCACGTCGAAGTAGCGCAGCGGGAAGCGCTCGCTGAAGGCCACCAGGTCCGAGCCTTCCTTCATCGCCGGGGTAATGCCCACCAGGCGCGGGTCGGCGGCGGCCATGTCGCACAGCCATTCGCCGAATACTCCGGAGTACTTCGGCCCGCCGGCCTTTTTCGGCGCGGCGGCGGGGCTGTCCAGGGGGTCGAGCTTGGTGATGGCGTGGTAGCCGATCGGGTCGACTTCCGCCGGGGCGAAACCTTTGCCCTTTTTGGTCACCACGTGCAGGAACTGCGGGCCCTTGAGGTCGCGCATGTTGCGCAGGGTGGCGATCAGGGTCGGCAGGTCGTGGCCGTCGATCGGGCCGATGTAGTTCCAGCCCAGTTCTTCGAACAGGGTGCCGGGAACCAGCATGCCTTTTGCGTATTCTTCGGTGCGACGGGCGATTTCCCAGGCGCCGGGCAGGCGCGACAGTACCTTCTTGCTGCCTTCGCGCATGCTGGCGTAGGTGCGGCTGGAAAGAATCTTGGCCAGGTAATTGGACAGGCCGCCGACGTTGCGCGAGATCGACATGTCGTTGTCGTTGAGGATCACCAGCATGTTGGCGTCCACTTCCGGCGCGTGGTTCAGCGCTTCGAAGGCCATGCCCGCGGTCAGGGCGCCGTCGCCGATCACCGCGATGGCCTTGCGCTCGCTGTTCTGCAGGCGTGCGGCAATGGCCATGCCCAGCGCCGCGCTGATCGAGGTGCTGGAGTGGCCGACGCCAAAGGTGTCGTACTCGCTCTCGGAGCGCCGCGGGAAGGCGGCCAGGCCGTCCTTCTGGCGCAGGCTGGCCATGCGCTCGCGGCGACCGGTGAGGATCTTGTGCGGATAAGCCTGATGACCCACGTCCCACACCAGGCGGTCGTCCGGCGTGTCGAAGACGTAATGCAGCGCGATGGTCAGCTCGATGACGCCCAGGCCGGCACCGAAATGCCCACCGGTCTGGCCGACCGTATAGAGCAATTCCAGGCGCAACTCATCGGCCAGGGTTTCCAGCTCGGCTTCGCCTAACCGGCGCAGGCCGTCCGGCGTGTTGGCACGGTCGAGCAGGGGCGTGGTCGGGCGCTTGCGGGGAATCTCATGAAACGTCGTGGGCATCAGGCGAATCGTTATAGGTATAAAAGAGGCGGCAGTTTACCTTATGCATCGCAAGCTGCCCACGCAGAGCGCGGAACTTGGCCGATATGCGGTCTGCCGCGCCGGGGTCGATCAACTGCGTCGTTCGACGATATAACGCGCCAGCTCCCGCAGGGGCTCGGCGCCCGCGTCAAAGGGTCGCAGTGCGTGCAGGGCCTGATCGCGCAGTTCCAGGGCATAGGCCTTGGCCGCTTCCAGGCCGAGCAGGGCCGGGTAGGTCGGTTTGTCCCGGGCAATGTCGGCACCCTGGCGTTTGCCGAGGGTCGCGGTATCGCTTTCCACGTCGAGAATGTCGTCCTGCACCTGGAACGCCAGGCCGATGGCCTGGGCGTAGGTCTGCAGGGACTTGAGCTCGTCTTTTTCGGCCCGGCCGCTGGCCAGGGCGCCGAGCTTGACGCTGGCCTCGATCAGCGCGCCGGTCTTGTGCCGGTGCATGTACTCCAGGGCTTTCTGGTCGAGCTTGAGGCCCACCGAACCGAGGTCGATGGCCTGGCCGCCGACCATGCCTGCGGGGCCCGCGGCCAGCGCCAGGGCGCTGACCATCTGCAGGCGGATCTCGGCACTCGAATCGCTCAGGCGCGGGTCGAGCAGGGCGCTGAAGGCCAGGCTCTGCAAACCGTCGCCGGCGAGAATCGCGCAGGCTTCATCGAAGGCTTTATGGGTAGTTGGCTGGCCGCGACGCAGGTCGTCGTCGTCCATGGCTGGCAGATCGTCGTGCACCAGGGAATAGGCGTGGATCAGCTCCACCGCGCAGGCCGCGCCGTTGGCCTGTTCCGGCCGTGCACCGAGGGCTTCGCAGGCGGCGTAGGCCAGCAGCGGACGCACGCGCTTGCCGCCGTTCATCACGCTGTAGCGCATGGCCTGGTAAAGACGGGCCAGCTCCGGGCTTGGCGCGTGGAACAGGGTTTCCAGTGCAGCATTGACCCGGGCCTGGCTGCTGGCCTGATAGGCCGCGATCATTCTGGTTGTTCCGCGTCGAAGGGTTCTTCGGCCAGCTCGCCATCGCGCTCCAGCAGGATCTGCACCTTCTGCTCGGCCTGGGCCAGCGCCGCCTGGCAATCGCGGGTCAGGCCGATGCCTTGCTCGAAGGCGGTCAACGAGTCTTCCAGCGACAGCTCGCCGTTCTCCAGACGCTCGACCAGCGTTTGCAGGTCGGCGAGGGATTGTTCGAAATCTAAGGCAGCTTTTTTGCGGGCCATGGCGGCTATCCCGGTTGACGTTAAACCGGCGCGACACTAGCAGACATGGGGTTTTGGGGCAAATGAGAGGGGGTTGCCGAACGGCTCGGCAGGGCGATTTTCTGCCCTGGGTCAGGGGCCGGTTGCGCGGGTCGACCTTCTGTCGCCATTTCTTGCTTTACGACAAGGAAAGTTGCGCGCACTTGCCTTGCAATGCCCCATCGTTGATTGGCAAGGAGAAGCTGCAATGAGTGTTTTTCGAAGTGTATTGGGGGCCTGGGTGCTGCTTGGCAGTTGTGCCAGCAGCCTGGTCCTGGCCGGTGGGGCAGAGGGTTTGCAGCGGGTGCAGGTCGAGCTGGTCGCACCGCCGCTGGTTCATCCTCATGAGCAAGTGGTCAACGGGCCACCCAAGGTGGTGCAGTTCCGCATGAGTATCGAAGAGAAAAAAATGGTCATCGACGACCAGGGCACCACGCTCCAGGCCATGACCTTCAACGGGTCCATGCCCGGCCCGACGCTGGTGGTGCATGAGGGTGACTATGTGGAGCTGACACTGGTCAATCCGCCGACCAACAGCATGCCCCATAACGTCGACTTTCATGCGGCCACCGGCGCCCTGGGCGGGGCGGGCCTGACCCAGGTGGTGCCGGGGCAGGAAGTGGTGCTGCGTTTCAAGGCTGATCGCAGCGGTACCTTTGTCTACCATTGCGCGCCGCAAGGCATGGTGCCGTGGCACATGGTGTCGGGCATGAACGGCGCACTGATGGTGCTGCCCCGTGACGGCCTGCGCGATCCTCAGGGCAAGCCCCTGCATTACGACCGCGTCTACACCATAGGCGAATCCGACCTGTATATCCCCAAGGACAAGGACGGCCACTACAAGGACTACCCGGACCTGGCGTCCAGCTACCAGGACACTCGCGCGGTCATGCGCACCCTGACTCCGAGCCACGTGGTGTTCAACGGCCGTGTCGGCGCCCTGACCGGTGCCAACGCGCTGACCTCCAAGGTCGGTGAAAGCGTGCTGTTCATCCATTCCCAGGCCAACCGCGACAGCCGTCCACACCTGATTGGCGGCCATGGCGACTGGGTCTGGACCACCGGCAAATTCGCCAACCCGCCGCAACGCAACATGGAAACCTGGTTTATCCCCGGCGGCTCCGCGGTCGCGGCGCTGTACACCTTCAAGCAGCCGGGTACCTACGTGTACCTCAGCCACAACCTGATCGAGGCCATGGAACTGGGGGCCCTGGCCCAGATCAAGGTGGAAGGGCAGTGGGACGATGACCTGATGACCCAGGTGAAAGCGCCGGGGCCGATCGTCGAGAGCAAGTAATAGGTGGACGGGCGAGGATATTGCTCGGATCTTGAACATTTCGTAAAAGTCCGTAATATCCTCGCCATGCTCATCGACCAAATCAAAGCCCTGGCCAGCGACATTCGTATGCAGATGCTCGAATGGCTGAAGGACCCGGAAGGCAACTTCCCGCCCCAGGGGCATGACGCGCCGAAAGAAATCGGCATCTGCATGACTCACCTGCAGCACAAGGCCGCGCTTTCGGCGTCCAGCACGTCCAGCCATCTGGCGATCCTGCAGCAGGCCGGGCTGGTCGAGGCCACGCGTATCGGCAAATGGACTTACTTTCGCCGTAACGAAGCGGCCATTGCTGCTTTTGCCGAGCAACTGAAGCGCGAACTCTGAGTTTTTTTACTTGAACATTTCGTTATTTTTCGAAATGAAAAGGCAACCCAGGAGGATCTGTTCATGAAAGCAATCTACGTACAACCCGGTGGTGGCTACGACAAAGTAGTGGTCGGCGAGGCTCCGGCCGCGGCGCCACAAGCGGGCGAAATCACTGTGCGCCTGCGCGCCAGCTCCCTCAACTACCACGACTTCGCGGTGGTCAGTGGCATGTGGGGGCCGACTGAGTCGCGCATCCCGATGGCCGATGGCGCCGGTGAAGTGGTAGCGGTGGGCGAGGGTGTCAGTGAATTCGCCATCGGCGACTCGGTGGTCAGCACCTTCTTCCCCGAATGGCTGGACGGCCGGCCCAATGTCATAGGTTTTGCCACGGTGCCGGGCGATGGCCTGGATGGTTACGCCCGGGAAGTCGTCACCGCCCGCGCCACCGCCTTCACCCGTGCGCCCAAGGGCTGGAGCCACGCCGAAGCGGCGACCCTCACCACCGCCGGCCTTACCGCCTGGCGCGCGTTGGTGGACGACGGCCGCGTAACTGCCGGCGATACCGTGCTGGTGCAAGGCACCGGCGGTGTGTCGATCTTCGCCCTGCAATTCGCCAAGATGCTCGGCGCTACCGTGATCGCCACTTCGTCCAGCGATGCCAAGCTGGAACGCTTGAAAGCCCTCGGCGCCGATCACCTGATCAACTACCGCCAGGACCCGACCTGGGGCGAGACCGTACAGAAGCTCACTGACGGCCGTGGTGTCGACCATGTGATCGAAGTGGGCGGCCCCTCCACCCTGGAGCAGTCGATGATCGCCGCGCGGGTCGGTGGCCATATCTCGGTGATCGGCATCCTGACCGGGGTTGCCGGTGAGTTCCCGATCGTCACCGCGCTGGTCAAGCAACTGCGTCTGCAAGGCGTGCTGGTGGGCAGCCGCCGGCAGCAGCAGGACATGGTCCGCGCGATCGACGCCAACGGCATGCATCCGATCCTCGACAAGCACTTCGCCCTGGACGCGATGGTCGATGCCTTCCGCTACCAGGAAAGCAACCAGCACTTCGGCAAGATCATTCTCGATATCTGATCCTGCCTGGCCGGCCGCCGCGGATCACTCGCTCTGATCCGTGGTGGCCAGCACCTCGTTGATCTTCCAGCAGCCTTTGTCCTTGACCAGCAGCAGGTCGACGATCTGCGTGGTATCCGGCGTATTGCCCAGGGTCACCGACTCACGCGCCGAGGTGCCTTGCACCTGCGGTTCGCTGACCTTGATCTGGGTCAGCCACTCATCCATGTAGTCCTGGGTCTTGAGAAAGTAGTCCTCTTCCAGACCCTCGGGGCTGCTCATCTGTTTCTTGATCCGTTCGATCAGCGTTTGCGTGACGTACTGCTGCAGGTGCGACAGGTCATCGGTGATCGGGTCTTTTTCGTTGCTGAAACTTTGCAGGTACCAGTTGTAGAAGGCCTCGGCCACTGGCTTGGGCGAGCTGGCGCAGTCAGCGAGCGCGAGGGGTTGATGGAAAGCCGCGGCGAGGAGCAGCAGGGGGAACAGCTTTCTCATGGGGACGTCCTTACAGGAGTTAAGACATTGAGCCGTTGAGACATCAGGTTTATGGCCGAGTGCTCGATTTCAACACGCTGTGGCCCGGATCGCTATCTGCCTGTGCGTTGGCAGCGCTTTGCAATACAAATACGCTTTCAAATGCTGTAGTCTTCAAACTACAGTCGCGGGATGATCGAGATCAAACAGACCGCGACCTTTATGGAGTGGGAAAACAGGCTCAAGGATTCCAGAGCCAGGGCGTTGATTGCTGCGCGGATTTTTCGCCTGGCCAACGGTCTTGCCGGGGACGTGTCCCCGGTGGGCGAAGGCGTCAGCGAGTTGCGCATCCATTACGGGCCGGGCTACCGGGTTTACTTCCAGCAGCGCGGCTTGCAACTCGTCATCCTGTTGTGCGGCGGCGACAAGAGTCGCCAGAGCCGCGATATCGAACTGGCCAAATACCTGGCCCGTCGTTGGAGCCGATCATGAACGAACCGCTATTCGACTATGACCCCGCCACGGCCTTGCGCGACCCGCAAGCCATCGCCCTGTTCATGGCGGACGCCTTCGAAACCGGCGATGCCGGCTACATCGCCAAAGCCCTGGGTGTGGTGGCGCGGGCCAAGGGCATGACTGAGCTGGCCCATGAAACCGGGCTGTCCCGCGAGCAGCTGTATCGCTCATTCAGCGAAAAAGGCAACCCGACCCTGAAGACCCTGCTGGCGGTGATGCGTGCACTGGGACTGGACATGACGGCGCGGGTGCATGGGGCGTCTTGATTGATGGCCAGGCCGCGCAGCCAATGTCGGAGTGGGTGGCCCTGTCCAGCGCCTGGCGGGAATTCATGGAGCACGGGGCGAATGAGCTTCGCCCCGTTCCAGCGTTCGCCGATTTTTAACGCCCCGCGCCAGCCTCGGCCGGCCGGTTAGTGTCGAGCAACGCGCTCACTACGGCATTGGCCATCTCCACCGAGTGGATCATCGACCAGATCAGCCCGCGCTCCACACCGCTGGCGCGTTCGCTGATCTCGTCGCTGACCTGTACCGCGCAATCCAGTAGCAGCGACACATGCACCAAGGCCTCTTCGGCGCTGACGCCGGGGCGGACGCTGAACAGGGCGTCACGGCCCACGGCTGCCGGGGCGGTGGCTTTCAGGTTGCCGAGGATTGAGGTTTCAGCTGTATTCGCGGCCAGGGCCAGGCGGATGCGCTGGGTGGCGAGATCGTGTTCGGGGGGGCTGAATTGCCCGGGCAGGGGCGGATCGGGGACAAGCTTTTTCATGGTGCATCTCCAACGTGAGTGGAGCTGCCAAATGTCGCTGCTAAACGATGGGGTGGCAGCTGTACGCAGGTTAGCAGGCCGGTCACATTGGAAAACCGGCGCATCCGAAGATGCCCTGCGCACAGCCACCATTACAGGCAGAATAAAAAACTTACCGACCGGTGACATCGATGCGCCCAATGTGATGTTTCGAGCTGCTAAACCCGATCACTGAATAAGCAGTGACAGGCCGAGCCTAGACAGCGGGTTTCACAGGCGCAAGCGGGTGGGAGTTTCTAGGAAAAGTCGCTCAATAGAAAGCGAAGAACCTTACTTTTGCCGGGGTAGAAACGGCTGCCGATGACCTGTCCGGTCCCATCGGGTTACGCATTGAACAGGGTTTTCCAGGCATTAAAAAGCCGGCTTGTGGCCGGCTTCTCGGGGACTGGCTTGGTTCATTTTTGGTAAACCGCACCAGCCTGCAAAACGTACACCCAGCTCTTGCGGCTGGCTGTGGGACTTGGCGAGAAAATCATCTGCCGCGTCGGGCGGATCTGACCGGTTGAACAGGTCGATGCGCAAAGGTGGGGCGCAGCATACTGATATTCGAAGAGAATTCCCAGCGCAAAGCGTTAGCCGGAGCCTGTGACGAGGGTGAAAAGCAGAGGCGTTTTGTATCGGAGGGTGTGATTGGCGGGGGATGGAGTGTTGTTCTAGGGAGATCGCGGGCAAGCCTCGCTCCTACGGGGCGGGCATTCGACAGGCACAAAAAAGCCCCGGGTCAGCGGGGCTTTTTCTTGAAGCTTGGTGCTGGAAGCTTGCAGCTGCTTAGCCTTTGTAGGCGGCAACCGACTTCGTGATCGCGGCGCGGGCGGCGTCGGCGCCGTCCCAGCCTTCGATCTTCACCCATTTGCCTTTTTCGAGATCTTTGTAGTTCGCGAAGAAGTGCTCGATCTGCTGAATCAGCAGCGGCGGCAGGTCGGTGTATTCCTTCACGTCGACATACAGCTGGGACAGCTTGTCGTGTGGTACTGCGATGACTTTGGCATCGCCGCCGCCGTCGTCGGTCATGTTCAGGATGCCGACCGGACGGGCGCGGATGACCGAGCCTGGAGCCACCGGGTAAGGGGTCACGACCAGCACGTCGAGGGGGTCGCCGTCGTCGGCCAGGGTGTTCGGGATGTAGCCGTAGTTGGCCGGGTAGAACATCGGGGTGGCCATGAAACGGTCAACGAACAGGCAATCGCTGTCTTTGTCGATTTCGTATTTGATCGGCGCGTGGTTGGCCGGAATCTCGATTGCGACGTAGATGTCGTTCGGCAGGTCTTTGCCAGCCGGAATCTTGCTGTAGCTCATTGGGCGATGCCCCCGTTAGTTGACCAAAATGTCTTGGCCGGATTGACCAAAAAGTGGCGGCGATTATAGGCATATTCCAAGGGCTATGCCACGTACCGAAGGACGTATGGACGCCTTGGGCCAAACGCCGCGAACCCTATGCAGGAGCCGTCGGTCGACGCTCGATTGCTTGCGAAAAGAAGAGTCGCCGCAGCCTGTTTAGTTCAGAGACACCCATCAGGATCGACGATTATTTCGCCAGCGGGCGCGTTCCGGCAGGGCGCCTCAGTGTTGCTGGTAGTGCGGGTCGCTGGCCTGCAATTGCTGGAGCCGGGCCAGGGGATTCTGCCGGTAAAACAGCTGCAGTTGCTGGTAGACCTTCGGATAGGCCTCGTGCAGCAGATCCGGGGCGCTGAAGAAGTACTCGCTGGTGACGGCGAAGAATTCCGCGGGGTTTTCCGCGGCGTAAGGGTCGATGGCGGTTTCGGCGTCCGGGTTGTGGTCGAGCTGGCGGTTGAGGTCGTCGTAGGCCGCCTGCATCACCTGCGCCCAGTCACTGATGCGCATGTCGCTGTGCAGCGGCGGCAGGCCGTTGGCGTCGCCGTTGAGCATGTCCAGCTTGTGCGCCAGCTCGTGGATCACCAGGTTGTAGGCTTCCCAGCCGCCGCTGGCGAGTACGCCGGGCCAGGCCAGGATGATCGGGCCCTGTTGCCAGGCTTCACCGCTGTGTTCGCCGTCCCATTCATGTTCGACGCCACTGGCATCGCGATGGCGCTGGGGGCTGAGGAAGTCGTCGGGGTAGAGGACGATTTCGTGGAAGCCCTGGTACCAGTTCAAATCCCCCAGGTGCAATAGCGGCAACTGGGCCTGGGCGGCCAGCAGCAGGCGTTCGAACTGGTGCAGCTCGACCCCGGGCAGGGCGCTCAGGTGCTTGTCGTCGAGAAACAGGACGCTGGTTTCCCGCAACCATTGATCCTCGGCATCGCTCAGGCCGTCGAGAAAGGGCAGGTGCTGGCGCACCCGTTGCCACATTTCATCGGCAACCGGGTGCTTGGCCAGCCGACGCCGGCGGCGCCAGGCACTGAGGGGCCACATAGCGATCAGTGGCTTTCAGCCTTTGCCGCCGAGCGGCCCAGGCGGCTGCGCACCACGCCGATGATCATCGGCACCAGCGACAGCAGGATGATCCCCACCACCAGCAGCGACAGGTTTTTCTTGATGAACGGCACGTTGCCGAAGAAGTAGCCCAGGGTCACCAGGCCGCCGACCCACAGGATGGTGCCGGCCACGCTGAAGGCGAAGAAGCGCGGGTACGGCATCTTGGCCACGCCGGCGACGAAGGGTGCGAAGGTACGGATGATTGGCAGGAAACGCGCCAGGGTCACGGTTTTGCCGCCGTGTCGGTCGTAGAAGTCGTGGGTCTTTTGCAGGTAGTCGCGGCGGAAGATCTTCGAGTTCGGGTTGCTGAACAGTCGTTCGCCCACCGTTCGCCCGATGATGTAGTTGGTGCTGTCGCCGAGGATCGCCGCCAGCATTAGCAGGCCGCCGAGCAGCACCGGGTCCATGGCGCCACCGGCGGCGACCGCGCCGGCGATGAACAGCAGGGAGTCGCCAGGCAGGAACGGCGTCACCACCAGGCCGGTCTCGCAGAAAATCACCAGGAACAGGATGGCGTAGATCCATGGCCCGTAGTTGGTCACCAACATGTCGAGGTAAACGTCGAGATGGAGGATGAGGTCGATCGGGTTGAAATCCATTGGGGCACCTGTGGTGACAGCCCGGCTCTGCGGGCCTGTGCGATGACTGGGGCAAAAAACTTACAGCTGGCGCAGATTCATCTTACGCCCCGAAAAGGTCGGCATTATAAGACCTGATAGGTGAAATGGGCGTTGAGTTTGTAGCGAGGGATGTCTTGACGGCGCTGGCTGGCCAGAGGCGAAAGATCGTGGCCTTCGGCAGCGTCTTCCCAGGCACTGTCGAAGGTTGTGATCGGGCGGTTGCAGAGGGGGCTTAGTCCTCGCTGATCGGCAATATGTAGTTCTTGAATTCGGTATCTTCGCGAAAACCGATGGATTCATAGGTTTTCTGCGCCACTTCGTTGTCACTGCTGGTGGAAACACGCATGCGCACGGCCTGGGTGTCCTTGGCCATTTTCTTCGCGGTGCGGATCAGGTTGTCGGCCACCAGTTGTCGGCGAGCGTCTTCGGCGACGTATATGTCGTTGAGGATCCACACGCGCTTCAGGGACAGGGAGGAAAAGCTGGGGTAGAGCTGACAGAAACCGAGGAGTTTCTTGTCGTCATCGTCGGGCAGGGCCAGGTAGATCACCGATTCCTTGCGGCGCAGGCGCTTTTCCAGGAAGGCCCGGGACGAGTCCGGAAAAGGCAGGGCGCCATAGAACTCGCGGTATTTGACGAACAGGGGGGTCAACAGATCCAGGTGTTCGAGGGTCGCTTGAGTAATCCGCATGAGTTGTCCTCAACTTCGAATGGATACGACGGCAAACGGTTCATTACTCGGGCAGCCGTGTTTCGATGCTGCCTAAAGCCTGGAAAAAGCGCAATCGTCTCGAAAAGTCATGGCTTTGCAGGCCCCAGCAGGAAATTGCCCTTGGTGGTGTCGGGCGAGTCGCTGTCCAGCGTGTTCACCTGGGCCTCGTCTTTCAGGTTGACCCCCGAGAGCTGCCGCCTGCAGGCCTCGCGCATCAGGTACAGCAGGCGGTGGGCCGCCATGCCGTAGCTCAGGCCCTCCAGGCGCACGTTGGAAATGCAGTTGCGATAGGCATCGGTGAGCCCGACCTTCGGGTTGTAGGTGAAATATAGCCCCAGGCTGTCCGGTGAACTGAGGCCCGGGCGTTCGCCGATCAGGATCACGGTCATTTTCGCCCCGAGCAGCTCGCCGATTTCGTCGGCCACCGCCACTCGGCCCTGTTCCACGAGGATTACCGGCGACAGCGACCAGCCTTCGGCCGCGGTCTGTTCTTCAAAACGGGCGAGAAACGGCAGGGTATGGCGATGCACCGCCAGCGCCGACAAACCGTCCGCCACGACCACCGCCAGATCCACCCCGCCCGGATTGGCGGATGCGTGATCGCGCAGGGCCTGGGCCGAATCGTCGCTGAGCTTGCGCCCCAGGTCCGGGCGTTGCAGGTAGCTGTGGCGATCGCTGGCGGCGCTGTGCAGCAGCAGGCTGTCGCGGCCGCGTTCGGCCAGTTGGCTGCTCAGCCCGGCATGGTCGAAGGGCAGGTGCACCGCATCGCGGGCCTGGGCGTGGGCGAACTGGAAGTCCAGCTGGGCGCCGGTGGGCAGGCTGGTGCCGGTGCGGCCCAGGGCGATACGCGCCGGGGTCAGGCGGCGCAGCTCCAGCCAGGGGTTCTGGCTGTCGGTCGGATGTTTGTCCATGAGCCTGTCCTTACTGAAGCTGTGCCAGTGCCTGGCGGAAGGCCGGCGGCAGGTTGTGGCCGAACTGCACCTTGCCGTCGGGCTGGGTGAAGATGCCGGTTTTCGCCAGCCACTGCTCGAACTCCGGCGCCGGTTTCAGGCCTAGGGTCTGGCGGGCGTAGAGCGCGTCGTGAAAGGAGGTGGTCTGGTAATTGAGCATGATGTCGTCGGAGCCGGGGATGCCCATGATGAAGTTGATCCCGGCCACGCCCAGCAGGGTCAGCAGGGTGTCCATGTCGTCCTGGTCGGCTTCGGCGTGGTTGGTGTAGCAGATGTCGCACCCCATGGGCACGCCCAGCAGCTTGCCGCAGAAATGGTCTTCCAGGCCGGCGCGGATGATCTGCTTGCCGTTGTACAGGTACTCCGGGCCGATGAAGCCAACCACGGTGTTCACCAGGAACGGCTTGAAGTGCCGGGCCACGGCATAGGCGCGGGTTTCGCAGGTCTGCTGGTCGACGCCGAAGTGGGCGTTGGCCGACAGCGCGCTGCCCTGGCCGGTCTCGAAATACATCAGGTTCTGCCCCAGGGTGCCGCGCTTGAGGCTCAGGCCGGCCTCGTAGCCTTCCTGCAACACATTGAGGTTGATGCCGAAACTGGCGTTGGCCGCCTCGGTGCCGGCGATCGACTGGAACACCAGGTCCAGCGGCACGCCACGGTTGATCGCCTCGATGGAGGTGGTGACGTGGGTCAGCACGCAGGCCTGGGTGGGAATTTCATAACGCTGGATGATGGCGTCGAGCATTTCCAGCAGGGCGCAGATCGAGGCGATGCTGTCGGTGGCCGGGTTGATGCCGATCATGGCGTCGCCGTTGCCGTAGAGCAGGCCGTCGAGAATGCTCGCGGCGATACCCGCCGGTTCGTCGGTCGGGTGGTTGGGCTGCAGGCGGGTCGACAGGCGCCCGCGCAGGCCCAGGGTGCCGCGGAACCGGGTGACCACGCGGATCTTCTGCGCCACCAGCACCAGGTCCTGGACGCGCATGATCTTCGACACGGCAGCGGCCATTTCCGGGGTTAGCCCGGGTGCCAGGGCACGCAGGCTCTGTTCGTCGGCGGCGTCGCTGAGCAGCCAGTCGCGAAAGCCGCCGACCGTGAGGTGGCTGACGGTGGCGAAGGCGGCCTTGTCGTGGGTGTCGATGATCAACCGGGTGACTTCATCGGTTTCGTAGGGGATCAGCGCCTCTTCGAGGAAGTGCTTGAGCGGAATGTCCGCCAGGGTCATTTGCGCGGCGACCCGCTCGCCGTCGTTGAGGGCGGCGACGCCGGCCAGGAAGTCCCCGGAGCGCGCCGGGCTGGCCTTGGCCATGACCTCCTTGAGGCTGTCGAAGCGGTAGGTCTGGGCGCCGACGGTGTGGGCGAAACTTGCCATACAGGTTCTCCATGACGACGCAGGGACGTGGCCCCTGCGTCGAGGTTTTCGGCGGTTAGTGCAAGGCTTCTTCAGCTTTCTGAATGGCCGCGAATTCTTCTTCGGGCGTGCCTGCTACCAAGTGATGCCGACTGTAGAAAGCAAAGTAAGCAATTAATACTCCATAGATGATCGCGGCGCCAATGACCACCCGCGGATCCACCAGGAAGCCCGCCACCACAGCGATGCAGGCCAGTACCAGGGCCACGCCGGAGGTGAAGATGCCGCCCGGGGTGCGGTACGGACGATCCATTTTGGGGCGGCGGATGCGCAGGGTGATGTGTGCGGCCATCATCAGTACGTAGGAGATGGTCGCGCCGAACACCGCCACCAGGATCAGCAGGTCGCCCTGGCCGGTCAGCGACAGGCCGAAACCGATGATGCCGGGGATCACCAGCGCCAGGACTGGCGCCTTGCTCTTGTTGGTTTCCGACAGCTTGCGCGGCAGGTAACCCGCGCGGGACAGGGCGAAAATCTGCCGCGAGTAGGCGTAGATGATCGAGAAGAAGCTGGCGATCAGGCCGGCCAGGCCCACCAGGTTGACGAAGCTGCCCATCCAGGTCGAACCGCCGTAGGCCTTGGCCAGGGCTTCCACCAGCGGGTTGCCCGAGGTCAGCAGGGCGTTGGCCCCCGCGCCGCCCGGGCCGATCACCAGGATCAGCAGGGCGAAGCTCAGCAGCACCAGCATGGCGCCGATCAGGCCGCGCGGCAGGTCGCGCTTGGGGTTCTTGGTTTCTTCCGCGGCCAGCGGGACGCCTTCGACCGCCAGGAAGAACCAGATGGCGTAGGGAATCGCCGCCCACACACCGACATAACCGAACGGCAAGAAGCTGCTGGCACCCACGGCCTCGGTGACCGGGATATCCAGCAGGTTGGCCACCGAGAAGTGCGGCACCATCGCCACCAGGAATACGCCCAGGGCGATGGCGGCCACGGCAGTGATGATAAACATCAGCTTCAGTGCCTCGCCGACCCCGAAGATATGGATGGCGATGAACACGATGTAGAACGCCAGGTAGATCATCCAGCCGCCGATGCCGAACAGCGATTGGCAATAGGCGCCGATAAACACCGCGATCGCCGCTGGGGCGATCGCATATTCGATGAGGATCGCGGTGCCGGTGAGGAAGCCGCCCCAGGGGCCGAAGGCGCTGCGGGCGAAACCGTAGCCACCGCCAGCGGTGGGGATCATCGAGGACAACTCGGCCAGGGAAAAGCACATGCACAGGTACATGGTGGCCATCAGCAGGGTGGCGAGGAACATGCCGCCCCAGCCGCCCTGGGCCAGGCCGAAGTTCCAGCCTGCGTAGTCGCCGGAGATGACGTAGGCCACGCCCAGGCCCACCAGCAGGACCCAGCCTGCCGCGCCTTTTTTCAGTTCGCGTTGTTGGAAATAGTCGGAGCCGACTTTTTCAAAGTCGACCGAAGAGCCAGCCGACTGCACGCCGGTATGTTCGCTAGGCATAAGGGTTCACCTGTTCTTATTGTTGTGCCCGGTCGGCAGACCGGATCGGTGTTGCAAGGCGATGGAGTGTTCTGCCTTGAGGTCGTCATCGCGAGCTTGCGCGAGCGGCCCCCAAGGGTGAAACCGCGTTGGCGGCTTCACCCTTGTCCCTGGCGTTGCTGGTTTTTAGAAGAAGCCCAGCGGGTTGATGTCGTAGCTCACCAGCAGGTTTTTGGTCTGCTGGTAGTGGTCGAGCATCATCTTGTGGGTTTCACGGCCGACGCCGGACTTCTTGTAACCGCCGAACGCCGCGTGGGCGGGGTACAGGTGGTAGCAGTTGGTCCACACACGACCGGCCTTGATCGCCCGGCCCATGCGGTAGGCGCGGTTGATGTCGCGGGTCCAGAGGCCGGCGCCAAGGCCGAACTCGGTGTCGTTGGCAATCGCCAGGGCTTCGGCTTCGTCCTTGAAGGTGGTGATGCTCACCACCGGGCCGAAGATTTCTTCCTGGAACACGCGCATCTTGTTGTTGCCCTTGAGCAGGGTCGGCTGGATGTAATAACCGCTGGCCAGGTTGCCCTCGAGTTTCTCCACCTTGCCGCCGGTCAGCAGCTGCGCGCCTTCGCCCTTGGCGATTTCCAGGTACGAGAGGATCTTGTCGAACTGCTGCTCGGACGCCTGGGCGCCGACCATGGTGTCGGTGTCCAGCGGGTCGCCGCGCTTGATCTGTTCGACCTTTTTCATCACCACTTGCATGAACTCGTCGTAGATCGACTCTTCCACCAGGGCGCGGGACGGGCAGGTGCAGACTTCGCCCTGGTTGAAGAACGCCAGCACCAGGCCTTCGGCGGCCTTTTCGATGAAGCTCGGTTCGGCCTGCATGATGTCGGCGAAGAAGATGTTCGGCGACTTGCCGCCCAGTTCCACGGTGGACGGGATGATGTTCTCGGCGGCGCATTTCATGATGTGCGAGCCCACGGGCGTCGAACCGGTGAAGGCGATCTTGGCGATGCGCTTGCTGGTGGCCAGGGCTTCGCCGGCTTCTTTGCCGAAGCCTTGCACCACGTTGAGCACGCCCGGCGGCAGCAGGTCGCCGATCAGCTCCATCAGCACGCAGATGCCCAGCGGGGTCTGCTCGGCCGGCTTGAGTACCACGCAGTTGCCGGCGGCCAGGGCCGGGGCGAGTTTCCAGGCGGCCATCAACAGCGGGAAGTTCCACGGGATGATCTGCCCGACCACGCCCAGCGGTTCGTGAATGTGATAGGCCACGGTGTTGCCGTCGATTTCCGCGGCGCTGCCTTCCTGGGCCCGCAGGCAGCCAGCGAAGTAGCGGAAGTGGTCGGCGGCCAGGGGGATGTCGGCGTTGAGGGTTTCCCGCACGGCCTTGCCGTTGTCCCAGGTTTCGGTGATGGCCAGCAGTTCGAGGTTCTGCTCGATGCGGTCGGCGATTTTCAGCAGGATCAGCGAGCGGGCCTGTGCCGAGGTGGCACCCCAGGCATCGGCGGCGGCATGGGCGGCGTCCAGGGCTTTCTCGATGTCTTCGGCGGTGGAACGCGGGAACTCGGCGATCGGTTGGCCGTTTACTGGCGAGGTATTGGTGAAGTACTGACCTTTGACAGGCGCGACGAATTCGCCGCCGATGTAGTTACCGTATTTGCTCTTGAACGAAACGATAGCGCCTTCAGTACCGGGGTGTGCATAACGCATGGTGGGTATCTCCTGGCTTTTGTGCTTATAGGGGAGGACGCGCTGTTGCGCTTGTAAAAGCGTAGAGCAAAGCCCGGGCCACTGCGTTGCAGGCCAGTAAAATCAAGGATTTACGAATGTTTCAGCGGCTGCGTGCCGGGCGTATGTGGCAGTTGTGGCACAGGTCGGGTGACACTTTGTACCGCTTGTGGCACAGCCTGTGACTCATTGGTCGAAGCAGCATTGCAATGCATCCATGGCTGGAGGATGCTGGGCTTCGCGCTGATCCGAAGAGGTCGATGCAGCCGCTGCCGAAGGCTGCGATCGACCGCAACGCGGGCGTCGTTCTGGCAACCGCCAAAGGTCCTGCGGACCTTATCGCAGCTTTCGGCAGCGGCTACAGGGTTCGTTTGACGAGCGATCCGGGTCTTACCTCTCGGGGAGAACAATAAGAAATGCACAGCAATCACCTCACCCGGCACGCCCAGCAAGTGCTGACCGTGACCCAAGGCAAGACCCATCTGCAGGGGCCCGGCAGCGATCCTTCCATCGCCCGCTCCTGGCTGCGTTGCCTGGAGGACTATCACCTCGACCCGGCCCTGAGCATGGCGCCCACCGTGCTCGAGCACGGACGTCTGCTGGAAAGCCGCGAACGCCTGCAGCAGGTGCTGCAGATCGCCGGCAACGAGATGACCAGCCTGCACCAGCAGCTGTCCGGCGCCGGACATGCGGTGCTGCTGACCGACGCCCGCGGGGTGATCCTCAACTGTGTCACCGCGCCCGCCGAGCGCAAGATTTTCGAGCGCGCCGGGCTCTGGCTCGGCGCCGACTGGAGCGAGGCCTGCGAGGGCACCAACGGTATCGGCACCTGCCTGGTGGAGCGCCAGTCCCTGACCATCCACCAGGACGAACATTTCCGTGGCCGCCATACCGGCCTGACTTGCTCGGCCAGCCCGGTGTTCGACCCTCACGGTGAACTGCTGGCGGTGCTCGATGTTTCCTCGGCGCGCCCGGATGTGTCGCGCCAGAGCCAGTTCCACACCATGGCTCTGGTCAATCTCTCGGCGAAGATGATCGAGAGCTGCTATTTCCTGCGCTATTTCGACAATCAATGGTTGCTGCGTTTTCACCTGCAGGCCGAGTCCGTCGGCTTGTTCAGCGAAGGCTTGCTGGCATTCGACGGGGAAGGGCGGATCAGCGCGGTGAACCAGAGCGCCTTGAATCTGCTGGGGCATATTCGCGGCGGCTTGCTGGGCAAACCGGTGGAAGCCTTTTTCGACTGCTCGCTGGACGAGTTGCTGGGCCGCGCCAGTGTCAATGCCAGCGCCAGCTGGCCGCTGCGCACCCGTGATGGGCGACATCTGTTCGCGGTGTTGCGTGGCCAGCCGCGCAGCGTGCCGCAACCGCTGCCGCCGAGGGCGGTGCTGGAGCGTCCGCGTCTGCCCGAGATCTGCCTGGGCGATGCGGCCCTGCAAGATGACTTCCGTAAATCCTTGCGCGTGTTCGAGCGCGATGTGCCGCTGCTGATCAACGGCGAAACCGGCTCCGGCAAGGAGGCGTTCGCCAAGGCGGTGCACCATGCCAGCCAGCGGGCGGAGAAAGCCTTCGTTGCCTTGAACTGCGCGGCAATCCCGGAAAGTCTGATCGAAAGCGAGTTGTTCGGTTATCGCGGCGGCACCTTCACCGGGGCACGCAAGGAAGGCATGCGCGGCAAGTTGCAGCAGGCCGATGGTGGCACGCTGTTCCTCGATGAAATCGGCGATATGCCGCTGGCCTTGCAGACCCGCCTGTTGCGGGTGCTGGAGGACCGCATGGTGGTGCCTATCGGCGGCGAGCCGCAGGCGGTCAACGTGCGCATCATCAGCGCCACTCACCGGGACCTGCTGGAGCGGGTGCGGGATGGCAGCTTCCGCGAGGATTTGTATTACCGGCTCAATGGCCTGGAAATCGCCTTGCCGGCGCTGCGCGAGCGCAGCGACAAATCCCAGCTGCTGGATTTTCTCCTGGCGCAAGAGGCCGGCGACCAGCAGGTCTCGCTCGACGGCCCGGCACGCCAGGCCCTGCTGGACTTCCACTGGCCAGGCAACGTGCGGCAACTGCGCAACGTATTGCGCACCCTGGCGGCGCTCTGCGACGACGGACGCATCGGCCTAGAGGATGTGCCGGCGATGATTCGCCAGGGCCGCCCGGCGCCGGTGCCGGCAGCTGTCGAGGAGGCGGGCGGATACCCGTTGGACGATGCCGAACGCCTGGCCTTGCTCAATGTGCTGGAACAACAGCGCTGGCATATGACCCACACCGCCGAGCAGCTGGGGGTGAGCCGCAACACCCTCTATAGAAAGCTGCGCAAGCATGGGATCGCTCGCTAGGCGCGGTGCCGGGTTATCGTTCATCGCGAGCAATCGAGCGTCGATCGGCTGCTCCTACAGGAATGCGCACTGTATCTGTAGCAGCGAAGCTTGCTCGCGATAGGCGGCGCAACCGCCGATACGTCGGTAACCGCAGTCCAAGGCTCCAGCCGCGTTCGAGCGATTCCCCGGCAAAAGCCCCACAGAACTCGTCACAGCCTCCGGCAGCGACAACAGCCTGTTCCCCATCAGCTAAAGAGTGCGATTTGCAGCCCTCTACGCTAACCTGCCTCGATGTTTTACGAGGCCTTCTATGCACATTCATATTCTCGGTATTTGCGGCACCTTCATGGGCTCGATGGCGGTTCTGGCCAAAGAACTGGGCCATCATGTCACCGGCTCCGATGCCAACGTCTACCCACCCATGAGCACCCAGCTCGAAGCCCAGGGCATCGAGTTGACCCAGGGCTACGACCCGGCCCAGCTTGACCCGGCGCCGGATCTGGTGGTGATCGGCAATGCCATGTCCCGCGGCAACCCGGCGGTGGAATATGTGCTGAACAAGGGCCTGCCCTATGTTTCCGGCCCGCAATGGCTGGCTGACCATGTGCTGCAAGGCCGTTGGGTGCTGGCGGTGGCCGGCACGCACGGCAAGACCACCACCAGCAGCATGCTGGCCTGGGTGCTGGAGCATGCGGGCATGAGCCCGGGCTTCCTGATCGGTGGCGTGCCGCAGAATTTCTCGGTGTCGGCCCGCCTGGGCGGCACACCGTTCTTCGTGATCGAGGCCGATGAATACGACAGCGCCTTCTTTGACAAGCGCTCGAAGTTCGTGCACTACCGTCCGCGCACGGCGATCCTGAACAATCTCGAGTTCGATCACGCGGACATCTTCCCAGATCTGCCGGCGATCGAGCGGCAGTTCCACCACTTGGTGCGGACCATCCCGAGCGAAGGCCTGGTCATCCACCCGACCACCGAGCCGGCCCTGCAACGGGTGATCGACATGGGCTGCTGGACCCCGGTGCAAACCACCGGAGCGGGTGGCCAATGGCAGGTCAAGCTACTCAGCGAAGACGGCTCGAAGTTCGAAGTAATGTTCGAAGGCGAGGCCCAAGGCGTGGTCGAGTGGGACCTGACCGGCCAGCACAACGTCGCCAACGCCCTGGCCACCCTGGCCGCGGCGCGCCATGTCGGCGTGGTGCCGGCCATGGGCATCGCTGCGCTGAGCGCGTTCAAGAGCGTCAAGCGGCGGATGGAGAAGGTGGCTGAAGTCCATGGCATCACCATCTACGACGACTTCGCTCACCACCCGACCGCCATCGCCACCACCCTGGATGGCCTGCGCAAGCGCATCGGCGATGCGCCATTGATCGCGATCATCGAGCCGCGCTCCAACTCCATGAAGCTCGGCGCCCACCGTGACGGGCTGCCGGAAAGCGTCAACCAGGCCGATCAGGTGGTTTGGTATTCGCCGGCCAACCTTGGCTGGGACCTGGGCACCACCGCCGCGCTGTGCAGCGTGCCGTCGATTGTCAGCGACTCCCTGGAAGGCATCATCGAGCGGGTGAAGAGCCAGGCCAAGCCGGGCACCCACGTGGTGATCATGAGCAACGGCGGCTTCGGCGGCCTGCACGGCAAGCTGGCCGAGGCACTGCGATGAACAACGGCCCGGAACGCATCACCCTGGCGATGACCGGCGCCTCGGGCGCCCAGTACGGCCTGCGCCTGCTCGATTGCCTGGTGCGCGAAGATCGTGAAGTGCACTTCCTGATCTCCAAGGCCGCGCAGTTGGTGATGGCGACCGAGACCGACGTGACCCTGCCGTCCAAGCCGCAGACCATGCAGGCCTTCCTCACCGAGTACACCGGTGCGGCAGCCGGGCAGATCCGCGTGTATGGCAAGGAAGACTGGATGTCGCCGGTGGCCTCGGGCTCCGGTTCGCCGGCGGCGATGGTGGTGGTGCCTTGCTCCACCGGTACCTTGTCGGCCATCGCCACGGGCGCCTGCAACAACCTGATCGAACGGGCGGCGGACGTCACCCTGAAGGAACGCCGCCAGTTGATCCTGGTACCGCGCGAGGCGCCTTACTCGAGCATTCACCTGGAAAACATGCTCAAGCTGTCGAACATGGGCGTGACCATTCTGCCGGCCTCTCCGGGTTTCTATCACCAGCCGCAGACCATCGACGACCTGGTGGATTTTGTCGTGGCGCGGATTCTCAACCTGTTGAACATCCCGCAAGACATGTTGCCGCGGTGGGGCGAGCATCACCTGAGCAGCGATGAGTAAGTCGCTGCTGATCCTGCTGGTCGCCCTGCAACTGGGCGGCTGCGCCACGGCACGCACGCTGAACGCGGCCAAGCCGGGCGCACCGGTGGTGTATTCCGGGACGCGCCTGGATCTGTATGTGATGCAGGGCGGTTGTTGCCCGATGGATCGCTTCGGTGCCGAAGCACCGAGCTATCCGGGGGTCGATCTGCCGGCCAGCGTCTTGCTCGACACGCTGCTGTTGCCGCTGTCGGTGCTGACGGTATTGGGGGTTGGTTTCCAGGCTACAGGCGGGTTGTAACCTTGTAGCCGCTGCCGAAGGCTGCGATCGGTCGCGTAGCGGCCGTAGAGGCGGGCGGCGCGGTAGTGCGGCAATCGCGTCGTCAGGATTGCGCCCGCTGCGCAGTCGATCACAGCCTGCGGCAGCGGCTACAGGCGCGATCCATGGCGTTTATTTACCCAGCTTGCGCAATTCGTCGGACTCGACGATCCGCACGCCATCCTGCTCTTCCAGCGCCAGGCGCCACATGGCCCGGGCCAGATGGCAGGCTTCGATGCCGTGGTATTTGCCGGGAATCAGCTTGGACAGCGGGCCGGCCAGCTGTTCGGCGAGACGCGGTTCGATGCGTTCGCCAAGCAGCAGCGACGGCCGGCAAATAGTCAGTTGCGGCCAGTCCTGGGCCTTCAGCGCCTGTTCCATTTCGCCTTTGACCCGGTTGTAGAAAATCGAGGATTTCGCGTCCGCGCCCAAGGCGCTGATCACCACCAGGTGCCGCGCACCCATCTCCCGTGCGCGTTTGCCGAAGGCCACCACCAGGTCCAGGTCGACGGCGCGGAACGCTTGTTCGGAGCCGGCTTTCTTGATAGTGGTGCCCAGGCAGCAGAACGCCAGGTCGACCCGGCCGCTGAGTTGCGGCAGGAGTACCGCCGGCTCGCCGACCGGGTTTTCCAGGCGCGGATGTTCGCTCAAGGGGCGCCGGCTGGGCGCCAGTACGCGGGTTACCGTGGGTTCGTTGAGCAGGCGGTCGAGCAAGTGCTCGCCAGTCAGGCCGGTCGCGCCGGCGAGCAAGATATGCTGAGGCGTCAAGTACATAATGTTTCCCCCTTGATACTGTTTCAGCTTAGTTGCTCTTTGCTTCCTTGCTGTCGTTGGCGGCGCTTTGCAGCGCCTTTCGTGCTTGTTGCTTGCGCAGATGCTGCCAGTGCGCCAAGACCCCCTTGGGCGCCCAGATCTGCGGTTCGGAGGCTTCGAAGTTGTCCGCCAGTTCACGTTCGGCCACGGTCGCCCGGGCCAGCTTGAAGGCCTGCTCCAGGTCGTCGGTCTGGTTCAGCGCCTGGGCGAACAGGGCGTCGCCGAAGTAGGTGAAGTCGGCTTCTTCCGAGCAGCCGAACGATACGCGGTCGGCCTGCGAAGCGGTCATGATCAGGGTCCGCTCATCCTTGAGCGCGGGAATGAACCCGCCGGAATAACAGGCCGAGATCACGATGATCTTGTCGCGGTTTTTCAGTGGCGCCAGTACCGCGGCCAATTCGTCGGCCGGCAGGTCGGCCAGCTCCAGGCGCGGCTGATCGAGCACCAGCTCGTGTTCGCTGGTGCCGTGGCTGGTCAGGTAGAGAAACAACAGGTCTTCCGGGCCGCTGCGTTCGGCCAGGACCTGGACCGCGCGCCGCAGGTTTTCCCGGGTGGCCATGGGCCGGCTGTCGAGGCGGTCGCGATGGTTGACCAGGCGGATCTGGCCGTAGGCACCGAAGCGGGTGGCGAGCATGTTGCTGACATAGTCGGCCTCGCGCAGAAACACGCTTTGCTTGCCATCGCCGGCCAGCGTCAGGCTGTAGAGCTCGATGGCGGGTGTCGACGCCGGCACCGCGCTGAGGGCGTCGTCGAGCAGGCGGCCCTGGGCCAACAGGCCGGTCTCCAGTGGGTCGGGCAACAGTCGGCCGTCGGCATCGCGAACCCGCAGGCCATTGATCCAGTCGCCGCTTTGCACGGTGCCATCGCGCAGCACCAGCACGCCGTGGCCCTGGTAGTTGTCGCCTTCGAAGCCGCCGATATAGAAGCTGCCGTCGCTGAGGTTCAGGCGGCCCTGGCCGCTGAAGCGCCAGTCGCTGAAACGGCCGATGTAGTGGCTGCCGTCGACGCCGATCAGTTCTCCCTTGCCACTGAGGGCGCCTTCCTTGAACTGGCCGATCCAGACATCGCCGTCGGCGTTTTCGTAGCGGCCCTTGCCGCTGAGCTGGTTCTGTTTGAAGCCGCCGACGTAGAGGTCGCCCTCGGCGCTGCTGAAGGTGCCGTTGCCTTCCAGCTGGCCATCGACGAAGTGGCCGCTGAACTGGTTGCCGCTGGCATCGCTGCGCTGGCCTTCGCCGTTGGGTTTGCCGCGGGAGAACTGGCCCTGGTACTGGCTGCCGTCTTCCAGTTCGAGACGGCCGAGCCCGGAATACAGGTCGGACTTGAATTCGCCGCGGTAGGTCATGCCGCGTTCCTTGAGGGTGCCTTCACCGTCGCGCCGGCCCAGTTTGAAACCGCCGGTGTAGCTGCTGTCCTTGGTGGTCAGGCTGCCCTGGCCGTGGAACAGGCCCTGCTGGAATTGACCGAGGTAGACCTCGCCGTCGCTGCCGTGCCATTCGCCCTGGCCGTGCCACTGGCCGCTGTCGAACTGGCCGGCATACCAGCTGCCGTTGGGGTAGTCGATGCGCCCCTGGCCCTGCAGCAACCCGTTGACCACATCGCCGCGGTAGCGGCCACCGTCCGGCAGGCGGGCGTCGGGAGGCAGCAGCGATTCGCCGTCTCCACATGCGGTGAGCAACAGGGTCAGAGCCAGGGGTACAAGTGGGTGCATAGCGGGATCCGGATAATTAGGGGACCGAGTATGCCGCAGCAGCGAGGCTTATATATAGAGAGGCTGCGCGAAACAGCGTGAGCTGTTTCGCATCAGGAAGGTTTCAGACAAAGCAGAGGGACAAGGGCTCGGCGATGTAGGCTGGTTTTTCCTGGCCTTCGATTTCCAGTGTGGCGGTGGCCTTGAGCAGCCATTGGCCGGGTTTCTTCTCGGTGACGTCCACCAGGTCGACCTTGAGGCGGACCCTGGAATCGACCTTGACCGGCTGGATGAAGCGCACGCTGTCCAGGCCGTAGTTGACCGCCATCTTCAGACCCTCGGGCAGGATCAGGATGTCTTCCATCAGTTTCGGGATCAGCGACAGCGACAGGAAACCGTGGGCGATGGTGCTGCCGAACGGCGTCTGGGCGGCTTTCACCGGGTCGACGTGGATGAACTGGAAGTCACCCGTGGCTTCGGCGAACAGGTTGATACGCTGCTGATCGATGGTGAGCCATTCGGAACGTCCTAGTTCCTTTCCGACATAATCTTTGAGCTCTGCAACAGGAACATACGGCATTGAGACTCTCCTTGGGTTCATCGGTTTTATCGTTCTAAAGGGGCGGGGGGCGTACCCCCTGACCACCCACTGTAGATCATCATGGGGGTTTGCTCCGGTCAACCTTCCATGCTTTTGGCGAATGCCGGTGCATAGCGTTCGCGTGCTTATAATGCCCGGCGTTTTTTCGGGGGGATGAGAGATGTTGTTACGCGGTCTGACATGGCTGGTGCTGTTTCAATTGCTCGGCACGGCGATCAATCATCTGTTCCTGCCGATCCTGCCGGGGCCGATTGTCGGCCTGCTGTTGCTGCTGATCTTCCTGGTGGCGCGCGGCGAGGTGGGCGAGCCGCTGAACCTGGCCGCCTCCAGCCTCCTGCGTTACCTGCCGCTGTTGCTGGTGCCGCCCGCGGTAGGCGTGATGGTGTACGCGGCGGATATCGCCGCGGACTTCTGGGCGATAGTCGGCGCGCTGGTGTTGTCGCTGGTGATCTCCATGGCCTTCGTCGGCGTGCTGATGCAGCGGCTGGTCAAGCGCCACGGACATCGGGAGGGCGGCCAATGATGTTCGATTGGCAGGGCGCCTGGGCGTCGGTGATCCACCATCCATTGTTCGGCATTGGCATTACCCTGGGCGCCTATCAACTGGTGCTCGCGGCCTTCGAGAAAACCCGCTGGATCTTTCTGCAACCGGTGCTGGTCTCCATGTTGCTGGTGATCGGCGTGCTGCTGAGCTGTGGCCTGAGCTACGCCGAGTACCGCAAGAGCACGGAGATCCTGAGCATTCTCCTGGGCCCGGCCACGGTGGCGCTGGCCGTACCGCTGTACCTCAACCTGCGGCGGATTCGACAGTTGTTCTGGCCGATATTTACTACGCTGGTGATTGGAGGGGTGGTCGCCACCGGCCTGGGTGTACTGCTGGGATGGTGGTTCGGTGCCGAGAACATGATCCTGATGACCATGGCGCCGAAATCAGTGACCTCGCCGATCGCCATGCTGGTGGCCGAACAGATTGGCGGTGTCGCAGCGCTGGCTGCGGTATTCGTGTTGATCACCGGGGTGATCGGGGCGATTTTCGGTCCGGCCATCCTCAACCGCCTGCAGGTGCATAGCCCGGAAGCCCGGGGCATGGCGCTGGGCATGACGGCTCACGCGGTGGGCACTTCGGTGGCCTTGCAGGAAAGTGATGAGTGCGGTGCTTTCGCGGCGCTGGCGATGAGTCTGATGGGTGTGGCCACGGCGGTCTTCCTGCCGTTGGCGGTGTCGTTGGTGGTTTAAGGAAACCTGTATGAGCCTGGCGCTTTTCCCGCTGAACACGGTGCTGTTCCCCGACTGCATTCTCGACTTGCAGATTTTCGAGGCGCGCTACCTGGACATGATCGGTCGCTGCATGAAACAGAGCAGCGGCTTCGGCGTGGTGTGCATCCTCGAAGGCGAAGAGGTGGGTATCGCCCCGGAAGGTTTTGCGCGGGTGGGCTGTGAAGCGCTGATCACTGACTTCCATCAGCAGGACAACGGCCTGCTGGGGATTCGGGTCAAGGGCGGGCGGCGTTTTCGGGTGCTGAGCAGCGAAGTGCAGCGCGATCAGTTGCGGGTGGCTGAAGTCGAGTGGCTGGACGAGGCGCCGGAGCGGCCGCTGCAGGATGAAGACGGGGACCTGATCGCCTTGCTCAAGGCGCTGGCCGAACACCCGATGGTCGAAGCCCTGAACATGGGCACCGAAGCCACTGGCCAGCAGTCGCTGGCCAACCAGCTGGCCTACCTGTTGCCGTTCTCCGAGCTGGACAAGATCGACCTGCTGCAACTGGACGATCCGCAGCAACGCCTGGATGCGATCCAGGCGTTGCTGGACGAGTTGCAGGGCGAACTGTTCGCCTGATCCTGATCCTGATCCTGATCCTGATCCTGATCCTGATCCTGATCCTGTAGCCGCTGCCGCTGCCGCAGGCTGCGATCGCCCACACAGTGGGCGCAGATTCCGAAACCGCTGAAGGCCTTCGGCCTATCGCAGCCTGCGGCAGCGGCTACAGGGGCGTTCGCTCTATCTAGTAGGCATAACGCAGCATGGCGTGGGGTAGATGCCTGACTGCTTCGAAGCCGAACAACGCGATCAGCGCCGGCAAGACCAGCCACCAGATCTTGGCCGGCATGGGTTCCAGCGGGGTCTGGCGCTGGGCGACCCACAGGCTGGCGGAGCACACGCAGGCGGCAAGCATGGCGCCGGCAAGGATGTCGGAGGGCCAATGCGCGCCCAGGTAAATCCGTGACACGGCAATCGCCGCCGCTGGCAGACAGCCCAGCAGTAGCCAGGTCAGGCGCATGCGTGGCGGCTGGCCGCGACCGGCGAGCACCGCCAGGGTCAGGAACAGGGCGAACGAACCGGAGCTGTGGCCGCTGGGCATGCTGTAGCTGGTCAGTGGGTCGGTCAGGACTTCCGGGCGCACGCGGGCGAAGAACAGCTTGGTGCCGGTGTTGGCCAGTGCGGTACACAACAGCGTGGCGCCCGCGAAAATCGCCTGCCGCCATTGCCGGGCAACCAGCAACAGCAGGGTGACCAGGGCGCTGGCGAACAGCATGGTGCGGAATTCGCCGAACTGGGTGAGCACCACCATCACCTCGTCCAGTGCCGGGCTGCGGTGCTCCTGGACCAGCGCCATCAGGCCCTGGTCGAAATGGTTCAAGTAGGGGTAACCGATGAACAGCCCCGCCAGGATCGCCAGGCTGAGGCCGGCCACCAGCGGGCTGGCCTTGCGATGGCGGCGCACGGTGCTGTTGATGCTCAGGCCCAGCAGCACGGCGATGCTGGCGGCGACTATTCCTGCCTGCGGCCAGAAACCTTCAGGCAAGGGCAGGCGGATCGCCGCGCCCGTGGCCCAGCCCGGCAGCAGGTAGGCCACGGTCCAGCCGGCCGCGGCCAGCAGGCTGACGGCGAAAAAGCGCGGGAACGACATGTCGAACATCCCGGCGACCATCGGCAGCATGGGCCGCAAGGGGCCGATAAAGCGCCCGACCAACAGGCTGGCGATGCCATACCGCTGGAAATAGGCTTCGGCGCCGTTGATCCATTCCGGGTGATGGCGCAGGCCTGGCAGGCGGCGGATATTCTGGTGAAAACGCCGGCCCAGCAGATAAGACACCACGTCCCCAAGCAAGCCGCCAAAGAACCCCAGCACCAGGGTTTCACCCAGGGACAGTGCGCCGCTGCCGGCCATCACGGCAATGGCGAACAGCAGCACGGTACCAGGCACGATCAGGCCGGCAATCGCCAGGCATTCGACGCAGGCGACGATGAACACGGCTGCCGCCAGCCATTGGGGGTTCATCGTCAGCCAGCCGGTTATTCCATCGAGCCATTGGCCCATAGGTTTTCAACTCCGGTTATTCGGTGGTTCAACTGTAGAAACGGGCTTGCTCGCGATCAGGTCGTCCGCGGGCACGCCGGCTCCTGCGAAAGGGATCAATCGAGCAGCAAATAATCGCGACCTTCGACCTGCCCGCGACGTAGCGGGTTCCGGGTGCAGTAGGGGGCGTAGGCGGCATCGACAAAGCGGTACATCAAGTGTTCGTCGCGGCCGTGGGGAATGCCCAGGCGAGTGGTCTGGATGATGCTGGCGACGGGCGTGCCGACATCTTCGACGAACAGCACTTCATGGTCGAAGCGCTTGGCATCCCATACCGGGACTTTCAGGCCCAGGGCCTTGCACAGCAGGGTCTGGCCGGCGCAGAGCTTTTGCGAGGGGCGCGGCCGGCCGCTGGCATCGGGATTGTTCAGCAGCATCTGCGCCAGGCTGGCGGGGCCGGAGACTTCGTCGACCCAGGGGTAGGCCGACTTGATCAGCACCGCGTTGCCCGGGCCCTGGGCGCTGAAGTTCAGCGAATCGCCGCCACGGGCGTAGTACATATAGATGTGGCCGCCGTCCAGAAACAAAGCCTTACGCTTTTCTGTGTAGCCGAGGGAGGCATGGCTGCCTTTTTCCTCGCAGTAATAGGCTTCTGTTTCGATAATGCGCGCCGACAACCACAGATCGCCGACCCGATGGCGGATGATTTTGCCGAGCAGTTCACGGGCCAGGACCTGGGCATCACGATCGAAAAAGCGGTCGGGCAGGGCCTTGGGCAGCGTCGGGGTGGACAGAATGGACATGGTAGCCAGGAGCGATGACGGGAATTGGTTCGGAATGATATCAATTCCAGGCTTAATTCAGGCTGAACGAGAGGTATTTGCCGTCCATTTCGACCATCCGCCCGTGACCGCTGTCCGTGGACCGGCGCGACAGCTATAATCAGCCGCTTTCCTCTTTGCCAAGACCACAGCAGACCATGACTGAGTCCGTTCTTGACTACATGACCCGTTTGGGTCGCGCTGCCCGCGAAGCCTCGCGGGTAATCGCCCGTGCCACTACTGCGCAGAAAAACCGCGCATTGCTGGCGGCTGCCGATGCATTGGACGCTGCTCGCCCCGAGCTGAGCGCCGCCAATGAGCAGGACCTGGCCAACGGCCGGGCCAATGGTCTGGAACCGGCATTGCTCGACCGTCTGGCGCTGACTCCGGTGCGTATCGACGAAATGATCGAAGGCCTGCGTCAGGTGGCCAAGCTGCCTGACCCCATCGGTGAAATCCGCGATATGCGCTACCTGCCTTCGGGCATCCAGGTCGGCAAGATGCGCGTGCCCCTGGGCGTGATCGGCATCATCTACGAGTCGCGCCCCAACGTGACCATCGATGCGGCCAGCCTGTGCCTCAAGTCCGGTAACGCCACCATCCTGCGTGGCGGCTCCGAGGCGATCAATTCCAACCGTGCCATCGCCACCTGCATCCAGCAAGGGCTGGCGGTGGCCGGCCTGCCGGCGCAAGTGGTGCAGGTGGTGGAAACCACCGACCGCGCGGCCGTTGGCGCGCTGATCACCATGCCCGAATTCGTCGACGTGATCGTGCCGCGTGGCGGCAAGAGCCTGATCGAGCGGGTCAGCCGCGACGCCAAGGTGCCGGTGATCAAGCACCTGGACGGCGTCTGCCATGTGTTCATCGACGTGGCGGCCGACCTGGACAAGGCGATTCGCATCGCCGACAACGCCAAGACCCAGCGCTACGCGCCCTGCAACACCATGGAGACCTTGCTGGTCCACGCCGGTATTGCCGAGCGCGTACTGCCGCCGCTGGCGGCGATCTATCGCGACAAACAGGTCGAGCTGCGCGGTTGCCCGCGTACCCGTGCCTTGCTGGGCGACGATGTGATCGAGGCCACCGAAGAAGACTGGAGTACCGAGTACACCGCGCCGATCCTGTCGATCCTGGTGGTCGACAGCCTGGACGCGGCCATCGAGCACATCAACATCTACGGTTCGCACCACACCGACGCCATCGTCACCGAGAACTTCACCGACGCCCGGCGTTTCCTCAACGAGGTGGACTCCAGCTCGGTGATGGTCAATGCCTCGACCCGGTTTGCCGACGGTTTCGAATATGGCCTGGGCGCGGAGATCGGTATTTCCACCGACAAGCTGCACGCCCGTGGTCCGGTCGGCCTGGAAGGGCTGACCAGCGAGAAATATGTCGTCTTCGGCGACGGCCATGTGCGCACTTGATGAGCAAACGTATCGGTCTGCTGGGCGGTACCTTCGACCCCGTGCACATCGGTCACCTGCGCAGTGCGCTGGAGGTGGCCGATTCGCTGGGGCTCGATGAGCTGCGCCTGACCCCCAGCGCGCGGCCGCCGCATCGCGATGCACCGCAGGTGTCGGCGCTGGACCGTCTGGCGATGGTCGAGTGTGCGGTGGCGGGCGTTTCACCCCTGGTGGTGGACGACCGTGAGCTGAAACGGGACAAGCCGTCCTACACCCTAGACACCCTGGAACAGATGCGGGCCGAGATGGCCGCGGATGACCAGTTGTTCCTGTTGCTGGGCTGGGACGCTTTTTGCGGCCTGCCTACCTGGCATCGCTGGGAAGAGTTGCTCCAGCATTGCCACATCCTGGTGCTGCAACGCCCGGATGCCGACAGCGAGCCGCCGGATGCATTGCGCAACCTGCTGGCGGCGCGCTCGGTGAGCGATCCCCTGGCCCTGCAAGGGCCCGGAGGACACATTGCATTCGTCTGGCAGACACCGCTCGCGGTGTCCGCCACCCAGATCCGTCAACTGCTGGCCAGCGGTAAGTCGGTACGTTTCCTGGTGCCTGATGCGGTCCTGGCCTATATCGATGCACACGGTCTTTACCGTGGGCCGAACTGAAGGCGCGCTGCCGGCTGATGCCGTGCAACGCGCCACACATACGAGCTGAACGAGTTTTATATGACTAACCAAGTAATGAAAGGCGAAGATCTGGTCAAGGTGGCAGTCGCCGCGCTGGAAGACGTCAAGGCCCAGGACGTCCTGGTGATCGATGTTCGCGAAAAGCAGAGCATCACCGACTACATGATCATCGCCACCGGTACTTCCAACCGCCAGATCGGCGCGATGCTGGAAAAGGTCCGCGAGATGGTCAAGGCCCAGGGCGTCAAGCCGCTGGGTGAAGAAGGCAAGGGCGACAGCGACTGGGTACTGCTGGACCTGGACGACGTGATCGTGCACATGATGACCGCCTCCGCGCGCCAGTTCTACGACCTGGAACGTCTGTGGCAGGGCGCCGAGCAGAGCCGTGCGGCCGATGGCAAGCACCACAGCCCGGAGCACACCCATGAGCACTTCACCAAGCTCAACAAAGACCAGCAATAAGGGACGGCTGTGCGCCTGCGTCTGATCGCTGTCGGTTCACGCATGCCCAAGTGGGTGGAAGAGGGTTGGCACGAGTATGCCAAGCGTCTGCCATCCGAGCTGGCGCTGGAACTGGTGGAAATACCGCTCAATACCCGTGGCAAGAACGCCGATGTGGCTCGTTTCATCCGTCAGGAAGGCGAGGCCATGCTGGCCAAGGTCGGCCCGAACGAGCGGATCGTCACCCTCGAGGTCCACGGCAAGCCCTGGAGCACCGAGCAACTGGCGGTGGAGCTGGATCGCTGGCGCCTCGACTCGCGTACCGTGAATTTCATGGTCGGCGGCCCTGAGGGGCTGGCGCCGGAAGTCTGCGCACGGGCGGATCAGCGCTGGTCGCTGTCGCCGCTGACCTTGCCACACCCGCTGGTACGGATCCTGATCGGTGAACAGCTGTATCGCGCCTGGACAGTCCTGTCCGGGCACCCTTATCACAAATAGCCCGCGCCCCTAATGTCCCAGCCGATCCGTATCAAGGACCACGAAAAAGACGCCCGTCTGGTGCGTGGCCGGGTCGTGTTCGGGGCTATTGCCGTGGTCTGCCTGATCGGGGTGCTGATCGCGCGGCTGTATTACCTGCAGGTGATCCAGTACGACTATCACTCGACCCTGTCGGAAAACAACCGGGTTCATGTCCAGCCGATTCCGCCGACCCGCGGCCTGATCTTCGACCGTAATGGCGTGGTGGTGGCCGACAACCGGCCGAGCTTCAGCCTGAGCATGACCCGCGAGCGTTCCGGCGACTGGCGCCAGGTGCTCGATGTCATTGTCGAGGTGCTGGAGCTGACGCCGGAAGACCGGGTCCTGTTCGAGAAACGCATGAAGCAGGGGCGTCGGCCGTTCGAGCCGGTGCCGATCCTGTTCGAGCTCAACGAAGAGCAGATCGCCCGGATCGCGGTCAACCAGTTCCGCCTGCCTGGGGTGGAAGTGGTGGCGCAGTTGGTTCGTCATTATCCCCAGGGTGCGCACTTCGCGCACTCGGTGGGCTACATGGGCCGGATCAACGAGAAAGAGCTGAAGACCCTGGACCCGGTGAACTACAGTGGCACCCACCACATCGGCAAGACCGGTATCGAGCGCTTCTACGAGCCCGAGCTGCACGGCCAGGTGGGTTACGAAGAGGTCGAGACCAATGCTCGCGGCCGCGTGTTGCGGGTGCTCAAGCGTACCGACCCGATTCCCGGCAAGGACATTGTCCTGAGCCTGGACATCAAGCTGCAGGAAGCCGCGGAGGCAGCATTGGGCGGCCGGCGTGGCGCGGTGGTCGCGCTGGACCCTCGCACCGGGGAAGTGCTGGCCATGGTCAGCCAGCCGAGCTTCGACCCGAACCTGTTCGTCACCGGCATCAGCTTCAAGGCCTATGCCGAGCTGCGCGACTCCATCGATCGTCCGCTGTTCAACCGGGTACTGCGCGGCTTGTATCCGCCAGGTTCGACCATCAAGCCGGCGGTGGCCATCGCCGGTCTTGATTCCGGGGTGGTGACGGCCTCCACGCGGGTCTATGACCCGGGCTACTACCAACTGCCTAACTACGATCACAAGTACCGTAACTGGAACCGCAGCGGTGACGGTTACGTCGACCTCGACACCGCGATCATGCGGTCCAACGACACCTACTTCTATGACCTGGCCCACAAGCTGGGGATCGATCGGTTGTCGGCCTACATGAACAAGTTCGGGATCGGCCAGAAGGTCTCGCTGGACATGTTCGAGGAGTCGCCGGGCCTGATGCCGTCGCGGGAATGGAAGCGTGCCACCCGTCGCCAGGCCTGGTTCCCGGGCGAGACGCTGATTCTCGGGATCGGCCAGGGTTACATGCAGTCCACCCCGTTGCAGCTGGCCCAGGCCACGGCGCTGGTGGCGAACAAGGGCAAATGGAACCGTCCGCACCTGGCCAAGACCATCGAGGGCGAAAAACCGGTGGACGAAAACCCGATGCCGGACATCATCCTGCGCGATCCGTCGGACTGGACGAAGGTCAATCACGGCATGCAGCAGGTGATGCACGGCGCCCGCGGTACGGCGCGCAAGGCGGCCATCGGCTCGCAATACCGGATCGCCGGCAAGAGTGGTACGGCCCAGGTGGTCGCGATCAAGCAGGGCGAGAAGTACGACCGCTCCAAGGTCCAGGAGCGCCATCGCGACCACGCCCTGTTCGTTGGCTTCGCGCCGGCGGAAAACCCGAAAATCGTGGTCTCGGTCATGGTCGAGAACGGCGAGTCCGGTTCCGGCGTGGCGGCCCCGGTGGTGCGCCAGGTGATGGACGCCTGGCTACTCGGTCCGGATGGCCTGCTCAAGCCTGAGTTTGCCGGCCCTATCAGTGCGGAGGCTACGGCCCGTGAAGAGTAATTTCGATCGCATCCTGTCCAGCGAGGATGTGATGCGTCGCCGGGCGACGTTGCTGCAGCGCATGCACATCGACGGCCCATTGCTGATCCTGCTGCTGACCCTGGCGGCCGGCAGCCTGTTCGTCCTGTATTCGGCCAGCGGCAAGAGCTGGGACCTGCTGGGCAAGCAGGCGACGTCGTTCGGCATCGGCCTGGTGTCGATGATCGTCATTGCCCAGCTCGAGCCCCGATTCATGGCGCGCTGGGTGCCGCTGGCCTATGTGTTCGGCGTGATACTGCTGGTGGTGGTGGATGTCATGGGCCACAACGCCATGGGCGCCACCCGCTGGATCAACATCCCCGGGGTGATTCGCTTCCAGCCCTCGGAATTCATGAAGATCATCATGCCGGCGACCATCGCCTGGTACCTGGCCAAGCGCACCTTGCCGCCGCAGCTCAAGCATGTGGGCATCAGCCTGGTCCTGATCGGTATTCCGTTCATTCTGATCGTGCGCCAGCCGGACCTCGGGACCTCGCTGCTGATTCTCGCCGGTGGCGCCTTCGTGCTGTTCATGGGCGGGCTGCGCTGGCGCTGGATTCTCAGCGTGCTGGCTGCCGCGGTACCGGTGGCGATCGCCATGTGGTTCTTCATCATGCACGACTACCAGAAGCAGCGGATCCTGACCTTCCTCGACCCGGAAAGCGATCCATTGGGCACTGGCTGGAACATCATTCAGTCCAAGGCGGCCATCGGCTCCGGCGGCGTCTTCGGCAAGGGCTGGCTGCTCGGCACCCAGTCCCACCTGGACTTTTTGCCCGAGAGCCACACCGACTTTATTATCGCGGTCATGGGCGAAGAGTTCGGCCTGGTGGGCATTTGCGCCCTGCTGCTGATCTATCTGCTGCTGATCGGTCGGGGGCTGGTGATCACCGCCCAGGCGCAGACGCTGTTCGGCAAATTGCTCGCCGGCGCCCTGACCATGACGTTTTTTGTTTACGTTTTCGTCAACATCGGTATGGTCAGTGGCCTGTTGCCGGTCGTGGGGGTGCCGTTGCCGTTCATTAGCTACGGAGGAACTTCGCTGGTGACGCTGCTGTCAGCGTTTGGGGTTTTGATGTCGATCCATACCCATCGTAAGTGGATCGCGCAGGTTTGAATAAGGTGAAGAATTCAATGCAAGTAATGCGTGGCTGGACTGCTCGGTATGCACCGTGGGTCGGTCTGGTAGGCATCCTTGGTGCGGCGCAGGAAGCGCTGGCCGGCGGCGAATACGAAGGTTCCCCCCAAGTAGCCGAATTCGTGGGCGAAATGACTCGCGACTATGGCTTCGCGGGCGAACAGCTGATGGGCGTGTTTCGCGAGGCCGAGCGCAAGCAGTCGATCCTTGACGCCATTTCCCGGCCCGCCGAGCGGGTCAAGCAGTGGAAAGAATATCGGCCGATGTTCATTACCGACGCGCGTATCGCCCGCGGTGTGGACTTCTGGCGCCAGCACGAAGCGGTACTGGCCCGTGCCGAGCAGGAATACGGCGTGCCGGCCCAGGTGATCGTGTCGATCATCGGCGTCGAAACCTTCTTCGGGCGCAACACCGGCAATTACCGGGTGATCGATGCCCTGTCGACTTTGGGCTTCGATTACCCGCCACGTGCCGAGTTCTTCCGCAAGGAATTGCGCGAATTCCTGCTGCTGGCCCGTGAAGAACAGGTCGACCCGCTGACCCTGAAGGGCTCCTACGCGGGTGCCATGGGCTTGCCGCAGTTCATGCCGAGCAGTTTTCGCGCCTATGCTGTGGACTTCGACGGTGATGGCCACATCAATATCTGGACCAATCCGGACGATGCCATCGGCAGCGTCGCCAGTTATTTCAAGCGTCACGGCTGGGAAGCCGGGCAGCCGGTGGTCAGCCGGGCTGAAGTGCGTGGCGATCAGGTCGACGAAGGCCTGACCACCGGTATCGAGCCGACGAAAACCGTCGGGGAGTTGCGGGCGCTGGGCTGGTCGAGTCATGATGCGCTGCGCGATGATATGCCGGTCACGGCTTTCCGCCTGGAAGGTGACAATGGCCCCGAATACTGGATGGGCCTGAAGAATTTCTACGCGATCACGCGTTATAACCGCAGCGTGATGTACGCCATGGCCGTACATCAGCTCTCTGAACAGCTGGTCCAAGCACGGGGCGTCAAGTAATGCTGGCATCGCCAAACCGCAAACCCCTGAAGCTGGTGGCTCTTGCCGCGTTGTCCTTGCTGGTGGTCAGTTGTTCGTCAACCCAGGCGCCGAAACAGAAAGGCCCGACGACGGCCATACGTGCGACGCCGGGCCTGGACATCAACCGCGCCCACAAAGACGGCGCGCCCTGGTGGGACGTCGATGTATCGCGCATCCCCGACGCCACGCCGACCCTGCACACCGGCCCGTATAAGGCCAACCCTTATACAGTGCTGGGCAAGACCTATTTCCCGATGGCCGAATCCAAGCGTTATGTCGCTTCGGGCACGGCTTCCTGGTACGGCACCAAGTTCCACGGGCAGAACACCGCCAATGGCGAGGTGTATGACCTGTATGGCATGAGTGCCGCGCACAAGACCCTGCCCTTGCCGAGTTATGTCCGGGTGACCAACCTGGATAACCACAAAAGCGTGATCCTGCGGGTCAACGACCGTGGGCCGTTCTATTCGGACCGGATCATCGATTTGTCCTACGCCGCGGCCAAGAAGCTCGGTTATGCCGAGATCGGCACCGCCCGGGTCAAGGTCGAGGGCATCGACCCGCAGGAATGGTGGGCCCAGCGCGGTCGGCCGGCACCCTTGATGCTCAATGAGCCGAAAGCCGCGCCAGTGATGACGGCGTCCACGGGGACCGTCGAGCAATGGACGCCACCTGCGCAGCAGCACGCCGCGGCCGTTGTGCCGGTGCAGTTGGATGCAAAAAAAAACGCTTCTGCGCAAGCCTCTGGCCAGTATCTGCAGGTGGGCGCCTTCGCCAACCCGGACGCTGCCGAGCTCCTGCGCTCGAAGCTGAGCGGGATGGTGAGCGCTCCGGTGTTCATCAGTTCGATCGTGCGCAATCAACAGACCCTGCACCGGGTGCGCCTGGGGCCGATCGGCTCGCCGGGTGAGATCCAGCAAGTGCAGAACAGTGTCCGGCTGGCCAATCTTGGGCAGCCGAGCCTGGTAACCGCCGAGTAATCGGACATTGATTCATGGTTCGCCTGCGGTATTTGGGGGGTGAACCCAGGTTGTTGGCTCGTCGTACAACAAAAACCCGGCAAGGGTCAGTGAGTGAACAACTGAACACGCGACAGCCCTTTAGAAGGCTGTCTGAATAGTTTTGTCCGCGAGGACAAGTTTCCATTAGCAATTTCGAGAGACGGATGAACATCACCACCTTTGCCAAACGCCTGTGTCTGCTTGTCCCGCTGATCATCACGCCTGCCGCCTGGGCGGTAGAAGTGATGCCGTCGCCACCGCAGCTGGCCGCCAAGTCCTATGTGCTCATGGATGCCAGCAGCGGTAACGTGCTGGTGGAGAACAACGGTGACCAGCGCCTGCCGCCAGCCAGCCTGACCAAGCTGATGACGGCCTACATCGCGACCCTGGAAATCCGTCGCGGCCAGATCGGCGAGAACGACCCGGTGACCGTCAGCGAGAACGCCTGGCGTACCGGCGGTTCGCGGATGTTCATCAAGGTCGGCTCGCAGGTCACTGTCAGCGACCTGTTGCACGGCATCATCATTCAGTCGGGTAACGACGCCAGCGTCGCGGTTGCCGAGCACATTGCCGGTAGCGAAGATGCCTTTGCCGACATGATGAACAAGACCGCCGGCGACCTGGGCATGAGCAACAGCCACTTCATGAACCCGACCGGCCTGCCGAACCCCGAGCACTACTCGTCGGCGCACGACATGGCGGTACTGGCTCGCGCCATCATTCACGAAGACCCGGCTCACTACGCGATCTACTCGCAGAAAGAGTTCTTCTGGAACGGCATCAAGCAACCTAACCGCAACCTGTTGCTGTGGCGCGACAAGACCGTCGACGGCCTGAAAACCGGTCACACCGACGAAGCCGGCTACTGCATGGTGTCCTCGGCCGTGCGTGACGGCATGCGCCTGATCGCCGTGGTGTTCGGTACCAACAGCGAGCAGGCTCGCGCGGCCGAAACCCAGAAGCTGCTGACCTACGGTTTCCGCTTCTTCGAAACCCAGACCTTCTACCAGAAGGGCACCGAGCTGGCTCAGGCCCCTGTCTGGAAAGGCACCACCTCCCAGATCAAGGCCGGCCTGGCCCAGGACCTGACCATGACCATGCCAAAAGGCCAGCTGAAAAAGCTCGCTGCCAGCATGACCATGAATCCACAATTGATCGCGCCTATCGCCAAGGGCGACGTGATCGGTAAAGTCGAAGTGAAACTGGACGACAAGGTGGTGCACAGCGCCGATCTGATCGCTCTGGACGCGGTCGACGAAGGTGGTATCTTCCGCCGCATGTGGGATAGCATCCGTCTATTCTTCTACGGCTTGTTCAACTGATATTGTCGACCCGCGCGGCCCTCGCTCTGAAATAGAGCGGGGGCCGCGTCCGTCGCCACGGCTTACGAGGCCGTTACGCCATGACAGACACCGAAGTAAAGGCGCCAAAGATCGAATTCCCCTGCGCGGATTACCCGATTAAGGTGATCGGCGACACCGGCGTGGGTTTCAAGGACAAGATCATCGCGATCCTTGAAAAACACGCGACCGTTGACCACAAGACCCTGGCCGAGCGCCAGAGCACCAACGGCAAGTACACGACCATCCAGCTGCACATCGTCGCCACCGGTCAAGAACAGCTGTACGACATCAACAGCGAGTTGCGGGCCACCGGCTTCGTGCACATGGTGCTGTGATGCCTCAAACGCTGGGCTTTCGCGAGCTCGGCCAGATGGCCTACGAGCCGGTCTGGCAGGCCATGCAACGCTTTACCAACGAACGCGGCACCGATACTCCCGATGAAGTCTGGCTGGTGCAGCATCCGCCGGTCTTTACCCAGGGCCAGGCGGGCAAGGCCGAACACCTGTTGCTTCCCGGGGATATCCCGGTGGTGCAGGTCGACCGGGGTGGCCAGGTGACCTATCACGGTCCTGGCCAACTGGTGGCTTATCTGCTGCTGGACGTGCGCCGCCTGGGTTTTGGCGTGCGCGACCTGGTCAGCCGGATGGAACAGTGCCTGGTCGAGCTGCTGGCCAGCTACGGCGTGGCCGCGGCGGCCAAGCCGGATGCCCCCGGCGTTTACGTCGATGGCGCGAAAATCGCCTCCCTGGGCCTGCGGATCCGCCATGGTTGTTCCTTTCATGGCCTGGCCTTGAACGTGGACATGGATCTGCAGCCGTTTCGACGGATTAACCCCTGTGGCTATGCCGGGCTGGCAATGACCCAGCTGAGCGACCACACAGGACCGATTGAATTTGCCGAGGTAAGTGCCCGGCTGCGTGCGCAGCTCGTCAAACACCTCGACTATGCTGAGCAGACGACCCTAACGGGCGGAATCGACTGATATGACTACTGCGCAAGACGCTGTGCAAACCCTGATCCCGACGCTGGATGTTTCCGAGCGCCCGGCCCGTGCGAAAGTTGAAACCGGCGTTAAATTGCGCGGTGCCGAGAAAGTCGCGCGTATCCCGGTGAAGATCATCCCGACCACCGAACTGCCGAAGAAACCGGACTGGATTCGCGTGCGTATTCCGGTTTCCCCGGAAGTCGACCGGATCAAGCAATTGCTGCGCAAGCACAAATTGCACAGCGTCTGCGAAGAAGCGTCCTGCCCGAACCTGGGTGAGTGCTTCTCCGGCGGTACCGCGACCTTCATGATCATGGGCGACATCTGCACCCGTCGCTGCCCGTTCTGCGACGTCGGTCACGGCCGTCCGAAGCCTCTGGACGTCGATGAGCCGATGAACCTGGCGGTGGCCATCGCCGACCTGCGCCTGAAGTACGTGGTGATCACTTCGGTGGACCGCGACGACCTGCGCGACGGCGGCGCCCAGCACTTTGCCGACTGCATCCGCGAAATCCGCAAGCTGTCGCCGAACGTGCAGCTGGAAACCCTGGTCCCGGACTACCGTGGCCGCATGGACGTAGCGCTGGAAATCACCGCTGCCGAGCCGCCGGATGTGTTCAACCACAACCTGGAAACCGTGCCGCGCCTGTACAAGGCCGCGCGCCCGGGTTCGGACTACCAGTGGTCGCTGACCCTGCTGCAGAAGTTCAAGCAGCTGGTGCCGCACGTACCGACCAAGTCCGGCCTGATGCTGGGCCTGGGCGAGACCGACGACGAAGTCATCGAGGTCATGAAGCGCATGCGCGAGCACGACATCGACATGCTGACCCTCGGCCAGTACCTGCAACCGTCCCGCAGCCACTTGCCGGTGCAGCGTTTCGTGCACCCGGATACCTTCGCCTGGTTCGCTGAGGAAGGTTACAAGATGGGCTTCAAGAACGTCGCCTCGGGCCCGCTGGTACGTTCCTCCTACCACGCCGACGAGCAGGCGAAGCTGGCCAAAGAAGGCCTGGTCTCCTGATGTAATACGCCCGCAAGGTCTTTTCCTTGCGGGCGTCATCTTCCGTTATGCCTGCGTCTCCCTCCTCCATAGACTTTTCCTGCAAGCGCCGTGGCGTTTCGGCACTTCTGTTTGCCCGCTTTCATGGCTACTGTGCACTAGAGAATCCACACAGGGAGAACCATTGGATGACCCTCCAACCGACTGACGTCCTTTGTGCGCAACGCCCAGTGCCCGCGCTGCCTTCGCAAGGGCTGATCGGCTTGATTGCACCCGCCGGGCCCGCAGCCCTGGATACCGAGCAAGCCGCCCGCTGGATGCGTGCTAGAGGTTATTCGCTGCGGATCTACCCCGGGGTCCAACAGAAGGACGGCTATCTGGCCGGTAGCGACGAGGTCCGCCTGAACGACCTGCACGCTGCTTTTGCCGATGACGATGTCGATACCATCCTGTGCCTGCGGGGTGGCTATGGCAGTCCGCGCTTGCTCGACCGGATCGATTACGACCTGCTACGCCGCCATGCCAAGCCGTTTGTCGGCTACAGCGACATCACCGCGTTGCATCTGGCCATCAATCGTCATGCGGGTTTCGTGACCTTTCACGGGCCGATGCTCAATGCCGACTTGTTGGGTGACAAACAGCCACCTACCGAGTCCTCGCTGTTCAGCCTGCTCCGGGGGCAGTTGAAGGCTGGCAGCCTGCTGCCGCATCCGGCGGCTTATCCCTTGACCACCGTCGAGCCTGGCATCGCTTGCGGTCAGTTGCTGGGAGGCAACCTGTCGTTGATCGCCGCGACCATGGGTACGCCATACGAGATCAATGGCGACGGCATCATTCTGTTTATCGAAGACATCAACGAGCCGCTGTACCGGATCGACCGTCTGCTGACGCACCTGCGCCTGGCGGGCAAGCTCGACAGGCTTCGCGGGGTGCTGGTGGGGGATGTGGCAGGAGTGGAGCCCCAGGCGCTTGCAGGGCTGCTCAAGCAGACCTTCGAACCCTTGTGCATTCCTGTTCTGGCTGGATGGCGCAGTGGCCACTGCGATCCGAACCTGACCCTGCCGATGGGGGCGATGGTCAGGCTGGATGCGGGGGAGAAGCAGTTGATCCTGGAGCAGGACGTGGTATTCGGCTGATCAGCCCGTGCTCGCTGCCCTTGTGGGAGCGAGCTTGCTCAACTATGGCGTCCCTACGATTCGGCGCACAGGCCTGGCTCAACGCGAGCGCAGGCTCTCCAGCAGCTTGTGGGTCGGATAGCCGTCGGCGGGCCAGCCCAGCGATTGTTGGGCGCTGCGAATCGCCTTGCGGGTATTGGCGCCGATAATGCCGTCCGGGTTGCCGGCATCGTAATTGTTGGCACTGAGCAGGCTCTGCAGCTCGATGCGCTCGGAGCGGCTGAGGGGCATGTCGTCCTTCGGCCAGACGCCGTTGATCAGGCCTGAACCGTTGAAGCGTTGTGACAGCAGGTTCACCGCCAGGGCATAGGACGAGGAGTTGTTGTACTTCAGAACGGCGCGGAAGTTGTCGAGGATCAGGAACGCCGGCCCGCGATAACCCGCCGGCAACAGCAAGGCTGCCGAAAGCTGTTCGGCGCCGGCCGGAACGCTGGCGCCGTTAGGCAGCTGCATGCCCAGGCGCAGCCATTCGGCTACCGGTTTGCGGATCGCGCCATCCGCCAGCGCATAGTCGAAGCCATTGGCCAGTTGCACTTCGAAACCCCATGGCTGGCCTTTCTGCCAGCCGGAGCTTTGCAGATAGTGCGCGGTCGAGGCCAGGGCGTCGGCCGGGCTGTTCCAGATGTCGCGGCGGCCATCGCCGTCGAAGTCCACGGCGTGGGTGTTGTAGGTGGTCGGGATGAACTGGGTCTGCCCCATCGCGCCGGCCCAGGAGCCGAGCATCTTCTCGGGCTGGATGTCACCGTGCTGGAGAATCTGCAGGGCGGCCAGCAGCTGGCTGTTGGCAAAGGCCGGACGGCGACCTTCGTAGGCCAGGGTCGCGAGGGAACGGATGACCGATTTGTTGCCCTGGAACTCACCGAAGTTGCTTTCCATACCCCAGACCGCCACCAGGGCCTGGCGATCGACGCCATAACGCTGTTCGATCTGCTGCAGGATGTCGGCGTACTGATTGAGCAGTGCCTGGCCCTTGCGCACGCGCAGCGGCGACAGGGCGCCGTCGAGGTATTCCCACACCGGCCGGGTGAATTCCGGCTGGCTGCGGTCGGCCTTGATCACGCCCATGTCGGGGGTGATGCCGGCGAATGCACGGTCGAAAAGATCGGCGCGGATCCCGGCGTTCAGGGCTTCGACACGGAAGCCTGCCTGCCATTGGGCAAAGGTCTGGGTTGGCTGGATGTCCAGGTTGTCGACGGCCAGTGGAGCGACGGTTGCAGGCGCGGCGAGAGGGGCGGCTTGAATGCTTTGGAGTGGCTGGGCATCGGCGGCGGTGGGTTTCTCCGCGCAGGCGACGAGCAGGGCAAGGCTGGAGGCAGCGATCAGTTGGCGCAGGTGCCAACGACGGGAAAGACAAAAGGGCATGCACAGGTCCAGAGAATACGAATCAGATACAGACCTTATCACGCCGGCGGGGTTCTCCGCTTTATGCAGCCAGAAAGTAAGAAGCCTCCCAGCTTTTAGACTGGAAGGCTTCGCGGCGGTAGCTGCCTTTGCCCTTGGCGGGTCGTTCCTGACGGCTGCGGAACAGTGGCTGGGCGATGATGGATTTGGCCTTGTTGGGGCCATGCTTGGATGGCTTGCTCATTTTCGGTTCTCGCTTGAGGTGGGTTTGCGCGGCAGATGATCGGCCAGCTTGACCCGGCTGTCCAGCCCTGTGATGCGTAGGGTTTTTCAGCAAACCTCACGGACTCCCCCATTCCCTGTAGGAACGAGCCTTGCTTCTGCAAGACGTTGGGGTTACTCGGCTGGGAGAGGCAGGCGTTGCCCTGCCATCAACAGCGACAGGCGGCTCAGGCTGCTCCAGGGCGAACCGGCGGCCTGCCCCTTGATCTGCGCATCGATACGTTGGGCATCGAGCAGCAATTGCGCCCAGCGTGGTGCGGAATAGCGCTGCAGGGCCTTGCTCATCAACGGCTTGCGTTTGTCCCAGACGGGTGGACGGGCCTGGCTGAATACTTTGTCCAGCGGAGTGCCCTGGCTGTACTGCAGCGACATATTGGCCAGCGCCCGCAATTCCCGGGACAGCGCCCAGAGAATCACCGGCGGTTCGACACCTTCGCCGCGCAGGCCTTCGAGCATGCGCAGGGCATGCGCGGCCTCGCCATTGAGGATGGCGTCCACCAGCCCGAAAACATCGAAGCGCGCACTGTCGGCGACTGCCGCTTGCACGGTTTCCACCGTGATCTGTCCACCCTCGGCCATCAGCTTGAGCTTTTCGATTTCCTGGGCCGCGGCCAGCAGATTGCCTTCTACCCTGGCCGCAATGAGCTCCACGGCGTCCTGGCTGGCGGAAAGCCCGGCCTGGGACAGGCGTTGGCGAATCCACTGCGGCAACTGGTTGGCATCCACCGGCCAGATCTGGATGAACTGGGTCTGCTCGCCATCGATCAGGGCCTTACCCCATTTGGTCTTTTGCGCGCTGCCATCGAGCTTGGGCAGGCTGATCAGCAGCAGGGTGTCTTCGGCCGGCCGTGAGCAGTATTCGATGAAGGCCGCGGCACCTTTGTCGCCGGGCTTACCCGAAGGCAGGCGCAGTTCCAGCAGGCGTTTTTCGGCGAATAACGACATGCTCGCGCCGGCTTGCAGCAGCGTTCCCCAATCGAAATTGGCGTCGGCGCTGAATACTTGGCGTTCATCGAAGCCTTGCTGGCGGGCGGCGGTGCGAATGGCGTCGGCGGCTTCCTGGCACAGCAACGGGTCGTCGCCACTGATGACATAGACCGGTGCGAGCGTGCCTTGCAGGTGTTTGCCGAGCTGAGCGGGGGCGAGTTTCATAAGGAGGGCAAGCGGGGCGCCTGGGCGCCCCACAAGGCTTACTGGTTCGGCAGCTGCATGGGCGACTGTTGCGGGGTTTCCGCCTCAGCCTTCTGCGCGGCTTCCAGCGCCTCGGCCTCGGCCTTGGCGCGGGCATCCGCGGTCTGCTGCAGTTGATCCAGCTGGGTCGGGGTCAGCAGTTGCAGGCGCAGCATCATGTTCTGCACCAGGTCGCGACGCATTTCCTTGCGCACTTCCAGCGATTCCTGGTCGGAACCCACCAGGTTGTTGCCGTCGTGGATGTAGACCTTCTGCACTTGCAGCTTGTCGCTGAGCAGGGTCAGGTTGTTCTGGCCCTGGATCTCGTAGTTCAGCACGGTGGTCATTTCATATTCGGCCGAACGACCGGCACCGGCGTAGCTGAGGCTGCGCTGGGATTCCTGCTCGCGGGTCAGCACCAGCTTGTAGGGCGCACCGGCGTAGACCTTGACGCCACTGCTCTGCAGAACTTGGCGCAGCTGGGTCACGGTTTCGCCGTAAGCGTTACGGGCGCTCAGGTCGAGTTCCTTGATCGCCAGTTCGGTGGTGCCGGTACCGCGCAGCTGAAAGCCGCAGGCGCTCAGCAGTACGGCCAGGCCCATCACCAGGAGGTTGCGTTTGATCATCTTGTTGCTCCCCTTGAAACCATGTGGGCCGACAGGGCGGCCCTGGAGGTTTTATTCGGCGTCAGCCTTGGGCTGACGCCTGATCCAATTAGCTAGCGACGATATTGACCAGCTTGCCAGGCACGACGATCACTTTACGAATCGTCAGGCCTTCGGTGAAGCGCAGCACGTTCTCGTTGCTCCGGGCGGCGGCTTCGATCTCTTCACGGCTGGCGCTGGCCGGCATTTCGATCTGGCCACGCAGTTTGCCATTCACTTGAATGACCAGCTGCAGGCTGTCCTGAACCAGGGCGTTCTCATCCAGCACCGGCCAGCCGGCGTCGATGATGGCGCCGCTGCGGCCCAGCTGGCTCCACAGCTCGTGGCTGATGTGCGGGGTGATAGGCGCCAGCAGCAGGGCCACGGTTTCCAGGCCTTCCTGCAACAGGGCACGGTCCTGCGGGGTGGCTTGCGGTGCTTTTTCCAGCACGTTCATCAGCGTCATGACCTGAGCGATGGCGGTGTTGAATTTGTGGTTCTGGCCGACGTCCTGGCTGGCTTGCTTGATCGCCAGGTGGATGGCGCGACGAATGACTTTCTGTTCGTCGTTCAGCGAACCCAGCTCCAGTGTACCCGGCAGGCCCTGGGCTACGTGAGCCTGAGCCAGGCGCCAGACGCGCTTGAGGAAGCGATGGGCACCCTCGACGCCGGAGTCGGACCATTCCAGGCTCATGTCAGGCGGCGAAGCGAACATCATGAACAGGCGGCAGGTGTCCGCGCCGTACTGCTCGATCATCGACTGAGGGTCGACGCCGTTGTTCTTCGACTTGGCCATCTTCTCGGTGCCGCCGATTTCCACCGGCAGGCCGTCGCTGATCAGCTTGGCGCCGACGATCTTGGCCTTGCTGTCACGCTCCAGCTCGACATCGGCCGGGTTGTACCAGGTGTAGGCACCGTTGGCTTCGCGGCGGTAGTAGGTCTCGGCGACCACCATGCCTTGCGTCAGCAGGTTTTTGAACGGCTCGTTGGAACTGACCAGGCCCTCGTCGCGCATCAGCTTGTGGAAGAAGCGGGCGTAGAGCAGGTGCAGGATCGCGTGTTCGATACCGCCGATGTACTGGTCCACCGGCAGCCAGTGGTTGGCCGCGGCCGGGTCGACCAGGCCACCCTCGTATTTTGGCGAGGCGTAGCGGGCGTAGTACCAGGAGGACTCGACGAAGGTGTCCATGGTGTCGGTTTCACGCTTGGCAGGCTTGCCGCATTTCGGGCAGTTGCACTCGTAGAACTCGGGCATGCGCGCCAGTGGCGAACCGGCGCCGTCCGGCACCACGTCTTCCGGCAGCACTACCGGCAGTTGGTCTTGCGGTACCGGTACATCGCCACAGCTGTCGCAGTGGATGATCGGGATCGGGCAGCCCCAGTAGCGCTGGCGGCTGATGCCCCAGTCGCGCAGGCGGAACTGGGTGCGGGATTGGCCGAGGTTTTTCTTCAGCAGGGCAACTTCGATGGCATCGAAGGCGCCGGCAAAATCCAGGCCGTTGAACTCGCCGGAGTTGATCAGTTCGCCGTGCTCGCCGTAGGCGTCCTGCCAAGGCGCAGGCGTTTCGTCGCCAGCGCTGGTGCGCACCACGTTCTTGATCGGCAGGTTGTACTTGGTGGCGAATTCGTAGTCGCGCTCGTCGTGTGCCGGAACGGCCATCACCGCGCCATCGCCGTAGTGCATCAGCACATAGTTGGCGACCCATACCGGGAGTTTTTCACCGGTCAGCGGGTGTTCGACGAACAGCGAAGTCGGCAGGCCTTTCTTCTCTTGAGTGGCGATGTCGGCTTCGGCGACGCTGCCGCCCTTGCACTCGGCGATAAAGGCTTGCAGTGCCGGGTCGTTCTGCGCCGCCAGGGTGGCCAGCGGGTGCTCGGCGGCCACGGCAACGTAGGTCGCGCCCATCAGGGTGTCAGGGCGGGTGGTGAAGACTTTCAGTGCGCCCGTTTCGCCAATGGAGGCCTGGTCGTAGGGGAATTGCACTTCCATGCCACGGGATTTGCCGATCCAGTTGCGTTGCATGGTCTTGACCTGCTCGGGCCAGCCCGGCAGTTCGTCGAGACTCTCCAGCAGCTCATCCGCGTAGGCGGTGATCTTGAAGTAGTACATCGGGATTTCGCGTTTTTCGATCAGCGCGCCGGAACGCCAGCCGCGACCGTCGATCACCTGTTCGTTGGCCAGGACGGTCTGGTCGACCGGGTCCCAGTTCACGGTGCCGTTCTTGCGGTAGATCACGCCTTTTTCGAACAGGCGAGTGAACAGCCACTGTTCCCAGCGATAGTAGTCCGGCTTGCAGGTAGTGACCTCGCGGGACCAGTCCACCGCCAGGCCCAGGCTGCGCAGCTGGGACTTCATGTAGGCGATGTTTTCGTAGGTCCACTTGGCCGGTGCGACGTTGTTCTTCATCGCGGCGTTTTCCGCCGGCATGCCGAAGGCGTCCCAACCCATGGGTTGCAGTACGTTCTTGCCTTGCATGCGCTGGTAGCGGGAGATCACGTCGCCGATGGTGTAGTTACGCACGTGCCCCATGTGTAGCTTGCCGCTGGGGTAAGGGAACATCGACAGGCAGTAGTAAGTTTCCTTGCCTGGCTGTTCACTGACTTCAAAGGACTTTTGCTCATCCCAGAACGACTGGGCGGCGGCTTCGATTTCACGGGGCTGATAGTGTTCGTGCATGGCTACTTTTGAACTGAATAGGGGTGGCCTAATCCTCTTCAATGCAACGTTGGGCGGTGATGACGCCAGCTATGGCGTTTTCGCTACCCAGTCGAGCTGGAAGTGGAGTTACAGGAAGCGCCGTAGCATACATGACCGCGCTCTACCGAGGGAAACCCTGATTACGCGCCGTGGGCCGTTGGTCGCGGCACCCTGCCGGTTTCGGCAGTGCGGCTAAGCTCAAAAAGGGGGAGTGATTCTTACTTTCATGAGGTGAGTGGATGGTTGAGTCGCAGCGAAAAGTTACAAAACCCGAGTTGTACGAACGATTGATAGATCGTCTGGCTTTGGCCTTGGATACAGCGAAAACAGCAGGGAGCTTGCGTAATGAGCGTCCTGCGGAGTTGGAGTTGCGGGGCCTGAGTCACGCCGAGCTCGAGGTGATCAAAGCCTATCTGGATCGTAGCGAGCGTGAGACGCAATTGAGCGTGCTCGAATGCCTGAGGCACGAAGTGACTCCACATTCGGCCAAGGTCATCTGGTTGAAAGACAAGGTGCCCGCCCGGGATGCGGTAAAGGTCCGATCCCTGCAGTTCAAGTGAGTCTGCGCAGCCCATGCGGGCATCTGCGCAGCGTCAACGCCGCGTACCTTGTGCGTGAAATCTGTTTCATATCTGTTGTTGCTTTGCTTTTACCCACTTAGGCTTCGAGCATCTTTGGAGATGCTCGATGCCTTTTCGTTATTTCGTCAAACAACTACTCCTGCCGCCAGGCCTTCTGTTGCTGCTGCTTCTGCTCGCCTGGTGGTTTCGCCGCTCGAGGCCGCGATTGGCCGGTGTGTGTTTTGCCCTCGGCCTGGGCGGGTTCTGGTTGATGAGCCTGCCTGTGATGGTGGAGTGGGGCGCCAGTGCCCTGGAAAGTGAGCCGGCGCTGACGCAAAGCCAGTGGTCGACCCTGCCCGGACAGGCCGATGCGATTGTGGTGCTGGGTTCGGGTCGCGAACGTGGCGATCCGGCCTGGGGTTCCGACCAGCCGACCGGTGTTGGCCTGGAGCGCCAGCGCTATGCGGCGCGCCTGGCCAAGGCTTCCGGGCTGCCGATCCTGACCAGCGGTGGCCTGCACTACGGCACGCCGCCAACGGAAGCAGCGCTGATGGCCGAGTCGTTGCTGAACGACTTCGACGTGACGGTGCGCTGGCAGGAAGGGCGTAGCCGCACGACCTGGGAAAACGCCCAATTCACCGCGCAAGTGCTGGAGCCGCAAGGCGTCAAGCGGGTGGTGCTGGTCACTCAGGCCTGGCATATGCAGCGGGCTGTCTGGAGTTTCGAACAGGCAGGATTCACCGTGGTGCCGGCGCCCGTGGGGTTCCTCGGGGTGGATAACGCCAGGCCGCTGGGTGGCTGGATGCCGGAGTTCAAGTCGATCTGGCAGAGCGGCCAGTTGTTGAACGAGGCGGTGGGGCTGGTGGGCTACAAGCTGTTTTATCGTGGAGAGTAGATTCATCGTGAGCCAGCCCGCTCCTGCAGGAATCGCAAATCCCTGGCAGGAGCAGCCGCTCGACGTTCGATGGCTCGCGATGAAGTCAGACGGTCTTGGCGATCCGGCTGGCCAGCAGGGCCCAGCCGAACAGCAGGACGCTCAGGATGATCAGGGGCCACGAGCGCCACTGCAGGTAAGGCGTCAGGTTGTGCATCGGCACCACTTCGCCGTACAGGATTCCGCGTTCGAACTGCGGAATCTGCACGGTGATCTTGCCGAACGGATCGATCAGGCCGGTCACCCCGTTGTTGGTGGCGCGGATCATCCAGCGGCCGGCTTCCAAAGCTCGCATCTGGGCCATCTGCAAGTGCTGCAACGGGCCGATCGAAGTGCCGAACCAGGTGTCGTTGCTGATGGTCAGCAGCAGGTCGCTGCGGGCTGACAGGCTGGCGGCGAATTCCGGGTAAACCACCTCGTAGCAGATGAACGGCGCGATCTGGTAACCCTTGGCTTGCAGTAAAGGCTGGTCGGCGGGGCCGCGGGCGAAGTCCGACATGGGCAGGTCGAAGAACGCGATCAGGCCGCGCAGCAAGTCCTGCAGGGGCACGTACTCACCGAATGGCACGAGCTTCTGCTTGAGGTACTCGCCATCGCCTTCGCCGACTACGGTAATGCCATTGAAGTAGCGCTTCTGATGGTGCACTTCCTGGCGGATCGGTACGCCGGTGATCAGCGCCGAATGCCGGTCGGCGGCGAAGTTGCCCATCATGTTCAGATAACCTTCGGCCGACTCCTTGAGCACGGGCACCGCGGTTTCCGGCCACACCAGCAGATCCACGCGCTTGGAACTGAAACTCATGTCGCGGTACAGCGCCAGCTGGGAGTTGAGTTGCGCAGGGTCCCATTTCAGGCTCTGTTCGATATTGCCCTGAATCGCCGCCACGGTCAGCGGCTCGCCCGACGGGCTGGTCCAGGCATGTCCCTTGAGCGCGATACCGATCACCCAGGGGGCGACCAGCAGCACCAGGCCGGCGGCGATAAACCCCTTGCGTCCGGAGCGGATCAGGCCGGGCAGGTTGTAGAGCAGGGCGGCGGTCAGCGCCAGGGCAAAGGAGATCAGCCACATGCCACCCAGGGGGGCCAGGCCGGCCAGCGGGCCGTCGAGTTGGCTGTAGCCGGAATAGAGCCAGGGGAAGCCCGTCAGGAACCAGCCGCGGAAGGCTTCCTGGCCCACCCAAAGGGCGGCGAAGGCCAGGGCATCGGCGAGAGGGGCTTCATTGCGACGCAGCCAACGCGCCCAGAGCCAGGCCGGCAAGGCGAAAAAGAAGGCGATGGCGGCAATGAAGGCCAGCATCAGTAAACCGGCCAGCAGCACTGAGGCGCCGCCGTAGGTATGGATGCTGACGTAGATCCAACTGGTGCCGGCGGCAAACAGGCCGAAACCGAAACACCAGCCGCGCCACAGCGCCTGACGCGGGCTCAGCTCGCGCAGGCCGGCATAAAAGAAGCCGACCGCCAGCAGTGCCAGCGGCCAGATGTCGTATGGCGCCAGGGCCAGGGTGGTGATTGCGCCAGCCGCCATGGCCAGCAGGTTACCGGGCCAGCCGGGGCGGGTTAAGCGCAGCATGTCGATCCTTAGCGGGGGATAGGCGTTAGTCGCAGCAGATGAATCCGACGGCTGTCGGCATTCAGGATACGGAAGCGATAGGCACCGATTTCGGTGATTTCGTTACGTTTAGGCAGGTGCCCGAACGCGCTCATCACCAGGCCGCCGACGGTGTCGAACTCATCGTCGGAGAACTCGCTGTCGAAGAACTCGTTGAAGTTCTCGATCGGCGTCAACGCCTTGATCAGGAAATCGCCGCTTGGCAGGGGCTTGATGTAGCTGTCTTCCTCGACGTCGTGCTCGTCTTCGATGTCGCCGACGATCTGCTCCAGCACGTCCTCGATGGTCACCAGGCCTGCCACGCCGCCGTACTCGTCGATGACGATGGCCATGTGATTGTGGTTGGCGCGGAACTCACGCAGCAGCACGTTCAGGCGCTTGGATTCGGGAACGAAGGTCGCCGGACGCAGCAGGTCCTTGATGTTGAAGCTGTCGCCGTTCTCCTTGAGGATCAGCGGCAGCAGGTCCTTGGCCAGCAGGACGCCCATGACGTCGTCATGGCTTTCGCCGATCACCGGATAACGCGAGTGCGCGGAATCGAGGACGGACGGCAGGAATTCGCGGGGAGTCTGGGTCGCCTTGATGCTGATCATCTGCGAGCGCGGAACCATGATGTCCCGTACCTGCAGGTCAGCGACCTGGATGGCGCCTTCGACGATGGCCAGCGCTTCGCTGTCCAGCAACTTGTTCTGATGGGCTTCGCGCAGCAGCTCCAGCAGCTCCTGACGGTTTTTCGGCTCATGGGCAAAAGCCTGGGTCAGTTTACCCAGCCACGACTTTTGCCCGCTGCTCGATCGGTCTTCGCTCATAGCGATTACTCTAAATCCTTGGTTGTTACAGATGGATGTTCTTCGGTTTCGTCGTCCGCATAAGGGTCGGGATGACCCAGTTCTGCAAGCAACGTTCGTTCCAGTGCTTCCATTTCTTCGGCTTCGTCGTCATCTATATGGTCGTAACCCAATAGATGCAAGCAGCCGTGAATCACCAGATGGGCCCAGTGGGCCTGGAGGTCCTTGCCTTGTTCGGCGGCTTCGCGCTCGACCACTTCGACGCAGATCACCAGGTCGCCGAGCAATGGAATGTCCAGTAGCTCGTCCGGCACGTCGGCGGGGAACGACAGGACGTTGGTGGCGTAGTCCTTCTGCCGCCAGGTGCGGTTCAGTTCGCGGCCTTCGGGTTCGTCCACCAGGCGGATGGTCAGTTCCGAGTCGGCGGTGCGCTGGCGCAGGGCCAGCTCACACCATTGGCGGAACAGGGCTTCACTGGGAGCAGGCTTGTCGCTTGCCAGTTGCAGATCAAGCTCAAGCATCGTGGCGATTGCCTTTTTCCGCGGCGGACTCGTCGGCCACGCGCTGCTCGAAGCGCTCATAGGCTTCGACGATGCGTTGCACCAGCGGATGGCGCACCACGTCCTTGGGCATGAAGTGGGTGAAGCTGATGCCCGGGACGTCCTTGAGGACGTTGATCACATGGGCCAGGCCGGACTTGGTGCCTTTGGGCAGGTCGACCTGGGTGATGTCGCCCGTGATCACGGCGGTGGAGCCGAAGCCGATCCGGGTCAGGAACATCTTCATCTGCTCGACGGTGGTGTTCTGGCTTTCGTCGAGAATGATGAAGCTGTTGTTCAGCGTACGGCCGCGCATGTAGGCCAGCGGCGCAATCTCGATGACCTGGCGCTCGATCAGCTTGGCCACGTGTTCGAAGCCGAGCATTTCATACAGTGCGTCATACAACGGGCGCAGGTACGGGTCGATCTTCTGGGCCAGGTCACCCGGCAGGAAACCGAGTTTCTCACCAGCTTCGACCGCCGGACGCACCAGCAGGATGCGCCGTACCTGCTCGCGCTCCAGTGCGTCTACCGCACAGGCCACAGCCAGGTAGGTCTTGCCGGTACCGGCCGGGCCGATGCCGAAGTTGATGTCGTTGCCGAGGATTTCCTTGACGTAGCGCTGCTGATTCAAGCCGCGGGGGCGAATCATGCCTTTTTTGGTACGCAGGGCCACGGCCGCTTCGGCGACAGGGTGATTGTCCAGTTCTTCGACGGCGGATTCCTGGAGGAACAGGTGCACCATGTCCGGCGACAGCTCGGTACCCTTGGTTTCCCGGTACAGGCGGCGCAGGAGGTTTTCCGCGGAGGTGGTGTGCTTGGGTTCGCCGATCAGTTCGAACTGATTGCCGCGGTTGCGGATCTCGATGGTCAGGCGCTGCTCGATCAAGCGCAAATGCTCGTCGAATTGCCCGCACAGATTGGCGAAGCGGCGAGCCTCAAAGGGCTCGAGGATGAAACGATGTGGTTCTATGGGTGCGTTCAAGGTCGTTTTTTAGCCGCCCAACGGCAATAAAGGATGAAATCAAGGATAACGCCAGCGGCCTGGGTGCGAAAGCTCTTATACGAAGCAATGTCTTTCGCCACATTTTCCTTGGAGGCCGGCTTCCCGGCGATGGCGTGCCCGAGGCCACTACCGCTGGTCAGCCCGCATCGGCAGGAGGTTATTGCAGCAGCGATCCGCGCAGCGAGTGAGGCTGGGCCGAGTCGATATGCACATCGGCAAACTGGCCGATCAGCGTCGGGTTGTCGCAGCGGAAATTGACGATGCGGTTGTTCTCGGTCCGCCCCTGCAGTTCGCCCGGGTCTTTCTTCGAATAGTCGGTAACCAGGATGCGCTGGATCGAACCGACCATTTGTCGGCTGATTTCGAATCCTTGCTGATTCAGCCGATGTTGCAGCGCGTTCAGGCGTTCCTTTTTCAACTCTTCCGGGGTGTCGTCCGCCAGGTCGGCCGCCGGGGTGCCCGGGCGCTGGCTGTAGACGAACGAGTAGGAGAAGTCGAAGCCGACGTCTTCGATCAGCTTCATGGTCTGTTCGAAGTCTTTTTCGGTCTCGCCGGGGAAGCCGACGATGAAGTCCGAGCTGATGCAGATGCCCGGCACGGCGGCGCGCAGTTTGCGCAGCTTGGATTTGTATTCCAGCGCCGTATGGTTGCGCTTCATGGCTGCGAGAATCCGGTCGGAACCCGATTGCACCGGCAAGTGCAGGTGTTTCACCAGTTCCGGCACTTCGGCGTGGGCCTGGATCAGGCTGTCGGAGAACTCCAGCGGATGGGAGGTGGTATAGCGGATGCGCTCGATACCATCGACCGCCGCGACCACGCGGATCAGTTCGGCGAGGTCGGCCAGGCGGCCGTCGTGGGTCTGGCCACGGTAACCGTTGACGTTCTGCCCCAGCAGGGTGACTTCGCGCACGCCGTTTTCCGCCAGGTGGATGATCTCGCAGATCACGTCGTCGAATGGCCGGCTGACTTCCTCGCCACGGGTGTAGGGCACCACGCAGAAGGTGCAGTACTTGCTGCAGCCTTCCATCACCGAGACATAGGCACTCGGGCCGTCGATGCGTGGCTCTGGCAGGTGGTCGAATTTCTCGATTTCCGGGAACGAGACGTCGACCTGCGGCAGCTTGCTGCTGCGGGCGGCATCGATCATTTCCGGCAGGCGGTGCAGGGTCTGCGGGCCGAAGACCACGTCGACATAGGGCGCGCGATCACGGATGGCCGCGCCTTCCTGGCTGGCCACGCAACCGCCGACGGCGATGACCATGTCCGGGTTGGCCAGCTTCAGCTCGCGCCAGCGACCCAGTTGGGAATACACCCGGTCCTGGGCTCGTTCGCGGATCGAGCAGGTGTTGAGCAGGATGACGTCCGCGTCTTCGGCGCGGGCGGTGACTTCCAGGGCCTGATGTTCACCCAGCAGATCGACCATGCGCGAGCTGTCGTACTCGTTCATCTGGCAACCGTGGGTTTCTATGTAGAGCTTCTTGGCCATGGACGGAGTCATCACGTGATTCAAAGAACCGCGCATTATAGGGAACATGGCCTGAGGTTCCTACCGCTGCGCGTCCGGTGGCTATGCTATAGTTCGCGCCCTCTTTTATATCCCCCGATGTGTTACCCGCCCACCATGACCAAACGTGAAGCTCCAATCTACAAGGTGATTTTCCTCAACCAGGGACAGGTGTTCGAAATGTACGCCAAGCAGATCTATCAAAGTGATCTGTGGGGTTTCCTGGAGGTGGAAGAGTTCGTCTTTGGCGAGCGCACGCAAGTGGTCGTCGATCCGAGCGAAGAGAAGCTCAAGGCCCAGTTCGAAGGCGTGGTGCGCAGCTTTGTGCCGATGCATTCGATCGTGCGCATCGACGAGGTCGAGCGCCTGGGTACGCCGAAGATCAGCGAGGCGCGTGGCGTGAGCAACGTCATGCCGTTTCCGATGCCGATGCCTGAGAAGTAAGGGCTGTATCGAGAAGAACGTCGCATTCCATCGCGGGCAAATGTGCTCGCGATGCGCTCAAGGCAGGGGTGAGAAGGGCGAACGCCCGTCGGCGCTCTGCAATTCCATCAGGTATTTGCGGAAAATCTGCCCCAGCACCTGGGTGGCGACTTCCAGTTCATCGCGCTGCATGTGCTCGGCCACTTCGTCAGCCGTGTCCAGTGCCTCTTCGGCGCCATTGACCGCCGCCATCTTCAGCACGATATAGGCCTGAACGTTGTTGGCCGGTACGCCTTCGCCGCGAAAGAACATGGTGCCGAGCTTGAATTGCGCCTGGGCGTGGCCTTGCAGCGAGGCCTTTTCAAAGTAGCTCAGGGCCTGATTGAGATCGCGCGGGGTATTTTTACCTTCGTAGTAGAACTCGCCCAACTCGTATTGCGCTTGCGCATCCCCTTCGTCAGCCGCCTTCTGGCAGACCGCCAGGGCCTCGGACAGATCCTGTGACTGAGTATTGAGGGTGCAGCGACCCATCGCTGGGATCAACAACGAGTTGCCGCCTGCTTGTGCGTGCGCGAGCAGGGGCTGAAGGAGCAACAGGCAGCCCAGTGCAAGGGCGCGGCCGGTGCGGTTCATGGGAATCGACTTACCTCTGAAGGGCGCGCGGACCCATCGAGGGATCCAATAAGCGCGCATTATGAAATAAGCAGGGCCAACCTTACAAAGTCTTTACTCGTTTTTCTGCTGCGCGGGCGCGATATCCGCCGCTTTCGGGGCTGTTTCGGGAGTTGGGACGCGAATGCGGCGTAAAACCGGCGCCAGCAAGTGTGGCGCCGGTTTGGCGGGGAAGGTTACTTCAGGGCAGCGAAAGCGCGTTCGGCCGCGTCCAGGGTCAGTTTCAGCTCGGCGTCGCCGTGGGCGATCGAGGTGAAGCCGGCTTCGAAGGCACTCGGGGCCAGGTAGACACCGCCTTCGAGCATCAGGTGGAAGAAGCGTTTGAACAGATTGGCATCGCTGGCCATCACATCGTCGAACGTGACGATATCGTCGGCGCCGCTGAAATACAGGCCGAACATGCCGCCCGCCTGGGTGGTCACGAACGGGATACCGGCGGCGTCAGCGCGTTGCTGCAGGCCGTCGAGCAGGCGGCTGGTGTAGTCGCTCAGCTCGGCGTGGAAGCCCGGACGGCTGATCAGGCGCAGGGTGGTCAGGCCGGCGGCCATGGCCAGCGGGTTGCCCGACAGGGTGCCAGCCTGGTAGACCGGACCCAGCGGCGCGATGTGCTCCATGATCTGGCGTTTACCGCCGAAGCAACCCACCGGCATGCCGCCGCCGATGATCTTGCCGAAGGTGGACAGGTCCGGGGTCACCCCGTAGTGCGCCTGGGCACCGCCCAGGGCGACGCGGAAACCGGTCATCACTTCGTCGAAGATCAGCACCACGCCGTGCTTGTCGCACAGGCTGCGCAGGCCTTCGAGGAAGCCCGGGGCCGGTGGCACGCAGTTCATGTTGCCGGCCACCGGCTCGACGATGATGCAGGCCACTTCCTGGCCGACCTCGGCAAGCATCTTCTCGACCGCGTCGATGTCGTTGAACGGCAGGGTCAGGGTGTGTTTGGCGAAAGCCGCCGGTACGCCGGCCGAGCTGGGCACGCCCTGGGTCAGCGCGCCAGAGCCAGCCTTGACCAGCAGGCTGTCGGAGTGGCCGTGGTAGCAGCCTTCGAACTTGATGATGCTGTCGCGGCCGGTGAAACCGCGGGCCAGGCGGATCGCGCTCATAGTCGCTTCGGTGCCGGAGCTGACCATGCGCACCATTTCCATGGACGGCACGATGGAGCAGACCAGGTCGGCCATTTCGGTTTCCATGGCGGTCGGGGCGCCGTAGGACAGGCCGTGTTCCAGCTGTTTGCGCACCGCGTCCAGCACATCCGGATGGCTGTGGCCGAGGATCATCGGCCCCCAGGAGCCGACGTAGTCCACATAACGCTTGTCGTCTTCGTCGGTGACGTAGGCGCCTTCGGCGTGTTTGAAGAACAGCGGCGTGCCGCCCACGCTCTTGAACGCACGCACGGGCGAGTTCACGCCGCCGGGGATGTGTTTCTGGGCATTGGCAAACAGGGTTTCGGAACGAGACATGATCGGACTCTCGGAAATCAGCGGTTAGAAGAGGGCGTTGAAAACGCGGGCACGGCGGGTCACTTCCTGGGCGCTGTCGGCGCCGAACAGGCCATGGACCACGGCCAGCAGGTCGACGCCATGGGCGACCAGCGGCGCGGCGTTTTCCAGGGTGATGCCGCCGATCGCGCAGATCGGCAGGTGCAGCCGGGCGCGGGCCTGGTCCAGCAGCTCCAGGTTGGCCGTCGGTGCGCCGGGCTTGGTGTTGGAATTGAAGAAGCGACCGAAGGCGACATAGCTGGCGCCTTCCTTGGCGGCTTGCTCGGCCAGCTCCAGCTGGGCGTGGCAGGTCGAGCCGATGATCGCCTGGCGGCCGAGCAGGGCACGGGCCGGAGTCAGCGGGCCGTCAGTCTGGCCCAGGTGTACGCCGACGCCAATGCGCGCGGCCAACTCGGCGTCGTCGTTGATGATCAGTTGCGTCTTGTAGCGCTCGCACAAGCTGTGCAGGGCTTCGGCTTCACGCAGGCGGCGGGCCTCGTCGCTGCTCTTGTCGCGGTATTGCAGGAGGGTCACGCCACCGTCGAGCGCCGCCTCCACGTACTGCAGGAATTTGCCGGCCAACAGTTGGCTGTCGGTAATGGCATACAGACCACGTAGTTTCATCGAGCGAGCCTCATGGCTTACGAGCAGAAGTCCAGCGGCAGGCGGCGCGGTACGAACTGGCCTTGGCCCAGTTGCTCGGCGTCGCGCAGGGTGCGCCAGGTGTAATCGAGGGCCGACTTCACGGCGCTGGCCAGGTTTTCGCCCTGGGCCAGGCGTCCGGCCAGGGCGCTGGCCAGGGTGCAACCGGAACCGTGATAACTGCCCGGCAGCCGCTGGCAGGTGTAGGTGTGACGGCTGCCGTCGCGGCTGTACAGGCGATTATGCACTTCATGCTCGTCGCCATGGCCGCCGGTGATCAGCAGGTGTTTGACGAACGGCAGGAGCTTTTCCGCGCACTGGTCCGCAGTGCCTTCGGGCAACTCGGCGAGGATTCGTGCTTCCGGAAGGTTCGGGGTGGCGATGGTCGCCAGTGGCAGCAGGCGTTCACGCATGGCGTAACCGACCTCGTCCTTGCCCAGGCGCCCGCCGCCGCCGGCGCGCAATACCGGGTCGCAGACCATCGGCAGGTGCGGATGCGCCTGCAACAGCTCGACCACAGTGTCGACCATTTCCAGCGAGCCGAGCATGCCCAGCTTGACCGCGGCGACCGTGGAGTCGTTGAGTACGGCGTTGGCCTGGGCCAGCACCCACTCGCGATCCAGCACACGGAAGTCGCTGACGTTGACCGTATCCTGCACGGTCAGCGCGGTCACAGCGGGAGCTGCATGGCAACCCTGGGCGAGCAGGGCTTCGATATCTGCCTGCAGGCCGGCACCGCCACTGGGGTCGTGGCCGGAGAGACAGAGGACAACGGGGCGAGAGCTGTAGATATTCATGGTGCGCGAGCTTACCACCAAACGTCTTTTTTGCATGGCCCCTCGCGTGTCGGCCGGGGCTGGTTTTTCCGCCTTGCCGACAAGTTGACCGAGGCAACAGCTCTAGATCAATGGATAGCGCTGAAACGCCCGTTCTAGAGCCTTTAAACTAAAACTTTTCATGGTGTTCTTTGGCCATCAACGGCTATGCTAGAGTGGATCCAAACCAATAACAGGTCATGCCGGTTTTACGTCTACTCAAAGGGAAATGGGGGGGCTTCCTGACACAACCGGACAGGCCACGCTGGGGCTTTATGCGCTATTTGCTGATGTTGCTGTTGAGCTTGCCGATGCTGGCTGGCGCGGTCGAGTTCGACGAGTTCACCCAAAGCCTGCCCTTGGGTCGGGTGATTCAGGTGTTTGAAGACGCGAGTGGTCAGGCAACGATCGCGGATGTCAGCACAGCGGCGATGGCCGGTAGTTTCAAGACCCATGACAAGGCCACCCTCAACGCCGGTTACTCCCGCTCGGCATTCTGGCTGAAAATCCACCTCAGCTACCGTCCCGCCAACCCTTCCATACGACACACCTGGCTGCTGGAGCTGGCCTATCCGCCGCTCGATCATTTGGAACTGTATGTGCCCGATGAAACCGGGGGCTACCGTCTGGCCCGGCGCACCGGCGATGCCTTGCCGTTCGACAGCCGGCAGATTCGCCAGAACAATTACCTGTTCGACCTGAGCTTCGCGCCCTACGAGCAAAAGACCCTGTTCCTGCGCCTGCAGAGCCAGGGCTCGGTCCAGGCGCCGGTGACGCTCTGGTCCAGCACGGCGTACCTGGAAGCGCAGCCGGTGCGCCTGTATGTACTCGGCCTGATCTACGGCGTGCTGCTGGGGATGCTGGTCTACAACCTGTTCATTTACCTGAGCGTGCGCGACACCAGTTACCTCTATTACATCCTCTACATCGCCTCGTTCGGGCTGTACCAACTGTCGGTGAACGGCGCCGCGGTGGAGTACTTCTGGCCGGACAACCCGTGGTGGGCCAACGCGGCAACGCCATTTTTCATTGGCGCGGCGGCCCTGTTCGGCAGCCAGTTCGCCCGCAGTTTCCTGCAGACCGCCAGCCACAGCCGCTGGGTCGATCGCCTGCTGCTGGTGCTGATCCTGTGCAGCACCGTGGTGGTGGCCTTGTCGCTGATGACCAGCTACGCCCTGGCGTTGCGTCTGGCCACGGCCCTGGCGCTGATCTTTACCGTGGTGATCTTCGTCTCCGGCATCGTCGCCTGGTGCCGCGGCATGCGCGTGGCGCGCTACTTCATCATCGCCTGGTCGGCGTTCCTGGTGGGTGGGATCATCAATACCCTGATGGTGCTGGGCTATCTGCCGAACATGTTCCTGACCATGTATTCCAGCCAGATCGGTTCGGCCATCGAGGTGGCGCTGTTGTCGCTGGCCCTGGCCGACCGCATCAACTCGATGCGCGAGCAGCAGGCGCAGACCCTGTTCGATGCCGGGCAGAAGCTCGAAGTGCTCAACCAGCAGCTGGCCCACAGCAACCGGCTCAAGGATGAGTTCCTCGCCACCCTGACCCACGAACTGCGCACGCCGATGAATGGGGTGATCGGTTCCCTGGAGCTGATGCAGACCGTCGATCTCGATCCGGAACTGGAGCAATACCAGCAGACTGCCGCCGGTTCGGCCCGGGACATGATGCGGATGGTCAATGGCATCCTGACCCTGACCGAATTGCAGGCCGGCAAGCTCAGTGCCCAGCACGAGACTTTCAGCCTGCGTTCGCTGCTCGATGCCTTGCTGGGTCAGTTTTGCGCCAACGCCTCGGCCAAGGGGCTGGGCTTCGATGTCGACCTGGCCGCCGGGTTGCCCGATCGGCTGCTGGGCGATCGCGGCAAGTTGAGCCAGTGCCTGGAGTGCCTGCTGGACAATGCCATCAAGTTCACCCGGGTGGGTGGCCTGGTCCTGCGAGTGACTGGCAAGCCAGTGGCAACCGGGCGGGTGGCGATGACCTTCGCGGTAATCGACACCGGCATCGGTTTCGTCAATCTCGATGAGGCCTCGTTGTACCAGCGCTTCTTCCAGCTCGATGGATCGATGACCCGTGAATACGGCGGACTGGGCGTGGGGCTGGCGATCTGTCGGCAACTGGTGGATCTGCTGGGTGGCCAGCTGACCCATGAATCGGAGCCGGGGCGTGGCAGTTGTTTCCGCCTGGAGGTGACCTTCGATGTGGACGGCGAGCAGCCGATGGCGGCCCAGCCGGCGCTGCGGGTCCGCGCCGTCCGGCGCATGCCGCAGGATTGCAGCGTGCTGCTGGTGGACGACAACAGCATCAATCAACTGGTGATCCGCGGCATGTTGCTCAAGCTGGGTTATCAGGTACGCACGGCCGAGAACGCTCGCGGGGCGCTGGCGTTGTTGCGCCGAGAGTCGGTGGATGCGGTATTGCTCGATTGCCAGATCGAGCAGGCCGAGGCGCTCAAGTTGTGCGATCAGGTGCGCGCCATGCCGGGTTGCGCCGGCTTGCCGGTGCTGCTGGTGTCGGCCTCGGCGCATGCTGTGGAGGCTGAGCGCTGCCTGCTCGATTACCTCTCCCGGCCGGTGAAATTCGAGGAGTTGCAAGCTGTTCTGGCGTGTCGGGTGCTGGTCTCGGAACAGGGCGAAAGCGCCGGCATTTAGGCGGGTATGCCACTTTGTTCGGTGGGGAGGGGGTGCTTAACTGAGGTTCTGGCACACCCCTCAAGGAGCCCCGACATGAACCTGCATCAGTTCGCCGAGACCCACGAAGTCACCAACCAGCCACCTTCCCTGGACGGTACCAACCTCTATCGAATCGATCTGCCGTTGCAGGAGTGGGCACGGCGTTTCGGCGCCGGCTGGGCCGAATCGCGGATCGACGCCTACGGTGCCCTGGCCGGTGGGCCGCTGATGGAAGCGGGGTTCCTGGCCAACCAGAACAAGCCGGTGTTCACCAGCCATGACCGTTACGGGCATCGCCTCGACCTGGTGGAGTTTCATCCGGCGTATCACGAGCTGATGCGCACGGCCATCGAGCACGGCCTGACGTCCTTGCCCTGGGCTCATCCGCAATCCGGGGCCCATGTCGCGCGCGCCGCCATGACCTATCTGCACAGCCAGGCCGAGGCCGGCAGCGGTTGCCCGCTGACCATGACCTTCGCCTGTGTGCCGGCGCTGAAGCTGCAGCCGGATCTCGCTGAACAGTGGCTGCCGAAAGTCCTCGCCACTGAATATGACCCGCGCAATGTCGGCATGGCCCACAAGGCCGGCGTCACCATCGGCATGGCGATGACCGAGAAACAAGGCGGTACCGATGTACGCGCCAACACCACCAAGGCGTATCCAGTGGGCGCTACGGGGCCGGGGCAGGCTTATGAATTGGTGGGCCACAAATGGTTCTGTTCGGCGCCGATGTGCGACGCCTTCCTGACCCTGGCCCAGACCGAAAAAGGCCTGACCTGCTTCCTGTTGCCTCGCCATCGTCCGGATGACAGCCGCAACCAGTTCTATATCCAGCGCCTGAAAAACAAGCTCGGCAATTGCTCCAATGCTTCCAGCGAAGTGGAGTTCCGTGGGGCCCTGGCGTGGATGATCGGTGAAGAAGGGCGCGGTGTGCCGACCATCATCGAGATGGTGGCCATGACCCGCTTCGATTGCATGGTCGGCTCCAGCTCGCTGATGCGCCAGGCGCTGACCCAGGCCGCCCATCATTGTGCCCATCGGCTGGTGGGCGGGCGTGTACTCAGCGAGCAACCCTTGATGCAGAACGTACTAGCCGACCTGGCGCTGGAAAGCGAGGCGGCGCTGGCCTTGAGCCTGCGCATGGGCCGCGCGCTGGACAACCTGGATGACCCGCAAGAAGCCATGTTCTCGCGACTGGTGACGGCGGTGGGCAAGTACTGGATCTGCAAGCGGGCCCCGGCAATGATCAACGAGGCCGCCGAGTGCATGGGCGGCGCCGGTTATGTCGAGGAGAGCATCCTGCCGCGGCTGTACCGCGAAGCGCCGGTCAACTCGACCTGGGAGGGTTCCGGCAACGTGCAGTGCCTGGATGTGCTGCGCGCCTTGTCCAAGGAGCCGGGCGTGCTCGATGCGTTGTTCGCCGAGCTGGGCGATGGCCATGGCGACAGGCGCCTGGCCGCGCATATCGCCAACCTGAAAGGCGCCTTCCAGGACACCGACGACATTCAGTACCGCGCCCGCCAGCTGACCGAGGACATCGCCCTGGGCCTGCAGGCCAAGCTGCTGCTGGAAGCCGGCAACGCGGCGGTCAGCGATGCCTTTATCGCCAGTCGCCTGGGTTCGGCGGGAAGGGTCTACGGCACCTTGCCGCGAGGGCTGGATGTGGAGGCGATAGTCGCGCGCTCCACCCCGACAGGCTTCTGACCGGTTTGTTGTAGGGGCGAGCTTGCTCGCGATAAATAGTCCAGGCTACCGATCGGCTGGGGCCTGAAAGATCTTTCGCGAGCAAGCTCGCTCCTACGCATATTCCGCTGTTCCCGTGAGACGGCGTTGCAGGCAAGATGAAGGCCTGCAAGATCAGAACACAGGATGCTTACCGTGACCGAAGCTTTTATTGTCGTTCAAACCGCCGAGCAAGCCGTGGACCGGCTTGCCGCTTTGCATGAGCGGGCCACCACGTCGCTGAGCCAGGCGCTCAAGCGTTACCTCAAGGATCGTGTCGAACCGGACGCCGAACAGCGCGCCCTGTTTCGTTACCCGGAATTGCGCCTGACTTATCTCTGTCAGGGCGAAGTCCCACAGACCACCCGGGCCTACGCCAAGGTCCAGTTGCCGGGTACCTACAGCGTCACGGTCACCCATCCCGCCGCCTTCCGTAAGTACCTGCTGGAACAGCTGGTGCCACTGATGCACGACTTCACCGTGACCGTGGAAGTGGGCGTCAGCGAGCAGAACATTCCGTATCCGTACGTGGTCGAGCAGGGCGATGAACTGGCCGGTTCCGGCGTCACCGCCGCGGTGCTGGCGCGGGTGTTCCCCAGCACCGACCTGTCCGCCGCTACCGATGGCATCGCCGACGGGCTGTACGATTGGGAGAACACCCATCCGCTGCCCCTGGCGCTGTTCGATGCCGCGCGGGTGGATTTCTCCCTGCGCCGCCTGGTGCACTACACCGGCAGCGACTGGCGCCACGTGCAGCCATGGATCCTGCTGACCAACTACCACCGCTATGTCGACCAGTTCATCACCCACGGCCTGGAGCAACTGCGCAGCGATCCGCGGTTCGTGCGCATGGTCCTGCCGGGCAATGTGATCATCGAGAAGGGCATGGATCACGGCGAAGCCTCGTCGATCGCCGCCGGGGTGGTCTGGCACCGCTACCAGATGCCGGCTTATCACCTGCTGGCCAGCGACGGCCACGGTGTGACCCTGGTGAACATCGGCGTCGGCCCGTCCAACGCCAAGAACATTACCGACCACTTGGCGGTATTGCGTCCGCACTGCTGGCTGATGATCGGTCACTGCGGCGGCCTGCGGCAGTCGCAGACCATCGGCGACTACGTGCTGGCCCATGCCTACATGCGTCGCGACGGCATTCTCGATCGCGTGGTGCCGCCGAACATTCCGATTCCGGCCCTGGCCGAAGTGCAGCTGGCGTTGCAGCAGGCCGCCGCCAACGTCACCGGCGAGAAGGGCGACGATCTGAAAAAACGCCTGCGCACCGGCACCGTGCTGACCTACGACGACCGTAACTGGGAGTTGCGTTGGGCCCAGGAGCGTCCGCTGATCAACCTGTCCCGCGCCGTGGCGGTGGACATGGAAAGCGGCACCATAGCCGCCCAGGGGTATCGCCTGCGGGTGCCGTACGGCACCTTGCTGTGTGTCTCGGACAAGCCGCTGCACAGCGAAATCAAGCTGCCGGGTTCGGCCAACGCCTTTTATGAGCGAGCGGTCAGCCAGCACCTGAAGATCGGTATCGCCGCGGTGGATCTGCTGCGCACCGAGCTCAACTCGCTGCACTCGCGCAAGCTGCGCAGCTTCGACGAGCCGCCGTTCCGCTGATCGCGGGATGGTCATTTAACGGTCGGGCCACTAGCATGGTCGGCCCTGACCGTTAGATGTTCTGTTCGCCATGTCTCGTCCTCCTCGTCCCGCTTCCCGCCGCCCTGGCGTGAAGAGCCCTTCGTCGTCTTCCGCGCCGCGCCGAGTTGCCAAAGCGCCACCGGCCGAGCCGAAGCTGATCCTGTTCAACAAACCCTTCGATGTGCTGACCCAGTTCAGCGACGGCGAAGGGCGGGCGACCCTCAAGGACTTTATCGCGATCCCCGGCATCTACCCGGCCGGGCGCCTGGACCGCGACAGCGAAGGTTTGCTGCTGCTGACCAACGACGGCCAGTTGCAGGCGCGCATCGCCGACCCCAGGCACAAGCTGGCCAAGACCTATTGGGTGCAAGTAGAAGGGGAGCCCACGGCCGAGCAATTGCAGCGTCTGCGTGATGGCGTGGAATTGAATGACGGCATGACTCTGCCAGCCGAAGCCCGGCAGCTGGAAGAGCCGCAGCTGTGGCCGCGCAATCCGCCGGTGCGCTTTCGCAAGAGCGTGCCCACCAGTTGGCTGGAATTGATCATTCGTGAAGGGCGCAATCGCCAGGTGCGGCGCATGACCGCGGCCGTGGGGTTGCCGACATTGCGCCTGGTGCGGGTCAGGATCGGCGACTGGACGATCGATGGGCTCGACCAGGGCCAGTGGAAGGAGGTTCCGGCGCGCTTATAAAGCGCCGGATTCGATCAGGCCGATCACCACGCTCTTGATAATGAACGCGGCCACGCCCAGGCCCAGGACGAAGAACAGGATGAACGAGCCGAAGCGTCCGGCCTTGGACTTCTTCGCCAGATCCCAGACGATGAAGGCCATGAAAATGATCAGGATGGTCACCAGGCCGGTCATCATCCACTCTTCGAATACTGCAGGATCCATCGAACATCTCCAGCGCGGGCAAGGCTAAAAGGCGGGGGCGAGTATACGCCAAGGGGCCGCGACCGGGCATTGATCCAGGTGCGCTTCGTCGTCACACCGTTGAGGGGCTCCTACAGATACAGATCAGTTGCGCAGGTGAGTCAGCGGCAGTTCGGTGCTGTTGAGCACCTGGTTGAGCACGAAGCTGGAGCGCACGCTGGTCACGCCTTCGATGCGGGTCAGATGGCCGAGCAGCAGTTTCTGGTAGTGATCCATGTCCGGCACCACCACCTTGAGCTGGTAGTCGGCGTCCATCCCGGTCACCAGGCTGCATTCGAGGACCTGCGGCAGGCTGCGGATCGCCGCCTCGAAGTTCTCGAAACGCTCGGGGGTGTGGCGGTCCATGCCGATCAGCACGTAGGCGGTCAGGCTCAGGCCGAGCATCTTGCGGTCCAGCAGGGCGACCTGGCGGGAAATGTAGCCGTCATCTTCCAGTTGCTTGACCCGACGCGAACACGGCGAAGGCGACAGGCCGATACGTTCGGCCAGTTCCTGATTGGAGATGCGGGCGTCGCGCTGCAATTCCGCCAAAATGCTGAGGTCGTATCGGTCGAGTTTGCTCATGGAACAGGCCTTTTTAATAACTATTGCGCAATATTATCTATCCTGAGTTAAAAATTGCGCAAGTCATGTTTGTTGGAGCAATCTTCGCAATCCTCTGTCGGCGCCCCAGGCCTATTCTTATCACCAGAATCACTGCCCGGACATAGAGTCCACTGCGGCCCGCCGAATCAGGCCTGCCGCGGCCGCCAATCCCACAGGGTTGAGCCGGCCCCCGGGCTACACACTGTCCAGAAGACGGCGTGAGGTGAGCCGGCGCCATAAGCGTCGAGCACGGACGAAATTCTCAAAGGGGGACCGACGGGTCCCCCTTTTTTATTGCCTGCGCGCCAGGAAATATCCCGCGGCGCCTCAATAAATAAGTGTTGCGACTGATAACCTGTGGCAGAACCGGCCTGGGCTTTTCCAGTCTTATCTACAGGCCCCCATCCGTAGTGAGGAATAGCATGAAATCGCGCATCTGGCGTTTGGCAGGTGTTGGTTTGCTGTGTGTGAGCGTCAGTGCGCAGGTGCTCGCCGATGACCGCGATAACCGCAATGACGGTCGCGGTGGCTCCGATGGCGGCCAGCACGGTGGCGAGGGGCACCCGGGCAGGGGGCAGGGGCGTGGCGAAAACCAGCCGCCGCGCCCGCAGACTGAAATCATTCGCGGCGACAACAGCCAGCAGTTCGAGCGCAACGTCGAGAACGGGCGCTGGCAGAACCACGGGCCGAATGATCAAGAGCGGGGACGACCGGCACAGCCGTCCGCCAACCTGCCGATCCAGGGCCGCCCCGATACCGTCCGCCAGACCCAGGAACCGCGCCAGGGTTATTACCAGGACATCCCGCGCCGCAACGACTACAACCCGCATTGGCAGGCCGGCGGGCCGGGCTCGCGTCCCTACGACTATCGCTGGCCGGGCCGTCCGGAGGGTCGTGGCAATGGCTGGGGGCCAGGCCCGCAATATCGGCCGGGTTATGTGATCGATCGTTTTCCGGACCGCCATTACCGTGTGCCTTATCGCGGCCGGGACTATTACTTCTCCGGTGGCTATTGGTACCGCCCAGAGGGGCCGCGTTACGTTGTGGTGCGCCCACCCTACGGGATTCGCGTGGCCTACCTGCCGGACTACGCGCGCGAGGTGTGGATCGGCAGCGCGCTGTTCTTCCTGGCCGCGGGCGCCTACTACAGCTACGAGGCCAGTACCCAGCAGTACGTAGTGGTCGAGCCGCCGGTGGCCAGCCCGCCGCCGCAGGCCGGCAATGATTACAACGTGCTGGCCTACCCGGTCAGCGGGCAGAGCCCGCAGCAGATCAATCAGGACCGCTACGACTGTTATCGTTGGGCGGTGCAGCAGAGCGGCTTCGACCCGGCGGCGATGACCTATCCCCCGGCACCGCAGGTGGTCCAGACCTACCGCCAGGCCCAGGGCGGTTGCCTGAGCTCGCGCGGCTATCAGGTGACTTACTGAGCCCGGGCGGCGAGCACCGCTTCCTGCGGGTCGGCGTGCACCAGCACCTCGGCCCGCGGATAGGCCGTATGGATCGCCTCGGCGGCCTGATCGCTGATGCCGTGGGCCACCGACAGGGTCAGTTCCCCCGGTAATTCCAGATGCAGTTGCACGAACCAGTGGTTGCCGGAAATCCGCGTGCGCAGGTCATGGGCGCCGAGTACCCCGGGCACGGCGCATACCAGCTCCAGCATGTGCTGGCTGACCTCGGACGGCAGTTCCTCATCCATCAGCACCGCCACACTTTCACGAGCGATCTGGATCGCGCTCCACAGGATGTAGATGGCAATCGCCAGGCCGAACCAGGCGTCCAATTGCTGCCAGCCGAAACTGGCCAGCACCAGCGCCAGCAGGATGCTGCCATTGAGCAACAGGTCGGAGCGATAGTGCAGCGAGTCGGCGCGTACCGCGGTGGAGCCGGTTTCGCGGATCACCCGGTATTGCACCATCAGCAGCGCCACGGTCAGCGCCAGCGACAACAGCATCACGCCGATACCGATCCAGGGCGCGCCCAGCGGTTCGGGGTTCTGCAGGCGTTCGACGGCCTGTACCCCGATCAGCACCGCGCTCACTGCAATGAACAGCGCTTGGGCCATGCCCGACAGCGATTCGGCCTTGCCGTGGCCGTAGCGGTGGTCTTCGTCGGCCGGGCGCAGGGCATAATGCACGGCCAGCAGGTTGAGGAACGACGCGGCGCCATCGAGCAGCGAGTCGGTGAGGCCGGCCAGCAGGCTGACCGAGCCACTCAGCCACCAGGCGATGGCCTTGGCCACGATCAGGATACTGGCCACCGCCAGCGAGGCGCGGGTGGCCAGGCGCAACAGGCGTGCGTGTTCCGGGCTACTGCTCATACAAGGCTTGTTCCTTCAAGAAACGCGAGGGTCAGGCTGCCGGTTGCAGACCGTACAGGGCCAGCTGCTGCGCGCTGCCCTTGTGCTGGATCAGGCGTGGATCGTCCAGAGGGAAGCTGCGGCCCAGCTCGCTTTCGAGGATAGCCTGCAACTTGTGGTTATCGACCTGGCCGTCGGCGCCTATGGCTTGCTGCAGCTTGTGCGGGTCGACCTGCGCGGTCTTGCCCGGTTCCAGGTAGATGGCGCCGGTGGCGAAGTCGACGCCAAAGGCGATCAGCCCCGGGATCACATAAAACAGCAGGCCCACGGCGTCGAGCACGGCTACCAGCGGGTCGATCTTGCCGTCGATCTGGCCGCGCCGGTCGGGGAAGAAGATCGAGCCGCAGGCGGTGAGCTGAGTCAGCAGGGTGGCAACCAGGACGCCACCGATGATGCGGAAAGGAATACGCATGTAAATCTCCTGAACAGACACGAAAGAGCAAGGCTGAAGCGTTGCCGGTATGAATTCAGACCGTGATTAACGCCAGGCAGTTCGCCGTTATACTCGCGCCTCTGTTTGGGAGCCAGTATGAATTCTTTGCCAATTGATGAAGTTTTACCCGCCCTGCGTGAAGCCCTGGCGACACGCCACGAGGCCGTGCTCGAAGCACCGCCCGGCGCCGGTAAGACCACCCGCGTGCCTTTGGCCCTGTTGAACGAACCCTGGCTGGCCGGACAACGCATTCTCATGCTCGAACCACGGCGCCTGGCGGCGCGGGCGGCGGCCGAACGGCTGGCCAGCGAACTGGGGGAAAAGGTCGGCGAAACCGTGGGCTACCGCATCCGTCTGGATAGCAAGGTCGGCCCGAACACCCGCATCGAGGTGGTTACCGAGGGGATCCTGACCCGCCGCCTGCAAGACGATCCGGCGCTGGAAGGCGTCGGCTTGCTGATCTTCGACGAATTCCACGAGCGCAGCCTCGACGCCGATCTGGCCCTGGCCTTGAGCCTCAATGGCCGCGATCTGTTTCGCGATGAGCAGCCGCTGAAAATCCTCCTGATGTCGGCGACCCTGGAAGGCGAGCGCCTGGCGGGGCTGCTGGACGACGCACCGATCCTGCGCAGCGAAGGCCGCATGTTCCCGGTCGATGTGCGCTGGGGGCGGCTCTTCCAGCCGGGCGAGTTCATCGAGCCGCGGCTGGTGCAGACCGTTCTTGAAGCGCTGAACGATGAGAGCGGTAGCGTCCTGGTGTTCTTGCCGGGGCAGGCCGAGATCCGCCGGGTGCACCAGCAGTTGGCCGACGCCCTGGGTGAGCGCCCGGAGATTCTGCTCTGTCCGCTGCACGGTGAACTGGACCTGGCGGCGCAGCGCGCGGCCATCGAACCGGCCCCGCCGGGCAAGCGCAAAGTGGTGCTGGCGACCAATATCGCCGAGACCAGCCTGACCATCGACGGTGTGCGTGTGGTGGTCGATGCCGGGCTGGCGCGGGTGCCGCGTTTCGACCCGGGCAGCGGCATGACCCGTCTCGACACCCAGCGTATTTCCCGGGCCAGCGCCACCCAGCGCGCCGGTCGGGCCGGGCGCCTGGAGCCGGGCGTGTGCTATCGCCTGTGGTCCCAGGACCAGCATGAACAGTTGGCGGCCTATGGCAGCGCGGAGATTCTCCAGGCGGACCTGGCGGGCCTGGCCCTGCAACTGGCCCGCTGGGGTGTGGCACCGGCGCAACTGGTGTGGCTGGATGTGCCGCCCGGTGCGGCCTATGCCCAGGCCCAGGACTTGCTCGAACGCCTCGGAGCGCTGACGGCCAAGGCTGGCGAGGACTGCAAGCTGACGCCCCATGGCCAGGCAATGGCCGAGTTGCCGGCCCATCCGCGCATTGCCCATCTGCTGTTGCGCGGCCAGGCCCTGGGGCTGGCGAACATGGCCTGCGATGTCGCCGCCTTGCTCGGCGAGCGCGACATCCTGCGTGGCGGCGGTGCCGACCTGCATAGCCGCCTGGTGCTGCTGTCCGGCGAAGAGCGCGTGGCCCGTGGCGCCCAGGGCGGGGTCCAGCGGGCTCGGCAACTGGCCCGGCAATATCGTGGTTATCTGCGCGGACAACCAAGCCAGGCGGTGGCGGACCCGGATCACCCGCGCTGGCTGGGCGCCTTGCTGGCGCTGGCCTATCCGGATCGGGTCGCCCAGCAACGTCGTCCCGGCGGCGCCGAATACCGGCTGGCCAACGGCCGCGCGGCGCTGTTCAGCGAGACCGACAGCCTGATGAAGCAACCCTGGCTGGTGATCGCCGACCTGGGCAGTCGCCAGGGGCAGCGGGAAGAGCGCATCTACCTGGCGGCGGATTTCGACCCGGCGCTGTTCGACTCGGTCCTGGCCGAGCAGGTGCGCTGCGTCGATCAGCTTGACTGGGACGAGCGCGAAGGGGTGTTGCGTGCCGAGCGCCAGCGCAAGGTCGGCGAACTGGTGCTCAGCCGCGAGCCGCTGACCGGCCTGGACGAGGCGGCGCGCTGCCAGGCACTGGTCAATCTGGTGCGGCGCAAGGGCCTGGAACTGTTGCCCTGGACCCCGGAGCTGCGCCAGTGGCAGGCCCGGGTGGCCTTGTTGCGCCAGCTCGATCTAGAGGCCAAGGGCGAAAGCCAGTGGCCGGATGTCAGTGACGCGGCGCTGCTCAAGAGCCTGGAAAGCTGGCTGCTGCCGTACCTGGGCAAGGTTTCGCGCCTCAGCCACTTCGCCAACCTGGAACTGGCCAGCATTGTCCACAGCCTGCTGCCCTGGCCGTTGCCGCAGCGCCTGGACGAGCTGGCGCCGCACCACCTGACGGTGCCGTCCGGCTCGTCGATCCGCCTTGATTACAGTGAGCAACCACCGATTCTCGCGGTGCGCTTGCAGGAGTTGTTCGGCCTGGCAGAGACACCGCGGATCGCTGGCGGCCGGCAGGTGGTCAAGCTGCATCTGCTGTCCCCGGCGCGGCGGCCGGTGCAGGTCACCCAGGACCTGGCGAACTTCTGGCGCAGCACCTACGCCGAGGTGAAGAAGGACCTCAAGGGCCGTTACCCGAAACACTACTGGCCGGACGACCCGCTGGTGGCCGAAGCCACGGCCCGCGCCAAACCGCGCAAGTAACCCAGTGTGTAGCCGCTGCCGCAGGCTGCGATAGGTCCGCAGGACCTTTAGCGCCAGTGCCGACGCCAGCGACCGTTCCGGCCGATCGGCGGCAGCGGCTACGGTGCGGCGGGCAGCAGGAAGCGGGCGATCAGTGGCAGGTGGTCGGAGATGCGCAGGGTGTCGTCCTGCCGGACCTGGGCCTCGACCCGCTTGAGCCGCGGGCTGTGGAACAGGTAGTCGACGGTGCGATCCGGGCCGCTCAGGGCCGGGTCGTTGGGGTAGTGGGTCAGCCACAGGGCGCGGTCGATGCCGCTGGCCTCGTTGTTGGTGGGAATCATCGGGTACTTGTCCCAGAGCGTGTGCAGCGCGCTGTCGGCGGAGTAGGGCGTGCGTTGCTCGGGGGCGAGCCGTTGGTACTGGCCCAGGGGCAGCAGGTTGAAGTCGCCGCCGATCAGCCAGGGCGTGCCACGGGCTTCGAAGCGGTCGAGGATCCTGGTGACCGCGTTCACCTGGGCTTGCAGGGTGTCGTCGGGTTTCGTCGCGCGCTCCAGATGGGTGTTGAGCACCGCCATCTGCCCGCCGTCGCTTAACGGCAGGTAACTCACCAGCACGGCGTTTTTCGGCTGGAACTGGCGGCTGAGGAGATTGGCCTCGGGCACCGGCAATTGCAGGCGTTCGGCGTGTTCGATGTGGTAGCGGCTCAAAGTCGCCAGCTGCCGGCCGACGCTGCCGAAGATGTGTGGGGAGGGTACGAAGTCGGCCTTCCAGTCGAAGGCCTGTGTGCTGCACGGATACAGGTCGGTCAGGCGTTCCTGCAGCAGCTTGAGCTGGTCCTGGTAGTCGCTGGCCTTGGCGCCGTCGTCCAGCTCCTGCACCAGCACGATGTCCGGCTGTTCATCGCGAATCACCCGGGCCACTTCGTCCAGGCTGAAGGCCATGTCTTCCGGGGTCGGGCGCTCGTCCGGCCCCCGGGCCTGGTCGTTCCAGAACACGTAGCGCTTGCCCGCCAGGTACTGCACGTTCCAGGTCATCACCTTCAGCGCCTGGCCCGGCACCAGGCTGGGCACCTTGCCGGTGCAGGCGACCGGCAGCGACTCCTTGGCGTCGGGGCGCCAGGTCAGGCTGTAGACCAGGGCTGACAACAGGCCTGCGCTGATCAGCAGGCCCAGGAGGATGAAGCGAAATAGACGGGGCATCGGCTCGGCTTATGGCGTTGCTGGATTGAGCCCGAGCATAACCGAGAGCGGGACCGCGGCCCAAGGGGTAGAGCGGTCGGCCCCCGGGGTCATTGCTGGTCAGGCGAGTCGCCGATCAGCATGAACAGGCGGAATACCACCACGCTGGTGAACAACTGCAGGAAGCTGTGGGCGCTTTCGATCAGCAGCGACAGCATCGGACCCGGCTCGGGGTAGGCCGCCAGGCTGGCGCCCTTGAGTACCCACAGCGGGGCCATCACGGCCAGGATGCAGACCAGGATCCGCAGGAAGTGCCCACGGGTCAGGCGGAAGCTTTCCTTGATCGCGGCCAGCGGTTGCAGGCCCTTGAGCACCAGCAGGTATTCGGCGAAGGCCAGGGTCACCATCAGCCACAGCCCGGGCAGGAAATACAGCGACAGGCCCAGCAGGATCAGCAGGGTATTGATGGCGGTCAGCAAGGCAAAGCGCGGCCACAGGCTGACGGTCGCGGCGAGCAGGTCGCGGGCCAATGGTGATTCGCCACGGCTGCGGGCATCGAGAAACAGGATCAGTACCCCGGTGTAGAGCGGGTAGATCAACAGGCCGACGATCACGCTGTAGCCGGGAAAGGCCTCGGGGCCCAGCGAGCTGTCGACCGCCTGCTGTAGCAGCGCTTCGAGGACCACCAGCGGCAGGCACAGTTGGACGATACGGCCCAGGTTGCGCTGGCAGAAGTACAGGGAGTCGCGCAGAACGGTTAACGGATTCATCAGTGGTTATCGCAGATCACAAAAAGCGGTTGGACACTTTAACCGATGCAGCCCCGGGGCGAGCAAACGTAAACGTTAGGTAAAGGCCATTGAAAGCTCGCTGGGCAGCCCCATTACTGGTTGCACCTTGTGCATGACGACAAGGCCCCGTTTTTTACCGGCAATCTAAAGAGGTCGCCATGAACAGCGAAGAGCAAACCCTGATCGATGGACTGTTTTCACGGTTGCAGCAAGCCGAGAAGGATTCAGCCCCGCGCGACGCCCAGGCCGAGGCGCGGATCAAGGAGCATCTGACCCGGCAGCCTGCCGCCGGGTATTTCATGACCCAGGCGATTCTGGTGCAAGAGGCGGCAATCAAGAGCCTCGACGAGCAGAACAAACAACTCACCCAGCAAGTCCAGCAACTGCAGGCCGAGTTGCAGCAGGCCAGATCCCAGGCCGCGGCGCCGACGCCCAGCAGCGGTGGCGGCTTCCTTTCGAGCATCTTCGGCAGCGGTTCCCGCGATCCGCAGCCGGCGCCGACGCAAAGCGCTCCGGCCTCGTCCGGCGGTGGCTGGCGCGAACCGGCGCGGCCGGCGTTCAACCCGCAGCCGCAGCAGAACTACCCGCAACAGAGCTATCCCCAGCAAAACTATGCCGCGCCACCCCAGCAGGCTCCGGCCGCGGCTGGCAGCAGCTTCCTCGGCGGCGCGCTGAAAACCGCCGCCGGCGTGGCGGGTGGCGTGATGCTGGCGCAAGGCCTCAGCAGCCTGTTCCACGGCAACCAGCAGCCGCAGGAAATCGTCGAAGTGATCAAGGAAGAACCGGCGCCCGCCAGCGACAACGCGGGTGGCTGGGGCAATGACGAGCAGCGTATGGCCAACAACGACTCCTGGGGCAACAACGACCAGGGTGGTTTCAGCGATGCCGACTACGGCAACGACGACAGCTCGTTCTTTTCCGACGACGATTCCTTCGTCTGATCCGCCATCGGTCCGGAACGCAACAGCGTCCCGGACCGATTATTCGCGGAACCTTCCTTCTGGCTGGCATACTGGGCGACTTTTCAGGGTTTGAGTCCCGGCCCAGTTCGCGCGCGTGAGCGCCATGAGGATAAGCGGTGAAAAAAATCGCTGTGTTCGCCGATGTCCAGAATCTCTATTACACCGTGCGCCAGGCCTATGGCTGCCACTTCAACTATGCCGCCCTGTGGGCCGATATCAGCCAGCAGGGGCAGATAGTCGAGGCCTACGCCTATGCGATCGACCGGGGCGACAGCAAGCAGCAGCAGTTCCAGCAGATCCTGCGCAACCTGGGCTTCACGGTAAAACTCAAACCCTATATCCAGCGCAGCGACGGCTCGGCCAAGGGCGACTGGGACGTGGGTATCACCATCGACATCATGGACGCCGCCGCCCATGTCGACGAAGTGGTGCTGGCTTCCGGTGATGGCGATTTCGACCTGTTGCTCGAGCGCATCATCAGCAAGCATGGCGTCGAAGCGGTGGCCTATGGCGTGCCGGGGCTGACCGCCAATTCGCTGATTCGCGCGGCCACGCGCTACGTGCCGATCGAAGGCGCGCTACTGCTCAAAAGCTGAGCTGACTATTTTTTGTACGGAGCTGGACAGGTTTGGAACGCATCGCAGTCATCGACTTTGAAACCACCGGGATCTCCCCGAGCAGCAGTTGCCGGGCCACGGAAATCGCCGTGGTGATCCTTGAGCAGGGGCGCATCGTCGAGCGTTACCAGAGCCTGATGAACGCCGGCGTGCGGGTGCCGGCCTTCATCGAACAACTGACCGGCATCAGCAACGCCATGCTGCGCGGCGCGCCGCCGGCCGAGCAGGTGATGAACGAGGTCAACGAGTTCGTCGGCACCACGCCGCTGCTGGCGCACAACGCAGCGTTCGACCAGAAGTTCTGGGACTACGAACTCGGCCGGATCAAGCGCACCCGCTTGCAGAACTTCGCCTGTTCCCTGTTGCTGGCCCGACGGCTGATGCCGGCGGCGCCCAACCACAAGCTCGGCACCCTCACCAGTTTCGCCAGCCTGCCCCATACCGGCCAGGCTCACCGGGCCATGGCCGATGCGGAAATGGCCGCCAACCTTACCGCCCACCTGGAGCTGGAGCTGCGACAGAAACACGGGCTGCGCGAGCTGTCCCACGATTTCTTGTGCAAATTGCAGAAAGTGCCGGCCGCCAAGATCGGCGAACACCTCAAGCGCCATCGCGACACCTGACTCCTGTAGCCGCTGCCGAAGGCTGCGATCGGCTCCGAAGGAGACGCGCTCTTGAGTGCCTCGGAAGGCTCTTCGAGCCTTATCGCAGCCTGCGGCAGCGGCTACAGTCGCGCTGGCTGGGTTCACTTGCCGTTGCTCTCCAGATGCCCCAGCGGCACGCGCTGTTCGATGGCGCTGGAGAGCACGATCGAGGTCTTGCTGAACCCGTACTTCGCCACCCGGTTGATCAGCTCTTCCAGCTCCGGCATCGAGCCGACGGCGGCGCGCATGATCACGCACGGATCGCCGGTGACCCGCTGGCATTCGGTGAGTTGCGGGATCCGGCTCAGTTCGTCATAGGCCTTCTGATTACCGTGCTGGGCCATGCGCAGTTCGATCACGCACTGGATCGGCAGCCCGAGCTTGGCCAGGTCGACCTTGGCCTGGTAACCGGTGATCACTCCGCTGGCTTCGAGTTTGGCCACCCGTTCGGCCACGGCGGGGGCGGAGAGGTTCACCTTGCGCGCCAGCTCGGCGTAGCTCGCCCGGCCATTTTCCAGCAGGGCGGCGAGGAGCATGCGGTCATATTTATCCATGATAAGGCTCCCAAACTCAGCGACTTTCGAAAGCATGGTTTATAGCCAGAATCTCCATGTTTTGAAAAGTGTACCGATGCTTTAAACAGGTTTTGTAACTTAAGTTCCGCCGGCCGGCTTTCTAGAATAACCCTCTCCCTCGTCCTGTCTTCGAGCTTCCCATGCCTGGCCTACGCCGTTTCCCCTTGCCCCTGATTGCCGCCTTTTTTGCGTTGTACGTGATCTGGGGGTCGACCTACCTGGTGATCCGTATCGGTGTCGAATACTGGCCGCCGCTGATGCTCGCCGGCATCCGTTTCGTTATCGCCGGCAGCCTGATGTACGGCTTCCTGCGTTGGCGCGGGGCGCCGGCGCCGACCTGGGCGCAGTGGCGGGCGGCGGGGGTGATCGGCATCCTGCTGTTGAGCTGCGGTAATGGCGCGGTCACTGTCGCCGAACACATGGGCGTGGCGTCCGGAGTGGCGGCCCTGGCGGTGGCCACGGTGCCGCTGTTCACCCTGCTGTGCGGTTACTTCTGGGGCGCGCGCAACACTCGCCTGGAATGGGCGGGGATCGTCCTCGGGCTGATCGGCATCGCCATGCTCAACCTCGGCTCCAACCTGCAGTCGAGCCCGACCGGCGCGGCCTTGCTGGTGTTCGCGGCGGCGGCCTGGGCCTTCGGTTCGGTGTGGAGCAAGCACCTGCCGTTGCCGCAAGGGGCGATGGCCAGTGCCGTCGAGATGCTGGTGGGCGGCGTGGTGCTGCTGATCGGCAGCTGGTTGAGCGGCGAGCAACTGGCCGCCGTTCCGCCGATCGAAGGCTGGGCAGCCCTGGCGTACCTGATCGGCTTCGGCTCGATCATCGCCTTCAACGCCTACATGTACTTGCTCAAGCATGTGCGTCCGGCGGCGGCCACCAGCTATGCCTACGTCAACCCGGCGGTAGCGGTGCTGCTGGGGATTGTGTTTGTCGGCGAGACCATCGGCCTGGAGGAGGCGCTGGCGATGGTGGTGATCATCAGTGCCGTGGTGTTGATCGGCCTGCCGCAGTGGCGCAAGCCAAAAGCCACCGCAATACAGGAAGAAGCCACCGCTTGAAATGGCCTGTTGGCGCATGATCAAAAACGCCGGGCATTGCCCGGCGTTTTTTGTTCCAGCCTGTCGTACTCAGTCCGGGTTGGACAGCATCACCAGCGCTAGCAGCACCAGGACGAAGACCAGCATGAACAGCAGGCTGATCCCGGCGACGCGCCACAACGAGAAGAAAGGCCCCTTGCTGAGTTTGTGTTCGATGACGACCGGACCGAAGAGCTGGCGTGCGTAGGTGTTCATCGCAAAAATCGGTGGCAGTACGAAGACCACGGCTGGAACGCTTTCCGGCAGCACCGCGCCCAGCACCATCATCAGGATGAGCAGGCCGATACCGATGTACCAGGCCTTCTTCACTTCGCTTTCACGGCCGAGCGCCTTGAGGTTGGCGGCGATCATGTAGGACCCCGCCACGGAAGTGCCGAGGAAGGTGGCAAGGCCGACAGCGTTGATGCTGTACAGGCGCAATGGCGCAGTCGCTGCCGGGGTCTGCAATTCGGCGGTCGGTGTCTGGAAGGGGTTGGGTGTATCCATACAGGTCAGGCTCCTGGATCTTCAAAGGTGCGATAGGGAAAAAGGGGCTGAATTCTCCTCCCGTACCTCAAGGCGCGTCCACCCGCATTCTTCATGCCCGCCAGCTGGCGACCTGTTGCGGGACAACTCGTCAGCCCAAAGAAACCCGCCTGAATTAGGGTAAACTGCCGCCCATTGCACACCTGCGCTGACAATCTCCCTACGGTATCCCCATGACATTCGCCACTCTTGGCCTGATCGAACCCTTGCTGCGCGCCCTCGAAACGCTTGGCTACCAGACCCCGACACCGGTGCAGGCGCAAGCCATTCCGGCGGTTCTGGGCGGTCGCGACCTGATGGCCGCGGCCCAGACCGGCACCGGCAAGACCGCCGGCTTCGCCTTGCCGCTGTTGCAGTTGCTGGCCATGGAAGGGCCGAAAGTCTCCGCCAACTCGGTGCGCGCCCTGATTCTGGTGCCGACCCGCGAACTGGCCGAACAGGTGCACGAAGCGGTGCGCCAGTACGCCGAGAACCTGCCGCTGCGCACTTACGCGGTGTACGGCGGCGTCAGCATCAATCCGCAAATGATGAAGCTGCGCGGCGGCGTTGACCTGCTGGTGGCCACGCCGGGCCGCCTGCTCGATCTGTTTCGCCAGAACGCGCTGAAGTTCAACCAGTTGCAGACCCTGGTGCTGGACGAAGCCGACCGCATGCTCGACCTGGGTTTTTCCGAAGAGCTGGCGAACATTTATCGCGCCCTGCCAAAAAAGCGTCAGACCCTGCTGTTCTCCGCGACCTTCTCCGATGACATCCGCCTGCTGGCCGGGCAGATGCTCAACGACCCGCTGAGCATCGAAGTCAGCCCGCGCAACGTTGCCGCCAACACCGTCAAGCAATGGGTGGTGACGGTGGACAAGAAGCGCAAGCCGGAGCTGTTCAGCCACCTGCTGCGCAAGAACCGCTGGAAGCAGGTGCTGGTGTTCGCCAAGACCCGCAACGGCGTGGACGCGCTGGTGGAAAGGCTGCAGGGCCAGGGCGTGAACGCCGACGGCATCCATGGCGACAAGCCCCAGGCTACTCGCCAGCGGGCGCTGGACCGCTTCAAGGCCAGCGAGATCCAGATCCTGGTGGCCACCGATGTCGCGGCCCGTGGCCTGGACATCGAGGACTTGCCGCTGGTGGTCAACTTCGACCTGCCGATCGTCGCCGAGGATTACATCCACCGCATCGGCCGCACCGGCCGCGCCGGCTCCACCGGTGAGGCGATCTCGCTGGTGTGCGCCGATGAAGTGAACCTGCTGTCGGCCATCGAGATGCTGACCCGCCAGACCCTCAAGCGTCATGACGAACCGGACTTCATTCCGGAGCACCGGGTGCCGGAAACCGACGCCAGCGGCCAGGTGATCAAGAAGCCGAAAAAGCCGAAGAAACCCAAGACTTCCGGCGGTGGCGGCAAGCGCAACCTGGGCAAGTGGGTGGACAGCGGCGAAGTGGCCGAAGCCCCGGCGGTGAAACCGGTGCGCAAGGTGCCGGCGTTCAACACCGGGCCGCGCAAGCGCAAGCCGTAAGCCAGAGGCCAACACCGCCCCTGTAGCCGCTGGCGCAGCCTGCGATCGAGGACGCAGTCCTCGTAAAACCAAACGACCCGGTTCTCCTGGAGAAGCCGGGGCGTTTGCTTTGGCGGCCGCTGCGCGGCCGTTCGCAGCCTCGCTTCGCTCGGCAGCGGCTACAGGGCGTAGGCCGGGTTCAGGCCTTTTCCCGCAACCACTCGAGCATCCCCAACCCGGCTGCCCGCCCGCTGGCGAAACACGCGGTGAGCAGGTAGCCGCCGGTGGGCGCCTCCCAGTCGAGCATCTCCCCGGCGCAGAACACGCCGGGCAATTGCTTGAGCATCAGGCGTTGATCCATGGCCTCGAACGTCACGCCGCCAGCGCTGCTGATGGCTTCGTCCAGGGGGCGGGTTTTCACCAGGGTCAGCGGCAGGGCCTTGATCGCCCTGGCCAGCAGCGCCGGGTCGGCGAAGCAGTCGGCGCTGATCAGTTCACGCAAGAGCGCGGCTTTTAACCCCTCGATGCCCACCTGGCTGTGCAGGTGCTTGGCCATGGAGCGCGAGCCCCGTGGCTTGCTCAGCGCGGCCTGGATCCGGTCATGGGGTTTGCCCGGCAACAGGTCGATATGCACCGTGGCGGTGCCGTGCTTGTTGATTGCCTCGCGAATCGGCGCCGACAACGCGTAGATCAGGCTGCCCTCGATCCCGGTGGTGGTGATCACGCACTCGCCGAGGCGGGGTATGTCGTCGTTCAGGCCAATGGCCACGTTCTTCAGCGGGGCACCGGCGAACTTGCTGCGCAGCAGATCGCTCCAGTCCTGCACCTCGAACCCGCAGTTGCTCGGTTGCAGGGGCGCCAGTTGCACGCCGCGCTGCTCCAGCGGCAGCATCCAGGCGCCATCCGAACCCAGGCGCGACCAGCTGCCGCCACCCAGCGCGAGCAACAGGGCGTCGGCCTGAACCGATTTCTCGCCTTCCGGGCTGTGGATGCGCAGGCTGCCATCGACATTCCAGCCGAGCCAGCGATGGCGGGTGTGGATAACCACGCCGGCATCGCGCAGGCGCTTGAGCCAGACGCGCAGCAACGGCGCGGCTTTCATGTCGGTGGGGAACACCCGGCCCGAGCTGCCGACGAACGTCTCGATGCCCAGGCCGTGAATCCATTGGCACAACGCCTCGCTGCCGAACTCGCGCAACAGCGGGGCCATCTGTGGGGCCCGTTCGGCATAACGCGAGAGGAAGGCCGGGTAGGCCTCGGAATGGGTGATGTTCATGCCGCCGACCCCGGCCAGCAGGAACTTGCGGCCTACCGATGGCATGCCGTCGTAGAGATCGACGCGCAGGCCCGCCAGGCTCAGCACCTCGGCCGCCATCAGGCCGGCAGGGCCGCCACCGATAATGGCGACGTGATGGGGCAGGGTGGTGCGGGATAAGGTCATGGCGGGCGGCGGCGTGGCGGAATAAGCCAGGCATTCTACCCGAGGCAGGCCCGTCGCCAATGCTCCATGCGTCCCGCAGCGGCTTATGCAGGGGTTTGATCAAAAAACGTTCAGTGCTCTGCAGGGCCTGTACGGCATGGGCTGCAGAGGCTTGCGCTCAGGTTATCCACAAGCCGCTCCACAGAGATTGGGGGTAAGGCGCCCACAATTTCATGACCGCCTGATGAAGGTTTTTGTAGCCGCTGCCGCAGGCTGCGCAAGGTCCGCAGGACCTCCAGCGCCAGTGCCGCCGCCAGCGACCGTTCCGGTCGATCGCAGCCTGCGGCAGCGGCTACAGGTGTTGGTCGAAAAATGAGCAGCGGGCTGGAAGGCTTGTATTGCCTGGCGTGCAGCGGCTTACGCGCAGGTTATCCACAAGCGGCTCCACAGCGGTTGGGGGTAAGACGCCCATATTTTGATGACCATCTGATGACGCGACCGGCCCCCATTTCTGTAGCCGCTGCCGCAGGCTGCGCAAGGTCCGCAGGACCTCCAGCGCGAGTGCCGACGCCAGCGACCGTTCCGGTCGATCGCCGCCTGCGGCAGCGGCTACAGGTGTTGGTCGAAAAATGAGCAGCGGGCTGGAAGGCTTGTATTGCCTGGCGTGCAGCGGCTTACGCGCAGGTTATCCACAAGCGGCTCCACAGCGGTTGGGGGTAAGACGCCCATATTTTGATGACCATCTGATGACGCGACCGGCCCCCGTTTCCGTAGCCGCTGCCGCAGGCTGCGACAGGTCCGCAGGACCTCCAGCGCGAGTGCCGACGCCAGCGACCGTTCCGATCGATCGCAGCCTGCGGCAGCGGCTACAGGTGTTGGTCGAAAAATGAGCAGTGGGCTGGAAGGCTTGTATTGCCTGACGTGCAGCGGCTTACGCGCAGGTTATCCACAAGCGGCTCCACAGCGGTTGGGGGTAAGACGCCCATCTTTTGATGACAACCTGATGATGCGGCGGCACTGATTTTTCAATGGCAACCCAATGACGTCCACACCCGTTGTGCGCTGTGGTGGAGGATGCCGTGGCGCCGGGCCAGGGCCTGGCGGTCCTTGCTGTAGCCGCCGCCGATCACCCCGAGCACCGGGATGTCGCGGCCCAGGCAATGGCGCATCACCTGTTCGTCGCGGGCGGCGACGCCCTGGTCGGTCAGCTTCAGGTAACCCAGGGCATCGTCCTGGTGCACATCCACCCCGGCGTCGTACAGCACCAGGTCCGGCTGGTACAGCGGCAGCAGGTAATTGAGCGCATCGTCGACCACCTTCAGGTAGTCGGCGTCGCCCATGCCCATCGGCAGGGGGATGTCCCAGTCGCTGGTGGCCTTGCGCGCCGGGAAGTTTTTTTCGCAGTGCAGCGAGACAGTCACGGCGTCCGGGGTATGTTCGAGAATCCGCGCGGTGCCGTCGCCCTGGTGCACGTCGCAGTCGAAGATCAGCACCCGGCCGACCCGACCGGCTTCCAGCAGGTAATGGCTGATCACCGCCAGGTCGTTGAAGATGCAGAAGCCCGCCGGGTGGTCGTAGTGGGCGTGATGGGTACCGCCTGCCAGGTGACAGGCCAGGCCATGCTCCAGGGCCTGTTCGGCGGCCAGCAACGAGCCGCCGACGGCGCGCACGGTGCGCCGGGCCAGGGCTTCGTTCCAGGGCAGGCCGAGGCGCCGCTGGTCTTCCCGCGACAACTCGCCGGCCATATAGCGTTCGATATACCCAGGGTCGTGGGCCAGGGCGAGAATTTCCCTGGGGCATAGTTCCGGGCGCAACAGGTCGGCATCGCGGGTCAGGCCGCTGTCCACCAGGTGGTCGCGCAGCAGGCGAAACTTGTCCATGGGGAAGCGGTGCTCCGCCGGGAACTCAGGGCTGTAGTCGTCGTGGTAGATCAGCGGCAGTGGCATGGCAATTTCATGTAGGAATCCGAAAAGGATCCTACCAGCGATGTAGACTGGCACGCATGGAAATGGAGGGGACGATGGAGCCGATACTGCAACTCGAAAGTGCTCGACTGCTGTTGCGCCAGTGGCGCGACGAGGATTTGCCGGCGTTCGCGGCGATGTGTGCCGACCCGCAGGTGATGCGTTATTTTCCGGCCCCCCTGAGCCGCCTGGAAAGTGCTGCGCTGATCGGGCGGATCCGTGGGCATTTCGCCGAGCACGGTTTTGGCACGTGGGCGCTGGAGCGCAAGGATACCGGGGCCTTTATCGGTTTTACCGGGCTGGGCGTGGTGGGCTTCGAGGCGCCGTTCACCCCGGCGGTGGAAATCGGCTGGCGCCTGGCGCGCGAGCACTGGGGCCTGGGTTATGCCAGCGAAGCGGCCTGGACCGCGTTGCGCTGTGGCTTCGATCGCCTGGCCCTGAAGGAGATCGTTGCCTTCACCACCACCAGCAACCTGCCGTCGCAGAAAGTCATGCAGGCCATCGGCATGCAACACGCTGCGCACGACGATTTCGATCACCCAAAGCTCGGCAGCGAGCATCCGCTGCGTCATCATGTGCTGTATCGCATCAACCGCGAACAATGGTTGGAAACCTTGCATGGATAGCAGGTCGGGGGCATCTGGAGTGTGCCCATGTGTATGAACCCGATTGAATCGACCGCAGCAGCGAAGACTGCGCGGCATTGCTCTGTGTGAGGAGAGTCTGAATGAGCCACGTGTTGGATGATCTGGTCGATCTGTTGACCCTGGAACCGATCGAGGAAAACCTGTTTCGCGGTCGTAGCCAGGACCTGGGTTTCCGCCAGCTGTTCGGCGGCCAGGTATTGGGTCAGTCCCTGTCCGCGGCCAGCCAGACTGTCGAAGAGGCCCGCCATGTGCATTCGCTGCACGGTTATTTCCTGCGCCCGGGCGACGCGGCGTTGCCGGTGGTGTACCAGGTCGATCGAGTGCGCGATGGCGGCAGTTTCAGCACCCGCCGGGTGACGGCGATCCAGAAGGGCAACCCGATCTTCACCTGCAGCGCCTCGTTCCAGTACGACGAGGAAGGCTTCGAGCACCAGGACACGATGCCCCAGGTGGTCGGCCCGGAAAACCTGCCGTCGGAGCTGGAGATCACCCAGCAGCGCGCGCACCTGATCCCTGAGCACATGCGCGAAAAACTGCTGTGCCCCAAGCCTATCGAAGTACGCCCGGTCACCGAGAAAGACCCCTACAACCCGCAGCCGGCGGACCCGATCAAATACGTCTGGTTCCGCGCCGACGGCAGCCTGCCGGACATTCCCGCACTGCATAAATACCTGCTGGCCTACGCCTCGGACTTCGGCCTGCTGACCACCTCGATGCTGCCCCATGGCAAGTCGGTGTGGCAGAAGGACATGCAGGTCGCCAGCCTCGACCACGCCTTGTGGTTCCATGCCGACCTGCGCGCCGACGACTGGCTGCTGTATGCCATGGACAGCCCGTGGGCCGGTAATTCCCGCGGTTTCTCCCGTGGCAGCGTGTTCAACCGCGCCGGCCAACTGGTGGCGTCGGTGACCCAGGAAGGCCTGATCCGCCACCGCAAGGACTGGGCATGAGCCTGGCCGAGGTTCGGCATTGGGTGTTCGACATGGACGGCACCCTGACGGTGGCCGTGCACGATTTCGCGGCCATCCGCGAGGCTCTGGGGATCCCGCCGGAGCACGACATCCTGACCCACCTCGCGGCCTTGCCCGCCGCCGAAGCCGCGGCGAAACACGCCTGGCTGCTGGAGCACGAACGCGACCTGGCGCTGGGTTCGCGGCCGGCGCCGGGGGCGGTGGAGCTGGTGCGGGAGCTGGCGGCGCGGGGCTATCGCCTGGGCATCCTGACCCGCAATGCGCGGGAGCTGGCCCATGTCACCCTGGAGGCCATCGGCCTGGCCGACTGCTTTGCCGTCGAGGACGTGCTGGGGCGCGACGAAGCGCCACCCAAGCCTCACCCGGGCGGCTTGCTGAAGCTGGCCGCGGCCTGGGAGGTGGCGCCCGCCGAAATGGTGATGGTCGGCGACTACCGCTTCGACCTTGATTGCGGTCGCGCGGCGGGCACCCACACGGTGCTGGTCAACCTGCCGGATAACCCGTGGCCGGAGCTGGCCGACTGGCATGCCGAGGATTGCAGCGCCCTGCGGCGGATGGTGCTGGCTTAAAAAGCTTCGCGGGCAAACCTCGCTCCTACGGATCTGCGGTGTAGCCCTCTGCCGGGTACGACAACGAATCTGTAGGAGCGAGGCTTGCCCGCGATAGCGTCATTGCTGATTTCACTGTGCCTACTGGCCGAACAACGCCTTCTGCCCCTCGGGCGAAGTGAACATCTTGTCGCCGTCATGCCCGACGCCGGGCACTTCGATCAATTGCTGTTGCAGTCCCTGGGGATGGCGCTGTTTCAGGTAGTTGAAATAGTTGTGCCCGCGAATCAAGCGGTAGGCGCCCTGGGCCTCGGCGGCGCAGCTGGTGTCCAGCGCCGGGTGGTGCGGGTCGGTGTCCTGTTTGCCCAGCAGGTAGGTGATATCGCGCTTGACGTAACTCTCTTCCAACTGCTGCGCGGTCTGGCCGGTGGCGTAGGCCGGCAGCTTGAGTAGGCCGTATTTCCAGTGGTTGAAACCGGGGCACGCGCCGGCGTCGACCTTCACCGGGCGCTGCTCGTCGAAGTAGGCATAGGACGACGGGTTGGCGATGACGTAGCGCAGCTTGATGCCGTCATCCTCCAGGCCCGGATGGTGCTGGCCGAGCAGGGCGAAACGCTGCACCACCTGGGCGCCACCGGAGTGGCCGGCGATGACGATCTCAGTCAGGGACGGGAACTGCTGGCGATCGCTCAGCCGCGTGATGATCGCGTCCAGCACCGCATAGGAACTGACCGCCCTGGGCCCGCTGGACGGCTCGCCGGCCATCCAGTCATTGCCCTGCCAGCGCAGCAGCGAACCGGGTAGTTGGTGACGCTCGATATCGCTCTGGTTGAGAAACTGCGGGGCGACCACCAGGGTGGGCGCACTTTGCCCGGCCTGGCTGGCGGCCTGTTCGGCGCTTTGCAGGTAGGTCTGGGCGTTACGCAGGCGCCCGTGGACAATGATCAGCGCCCGCTGGACCTCGGGCAGCGGCCACTGCCAGTCCTGGCTCAGGCCGATGGCCAGTTCGCCGCCTTCGAGGTTCAGCCGCGCGGGGCTGATCGTTTTGACACCATGCACTGCCGCCTGTGGGCTGGCGCAGATCAGCCATAAGGTGAGCAGCGCCAGCACTCGGTGCATTACAGGCTCTTGGCAGCGAAGGTGTCGCACTGGCCGACTTGGCCTTGAGTGAAACCGGCCTTGAACCAGCGCACCCGTTGCGCCGAGCTGCCATGGGTGAAGGAGTCCGGTACCACGCGGCCCTGGCCTTGCTGTTGCAGGCGGTCGTCACCGATGGCGTTGGCGGCGTTCAGGGCTTCTTCGATATCCCCCGGCTCCAGCCAGTTCAGGCGTTTCTGCGCATGGTTGGCCCAGACACCCGCCAGGCAGTCGGCCTGCAGCTCCTGGCGCACCAGCAGGCCGCCGTCGCCTTCCATCTGCCGGCCTTGTTGGCGGGCCGCCTGGATCTTCGCCGAGACGCCGAGCAGGGTCTGTACGTGGTGGCCGATTTCGTGGGCGATCACGTAGGCCTGGGCGAAGTCGCCGGCGGCCGAGAAGCGCTGGTCCATCTCGCGGAAGAAGTCCATGTCCAGGTACACCTGCTGGTCGGCCGGGCAATAGAACGGGCCGGTGGCGGAGGTCGCCGAGCCGCAGGCGGAGTTCACCCGGCCACGGAACAGGATGAGCTTGGGTTGCTGATAGGCGCGTCCGGCCTGTTGGAAGATCTGGCCCCAGGTGTCTTCGGTGTCGCCGAGGATGGAGCGCACGAATTCCGCCTGCTCGTCGTTGGCCGGCGGCGCCTGGCGGGTCTGCTGGGTGGGGGCGGGCGCCGAGGACTGGTCCATCTGCCCGGCGAGCTGCCCGAGGATTTGCAACGGGTCCTGGCCGGTGACCCAGCCGATGCCGACGATCAGGATGATGGCGGTCAGGCTCAGGCCCTTGCCACCGCCAAAGCGCAGACCGCCGCCTCCACCGCCGCCACTGTCATCGCGAGCATCCACCACGTTGTCGCTGCGCCGTCCTTTCTTCCAAAGCATGGGTGAATCCTCGTTCTAATTTGCTGATCAGTGTTGCTGGTGAGTAGGGCAGACGCCAGTCCGGTCGTCAGCCTTTTGCATGCACGCTACCATTGCCCGCAGCCGCATCGATCCTGTCGCGACACATCCGGGGCCTCCTTTGAACATCGATACCCGCATCAAATTCCGTCACCTCGTATGTTTTCTTGAAATGTCTCGCCAGGGCAGCCTGGCGCGGGCGGCGGATGTGCTCGCGGTAAGCCAGCCGGCGATGTCGAAAACCCTCAAGGAACTGGAAGAACTGCTCGATACCCGGCTGTTCGCCCGGAGCAAGGCCGGGCTCAGCCTGACCGAGGCCGGCATGGCCTTTCTGCGTTACGCCGGGCCCTCGGTGCAGGCCCTGCGCGAGGGGGTGAACACCCTGCGAGGTGGCGAATATGCCGCCGGCGTGGTGCGCCTGGGTGTGCTTTCGACCGCCGAAAGCCTGCTGCTCCCGGAGGTGGTGCGGCGCCTGCACGAACGGCATTCGGCGCTGGTGGTGAGCGTGGTCACCGGCCCCAGCGCCTATCTGCTGTCGCAGTTGCGGGTCGGCGATGTCGACCTGGTGGTCGGGCGCATGACGGACAGCCCGCAGATCCAGGGCCTGAGTTTCGAGCATCTGTACAGCGAGTCCATGACCCTGGTGGCGCGCCCCGATCATCCGTTGCTGCACGGGCCGCTGGACCGACATGCGCTGGAGCAGTATCCGCTGGTGTTGCCGCTGGCCGGCACCACCATCCGCAAGTTCGCCGACAGCCTGTTCGTGCAGTGCGGCATCAGCCAGTCGCGCCAGCGCCTGGAAACCCTCTCGGTGGCCTTGAGCCGGCGTTATGCGCTGTCCAGCGATGCGCTGTGGATCGCCCCGCTGGATGCGGTGCGCCTGGACCTGGCCAACGGCGAGCTGCGCGAGATCGAGCTCGGGCAGCGTGAGCCGGGCGGCTCGGTGGGCATCTCCAGCAACGCCAGCCTGCCGCTGTCGCTGGCGGCGCAATGGTGCGTGGAGGTGCTGCGGGAGGTCGGACAAGCCTATCGCGAGGGGCGTTATCCATAACTGTTTGGTTATGTCCTTGAGGGGGCTTTTCAATAGTCGTTGGGCTGCCGTTGTTTGAAACTGCGCGAGCTGCGCTCCATAAATCAAACAACAGGAGACCGACATGTCCGATGCAGACAGCAGTCGTTTCGTTATCCGTGACCGTAATTGGCATCCCAAGGCCCTGACCCCCGACTACAAGACCTCCGTGGCCCGTTCGCCACGCCAGGCACTGGTGAGCATCCCGCAATCGCTGAGCGAAACCAGCGGCCCCGATTTCTCCCATCTGAAGACCGGGCGTTTCGACAACGACCTGCTGCTCAACTTCAATAACGGCGGCTTGCCGGTGGGCGAGCGAATCATCGTCGCCGGTCGGGTTTGCGATCAGTACGGCCAGCCGATTCCCCATACCCTGGTGGAGATGTGGCAAGCCAACGCCGGTGGTCGCTACCGGCACAAGAACGACCGCTACCTGGCGCCCCTGGACCCGAACTTCGGCGGTGTCGGCCGGGCCCTGACCGACCGTGACGGCTACTACAGCTTCCGCACCATCAAGCCCGGCCCTTACCCGTGGCGCAACGGCCCGAACGACTGGCGCCCGGCGCATATCCACTTCTCCATCAGCGGGCCGTCGATCGCCACGCGGTTGATCACCCAGCTGTATTTCGAGGGCGACCCGCTGATCCCGCTGTGCCCGATCGTCAAGTCGATCGCCAACCCGCAGGCGGTGCAGAGCCTGATCGCGCGGCTGGACATGAGCAGCGCCAACCCGATGGACTGCCTGGCCTATCGCTTCGACATCGTGTTGCGCGGCCAGCGCAAGACCCACTTCGAGAATTGCTGAGGAGCCCGCCATGCCTATCCAATTGCTGCCTGAAACCCCTTCGCAAACGGCCGGCCCATATGTGCACATCGGCCTGGCGCTGGCCGCCGCGGGCAACCCGACCCGCAGCGACGAGATCTGGAACCGGATGGCCGGGCCCGACGCCCAGGGGGAAAAGATCCTGCTGATCGGCCATGTGTACGACGGCAACGGCCATCTGGTGCGCGACTCGTTCCTCGAGTTCTGGCAAGCTAACCACGAGGGCGTCTACGACCCTGTGTTCGATTCGGAGAAAGCCTTCAACAGCTTCGGGCGCACGGCCACCACCTTCGATGCCGGCGAGTGGACGCTGCACACGGTCAAGCCGGGCGTGGTGAACAACGCCGCCGGGGTGCCGATGGCGCCGCACATCAACGTGGCGCTGTTCGCCCGGGGGATCAACATCCACCTGCACACGCGCCTGTATTTCGCCGACGAGCCGGAAGCCAATGCCGCCTGCCCGGTGCTGAACCTGATCGAGCAGCCGCAGCGGCGCGACACCCTGCTGACGCATCCCTGTGACGTGGACGGGCAGCGGGCGTACCGCTTCGATATCCGCATCCAGGGGGAAGAGGAGACGGTGTTCTTCGATTTCTGATTGGCCATCCGTAACCGCTCTCCCCGGGCGGTCCGGTCTGCCGCAGTGGCCGGTTTGCGTCTCCTGCGGAGCCGATCGCAGCCTCGCGGGGCTCGGCAGCGGCTACAAGACTTGCGTGTTTCCTGTAGCCGCTGGCGCAGCCTGCGATAAGGTCCGCAGGGCCTTCAAGCGATCTCAATAACCACGTCCTCTTCGAGGGAAATTGCTGGCTTATTCGTAATCGCTGGCGCCCGCGATGTGCCGCCCGGCGATATAGCCGAAGGTCAGCGCCGGGCCGAGATTGATGCCGCCGGCGGGGTAGTGGCCGCCCATGATACTGGCCATGTCGCTGCCGGCGGCGTACAGGCCGGCGATGGCCTGGCCCTGGCCGTCGAGCACCTGGGCGTGGGGGTTGACCTTGAGCCCGGCGAACGTGCCGAAGCAGCCCGGCTGGACTTTCACCGCGTAGAACGGCCCCTGTTCGATGGGCGCTACGCACGGGTTGGGTTGCTGGCGCGGGTCGCCCTGCTTGCGGTGGTAGGGCGTCGAGCCCCGGCCGAACAGCGGGTCCTGGCCTTGTCGGGCATGCCGGTTGTATTCCGCCAGGGTGGCGCGCAAGCCGTCCGCATCGATGCCGCAGGCCTGGGCCAGTTCCTCGATGCTCGCGCCACGCTTCAGGTAGCCACTGCGGATAAAGGGCGCCAGCGGTACCGGGAAGGGCCGGGAGATGCCCAGGCCATAGCGGCGCTGGAAGCCGTGGCTGCAGATCAGCCATGACGCCACTTCTTCGCCCTCGGGCGCCGCCGCGACCATTGCTCGCACATAGTCGTAGTAACCGTCGGCTTCGTTGACGAAGCGTTGGCCGTTGCGCAAGACGCCGATGATCCCCGGCTTGCCGCGCTCGATGATGTGCGGGAAATGCCCGCGGCTGCCGTCCTGGTAGGGCACCGCGGAAACCGGGGCCCAGGCCACGGGGGACGCCATGTCGGTATCGACCCGGGCACCGACGCTTTCCCCCAGGCGCAAGCCGTCGCCCGACACCGCCAGCGGCGGCAGGGCCAGATGCTCGTGACCGGTGGGCGTGCGTGGGAACAGTGCCTTGCGCCGCTCGATGTCATTGGCGAAGCCACCGGCCGCCAGCACCACCGCTTTGCGGGCGCGGATACGAATGGGCCCCCGGGTGGCGCTGCTGACAATCGCTCCGGTCACCGCGTCGCCGTCGCGCAGCAGCTCGGTGACCGGCGCCGATTCCCAGAGCAGTACGCCAAGGTCCTGCGCCGACTTGGCCAGGCGCGCCACCAGCGCCACACCGTTGACCAGTTGCAGGGCGCGGCGATGGGTGGCGAGGTCGCGCAGGTGGCGAGCGACGCGTTTGCTCACGTGCCAGGCCGCCGGCAGCGAACGGCTCAGGTTGAGGAAGGCCGCAAGGTCGGCGCCGGCCATGATCGGCATGCCGATGAACGAGGTTTCGCGCATGGTCTTGCGCAGGCGCTTGAGCAGCGTGCCGACCTCGCGCCCATCGTAGGGCGCGGCGATCACCGAGCGTCCGCCAGTGCCGGCGCCCGGCGTATCGCCGTGGATATCGGCGATGGTGTTGCCGTCGGCGAATTGCAGCGCGGTATGGCGCTCGAAGAACGACACCATGCGCGGCCCGGCTTCGAGGTAGGCGTCGATCATTGCTGGCTGGTAGCGTTCGCCCAGTTCGTGTTTCAGGTAAGTGCGCGGCAGTTCCACGTCCTCGACTATGCCGGCCCGTCGCGCCAGCGGGTTGCACGGCACCCAGGCCCAGCCGCCGGACCAGGCGGTGGCACCGCCGAACACCGGGTCTTTCTCCACCACTATGACCTTCAGGCCATGCCAGGCCGCGGTCACGGCCGCCGAAAGGCCGGCGGCGCCGGAGCCGACGACCAGCACGTCGCAATCGATATCGGGGTGGTGCAGGGAGGCGGTGGCAGGCATGGAAGAAGCAACTCCGCTAAACGAACGATTATTATTTTTGGAACTTGATTCCAAAAAATATACGGAGTCGAATAGTCGGCAGCAAGGCGAGGGCGGGATCATCTGCGCCGTGCCGAGGTTTTTATGGGCGGTTATCGAACGAGGCCGCGGTGTGTTTCCCATTGCGCCGGTTGTCACTAGAATCGGCCAAATTTCGTCTGGACCCGACCATGGCCGGCAGTCAAATCGAGCGCGTCTTCAGCGTTCTGGAAAGTCTTACCAGCGACCCCCGCGGCCTGCCGATGCAGACCCTGGCCGAGCAGCTGGGCATCCCCAAAAGCGCCACCCACCGGCTGTTGGCGGAGCTGATCCGCCTGGGCTACGTGCGCCAGAACCCGGACAGCCTGCGCTATCACCTGTCGACCAAGCTGGTGGCCATGGGCTTTCGCTACCTGTCCAGCAGCGGCGCGGATATCGTCCAGCCGGTGCTCGACCGGCTGGCCCAGGAAACCGGCGAGCTGGTGCGCCTCGGGGTGATCGAGGACGAGCGCCAGACCTGGATCGCCAAGTCCCAGGGCGCCCGTTCCGGGTTGCGCTACGACCCCGACATGGGCCGCGAGGCGCCGTTGTTCTACACCGCTTCCGGGCACGCCTGGCTGGCCTGCCTGAGCGATGCCGAGGCGTTGTCGCTGGTGGAGCGCCAGGCGGCCGAGATCCCCGCGGACCTGGGCCCGAACGCGCCGCGCTCGAACATCGAACTGCTCGAACGCCTGCGCCTGGCCCGGGAACAGGGCTACGCCTGGGTCGAGGAAAGCTCGGCGGTGGGCACCTCGGCGGTGGCCGCGGTGGTGCGTCATCCGGTCGACGGCCGGGTGGTCGGAGTGCTGAGCATCGCCGGTCCGAGCGCGCGCATGCCGCTGGCGCGCCTGCATGAACTGGCGCCGCGGCTGTTGAAGTTCACCGACGAACTCTCGGCCGCCAGCCAGGCCTCCGAACTCTTCAGCTGACCCTGTAGCCGCTGGCGCAGCCTGCGATCGGCTCCGCAGGAGCCGCAAAACCAGCCTCTGCGGTGGGACAGGCTGAATGCGGTCGCCTGTTTTACGGCCGCTGCGCGCCCGATCGCAGCCTCGCGGGGCTCGGCAGCGGCTACAGGGTTTCCTCCGTTTTCTGTAGCCGCTGGCGCAGCCTGCGATAAGCCCGGGCCACGCTGGTCGCAGGGCCTTCACGATCTCAAGCCTTAAAGCTGTTCGCTGATCGGACACTATTTCGTTTTACTCTTGTATGAAAATGGAACCGAGTTCTAAATATTTGAAATTTCGCGTTCCCATAACAATCACAAGAGGATCCCGCCTTGGACTCGCCTTTGCGCATTGCCCTGATCGGCGCCGGCAACATGGGCCAGCAGCATTACCAGCACCTCAAGACCCTGACCGAGGCCAGGCTCTGCGCCGTGGCTGACCCCGGCCCGCAAGCCGCCGGGATTGCCGCGCAGTGGCAGGTGCCGTATTACCCCGACCATGGACTGATGCTCGAACAGGCCCGCCCCGACGCCGTGATAGTCGCCAACCCGAACAACCTGCACGTCGGCACTGCCCTGGATTGCCTGGCGGCCGGTGTGCCGGTGCTGCTGGAGAAACCGGTCGGCGTGCACCTGGATGAAGCGCGCGAACTGGTGGCCGCGGTGAAAAGCAGCGGTGTTCCCGTGCTGGTGGGCCATCACCGGCGCCACAACCCGCTGATCGTCCGTGCCCATGCGCTGGTGCGGGGCGGGGCATTGGGCCGGTTGACCACGGTCACCGCGCTCTGGCAATTGCAGAAGCCCGACAGCTATTTCGAGATTTCCTGGCGCCGCGAACCCGGGGCCGGGATGCTGCTGACCAACCTGATTCACGACCTCGACCTGCTGCGTCATCTGTGCGGCGAGGTGCATCAGGTGCAGGCCGTCACCAGCAACGCGGTGCGCGGTTTTGCCAACGAGGATTGCGCCGCCGTCCTGCTGCAATTCGCCAACGGTGCCCTGGGCAGCCTGACCGGTTCCGACGCCGTGGCGGCGCCCTGGAGCTGGGAGCTGGATTCCGGCGAGAACCCGGTGTACCCGCGCCAGGCCGACCAGCCGTGCTACCTGCTGGCTGGTACCGCTGGCGCCCTGAGCATTCCGCAACTCAAGCGCTGGCAGTACGCCGAGGCCGGCGCCGGCTGGCATCAGCCGTTGCTGGCGGTCGAGGAACCGTTCACCGCCGCCGAGGCCCTGCGCCTGCAGTTGCAGCATTTCGTCAAAGTGGCGCGGCGCGAGGTCGAGCCGCTGGTCAGCGTGGCCGATGCGGCGCGGACCCTGGCGCTGATCGAGGCGATCCGCGAAGCGGCGGCGACCGGTCGGGCCTGTGCCCCGGCGCTGATCGAGGGATGAGCATGAGCGAACGTATTCTGTCCCTGGCCAGCCTCACGGTGCTGGAAGTTTCACCGCCGCAGATGGTCGAGGTGGCGGCCCGCACCGGTTATAGCCACGTCGGTTTGCGCCTGGTGCCGGCGACGCCGCAGGAGCATCACTTTGCCCTGGTGGCCGATGCCGATCTGCGCCGACAGACCCTCAGCCGCCTGCGCGACACCGGTGTCGGCGTGCTGGATGTGGAGATCCTGCGCCTCAAGCCGCACACCCGGGTCGCGGATTTCGAGGCGGTGCTGGCGGTCGGCGCCGAGTTCGGCGCCAGCGAGCTGCTGGTGGCCGGCAACGACCCCGACGAGGGGCGCATGACCGAGCGCTTCGCCGAACTGTGCGACCTGGCGTCGATCTACGGCCTGCACCCGCACCTGGAGTTCATGCCCTGGACCGATGCACGCAACCTGGAGCAGGCGGTGCGGGTGGTAGAGAACGCCGGCCGCGACAACGCCGGCGTGCTGGTGGATGCATTCCACTTCGATCGCTCGGCCTCGCGCCTGGAGGACTTGGCAAAGGTCGCGCCGGCGCGGCTGCGTTATGCCCAGCTGTGCGACGTGGCCGGCCTGCGACCGGACGATATGCAGGAGATCCTGCGCCAGGCCCGCAACGAGCGGCGTTTCCCCGGGGATGGCGATTGCGACCTGGCGGGGCTCCTGCATTGTCTGCCGGCCAACCTGCCGTTGAGCCTGGAGATCCCCACGGTGAAATTGCTCGAACAGGGCGTCGGTGCCCTGGAGCGGGCGCAAATGGCCCTGGACAAGACCCGGGCGTTGCTGGCGCGGCTCTAGTTGGTAGCCCGTATGACCCCAATCGCGGGCAAGCCTCGCTCCTACGGACGCCGCGTCTGTAGGAGCGAGGCTTGCCCGCGAAGCTGTTTCTACAAACAAACCCTATCTTGAGAGACCCCGCGGATGACCCTCAGCACACCCCTTTCCGGCGTCAACCAGCCCTTCAAGGGCATCCTGCTGGTCGTCGTGGCGACCTTCCTGTTCGCCAGTCACGATGCCTTGTCGAAATACCTTTCGGGGTTTTATCCGATCGTGATGGTGGTCTGGGCCCGCTACCTGGTTCATACCCTGCTGATGGCCGGGATTTTCCTGCCGCAATCGGGCCTGCGGGTGTTGCGCACCAAGCGGCCGTTGCTGCAACTGGCGCGGGCCTTGTGCCTGCTCGGCACCAGCCTGCTGTTCACCTCGGCGCTGCTGTTTATCCCGCTGGCCGAAGCCACGGCGGTCAACTTCCTGGCGCCGGTGCTGGTCACCGCGCTGTCGGTGCCGCTGCTGGGCGAGCGAGTCACGAAGGGCCAATGGCTGGCGGTGATCTGCGGTTTTATCGGGGTGCTGATCATCGTTCACCCGGGTGGCGACCTGTTCACCCCGGCGGTGCTGCTGCCTTTCTGCTCGGCACTGTTTTTCTGCTTTTACCAACTGCTGACCCGCAAGCTCGCCGAGCACGACAGCCCGACCACCAGCAACTTCTTCGCCGGCCTGTGCAACACCCTGGTGATGAGCGCGCTGGTGCCGTTCTTCTGGCAGGTGCCGGGCTTTGTCCATGGTGTGTTGATGCTGGCGCTGGGGGCCTGCGGCATGACCGCCCACCTGTTCCTGACCCAGGCCTTCCGCCATGCGGCGCCGGCGCTGTTGGCGCCGTTCGGCTATTGCCAGATCGTCTTCGCCGGATTGCTGGGCTGGCTGTTGTTCAGCCATACACCGCAGCCAATCACCCAGCTGGGCATCACGGTGATCTGCCTCAGCGGCCTGGCGGCTGCCTGGCAACAGCGGCGGCGCTGAGTGGCGTTAGCAATGGGAGGACAGTCGATATCGACTGAGAGAGGAGAAAAAAAGCAGGCCCGGAACCGGGCCTGCGAGAGGAAAGCGTCAGTCTTCTATTTTTGGAATCTTGCGTGGGGCCATGAAGTACATCCAGGTCAGGGCAATGAAGTACATCGCCGGGATCAGGGTGAACAGCACGGTGTAGTTGTTGTTGGTGACGGTCAGGATATGGCCCACCAGCTGGGTCATGAACATGCCGCCGATGGCCGCGCACATGCCGCCGAAACCGAACACCGTGCTCATCATGTGCTTGGGCGTGTAGTCCATCACCAGGCTCCAGATGTTGGCGGTCCAGGCCTGGTGCGCGCCGATGGCCAGGGAGATGGCGAACACCGCGAGCCACAGGTTGCTGGCGCCGGCGGCCATGACCACGCCGACGATGCAGCAGGCGAACAGCAGCATGGACATCAGGCGCGCCTTGATCGGGTTGACCCCGCGGCCGATCAGGAACGACGAGAGGATGCCGCCGCCGACGCTGCCGAAGTCGGCGGTCAGGTAGATGATGATCAGCGGGATGCCCATCTGGGTCACGTTGATGCCCAGGTTGTACTGCTGGTTGAGGAACGGCGGCAGCCAGTACAGGTAGAACCAGAACACCGGCGCGGTGATCGAGTAGGCCAGGGCGAAGGCCCAGGTGCCGCGCATGCGCAGGATGCGCGAGAAAGGCACGCGGGCCTGCTCCGGTTCGACTTCTTTCTGGATGTACTCGAGCTCGGACTGTTTGACGCTCGGGTGATCTTCCGGGTTGAAGTACTTCAGGCCCCAGAACAGCAGCCAGATGCCGCCCAGCGCAGCCATGCACAGGAATGCCGCCTGCCAGCCCCAGGCGTGCAGGATCAACGGCAGCAGCATCGGCGTGAACATGGCGCCGACGTTGGTCCCGGCGTTGAAGATGCCGGTGGCCACGGCGCGTTCGCCGGCCGGGAACCACAGGCGCGTGGTCTTCACGCAGGCCGGGTAGTTGGCGGCCTCGGTCAGCCCGAGGATAAAGCGGCAGACCATGAAGCCCGCGGCCGAAGTGGCCAGGCCGTGAGCGCCGGTGGCCAGGCTCCACAACAGCACGGCGAAGAAGAACACGCGCTTGACGCCGACCCGGTCGATCAACCGTCCTTGCAGGACGAAACCGACGGCGTAGCCGACCTGGAACCAGAAGTTGATGTTGGCGTAGTCCATCGCCGTCCAGCTCATTTCCTTGGCCAGGATCGGCTGCATCACACCCAGGGCGGCGCGGTCGATGTAGTTCAGGGTGGTGGCGAAGAACACCAGGGCGAGCATGCCCCAGCGGGTCTTGCCGACCGCCATGGCGCCGCGGATCTTGTCGCCGATGCCGCCGGAGGCGGTGCCGAGGCTCGGGGCCATGCGGGAGCTTTGAGAAGGAATCATGTGTGCCATCCGTTCAATGACTGACGAGGGACAACTCGTCGGGACTCAAGGGCGCGTGATCGATTGTCGACTGTGCGGACGGACCGCGGGTGAACTCGATGATCGATCGGCTGAGTGCTTTGGTCGACGCGCATCGGGCGCGGCGGTGGAAAGCGGGTTGGTCAGCGTGCGGGCATGGTCAGCCCAGGGGCCGTAGTGCGTCCGTCTGAAGGCGGCTGTTGGAGGTCTGGCCAGGTGAGAGCCAGAGGGCCAGGCAGAGAGGTGTGGCGTTGAGTGCAAGCATGAGGGTGTACCCGATTTTTGAAATTTTTATGGTGTGTTCTGGGTCTTGGGCGATTGAAGCCGGCGCTTAGGTGCCGGCTCAATGTGCTGTCGATGGTGCGCAGCGGACGAAAAATCGTCAATTCGCCAACGGCCATTTTGTTCGATAATCGCACGAAAAACTAACTGGTTCGTACACTTTGAATTGCTGTCTGTACTGCCCGGCTCAATAATCCGCCCCATCCAATAACAAACGTACCTGTAGCCGCTGCCGCAGGCTGCGATCGCCCGCGAAGCGGGCGCGGGATCTTCAGTGCGCTGGAGGACCTGCGGCAGCGGCCACAGGCACGGCGCCCGATCTGTGGTCATTACCGGGAGTTGAAACATGCAGCGTTCCATTGCCACCGTCTCCTTGAGCGGTACCCTGCCGGAAAAACTCGAAGCCATTGCCGCCGCTGGTTTCGACGGCGTGGAGATTTTCGAGAACGACCTGCTCTACTACGACGGCAGCCCTCGGGAAATCCGCCAGATGTGCGCGGACCTGGGCATCGCCATCACTCTGTTCCAGCCTTTTCGCGATTTCGAAGGCTGCCGTCGCGACCGCCTGCAACGCAACCTGGAACGCGCCGAGCGCAAGTTCGACCTGATGCAGGAACTGGGCACCGACCTGGTGCTGGTGTGCAGCAATGCCGCGGCCGACAGCGTCGGCGACCGGCAGATCCTGGTGGACGACCTGCGCCTGCTGGCCGAGCGCGCGGGCAGCCGTGGCCTGCGGATCGGCTACGAAGCCCTGGCCTGGGGCCGGCACGTCAATACTTATCAACAGGTCTGGGACATCGTCCGTGAGGCCGACCATCCGAGCCTGGGCGTGCTGCTCGACAGCTTCCACACCTTGTCGCTCAAGGGCGACCCGGCGGCGATCGCCGAGATTCCCGGGGACAAGATCTTCTTCGTGCAGATGGCCGACGCGCCGATCCTGGCCATGGACGTGCTGGAGTGGAGCCGGCATTTTCGCTGCTTCCCGGGGCAGGGCGATTTCGACTTGCCGGGGTTCCTCGCGCCGATCATCAAGAGCGGCTACACCGGGCCTTTGTCCCTGGAGATCTTCAACGACGGTTTCCGCGCCGCGCCACCGCGGGCCAACGCCGCGGACGGCCTGCGCTCGCTGCTGTACCTCGAGGAGAAAACCCGCCAGCGCCTGGCGCAGGAAGCCACGCCGGTGGCCAATATCGATACGCTGTTCGCGCCGCCGCCGGCCAGTGAATATGGCGGCACCGAGTTTCTCGAGTTCGCCGTGGACGAAGCGCTGGGCGCCAAGCTTGGCGGCTGGCTGGAACGCCTGGGGTTCGCCAGGGCCGGCCAGCACCGCTCGAAGAATGTCAGCCTGATGCGCCAGGGCGATATCAACCTGATCCTCAATTCCGAGCCTTATTCCTTTGCCCACAGCTTCTTCGAGGCCCACGGCCCCTCGGTGTGCGCCACGGCGATCCGGGTCAAGGACAGCGCCAAGGCGCTGGAGCGCGCGGTGGTCTACAAGGGCCAGCCGTACCGCGGGCTGGTGGGCCCCAACGAACTGGAACTGGCCGCCGTACGCGAGCTGGATGGCAGCCTGATCTACCTGGTGGACCAGGAGCAGGGCGGGAACCTGTACGACACCGATTTCAATATGCTCCCGGGCGTGGTGGCCAAGGGCGGCCTCAAGCGCATCGACCACATGGCCATGGCGTTGCCGGCCGACAACCTCGACAGCTGGGTGCTGTTCTACAAGAGCCTGCTGGATTTCACCGCCGACGACGAAGTGGTGCTGCCCGACCCCTACGGCCTGGTGAAGAGCCGGGCGTTGCGCAGCCGTTGCAGCACCATTCGTTTGCCGCTGAACATTTCCGAGAACCGCAAGACCGCGATCTCCCATGCGCTGTCCAGTTACGGCGGCTCGGGCGTGCATCACATCGCCTTCGATTGCGACGATATCTTTGCCGAAGTCAGCCGGGCCAAGGAGGCGGGCGTGCCGCTGCTGGACATCCCGCTCAACTACTACGACGACCTGGCCGCGCGCTTCGATTTCGACGACGAGTTCCTCAGTGAGCTGGCCTACTACAACGTGCTCTACGACCGTGACGCCCAGGGTGGCGAGCTGTTCCATGTCTACACCGAGCCGTTCGAGGGGCGCTTCTTCTTCGAGATCATCCAGCGCAAGAATGGCTACGTCGGTTATGGCGCGGCGAACGTCGCGGTACGCCTGGCGGCCATGGCCAAGTCGCGCAGTGGCGGGGTGCGGCACGCGAAGTTGTAGGAGTTTCGTAACGGCGGCGGCAAAGGGCCGCCGTCCTGCTTTCCTTCGCTGCGCGAGGCGGCCCATAATCGCCCGCGTGTGCAGCGATGGCCGTGAGCCCCAGAATGACAATGACCACAGAACTCTCCGTAGCGCCCGAGCAGCCCGTGATCGAGCCACGCAAGAGTCGCAAGAACAACCCGGAAAAGACCCGCGAGAACATTCTTCAAGAGGCTATTGTCGAGTTCGTGCAGCAGGGCCTGTCCGGTGCTCGGGTGGATGCCATCGCCGAGCGCATCCACACCTCCAAGCGCATGATCTATTACTACTTCGGCAGCAAGGAGCAGCTGTACGTCGAGGTGCTGGAGAAGCTCTACGGCGATATCCGCAACACCGAAAGCCGCCTGCACCTGGCGGAGCTGGCGCCGCGCGAGGCGATTCGCCGGCTGGTGGAGTTCACCTTCGATCACCACGACCGCAACGTCGATTTCGTGCGCATCGTCAGCATCGAGAACATCCATAACGCCGAATACGTGAAGCGCTCCGAAGCGATCAAGGCGATGAACAACACCATCCTGCATGCCCTGGGCGAGATCCTCCGGCGTGGGGCCGACGAGGGCGTGTTCCGCGCCGGCCTGGACCCGCTGGATGTGCATTTGTTGATCAGTTCGTTCTGCTTCTACCGCGTGTCCAACCGCCACACTTTCGGCGAGATCTTCCAGATCGACCTGCCCGACGAAGCGATCAAGCAGCGCCACCGCGAGATGATCTGCGAGTCGGTGCTGCGCTACTTGCAGGCCTGATCGCCTAGAGGGTTGAACCCCGTTGCTGGTCGATCAGACGGCACAGGGTTGCAACCGCATCCTGCATCGACTCTGCCCGGGTATTGCCAAAGCCCATCAGCAAGCCGGGGCGTGATCCGCCCTGGGCACCCACGAAAAAATCTGACAGCGGCGCGATGCCGATTTTCCGGGCATGGGCGGCGGCCGCGATCGCCTGGTCGTCGAGCCCATCGGGCAGTTCGGCGAGCAGGTGCAATCCGCTGGCGCTGCTGGCTACCGTCATGCGCTCGCTGCCGGCGTTGTGAATGGCCGCCAGCAAGGCGGCGCGACGTTGCGCATAAACCGCCTGGCTACGACGGATATGGCTGCCGAGGTGGCCATTGGCGATGAACTCCGCCGCCGTCGCCTGGAGCGACAAAGGCACGCGGTGGCCGCTGCCATTGCGCACGTTGCGCAACACCTCCACCACCGCCTCGGGGGCGACCAGGAACCCCAGGCGCAGGCCCGGCGCCAGCAGTTTGCTCAAGGTCCCGACATAAATGACCCGCCCCTGATTGCCGTCCAGGGCCTTGAGCGCCGGGGTTGGCGCGCCGCCGTAGCGGAACTCGCTGTCGTAATCGTCTTCGAGGATGAAGGCATCGGCATCGTGGGCCCATTGCAGCAAGGCCAGGCGTCGCGCCAGGCTCATGCCGACCCCCAGGGGATACTGGTGCGAAGGCGATACCAGGGCGAGCCGCGCATCGGGCGCGAGCCGGCGGCCGGCCTGTACATCCAGGCCTTCTGCATCCACCGGAACGCCCACGGCCTGCACACCGGCCAGCAGCACGCTGCGGTAGGCCGCATCGTAGCCGGGGTTTTCGACCCAGACCCGCTCTCCCAGGTCGGTGAGCGCCAGGGTGGCAATCGACACCGCCGCCTGGGCACCGGGAGTAATCACGATGTGACTGGCCTGGCACACCACTCCGCGTGCCGCGCCGAGGTACGCCGCCAGGGCTTCGCGCAATGGCAGAAAACCCTGCGGGTCGCCGTAGGACAGGTCGGGAAGTGGCCGGCGTCGCCAGAAGCGGCCTTCCAGGCGCCCCCACAGCGCATAGGGAAAGGCGTCCAGCGCCGGCAGGCCCGGGGTCAGCGGCCAGGCGGCCCGGGCCACGGACATCGAGTCGGTCCCCGTCAGCGCCCGGGCCCGGGTGGAGCCGACGGGGGCCTCTGTCCGGGCGGGTGGCGAGGCCGTTTGCTCGGCGATCCGTGCCATGACATAGGTGCCCGAACCTGTCCGGGCTTCCAGGAACCCCTCGGCGATCAACTGCCCATAGGCCTCGGTCACGGTCATGCGCGATAGCCCCAACTGTGTCGCCAGCACGCGTGAAGCCGGCAGGCGGATCCCGGCCTTGACGTTGCCATCGGCGATGCCCTTGCGCAGGAACAGCAGCAATTGCTCGCGCAAGGACAAGTGGCCGTCCTTGGCCAGTTGCAGACGGTTCCAGATGGGATAGGCGGTTTTGCGGGTTTTCATCGGGGGCCTGTGGATTGCCGGTCGGCGGCAGCTGGAAAAGTGGTCTGGGATATTGATCGAAAGTGGATATTTTATATAGGCCATTACCTGCGGATACTCCCTCGCCTTGCCAACACCGCCAGAGGGTTTCCCCGATGAAAACCGCCAGCATCAGAATCGCTGACCTGCTGCATCCAAGCGTTGCCGCGCTGATCTCGGTCATCGTCAATTACGGGGGAACCTTCATTCTGGTTTTCCAGGGGGCCAAGGCGGCCGGGCTGAGCCCGGAGCAGACCGCCTCGTGGATCTGGTCGATCTCGATCGGCGTCGGCCTGACCGGCGCCTGGCTGAGTTATCGCTACCGCGAGCCGATCATTACCGCCTGGTCGACACCGGGCGCGGCCTTCCTGATCGCGGTACTGCCGAGCACGCCTTACCCGGAAATGATCGGCGCCTTCATGCTGTCGGCTGCCGGCTTCGTGGTGCTGGGCATGTCGGGTTATTTCGAGCGGCTGGTGAAGCTGATCCCGCCGGGGATCGCGGCGGGCCTGCTGGCGGGCATTCTGTTGCGCTTCGGGATTGGCGCTTTCGACGGCGCGGGGGTCGATCCTTTGCTGGTGGGCGCGCTGCTGCTCAGCTATGTGCTGCTACGGCGCTTTACTGCGCGTTATGCGATTGTCGGGGTGTTGCTGATTGGCATCGTGCTGTTGCTCGGGTTGGGGCAGGTCAGTTTCGCCAGCCTCGAACTCAAGCCGGCCCTGCCGGTGCCGACCGTGCCGGTGTTCTCGCTGAATGCGCTGCTGAGCGTGGCCCTGCCGTTGTTTCTGATCACCCTGACCGGCCAGTACATGCCCGGCATGCTGGTGCTGCGCAACGATGGGTTCAAGACCAGTGCCAATCCGATTCTCACCGCCACCGGCCTGGGCTCCTTGCTGATGGCGCCGTTCGGTTCCCATGCGTTCAACGTCGCCGCCATTACCGCCGCCATCTGCACGGGCAAGGAGGCGCATGAAGAACCGGCCAAGCGTTATCTGGCCGGGCTCGCGTGTGGGGTGTTCTACCTGCTGGTGGGGATCTTCGGCAGCACCCTGGCGGCGCTGTTCGTGGTCCTGCCGGCGACCTTTATCACCACCCTGGCGGGCCTGGCCCTGCTGGGCGCGATCGGCGGCAGCCTCGCCACCGCGCTGGTCGAGCCGAGTGGCCGGGAAACCGCCTTGATCACCTTCCTGGCGACCGCCGCCAATATCACCTTGTTCGGGTTGGGCGGCGCATTCTGGGGCTTGCTGGCGGGGTTGCTGGCGCACGGCGTGATGCACGGACGGCTGCGGCCAGCCGGTCGCCATGAGCGCGCCTAATCGCCATGCATGGCCGTGGGGAGTGCGGCAGGCACCTGCCGAGAGCGGAGCCGATCACAGCCCCGCACTGACCCGGTCAGGCACTGTCAGCCATTCATGCTCTGGAAATGCGCGAGCATGCGCTGGGCATCCGGCGCCACGCCGCTGAACAGCTCGAACGCCTTCACCGCCTGAAACACCGCCATGTTGCCGCCGTCCAGGGTGCGGCAACCGAGGGCTCGGGCGTTGTGCAGCAGCTCGGTTTCCAGGGGGAAGTAGACGATCTCCGCGACCCACAATCCAGGACGCAGCAACTCGACCGGTACCGGCATGCCCGGCAGCTTGGCCATGCCCACGGGCGTGGTGTTCACCAGGCCGTCGGCGGCAGCCAGGGTGGCGGGCAGGTCGACGCCGGCCTTGGCCCGGCCGGGGCCGAAATGCTGGTTGAGGTTATCCGCCAGGCTCTGGGCGCGGGCGCTTTCCACGTCGAAGATGCTCAACTGCTGCACGCCTTCGCTGAGCAGCGCATGGGCCACCGCCGCACCGGCGCCGCCGGCGCCCATCTGCACCACGCGCGCGAGGGCCACGCCCTGCAAGCCGCGACGGAAACCCTCGGCAAAACCCAGGCAATCGGTGTTGTGGCCGATGCGCTTGCCGTCCTTGAGCACCACGGTGTTCACCGCGCCGATGCCGCGGGCTTCCGGCGACAGCTCGTCGAGCAGCGGGATGATGTTTTGCTTGCAGGGAAAGGTGATGTTCAACCCGGTGAAGTTCATGCGCTCGGCGGCCAGCAGCAGGTCGGGCAGGGCGTTGCTGTCGAGTTGCAGCTGGTCCAGGTCGATCAGCCGGTACAGATAACGCAGGCCCTGGGCGTCGCCTTCGTGCTCATGCAGCGCCGGGGTGCGCGAGGCCTGGATGCCGGCGCCGATCAGTCCGGCCAGTACTGTGTTCTGCTGGGTCATGCCTGGGCTCCTTGAAAACGCTGGCTGAAATGCGCCAGTGCCAGGCGATAGCCATGGCTGCCAAAGCCGCACATTACTGCTAGGGCGATGCCCGAGACAAAGGAGTGATGGCGGAACGGTTCGCGGGCGTGGACGTTCGACAGGTGCACTTCGATCACCGGCAACTCACTGGCCACCAGGGCATCGCGGATCGCCACCGAGGTGTGGGTCCAGGCCGCCGGGTTGATCACGATCCCGGCGCAACGGCCACGGGCGCCGTGAATCCAGTCCAGCAGTTCGCCTTCGTGGTTGGTCTGGCGAAACTCCACAGTCAGGCCGAACTCCTCGGCGGCACGTCCGCACTGGGCGGAAATGTCGGCCAGGGTCTCGTGACCATAGGTGGCGGGTTCGCGGGTGCCAAGCAGGTTCAGGTTCGGGCCGTTGAGCACCAGAACGATAGGGCGCATGGGGGGAGTTCTCCGTTGTTATTGTGGGCGTGGCTTGAGCGGCCAGCGGTTGGGGCTAAATTGTACTAACTAGTTAATTTGGTCAATTGCGACGGGAGAAGGCAAGGCAGGTCCTGTCATTAAGTGTTCGGTGATCGAACATGTTCATGCCGCTGCCAGCGAATTGCTTGCCGCCTGGCCAGGGTTGCCGGAGCTTGCGGACCGGCCTCAATCACGCCAGGCGAGGGTTCATCGATAAAGGTGGCAGCGCACAAGGCGCAGGCGTTGTCATGAAAGGGCGCAGCCACAAAAAAGCCGTCGCAGGGACGGCTTTTTTGTGGTTCGCGACAGGCCATCAACGCCGGGTCAGCAAGACCCCGGATTCCATGTGGTGGGTCCACGGGAACTGGTCGAACATCGCGCAGCGGGTGATGCGGTGGGTGTCGTGCAACTGGGCGATGTTGGCCGCCAGGGTTTGCGGGTTGCACGAGATGTACAGGATGTTGTCGAAGCGCCGGGTCAGCTCGCAGGTGTCCGGGTCCATGCCGGCGCGCGGCGGGTCGACGAACACGCTGCCGAACTCGTAGCTCTTCAGGTCCACGCCCTGCAGGCGGCGGAACGGACGCACTTCGTTCAAGGCTTCGGTCAGCTCTTCGGCGGACAGGCGCACCAGGGTGACGTTCTCCACCGCGTTTTCGCTGAGGTTGCTCAGGGCCGCGTTGACCGAGGTCTTGCTGATCTCGGTGGCCAGCACCTTGCGCACCCGGGTGGCCAGGGGCAGGGTGAAGTTGCCGTTGCCGCAGTACAGTTCCAGCAGGTCGTCCGGACGATCGCCCAGGGCGTCGTAGGCCCAGTTGAGCATCTTCTGGTTGACCGTGCCGTTGGGCTGGGTGAAGGCGCCTTCGGGCTGGCGGTAGCTGAAGGTGCGCCCGCCGACTTCGAGTTTCTCCACCACGTAATCGTGGCCGATCACTTCGCGCTTGCCCTTGGAACGGCCAATGACGCTGACGTTCAGGTCGGTCGCTAACTGGTTCGCCGCGGCGTGCCAGTGCTCGTCCAGCGGGCGGTGATAACACAGGGTGATCATCGCGTCGCCGGCCAGGGTGGTGAGGAACTCGACCTGGAACAGCTTGTGGCTCAAGGCGCTGCTGGCTTGCCAGGCGGCCTTGAGTCGCGGCATCAGCTGATTGATGCGCAGGCTGGCGATGGGGAATTCTTCGATCAGGATCGGCGTGCGTTTGTCTTCCTGGGAAAACATCGCGTAATGACGCTCGCCGGCTTCGCGCCACAGGCGGAACTCCGCGCGCAGGCGGAAGTGCTGCAACGGCGAATCGAAGACCTGTGGCTCGGGGGCATCGAACGGCGCCAGCAGTTCACGCAGGCGCGCGACCTTGTCGGCGAGCTGGGTGGCGTAAGCCTGGGAATCGAAAGTCATGCGTTGAACCAACCCAACTTGATCACAAACAATACCGACAGGATCACCAGCGGCGCGTTCAGCTCACGGGCGCGGCCCGACAGCAGCTTGATCGCGGTCCAGGCAATGAAGCCGAAGGCGATGCCGTTGGCGATGGAATAGGTGAACGGCATGGCCAGGGCGGTGACCACCACCGGCGCTGCGACCGTGATGTCGTCCCAGTCTATTTCCGCCAGGCCCGACGTCATCAGCACTGCGACGAACAGCAGGGCCGGGGCGGTGGCGAAAGCTGGCACGCTGGCCGCCAGCGGCGAGAAGAACAGCGCCAGGAGGAACAGGATCGCCACGACGATGGCGGTCAGGCCGGTACGGCCACCGGCGCTGACGCCGGCGGCGGATTCGATGTAGCTGGTGGTGGTCGAGGTGCCCAGCAGGGAGCCGGCCATGGCTGCGGTGCTGTCGGCAATCAGGGCCCGGCCCATTTTCGGCATGTGGCCGTCCTTGCCCATCAGGCCGGCGCGCTTGGCGACGCCGATCAGGGTGCCGGAGTTGTCGAACAGGTCGACGAACAGGAAGGCGAAGATCACGCTGACCAGGCCGATGTCCAGCGCGCCCTTGATGTCCAGTTGCAGGAAGGTCGGCGCCAGCGAAGGCGGCATCGAGGTCACGCCGCCGAACGGGGTGAAGCCCAGGGCGATGGAGACGATGGTCACCGAGAGGATGCCGATCAGGACCGCGCCGCGGACTTTCAGGGCTTCCAGGGCGACGATCAGGGCGAAGCCCAGGGTCGCGAGGATCGGGGCTGGTTGCTTCAGATCACCGAGGCCGACCATGGTCGCCGGGTTGCTGACCACGATGCCGGCGTTGTGCAGGGCGATCAGCGCCAGGAACAGGCCGATACCGGCGGCGATCGCCGAGCGCAGCGGCAGCGGGATGCTGTTGATGATCCATTCGCGGATCTTGAAGATCGACAGCAGGAAGAACAGCACCGCCGAAATGAACACCGCGCCCAGCGCCACTTGCCAGGTATGGCCCATGTGCAGGACCACGGTGTAGGTGAAGAAGGCGTTCAGGCCCATGCCTGGAGCCAGGGCGATCGGGTAGTTGGCGATCAGGCCCATCACGGTCGAGCCGATGGCGGCGGCCAGGCAGGTGGCGACAAACACCGCACCCTTGTCCATGCCGGTCTCGCCGAGGATGCTCGGGTTGACGAAGAGAATGTAGGCCATGGCCAGGAAGGTGGTGAGGCCCGCGAGAATCTCGGTCCGCACATTGGTGTTGTGTGCCTTGAGTTGAAACAGCCTTTCCAGCATGTCTGCTCCCCGTGGCGCGCAGGGCGCCGTGAATGTATCGACCCAGACAGCAAAGCACAGACCCTGAAAAAGCGTCCGGGGATTTTGTGCGGGTCGGAAAAAGCCGCGCATCATACCAGCAGCGCAGGGCTATGGCTGCGATCCTCGGCGATGTTTTGCCCGAGTGGCGACTGGGGCATACTGCGCCGACGTTTTGGGGGGACTTATGCACAGCACGATAAAAACGATGGCCCTGGCGGTAGTGGCCAGCAGCCTGTGGTTGGGCACGGCGCCGGCCATGGCCCGTTCCGCGCCACCCTTGAGCCAGGTGGAAATCCTCAAGGTCGAGTCGCAGTCCTGCGGCCTGGAGGATGTGTCGGACGGACGCGACAAGACCGCCTGCGATCACCAGGGCCCGAACATCAAGGTGTACGTGCTGGAAATCGGCTATGGCCGCCAGCCCCGGGTGACACTGGACGGCTTCGAGGTCAACGGCACGCGCGCGGCGGTCTGCGAAGAGGGGTCCAGCCTGGTGCCGTGCGGCAACTCCGGGGTCACCGTCGGCTACATCTATACCTTCGACCTGGCTGGCAAGCAGGAAGGCACCTTTACCTTCAGCAACACCTCGCTCAACGCGCCGGGCAACAGCATGAGCGCGCAGATCTACATCAAGTGACGGCCGTGTCCGAACGCGGAGGGCTTTAAAGCTGACTAAGCTTTAAAGACCCTACCGCGGACACAGCCCATGACCTTTAGAGCCCTGATTCCCCTCGCCGAGGGTGTCGACGACCTGCAAAGCGTGACCCTGATCGATGTGCTGCGCCGTGCTCAAGTCGAAGTGCTGGTGGCCAGTATCGAAGGGCGGCGCATGCTCACCTGCGCCCGCGGCACCCGGATGACCGCCGACGGCATGCTGGTGGATGTGCTGGCCCAGAACTTCGACCTGATTGTGCTGCCCGGTGGCGCTGTCGGCGCGCAGCACCTGGCGGCCCATCAACCCCTGATGCAATTGGTCAAGGACCAGGCCGCCGCCGGGCGCCTGTTCGCCGGCATCGCCGAAGCGCCGGCCCTGGCCTTGCAGAGTTACGGGGTGCTGCGCCAGCGGCGCATGACCTGCCTGCCCAGCGCCAGCCATCAGCTGTCGGGCTGCAACTTCGTCGACCAGCCGGTGGTGGTGGATGGCAACTGCATCACCGCGCAAGGCTCGGGGGCGGCCCTGAGTTTTGCCCTGACCCTGGTGGAACAACTGTGCGGCAGGGGCCGGCGGACGGTGGTGGAGGGGGAGTTGCTGGTTTAGGGTGCTATCCAGCGAAACGTCTTTATTACTGGCTTCCGACTTTCAGTCGGAAGCCAGTAATAAAGACTCACGAACCCTTTCTTGTCCTTGATCTCTGTCTAACCCTATAGTCCTGACCGTCGCTTTGAAATCTGCGATCGGGTTTGGTCACCCGCAAATAAGAAGGCTTTGTTGCATTCAAGCTTTGTGGGCACTGGATTGTTGTTCAGTTCAGTGGGTTCATGACCAATAAGGATTTGCCGATGAATATCTCAACAGACACTCCCCGCTTTCTCCCGCTCAAATCCAACATAAACAACCCAGGAGTTTTCTTCATTGATGCTCGCGCGTCTTCGGAAGACCTGCACGCCGCTGCACAACAGCGCATCCGCGCTGCCGCCAACCTGTTGGAAACTTTGAACTGCCTGAACTTCAGCCATGGTGACGTGAAAGACATTCCGCACATTATCGATGTGCTCTATGTGCTGACTCAGGACGGTTGCGACCTGCTGGAGGTGGCACAGCGACGAGCCTTTATCTAGGCCTAGCTGAGTCGTTGAGCCTTATGCCTGGCCGCTTCCAGCAGGAGCGGCCTCGGTCTTCGCCTCTTCCACCGGCCCATGCATGCGATCGCGACGGGCCAGGGTCGGGAACAGTTTTATCCACACCCCGGTCACCAGCAGGGTGCCGACTCCGCCCAGCACCACCGCCGGCACGGTGCCGAACCAGTGGGCGGTGAGCCCGGACTCGAACTCGCCGAGCTGGTTGGAAGCGCCGATGAACAGGCCGTTGACGGCGCTGACCCGGCCGCGCATTTCGTCCGGGGTTTCCAGTTGCACGAAGGAGGCGCGGATCACCATGCTGATCATGTCCGCCGCGCCCAGCACCACCAGCACCGCAAGCGAAAACCAGAACGAGGTCGACAGGCCGAAGGCGATGGTGGCGACGCCGAACACGCCGACAGCGGTGAACATCACCCGGCCGACATGGCGGTCGACCGCAAAGCGCGCCAGCCACAGCGACATCAGCAGCGCCCCCACCGCCGGTGCCGAGCGCAGCAGGCCCAGGCCCCAGGCGCCGGTGAGCAGGATGTCCTTGGCGAACACCGGCAGCAGGGCGGTGGCGCCGCCCAGCAATACGGCGAACAGGTCCAGGGAGATCGCCCCGAGAATGTCCGGGCGGCTGCGAATGAAGCGTACCCCGGCGAGCAGCGAGTCCAGGGTGGCCTTGCCCTTGTTCAGCGGCGTCTGCCGCGCGGGCAGGTTGAGCATCAGGCAGCAGGCGATCACATACAGCAGCACGGTCGGGCCATAAACCCATACGCTGCCAAAGGCGTAGAGCAGGCCGCCGAGGGCCGGCGCGACGATGGTCGCCGATTGCTGGGCGGACTGCGCGGCTGCCACGGCGCGGGGGAACAGCGCGCTGGGCACGATGCTCGGCAGCAGCGCCTGGGTGGTCGGCATCTCGAAGGAGCGGGCGGCGCCCAGCAGGAACGCGAGGATGAAGATCATCTCGCGAGTGACGTTATGGGTGGCGCTGCCGATGGCCAGGGACAGGGCGATCAGCGCCTGCAGCGACTGGCAGATGGCTGCCACCTTGCGTCGGTCATAGCGGTCCGCCACATGCCCGGTGTGCAGCATGAACAGCACCCGCGGCGCGAACTCCACCAGCCCGACCAGGCCCAGGTCGAGCACGTTGCCGGTCAGTTGGTAGAGGTTCCAGCCGATGGCCACGGTGAGCATCTGGAAGCCGCTGGCGGTGAAGATCCGCGCCAGCCAGAAAGCAATGAACGGACGGTGATGGCGAAGCAGCAGAGGGTGTTGGCTGGGCATCTGAAAGGCAGGTCTGGGCGTGGAGTAAGGCGAGGTTATCACCAAGATGTAACCAATAGTTGCAGAATCGTTAGCCCCGCATCTATCCCGTTTATTCGAAATAGCCCAATCCCTGTAGCCGCTGCCGCAGGCTGCGATAAGGGCCGAAGGACCTTCGACGGAGCAGAAATCGCCACGACCGTTCCGGTCGATCGCAGCCTGCGGCAGCGGCTACAGGGAGAGCAAAACTTCGGGGAAACCCCGTGCTTGACGTGGTGAGGCAACCTGTCACGCGACAAAAGACCACACAAACCAACGGCGAAAATGCGACTACTCTTTCAGCGTTGATTGATCCAGATCAAAACCTTTTGCAAGGTTGGGTCTGGTGGCCTGATGGCCAGACTCCCTGCGTTGCGATGGGTTTAAAAAGAACGAATTCGAATTCGCCACACTCCAGATCCGTGGGGGCAGTGGGTGCAGGCCTCCAGCCGGCAGCCGGTATTACCTGACAGAGGAAAGCTTATGTTCGGTTTGGAGGCACTAGATCTCGCCCGAATTCAGTTCGCGTTCACCATCTCGTTCCACATCCTGTTCCCCGCCATCACCATCGGTCTGGCGAGCTACCTGGCGGTGCTCGAAGGTTTGTGGCTCAAGACCCGCGACGATACCTACCGTGACCTGTACCACTTCTGGTCGAAGATCTTCGCCGTCAACTTCGGCATGGGGGTGGTCTCGGGCCTGGTCATGGCCTACCAGTTCGGCACCAACTGGAGCCGCTTCTCCGATTTTGCCGGCTCCGTTACCGGGCCGCTGCTGACGTACGAAGTGCTCACCGCATTCTTCCTCGAAGCCGGCTTCCTCGGCGTGATGCTGTTCGGCTGGAACCGGGTCGGGCGCAAGCTGCACTTCTTCGCCACCGTGATGGTGGCCATCGGTACGCTGATTTCGACCTTCTGGATTCTCTCGTCCAACAGCTGGATGCAGACCCCGCAAGGCTACGAAATCATCGACGGCCGAGTGATTCCAGTGGACTGGCTGGCGGTGGTGTTCAACCCGTCGTTCCCGTACCGCCTGGCGCACATGGCCACGGCCGCCTTTGTCGCCACCGCGTTCTTCGTCGGTTCGTCCGCTGCCTGGCATCTGCTGCGCGGCCGCGATAACCCGGCAATCCGCCGCATGCTGTCGATGGCCATGTGGATGGCCCTGATCGTCGCGCCGATCCAGGCCGTGATCGGCGACTTCCACGGCCTCAATACCCTCAAGCACCAGCCGGCGAAAATCGCCGCGATCGAAGGGCATTGGGAAAACGTCGGTAACGAGCCGACTCCGCTGATCCTGTTCGGCTGGCCGGACATGAAGGCTGAAAAGACCAAGTTCGCCGTCGAGATCCCGTATCTGGGCAGCCTCATCCTCACCCACTCGCTGGATAAACAGGTGCCGGCGCTCAAGGAGTTCCCGCCAGAGGACCGGCCGAATTCGACCATCGTGTTCTGGTCGTTCCGGATCATGGTCGGCCTGGGCATGCTGATGATCCTCACCGGCCTGTGGAGCCTGTGGCTGCGCAAGCGTGACCGCATCTACCAGAACCGTGCGTTCCTGTACCTGGCGCTGTGGATGGGCCCGTCCGGCCTGATCGCGATCCTCGCCGGCTGGTTCACCACCGAGATCGGCCGCCAGCCGTGGGTGGTCTACGGGCTGATGCGTACCGCGGACGCTTCGTCCGGGCATAGCCTGATGCAGATGAGCATCACCCTGGCGCTGTTTGTCGTGGTGTATTTCTCGCTGTTCGGGGTCGGTATCGGCTACATGATGCGCCTGGTGCGCAAAGGGCCGAAGACCAACGAAGGCGCGGAAGTCAGCCACGGTGGTCCTGGCCAGAAACGCACGCCGGCCCGTCCGCTGTCGGCCGCCGACGACGATGCCGAAGACAACGGCACCAGCCTGAACAAGGGGAATTGAGTCATGGGTATCGATCTTCCGCTGATCTGGGCCGTGATCATCATCTTCGGCATCATGATGTACGTGGTCATGGACGGGTTCGACCTGGGGATCGGGATTCTCTTCCCGTTCGTCAAGGACTCCCGCGACCGTGACGTGATGATGAACACCGTCGCCCCGGTCTGGGACGGCAACGAAACCTGGCTGGTGCTGGGCGGTGCCGCGCTGTTCGGCGCCTTCCCGCTGGCCTATTCGGTGGTGCTCTCGGCGCTGTACATGCCGCTGATCCTGATGCTCATCGGCCTGATCTTCCGCGGCGTGGCCTTCGAGTTCCGCTTCAAGGCCAAGGAAGCCAAGCGCCACATCTGGGACAAGGCGTTCATCGGCGGTTCGGTGGCGGCGACCTTCTTCCAGGGGCTGGCGCTGGGCGCCTTCATCGATGGCCTGCCGGTGGTCGACCGCCAGTACGCCGGCGGTTCGCTGGACTGGTTCACACCGTTCACCCTGTTCTGCGGTGTCGCGCTGGTGGTGGCCTATGCCTTGCTCGGCTGCACCTGGCTGATCATGAAGACCGAAGGCAAGCTGCAGGAGCAGATGCATGACCTGGCGCGGCCGTTGGCTTTCGTGCTGCTGGCGGTGATCGGTGTCGTCAGTATCTGGACGCCGCTGGCCCACCCGGAAATCGCTTCGCGCTGGTTCACCCTGCCGAACCTGTTCTGGTTCCTGCCGGTGCCGATCCTGGTGCTGGTGACCATGTACGGCCTGCTGCGCGCGGTGGCCCGCAATGCTCACTACACGCCGTTCCTGCTGACCCTGGTGCTGATCTTCCTCGGCTACAGCGGCCTGGGCATCAGCCTGTGGCCGAACATCGTGCCGCCGTCGATCTCGATCTGGGACGCCGCCGCGCCGCCGCAAAGCCAGGGTTTCATGCTGGTGGGCACGCTGTTCATCATCCCGTTCATCCTGGGTTACACCTTCTGGAGCTACTACGTGTTCCGCGGCAAGGTCACCCACGAAGACGGCTACCACTAGTCAATGCGCCGCTCCCCGCGCGGGAGCGGACCTGCTCGCGATGGCGCCCCGAGCGACGCCATCGTCTCCATTCCGAGAGGAGTATTCGATGATGGCTGGTAAACCCACGTTGCAGGAAATCGAAGAAGCCGAGAAAAAACCGCTCTGGCAGCGCCTGGGCTGGCTCGCCGGGATCTGGGTCGGCAGCGTGCTGGCGCTGTTTATCGTCGCCAGCCTGATGCGCATGTTCATGAACGCCGCGGGCCTGACCACACACTGATTTTTACTACCGCTCATCCCATCCCGTTGCCTTGCGGCACGGTTTTATAGCCCTCCTCTGGAGGGTTTTTTTTGGTCTGGGGTTGCTACGTTTTTTCTTTCGTAGGAGCAGCCGGTCGAGGCTCGATTGCTCGCGATGAACGATAACGCAGTGCTTCAGGCATTCCGCGTGGCACGTATCGCGAGCAAGCTTCGCTCCTACAGAGAGGGGATTATTTGCGGGCTTTGAGGATCACGAACTTGGGCGTGGCGGCCACTTGCTCGACGCCGCGGAACAGCCGCGCCAGCTTGCTGTGATAACCCAGGTGGCGGTTGCCGACGATGTACAGCGCGCCGCCCACTACCAGGGCTTCGCGGGCCTGCTGGAACATGCGCCAGGCGAGGAAGTCGCCGACCACCTGTTGCTGGTGGAAGGGCGGGTTGCACAGCACCACGTCCAGCGACTGCGGTTCCTGGCCGGCCAGGCCATCGCCGGCGCGCACGGTCACTTCGCGCTTGCCCAGGGTCGCACGCCAGTTCTCCAGGGCCGACTGCACGGCCATGAAGGATTCGTCCACCAGGGTGTAATGGGCGTCGGGGTTGTGCAGGGCGCTGGCGATGGCCAGCACGCCGTTGCCGCACCCCAGGTCCGCGACCCGGGCCTTGCCGAGGTTTTTCGGCAGGTGCGGGAGGAAGGCGCGGGTGCCGATGTCCAGGCCTTCGCGGCAGAACACGTTGGCGTGGTTGAGCAGCTCGATGGCGGGCTCGTCGAGCTTGTAGCGGGTCGGGTAGGGCGAAACCGCCGGGGTTTTCGCCTCCGGGGTGGCGATCAGTAAACGGGCTTTTTTCACCGCCAGCGAAGCCTGTACCGGGCCGATATAGCGTTCCAGCAGGTCGCCGGCGGCCCGCGGCAGGTGCTTGACCATCGCCGCCGCCACCACCTGGGCGCCCGGGGCCAGTTGGCCTTGCAGGCGGATCAGCTGTTCTTCCAGCAGGGCCAGGGTCTTGGGCACGCGGATCAGTACGCGGTCGAACGGCCCGGTCAACGGCTCGCTGGCCGGTACCACTGTTACGGCGTCGAATGGCAGGCCATTGCGCACCAGGTTTTTCTCCAGCGCCTGCGCGCCGAGAAACGAATCGCCGCTGCTCTGCACCTGTACGCGTCCGACCAGGCTGGCCGCCAGCGCGCCGAAACTGTCGTTGAGCACCAGCACCCGGGTGTCCGCCGTCGGCTGCTGTTCGGCCAGGTGATTGAGCAGGTACTCGTCCGCCGCGTCGAAAGCTTGCAGGGGCTCGTTCTGTTGTTCGGGCTGGCGGATCAGGTCGAGCTGGGCGAAGGGGCTTTCGAGCAGGGGCATGGGACGGACTCTTGGTAATCGGTGAATGTCCTGCCGGCGGGAGGGGCGCGATGCGGGCTGGACCGTTCGGGCAGGTGGCGCGCAGGCCGCGTGGCAGGTGCCCGAAGAGGGGGCCAATGGTACGTTTTTTTGCGCTCGATTGCCCGCGCTCTATGCCATTACAAACCGCCGGTGTTTCTGCCGCGCGCTTTGCGGGACACTAAGGGCATTCGCTTATTGGAGCCTGCCATGACTGCCAGTGCAGAAAAATACACGCGCCAGACCTTGCTCGACGTCCAGCCCCTGACTCCCAGCCTGTTTACCCTGCGCGCCACGCGGGACGCGAGTTTTCGCTTTCGCGCCGGGCAATTCGCCCGGCTGGGGGTGACCAAGGCCGATGGCAGCACGGTGTGGCGTGCGTACTCCATGGTGTCTTCGCCCTTCGACGAGTTTCTCGAGTTCTTCTCCATCGTCGTGCCTGGCGGTGAGTTCACCAGCGAGCTGAGCCGGCTGGGGGAGGGCGATACCCTGATGGTGGACCGGCAGGCGTTCGGTTATCTGACCCTGGACCGTTTCGTCGATGGCCGCGACCTCTGGCTGCTGTCCACCGGCACCGGGATCGCGCCTTTTGTTTCGATCCTGCAGGATTTCGAAGTCTGGGAGAAATTCGAGCGGATCATCCTGGTCTACAGCGTGCGCGAAGCCAAGGAACTGGCTTATCAGCAATTGCTGGCCGAGCTGAAACAGCGCGATTATCTGGCGGAAGTTGCCCACAAGCTGCAAGTCATCACCACGGTGACCCGTGAACAGCATCCGGGCAGCCTCAACGGGCGGATCACCCATCTGATCGAGAGCGGCGAACTGGAACGGGTCGCTGGCGTACCCCTGAGCGCCGAGCACTCGCGAGTGATGCTCTGCGGCAACCCTCAGATGATCGACGACACCCGCGCCTTGCTCAAACAACGGGACATGCACCTGAGCCTGACCCGACGGCCCGGGCAGGTGGCGGTGGAAAACTACTGGTAAAAAAATGGCGCCGCCTGCAATACCAGCAGGGGCGCCGTTTTGTTGCGGCAGGAGTCTCAGGGCTTGTTGTTCTGCGCCTTGAGCAGGTCGCGGATCTCGCCCAGCAGTTCTTCTTCCTTGGTCGGAACCGGCGGCAGGGTTGGCGCCACGGCCTCTTCGCGCTTCAGGCGGTTGATCGCCTTCACACCCATGAAGATGGCAAAGGCAACGATGATGAAGTCGATCAGGCTCTGGATGAATTTGCCGTAGGCCAGCACCACGGCCGGCGTCTCGCCGACAGCGTCCTTGAGCGTGATCGCCAGATCACTGAAGTCCACCCCACCGATCAGCAAGCCGATTGGCGGCATCACCACATCACCAACAAACGACGAGACGATCTTGCCGAATGCGGCGCCGATGATAATACCGACGGCCATGTCGACCACATTACCTTTGACCGCGAAGGCCTTGAACTCACTTAGCACGCCCATAGGTTATTCCTTGTTACAGATGAGGTTGGTGAACGCAGTGTAATTCAGCACAAGGCATCTTGCTTGCAACAACTGCTTACAGCGTTCGCAGTTATCGACCGAGTTAACGGCAAATAGTTTACAAAGTGCCATCAATCGCGCGCGAAATACCCGCGCTTGCTCTTACATACCAGAATATTTTTTCAATCAGACTGTTGCGACCTTTCTATTTAGAGTTCGACTCTTTGGTCACTAGCCTCTGACAGGCGCACCTGGATGCGTTCGATTAAAACCAGAGGAATAAAACATGACCATGATCATTGGCCTTGGGAGTTTTTCCCAACGACGCGTATTGGGCGTACTCGCCGCCAGTATGCTTTCTCTCTCCGTACAGGCCGCCACTCTGACCCGCGACAACGGGGCCGCGGTGGGCGATAACCAGAACTCGCAGACCGCGGGCGCTACCGGACCGGTACTGCTGCAGGATGTGCAGTTGATCCAGAAGCTCCAGCGTTTCGATCGCGAGCGCATTCCAGAGCGGGTGGTGCATGCCCGTGGTACCGGTGCCCATGGTTCCTTCACCGTGACCGACAGCCTGAGTGACCTGACCAAGGCCAAGGTATTCGCCGCCGGCCAGGTAACACCGGTATTCGTGCGTTTTTCCGCGGTAGTGCATGGCAACCATTCGCCGGAAACCCTGCGTGACCCGCGTGGTTTTGCCACCAAGTTCTATACCGCCGACGGTAACTGGGACCTGGTCGGCAACAACTTCCCGACTTTCTTTATTCGCGACGCGATCAAATTCCCGGATATGGTGCATGCATTCAAACCTGATCCGCGCACCAACCTGGATGACGATTCCCGGCGCTTCGATTTCTTCTCCCATGTTCCGGAAGCCACCCGGACCCTGACCGAGCTGTATTCCAATTCCGGCACTCCGGCCAGTTACCGGGAAATGGACGGTAACGGCGTGCACGCCTACAAGTTGGTGAATGCCAAGGGCGAAGTGCATTACGTGAAGTTTCACTGGAAGAGTTTGCAGGGCATCAACAACCTCGATCCCAAACAAGTGGTCGAGGTGCAGGGGCGCGATTACAGCCATATGACCAATGACCTGGTGACGCATATCAACAAGGGCGACTTCCCGAAATGGGACCTGTATGTCCAGGTCCTGAAGCCGGAAGATCTGGCCAAGTTCGATTTCGACCCGCTGGATGCCACCAAGATCTGGCCGGGCGTGCCTGAGCGCAAGGTCGGGCAGATGGTGCTCAACCGCAACCCGGCCAACGTGTTCCAGGAAACCGAACAGGTGGCCATGGCCCCGGCCAACCTGGTGCCGGGCATCGAGCCGTCGGAAGACCGCCTGCTGCAAGGCCGGGTGTTCTCCTATGCCGATACCCAGCTGTACCGCCTGGGCGCCAACGCCCTGCAATTGCCGATCAACGCGCCGAAAGTCGCGGTGAACAATGGCAACCAGGACGGCGCGATGAACAGCGGCAGCACCAGCACCGGCGTGAACTACCAGCCGAGCCGCCTGATGCCGCGTGAAGAGCCGCAAAGCGCGCGTTACAGCCAGCTGGCGCTGAGTGGCAGCACCCAGCAGGCGAAGATCCAGCGTGAGCAGAACTTCAAGCAGGCCGGCGATCTGTATCGTTCGCTGAGCCAGAAGGAGCGTCAGGACCTGATCGAGAACTTCGGCGGTTCCCTGGCGACCACCGATGACGAGAGCAAGCACATCATGCTGTCGTTCCTCTACAAGGCCGATCCGGAGTACGGCACTGGCGTGACCAAGGTGGCCAAGGGCGACCTGGCCCGGGTCAAGGCCCTGGCCGCCAAGCTGTCGGATTGATCCCACCCCGCGTCACGCCCCTGGCGTGACGCTTCCTCTTTATATAGGCGCGAGGCTTGCCCGCGAAAGGCCGTAAAGCGGCCCCAATACCGGTGATGGCGTTCTAACTGACGAGCGTATTTGCCCCGGTTGAAGTCATCGCGGGCAAGCCTCGCTCCTACAGAATCTTTGAGACAAGGGAGTCGCACCATGCGCCTGTTCATTTCGCTGCTGCTGGCCGCCTGCTCGCTGGGCGCTCATGCGCAGCAGCCGGCCCCCGCGGACCCGGTGGCGGTCAAGGTCCAACTAGAGAATTACTACTTCGATGCGGCCCGTCGCGGTGACGTCGAGATGCTCAATACCTTTATCGAGGCTGGTTATTCCCTCGATACCCAGGACGAGAAGGGCTACACCGCCCTGATCCTCGCGGCATATCACGGCCAGGGGCCGGCGGTGGAGCGTTTGCTGGCCGCCGGTGCCGACGCCTGCGTGCAGGATAAAAGGGGCAACACGGCGCTGATGGGCGCCATTTTCAAGGGCGAAGTGAAGATTGCCCGGCGCCTGTTGGCCACCGACTGCAACCCCGACCAGCGCAACGGCGCCGGCCAGACGGCGGCGATGTATGCCGGGCTGTTCAAGCGGGTGGAGCTGCTCGACGCCCTGGCGACCAAGGGCGCCGACCTGAATGCCGAGGACTCGCTGGGCAACAGCGCCACGCGTCTGGCCGAGGGCGAAATCCGCACGGTGGCGCCGCGCTGATCCGCTCCAGCTGAGCTATCATCGCGGTTTTTGCCCGGGGGATCAGATGGCCAAGGCCAAGCGCATGTACGGCTGCACCGAGTGCGGCGCAACCTTTCCCAAATGGGCCGGCCAGTGCGGCGAATGCGGGGCCTGGAACACCCTGACCGAGACCATGGTGGAAAGCGGCGGTGCCGCGGCCCCCAGCGGTCGTACCGGCTGGGCCGGGCAGCAGGCGCAGATCAAGACCCTGGCCGAGGTCAGCGTCGAAGAAATCCCGCGTTTTTCCACGGCTTCCGGCGAACTGGACCGGGTGCTCGGCGGCGGCCTGGTCGACGGTTCGGTGGTGCTGATCGGCGGCGACCCGGGGATCGGCAAGTCGACCATTTTGTTACAGACCTTGTGCAACATCGCCACGCGCATGCCGGCGCTCTACGTCACCGGCGAGGAATCGCAGCAACAGGTGGCGATGCGCGCCCGGCGCCTGGGCCTGCCTCAGGACCAGCTGCGGGTGATGACCGAAACCTGTATCGAAACCATCATCGCCACGGCCCGGCAGGAGAAGCCCAAGGTCATGGTGATCGACTCGATCCAGACCATCTTCACCGAGCAGCTGCAATCGGCCCCCGGCGGTGTTTCCCAGGTGCGCGAAAGCGCCGCGCTGCTGGTGCGCTACGCCAAGCAGAGCGGCACGGCGATCTTTCTGGTGGGCCATGTGACCAAGGAGGGCGCGCTGGCCGGGCCGCGGGTCCTCGAGCACATGGTCGACACCGTGCTGTATTTCGAAGGTGAATCCGACGGCCGCCTGCGCTTGCTGCGGGCGGTGAAGAACCGTTTCGGCGCGGTCAACGAACTGGGCGTGTTCGGCATGACCGACCGCGGCCTGAAAGAAGTTTCCAATCCTTCGGCGATCTTTCTCACCCGAGCCCAGGAAGAAGTCCCGGGCAGTGTGGTCATGGCTACCTGGGAAGGTACCCGGCCGATGCTGGTGGAAGTCCAGGCGCTGGTGGATGACAGCCACCTGGCCAACCCGCGGCGGGTCACCCTGGGCCTGGACCAGAACCGCCTGGCGATGCTGCTGGCGGTACTGCACCGCCACGGCGGCATTCCGACCCACGATCAGGATGTGTTCCTCAATGTCGTCGGCGGGGTCAAGGTGCTGGAAACCGCCTCCGACCTGGCGCTGATGGCGGCGGTGATGTCGAGCCTGCGCAATCGGCCCTTGCCCCACGACTTGCTGGTGTTCGGCGAAGTCGGCCTGTCCGGCGAAGTGCGCCCGGTACCGAGCGGCCAGGAGCGCCTCAAGGAAGCGGCCAAGCACGGCTTCAAACGGGCCATCGTGCCCAAGGGCAATGCCCCAAAAGAGCCTCCACCGGGCCTGCGAATCATTGCGGTAACCCGTCTGGAGCAGGCGCTGGATGCGCTGTTCGAATGACCCCTTGTGCCACTGAAAGGAAGCAGTTGATGCAGATGACAGGAGCGGGCCTTGGCGCCCTTGGTTTTACGCTGTTATGGGTAAGCGGCCTGGCTGTGGCCAGCCAGGAAGATGCGCCGCACGGCTATCGGATCGCCCAGGAATTGCTGGTCGGCGACGGCACGGTGCTAGAGGTCCTGGAAGACCGGCGCATCACCGCGCAATTGCATGCGCAGAGCTGGGGCAGCGGCCTGGACGAGGAAACCTTCGACGAGTCGACGGACAGCGAGCACCAGCCGCAGCTGGAGGCTCGGGTGCGCCTGGTATCGGAGGTTGGCGAAGTGCTGGCCGAGCAGTCCCTGGGCTACCCGCTGGCGAAGGTCGAGAAGGCACCGCTCAGCGGCCTGCCATACCCGGCATTTTTCCTTACCGTCGATCAGACGGCCCCAATGGGCAGCTATAGCGGCCCGGCCACGCAGATCCTGGCGCCGACGCAAAGCCGCTTGGAGCCCGTACTGTATCGGGACGAAAACGGGGAGCAGCGCCCGCTGGCGATGGCCCAGACCGGCAAGGCGGCCTGGCAGATCCTTCCATCGGCATCGGGGGCTACCGAGTCGATCGCCCAGGTGTCTTCGGCGCCTGCCAGCGAGGGTGACGATTTTGTGACCACCTACCGGATTTATCGCTGGGTGGACGGGCAGTGGACCGCCGCCAGTCGGCAACAGCCCGGTTATTGGGATATGGAAAGCGAATTCCCCGAGTCCTCGGCGTTCCCCTGAACGGCTGACGGGAAGAGGCGGGCGCTCAAACCTCCAGCAGCGCCCCCAGCTCGCGCTCCAGCTCCTGCGGGTCGGCGAGATTCAGTTCGATCAGCCGGCGCAGATGTTCGATCGACTCCAGGTCTATATGCAGGCAGACGAAGCCCAACTGACCGTGATCGTCGTGCGCCAGTCGCACGTCCATGCGTACTTCGGCGTCATCGCTCAAATGGATATCGGCTTCGAACGGCTGGCTTTCGTCCCCCAGCCAGGGATCGGGGCGCTGGATCAGCATGCCCCTGAGCGAGAGATCGACCAACTGCACGGACCAGCGATAAGGGCCCTGGCTCAGTTCGGTACGGGCATCGAAGGCGATGCGTTTGAAACGGCGACGATCGGAATGGTGTTCGCTCATGAGCAGCCCCTCTGCATGGTGAAATGACTATAGACCCGGGTTTGCCCAACCCGCTACAGCCAGCGGCGCACCTTGCGGCAATAGTCACGGTAGCGGTCGCCGAACAACTCCAGCAGATGGTGCTCGTCCGGCCGGATCACCGTCAGGTTCATCAGGTAAATCAGCAGCGGCAACAGCAGCCACGGCCACAGGCTGCCGAGCAACAGGGCGATGGCGCAGTAACCCAGGGTGTCGCCGAGATTGATGGGGTTGCGCGAGATTGCGAACGGGCCATCGCACAGCAGGCGCCGGGGTTCGCCGGCATTGCTGGTGGTGGTGTGCCGTTGCCTGAGACGCCACATCGCCCAGAACGACAGGCCCTGGCCGCCGATAATCAACAGCAGGGCCAGGGTGCGCAGCCAGCCGTTGACCGGGACCGGCAAGGGCACACCGTCGGCAAGCGACAGCGCCGCCACCAGGAACAGCAGATACAGCAGCGGCGGTGACAACGGCGGTCTATTGGGCGGCGCGGGCATGGGTACTCCAGACGACGAGTCCTTACAGGTGCGACCGCTTTTTCGCTCGGGTGGTTCAGTGCTCCGGGAACGCTTGCACCGAGGCGGTGCAAAACCTAGGAAAAAACTCAAAAGGACGCTCTAGACCAACGTGGGGGGTGGCCTTTGGGGCCAGTAGCGCTAAACTCCGGATGGCTGTCTTTCTTGTCCACCCTGGCTGGAATAATAAAATGAAAAATAATAATAGCCCGCTACGCCACTTACCCTGGCTGGTGCTGGCAATCGTAGGAGCGTGCGCCCTCGGCGTAGTGGCATTGCGCCGCGGCGAGGCGATCAACGCCTTGTGGATCGTGGTCGCTGCCGTGGCCATCTATCTGGTCGCATACCGTTACTACAGCCTGTTCATCGCTAACAACGTGATGCAGCTCGATGCGCGCCGGGCCACCCCCGCCGTGCTCAACAACGACGGTCTGGACTACGTTCCGACCAACAAGCACATTCTCTTCGGTCACCACTTCGCAGCCATCGCCGGCGCGGGCCCGCTGGTGGGTCCGGTACTGGCGGCGCAGATGGGCTACCTGCCCGGCACGCTCTGGCTGATTGCCGGGGTGGTGCTGGCGGGGGCGGTGCAGGACTTCATGGTCCTGTTCATGTCCACCCGGCGCAACGGCCGTTCCCTGGGCGACATGGTCCGTGAGGAAATGGGCCGGATCCCGGGGACCATCGCGCTGTTCGGCTGCTTCCTGATCATGATCATCATCCTCGCGGTGCTGGCGCTGATCGTGGTCAAGGCCCTGGCCGAAAGCCCGTGGGGCATCTTCACGGTGATGGCGACCATCCCGATCGCGATGTTCATGGGCGTCTACATGCGCTACATCCGCCCGGGCCGCATCGGTGAAATCTCCATCATCGGCGTGCTCCTGCTGCTGGGCTCGATCTGGCTGGGGGGCCAGATTGCCGCGGACCCCGTGTGGTCCAAGGCCTTCACCTTCACCGGCGTACAGATCACCTGGATGCTGATCGGCTACGGTTTCGTCGCCGCGGTGCTGCCGGTATGGCTGATCCTGGCGCCTCGCGACTACCTGTCGACCTTCCTCAAGATCGGCACCATCATCGCCCTGGCGATCGGCATCCTGATCACCATGCCCGAGCTGAAAATGCCGGCGCTGACCCAGTTCACCGACGGCACCGGCCCGGTCTGGAAAGGCGGCCTGTTCCCGTTCCTGTTCATCACCATCGCCTGTGGCGCGGTGTCCGGCTTCCACGCGCTGATCTCTTCCGGGACCACGCCGAAGCTGCTGGATAACGAAACCAACGCCCGTTACATCGGTTACGGCGGCATGCTGATGGAGTCCTTCGTGGCCATCATGGCGATGGTTGCCGCTTCGGTGATCGAGCCTGGCGTGTACTTCGCCATGAACAGCCCGGCGGCCATCGTCGGCGGTGACGTGGTCACTGTGGCGCAGACGGTCAGCAGCTGGGGCTTCGCCATTACTCCGGACGCCCTGCAAGCGGTGGCCAAGGACATCGGTGAAACCACCATCCTGGCCCGTGCCGGGGGTGCGCCGACCCTGGCGGTCGGTATCGCGCAGATCCTCCACCATGTGCTGCCGGGCGAGAACACCATGGCGTTCTGGTACCACTTCGCGATCCTGTTCGAAGCGCTGTTCATCCTGACCGCGGTGGACGCCGGTACCCGTGCCGGTCGTTTCATGCTGCAGGACCTGCTGGGCTCCTTCGTGCCAGCCCTGAAACGCACCGAGTCCTGGACCGCCAACCTGATCGCCACCGCCGGTTGCGTGGCCCTCTGGGGTTACCTGTTGTATCAGGGCGTGATCGACCCGCTGGGCGGCATCAACACCCTGTGGCCGCTGTTCGGCATCTCCAACCAGATGCTGGCGGGTATCGCGCTGATGCTTGGCACCGTGGTGCTGATCAAGATGAAGCGTCAACGCTACATCTGGGTGACCTTGCTGCCAGCCGCCTGGCTGCTGATCTGCACCACCACCGCGGGCCTCATCAAGCTGTTCGACGCCAACCCGGCAGTCGGTTTCCTGGCCCTGGCCAAGAAGTACAGCGATGCCCTGGCCAATGGTCAGATCCTCGCGCCGGCCAAGGACATCACGCAGATGCAGCACGTGATCTTCAACGCCTACACCAACGCCACGCTGACGGTGCTGTTCCTGCTGGTGGTATTCAGCATCCTGTTCTACGCACTCAAGGTGGGTATTTCCGCCTGGGGTAAAAAAGAACGCACGGATAAAGAGTCGCCATTCCATGCACTGCCAGATGCTTGATCGAGGACTGCAATCGTGTTCAATGACCTGAGTCGCCTCGGTAAATACCTCGGTCAGGCCGCGCGCCTGATGGTCGGCATGCCCGACTACGACAACTACGTCGAGCATATGCAGACCAAGCACCCGGACAAGCCGGTGATGTCGTACGAGGCGTTCTTCCGGGAACGCCAGGAAGCACGGTACGGCGGCAAAGCCGGGCCAAAATGCTGTTGATTCGTTAGTCCCTCTGTAGGAGCGAGCGTGCTCGCGAAAAACGTAAAGACGCCGAGTTCATTCTGAACGCACGCGGTGTCCTTGAGTTCTTCGCGAGCAAGCTCGCTCCTACAGTTGTTTTTGCGTTCCCATTTTTTCAGGAGAACCGCTTTTGTCCTCTCCAATCCCCGTCACCGTTCTCAGCGGCTTCCTCGGCGCCGGCAAGACCACCTTGCTGCGTCACCTGCTCAAGGCCGAGCACGGCCTGAAAATCGCCGTGATCGAAAACGAATTCAGCGATGCCGGTATCGACACCCAGTTGCTGGGCGACGAGCCGGTGCAAGTGATGACGCTGTCCAATGGCTGCGTCTGCTGCACCATCCACACCGATCTGACCAAGGCGCTGTACCTGTTGCTGGAACGGCTGGACAGCGGCGAGATCGCCTTCGACCGGCTGGTGATCGAATGCACCGGGCTGGCCGACCCCGCGCCCGTGGCCCAGACCTTCTTCATCGACGAAGAGCTGCGCGAGCGCTATATCCTCGACGGCATCATCACCCTGGTGGACGCCAAGCACGCCGAGCACCACCTGACCCAGACCATCGCCCAGGCCCAGATCGGCTTCGCCGACCGCCTGCTGGTGAGCAAGCGCGACCTGGTGGACGAGCAGACCTTCAATGCGCTGAGCGAGCGCCTGACCCGGATCAACCGACGTGCGCCGATCCGTGTGGTCGAGCATGGGCGCATCGATTTGGCCGAACTGCTGGATGTGCGAGGCTTCAACCTGAATGCCGACCTGGGCGGCGGTGTCAGCCTGCGTCCGGTGAGCAAGGCGCCTTCCATCGATCGTATTTCCAGCCTGGTGCTGCGCACCGACGCGCCGCTGGATATCGACCGGCTCAGCGAGTTCATGAACGAACTGCTGGAAGAGCACGGCAAGCAGCTGCTGCGCTACAAGGGCGTGCTGAACATTGCCGGTGAGCCACGGCGCCTGGTGTTCCAGGGCGTGCTCAAGCTGTACGGTTTCGACTGGGATACCGAGTGGGCCGAAGGCGAGGCGCGGGAGAGCGTGATTGTGTTCATTGCCGACGATCTGCCGGAAGAAAAGATCCGTGCCGGATTCGCCAGGATGGCGGCGCAGTAGTTTCGTTACACATTTGCCACGAGGTCATCGCGAACAAGCCCGCTCCGGTCCGCAGGAGCGAGCGTGCTCGCGAAACGCCGGTTACTGTGGAACCGCGCAGGCCTTGAGCAACCTTTCCTCCAGGTGATCCAGGTGCCCGGTCATCAAGGCGACCGCGGCCTTTACGTCACCGTCTTCGATGGCATCGACAATCGCCGCGTGCTCCTGCCAGGCGCAATGGCTGCAGGCGCGGGTTTCATGGTGGGCAATCGCCAGTGACGTCAGCGGCACCAGGCTGCCGAGGAAGTGCGCCAGCGGCGCGTTGCCGGCCACCTCGGCCAATTGCAGGTGAAACTCGCCGGACAGGCGGATCGCCGGGCCACGCAAGCCGCGGTCGATGCAATCGCGCTCAGCGGCGATCAGCTCCCGCAGACGCTTGAGGTTGCGCGGTGCCGGTTGCTGGCAGGCGAGCCTGACCAGGGTGATTTCCGTCAGGCGTCGGGCGTGCAGGATCTGTCGCGTTTGCTCGTGGTCCGGAGCCGCCACCTGAGGCCGGTGGTTGGGCCGCAGGATGATCACCTGTTGATGGGACAAGCGCGCCAGGACCTGGCGAATGATGCTGCGACTGACCCCGAACACTTCGCCGAGGCTGTCCTCGGTGAACCGGCTGGCGGGGGCGATGCGTTGTTCGAGAATGGCATCGAAAATCTGCGGATAGACATCGTCGACCAGCAGTTTTTTCTCGCCGCTGCGGCGCCGTGGCAGGGCAGCGGGGAGGGGGAATGCAAGTTTGTTCAAGGCATAGCTGGCCATGGCCTGTCTCCAGTCCGGTTACCGATACGAAAGTGTTGTGCGGCTTAGTTGCCCAGATGATCGTCCGGGATGTTCAGCTCGATGCCCATGCGCTGGCCTTCCCTGAGGATGTGCCGGCGCATTTCGGCACTGGCCAGCGCGCTGTTCTTGTTGCGGATCGCCCGGACCACCGCTTCGTTTTCTTCCAGGCGTTCGGCCAGGTGCTCCGGCGAGTTGCGCAGGATCTCAGCGCTCTGCTTGAGGGCGTTGCTGGTCTGCTGCACCACGTTCTGGAAGATCGGGTTGGAGGTCAGGGTGAACAGCTCTTCATGGAAGGCGATGTAGGCGTTCATCCCGGCTTCGCTGTCGTTGGCGTCCAAGGCCTCGCGCATGTCCATCAGGGTCAGGCGCAACTGGCCCACTTCCTTGCTGCTGATGGACTGCGCCACCAGGCCGACGATGAATGGCTCAAGGGTGTAGCGCAGTTGCAGCACGTCCTCGAGGCTGGCGCCCGCCACGCCGCTGTCGCTGGCCGGTTGTTCATTGAAGCTGGCCTCCAGCACCACCACGCCTTTGCCGGGCATGGAACGCACCAGGCCCAGGGTTTCCAGAACAGTCACCGCCTCACGCAGGCTCGGGCGGCTGATGCCCATTTGCTCGGCCAATTCACGTTGCCCCGGCAGCATGTCGCCGGAGCGCCATTGGCCACGGGCCAAGGCCGCCCGCAGCTTTTCTACCACTGAATTTACAACCGTTGACGAGGTGATCACTGTTCACTCCCTGGAATATGGCGGATGAGGCCCATGGCAGGCGCTGATTGTTGTGCCTGCCGGCGAGAGGCACAAGGCATGCCTCAGAACTCCTGCTGCTGCGCGCCGGGCAGCGGTTTGCGCGGTTGGAAACCATAGCCCTGCTGGCCGCTCAGGACTTTGTTGGCCCGTTGAATATCGATGTCTTTTTCCCAGCGGGCGATCGCCACGGTGGCGACGCAGTTGCCGATCAGGTTGGTCAGCGCCCGGCCGATGCCCATGAACCAGTCCACCGCCAGCACCAGCACCAGGCCCACCACCGGGATGGCCGGGATCGCCGTCAGGGTGGCGGCCAGGATCACCAGCGCCGAACCGGGAATCCCGTGGGCGCCTTTGGAGGTGATCAGCGATACCAGCAGGATGGTCAGCAGGTCGGACATCGACAGCGGCGTACCGGTGGCATTGGCGATGAAGACGATGGCCAGGGTCAGGTAGATCGAGAACCCGTCGAGGTTGAACGAGTAGCCCGTCGGGATGACCAGGCCGACCGTGGAGCTGCCGATGCCCAGGTGCTCCAGTTTGCGCATGATCTGTGGCAATACGGCGTCGGAGGAGGCGGTGCCGAGGACGATCAGCAGCTCTTCGCGCAGGTATTTGAGGAACGGCAGCATGCGCAGGCCGGAACAGCGCATGACCAGCCCGAGAATCACCGCCACGAAGGCGAAGCAGGTCAGGTAGAACAGGCCCACCAGGCTGCCCAGGTGCTGCAGCGAGTCCAGGCCGTATTTGCTGGTGGTGAAGGCGATGGCGCCGAACACGCCGATCGGCGCCAGGCGCACGATCATGCCCATGATGCGGAAGATGATGTGGCTGAGTTCGTTGATCAGCCGCGAGATGCCGGAAGCGGCTTCGCCCACCAGGTTCAGCGCGCTGCCGAACAGCACGGAGAACAGCAGGACCTGCAGGATGTTGTTTTCGGCGAAGGCGCCCAGTACCGAGTTGGGGATCAGCCCCATCAGGAACTCGGAGGTGCCGTGCATGTGCTGGCTGCGTTGGGCGATGTCGCCCATGTCGGCGGCGGACAGCTGTTCCAGATGGATATTGGCGCCGCTGCCGATGCCGGTGGTGAAGGCGAAGACCAGGCCGATCACCAGGGCGATGGTGGTCAGGACTTCGAAGTAGATGACCGATTTGAGCCCGATGCGTCCGACCTTTTTCAGGTCTCCGGCGCCGGAGATGCCGCTGACCACCACGCAGAAGACGATCAGGCCGATCAGCATCTTGATCAGCTTGATAAAGGCGTCGCCCAGTGGCTTGAGTTGCGAGGAGTATTCGGGAAGTGTCAGTCCGCACACGATGCCGAGCATCAGTCCGAGGACTACCTGGAGGAAAATCGAACGCGAGCACCATCTGAGCATGAGGGGAATCCTGGTCGGTGTCCCGGCTGCCGTGCGCGGAGCGCATCAGATTCGGGACTTAATTATTGTGGTCTTACCGGTATGTCCAGTGCAGGCGCAGTCTATGCCCGAGTTTCCCGCGAATACAAGGGTAAATCCGAAAATTGGCATGACCGGTCTGACCAGTGGTGCTGGTCCTGTAGCTGCTGCCGCAGGCTGCGATAAGGCCGAAGGCCTTCCTGCGATCTTCAGAGTGTCGCGGCCGTGCCGGCCGATCGCAGCCTGCGGCAGCGGCTACAGGTCCCGGGCCAGACAATTCGCGGACGAAAAAAAGCCCGGCGCGAAGGCCGGGCTTTTCATGCAACGCTCTGCTAATTAAGCGCCGTATACCGGCAGCTTCTTGCAGATGGCTTTGACTTTCTCACGAACGGCGTCGATCACCGCTTCGTTATTCAGGTCAGCCAGGATGTCGCAGATCCAGCCAGCCAGCTCCTTGCACTCGGCTTCCTTGAAGCCGCGAGTGGTCACAGCCGGAGTACCGAAACGCAGGCCGGAGGTGACGAACGGGGAGCGTGGGTCGTTTGGCACGGAGTTCTTGTTCACGGTGATGAAGGCCTTGCCCAGGGCGGCATCGGCGTCTTTACCGGAGATTTCCTGCTTGATCAGCGACAGCAGGAACAGGTGGTTCTGCGTACCGCCGGAAACCACGTCGAAACCGCGCTCGATGAACACGCCGGCCATGGCCTGGGCGTTCTTCACCACTTGTTGCTGGTAGGCCTTGAACTCAGGCTGCAGCGCTTCCTTGAAGCAGATGGCCTTGGCGGCGATCACGTGCTCCAGCGGGCCGCCCTGGGCGCCCGGGAATACCGCGGAGTTCAGCTTCTTCTCGATGTCGGCGTTGGCGCGCGCCAGGATCAGGCCGCCACGTGGACCGCGCAGGGTCTTGTGGGTGGTGGTGGTTACCACGTCGGCGAAAGGCACCGGGTTCGGGTAGACGCCAGCGGCGACCAGTCCCGCAACGTGAGCCATATCAACAAAGAGATAGGCACCGACCTTGTCGGCGATTGCGCGGAAACGTGGGAAGTCCAGGACCTGCGAGTAGGCAGAGAAACCGGCCACGATCATCTTCGGCTTGTGCTCGACCGCCAGGCGCTCGACTTCGTCGTAGTCGATCAGGCCGTTGGCATCGATGCCGTACTGGATGGCGTTGTACAGCTTGCCGGAGGAGGAAACGCTGGCGCCGTGGGTCAGGTGACCGCCGTGGGCCAGGCTCATGCCCAGGATGGTGTCGCCAGCCGACAGCAGCGCCAGGTAAACGGCGGCGTTGGCTTGCGAGCCGGCGTGCGGCTGAACGTTGGCGTAGTCGGCGCCGAACAGCTCCTTGGCACGGTCGATGGCCAGCTGCTCAACCACGTCGACGTATTCGCAGCCGCCGTAGTAACGCTTGCCTGGGTAACCTTCGGCGTATTTGTTGGTCAGCACCGAGCCTTGAGCTTCCATCACCGCAGGGCTGGTGTAGTTTTCCGAAGCGATCAGCTCAATGTGCTCTTCCTGGCGCTGAGCTTCTTGCTCCATGGCGGCAAAGAGATCGGCGTCGTACTTGGCAATAGTCAAATCACGGCTGAACATGGCGGTCCTCAAGGATCGGGGCAGAAAAGGGGGGCATTCTAACCCAACGGGTTTTAGATGGCATATGAAAGGACATCATGTCGCAGACAAGTGGTGTTCATGAGCTGCCCAGGCTGAGTCCTGTAGCCGCTGCCGCAGGCTGCGATCGACCACGCAGTGGTCGTGCTCTTGAGGCCACGAAGGCCCTCGGCCTTATCGCAGCCTGCGGCAGCGGCTACAGGGATGGCGATGCCCGGGGTCAATCGAACATGAACAGCGCGTCGTTGCTGAACTGCCCTTCGAAGCTGTTGGCCGGCATTGGCCGGCCGAACAGGTAACCCTGGACTTCGTCGCAGCCGTGTTCGCGCAGGAAGTCCAGTTGCTCATGGGTTTCCACACCCTCGGCGATCACTGCCAGGTTCAGGCAGTGGGCCATGGCGATGATGGCGCGGGCGATCTGCGCGTCCTGCTCGCCGGACGGCAGGCCGTCGACGAAGGTGCGGTCGATCTTCAAGACATCGATGGGGAACTGCTTGAGGTAGTTCAGCGATGAATAACCGGTGCCGAAGTCGTCGACTGCGATGCTCAGGCCGAGGTTCTTCAGCCCGTCGAGGATCTGCATCGCCTCGCTGACTTCGCGCATCAGGATACTTTCGGTCAGTTCCAGCTCCAGGCAGGCCGGCGGCAGGCCAGTGTCCTTGAGGATGGTGGCGATCCGCATGCCCAGCTGGCCATCGGAGAATTGCCGGGCCGAGATGTTCACCGAGACCTTCGGCACCCGGACCTTGGCCTGGTGCCACGCCTTGAGCTGGCGGCAGGCTTCGCTGATGACCCAGTCGCCGACATCCACCACCAGCCCCAGTTCTTCGAGCACCGGGATGAAGTCCCCCGGCGGTACCAGCCCGCGTCGCGGATGGCGCCAGCGCAGCAGGGCCTCGGCGCCGGTCAGGCGCTTGCCGTCGCCGCTGAACTGCGGCTGGTAGTAGAGGATGAATTCCTGCTGTTCCAGGGCGTGGCGAAGGTCGCTTTCCAGCTCCAGGCGTTCCAGGGCGCTGGCGTTCATGTCGGCCTGGTAGAACTGGAAGTTGTTCTTGCCGCGCTCCTTGGCGTGGTACATCGCGGTGTCGGCGTTTTTCATCAGTTGGCTCAGTTCGTTGCCGTCCTGCGGGCTCAGGGCGATGCCGATACTGGCGGTGACGAAGAACTCACGGCCTTCGAGCACGAACGGCTTCACCAGGCTGGCGAGAATCTGTTCGGCAACATGGATCGCCCGGTTCAGGGCGATCTCGCGGCTGGTCCGCGGTTGCAGGAGCAGGGTGAACTCATCACCGCCCATGCGCGCCACGGTGTCGTCATCGTCGACGCAATCGAGCAGGCGGGTGGCCATTTCCTTGAGCATCCGGTCGCCCGCGGCGTGGCCCAGGGAGTCGTTGATCGGCTTGAAACGGTCCAGGTCGAGGAACATCAGCACCACCCAGGACTTCTGCCGCTCCGCCGATTGCAGGGCGGTGTGCAGGCGGTCCTGGAACAGGGTGCGGTTGGGCAGGTGGGTCAGGGCGTCGTAGTAGGCCAGGCGGTGAATGCGCTGCTCGCTGGCCTTGCGTTCGCTGATGTCGGTGAAGAAGCACACGTAGCTGGCCAGGTCGCCTTCGTCATCGAGTACCGCGGTGATGCCGACCCAGGCCGGATAGTGCTCGCCGTTGCGGCGCTTGAGCCAGACCTCGCCTTCCCAGGTGCTGTGCTGGTGCAGCTGCTTGAGCACATAGCGCAGGTGGGCTTCCTGCTGTTCGTCGACGGTGAGCATGTTCGGCAACTGGTCGAGCACCTGGGACACCGCGTAGCCACTGACCCGGCTGAACGCCTCGTTGGCCTGGACGATGTAGCCCGCCGGGTCGGTGATCAGGATCGCCGAGGTCGAGTGCTCGAATACCGTGGCCGCCATGCGCAGGTCTTTTTCCGCGCGACGCTGCTGGCTGATATCGCGGCCGACCCCGAGCACGCCTTCGAAAGCGCCGTGTTCGTCCCACACCAGCACCAGGCGCAACTCGATCGGAATCTTGCGCCCGTCGGCCCGCAGGCAGTCGAACAGGAACAACTGGGTCTGCACCTGGTTACGCAGGCGTGCCAGTTGCTCGGGCTTGTCCAGGGCCTTGCTGACCCGCTCCATCAGGGCGTAGATGCCGGTCAGTTGTTGCGGGTTGGCGATGGTCGATTGCCAGCCGTTCTGGAAGATCCACTCCACGTCATAACCCAGTACCGACTGCACCGAGGGGCTGACATAGTTGAGGGCCATTTTACTGTCGGTGGAGAAAATCACGTCGCTGATGCTTTCGGCGAGCATGCGATAGCGTCGTTCGCTGTCGCGCAGGGATTCGCTGGCCTCGATCTGGTCGGTGATGTCCTTGGCCACGCCGATGATGCGCGTGACCTGATCGTACTTGTCCCGCGCCAGGGCCTGTTCGCGGATGTCGAAACAGCGCCATTGGCCGCTGCAGTGGCGAAAGCGCAGATGGCACTGCAGCAACTGCAGGTAGCCGGCATGCCGCTGTTCCTGGCGTAGGCGGTGATAGAGGTCGGCGTCTTCCGGGTGCAGGAGGATTTCCCAGAAATACTCGCCCATCTGGTGCAGTTCGGTCTTGTTGTAGCCGAGGGTCTGGCCCAGGTGATGGTTGCTGAAGATCATCCGCTGGCTGATGACGTCCTGCACATAAAGGTGGTCCGGCACGGTGCGCACCACATCCGACCAGAAACCCTCGCGCTCCAGCAGCGACAGCTCGATGAGCTTGCGGCTGGTGATGTCGCTGATGCTGAGGATCACCGCGCGATAGTCGCAGGGGTCTTCCGGCAGGCGCAGTACCAGCCACAGATGCTGGTCGTGGCCCTGGGCGTCGCTGAGGCGGATTTCCAGCTCCAGCTGTTTGTGCTGGTTGATCACGGTCTCCAGCAGCTGGTTGCCGATGGCGCTGTTGTGGAGCGGACTGCCTTCGATCAGCAGTTTCCAGGCCTGCTCGCAGGAGTCGACGTTGAGCAGCCGCAGGGCCACCTGATTGACCTCGGTGACGCGCAGTTCTTCAAGCAGCAGATGGCGCTGCTGGGGGTTGTGCTCCAGCCAGGCCTTGAGCTGTTCGCTGTCGTGCAGTTGCGCCTTGTCGAGAAACGCCGGCAGCCCGGAGATATCCAGGACACAGAGAGCGACCCCGGTGCCTTCGAAAATATCCTGATAGCGCCGACGCCCTTCGTGCAACTGACGCTGGCGGCGGCGCATGTTCAGCAACGCGATCACCGGCAGCAGGGAAAACGCCAGCCCCAGCAGGCATTTGGCGATAAACGCCGGCAACAGTTGCTCGATCACCGCGCGCTCGTCGAACAGGCCGCGCAATTGCCAGTCGCTATTGCCCAGTGGCGCGACCAGCACGCTGTTGGCGATGTCATCGGTGCTCACCGCGGTGCTGCTGCCGTCGTCGCGACTGAGGGTTTTCTGGTTCAGGCGGTTTTCAATGACCCAGGTCGGGTGAAAACCCTGGTCGGGGCTGGGCTGCAGGGACTGGACGAAAGACGGTGCCAGGCGCAGCACCCAGTAACTCTTGAGGTCGCCGCTGGGCTGGTGCAACAGCAGCTGTACCAGCGCGCCGTTGGTGGCGTTGCTGTAGTAGTAGCGCTGGCCGCGGCTGCGGCTGGTCAGCTCGGCAAGCCATGCGGTGTCCTGGCCGTCGGCGCCACTGTCGCTGATGAGCTGGCCCTTGGCATCCAGCAGCGCGATGCTTTGCAGGTCGGGCAGGGACAGCTGCAGCCTTTTCAGCAGCAGTTGTTGCTGTTCGGCATTCTGGGGCGGCTCGACGATCGGCAGCAGGTTGAGGGCGATCTGCGCATTGAGTGCCAGGTTGAGGCTGATGTGCTCGGCCAGGTCGGCGTTGTAGTCGATCGCGTGTTGACGCTGGTCTTTGCGGGTCTGTTGCAGTTGGTCGAGCAGTTGCCAGAACAGCAGGGCGAGCAGCAGCAGGACCAGGGTCGCCAGCACGCCTTTCAGGGTGCCGCGCAGGGGCGAGCCGGACGCAGGTGCAGGTGCGCGCAGGGAAAAGGGCGGAGTGGCATTGGACAAACTGTGATCCTGCGGTTTGGCTGGACTGGCGCGACGTGCACTATAAGCCGGACGCCCGAAGGGCGGCTAGCATGCCTTGAGTTGTGGCAAAGTGCCAGTCCCGGCTGGCTGGACCTTGCCCGGCCATTGAGGTAGCTTTGCCGGTTACGCGGGAGCGCTCCAGCTCCAGACAATCAGGCTTTTTCCGTACGCAGGCATTGATCGCGATCAAATGCCGGCGCCGCGCATGGCCTGGCCCGGGCTTCGCCCGCTCTCCATTCATCAGTCACTGACGCTAGGTTCATCATGGCTCAATACGTCTTCACCATGCATCGGCTGGGAAAAGTTGTTCCGCCGAAGCGGGAAATCCTGAAAAACATCTCTCTGTCGTTCTTCCCGGGCGCCAAGATCGGCGTGCTGGGCCTCAACGGTTCGGGTAAGTCCACCCTGCTGAAAATCATGGCCGGCGTCGACACCGAGTTCGAGGGCGAAGCCCGTCCGATGCCCGAGCTGAACATCGGCTACCTGCCCCAGGAGCCTCAGCTGGATCCGACCAAGACCGTGCGTGAAGTGGTCGAGGAAGCGGTCAGCGTGATCAAGGACGCCCAGGCGCGCCTGGACGAGGTCTACGCGGCCTACGCCGATCCGGATGCCGACTTCGACAAGCTGGCCGCCGAACAGGCCAAGCTTGAAGCGATCCTGCAGGCTAGCGATGGCCACAACCTGGAGCGCCAGCTGGAAGTCGCCGCCGATGCGCTGCGCCTGCCGGCCTGGGACGCCAAGGTCGAACACCTGTCCGGTGGTGAAAAGCGTCGCGTGGCCCTGTGCCGCCTGCTGCTGTCCGCTCCGGACATGCTGCTGCTCGACGAACCGACCAACCACCTGGACGCCGATTCCGTGGCCTGGCTGGAACACTTCCTCCATGATTTCCCGGGCACCGTGGTTGCGATCACGCACGACCGTTACTTCCTGGACAACGTTGCCGGCTGGATCCTCGAGCTCGACCGCGGCGCCGGCATTCCTTACGAGGGCAACTATTCGGGCTGGCTGGAAGCCAAGTCCGATCGTCTGGCCCAGGAATCCAAGCAGCAGTCGGCCCATGAAAAGGCCATGAAGGAAGAACTGGAGTGGGTGCGCAAGGGCGCCAAGGCTCGCCAGTCGAAATCCAAGGCCCGTCTGGCCCGCTTCGAAGAAATGCAATCGCAGGAATTCCAGAAGCGCAGCGAGACCAACGAGATCTACATCCCGGCCGGTCCGCGTCTGGGTGACAAGGTCATCGAGTTCAAGAACGTCACCAAGGGCTACGGCGATCGCGTGCTGATCGACAACCTGTCGTTCTCCATGCCAAAAGGCGCCATCGTCGGCGTGATCGGCGGTAACGGTGCCGGTAAGTCCACCCTGTTCCGCATGCTGATGGGCAAGGAAACGCCGGACTCGGGCAGCATCGAAGTCGGCGAAACCGTGCAGCTGGCTTGCGTCGACCAGAGCCGCGAAGACCTGGACGGCAGCAAGACCGTGTTCCAGCAGATCTCCGACGGTTCCGACCAGATCCGCATCGGCAGCTACGAGATCCCGTCGCGTACCTACGTCGGTCGCTTCAACTTCAAGGGCGGCGACCAGCAGAAGTTCGTCAAGGACCTGTCCGGTGGTGAGCGTGGCCGCCTGCACCTGGCCCTGACCCTGAAAGAGGGCGGCAACGTCTTGCTGCTCGACGAACCGTCCAACGACCTCGACGTCGAAACCCTGCGTTCCCTGGAGGAAGCCCTGCTGGACTTCCCGGGCGCCGCCATTGTGATCTCCCACGACCGGTGGTTCCTCGACCGTGTCGCGACCCACATCCTGGCGTACGAAGACGACTCGCAAGCGGTGTTCTTCGAAGGCAACTACACCGAGTACGAAGCCGATCGCAAGAAGCGCCTCGGCGACGCGGCAGCCCAACCGCACCGCGTGCGTTACAAGAAACTGGCCTGATCCGGGCAAGTTGCTTGAAAGAAACGGAGCCTTCGGGCTCCGTTTTTTTTGCCTGTTTTTCGGGTTCGCCAACATGGGGCGTTATTGGTGATTCGGATCCCCTGAATGGTGCGTGAAATGCCGAAAATGGTGAAAAATTTATATCAATTGCACCATTTAAATTCATAACTGCGACATTTTGCTCTGTCATGGTGCTGTTCGAGTTGCTAAAGTCCCGGGCAAATCTGCGTTAACGACAATAAATTTGCCGAGACTTTCCCATGATCGAATCCGTCGAAGACTTCCTCGTCCGCCTGAAAAAACGCGACCCGGACCAGCCTGAATTCCACCAGGCGGTGGAAGAGGTGCTGCGCAGCCTGTGGCCGTTCCTGGAGGCCAATCCGCATTACCTGACCTCGGGCATTCTCGAGCGCATCTGTGAGCCGGAGCGGGCGGTGGTGTTTCGTGTGTCGTGGGTCGACGATCAGGGCAAGGTCCAGGTCAATCGCGGGTTCCGCATCCAGATGAACAGCGCTATCGGCCCGTACAAGGGCGGTTTGCGCTTCCACCCTTCGGTCAATCTGGGGGTGCTGAAATTCCTCGCCTTCGAGCAGACCTTCAAGAACTCCCTGACTTCGCTGCCCATGGGCGGCGGCAAAGGCGGCTCGGACTTCGATCCGAAGGGCAAGAGCGACGCCGAGGTGATGCGCTTCTGCCAGGCCTTCATGAGCGAGCTGTATCGTCATATCGGTTCGGACGTGGACGTGCCGGCGGGGGATATCGGCGTGGGCGCCCGGGAAATCGGCTTCCTGTTCGGCCAGTACAAGCGCCTGAGCAATCAGTTCACTTCGGTGCTGACCGGCAAGGGCATGAGTTACGGCGGCAGCCTGATCCGTCCGGAGGCTACCGGCTTTGGCTGCGTGTACTTCGCCGAAGAAATGCTCAAGCGCCGTGACGAGCGGGTGGAGGGCAAGCGCGTGGCGATTTCCGGCTCCGGCAACGTGGCGCAATACGCCGCGCGCAAGGTCATGGACCTGGGCGGCAAGGTGATCTCCCTGTCGGACTCCGAAGGCACGCTGTACTGCGAGGCCGGGCTGACCGAGGAGCAATGGCAGGCGGTGCTGGAGCTGAAGAACGTCAAGCGCGGGCGCATCAGCGAGCTGGCGACGCGGTTCAACCTCGAGTTCCTTGCCGGACAGCACCCCTGGGCGCTGCCGTGCGACATCGCGCTGCCGTGCGCCACCCAGAACGAACTGGACGCTGAGTCGGCACGCACGCTGCTGCGCAACGGCTGCATGTGCGTGGCTGAAGGGGCGAACATGCCGACCACCCTGGAGGCTGTGGATATCTTTATCGAGGCCGGCATTCTGTTCGCCCCGGGCAAGGCGTCCAACGCCGGGGGCGTGGCGGTCAGCGGGCTGGAGATGTCGCAGAACGCCATGCGCCTGCTGTGGAACGCCGGCGAGGTGGACAGCAAGCTGCACGGCATCATGCAGTCGATCCACCACGCCTGCGTGCATTACGGCGAAGAAAACGGCCGGATCAACTACGTCAAAGGGGCCAACATCGCCGGCTTCGTCAAGGTCGCCGATGCCATGCTGGCCCAGGGCGTGGTTTAAGCCGGGTCGATGCGGATCACCTCGATCAACTGATCGCCCGCCGGCCGCTGCCACAGCACTTCATCGCCAAGCTGGGTGCCCAGCAGCGCCCGGCCCAACGGCGAGCCCCAATTGATCAGGCCCTTGGCGACATCGGCCTGATCCTCTCCCACCAGTTGCACACACTGCTCGGTGCCGTGCTCGTCGGCGAAGATGACCCGGCTGCCGATCTGCACTTTCGACCGCGATGTCGCCTCGGGAACCACCTGGGCGCTTTGCAGGCGCTGGTTGAAGTAGCGCATATCGCGTTCGATATCGGCCAGCTGCTGTGGGTCCGCCTGGTCGCCCAGCGCCGATTGTTCGTTGTGCCGGGTTTGCAGGAACGCGACCTTGGCCTGCAGTTCGCTCAGGCCCTGCGGGGTGACGTAGTTGGGCTGTGCGCTGATCTGCCGTTCCACGGGTTGGTCGGCCTGGGCGGCAGTCAGTTCCTCATTGACGAAGGCTCGGCTCATGGGCGTTTTCCCGTAATGGAGGTTTGGGCCATGGTCGCAGCCTTTTGGTTTCTGGCCATGCCTGAAAGCGACTTACTGTGAGCGATAGGCTCGCGCGGCGTTCGCGGTCTTTTTCTTCTTGCCAGGCGCGTTCGCGTTCGTCCCAGTGACGCTCCCGATAATCGTTGCGGTCCTGGTTTTCCAGCATGGCCTGGCACTGGCGAAAGCCGTCGCTCCAGCCCTCGGCGTATTGCGGGTCCTTGAGGTAGCGCGGCACGTTCTTGCGAAATTCGCCGTTGATCGCCCCGGCGGCCTGGCGACCGCTGGCGCAGCCATCATCGAAGCCGTCGGCGAAGGCCGGCGGATAACCCTGCTTGAGCAACTGCTCGTGGGTCGTCTCGCAACCGGTCATCAACGCTAGCAACGCTGCCACTACCGCATACCACCACATCTCTGACTCCCACGCCGTTCAACGGCTGATAGAGAAAGTCTAGAAGGGGATTCGTCAGTGGTCTGTGAAAGCGCGGCAAGAATGCTACCGGGCGTCAGTAGTGGTACCACTTCAGTTCCAGCATCACCTCGTTTTCCGCCGTGGCCAGGTGGCTGAACTCGCGCTGGGCGCTCAGGCGCAGGCCCAGGTTGCGCGACAGCTCCCATTGCTGGTTGAGGCTCAGGCTGCGACGCACCTCGCCATTGGTGAAGTAATCGCCCTTGGCTTCGACGCTGAAGTTGCCCAACGGGTTTTTCCACAGCAGGCCGGTGTTGAAGCCGGCCGCCGGGGTGATGAAACCGGCGAAATCGGCGTTGTGCTCGACGCGCACGGTGCCCAGGGCGAAGCCGAGCATGTTCTCGCTGAGCTGCCAGGTGCCGCCACCGCCACCGTTGACATGGCTGACCAGGGTTTCATCGTCGTGTTTGCCCGGCACCCGCTCCAGGCCGCCGGTGACCTGCCAGGACCAGGGTTGCAGCAGTTCGTTACGCGGCGTCAGCGAACGAATGGTCGCCAGGTCCAGTTGCTGTAGCTGCCAATTGTTGCCTTCGTACTGGCGCAGTTTCATTTGCAGGATTTCGATCTGTGCGCCCAGGGGGAAACCTTCGGCGTTGTCATTGAGGTCGTGATAGGCCATGCGCAGCCCGTATTCGCCAAAGGCCTGGTCGCCGCGGGTGCCCACGCCGACCTGCCAGGTGCGCGATTCATGGCCGTCTTCCGGCAGGCCAGGGCGTTCGATGGACAGTTCGGGCGGCGGGTTGCGGTTGATCGCCCGCAACAGCTCGAAACTGCGCTGCGCCCGTTGCGGATCGCGCTCTTGACCGTTGGCCCGGTAGCGCTCAAGGCGATAGGCTGCATCGATGATCAACGCCTGGCGGTCCCGTGGCAGGGCCTTGAAGGCCGGCTCCTGCAGCTGTTGCTGGTCGGCGCTGACCTTCAGCACCCATTGCTGTTCGTCGCTGCTCAGCGGCTTGGCGCGCTCCAGCAGCTCACGTTCGCGGGACGGACGATATTCGATCTTCTCCACCAGGCCGGCTTCCTTCACCGCCTTGACGGTGTCGGTAGGAATCGCCGTCAACGGGAATTGCCCGGTCAGGCGCAGGCTCGGACGGGCGACTTGCAGCAGCTCGAGCAAGCGGTAGGAGCAGTTCTCGTCGAAGAAGAAATAGTCGAACTTGATCTGCTTCAGTTCCCAGACGTGCTCGACCATGCGTTCGGTTTCGGCCTGGGTCAGGTTCAGCCGGTATTCCCACAGGTCGCGGTTTTCCAGGCTGCGGTACTCCGAGAGCTTTTCCTGGTAGGGCACCAGGGCGAACAGGCCGGGATAGCCGCCCATCAGGCCTTTCCAGGCATAGAGAATGCTGTTGTCCGAGCCTTCGATATAGGCACCGAAGTTGATCGCGTAGCTCAGCAGGGCAGTGTGGTTGCTTTGGACGTCGGCCTGGTCGATGCGCAGCAGGGTATGGCCGAACATCGACGACGGGCTGTTCAGGTAGGCCGCCGGGAAAATCATCACCGTGCTGTGGGGCGAGACGTCCTTGAACCATTGGTTGAACTCATTGCAGTCCACCGCCGGCAGATCGCTCAGGCGCAGCTGGGCCTTGAGCCAGCGGGTGCGGGCGGGGTACACGCATTGAGCATGCTGGTTGCCGCTGCCGGCGGGGGCGTAGAGCGCGTCAAGGGTGGCCTTGAGTTCGGCGTCGGGGTGTTCGGCACCGTCTTTGGCGAGGAAAAACTTCGGGTCGCTGACATAACTGCGCCAGCCACCGAGCTTGGCGGTTTCGTAGTGGCCAAGGGAAATCCAGAACGGATCGCTGGCCAGTTGCTGCAAACGTGAGTGGTCGATTTGTGGCGCGGCGGACAGCGGGGCGCAGACACAGAGCGCCAGGGAGGCAAGGCGTTTGAGCATGGTGGGCAACTTGAGTCGGAAAAAACAAAGACCCGGGAGGGGTCATGTCCGAAAAACAAAAGCCCGCTCCCCGAAAAGAGCGGGCGGGTCGAGATTAAGCCGGGGTGGCGTACTTGGCCAGGCGTGCATCGCTTTTCAGCACGGCCAGGGTGTTGGTGTGCACATCTTCCGCGGTCACATCGGCTTTGCTGAAGATCTGCTGGAAGTGCTCGTGGGTGACGGCGGCGAAGTGCGCGCGGTCTTCAGGAGCGACGCCCAGGACCACGGCGTAGGTGGTCAGCGCTTCGCCTTCACCTTTGGCCATGTCTTCGGAGAGCTCGTTCATCATGCCATTCATGGCAAACCAGGATTTGCCGCCGTAAGTCAGCGCACTGTTGGTCGAGCAGCCGTTGGTGCCGGAAGTCATACCGAAGGTCGCGTTACCGGAGGTGCCGTTGGTGGTGGAGGCCAGGAAGTGAGCCGGAGTGCCGCGCTGTCCTTCGAACAGCAGGTTGCCCCACCCACAATCCGGACCGCCTGGCGCTTGGGCCATTGCATTGATGGAAACAGCGGTGAAGAGAGTACCGAGAAGAATCCGTTTCATAGCTTTGTTCTCTTTGTGTGCAAACCAATGGACAAGGGTTCTGGCCCATGTCGGCGCCAGTGGGCCGGTTATTAGTCCAGCCGCGCAGCTTGGAGTTTAGGCAGATTCCAAGGGTTCCGTGTTTTTTTGCATGACATTCCTTGAAATAGACGGTTTTTATGCTGTCTGCGTGGGGCCGGGGATCTGTCCGCGCTTTCGCTACGTCGCGCCTTGCCAGCCGCTGTACCCGGCGCCAGAATGCCCCATCTGCCCCGCCTGATGTAAGGAAGCCCGATGCCTGATCCTGTTGCTGCCAGCTTGCGTCTAGCGCCCGAAGCGCTGACCCGTCCGTTTTCCGCTGAACAGTTCAGCTTCTCGACCACCAATGATTTGGAGCCCTTTCGCGGTGTGCTTGGCCAGGAACGTGCGGTCGAAGCCTTGCAGTTCGGTGTGGCCATGCCACGCCCCGGTTACAACGTCTTTGTCATGGGCGAGCCCGGCACTGGCCGCTTCTCTTTCGTCAAACGCTACCTGAAGGCTGAAGGTAAACGTCTGCAGACCCCGTCCGACTGGGTCTACGTCAACAATTTCGATGAGCCGCGCGAGCCGCGCGCGCTGGAGCTGCCTTCGGGGGCCGCGGGTGCGTTCATCAGTGACATCAACGGCCTGATCGACAACCTGCTGGCGACCTTTCCGGCGGTCTTCGAGCATCCGTCCTATCAACAGAAGAAAAGCGCCATCGACCGCGCGTTCAACCAGCGTTACGACCGTGCCCTCGACGTTATCGAGCGCCTGGCGCTGGAGAAGGACGTCGCGCTGTACCGCGACAGCAGCAATATCGCCTTCACCCCGATGCTCGATGGCAAGGCGCTGGACGAGGCCGAGTTCGCGCAATTGCCCGAAGCTGATCGCGAGCGTTTCCATGAGGACATTTCCGCCCTGGAAGAGCGCCTCAACGAAGAACTGGCGAGCCTGCCGCAGTGGAAGCGCGAGTCGAGCAACCAGTTGCGTCACCTCAACGAAGAAACCATTACCCTGGCTTTGCAGCCGCTGCTGGCGCCACTGTCCGAGAAGTACGCGGAAAACGCCGGTGTATGTGGTTACCTGCAAGCCATGCAGGTGTACCTGCTCAAGACCGTGGTCGAGCAACTGGTGGACGACAGCAAGACCGACGCCGCGGCCCGCAAGCTGCTGGAAGAACAGTACGGCCCGAGCCTGGTGGTCGGCCACCCGGCCAGTGGCGGCGCGCCGGTGGTGTTCGAGCCGCACCCGACCTACGACAACCTGTTTGGCCGCATCGAATACAGCACCGACCAGGGCGCGCTCTACACCACTTACCGGCAGTTGCGTCCGGGTGCCCTGCATCGGGCCAATGGCGGTTTCCTGATTCTTGAAGCCGAGAAGATGCTCAGCGAACCCTTTGTCTGGGATGCCCTCAAACGGGCCCTGCAATCGCGCAAGCTGAAGATGGAGTCGCCGCTGGGCGAACTGGGGCGCCTGGCCACCGTGACCCTGACCCCGCAACACATCCCGTTGCAGGTCAAGGTCGTGATCATCGGTGCCCGCCAGCTGTACTACACGCTGCAGGACCTGGATCCGGACTTCCAGGAAATGTTCCGTGTACTGGTGGATTTCGACGAAGACATCCCGATGGTGGACGAGAGCCTCGAACAGTTCGCCCAACTGCTGAAGACCCGCACTTCCGAAGAAGGCATGGCGCCGCTGACCGCGGATGCGGTGGCGCGCCTGGCGACCTACAGCGCCCGGCTGGCGGAGCACCAGGGGCGCTTGTCGGCGCGTATTGGCGATCTGTTCCAGCTGGTCAGCGAGGCGGACTTCATCCGTCACCTGGCCTCGGACGAGATGACCGATGCCGGGCACATCGAACGGGCGCTCAAAGCCAAGGCCACACGCACCGGGCGGGTTTCGGCGCGGATTCTCGACGACATGCTGGCGGGGATCATTCTGATCGACACCGATGGCGCCGCCGTGGGCAAGTGCAACGGGCTGACGGTGCTGGAAGTGGGCGACTCGGCCTTTGGCGTGCCGGCGCGGATTTCCGCCACGGTCTACCCGGGGGGCAGCGGTATCGTCGACATCGAGCGCGAGGTCAATCTCGGCCAGCCGATTCACTCCAAGGGCGTGATGATTCTCACCGGCTACCTGGGCAGTCGTTACGCCCAGGAATTCCCCCTGGCGATCTCGGCGAGCATCGCGCTGGAGCAATCCTACGGTTACGTCGATGGCGACAGTGCATCGCTGGGCGAGGCGTGCACGCTGATCTCGGCCTTGTCGAAAACCCCGCTCAAGCAATGCTTTGCCATTACCGGATCGATCAACCAGTTCGGCGAAGTGCAGGCGGTTGGCGGGGTCAACGAGAAGATCGAAGGCTTCTTCCGCCTCTGCGAAGCTCGGGGCCTGACGGGCGAGCAAGGTGCGATTATTCCTCACGCCAACGTCGCCACTCTGATGCTCGATGAGAAGGTGCTGGCGGCGGTCCGCGCCGGGCAATTCCACGTGTATGCCGTGCGCCAGGCTGACGAGGCCCTGAGCCTGCTGGTCGGCGAGCCCGCGGGCGAGCCGGATGCGGATGGCCAGTTCCCGGAAGGCAGCGTCAACGCGCGGGTGGTGGAGCGCCTGCGGGTCATCGCTGAAATGGTCAGCGAGGAGGACCTCAAGGAAGCGGAAAAAGAGCAGGCGCAAGAGGCATTGGCGCAAACCAAGCCGGCATGAGCCTTGCCGCGACGAGGGCTCGGCCTTCGTCGCGGCGCCGGTCCGCTGGCGTCAACTTTCGCGAATAGACCATTCGGCGCCTGTTCAGCCGGTCAACTTTGCTTCTCAGGCTTTTCTTCCTATTCTCAGGCAAGGAGAACGACAGTCGTCACTGGATCGAAACAGTCTTCACATGAGGGCTGAATACCGGATCTACCGAGGGTCGCCGCCATGTCGCGCAACCTCTGCCTTACCCGCCAGTGTCTTGGCCTGGTCACCCGTATCGAATGCAGTATCCGCCCGCTGGCGGGAGATAACGGAATGTGGACCCTACTGTTCGCGGCCGGAATGGCTGGCGAGCAACCTTCGGCCATCAAGGCCCAGGGACCTTTCTGCGGTCCCAGCGTGGCCGAATCCATCCTTGATTCCATCGTCGAAAGCCTGACCACCCATGGTTATGAGTTGGCCGACGATCCGCAGATCTGGTGCCTGCACCTTCAGGCACAACTACGGCAGATCAATGGCGAACGCTGCCGCCATTGACGCAATCTCCCGTTAATCCCTACCGCTGAGTCCTACTCGGCGGGTGGTGGGTTCTCCAGCTTGTCGAGCTTGACCTCAAAGCCATATTCGACGGTGTTGAGTTCGCTGCGCTGGTAGGTTTCCAGCTCGGTGGGCTGCCCATAGAAGTAATGCACGTCGAACAAGGCCGGGCCGTTTGCCGGCGCCTCATGGCTGACTGCAAGAATCTCCTTCAGGTACTGGCCGCTGCCGTCCTTGGCGTAGAAACGCCAGGCCTCGGACGGGAACAGGCGCTGGTCGACGATCAGCGCATTGCCCCGCAGCTCCAGGCCTTTGGGTAGCTGGCTGACGGGCAGGGCTTTCTTCTCGATGCTGGCCAGGAACAGCGGGATCGCACCGACGGCGTAAGCCGGGGTTTCCGGGAACAGAGTCAGGTCGTAAGTGATCGAGCTGCGCATCGGATCGACCTCGACTGCCTCCGATGGCAGTTCGATGGGCTCGCCGCGTTTGCCGTTTTCGTTCTGGGTGAAGAAGGTCACGGGGCTGTCGCCGGTGGAGAAGGACGTGCCCAGCAACTCGTCATTGAAGGTTCTCGGGTGGTCGAACTCGATCCGCGCCGCGCTGGCGTCCTCGGTGGATTGATGAACGACCACGCTTTTCTTCAAGGTTTCTTGGTCGAGGTTGGCGCCCTTGAGGTAGTTCGGTGCCTGGTCGTCATACACCACTACCGGCATGGGCAGGGGCTGGATCTTGCTGTCGGTGGTCAGAGGGTCGAACCGTCGCACCGGCAGATTGAGGTCTTTGCGGGTGATGGTGGCTGCGGAGAAGTCCAGCACATTGACTTCGAGCTTGTCGATCAGGCCGTTGAAATACACCTTGGTGTAATGGCTGCGCTGTTCGCGCTCGAAGGCTTTGCGCTCATTTTCAAGCTGCTGCTCGAACGCTTGGCTCCAGGCCTTCTGCTTCTGCATTTCGCTGAGCTGTTTGGTGTAGAAGGCGATCTGTTGGCTGTTTTCGTTGATCGACCCGGAGCGCGAAAGGATCTGCCCGGTAGTGTCCCGTGCCTGCACCAGCAATGGGTTGAGCGGCGTCTCGCTGAGTTCGGGCGACAGTGGGGCGCTGTTGGTCAACTCGATTTCGGCGCTGTTCTTGTCCAGGGACAACAGTTTCACGCTGACATTCTTGGTGCTGCGTTGCTTGCCGATATCGGCCTTGCCCAGTTCGAAGGTGAGGACCTGGTGTGGCGCGATCACTTCGGCCTTGCCTTGCAGCGTCACGGGTTGGGGCTGGTTCTTGTTTTCGACTTCCAGGCCTTCGATGAACGGGTAGGTCACCGTCAGGTCATCCGGGTTGGTCAGGTTGGAACTGGACGGGCTCAACTGGATGCCGGGATCGGTTTCCGACCATTCGGGCTGGAAGGCAATGACCTTGCCGTTGTTCAGGGTCACGGATTGCCATTCCAGGCCGTGGGGGAAGGGGAATTGCGCCGGCATGTTGAAGCTGAAGGGAAACACCGGCTGCAGGTCGGTCAGGTAGTCGGAATTGGAGGTCTTGCGCAGTACGAACAGGCCGTTGAGGTAGGTGTCGACCAGCGCCTGCGGGCTGGGGTAGTGCTTGAGCAGGGCCAGGGCGTCATCGCCGTATTCGGTCTCTATGAGCTTGTTCTGGAGCCGCAGTTGCGCGCGTTCGAGCAGTAACAGCGAACCGCCCAGGTCGGCGATGGCGTCCTTGAGCTTGGGGTCCTGGATAGCGTCCAGGGATTGTTCGAACTGTGCGGTTTTCTGTTCCAGGCTGACTTGCTGCTTCTCGTCGCTGGGCGAGCAGCCGCTGCTGAGCAGTACCGCGATACACAGGCCGGTACCCGCCAAAGGCAATCGCAAATCCATTCTCCAGGCTTCCTGTCCGATGTCATTGAGCTGTTCACATGATTCCGACACTAGCAGAAAACGCTTTGGCAGACGCGCAGGTAATGGATTTGGTTGCAGTTTATGGGCTTTTGGGCGGCTGATATACTCGCCGCCGTTTTCAGACCTGTGTGAGATTCAATGGAACGTTTTATCGAGAATGCAATGTACGCCTCGCGCTGGCTGCTGGCGCCGATCTACTTTGGTCTGTCGTTGGGGCTGCTGGCCCTGGCCCTGAAGTTCTTCCAGGAAGTCTTCCACGTCATTCCCAACGTGTTCAGCATGGCCGAGTCCGATCTGATCCTGGTGCTGCTGTCGTTGATCGACATGGCGCTGGTGGGTGGCCTGTTGGTGATGGTGATGATCTCCGGCTACGAGAACTTCGTGTCCCAGTTGGACATCGACGAGGACAAGGAAAAGCTCAACTGGCTGGGCAAGATGGACTCCTCCTCGCTGAAGATGAAGGTGGCCGCGTCCATCGTGGCGATCTCCTCGATCCATCTGCTGCGGGTATTCATGGATGCGAAGAACATCGAGCCGCAGTACCTGATGTGGTACGTGATCATCCACATGACCTTTGTGATTTCGGCCTTCGCCATGGGCTACCTGGACAAGCTGACCAAGCACTGATCGCCTGATCACCGCTGTAGCCGCGCCGCCCGGCCGTTGTGAAACGGACGGGCGGCGTCGTTTGTGGCTTGTGCTTTTACCGGCCGAGGCATATCCCTGTAAAGGTCACGGGCTTGAACTGCGCGAGGTGCACTCATGAACCTGCACGAGTTGAATGCTTATGCCGTCGCCGGAAAAATCGACGAGCTGAACCTGATCTCCCTCGAAGGCGGCATCTATCTGCTCGAGGCGCGGATGCATGGGGCGGCCTATCCGTTGAGCGACGCCCATGGTCAGATGTTGCATCTGCGTTCGGTGGAGCATGCCCGGGAAGTGTTGCACGCCTTTCCCAAGCTGCCCTTCAACCTGATCCATGCCTCAGTGCATGACGAGATGTGTGGCCTCTCGGCCGGTACCGATGACAGCCTGCGGGTGCCCCTCGCCGTCCGCTCGGCCTGACAAGCGGGACGCACGTTCATCATCGCCATGGCATCTGTGCTAGTCTGCTCGCCCTTTTGGTTCCGGGCGTCCCGGGATGCGCTGTGTACGCACGGCGGATTTTCGAGCCGTCCGCACAGCGGAGCAGTGTCATGTCCGAAGTAAATCTGTCCACCGACGAAACCCGCGTCAGCTACGGTATCGGCCGTCAGCTGGGCGACCAGCTGCGTGACAACCCGCCACCGGGCGTGAGCCTGGACGCCATCCTGGCTGGCCTGACCGACGCGTTCGCCGGCAAGCCTAGCCGTGTAGGCCAGGAAGAAATGTCCGCCAGCTTCAAGGTGATCCGCGAAATCATGCAGGCCGAAGCCGCTGCCAAGGCTGAAGCTGCTGCTGGCGCAGGCCTGGCTTTCCTGGCTGAAAACGCCAAGCGTGAAGGCATCACCACACTGGCCTCCGGCCTGCAGTTCGAAGTGCTGACCCAGGGCGAAGGCGCCAAGCCATCTCGTGAAGACAGCGTGCGTACCCACTACCACGGCACCCTGATCGACGGCACTGTGTTCGACAGTTCCTACGAGCGCGGCCAGCCTGCGGAATTCCCGGTCGGCGGCGTGATCGCTGGCTGGACCGAGGCGCTGCAACTGATGAATGCCGGTAGCAAATGGCGTCTGTACGTGCCGAGCGAGCTGGCTTACGGCGCGCAAGGCGTTGGCAGCATCCCGCCGCACAGCGTTCTGGTATTTGACGTCGAGCTGCTCGACGTTCTGTAAGCCTCAGCTGCCGGGTTGAGCTTGCTCGCGATCCATACGCCGTGTTTGCGGTGTAGGGATCGCGAGAAGGCTTGCCTTGGCAGAGGGGTCAGGTGGGGTCATAGACGTATTTTTGCGCTCAGGCCTTGCCCTTCGGCTGTTCCAGCAGGGCGCAAGGCCCGTGCATAGCAGAACAGAAACAGGTTGCGCACCAGTTCCTTGAGCACCACCGGCTCGCTGGAACTCAGGCCGTTGAGGTCCAGGTCGCCCTGATCCTGCAGCTCGTTCAAGGCTTCTTCTTCCAGTACCGCACAGACTTCCCCGGTTTCCCGATGCAGGATTCTCAGGTAAGGGTGTGGGCGGTCCAGCCATGCGTCGATCAAATAAGTCATGAGTCTCATCTCCTTGATGGGTTTCAATGAGAATAATTCTTATTCAATGAATAGCAAGTACCTATTGGCGGTTTCTGCTTTTTTCTGTGTGGAAATTGTTGTGGGTCAAAAGGGCTGGCCTTTTGATATGTAGCGGGAAATGAGGGGAGTCTGGCGGGAGCGGGGAGGGCTTCACCCCGTGCCTGGCACGGGGCGATAGCCGGAATATCAGACCTTGCGGACGAACTCGGACTTGAGCTTCATCGGGCCGATACCGTCGATCTTGCAGTCGATGTCGTGGTCGCCATCGCACAGGCGGATGTTCTTGACCTTGGTGCCGACCTTGACCACCAGCGAGGTGCCCTTGACCTTGAGGTCCTTGATCACGGTGATGGTGTCGCCGTCTTGCAGGACGTTACCGACCGAGTCCTTTTTTACGGTTTCATCGGATGCGGCCTCGGCTTCGCCATTGGCGGACCATTCGTGGGCGCATTCCGGGCAGACCAGTTGGGCGCCGTCTTCATAGGTGTATTCAGAATTGCATTTCGGGCAGGGTGGCAACGTGCTCACTAAGGCTCCTCGGATTCAGGAAGGCTAAAAAGCGCACATTATATAGGGTTTTGCTTGGGGATGGGGTATAGCGGGGGATCGAGGGGGGAAAACATCACGAACAAGCCCGCTCCTGCGCAGGGCAGGAGCGGGCTTGTGTGCAATCGGATCTTAGTGGGTGCGGGCTACGGCGAATTCGCTCAGTTCCACCAGCGCGTCGCGGTATTCGCTCGGCGGCAGGGCTTCCAGGCAGGCAATGGCGCGAGCGACATAGTCGCGGGCCAGTTGCGCGGTGTAGTCCAGGGAGCCTGAGGCCTCCACGGCAGCGCGGATGCTTTCCAGGTCTTCGATACCGCCTTTCTGGATCGCCTGGCGCACCAGGGCAGCCTGTTCCGGCGTGCCTTCGCGCATGGTGTAGATCAGCGGCAGGGTCGGCTTGCCTTCGGCCAGGTCGTCGCCGACGTTCTTGCCCAGGGTTTCCGCATCGCCACGGTAGTCGAGCAGGTCGTCCACCAGTTGGAAGGCCACGCCCAGGTGATCGCCGAAGGTGCGCAGGGCTTCGCTCTGCTCTTCGGTGGCGCCGGCCAGGGCGGCGGCGCTGTGGGTCGAGGCCTCGAAGAGCATCGCGGTCTTGCCGCGGATGACTTCCATGTAGGTTTCTTCGGTGGTGCTGGCATCACGGACTTTCGACAGCTGCAGCACTTCGCCTTCGGCAATGATGCGGGTGGCCTGCGAAAGGATCTTCATCACCGGCATCGAGCCCAGCTCGACCATCATCTCGAAGGAGCGCGAGTACAGGAAGTCGCCCACCAGTACGCTCGGGGCGTTGCCCCACATGGCGTTGGCGGTCGAGCGGCCGCGGCGCATGCCGGACATGTCGACCACGTCGTCATGCAGCAGGGTGGCGGTGTGCAGGAATTCGATGGTGGCGGCCAGCAGGCGCAGGTCGTCGCCTTCGCGACCCAGGGCCTTGCCACACAGCAGCACCAATAAAGGACGCAGGCGTTTACCTCCGGCCGAGGTAATGTAGTCGCCGATTTTCGATACCAGCGGCACTCGGGAGGTCAGCTGCTTCTTGATGATGCCGTCGACGGCGCTAAAATCGTCCGCCACCGCGCGGTAGAAAGCTTGGGGTTGCATCAGCGACAGGTGCTCCAGAAGGGTTGCGCGGCATGCTAGGACCCACGTCCGGGGCTGTCAAGGCGCGATGGACGGCCCCTTGCATCGCCAAGACAGCTTGCGTACAATCGCGCACCCTGAACTTCCTGGGCAGCACCTGCCTTACGCAATTGCACTTGGGCCGTTCCAGCCCCATGCAGCCATGCCAGCCAATACCTCTTCTTATAAAGAGCTGGGTGAGCAGGATTATCGGAGAAATACCATGTACGCAGTAATCGTTACCGGCGGTAAGCAATACAAGGTCGCTGAAGGTGAATACCTGAAGATCGAAAAACTGGAAATCGCCACTGGCGAATCCGTGACTTTTGACCGCGTTCTGTTGGTTGCCAATGGCGACGACGTGAACATCGGCGCACCTGTTGTTGCTGGCGCAACCGTCAAGGCTGAAGTGATCTCCCAAGGTCGTCACGATAAAGTCCGCATCATCAAGTTCCGTCGCCGTAAGCACCACATGAAGCGTATGGGCCACCGCCAGTGGTTCACCGAGATCAAAATCACCGGTATTCAGGCTTAATTTCAGCCTAATTCCTCACTAGGAGAATTGAACTCATGGCACACAAAAAAGCTGGTGGTAGTACCCGTAACGGTCGCGACTCAGAAGCCAAACGCCTTGGCGTGAAGATGTATGGCGGCCAGGTCATCAAGGCCGGCAACATCATCGTGCGTCAGCGCGGCACCCAATTCCACGCTGGCTACGGCGTTGGCATGGGTAAGGATCACACCCTCTTCGCGAAAATCGAAGGCGTGATCAAGTTTGAAGTAAAAGGCGCCTTCGGTCGTCGTTACGTGAGCGTCGTCGCGGCTTAATTGCGCGATCGCTGGAAAAGCCCTGTCTCGCGACGGGGCTTTTTCGTTTGTGGGGTGAGTCTCTTGCAAAACTGTTTGTATGGGCTGCCAGCGCTGGATGTTACGGCCGTTGATCGGGGTCGCTGCGCTCATTTTTGCAAGAGTCTTATGTCTTAGTGTTTTTCGGCTCGCCCGTGCGGCGAGAGGCGTTTTGTTATGAAGTTCGTTGATGAAGTTTCGATCCGAGTAAAAGCTGGCGACGGCGGCAATGGCTGCATGAGTTTCCGTCGGGAAAAGTTCATCGAAAACGGTGGTCCGAACGGTGGTGATGGTGGTGATGGCGGCTCGATCTACATGATCGCCGACGAAAACCTCAATACCCTGGTGGACTACCGCTACACCCGTCATTTTGATGCCGAGCGCGGCTCCAATGGCGGCAGTACCGATTGCACCGGCAAGAAGGGTGAGGATCTCGAGTTGCGCGTACCGGTCGGCACCACGGTGATCGACGCCGGGACCCAGGAAGTGATTGGTGACCTGACCAAGGCTGGTCAGCGTTTGCTGGTGGTACAGGGCGGCTGGCACGGTCTGGGTAACACCCGTTTCAAGTCCAGTACCAACCGCGCGCCGCGCCAGACCACGCCGGGCAAGCCGGGTGAGCAGCGTGACCTCAAGCTGGAGCTGAAAGTGCTGGCGGACGTTGGTCTGCTGGGCTTGCCGAACGCCGGTAAGAGCACCTTCATTCGTTCGGTGTCTGCGGCCAAGCCGAAAGTGGCTGACTATCCGTTCACGACCCTGGTGCCGAACCTGGGCGTGGTCAGTGTCGACCGCTGGAAGAGCTTCGTGATCGCCGACATTCCGGGTCTGATCGAAGGCGCTTCGGATGGTGCGGGCCTGGGTATCCGTTTCCTCAAGCACCTGGCGCGTACTCGTCTGCTGTTGCACCTCGTGGACATGGCGCCACTGGATGAAAGCAGTCCGGCCGATGCGGCGGAAGTGATCGTCAACGAGCTGACCAAGTTCAGCCCGTCCCTGGCTGAGCGTGATCGCTGGCTGGTGCTGAACAAATGCGACCAGATCCTCGAGGAGGAGCATGAAGCGCGGGTCAAGGAGATCGTCGATCGCCTGGAGTGGACCGGTCCGGTGTACGTGATCTCGGCTATTTCCAAAGACGGTACCGAGCGCCTGAGTCGCGACATCATGCGGTATCTGGAGGATCGTGCCGATCGTCTGGCGGCCGACCCGGCCTACGCCGACGAATTGGCCGAGCTCGATCAGCGTATCGAGGACGAGGCGCGTGCCCAGTTGCAGGCTCTGGACGACCAGCGTGCCCTGCGCCGCAGCGGCGTGAAGAGCGTGCACGACATCGGCGACGATGATTGGGATGAGGAGGATGTGGATGACGAAGATGGTCCGGAAATCATTTACGTCCGCGACTGATTCGTTGCAGTAAACTACAAGCGCCGCTCACTGAGCGGCGTTTTAGTATCCGGGAAACGTAGCCACGAATAACTTTATGGGCGCGCTCGGTCGCGTGGCTCTCAAGCTAAGGTTGAAGAAGATGCGGAGTAAGGTGACAGGTGCGCAGCGCTGGGTCGTGAAGATCGGCAGTGCGCTGCTGACGGCGGACGGCAAAGGGCTGGATCGCGCGGCAATGGGTGTCTGGGTCGAGCAGATGGTGGCCTTGCATGAGGCTGGCGTCGAGCTGGTATTGGTTTCCTCCGGCGCGGTCGCGGCCGGCATGAGCCGCCTGGGCTGGACCGCACGACCGAGTGCGATGCATGAGCTGCAGGCGGCCGCGGCCATTGGCCAGATGGGCCTGGTGCAGGCCTGGGAGTCGAGCTTTGCTGAGCACGGCCTGCACACTGCGCAGATTCTGCTGACCCATGACGACCTGTCCGACCGCAAGCGTTACCTCAATGCCCGCAGCACCTTGCGTGCGCTGGTCGAGCTGAAGGTGATTCCGGTCATCAATGAAAACGACACCGTGGTTACCGATGAGATCCGCTTCGGCGACAACGACACCCTGGCGGCCCTGGTGGCCAACCTGGTCGAGGCCGATCTGCTGGTGATCCTCACGGATCGCGACGGCATGTTCGATGCGGACCCCCGTAATAATCCCGATGCCCAGCTGATTTACGAGGCGCGTGCCGACGATCCGGCGCTGGACGCAGTGGCGGGCGGCACGGGTGGCGCGCTGGGGCGTGGCGGTATGCAGACCAAGCTGCGCGCGGCGCGTCTGGCGGCCCGTTCCGGGGCGCACACCATCATTGTCGGTGGCCGTCTGGAGCGTGTGCTGGATCGCCTCAAGGCGGGTGAGCGCCTGGGTACCTTGCTGTCGCCTGAGCGCGGCATGCTGGCGGCGCGCAAGCAATGGCTGGCTGGGCACCTGCAAACCCGAGGCACCCTGGTGTTGGATGATGGTGCGGTGTCGGCCTTGTCCCAGGGCAACAAAAGCTTGCTGCCGGTGGGGGTCAAGCTGGTTCAGGGCAGCTTCCGTCGTGGCGAGATGGTGGTATGCGTGGCGCCGGACGGGCGTGAAATCGCCCGCGGCCTGGCCAACTACAGCGCTCTGGAGGCGCAAAAAATCATCGGTCAGTCCTCTGATGCGATTGTCGGTTTGTTGGGGTACATGGCTGAGCCCGAGCTGGTTCACCGTGACAACCTGATTCTGGTCTAAGGAAAAACCAATGCGTGTAGCAAAAGGGTTGTTGGGAATGCTGTTGGCGATGCCGCTGCTGGCCTGCGCTGAAGAAATCGGCCAGGTGTCGACGGTGTTCAAATTTGTCGGGCCTAATGACCGCATTGTGGTCGAGGCCTTCGATGATCCGAAGGTGGAGGGCGTGACCTGCTACCTGTCGCGCGCCAAGACCGGTGGTGTGAAGGGTGGGTTGGGTCTGGCGGAGGATCGCGCCGAAGCCTCCATTGCCTGTCGTCAGGTCGGCCCGATCAGCTTCAAGGGTGAACTCAAGGATGGCGAAGAGGTATTCAAGGAACGCACTTCGCTGGTGTTCAAGACCATGCAGGTGGTGCGTTTCCTCGACAAGAAGCGCAATACCCTGGTGTACCTGGTCTATAGCGATCGGTTGATCGAGGGCAGTCCGCAGAATGCGGTGACGGCGATTCCGATCCTGCCTTGGGCGCAAACCCCGTAACGGCCTTCGGGGCTGGCTCCTGCAGTGGTTGTGCTCTGTGGGGGCTGCCGGTCGATGTTCGATTGCTGGCGATAGTGGTTTGGTGGTCAAGGCAGCAAATCGCAGACAATAAAAAACCGACCCTGAGGTCGGTTTTTTAACAAGCGTGTCGCTTAGGCTGCAGCAGCAAGGTTCAGAGCCTTGATGTGGCCATTCAGACGACCTTTATGGCGAGCAGCTTTGTTCTTGTGGATGATGCCTTTATCGGCCATGCGGTCGATAACTGGCACGGCCAGAACATAAGCAGCTTGCGCTTTTTCAGCGTCTTTTGCGTCGATGGCTTTAACTACATTCTTGATGTAGGTACGAACCATGGAACGCAGGCTGGCGTTGTGGCTGCGACGCTTCTCAGCCTGTTTTGCACGTTTTTTGGCGGAAGGTGAGTTGGCCACCGTCGAGCTCCTCGAAAGACTTTTTGGGAAATAGCAAACAAAATAGGCCGCGAATCATGCCGATGAGTTGAAGTCTTGTCAAGGGCAGGTGATGCGTTCCGCTGAGTGGTTGGATCTGAAGAGGCGGGATATTTATTTCCGGCGCTTGACCTGTAAACTCGCGAGCTTTGGCTCTGTGCTGTTGCGGCGCGGAGTATCGCACAAGTGGGCGCATTGTTCGCCTGCTGTTTATCTACAGGCAAAAAACCTTTCCATGAACCTGCTCAAGTCGTTGGCCGCTGTCAGCTCTATCACCATGCTTTCCCGGGTTCTGGGGTTCGTGCGCGATACCATCATTGCGCGCACATTCGGCGCCGGAATGGCGACGGACGCCTTTTTCATCGCCTTCAAGCTGCCCAACCTGCTGCGCCGCATCTTCGCCGAGGGGGCTTTTTCCCAGGCCTTTGTGCCGATCCTGGCGGAATACAAAAGCCAGCAGGGTGAGGAGGCGACCCGGACTTTTATTGCCTATGTGTCCGGCCTGCTGACCCTGGTGCTGGCGCTGGTGACGGCGCTGGGGATCATCGCCGCGCCCTGGGTGATCTGGGCGACGGCGCCAGGTTTTGTCGACACCCCGGAAAAATTCACGCTGACCACCGATCTGTTACGCGTGACCTTTCCTTATATATTGCTGATCTCGTTGTCCTCCCTGGCGGGGGCGATCCTCAATACCTGGAACCGCTTTTCGGTCCCGGCGTTCGTGCCGACGTTGCTGAACGTCGCCATGATCGTGTTCTCGGTATTCCTGACGCCTTATTTCGATCCGCCGGTCATGGCCCTGGGCTGGGCGGTTCTGGCGGGTGGCCTGGCGCAGCTGCTGTATCAGCTGCCGCACCTGAAAAAGATCGGCATGCTCGTGCTACCGCGCCTGAACCTGCGCGACACCGGGGTCTGGCGGGTGCTGAAGCAGATGCTGCCGGCCATTCTCGGGGTCTCGGTGAGCCAGATCTCGCTGATCATCAACACCATCTTCGCCTCGTTCCTGGTGGCTGGCTCGGTGTCCTGGATGTATTACGCCGATCGCCTGATGGAGCTGCCTTCGGGGGTTCTGGGAGTGGCGCTGGGCACGATCCTGCTGCCGACGCTGGCCAAGACTTACGCCAACAAGGACCGGCATGAATATTCGCGGATTCTCGATTGGGGCCTGCGCCTGTGCTTCATGCTGGTGCTGCCTTGCGCGCTGGCCCTGGGGATTCTGGCGGAGCCATTGACGGTGTCACTGTTCCAGTACGGCCAGTTCAGCGCCTTCGACGCCTCGATGACCCAGCGTGCGCTGGTCGCGTATTCGGTCGGTTTGCTCGCGATCATTGTGATCAAGGTTCTGGCGCCGGGTTTCTATGCCCAGCAAAACATCCGTACCCCGGTGAAAATCGCGATTTTCACGCTGATCGTCACGCAACTGCTGAACCTGGCGTTCATCGGCCCGCTGAAACATGCGGGCCTGGCGCTGGCGATCAGCGCCGGGGCCTGTATCAACGCGGGTTTGCTGTTCTATCAGTTGCGCAAGCAGCAGATGTTCCTGCCGCAACCTGGCTGGGGCAAGTTTGCCCTCAAGCTGGTCGTCGCGGTGAGTGTGATGTCGGCGGTGTTGCTGGGGCTGATGCAGTTCATGCCGGCCTGGGATCAGGGGAATATGCTTGCACGCTTCCTGCGTCTGGGTGTGCTGGTGGTGGCGGGCGTGGTGGCCTATTTCGGCATGCTGGCGTTGTTCGGCTTCCGTCTGCGCGACTTCAATCGCAAGGCGTTGCACTGAGGTCCTGAGGCACTTGGACGCCGGCGAGGCAGTGGTTTTGTCGGTTCGATCACTTTGGCGCGTGCTGTTGCCTGTCACCGGCCGTCGGGTGTGGTTATAATCGACCACTTTATGAGCAAGAAGCGCGTTATGCAGCTGGTCCGAGGCCTCCACAACCTGCGCCCCCAGCATCGGGGCTGTGTCGCCACTATTGGCAACTTCGACGGTGTTCACCGTGGCCACCAGGCTATCCTGGGCCGGCTGCGTGAGCGTGCGCTTGAGTTGGGCGTGCCCAGCTGCGTGGTGATATTCGAGCCGCAGCCGCGCGAGTTCTTCGCTCCGGATACCGCCCCGGCCCGCCTGGCACGCTTGCGCGACAAGTTGCAGCTGCTGGCCGAGGAGGGCGTCGACCGGGTCCTGTGCCTGGCGTTCAACCAGCGCTTGAGCAAGCTCAGCGCCAGTGAGTTCGTCGAGACCATCCTGGTCGACGGCCTGGGTGTACAGCACCTGGAAGTCGGCGATGACTTTCGTTTTGGCTGCGACCGGGTCGGTGACTTCGATTTCCTGCAAAAGGCCGGTATCACCCACGGGTTTACCGTCGAGGCCGCGCAGACCGTCGAACTGGATGGCCTGCGCGTCAGCAGCACCCAGGTCCGCAATGCGCTGGCGGCTGCCGATTTCGTATTGGCCGAGCGTCTGCTCGGTCGCCCGTTCCGCATCGCCGGGCGGGTCCTGCACGGGCAGAAGCTGGCGCGCCAGTTGGGTACGCCAACCATCAATGTGCAGCTCAAGCGCCGTCGCGTACCGCTGTCCGGGGTGTACCTGGTCGATGTCGACATCGACGGCAAGACCTGGCCGGGCGTCGCCAATATCGGCGTGCGGCCGACGGTAGCAGGTGATGGCAAGGCCCACCTGGAAGTCCATCTTTTAGATTTTGCCGGCGATCTGTATGACCGGCGTTTGACGGTGGTTTTCCACCATAAGCTGCGTGAAGAGCAGCGTTTCGCCTCTCTGGAGGCGCTGAAGACGGCGATCAACGCGGATGTCGCCGCCGCCCGTGCCGAAGTTGCACGTATCCATAGCGCCAATCGCTAATGAAGAGCCTTAAATGACCGACTATAAAGCCACGCTAAACCTTCCGGACACCGCCTTCCCAATGAAGGCCGGCCTGCCTCAGCGCGAACCGCAGATTCTGCAGCGCTGGGACAGCATTGGCCTGTACGGTAAGTTGCGCGAAATTGGCAAGGATCGTCCGAAGTTCGTACTTCACGACGGTCCGCCCTACGCCAACGGCTCGATTCACATCGGTCATGCGGTCAACAAGATTCTCAAGGACATGATCATCCGCTCGAAGACCCTGGCGGGCTTCGACGCGCCTTATGTTCCGGGTTGGGACTGCCACGGTCTGCCGATCGAGCACAAGGTCGAGGTCACCCACGGCAAGAACCTGTCCTCGGACAAGACCCGTGAGCTGTGCCGTGCCTACGCCACCGAGCAGATCGAAGGCCAGAAAGCCGAGTTCATCCGCCTCGGCGTGCTGGGCGACTGGGCCAACCCGTACAAGACCATGGATTTTGCCAACGAAGCCGGGGAAATCCGCGCCCTGGCGGAAATGGTCAAGGGCGGTTTCGTGTTCAAGGGCCTCAAGCCAGTGAACTGGTGCTTCGACTGCGGCTCGGCCCTGGCTGAAGCGGAAGTCGAGTACCAGGACAAGAAGTCCTCGACCATCGACGTGGCCTTCCCGATCGCCGACGCAGACAAGCTGGCCGCCGCCTTTGGCCTGGCCACGCTGAGCAAGCCGGCTTCGATCGTGATCTGGACCACCACTCCGTGGACCATCCCGGCCAACCAGGCGTTGAACGTTCACCCTGAGTTCAACTACGCCCTGGTCGACGCTGGCGACAAGCTGCTGGTCCTGGCCGAGGAGCTGGTGGAGTCCTGCCTGGCTCGCTACAACCTGGAAGGCTCGGTCATCGCCACTGCCCCGGGTTCGGCGCTGGAGCTGATCAACTTCCGTCACCCGTTCTACGATCGTCTGTCGCCGGTGTACCTGGCTGACTACGTCGAGCTGGGCGCGGGTACCGGCGTGGTTCACTCCTCGCCAGCCTACGGCGAAGACGACTTCGTGACCTGCAAGCGTTACGGCATGGTCAACGACGACATCCTCAACCCAGTGCAGAGCAATGGCGTGTACGCCACCTCGCTGGAGTTCTTCGGCGGCCAGTTCATCTGGAAGGCCAACCCGGCCATCGTCGACAAACTGACTGAAGTCGGTGCGCTGCTGCACACCGAAACCATCAGCCACAGCTACATGCATTGCTGGCGCCACAAGACCCCGCTGATCTACCGCGCCACCGCGCAGTGGTTCGTCGGCATGGACAAGCAGCCAACCAGCGGTAACACCCTGCGCCAGCGTGCGTTGCAGGCCATCGAAGAGACTCAGTTCGTGCCGGCCTGGGGCCAGGCGCGCCTGCATTCGATGATCGCCAACCGTCCGGACTGGTGCATCTCCCGTCAGCGCAACTGGGGCGTGCCGATCCCATTCTTCCTGCACAAGGAAAGCGGCGATCTGCACCCACGCACCGTCGAGTTGATGGAAATCGTTGCCAAGCGCGTCGAGCAGGAAGGCATCGAAGCCTGGTTCAAGATGGACGCGGCCGAGTTGCTGGGCGACGAAGCCCCGCAATACGACAAGATCAGCGACACCCTGGACGTCTGGTTCGACTCCGGTACCACTCACTGGCACGTACTGCGCGGCTCGCACCCGATGGGCCACGCCAGCGGCCCGCGTGCCGACCTGTACCTGGAAGGTTCCGACCAGCACCGCGGCTGGTTCCACTCGTCCCTGCTGACCGGCTGCGCGATCGATGGCAATGCGCCGTATCGCGAACTGCTGACCCACGGTTTCACCGTCGACGAGAACGGTCGCAAGATGTCCAAGTCCCTGGGCAACGTGATCGCGCCGCAGAAGGTCAACGACACCCTGGGCGCCGACATCATGCGCCTGTGGGTCTCGGCCACCGACTACTCCGGTGAAATGGCGGTTTCCGACCAGATCCTGCAGCGCAGCGCCGACGCCTACCGGCGTATCCGCAACACCGCGCGCTTCCTGCTCTCCAACCTGAGCGGCTTCAACCCAGCCACCGATATCCTGCCGGCCGAAGAAATGCTCGCCCTGGACCGTTGGGCCGTGGACCGTACCCTGCTGCTGCAGCGCGAGCTGGAACTGCACTACGGCGAGTACCGCTTCTGGAACGTCTACTCCAAGGTGCACAACTTCTGTGTGCAGGAGTTGGGCGGTTTCTACCTGGACATCATCAAGGACCGCCAGTACACCACTGGCGCTGACAGCAAGGCCCGTCGTTCGTGCCAGACCGCGCTGTTCCACATCTCCGAAGCGCTGGTGCGCTGGATCGCGCCGATCCTCGCCTTCACCGCCGACGAGCTGTGGCAGTACCTGCCGGGCGAGCGCAACGAGTCGGTCATGCTCAACACCTGGTACCAGGGCCTCAGCGAGCTGCCGGAAGGCTTCGAGCTGGATCGTGCCTACTGGGAGCGGATCATGGCGGTCAAGGTCGCGGTCAACAAGGAAATGGAAATCCAGCGCGCGGCCAAGGCCGTTGGTGGCAACCTGCAAGCCGAAGTGACCCTGTACGCCGAGGAAGCGCTGAGCGCCGACCTGGCCAAGCTGAGCAACGAGCTGCGCTTCGTGCTGATCACCTCCACCGCCAGCGTTGCGCCTTTCGCGCAGGCACCGGCGGATGCGGTGGAAACCGAAGTCACCGGCCTCAAGCTGAAAGTGGTCAAGTCGAGCTTCGCCAAGTGCGCCCGTTGCTGGCACTGCCGTGAAGATGTCGGCGTGCACCCCGAGCACCCGGAAATCTGCGGTCGCTGCGTCGACAACATCAGCGGCGCAGGCGAGGTTCGTCACTATGCCTAATGCCACGGGCCGTTTCGGCCGTCTGGGCTGGCTGTGGTTGAGCGTGCTGGTCCTGGTCATCGACCAGGCCAGCAAGCTGCACTTCGAAAGCTCGCTGTCGATGTACCAGCAGATCGTGGTGATCCCGGATTACTTCAGCTGGACCCTGGCCTACAACACCGGTGCGGCATTCAGCTTCCTGGCGGACAGCTCGGGCTGGCAGCGTTGGTTGTTCGCCCTGATCGCGGTGGTGGTCAGCGCGGTGCTGGTGGTCTGGCTCAAGCGCCTGGGGCGCAACGAAACCTGGCTGGCGGTCGCCCTGGCACTGGTGCTGGGCGGCGCGCTGGGCAACCTGTATGACCGCATCGCCCTGGGCCATGTGATCGATTTCATCTTGGTGCATTGGCAGAACCGCTGGTATTTCCCAGCGTTCAACTTTGCCGACAGCGCCATCAGCGTGGGTGCGGTGATGCTTGCGCTGGATATGTTCAAAAGCAAGAAAACCGGAGAAGCCGTTCATGACTGAACAGGTATTGGCTGAACAACGCATCGGCCAGAACACGGAAGTCACTTTGCATTTCGCATTGCGCCTGGAGAACGGCGACACGGTGGACAGCACCTTCGACAAGGCCCCGGCGACCTTCAAGGTCGGTGATGGCAACCTGTTGCCAGGTTTTGAAGCGGCCCTGTTCGGCTTCAAGGCGGGTGACAAGCGTAACTTGACCATCGAGCCGGAAAACGCCTTTGGCCAGCCGAACCCGCAAAACGTGCAGATCATCCCGCGTTCGCAGTTCCAGGATATGGAGCTGTCCGAAGGCCTGCTGGTGATCTTCAACGATGCGGCGAATACCGAGCTGCCAGGCGTGGTCAAAGCCTTTGATGACACCCAGGTGACGGTTGACTTCAACCATCCGTTGGCCGGTAAAACCTTGACCTTTGATGTCGAGATCATCGACGTTAAAGCGCTTTAAAGGCATCGCGAGCCGACTCGCGTCTACAGTCTCCATAAGGTTCCTGTAGGCGCGAGCAGGCCAGCGAGCAATCGCGAAGCGGTTGCACCGAATATTCCTTGCCCGCAAGACACGAGGCACAGCATGCAAATCAAACTCGCCAACCCCCGTGGCTTCTGCGCTGGCGTGGACCGCGCGATCGAAATCGTCAATCGCGCCCTGGAGGTCTTCGGGCCGCCGATCTACGTGCGTCATGAAGTGGTGCACAACAAATTTGTCGTCGAAGACCTGCGCGCTCGCGGCGCGATCTTTGTCGAGGAGCTGGACCAGGTGCCGGATGACGTCATCGTGATCTTCAGTGCCCACGGCGTTTCCCAGGCCGTGCGCAGCGAAGCGGCGGGCCGTGGCCTGAAAGTCTTCGATGCGACCTGCCCGCTGGTGACCAAGGTGCATATCGAAGTGGCGCGCTACAGCCGCGACGGTCGCGAATGCATCCTGATCGGCCATGCCGGCCACCCGGAAGTCGAAGGCACCATGGGCCAGTACGACGCCGGTAATGGCGGTGCGATCTACCTGGTGGAAGACGAGCAAGACGTCGCCGAGTTGCAGGTGCGCAATCCTGAAAAGCTGGCGTTCGTTACCCAGACCACCTTGTCGATGGACGACACCAGCCGGGTCATCGATGCCTTGCGCCAGCGTTTCCCGGCGATTGGCGGGCCGCGCAAGGACGACATCTGCTACGCCACGCAGAACCGTCAGGACGCGGTCAAGCAACTGGCCGACGAGTGCGATGTGGTACTGGTGGTGGGCAGCCCGAACAGCTCCAACTCCAACCGCCTGCGTGAACTGGCCGAGCGCATGGCCACTCCGGCATACCTGATCGACGGTGCCGAGGACATGCAACGCAGCTGGTTCGACGGTGTCGAGCGCATCGGCATCACCGCCGGGGCTTCGGCTCCCGAGGTGCTGGTACGGGGCGTGATCGAGCAGTTGCACGCCTGGGGCGCCACCGGCGCCGACGAACTGGCCGGCCGCGAAGAAAACATCACCTTTTCCATGCCCAAAGAGTTGCGCGTTCGCTCCCTGCTCTGATCAGCCCTGCCTGTCGCATAACGCCTGCGCGGCCTTGTCGCTGCGCAGGCTGACCCGCCCACTGCGGGAAAGCACTACCTGGTGCTGGCTCGTTCCCGGATCGGCCGCGCAGATGTGCAGCGTCCCGGCCTGAAAGGCGCCGCTGGGCAGCTGCGGATCGCCCAGGCCACTGAAGCGCACGAAATGCTCCACCGGGCGATTGCCGACAATCGCCACCCGGGCGTCCCCCCGGCGTTCAAGCAATACCGGGTTATCGCTGTCCTGCGAGCCCTCGCCGCTGATATCCAGAATGATCCGCCAGCCTTGGCTCCAGTCATCGTTCAACCCGTGAATCACGGTTCGCTGCTGACGCAGGATGGCTTCGGTGCGCGCATTGCGAATGCCGCTGGCAAGCATCTGTGCGGCATCCAGCCGGCGTGTCGACTGGAACAACTCCCCGAATGAGGTGCTGGCGAACAGCATCAGCAGGCTGGCAAGCGCCAGGCCCACGATTATTTCGATCAGGCCGAAACCCTTCTGCGGCATGGTTCTCCCTCCATGGAGTGCGCCAGGTCCGGACAATCCTTGCCCGGCCATTGAGCAAAACCTCAAACCCTCGGTCTATGAAGGTTCGAAGTGCCAGAGCCAGTTATAGCCGCTGGCCGCTCAAGGGGATGGCATGCGTCACCGTACAGAAGGTTTCACGCTGATCGAATTACTGGTGGCCCTGGCAGTTTCGGCGGTTTTGTTGACCCTGGTGGTTCCCGCGTTCAGTCAGATGGCGCAGCGCTCAAAGGCCGACAGCGACATCAGCGAACTGCTGCGCAGCTTGAATTACGCGCGTCTGGAGGCGATCGACAGCGGCTTGCCGGTTCACTTGCGCCCGGCCGCGGTCGATTCGGATTGGAGCCGGGGGCTGTCGATTTATCAAGGCGACGGACCGGCGACGAATGTATTGCGGGTTGTTCCCGCGGTCAGTCGCGGCGCCCGGCTGACGCTAACCTCTGAATTCGACAGCATTGGCTTCAACGCGTTGGGCGGTGTATCGGCAGCGGTCCCGCCGGTCATGACTTATGTGCTGGGCGAGCAACACAGGACGATCACGCTGTGCCTGAACGGACGGATAGCGGTAAACGGGGAGTGCAAATGACGGGCAGGAGCGTGCAGGCCGGAATGACGCTGATCGAGGTGCTGGTGGCGGTGCTGATTCTCGGCGTCGGCCTGCTCGGTGCGGCGGCGGTCCAGCTCAATGCCCTGCGCTACACCGACAGTGCATTGATGACCAGCCAGGCCAGCTTCATCGCCTATGACATGCTCGATCGCATCCGCGCCAACAGCGCCGCGGACTACACCGTGGCAGCTCCCGAGGCCGGCAATTTCGGCGTGGTTCGGGACCAGGACCTCTATGACTTCAAGCGCAATGTCGAGAGTTTCGGCGGGCCGACCGCCGAGGGCCATATCAGCCTCAAGCAGGGCGTGTTCACCATCAGCATCACCTGGGACGACGCCCGTGCCGCCCATGTTTCTGCCCAGCCTGCTGAAGGCTCCCGCAGTTTTGTCCTGAGCAGCCGGGTGGCGGTGGATCCGGGGAGCAAGCCATGAGACGCGGGAACAGCGGCTTCGGCCTGATCGAAATGCTGGTGGCGCTGGCGTTGAGCCTGATCGTGGCCTTGGGCGTGACGCAGATTTTCATCTCGGCCAAAAACACCTATGTCAGCCAGAACGTATCGGCCAGCCTGCAAGAGGATGCGCGCTTCGTGCTGAGCAAGATGATCCAGGAGATACGCATGGCCGGCATGTTCGGCTGCCTTCAGAGCATCGCCGATGCCAGCATTGCCGCGGACTTCGCCGGCCATGCGCAAACACCGATCCGCTGGGACAACGTCAACCACCGGCTGACGCTGGTCACGGCCGATATCGGCGACAGCGCTGGCACCCCGACCTGGACCGTGCTGAGCGATTGCCGCAATAGCGCCACCGCCTATACCGGTACCCGCAAGGCCCCCTCGGGGCAGCAGGCGTTTGCGGTGCGGCGCCTGGTGTACAGCTTGAAGGACGATCAACTGCTGATGGGCACCGGCACAGGCTCCGGCCAGGCGGTGCTGGTGAACAATGTCAGTGCGTTCGACGTGTCGTTCGGCATCGCCAGCACCGCCACGGATGTCGCGGCCTCCAGCTATAGCCGCGATCCCGCAGACCCGGCACGGATCCGCAGCGTGCGCTTGAGCCTGACCCTGAGCGATCCCCAGGCGCGCGTGCGGCCGCAGACGTTCAATGTGGTGGCCGCCTTGCGCAATCGCCTGTTGTGAGGGAGTTGCCGATGACTTCGTATCGAACGGCTCCCGGGGCGCAGCGCGGCATGGCGCTGCTGATGAGCCTGGTGTTCCTGTTGCTGCTGACCTTGATCGGCATTTCGTCGATGCAGAACGCGACCTTGCAGGAAAAGATGGCCGGCGGCCTGTGGCTGCGCAATCAGTCGTTCCAGGCGGCGGAGATGGCCCTGCGCATCGGTGAGAGCGCGGTGCAGCAGGACAGTTATGTATTGGCGGCCTGTAGCGGCGGCCAGTGCGCGCCCCCCGGCGAGTCCGCGGCTGTCAGCGCCGCGGGCCACAACAGCCATTCGGGCGTGACCTGGATCGCCACCGGTAACGGTTTTTACGCTGTGCAGAACCTCGGTACGACGCTGGGGGCGGTCCATGTGCCGAGCAACACTTCCGCGACCCTGTATCGGGTGACTGCTGTCGGGCTGGCCGGCCACTCGCGCAGCGTGCTGGAGAGCATTTATGCCAAGTATTGAAAGGCCTGGGGGATTGCTGGCTGGTGCTTTGCTGGGTCTCTACCTGAGTGCCCCGGCCTATGGCTTCAGCCCGGCGCAGGCACCTTTGGCGAACGCGGCGGCGGTGGCACCGAATGTGATGCTGCTGCTCGACGATTCGCAGAGCATGAACAGCGTCGTCTATGCCCCGGGCTTTGATCCCGGGCTGGCGCGGGTGCCGGTCAGGCCGTGCCGAATGCAGGCGGGCGAATGCCTGGCCGGAGCCAGTCCGAGCGCGGATTCGCTTGCTCTCTCAACGCTGAGCCAGGCGGGCTGCTCCAGCGGTTATGTCGGTTTCTACCGCGACCATGCCCGGGCACAGTGCCTCAAGCTGCCTGATCCCGCGGGGAACGGCCGCACCCGTTATTCGGCTGCCTATTTGGCTTACCTGCTGGCCCTGGCCGACGGTCGCGATCGGGATTTCACCGATGGCTCGATTCCCGTTCAAGACCGGATGACCCTGGTGCGTGAGGCCGCCAGCAAGCTGGTGGCTGACAACCGCGCGCTGCGCATCGGCCTGGCAAGCTTCAACCCGCCAGCGGGCGGCGATCTGGCGCCGGGTGGGCGTATCGTGCTCGCCATCAGCGATCTGGCACCGGTCAGCGACCAGGTCAGCCGGGCTCAGGCCGACGCTAACTACCAGGCATTGCTGTCCGCCATCGGCGGGCTCAGGGCCTCGGCCGAGGCGCCGCTGGCGGAAACCTATTACGAGATCAGCCGTTATTTTCGGGGGCTGACGCCTTACTACAACAGTACGCCCTCTACCTATGGCAGCCCGATCCAGTATCGCTGCCAGCGCAATTACGGCCTGGTGGTGACCGATGGCCTGCCCAGTTATGACCACAGTTTTCCCTCCCGTGAACCCCAGGGGGCGAGCAGCCTGCCAGATTGGGATGGGGTGCCCAATGACGGCGTTAATCCTGGCGGCAACGAGGAGGGCAGCAGCCTGTATCTGGATGACATCGCCAAGCTGGCGGTGGATATCGACATGCGCGCGGCAGGCCTGGATATCGCGGGGAAAAGCTGGGATTCGGCGGGCTTCGCGCAGCAGCACATGAACACTTACACCATCGGTATCAGCGCGCAGTACCCCATGCTGCTGGATGCGGCGAACTATGGCCGGGGCAAGTTCTACCCGGTGACTGACAGGGCGGGGCTCGACGCCGCACTGGCCTCGGCCCTGGGCGAGGTTTCGGCTTCCGCCGCCCAGGCGGGAAGCGCCACGGCGGGGGCCGCCGGGCTGGCCAGCGGTTCGAGTTATTTCCAGGCGTCTTATGACCCCGTCGATTGGCACGGCACCATCAGGGCGTATGGCATCAGCCCCGCTGGTGCGGTCGACAGTACGCCGCTGTGGAGCACGGACTCGACCCTGGTTGCCGCTGCGTCGCCGGGGATCTTCCAGACTTGGAACAGTGCCTCCCGAACCGCCGTTGCCTTGCGCCATGACCAGTTGTCCGGCGCGCAGCAGGCCGCGCTCGCCCAGAACCTGCCGCCCGGCATCACCGCGGCCGATCTACTGGCCTGGAGCCAGGGGAGTAACCGGGCCGGGCTCAAGGTGCGGAGCCGATTGCTGGGGGACATCGTCAACTCGCCGCTGGTCATGGCGGCGCCGACCGCGCAGGACGCCGCCGACCTGCAGGGCGACAGCGACTACAGCGCCTACCTGGCGAGCAAGGCCCAAGGTATGAGCCCGAGCCTGCTGGTCAACGCCAATGACGGCCTGCTTTCGCTGATCGACCCTGAGAATGGCCGGCGCCGCTACGCCTATATGCCCTCCAGTGCCTTGCCGCTGCTGCATCACATCGCCGACCCCGGCTACGTCAACGGGGAGCGTCACCGGTTTTTGGCCGATGGTCCGGTGGCGGTCTTCGATGCCCAGCTCGGCACGGCCTGGGCAACCCTGGCGCTGGCGGGCACCGGGGCCGGCGGCAAGGTATTTTACGCGGTGCAGCTGTATGGCCAGGCCGGCAATACGCCGCAGGCGCTGTGGGAAATCGCCGCGCCTGAGGTTGCCGATAACAGCCACCCGTTCAATGACCTGGGTTATGCCTACGCCCGTCCGGAAGTGGCACGCTTGGCCGACGGGCGCTGGGCGGCTTTCATCGGCAATGGCTATGGCAGTCATTCCGGACTCGCCGCTCTGTATGTGGTGGATATTCGCGATGGTTCGCTGATCAGGAAAATCCCGGTCGATGGCAATGGGCAGGAGAACGGCTTGTCCTCGGTGAAGGTGCGGGTGGACAGCCAGAATGTGGTCCAGGCGGCCTATGGCGGCGATCTCCAGGGCCATCTGTGGAAGTTCGATTTGAGCGGTTCGGCGCCGGACAGCTGGGGCCCGGCCTTTGGCGGTGCTCCGTTGTTCAGCGCTCCGGGTGGCGCGAGCCAGCCGATCACCGCGCAGCCGTTGCTGGTGGATCATCCCGAGGGCGGCAAGCTGGTGCTGTTCGGCACCGGCAAGCTCAGCGAGCTGGCCGACAAGCGCAGCAAGGATGCCCAGGGTTTCTATGCGGTCTGGGATGCCCCGGCTGGGACGGGCAGCATCACCGTGGTTGACCTGCAGGCGCAAGCGATCACCGGGATGTTTGCCGGCAGCGCGGGCTCCTATATCACCAGCACCCAGGCGGACGTCAGTTATCCGGCCGAGCAGGGCTGGTACCTGCCGCTGGGGGAGGCGTCGAGTGGCGAGCGGGTCATCAATCAGGCCACGCTGGTGGCGGGTCGCATTGTCTTCAGCACCGCCGCTGTCGAGGTGGGCGACCCTTGTTCCAGCGCCGGCAACGGCAAATTGGTCGAGCTGGACGCATTCAGCGGTAAGATGCAGGGCGACGCGGTGCTCGACACCAATGGCGATGCAGTGGTCGATGGTCTGGATACGCCTTCCAGCGGTGTCATCTTTACCGGCGGCATTCCTGCATTGAGCGCTGTGCTTAACCGCGCTACCCGCAAAATCGTCAGCGATTCCAGCGGCGGTATCGCTTCCCTGGTCGAGAAGCCGGGCGGTGGCAGCCGACGCATCATGTGGCGACAAATACAGTAAGTGAGAGTGAGGCATGCGTAGATCCAACCAAGGTTTTACCCTGATCGAAATCATGATCGTGATTGCGATCATCGGGCTCGTCGTCACCCTGAGCCTGCCCAGCATCACCGAGTACGTGAAGAAAACCCATCGCACGCAGATTGCCGGCCTGCTGTCGGAACAGGCGCAGAGCCTTGAGCGGTTTCATTCCAAGGGCGGTGTCTACAGCAACGCTCCGGGCCTCAGCGCCGGCAACGATGACTACAGCATCACGCCAGTCCTGGCCGACCAGAGCTTTACCCTGACCGCGACGCCGAAAACCGAGAGCATGATGGCCGGCGACAAGTGCGGCGAGTTCACCCTTAGCCACACCGGTGCCATGGGCAACAACAATATGGCCGACGGGGTGACCAGCAAAGATTGCTGGGGGCGCTGAACATCCTTCTCGGGCGCTGGCGGCGCCCGGTGTTTTCATTTCCTGGACTGGACTATGGCAAAGCAACAGCAAGTGGTGATTGTCGGCGGTGGAGTGATCGGCCTGCTGACCGCGTTCAACCTGGCGTCCGCCGGGCAGCAGGTGGTGCTGCTCGAACGCTCGAATGTCGGCCAGGAATCCTCCTGGGCCGGCGGCGGGATCGTCTCGCCGCTGTACCCCTGGCGCTACAGCCCGGCGGTCACCGCGCTGGCGCATTGGTCGCAGGATTTTTATCCACAGCTGGCCGAACGTCTGTTCGCCACCACCGGTGTCGATCCCGAAGTGCACACCACTGGTCTGTACTGGCTGGACCTCGACGACGAGGCCGAAGCGCTGGCCTGGGCCCGGCGGGAGCAGAGGCCATTGAGCGCTGTGGATATCTCGGTGGCCCATGACGCGGTGCCGGTGCTGGGTGGCGGTTTTTCGCGGGCGATCTACATGGCCGACGTGGCCAACGTGCGCAACCCGCGCCTGGTCAAATCGCTGAAGGCCGCCCTGTCGGCGTTGCCAGCGGTGACCCTTCACGAGCAGTGCGAAGTCAGCGGGTTTATCCGCGAAGGGGAGCGGGTGCTCGGGGTGCAGACCTCACTGGGCGAAATCCGTGGCGATCAGGTGGTGCTGGCGGCAGGGGCCTGGAGCGGCGAATTGCTCAAGAGCCTGGGTCTGGCATTGCCGGTGGAACCGGTCAAAGGCCAGATGATCCTCTACAAGTGCGCGTCGGATTTTCTTTCCTGCATGGTCCTGGCCAAGGGGCGTTACGCGATTCCCCGGCGCGACGGCCACATCTTGATCGGCAGTACCCTGGAGCACGAAGGCTTCGACAAGACTCCGACCCCGTCGGCCCTGGAAAGCCTGAAGGCTTCGGCCATCGAGTTGATCCCGGCGCTGGCGCAGGCCGAGGTGGTGGGTCATTGGGCGGGGTTGCGCCCAGGTTCGCCCGAGGGCATTCCCTATATCGGCCCGGTGCCCGGGCTGGCGGGGCTGTGGTTGAACTGCGGGCACTACCGCAATGGCCTGGTCCTGGCGCCGGCGTCCTGCCAGCTGTTCGCCGACCTGATGCTGGGCCGGGAGCCGATCATCGACCCGGCGCCTTATGCGCCCAGTGGGCGAATTTAATCCAGGCCGAGCTTCTTCAGCCGGTAGCGCATCGAGCGAAACGACAGGCTCAAGCGCTGGGCCGCCGCCGTGCGGTTCCAGCGGGTGTGCTCCAGGGCCTGGAGGATCAGTCGGCGCTCGACTTCTTGCAGATGTTTCTCAAGGTTGATCACCTGTGCCAGGCCGGGCGTGATGGCCGGGTGGGCGCCGTTGGGCGTCAGGCGCAGGTCGCGTGCTTCGATCCGCCGGTTCTCGCACAGGGTGTGCGCCCGTTCGAGCAGGTTCTCCAGTTCGCGCACGTTACCGGGAAAGTCGTAGCCCTGGAGCGCCAGCAGCGCGCTTGGCTGAAGCCGTGCCAGTTGTTGGCCGTTACCCTGCGCCAGGCGCTCGAGGATGGCGGTGGCCAAGGGTTCGATATCAGCCTTGCGCGCCCGTAGCGGTGGTACCGGCAGCTCGATCACGTTCAGGCGATAGTAGAGATCCTGGCGAAAGCGTCCGGCATGCACTTCCGCCTGCAGCGCCTTGTGAGTGGCGCAGAGAATGCGCACATCGACCTGGACCTCCTGCTGCCCACCGACGCACCGCACCGCCTTCTCCTGCAGCGCGCGGAGCAATTTGACTTGCATCGCCAGCGGCAGATCGGCCACCTCATCGAGAAACAGCGTGCCGCCGTGCGCCGCCTGGAACAGGCCGGGCTTGTCTTCGATAGCGCCGCTGAAGCTGCCTTTGCGATGGCCGAAAAACTCGCTCTCCATCAGTTCCGGTGGGATGGCTCCGCAATTGACCGGCACGAAGGCGTGGCTGGCTCGAGGACCCTGGTCGTGGATCGCGCGGGCGACCAGTTCCTTGCCGCTTCCGGACTCTCCGCTGATATAGACCGAGGCCTGGCTCCGGGCCAGTTTGCCGATTTGTCCGCGCAGCTTGTGCATGGCGGCTGAATCGCCGAGCAATGGACCGCTAGCAGGGGGCGGGGGTGTCGATCCGGGCAGGGCACCATTCAGCAGTTCGCGCAAGCGCGCCAGGGCCACGGGTTTGCTCAGGAAGTCGATGGCGCCGGCCTTCAGGGCGTGGATCGCGGTTTCCTGGCGGGCGCAGGTGCTGAGTATTGCCAGCGGCATTCGCAGCTGGCGGCACTGGATATGCTCGAGTAATTCCAGCCCCGTGCCGTCGGGTAAATGCAGGTCGCTCAGGCACAGGTCGAAGCCTTCCCGGGCCAGCCAGTGACGCGCTTCGCCCAGGGTGCGGGCGCTGCGGGTATGGCGTTGCATCCGGCCGAGGCTGATTTCCAGATATTCGCGAATGCCTGGATCGTCATCGACGATCAAGACTTTTTGTCGTGGGCTCATGCCGCTTACTGCTTCATCCGTGAACGAAAGAGGTGCGAGAGCACCCGCCATCCTGGCGTGTCGTGAAGTCTAGGCAGGCTTGAGGTCGTTGGCCCACTCAAGGCCGGGCGGTGCGGGGCCGTTTGGTCGGATTCAAGATGACGCGCAGGGTAATAGCCCCGATTTGCCGAGGGTTGCCGGCCGGAAGCGAGGAGAGGAGAGGCGGTGGCTTTTTTGTAGCGAATTATTCAGCGGTGCAAACAACGTGCTTTTGACGTCATATGCACCGCTGCGGTCGAGGTTCAGCGATCGCGGGAGATCGGACCTTGTTCCAGGTGCGTCTGGCTGCAATACCACTGTTGCTCGAGGCTCAGCGCCCGGTCGCGGGGCAGGTGCACGCCGCAGTGGGCACAACGCACCATGGGCGTGGTGCTGGGTTCGCGGGGCGCAGCGGTGCCGGAGGCGGGCTGCTTGAATTTGCGCCAGAGCCATACCGCAGCGGCAATCAGGGCGATCCAGAACAGTAGACGAAGCATGGTAGCCAGCTATGTGAGTGAGGAACCGGCAGTTTAGCCAAGGTCATGCCGGGCGCACAGTGCAATCAGCGCTGAAATCCACGGACAAAAAAAGGGAGACTCGAAAGTCTCCCTTTTTTGTGACCGCAGCGGTGTCAGTCGAACACGCCGAAGGTCATGTAGCTGAACCACGAGCGGTCGCTGTTGTTGCCTTCGGCTTCATGCTGTTCTTCTTCGACAGCGTCGCCATTGGCGTCTTTAGGCTTGAGCTCGGCCGGAATCGCATCCTTGGCGTCCTGGTATTGCTTCATCACGTCCTGGTTGGCGCGGGTTTCTCCCGGCAGCAGCGGTGGACGGGACTCGATCAGGCCCAGGGTGGCCTTGCTCAGCCAGGAGCGGTTGTCCGCCTCGGCGACCCGTGGCACGAACTGGCCGTCGACCAGAGTCGGGTGATCGGGGTAGTTGAGCTTCAGGGTTTCCAGGCTGGTGGCGGCCAGTTCGTCCAGGTGCAGACGCTGGTAAGCCTCGGTCATCACCGCCAGGCCATCGGCCACCGACGGGGTTTCCTGGAAGTTTTCCACCACGTAGCGGCCACGGTTGGCGGCGGCTACATAGGCCTGACGGGTCAGGTAGTAGTCGGCCACGTGGATTTCGTAGGAGGCCAGCAGGTTGCGCAGGTAGATCATGCGCTGCTTGGCGTCCGGCGCGTAGCGGCTGTTCGGGAAACGGCTGGTGAGCTGGGCGAACTCGTTGTAGGAGTCGCGCGCGGCACCCGGGTCACGCTTGGTCATGTCCAGCGGCAGGAAGCGCGCCAGCAGGCCGACGTCCTGGTCGAAGGAGGTCAGGCCCTTGAGGTAGTAGGCGTAGTCCACGTTCGGGTGTTGTGGGTGCAGGCGGATGAAACGCTCGGCGGCGGACTTGGCGGCCTCCGGCTCGGCGTTCTTGTAGTTGGCATAGATCAGTTCGAGCTGTGCCTGATCCGCGTAGCGACCGAACGGATAACGCGACTCCAGGGCCTTGAGCTTGGCTGTGGCGCTGGTATAGCTGTTGTTGTCGAGGTCGGTCTGCGCCTGCTGGTACAGCTCGACCTCGCTCAGGTTTTCGTCAACGACTTCCTTCGATGAGCAAGCAGCGGTCAGTGCGAGGATGGCGATCAGCAGCAGGTGTTTCACTTGCATGGCGGCTTGCGTCCCTATGACGGCCGCTGTCTTGGGCGGGGCCGTCCTGTTATGATGAGCGCCCCGTTGAAAAAGCCTCGGGGCAAAAGACGCCGTATTTAACCACAAGCGCGCAGCCGAAACCAAAGGCTGTGCCGACGCCTAGTCTGAGCATGTCCGATAAAATTGAACTTCGCGCAGAGGTGCCGTCCGAACTGGGCGGCCAACGCCTCGATCAAGTCGCCGCCCAATTATTCGCTGAGCACTCGCGCTCGCGCCTTTCCGCCTGGATCAAAGACGGCCGCCTGACTGTGGATGGAGCGGTTATCCGCCCGCGAGACATTGTCCATGGCGGCGCGGTTCTTGAGCTGACCGCCGAGCAGGAAGCTCAGGGAGAATGGATCGCTCAGGACATCGAACTGGATATCGTCTATGAAGACGACGACATCCTGGTGATCAACAAGCCTGCCGGCCTGGTGGTCCACCCCGCCGCCGGTCACGCCGATGGCACGCTGCTCAATGCCCTGTTGCACCATGTCCCGGACATCATCAACGTGCCGCGCGCCGGCATCGTCCATCGCCTGGACAAGGACACCACCGGTCTGATGGTGGTGGCCAAGACCATCCAGGCGCAGACCCAGCTGGTTGCCCAGTTGCAGAGCCGCAGCGTCAGCCGCATCTATGAATGCATCGTGATCGGCGTGGTCACCGCCGGCGGCAAGATCAACGCCCCGATCGGCCGGCATGGCCAGCAACGCCAGCGCATGGCGGTGATGGAAGGCGGCAAGCCGGCCGTCAGCCACTACCGCGTGCTGGAGCGTTTCCGTTCCCACACCCATGTCCGGGTGAAACTGGAAACCGGGCGGACCCACCAGATCCGTGTGCACATGGCCCATATCAACTACCCGTTGGTCGGCGATCCGGCCTACGGTGGCCGTTTCCGCATTCCGCCCGCCGCGAACCCGACCATGGTCGAATCCCTCAAGCACTTCCCGCGTCAGGCGCTGCATGCGCGGTTCCTTGAGCTGGATCATCCGACCACCGGCGAGCGCATGAGCTGGGAATCGCCGCTGCCGGAAGATTTCGTCTGGTTGCTGACCCTGCTCAAGCAGGATCGCGAGGCTTTCGTCGGATGAGTGACTGGCTGATTCCTGACTGGCCCGCGCCGGCCGGGGTCAAAGCCTGCGTCACCACCCGTGCGGGCGGCGTCAGCCTGGCGCCGTTCGACAGCCTCAACCTGGGCGATCATGTCGATGACAACCCAGAGGCGGTGGCCGAAAACCGCCGTCGCCTGACCGATCGTTTCTCTATAAAGCCAGCCTGGCTGAAACAGGTTCACGGTATTGATGTGGTCGAGGCGGATCCGTCCGTCGTCGCCACCGCCGATGCCAGCTGGACCGCCACGCCCGGCATTGCCTGTAGCGCCATGACCGCCGATTGCCTGCCAGCGCTGTTCTGCGACCGCGCCGGTACTCGGGTGGCGGCGGCCCATGCCGGTTGGCGTGGGCTGGCGGCCGGGGTGCTGGAAGCGACGCTCGATAGCCTGAAAGTCGCGCCAGAGGATGTATTGGTCTGGCTGGGGCCGGCCATTGGTCCGCAAGCCTTCGAGGTCGGACCTGAAGTGCGTGACGCTTTCGTCCGGCACTTGCCACAGACCGAACAGGCCTTTGTAGCGAGCCACAACCCCGGCAAGCTCATGGCTGATATCTATATGTTGGCCCGCCTGCGCCTGGCGGCATGCGGCGTCACCGCCGTGTATGGCGGCGGTTTCTGCACCGTGAGCGATCCGCGTTTCTATTCCTACCGCCGCAGCCCGCGCACCGGGCGCTTCGCTTCCCTGATCTGGCTGGAACGCTAGACTCTTCTGACCTGTGTCAAGCTCGCAAGGCTTGAATCTTCCAGAATCGACCGCATCTACAGGGGTATCTGGCAGGTTTCTCTATTTAGGTGTGTCCATCGCTCCGACCTGCTCAAAAGGAAGGTGACTAATGCGTATAGACCGATTAACCAGCAAGCTTCAGCTGGCGTTATCCGATTCTCAATCCCTGGCGGTCGGCCTCGACCATCCGGCCATCGAACCCGCGCACTTGATGCAGGCGTTGCTCGAACAGCAGGGCGGCTCGATCAAGCCGCTGCTGATGCAAGTGGGCTTCGACGTGAACAGCCTGCGCAAGGAACTGAGCAAAGAGCTCGACCACTTGCCAAAAATCCAGAACCCCACCGGCGACGTGAACATGTCGCAGGATCTGGCGCGCCTGCTGAACCAGGCCGATCGCCTGGCGCAACAGAAAGGCGACCAGTTCATCTCCAGCGAGCTGGTGCTGCTGGCGGCCATGGACGAAAACAGCAAGCTCGGCAAGTTGCTGCTGGGCCAGGGCGTCAGCAAAAAAGCGCTGGAAAACGCCATTAATAACCTGCGAGGCGGCGAGGCGGTGAATGACGCCAACGTCGAGGAGTCGCGTCAGGCCCTGGACAAATACACCGTCGACCTGACCAAGCGCGCCGAAGACGGCAAGCTCGACCCGGTGATTGGCCGTGACGACGAAATCCGCCGGACCATCCAGGTGCTGCAACGCCGGACCAAGAACAACCCGGTGCTGATCGGTGAGCCTGGCGTGGGTAAAACCGCGATTGCCGAAGGCCTGGCCCAACGCATCATCAACGGCGAAGTGCCGGACGGCCTAAAAGGCAAGCGCCTGCTGTCCCTGGACATGGGCGCACTGATCGCTGGCGCCAAATACCGTGGCGAGTTCGAAGAACGCCTGAAATCCCTGCTCAACGAGCTGTCCAAGCAAGAAGGGCAGATCATTCTGTTCATCGACGAACTGCACACCATGGTCGGCGCCGGTAAGGGCGAAGGTTCGATGGATGCGGGCAACATGCTCAAGCCAGCGCTGGCTCGGGGGGAGCTGCACTGTGTCGGCGCCACCACGCTCAACGAGTACCGCCAATATATAGAGAAGGACGCGGCCCTCGAACGGCGCTTCCAGAAAGTCCTGGTGGACGAGCCGAGCGAAGAAGACACCATCGCCATCCTGCGCGGCCTGAAAGAGCGTTATGAGGTGCACCACAAGGTGGCGATCACCGATGGTGCGATCATTGCCGCGGCCAAGCTCAGCCATCGCTACATCACCGACCGGCAGTTGCCGGACAAGGCGATCGACCTGATCGACGAAGCCGCCAGCCGTATCCGCATGGAGATCGACTCCAAGCCTGAGGTGCTGGACCGCCTGGAACGGCGTCTGATTCAACTGAAGGTCGAATCCCAGGCCCTGAAGAAAGAAGACGACGAAGCGGCGATCAAGCGCCTGGAGAAACTCCAGGAGGAAATCACCCGTCTGGAGCGCGAATACGCCGATCTGGAAGAAGTCTGGACTTCGGAGAAAGCCGAAGTGCAGGGTTCGGCGCAGATTCAGCAGAAGATCGAGCAGTCCCGCCAGGAGCTGGAAGCCGCGCGCCGCAAAGGCGACCTGAACCGCATGGCCGAGTTGCAGTACGGGGTGATCCCGGACCTGGAGCGCAGCCTGCAGATGGTCGACCAGCACGGCCAAAGCGAGAACCAGCTGTTGCGCAGCAAGGTGACCGAAGAGGAAATCGCCGAAGTCGTGTCCAAGTGGACCGGTATTCCGGTGTCGAAGATGCTCGAAGGCGAGCGCGACAAGCTGCTGAAGATGGAAAGCCTGTTGCACCAGCGCGTCATCGGCCAGAACGAAGCCGTGGTGGCGGTAGCCAACGCCGTGCGGCGTTCTCGCGCCGGGTTGTCCGATCCGAACCGGCCAAGTGGTTCGTTCATGTTCCTCGGCCCGACCGGTGTGGGTAAGACCGAGTTGTGCAAGGCGCTGGCCGAATTCCTTTTCGATACCGAAGAGGCGATGGTGCGGATCGATATGTCCGAGTTCATGGAGAAACACTCCGTGGCTCGGTTGATCGGTGCGCCTCCAGGCTATGTCGGTTACGAGGAGGGCGGTTATCTGACCGAGGCGGTGCGGCGCAAGCCTTATTCGGTGATCCTGCTGGACGAGGTCGAGAAGGCCCATCCGGACGTGTTCAACATCTTGCTGCAGGTGCTGGAAGACGGTCGCCTGACGGATAGCCACGGGCGTACCGTGGACTTTCGTAATACGGTGATCGTCATGACCTCCAACCTGGGCTCGGCGCAGATCCAGGAGCTGGTGGGGGATCGCGAAGCACAGCGGGCGGCGGTGATGGATGCGGTGTCGACCCATTTCCGTCCGGAGTTCATCAACCGGATCGACGAAGTGGTGATCTTCGAGCCATTGGCCCGGGATCAGATCGCCGGCATCACCGAGATCCAGCTGGGACGCCTGCGCAGCCGCCTGGCCGAGCGCGAGCTCAAGCTGGAGCTGAGTGGCGAGGCCTTGGACAAACTGATTGCCGTGGGCTACGACCCGGTCTATGGCGCGCGTCCGCTGAAACGGGCGATTCAGCGCTGGATCGAGAACCCATTGGCGCAGTTGATTCTGTCCGGCAGTTTCCTGCCGGGGGCCACAGTGACGGCCAAGGTGGAAAACGACGAAATCGTCTTCGCCTGAGCCCGATAGGGCGTCGTTGTGAAGGAGGCCTCGCATTGCGAGGCCTTTTTTTGCATAGGGCGTTGAACTGTAAGGCAAAGGCTTGTAAAGTGCGCCCCGCAGTACGTCACCCCAAGGCTTTTTCCTCCCTGAGGAAAAAACTGAAATAAGTTGCAAATCATTGTCTTGAAAGCAATTTAGGGGGTTGACAGAGGTTTTTAAGATTGTAGAATAGCGCGCCTCAGAGACATGAACGTAGCGATACGGACTAGGTCAACGAGGAGGCTTCTAGAAATAAAAGCCTGCTGTAAAGGTTGTAAATTGAAATGTTCAGTTCCGTGATAGCTCAGTCGGTAGAGCAAATGACTGTTAATCATTGGGTCCCAGGTTCGAGTCCTGGTCACGGAGCCAATTTCAAACCGGGGTATAGCGCAGTCCGGTAGCGCGCCTGCTTTGGGAGCAGGATGTCAGGAGTTCGAATCCCCTTACCCCGACCATATTTGGGTCGTTAGCTCAGTTGGTAGAGCAGTTGGCTTTTAACCAATTGGTCGTAGGTTCGAATCCCACACGACCCACCATTTTTGAGACCAGTTCGCTGGAATCGAATCTTAAGATCAGACGCCAAAAGCTCTGTTCGCAGAAGGCGCCTTTAAAAGGTGCCTTTTTTTTACCGGGGTATAGCGCAGTCCGGTAGCGCGCCTGCTTTGGGAGCAGGATGTCAGGAGTTCGAATCCCCTTACCCCGACCATACTGAAAATCCTCGTATCGAAAGATACGGGGATTTTTTTTGTCCGGAATTTGACGCGCGATGCTTGCCGGCGAATACGGCGTACAAAAAAGCCCCGGTCATTCGGGGCTTTTGTATGGGGTGGCCCATGCTGGCTGAGTCCGGTCAGTTGTAGTCGAGTACGTAAGTCATCGTTGCATCTGCCTTGCCGGGCTTCATTTCGCCGCCGCTCGGCGTATAGCGAGCGGACCCCGCGAAGCGGTAGACCTCGGCATCGGTTTCGCTGTGCTGCCAGTCCAGGCTGACCGCGCCGGGCTTGCTGAAGGGGAGTTTGGTGCCCTTGTCGTTTTTCAGCTCGATAGCCACGCCTTGGGCAACGCTGGTCTGCCCAGCCCCTGTCAGATTCAGCATGCCCGTGCCTGTCGAGTTGCCTTCGAAATAGATCTTCAGCGGAACCGGTTTTTCAGGCCGCATGCCACGGCAGCGAATATCGAGGGCGAAGGGTTTTTCCGGTGCGGCGCCAGACTTGATGTTGGAAATCGGGACCTTGCCCATTTGTACGGTCATGGAGGGTTCCCGGGCCTCGCAACTGCTGAAGTAGAAGTTGTTCTCCAGGTTGGTGAATCCTGAGGATGTGTAAGTGAATGTCTCCGGGGTCAAGCCAGTATTCGGAGGGATAATGAAGTTGATTGTAAAGTTGGTTGGCACCTTGCCTGAGCCAACTGCGATTTCCGTGCGGACGTATTCGACATGAATGTAAGTAGGCAGGTAGACGCTATTACCTTGTCCAGTAAATGCGTGTTGGGAAGGCAGGGGATACCTTAAACTCCTGTCCCCCCCCAAGCGTCTTGAAGCGATGATGCGCATGCCGATGCCCGCCACGCCGGTTTTGTACACATCGGGGATGGCGGAGGGTTCGAGGCCGTTTTCAAAGGTTATGTTCATGATCTCGCTGCTGCCACAAGTAATCCCTCCTGGGACAGGGATCTGCTGGGAGTAACTTGCGAGTATTTCGCCGACTGGGACCCGCTTGACGGTCAGGCTGGATGGAACATTCACTCGGTTATATGACGCGCCAGGAGGGCCAGAATATGTGCCCCATTGGCACCACGAGAACGCTGGCTCGGCCAGCACCAGGGCAAGCAGGCCAGCGGGAAGAGTGATCAGTTTGTGCATATGCCCGCTCTGGTTTGAAAGAGTGTGGGTCACAAGACCCGGCAAAGGCCGTCCACGCGTTCGTAAGCCAGTTCCTTGTTTGTTGGGGGGAGCTTGTAGTCCACCATGCAGCTGCCTTCGGCCCAGCGAATCTCCAGCCGGCCCTGGTCGGGAACGCCAAAGACCAGCAGGCGCGACAGGTTGTCGACCATGCCCAGGGGCTTGCCTTGTTCGTCGTAGCCTTGGGCGCCGAAGGGGATTGGATCGCCCTTGTCCGCGCGCAGCACGAATTGCAGGCGGCGACCTGTCTGTGCGGCATAGGTGGCCTTGACGATGGCGCCACGGGTTGGCACCAGCACCTTGGAGGTTTCGTTGATCTCGGTGTCGGTACCCAGGGTCTGGGTGTCCAGGTTCAGCCAGTTGTAGCGATAGGGCTGCATATAGGGCACCACCGCGTAACCCTTGCCATTGGTGCGTACGGCGTTCCAGCCGGATACACCGACACCGTCGACGTCCGGAACTTCCAGCAGGCCGAAAGTCTCGCCAAGCGGCTGGCCGAGGGTAACGCCGCCACTGTGTACCAGCAGCGAGCCAGAAGCACCCAGGTCGATATGCTTGTCATCGCGACCCTGGCTGTAGCCACCGCGCAGCTTGGCGACAGGGGTATCCCAGTCCAGGCTGGCGCCGGCAGTATTGCCGTTCCTTTTGCTGTGGCCTGCCTGCGCCGAGTAGCTGAGGGTCGCCTGGTCGTCCAGGTAGCCGGACACGTTCGACTGCAGTGAGGAATCACCCTTGCTCGAGCTGATGGCGTTGCTGGAGAGGCGGTGAGAACTACCCCGGCCTCCCAGTGGCATGCTGATACTGGCGGTGAGTTGCGTATCCGAGCCACCGCTCATGGGATCGCTCTGGGTACGTGACACCGCCAGGTTGTAGCTGACACTGGCGATGCTGTTGCCATAACCCAATTGCCAGTTGCGCGTGCGGCCCTGCTGTTTCCAGTAGTTGGTTTCATCCATGCTGAGGTACAGCGAGCCTCGCTGTGACAGGCTCTGGTTCACCCGGAGGTTGATTCGGCTCTTTTGGGCGCTGAAGCCGGCACGGTCCTGATACATGAGGTCGTCCACGTGCTGGCTGAAGCTGCGATAGCCTTCGGTGGAATAGCGGTAGCCGGCCATGGTGAAGGTGGTATCGGTGGCGTTCAGCGTCTTGGAGTACAGGAAGCGCGCACTGTGACCCTTGTTGCTCCTGCCGTTCTGGGTCTTCGATTCACTGCTGGTGACGTCGAAGGAAATACCGCCGAGGCTGGAGTTCACGCCCGCGCCAAGGTTGACGGCGCGATAGTCTTGCGCGAGCAGCGCGCCACCATAACCGGTGAGGTTGTCCGTCACGCCGTAGACGGCCGTGCCTTGGGTGAACGACGGCGACGGTTGGTCGGTGGAGCGATATTCACCGGCGGTGACGCTGTAGCGAAGGTTGCCGCGCCGGGTCATGACCGGCTGGTAGGCATAGGACTGCAGATATTCGCGTACCCGGCCATCCGCTTCGATGATCTTGATCTGCAGGTCGCCGTTGGAGCCGCTGGGATAGATGTCAGTGAACTCGAAGGCGCCAGGCGGCACCGACGCGGAATAGATCACGTAGCCGTTTTGCCGTACTTCGACAGTGGCATTGCTTTCGGCGATGCCGCGGATCACGGGTGCGTAGCCGATCTCGTTGTCAGGCAGCATGCCGAGGTCCGAGGCGATCTGTGCACCGCGAAAACGCACGCTGTCGAAGATCTCGCCAGGGGTGTACAGCTCGCCCAGGGAAAGCTTGCCTTTCAGGCGCTGGACGTCGCGCTCCAGATAGTTGCGGTTGCTCTTGAATTCGCTTTTTGTGCCGGTTCCGCCGGTCAGGGCGGATTCGTTGCGAAAGCGCCAGCCGGCGATATTAAAACCGTTGCGCAGGTTTAGGTTGTGGTAGTCGCTCTTCATTCCCTGGTTGGTATTGCGGTTGAAGTTGGCCTGGTAGTCGCTGTAGAAGGCGGTGATGCCTTCGTCCCAAACCGAGGGGTCGACGTAACCACGGGAATAGCGCTGGACGTATGCCTGCGGGATGCTGAACTGCAATGCCAGGTTGGTGACGTCGAAGTCCACCGCGGCGCCGGCGATCTGGGTGCTGACGTCGAACGGCTGCTCGTCCTTGGCGTCCGCGGCGATGAGTCCATCCTGCTGGGCTTTGCCCGCGTTGAGTCCAAGCTCTTTGAGCAGCCCGAGCGAGATGACGGGTTTGACCTGCCCGGAGGCGTCGGCGGCGAAGGTGATTTCCTGGCGCTTGATCAGCACGTTGTTCAGGTAAAGGTCGACGCTGTAGGTACCTGGCGGAACGGCACTGCCTTTCTCAAAAAACTTGAGGTCCACCGGAGCGCCCCCCATTTTCAGAAAGGAGTCGGAGAACTCGGCCTCTGCGGCGGACAGCTTCGAGGTCAGCCCCAGGGCCACGAGGCAGGTCGCGCACGCCCGTCGGGCGATCCTGAAACTGAGCTCTCTCTGAAAAATGGGCATGCGAAATCCTTTCGATCGTGCATCGGATGCCCGAAGCACTGACCTGATTAAAAAGTCGGATTAGGTAAGGCGGTGCGCTCTATGCGAGCGACACGAGTGAGGGCTGCTTTCCGTTAGTTGGAAAGTTTGCTGGTGACTTGGTCCAGCCCGCCGTAATCGTTGATGCTGTCGAATTCCACTGTTGTGGCTCCGGACCTCATGCCAGTCGAGCCTTTGATCTCGACGGTGCGTGTTGCCCCGGGTGCCAGCATTTCCACGGTGGCGGTGCCCGCGTCCTTGCCATTGCGCAGCGTCACGCTGCCCCCGGCAAGGGTCACATGGAACGCGGAAGGGTTGGTCACTGAAAGCGCGGCCTTGCCGCCTTGTTCCACCAGCTTCCATTGCAGGCTCTTGGCTGCATTGGCGGCAGTGTCCGGCAGGTTGGCCGGGCGGTAGAACAGCTTCACGCGCTGGCGTATGGCAATTTGCAGGGTGTTCTCGGTCTTGGCTTTTTGCGGGATCTCTTGCACGGCCAGCCAGAACACGGATTCCTTGTCGGTCGGCAGCCCCTGGCCTTGATAGAGGATGCGCAGGACCTGCTGCTTGTTGCCTCCAAGGCGAACCAGGGGAGGGGTGATGGCGAACGGTACGTCGGCATTGGGCCCGTTTTTGTCCGGTTCGACCCAGGACTGGACCATGATGTCGTTCGAGCCCTGGTTCCTGACGATGACGGATGCTTCCTTGGCTGGCGCAGCAAAGATGACGCGGGTGCCGTCCAGCGTAATGCCGGCACTGGCCATCGACGCGGAGAGTGTCATGGCGCTGGCGAGTGCAATACGCGCCAATAATGAGGTTTTCATAGCGGCTCCAGGTCGGAGGGAGGGGCATAGGCCCCTCCCTTTGGTGCGGGTTACTCGTAGGTCAAGGTAAACGGCAGTTGGCCGTTCGCAGCACCTGGCTTGATCTCATCGCCGTTCACCACATAACCGGCGCGCAGGTCCAGTTTGGCGGTGTAGATTTCTTTCCCTTCTTCGCCGGTTTTCACCAAGTCACCCGAGATGGTTTCGTTCGCGGAGATGTTCACCAGCGTGTTGCTGCCGTTATAAATACCGATGCCCACGCCCGTTGCGCCACCGGTGACTTTCAGCAGCGAGTTTTTCTTGCTGTCGATACCGGAGCCACTGTTCGGGTCGAACTGCATGCTCACGGTCTTCAGGCCGTTTGCGGTGCCGCCGCAGTCCAGGTTCAGGCTGATGCTCTTACCGCCGACGATGGCAGAGCTACCACCAGCGGTGCCGGCGAGCGAGTCGGTGCTGACCTTGCCGAGGTTGACATCAATGGTCTGGTTACCCTTGCTGCCGCCAACGCTGGAGCCGGCGCCGGCACTGATGGCGCAGGACGCCGCGATGATTTCGCCCTTGAAATCGATGGTGCCATCCGCCGCGAGAGCGGAAGTGCTGACCGCGCCAGCGATAGCCATGGAGACGATGCTTTTGAGAAGTTTGGACATTTCATGTACCTGCTAAAGTTGGAGGTGCAATCTTGTATCTTCACTTCGGTCGTTACAATAAGACCATTCTTAAACTATTGATTGTTCTATGGCTTTGAATAGCTGCTAATACTTTTTTGCCTGATAAGATTTCAATAAGAAGATTCTTAAAATTTGATCGGGTGGTATGAAGCTGTCGGAATGCCTGTCGGCAGCTAAACAAAATGATCGCCGCCAAAATCTTCGATTTCTATATCTAAGCACCTGTTTTTCATGGGTTAATCGTCATGGGTATCAGGTTGGAGTCGAAGGTTTAAGCGTGCAGGGTAAACTATCAATGCAACTAGATAGAGCATGAGTGGCGTCTTGAATACTATCGGGCCAGCTATCTATATGCCGCAGTAAGAGGTGGCGCGGAGGCAGGCGTATGTATTCGGTACGCCCGGGGGAGAGCAACTTTTTGATGTGGGGGCTAAGTCAGGCGGCTCTTCTATTTTAGAGTTAAGACTAATCTTACGGCTGCGCGGAAAGTTGGAGATAAAGTGCGGGAAGTCTCTAAGCAATTCGATTTTTAACCGCCTGTTTGCCTGGGTCCGTGTTGAACAGGGCGCAAAAAAATGCCCCGATCGCTCGGGGCACTCTTGTTTTGGTCCACAGACTCAGATTCAGTGCAGCTTGAGGCGTGGCTCGGTGCCGCGGCCGATCCGGCTGCCGAGCATCAGCATGGCGGTCCGGAACGGGCCGTAGAGCGCCATCTGGTGCATGCGGTACAGCGACACATAGAACATCCGCGCCAGCCAGCCTTCGAGCATCACGCTGCCGGTCAGGTTGCCCATCAGGTTGCCCACGGCGGAAAAACGCGACAGCGAGATCAGCGAGCCGTAGTCGGTGTATTTGTACTCCGGCAGGGCCTTGCCTTCGATACGCAGTTTCAGCGACTTGGTCAGCAGCGATGCTTGCTGGTGAGCCGCCTGGGCCCGCGGTGGAACGTTGCGATCGGTGCCCGGTTGCGGGCAGGCGGCGCAGTCGCCAAAGGCGAAGATGTTCTCGTCGCGGGTGCTCTGCAGGGTCGGCAAGACCTGCAGCTGGTTGATGCGGTTGGTTTCCAGGCCGTCGATGTCCTTGAGGAAGCCCGGTGCGCGAATCCCGGCGGCCCAGACTTTCAGGCTGGCGGCAATCACCTGGCCATCGGCGGTAATCAGGCTGTCGGCGGTGACTTCGCTGACCGCGGCATTGGTCATGACCTTGACCCCGAGTTTTTCCAGGGTCTTGTGCACCGGGCCGCCGATCCGCTCCGGCAGGGCCGGCAGTACCCGTGGCCCAGCCTCGATCAGGGTGATGTGCATGTTTTCCGGCTTGATCCGGTCCAGGCCGTAGGCCGCCAGTTCATGGGCGGCGTTGTGCAGCTCGGCGGCCAGTTCGACGCCCGTGGCACCGGCACCGACGATGGCCACGCTGATCTGCTCCACGACATCGGTCTGCCCGGCATGGGCGCGCAGGTAGTGGTTGAGCAGTTGCTGGTGGAAGCGTTCGGCCTGTTTGCGCGTGTCGAGGAACAGGCAGTGCTGGGCGGCGCCCTGGGTGCCGAAGTCGTTGGTGGTACTGCCCACGGCAATCACCAGGGTGTCGTAGCCCAGCTCACGAGCGGGCAGCAGCTCCACGCCGTTTTCGTCGTAGGTGGCGGCCAGCTGGATCTTCTTCTGCTGGCGATCGAGCCCGCTCATGCGGCCCAGCTGGAACTCGAAATGGTTCCATTTGGCTTGGGCGACATAGTTGAGTTCGTCTTCGGAAGAGTTCAGCGAGCCGGCGGCCACTTCGTGCAGCAAGGGCTTCCAGATGTGGGTCAGGTTCGCGTCGACCAGCATCACACTGGCGGTGCCGCGCTTGCCCAGAGTCTTACCCAGACGGGTAGCCAACTCCAGACCGCCGGCGCCGCCGCCAACGATGACAATACGATGAGTCATGGGGATATCTCGCAAGGCTAAAAGAAATCGGTACGGTTACCCGAGCGAGCGCGATGCAGCTCATAGCGTCAGGTAGCTGATAAGTCGGCTCAGCAAGCCCAGGCCAATGGTGATGGTCACGACTATCACGAGGAGCATCCACGGCCGGAAGGGCCGGCGCTCGACTCGGTGCTGGGCCAGTTGCAGGTATTCTTCGACATGGCGTTGGTCGTCGGGGTTCAGGCGGCTGGTCATAAAAAGCCTCGTCAGCTAGACGTTGCGAAAAGTATGAAGGTTACAGCGCAGTGCCATCTTGTCGGGCTATGCGGCATGGAACGGAGCATAGCTGCTCGCGGATGCCGGCCTTGTCATCCCGTGAATGATTGCGCTTTGTAACACTCACGCGGTGTTTGCGCCATGCCACGAATGGCCTGAAGAGGCCCGGGAAATTCCGCTCCAGGTGGCCTACAGGCTGATACCGACATCGAAGAGGATGCTGCGTCCCAGGTTGCCGCGCAGGAAGTCCGGCGCGTCGGGGTGGGCGAACAGCACGCGGGCGAAGGTCGGCCCGACCAGCGACAACGAGCGCCAGCCCTGGCGCAGGTATTCGGTCGGCGGCGGGAAGTGGCTGTTGAGGTCCAGCACTTCGCGCTTGAGGCTGGCGAAGGCGATGATGTCCAGCTCCCCCAGGTCCATGCCGCGTTCCTTGTAGTTGTGGGCTTTCTTGCGCAGGGTCGGGGCCAGCCTGAGCAACAGTTCGTTGGCCGGAATGCGCTTGGGCTTGGCCTCGCGGCGCACCAGCTGGCTGAGGGAGAAGGCACTGCGGCGCCGTTGCAACTCGTCGCGCCATTCGTCGTTGAGGCGGCGGCCTTCGTCCAGCACGAAGAACACCTCGAAACAGGCCTCGCGAAACAGTACGTCCGGCGGCTCCTGCCCGGCGGGCGTGAACTCGTCGGCACGGTAGGGGATGTTCAAGCCTTGCAGCAGGCGTTGGCAGACCCAACGCTCACGCTCCCATTTGCGCGCATTGGACAGGAACGCGTTGGCTTGTTCGGCCTGAATGGTGAGCAGGCGCAAGTAATCTGAGTCATCCATAGTCCAAGCTTAGCGTCCAAACGCTGATCCAAGAAATACACTCTGCCGGGTCGGCGGGGGCTGGCTGCACTTATAACGGATAAGTGTGACATCAGGTCAACCCTTTGCCGCTCGTTCAGGCCCGCCAGGGTTTCAGCCAGAGCCCCAAGGCGATCAGCAAGAGCAGCCCGGCCGCTGTGCTGAGCCCCAGTTGCAGCCAGACATTCAACAGCGGATGCAACAGCAGCGCCGCCGCGCTCAGCAGGACGGCGCTGACTGCCCAGCGCACCGGCCAGTTGATCAGGGTGAGCAATTGCTGGCGCTGCATCAGCAACAGGTTGGTCAGGAGCACGCCGCCGAGGGCCGCCAGAGGAATCGCGGTCAGCCCCAGGACCAGCGGCAGGCCCGCCAGCAGCAAGGCGTTGAGCAGGCTGCCGAGCAGTTCGCAATGCAGTGGCGTGCTGGTATCACCGGCAGCATAGGCGTAACGGGCGAGCATGGCGTTCCAGGCGCCGAACACCAGGGACACGGCGAACCAGCCCAGCAGCGCCGGCAGCGGGCCGTCGGCGCTCTGGGCGGGCAGCAGCCAGTGGATCAGCGCCGGGCTGGCGCCCACCAGGCCGAGCGCGGCTGGCAGGCTCAGCAGGGTCGCGGCGTCGAGCCCCCGATGCAGCAGCCCCAGGCGCTGATCGCCGGACTTGCCGCTCATCAAGCCAAGCAGGACCTGGTTGAGACTCATCAAGGCAATCAGCGGCAGGTTGATCAGCTTGCGCGCCAGGTTGACCCAGGTCACCACGCCTTCGCCCAGGTAGCTGGCGACCAGCCGTTCCACCAGCGCCAGGCCCTGGCTGGCCAGGTTGCTGGTCAACAGCGGGCCGAGGCGGCCGAGCAGTTCCCGGCCGGCACCGGCGTCCCCACGGACTTGCCAGGGGCGCCAGCCGGTCTGCCAGACCGCCGGCACCAGCGACAGGCACATCAGCAGGCTGCCGAGGAAAAATGCCAGCGAAAGGCCGGAGCCAAGGCTCGCCTGGCCGTAGAAAAACAGGTAAAGCACCGGTGGCAGGTTGAACAGCAGCGAGCCTAGCCCCGGCAGGACAAAACGCTGCCGGGCGTGCAGCGGGATGCTGAACAGCGCATGCATGAGCAGGCCGGGGATGCAGGCGGCCAGGCTGCGCAGGTTGGCGGCGGCTTCGGCCTGGGCTGCGCTGTCGAGCCCGGGGCCGATCAGGCGGATCCACAACGGCGCGCTCAAGGCCAGCAGGGCATACAGCCCCAGCCCCAGGCCCAGCAGGCGTGGGCACAGGCCGGCCAGCCAGGCGTGCTGGCGCTGGGCGTCGCGCTCCTGATAGAGCGGCAGGGCCGCGGCCGCGAGAATGCCGGCGGCCAGGGTCATGCGCAGGGCTTCGGGAATGAACACCGCGACCAGGAACGCATCGCTGCGGCTGCCCGCGCCCCAGGCCGCCACCAGCAGCCATTCGCGGGCAAAACCGGCGAGCAGCCCGGCGAGGGTCGCCAGGGTCAGCAGCAGGGTGCTGCCGAGCATCAATAGAACAGGGTGAACAGGCCTTTGCCACCCACCTTGTAGTTCAGGTCGTGAGGGCGCTCGCCCATGGGTTTGGCACCGCTGCCGCCGATGATCTTGTAGGGGGCAACGGCCTTGGCCACGAGGGTGTTGGCGGTCACTACGGCCCCGCGACCGATATGCGAGCCATGGGCGAGCAGCGCCCGGGTGGCGATCCAGGCGTAGTCATCGATGTAGATGGGCGCGGACACCGACCAGAACTCGGGGCTCATCGGGTCATGGCCGCCGGCGAGAATCAGCACGTGAGAGGCGATCGTCACATGATCGCCGATGATCAGCCCGGCCCGGGCGTCGATCTGACAATGCCAGGCGATCACGCTGTCATCGCCGATCACCAGGTTCTCCACCCCCAGCACCTCGGTGTTGCGCCAGATGGTCGAGCCCTTGCCGATTTTCGCGCCGCCCAGGCGCAGCCAGGCGATGCGCACGTGATGGCTGGGGATCTTGTTGATCAGGATGTTGTAGGCCTGCTCCCAGGCCCGCAGCCAGCGGTCCTTGAGGGTGGCCAGGTTCTTGCCGTAGCGCGGCACCAGGGTGGTGGGGATGTCCTGCTTCAAACGACCATACAGGCGCCGGGCCAGGGGATGTTCGATGATCTGTTCGATGTCCACCGAGCAAACGCTGTAGCGCGCCTGCTCGCCGTCGCCCTCGACGAACAGCACGTCGTTGTTCAGCCCCCAGCTGTAGGCCTCGAGCAGTTCATCGTGGCTGACGCCCAGCTCCGAGGCCAGGGCAGGCAGGCGTTCCGGCAGATCCGCAGAATGGAAAATACGATGTTTCATGCTTGGCGATCCTTGGGGTTGATGAGGGGGAGGGTGATGGCTGGGCGCAACCGGACCTGTTGCAGGCTCATGCCCATCAACAGCCAGAACAGACCGATCAGCACGAAAGTGAAGCTGAAGTAGTGGTCGAACAAGCCCGTCAGCAAGGCCGCCAGCAGGCCGGAAATGCACCCCAGCCACAGCGCGTTGTCGGCAGTCACCTGACGGATCGGCGCCAGCGGGCGCACCTCGCGCCACCACAACAGGGTGACGGCGATGAACAGCAGCATCCCCGGAATGCCAATCTTGTAGATGAAGTTCAGCCACAGGTTGGAGATGCCCGGCAGGTCGGTGCCCGGTACCGGCGGGTCGACCTTGAAGCCGATGCCCAGCGGGTAGCGCATCATCGCTTCGGGGAATTTCGCGTACTCGTCGAAACGCACTTCGGTACTGGCGTTGGTTGCCGAGAACATGGTCATCAGGCGTTCCTGCAGCGGCGGGTAGAACATCACCAGGGCCACCGCGAAGGCCGCCCCGAGGCCGATGATCCGGCCGCTGTAGGGCACGCGTTTGTAGGTCAGCCAGATCAGCACCAGGGCCAGGGCCAGGATCGCCCCACGGGAAATACTCAGCAGCAGCCCCGCGCAACCGAGGATCGCCACCGCCAGCCCCAGGGCCCGGCGCGCGCCGGTGCGGGTCCAGCCATAGAGCAGCGCCAGGGGAATGAACAGCACCAGCACGCCGCCCGTGAGGTTGGGGTGAACCCAGGGCGACGCCATGCGCTGGTAGTTGGCGGAGAAGATGTCCTTCACCGCTTCCGGGTGGGCGTACTTGAGGTCGGTGAGGATCGGGATCATCGACATCGCATTGCGCGACTTGATGAACATGCCGATCGACAGCAGCAGCATCAGCAGAGTGCCCAGCAACAGGGCGATCACCACTTTGTCGCGGTCGGCATCGGTACGCAGCAGCAGCGGCACCATGAACAGCAGCGACAGGTTCATCAGCCAGCGCACCCAGTTCACCGGGCCGTTGCCATCGGCATGAATGATCAGCATGCCCCAGACAAAGGGAATGGCGCTGAACAGCATCAGCCAGACCATGGCCCGCTCGGTGGGGCGCCAGAGCATGAGGTTGCGGGTCTTGCCGATGAACGATTGCCAGAACAGCCCGACCCACGTCAGGCCGAGCACCGCTTCACTGACCGTGGTGCGAATCCCCAGCTGCAGCGTGGTGTAGGGAATGCAGGTGGCCAGCACGGCGAAGATCAGCAGGCCCCACAGCGGCTTGCGGATCAGCGTCAGGGTCACGGCCAGGCCGATCACCACGAAAATGACTTTTGCCGGTGGCAGGGCCCACAACAGGATCCCGAAGATCAACCCCAGGGTCAGGCCAATGAATTTTCCTGGCAGCATCAGTGAAAGAGCCCTGTGAGCAAGGTGTCGAGGCGCTGGCGGTGGGCCGGCTCGGCAAATTGCCGGGCCCAGTCGCGCAGGCTGTCCGGATCGGGTCTGGCGCTGTCCTGCGCCTGTTCGATCAGCGCATTGCGCAGGCTGGCGCGATCGCGGGCATTGAAGCGCCGCGCGCCGGGTGGCGTGACCTCGTCGAGCGCCGACCCCCTGGCCACCGCGACCGGCGTGCCCTGCCACAGCGCTTCGACCACCGGCAGGCCGAAGCCTTCGGCGTAGGAGGGCTGCCACAGGCAGTCGGCATGCCGGTACAGGGCCTGCAACTGCTCGTCGCTGACGCCGTTGACCCAATGCAGGCCGGGCAACTGGCTCAGGTTCGCGGGCAGGTCGCTGGCATGGCCGACCAGGACCAGCTCCGGTACTTGCGGGTTCTCCTGGCGGCAGCGCTGCCACTGCTCGATGAAGAACGGCATGTTCTTGCGCGGCTCCCGTGTCCCGACGGCCAGCCAGTAACGCTCGGGCAGGCCCGTCGGCAGTGGGCCGATGACACCCTGGAACTCCGGCACCAGGTTGTTCAGCACGCGGAATTTCGGCCGCGCCCAGGGAAACAGCCGGGCCGCCTCGCTGCAGGAAAACCGCGAAGGGCACCAGACCTCATCGGCAACCCAGATCGACCAGGCGATCGACACGGCGTCGATCAGCCGATAGGCCATGGCCTTGAGCTGCGAGCGGTGGAAGTTGCGCTGGGTCAGCTGGAACAGGTCATGGAGGATCAGCACATAACGGGTGCCTGCCGGCTTGTGGCCGATGGGCAGGCCCATGTTGGCGGTGGCGATATACAGGTCGACCGACTGCTCGCGAATGGTCGCCGGCAAGAATTTGCGTTCGAAGCGCAGGCGCACGCCGGGGCGTTGCACGCCATCGAGGGGGCTCGGCCAGGCCGGGCAAAAGGCGGTCTGGCGTTGTTCATGCTCCAGTGGCGCTTCGCTCACCAGCAGCAATTCGGTGTCTTCACGGGCACGCAGGGCCTGTTCCAGGGCCTTGACCTGACGGGCGATGCCCGAGGAGGGAGCGACCGTGGCCGGACGATAATCGAGGGCTACACGCATGCGGGATGCTCCTGTGTGGAGGGCAGAGTCCGGTAGATCTGTTCCAGTTCGTCACCGGCCACGGCCCAGTCGTGATGCTGGCGGGCATACAGGCGGGCTGCGCCGGCCAATTGGGCGGCGAGGGTCGGCTCGCTCAACAGGCGAATCACGGCATCGGCCAGGGCCTGGGCATTGTCGCCTGCCAGGTAATGTTCCTCGGGGCGGATGGCCAGGCCCGAGGCGCCTTGCGCGGTGCTGACCAGCGGCAGGCCGGCGGCCATGGCTTCGAGCACCTTGAGCTTGGAGCCGCCGCCCTGGCGTAACGGCGCGATGAACAGCGCGCAGCGTCGTTGCAGGTCGGGCAGGTCCGGCACGAAGCCGACCCACTCGATGCGGCTGTCGGTCCAGCGTTCGGCCCAGTTGCTCGGCAAGGCATACCCGGCCACCGCCAGGCGCGCCTCGGGGCAGTGGTTCCAGACCCGCGGGAAAATCTCGTCGAGCATCCACTGCACGGCGTCCAGGTTCGGCGCGTATTCGTAGTTGCCGACGAACAGCACCCGCTGGCTCTGCGGGTCGGCCGAGACCTCGGCAAAGCTGCGGCTGTCGACGCCGTTGACCACCACCTCGACCGGGGTACGGGTCAGCTGGCGCATGGCCCGGGCGTCGCTTTCGGTCACCGCGACCACCTGGCGGGCCGAATCGAACGCCTTGCGTTCCCACTGCCGGCAGCGCCATTGGTCATAGCGCACGAAGAGACTGGCCCAGGCCGGGAAGCGGTCATAGGTCGCGCCGCCCAGGCTGGATTCGAGGTTGTGCTCGGTGAGCACGAAGTCCCGGCCGGCCCGCCGCAGCGGTTGCAGATAGGGTTGCAGGCTGTAGCTGTGCTCGACCTGGATCACATCCCAGGGCTCCTGCAGCAGGCTGTCGAAGCGCTCGCGCAAGGGGCGCGACACACCGTTGACCGTGGTCAGCAGCGGCCAGGGCGCGAACAGCCCGGCCAGCAGCGTGACCGGGTGTTTCAGTGGGCGCCGGGGCACCACGATCAGGCGTTCCAGCCAGGGCTCGAGGGCGGCGCGGGTGGCGGCATCGGCCTCGGTTTTCGACTGCACCAGCAAGGTGATGCGGTGACCCCGCTCGCTCAAGGTCCGCAGCAAGTGAAACTGGCGAGTCTTGCCACCGCTGGTCATGGGCCAAGGCAGGTAGGGGAGAATCCAGAGAATCTTCACGTACGGCACTCCAGGTCGAGATCGATTACCACACGAGAATCTGCAGGGACGATTTCACGGCCGGCTGGATGCCGTCCGCGGCGTCGAGACTGGCCCGGGTTCCGCTGAGCGGATCGTAGAGCTCGGCCTGGTGCACTTGCGGCAATTTGATGGTGCCGGCCTTGGCGCTCCAGAACATCAGCAGGCGTTTACCGTCGTCGCGGGTCCAGGACACGCTGTAGAAGGTGTCGGGCAGGTTCGCAAGCTCCGGTGTCTTGCCGGGTTTGAGGCGCGCGCCGGTAATCTCGAGAAAACGCGCGAGCGCCTTGTACACCGGCTTGGGTTCGCCGTTGAGGTCGAGCAGGCCGTAATGCTGGTCGCGAGCCGAGGCGCGCGAGTCGAGATCGGAAAGGGCGAAGAGAAAGATCCGCTCGTAGTCCTGGTCGCTCATCAACGCCAGGCGACGCAGGGTGTAGTCGGCCTGGCCGTCGACGCCGATCAGCCGCTGCATCTCCTTGGGCCCGGCGTAGCTCGACCAGCCCCACTCGGTGGCCCAGACCCTCTTCAGGCCGGCGCCGTGCAGCATGTCGTTGAGCTGCTTGCCGCGCAGCAGCACTTCGTTCTTGCCCGGCTCATCGCTTTCCGGGATTTCCGAATACGGGTGATAGGCGGCGACCATGCCCAGGCTCTGCACGCCCAGTTCGCCGAGTTTCTCGAACATCAGCGCGTTGCGCTGGGTCGGCATCTGGCTGTAGTAGGCCATGCCGCCCATGACCTGGATCTTGTCCGGCGCCACCTGGTTCAGCGCCTGATGGGTCGCCAGCAGCAGCTCGCCGTAGCCCTTGGCATCGGGTTTCGGCCGCCAGTTGTTGGGTATGTTCTGCTCGTTCCACACCTGCCAGGCGTCGATGTCCGGGTAACGCTGGGCCAGCATGGCCATGCGCGTGGCGAAGACTTTCGGATCGCGCGGTGGGTACTGATCCTGGAACGGCCCGCCTTTGGGGGCGGTGGTCACGAAGGGCGCCGAGCCTACGAGGTAGAACAGCGACTTGAGTTTCGAGTCGCTCAGGGTCCGGTCCAGTTCGTCGAGGGTGCTGAGTTGATAACCCTCTTCGGTGGGTTCGAGCCGATCCCAGTGCAGGTCGACCCGCACCCATTGCAGGCCGAGCTGCTTATAGGCGGCGATCTGTTTGCGGTATTGCTGCGGGGTGAACCACAGGAAATGCGCATTGACCCCCAGGTAGTCCTTCCACACCAGGGTGCGATCGGGGGCCAGGTTGATCGGCGTGGCATCGACCTGTTCGCTGAGCAGCAGGGCGCCGCCTACCGCCAGCGCGGCGACCAGTGGCAGATAGCGCAATAGCGGGCGACGTTTAAGGCCTGGTCGGGTCTTCATTTCGATCGCTCCTTGCACACTTCGTTGAACAGTTCGGCGAAGCGCCGCGCGGTGGCGCTCCACTCGCGTTGTTGCCCGGCCTCGCTGGCCCGCGCGGCCCACTGGCGGGCCAGTTCGGGCTCCAGCACCAGGCGGCTCAGGTGCTGGCTCAGCGCTTCGACATCGCCTTGCTGATAAGTCACGCCATTGCCGCCGGCAACCTCCTCGGCAAAGGCCCGGGCATTGGAGGTGACGACCCCGCGACCGCAGGCATTGGCCCAGGACAGGGCGCCGCTGGTGCCGCGCATCTGGCCGAGCCAGGCGAGTTTTTTCGATTCCCGGTACGGCAGCACCATCACATGGTGGGCCTGGATGGTGCGGGCGATCTCGGTGGACGGCAGGTCCAGTTGCCAGTCCACCACATCGTCCAGCTGCAATTCGCGAATGCGCTGGCGCAGGCCGTCGAGGTAGTTGCCGGCCGGATCGAAGGTCATTTCCGGGGCGGTGCCGCCGGCCAGGGTCAGGCGGACCTGGCCACGGCACTGCGGGTTGGCCGCCAGGGTGCGGGCCAGGGCTTCGATCAGGTCTTCGATGCCCTTGCCGCGGTAGATGAAGCCGAAGTACAGCAGGCGCAACGGCACCAGCGGCGGCAGTTCGGCCGCGGGGATCGGCAGGTTGCCGTGGGCGATCACCGCCACCTGTTGCGGTCGCAGGCCCATGCGCTGGCGCAGGCAGTCGCCGCCCAGCCGGGTCAGGGTAATCAGCCGGCGCATGCCGCGGGCCAGGCGCCGCTCTTCGCGCAGGGTCAGCGGGTCGGCAAGCAGCGCCGCCGCTTGCGGCAGCGGGTGCGGCAGGCGTTCGAGCAGGGTCAGTGGCCAGAACAGCCGGGCGCGCCGCCAGATCAGGCGCTCCGGGTCATGTACGGTGGCCGTGCGCGGGATCAGTGGTTGTTCGCTGCTCAGGTAGTCGAGCGCCTGGAATTCGCCGAAGCGGCCACCGCCGAGTTCGGCGTGTACCAGGTCGACGCCCGTCCAGTCGAAGGCGCGCAGGAGCGTCAGTTGCTCCGCTGGATCGTGACAGCCGGCCAGCGGCGTCAACACTTCGATGCCAAGGCCGCGCAGCGCATTGCTGAAATGCGCGGCGTAGTCGGCGATACCGGTCTGTTCCGGCGGCAGCGGGGCCAGCAAGGCGATACGCATCAGGCCGCACCGCGCCAGCTGTTGATCCGCTCCAGCACCCTGGACGGTACTTCGAAGCGGCGACGGTTGAGGATCAGCCCGTCGACCTTGCCGAAGGCGGTAGTCAGCAACGACATTGCATTTTCGATCATCGGCACGGTGCTGGTCCGAGCCTCGATCACCAGGGCGATCAGGTCGGCGCGGCGCAGGATCAGGAAGGCCTCCTGGTTCGACAGCAGGGCCGAGGCATCCAGCAGCAGGACTTCACCGGGCTGGGCCGGCGCGCTGTCGTTGACCCGCACGCGCTGGCCGCGCTCTTCCAGCAGGCGGCGCAGGCGTTCGAGGATGAAACTCACGCCTTCGCCATGGCGCGCCGAGGTCAGGCCCAGGGTCAAGCCCTGGCTCTCGATGCGGTCCATGGGCAACAGGCTGTAGAGCCGGTAGATGCTCGCGGTCATGGCGGCGGGCGTGGCGTCCTCGAGGTCCGGCACGCTGCCCCACAGCGGCACCTGGAACAGCTCTGGCAGGCGCGAGCCGTCGTGGATGCGCTGGTCCAGCAGGTAGCAGACATAGATGGTCAGCAAACCCACGGCGATGCCCGCGGGAATGGCGAACAGCAGGATCAGCAGGCTCTTGGGGAAGACCCGCGCCGGGTTGAATGTGGCGTGCTCGATGATCGCGATGTTGCTGATCTGGCTGCTGTCGAGCTCGTGGTCGATACGCGCCTGTTCCAGGTTTTCCGAGTACAGCGCGTAGCTCTTTTCCGCGGTACGCAACTGCTGGGTCAGGCGGTTGAGTTCGGGCTCGTCGGTCAGTACCCGGTCGCGCTCGGTACGCAGGGCAGCCAGGGTCTTGTCGTAGTTCTCGATCTGCCCGGTCAGCCGGCGCTGTTGCAGCTGGGCATCGATGACCTGCTGCTTGACGTTGGTCACCAGGCTATTGGGCGCGATGTTCTTCGAGCGCTCCAGGCGGCTCTCTTCCTGTTCGCTGAGGGCCTGCAGGTCGTGGATGTTCTGTTCGATCTGCTTGACCGCCGGCGCCTCGGGCAAATAGGTGCGCAGCAAGCGCGCGCGTTCCACCTGCAGGGTGTTGAGCTGGCGCTTGAGGTCGAGCTGGGTCGGGTTGAGGCTGGTCTCGCGACTGGTCACCACTTCGACGGGCTGATCGAGGATCTGCTGGCGGGCGTTGATCAGGAAGCTGCTGATCCCGGACAGCTGGTTCTGCGCATTGACCCGGGCGTCGGTCAGGCGGTCGATCTGGCTGGTGAGGTTTTCCAGGCGGGCATCGACGCTGATCGAATCGATCTGCTTCAGGCGGCCCTGCAATTGCTCCTTGAGGCTGAGGATCTGCGCGGCCACCTTGTTGCCTTCGCCCTCATAGAAGGCATAGAGGCTCTTGCGACCGAGCACCCGGGCGCGCTCCTCGAGGAAGGTGTCGACCCAGATCTTCACCACCTGCTGGGCGATTTCCGGGTCGTCCCAGGTAAAGCTGATATCGATTACCGACGAACCCGCTTCGTGGCTGGCCTGGAAGTTCTTTTCCAGGCGGGTCGCCAGGCGGTCCTGCGGGCTCTGCGGTTCCGACAGGCCGACCAGTTGCAGCAGGCTGCGCAGCGCATCGATGGCCGTGCCCATGGCCTTCTTGGCGTAGAACTTGAGGGTCTTCCAGAAACCCTGGGGTTCGGCGGCCGCGCTCAGTTCCAGGTAGCGTTGGGCGACGATGTGCACGATGGGGCGACCGGTGAGCATCTTCTCCTCATCGACGATCGGGTCGTGCTGGGTGCTGGGCGAGATCAGCGTCTGGCGATTGCCGGCTTCGATCGGCACCGTGGTGCTGTCGCGCCCGGGCTTGACCAGCAGGCGCGCGTCCGACTCGTAGCGCGTCGGCAGCAGGAAGGCGCCCAGCACCGCGACCACGATAGTGGTGATGACCGCCAGCTTGAACTCGCGGCGGAAGATGAAGAACAGGCGCAACAGGTCGCGTAGAGAGCGTATTTCGATCACGGGATCACTCCGTTGAAAGTACTTGTAGCCGTGGCTGATGGAGGCCGATCAAACGCTGTTTACTGCCCCGTCCCGGTACCGGTGGAACTGCTGGTGAAGTTGTTGATCGTGTTGCCGCTGTTCTTCACTTCCTGATCATTCAGGTCGTAGTTGAAGCCCAGGCCGATCCCCTTGTTGATCGGGAACAGCTTGGTGAAGTACATGTCCACCGCTTCCACCGTGCTGCCGATGGTCGATTGCGGCACGTAGATCAGGTCGCCGCGCTGCAGGGCGACCAGCGGATGATCGGGGTTGCTGAGCATGCTGCCGAGGTCGACGAAGTACATCTTGTACTTGCCGTCGGGACCGGTCCTGAGCAGGGCGATGTTGGAGCTGTCGGCCGAGGGCAGCACGCCACCGGAGCTGAGTAGGGCCTGTTCTACCGACACGGTGCCGGCCAGGTTGAAGAACGACGGGTTGGCCACCGCGCCGCCGATGAATACCCGGTTGCTCGGGGCAATGGCGATGTTCACGGTCACTTCGGGCTCGCGGTAGACACGGGTGTAGCGTTTGGTGATTTCCTTGCCCAGGTCTTCCGGGGTCAGCAGCGCGGCCTTGATCCGGCCGATGTTGGGCATCGAGATGAAACCGTCCGGTCGCACCACGAACATCGTCATGTCGTCGGAGCTGGCCGGCTCCTGGGCATCGCGCACGATGCGCAGGGTGTCGCCGCTCTGGATCAGCACCTGGGCGGGCGGCAGGTCGGCCAGGGTCAGTGCCGCCGCGTGGCGGGCCTTGAGGGTGTCGCCGTCGGGGAGCGCGACATGGGCGGGGGTCGAGCAGCCGCCCAGCCACAGGGTGGCGGTCAGGATGCTCAACAGACAAAGCCGGGAAGGTCGGTTAATAGTCATCATGACAGCTCAGGTCCAGTAGTTTGAGAACATGCTCAAGCGACGCTTGAGCGGTGTCGGCAGATGCTGTTCGGCGTGGCCGAGGCGATAGCCCAGCAGCTTCAGCGCGCTGCGCAGCAGCACTTCGGGTACACGTTGCAACTGGCCGGCGTCACGCAAGGCGCGCAACTCGGCTTGGACGTAACGCTTGCCTTCTCCACCCGCGCTGCCAAAGGCTTCGCGGATCCAGGGCTCACGGCCATAAAACACGCCGATATCGAAATAACGGCGGAACTCCTGCATCAGACTGTAGCTGTGTGAATGCTGTACGCACGCACTGGCGGCGTAGCGCACCAGATAACCGTTGAGCAGCATGCGCGCCGCGACGTGGGCGTCCTCGCCGCCGATGACGTCCTCGGGAAAGCCACCCACCGCTTGCAGAGCGCTGCGCCGGTAGACGGAAAACGAGTCCGAACTGAAGCAGGTCTTGATCCCCAGCTCCCCGGCGTCGGCCAGGCTTTTGCTGCGGCTCTGCGGGCTGTAGTTGAAGTGGCGCGACTGCGCCTCGAGAATCCCGGCCCCGGGATGCGGCAACTGACGACCGTAGGCGAGGCCGATCCGCGGGTCTTCTTCCAGTTCCTGGATCAGGTTGGCGAAGGTCTGGGGCGTGGCCGGAATCGCATCCTGGGTCAGCAGGATCAGTGCATCGGCATCCACCTGCTCGCTCGCCCAGCGGCGGGTGCCGCCATGGTTGAACTGCTGGGCGGCGATGACCTCCACCCGGGCGCCGAACTGCTGGAAGCGGCTGACGGTGTCGTCCGTCGAGCTGCTGTCGACCACCAGCACCGTGTCCGGTTGCAGCGTCTGCGCGGCCAGAGCCGGGAGCAACCGCTCGAGATGCGGTGCGGCGTTGCGGGCGGGAATGATCAGCGCCACTTTCATCATGGTTTTACCTGCGCCGGGGCACGGCCGTAGACGTCTTCGAAACGCACGATGTCGTCTTCGCCCAGGTACTCGCCGCTTTGCACTTCGATCATCACCAGGTCGATGATCCCGGGGTTGCTCAGGCGGTGTTTATGGCCGGCGGGGATATAGGTGGACTCGTTGCTGTTGAGCAGGACCTCCAGGTCGCCATTGGTGATCAGGGCCGCGCCGCTGACCACTATCCAGTGCTCGCTGCGGTGATGGTGCATCTGCAGCGACAGCGATTCCTTGGGCTTGACCATGATGCGCTTGATCTTGAAGCGGCTGCTTTCCTCCAGCACGGTGTAGGTCCCCCACGGCCGGGTGACCGTGCGGTGCAGGCTGTAGGCACTGTGGCCGAGGCGCTTGAGTTCGGTGACGATATGGCGCACGTCCTGGGTCCGCGAGGCATCGGCCACCAGCAGCGCATCGGGGGTGTCGACGATGATCAGGTCGCTGACGCCGACGGCGCCGAGCACCCGCTTGGGCGAATCGATATAGCAATTGCGCACGTCATGCAGGATGGCTTCGCCGTTGACCTGGTTGCCGGCGGCGTCGCTCGGGGTCAGCTGGCGCAGCGCATCCCAGGAACCGATGTCGCTCCAGCCGAGGTCGCAGGGCACCACGGCGACCCGCTCGGAGCGCTCCATCAGGGCCACGTCGATCGAAACGTCCGGGGCGCGGGCCAGGCTGTCGGCGTCGAGTTCACGCTGGCGGCAGTGCTTGTTGTCCAGGGTCATGCCTTGTTCCAGGCAGGCCTGGGCGGCGCTCAGCACCTCGGGAGCATGCAGGGTCAGCTCTTGCAGCAGGGTATCGGCGCGGAAGCAGAACATCCCGGCGTTCCACAAGTAGTTGCCGCTGTCGACGTAGGCCTGGGCGGTGGCCAGGTTGGGTTTCTCGACGAAGCGTGCGACCTGGAAACCTTCCTTCAGCGCCGGGCCCTGTTCGATGTAGCCAAAACCGGTCTCGGGTTTGTCGGGCTGAATGCCGAAGGTCGCCAGATAACCTGCTTCGGCAAGGCTGCGCGCCTTGCCCACGGCTGCGGCGAAGGCATCCTGGTCGAGAATCAGGTGGTCGGCCGGAAGAATCAGCAACTGCGCCTCGTCGCCCCAGTACTCGCGCACATGCAGGGCCGCCACGGCAATGGCCACGGCGGTGTTGCGCCCGAACGGCTCGAGCAGCAGGTCGAGGCCCAGCTTGCCCTGATTGACGTTGCGGTACTCGTCCAGCGAGCGGAACAGCAGCTCGCGGTTGGTCACCGTGACCACGCAGCTGACGTCCGCCAGGCTGCTGGCGCGGACGAAGGTCTTTTGCAGCAGGCTCTGCCCATCGCGCATGCGTATGAATGGCTTGGGCATGTTCTGCCGAGAGACTGGCCACAGGCGCGAGCCAGAGCCGCCGGAAATAATGCAGGGGATCAATCCAGTGAATGCGCTCATCAGTAGACTTCCTTCGTCGAGAGGACGGCCGGAACCGTCATGAAAACGATGTACAGATCCAGCCAGACCGACCACTTGGAGATGTAATCGAGGTCGTACTCCACTCGTTTCTGGATTTTCTGCAGGGTGTCGGTTTCTCCCCGGTAGCCATTGATCTGCGCCCAGCCGGTGATCCCGGGCTTGACCCGATGGCGCGAGCTGTATTCGCGCACCGCCTGTTCGAACGGCACTCCCGCCGCCTTGGTGGCGGTGGCGTGTGGGCGAGGCCCGACAATCGACATGTTGCCCATCAGCACGTTGAACAGCTGGGGCAGCTCATCGATGCTGGTCTTGCGAATGAAGCGTCCGACCCGGGTGATCCGCGGGTCTTCCCGGGTGGTCTGCCGTTCGGCATTGAGGTCCGCCTGCTCGACATACATCGAGCGGAACTTGAACACGCGGATCAGCCGGTCGTTGTAGCCGTAGCGTTTTTGCCGGAACAGCACGGGGCCCTTGGAATCGAGTTTCACCGCCACGGCAGTGGCCAGCAGCACTGGGGACAACAGGACCAGGCCCAGCAGGGCGAGCAGGATGTCTTCGCAGCGCTTGATCAGCGGCGCCCAGCCGCGCAATGGCAGCTCGGACGTGTTGAACATCAGGATGCCGCCGACATCGGTCATGCGGTTGTGGCCAAAGCGCAGGGTGGTGATGTCGGGCACCAGGGCGACATTCACCGACAACTGCCGCAGCCGTTGCACCAGTTCGCCGATGCGCGCGTGCGCGGCCCAGGGCAGGGCGATCAGCACCTGATTGACCTGCTCGGAACGGATCAGCTCTTCCAGGTTCTGGGTGTTACCCAGAAAGGGCAGGTCGCAGAAGGCCTTGGGCACGCGGTCGCTGCGATCGTCGATGAAACCGATCAGGCCGGAGCGGATATCGCCGTGGCGCTGCATGTGTTCGGCAAGGAACAGCGCGCTCTCGCTGAAACCGAGGATCACCGTGCGTTGCAGGTATTTGCCCCTGGCCATCCACGAATGGAACAGGCGCAGCAGAAACAGACGCTCGATGCCAAACAGCACGAGGCTGGCGATGAACCAGACAGCCAGGTCCCGCAGACTGAAGACCGGCAGCAGGTGCAGCCCCAGGTACATGACCAGCAGGATGCAGAAGGCGGAGGTCCAGGCCACCAGCATCGTGCGCAGACGCAGGCGATTGCTGAAGAACTCTTCGGAGTAGACCCCCTGGGCCTGGAACAGGATGACGGTGATGACGGCAAAGAACAGCAGCAGGCCAAGTACGGTTGGCCAGATATCCGCACTGGCGGATTCAAGACTCAGGAGCAGCAGGATTCCAGGCAGGGCGGCGGACAGGGCGTGCGTCAGTTTTACCCCCGAAATGAAGAGTTCCATGAATCCGGTTCGGGTCAGGAACCTGCTATCAATCGATTTCGTAAGCATCGAATCCCGTCGTTGCCAGGTAAGAACCCAGCTCTGTTAAGGGTAAAGCCACTACAGAGGCAGGCTGAAAAAACTAAGGCTTACTGCAAAAAAGTCTGTTTTTTGGCGGCCTGTGATGGCCAAACAATACTATTGTTCTGCTTTGATGGTCAACTAATTGACTAATTCTGGCAGATTAACCTTTTTTTTGCATTATGCATCGGTTTTTTGACGGTTTGGCGCATCCAGGACGAACGGAAGCCTGGGCGAGTGTCACGAAGTTGGCTCATTCGTGAGCGAGGGCGTGACGGATAAATGGAGTGTTGTTCAGGGGTCGACTCTTGTCCAACCGGTGGCGATTTATTCCCTTTCGCCCATGATTGCGGGGTTCTTGATGGTTGGCGCGGCCCTCGGGCGAGGCGCTCTGGCGGTGTAGACTGGACGCTGCGAACTCACCGAAGGAAGGGGAAGAAGCTGTGAAGTATTGGTCATTGCTGTTGCTGGGTTGCATGCCATTGCTGGCGCACGCGGTGGAGGTCGGCGAGCGTCTGGCGCCCTGGACCTTGCTCGATCAATTCGACCAGGCCTATAGCCTCGACGGGCAGGCACGGACGCTGCTGGTGGCGCGCAGCATGGACGGCGCCAAGCTGGTAAACGCCGCCTTGCAGGATCGTCCCGCAGGTTATCTGGAGGCCCGGCACACGGTATTCGTCGCGGACATCCAGCGCATGCCGGCGGTGATCGCCAGGATGTTCGCGGTGCCGGCGATGCGTGATTATGGCTACCGGGTCATGCTCGACCGTGACGGGCGGGTGGCGCCGCGCTACGCCGGGGCTGTGGATAAAGTCCTGTGGCTGCAGCTCGACGATGGCCGGTTGGTGGCTCAACGGGAGTACGGCACGGCCGCCGAACTACGCGCAGCGCTGGAGCAGGCGCAACCATGATCAGTGCCGCGCTGCTGTCGCCGCTCACTCTCGGCGTCGGCTGGCTGATCTATGTGCCGGTGCTGGTCTGGGCCGCCTGGCGCGCGCCCTGGGTCGAGCTGTTCAGCGACAGCCGGCGTCAGCATCTGCTGTTCGGTACGGTGTTCGCGTTGTTCATGTTGTGGCTGGTGCGCCGGGATTTCGATACCGGGGTGTCCTATCACTTCATCGGCATGACGGCCGTGACCCTGTTGCTGGACTGGCCGTTGGCGATCGTCGGCGGCCTGATTGCCCAAGTGGGGCTGGTCGCGCTGGGTCGCCAGGACCTGGCGGCGGTCGGCATCAACGGCGCCTTGCTGATCCTGCTGCCGGTGCTGGTCACTGAATGCTGCGCGATCCTGGTGGAGCGCGCGCAGCCGCGTAATCCCTTTGTGTATATCTTCTGTTCCGGTTTTTTTGCCGCCGCCCTGTCGGCCTTGCTGTGCCTGCTGGTGGGCCTGGTGCTGCTGTGGTTCGACGGGCGTTTTGCCATGCCGGAATGGCTGGAGGACTTCGTCGGCTACCTGTGGCTGATCATCTTTCCCGAGGCCTTCATCAACGGCATGGTAGTCAGCGCCCTGGTGGTGTTCTGCCCCGAATGGCTGGAAACCTTCAACCGCACCCGTTACCTGTCGGCGCCGTGGAAGGATGACGATCCGCGTTCTTGATCCATATCAAACACGTTCGGCAGGCACGGTCCCATGCTCGGCAAAAACCGTTCGGGAGCAGGGTCATGAGTGTGTATGAATGGGCGCGGCAGGAAGTACGCAAGAGTCTGGATACTGCGCAGCAAGAGGGTTTCGAACCGGGCTTGAGCCTGCGCGCCCTGCTCAGCGCAGTGGTGCAGGAGAGTCGGCGGGTGCGCAGCGCCGAGGATCTGGCCGACGAGTTGCAGTTTCTCGCGGAGAACCTCGACGATACGCAGGATTACGCTTTCATGCGGCCTTGAGGCTTTTAGTGGGCGCGAGGCGGCAGATCGTCGGAAAACAGATCGTCCTCGGCATCCGGGCTGACCGGAATCTTGTGTTCTTCGGCAGCCCAAGCGCCGAGGTCGATCAGTTTGCAGCGGTCCGAGCAGAACGGACGGTTGACGTTGCTCGCGGTCCATTCCACGGGCGCACCGCAGGTTGGACATTCCACGGTCAGGGGTTGGCTCATGACTGGCCTCCACGCAAGGTAAGGTAAAAGTGATGCAGGCGTTCGACCTCGCTGTGCAGCCAGGCGAGGTCGCGGTCGTTGACCAGCACATCGTCGGCATGGCTCAGGCGGTCTTCGCGGGTCGCCTGGGCCTTGAGAATCGCCTGGATCTGCTGTTCGCTGATCCGGTCGCGTTGCAGGGTCCGCTCGATCTGCAGCTGTTGCGGCACATCGATCACCAGGATCCGCTGGGTCATCGCGTACTGCCCGGACTCGATCAACAGCGGTGACACCAGAATCGCGTAGGGCGACTCGGCACGGGCCAGGTGGGCGGCGATTTCATCGGCAATCAATGGATGCAGCAAGGCTTCCAGCCAGAGGCGTTGTTGCGGCACCTCGAAGATCAGCTTGCGCAGCGCGGCGCGGTCCAGTTGGCCATCGGCCTGCAGCACGCTGTCGCCGAAATGTTCGGCAATGCGGGCCAGGGCCGGGCGGCCGGGTTCCACCACCCAGCGGGCGGCGTGGTCGGCATCCACCACATGAATGCCCAGGTCGATGAAGTGCTGGGCCGCGGCACTTTTGCCACTGCCAATACCGCCGGTAAGGCCGAGGATCCAGGGTTTGAAAACAGGCTTGGTCATCTGAAACCGACAAACTGCAAATAGGAGTCGGTTATTTGACCACCCCAGAGCAAGGCAATCCAGCCGGCAATGGCCAGAAAGGGACCGAAAGGGATAGGCGTGGACATTTGCGCGCGGTTGCGGCGCAGCATGGCGATCCCGGCCAGGGCTCCGGTCAGTGAGGCCAGCAGCAGGGTCATCGGCAGAATCTGCCAACCGCCCCAGGCGCCGAACATGGCCAACAGCTTGAAATCGCCGTGCCCCATGCCTTCCTTGCCGGTCAGCAGCTTGAACAACCAGTACACCGACCACAGGCACAGGTAGCCGGCCACGGCGCCCCACAGCGCATCGTGGAGGCTGACGAACAGGTCGAAGCCATTGACGATCAAGCCCAGCCACAACAGGGGCAGCACCAGCACGTCGGGCAACAGTTGATGATCGGCATCGATCAGGCTCATCGCCAACAGGCCCCAGCTCAGGAACAGCATCAAGCCGGCCTGCCAGCCAAAGCCGAAATGCCAGGCCACGAACGCCGAGGCCAGGCCGCAGGTCAGCTCCACCAGCGGGTAGCGCCGGCCGATCGGGGCCTTGCACGCGGAGCAGCGTCCGCGCAGCAGCAGGTAGCTGAACAGCGGGATGTTTTCCCAGGGGCGGATCGGGTGCGCACAGTTCGGGCACTGGGAGTGCGGGAGCAACAGGTTGTAGGTCGGCCCGGCAGGCTCGTCGGGCAGCCCGAGGATGTCACGGGCCTGGGCGTGCCAGTCGCGTTCGAGCATCTTTGGCAGACGCCAGATCAGCACATTGAGAAAGCTGCCGACAATCAGGCCCAGGATCAGCACCGATGCTACGAAGACCAGCGGGTAGCTGGCCAGGACCTCAGTCAATGACATGTTCAGATCGCTGTGCCGAGTTGGAAGATGGGTAAGTACATGGCGACCACCAGGCCGCCGACGAGGGTGCCCAAAACTACCATGATCACGGGTTCCATGAGACTGCTCAGGGTGTCGACCAGGGTATCGACCTCTTCCTCATAATGGATCGCGACCTTTTCCAGCATGCCGTCCAGGGCCCCGGACTCTTCGCCGATGGCGGTCATCTGGATGGCCATGCCGGGAAAGATGCCGGATGCGCGCATGGAAAAATGCAACTGCATGCCGGTCGCCACGTCCTGCCTGATGCGGTTCACCGCTTGCTTGAACACCTGGTTGCCGGTGGCCCCGGCCACCGAGCCCAAGGCCTCCACCAGCGGCACTCCGGCGGCGAAAGTGGTGGACAAGGTGCGGGCGTAGCGGGCCACCGCGGACTTGTACATCAGTGGCGCTACCAACGGCAGTTTCAGCAGGCCCACGTCCAGCCAGTGGCGAAAGCGTGGTGAGCGCCGGCGGGCATGGCGCAGGCCGAACACACTGAGCAACAGCGCGCCCACCAGCAGCCACCACCAGTGCTGCACGAGTTCCGAGAGGGCGATGACCAGTTGCGTGAACACCGGCAATTGCGCGCCGAAGCCCTGGAACATCGACTGGAATTGCGGCACCACCTTGACCAGCAGGATCCCCGTCACCACCAGCGCCACGCAGATCACCGCCAGGGGATAAGTCATGGCCTTGCGGATCCGTGTCTTGAGGTTTTCGCTTTTTTCCTTGTAGGTCGCCACCCGCTCCAGTAGGGTTTCCAGGGCCCCGGCCTGTTCGCCGGCATCCACCAGGCTGCAGTACAGCTCGTCGAAGTACCGCGGCCTCTTGCGCAGCGCGCTGGTGAAGCTGCTGCCGGCGGCGATGTCCTGTTTCAGCTCGCCCATCAGTTTGCGCATGTTCGGGTTATCGAAGCCCTCGGCAATGATGTCGAACGATTGCAGCAGTGGTACGCCGGCCTTGATCAGGGTCGCCAGTTGCCGGGTGAACAGGCTGATGTCGCGGGCCTTGATCGGGGGCGTGCGCTGCAACAGCGAGTTGGACTTCTTCCTGACCCTGGCCGGGTTGATGCCTTGCTTGCGCAACTGGGCCCTGATCAGCGAGGGGGTATGGCCGCTCAATTCGCCGCGCAGTTTGCTGCCTTGCCTGTCGGTGCCTTCCCACAGGTAAACACTGACTTTTGCTGCTTTGACCGCCATGGTGTCGAGTCCCGGGTTGTGATGGATGTCCTCAGGGCCGGCAGTGCCCTGTGCGTTAGCGAGTGGACCGCTGCGCGGGGCGCGGCGTCCGGCTCATAGAGTTTGAATGGCCCGATACGTTCCTTGGATGGGGCGGGCAGTGAATGCAATCGATGATCGAATGACAGCGTAGCCCGTCACGACGACCGGCCCAGGGCACTTGGCTGACAAAAAGTGTCAGATAGTGCGACTTCTGGCGCTCACTGCCGCAGCTCCGCGCCGCTAAAGCCCCGTTCAGCCGGGGCGCAGGCGCTGGCACAGGCTGTGCTATGGCTGTGTGGTGAGTGCCCAGACCCCTGGATATCCCCTGCTTGGAGCAGATAGATGAAGTATCAGAAAGGTTTTACCTTGATCGAGCTGTTGGTCGTCGTGGCGATCATCGGCATCCTGGCCACCTTTGCCATGCCGCTGTATTCCAAATACCAGGCGCGGGCCAAGGTTACCGCGGCGTTGGCTGAAGCCTCGGCGCTGAAGGTCAACTTCGAGGACGTGCTGAACCAGGGCAGCGATCCGACCTTGGAGCTGGTGGGGGGCAAGGCGGCAACGTCGAACTGCACCATGACCGCTGCGGGTTCCGCCTCGACCGGAGCGGGAACAATCGGCTGCACCATCCTCAATGCACCGGCACCGGTGCTGAACAAGACCGTCACCCTGACCCGCACCACGGCCGATGGCTGGGTCTGCACCACCACCGTCCCCGCGGACTACTCCCCCAAAGGCTGCACCGCCAGCGGCAGCTGAGCCCGGTTCTCGCTTGCTCGGCGCGTGAAACGCCACGCGCCAGCGCGCCTTTGGGGAAAGTATCGAGAATTCAGGAAGTTAGCTCGTCTGGGAAGTGCAACTTGCATGCAGATTATTCGCCGGTCATGCATTTTGCATGACAGCGAGTGTTTGGATTATTTTTTAATTAATTGATATTTAAGGGTTTTATTGTTTTTCTGAACTTGGCATAACGCCTGCAATCTACTTAAGTAACCCTGCTGCCAGGACTTGGAGCAGGTTTTCCAGAAGAACAGGAGTTACTCGTATGAAGAAGTTCGCTATCGCTGCTGCAACTGCTACCGCTCTGACCCTGACCATGGCTAACGTCGCATTTGCCCAGACCACTCAAGCTACTCAGGCGCCAATGGTGCTCGCGGCGGGTGAAGTGACCAAGGCCAAGGAAGCCACTTCCGACACCTGGATCACCACCAAAGTCAAAGCGGATCTCGTAACTGAAAAAGGCATTCCTGGTACCGACATCAAGGTCGAAACCAACAAGGGTGTGGTTTCCCTGTCCTCCACCACTGCTCTGACCGCGGCGCAGAAAGAAACCGCAGTCAACATCGCCAAGAACATCAAAGGCGTGAAGGCAGTATCGGCTGACGGTTTGAAAACCGACTAAGCCTCAAGCTTCTTTCCTGGACAGGGAGAAGATGCGGTAGAGGATTCATCTACCGCTTCCTTGAAGGTTCATGCGAATGGCCACAGGGAAGTGGCTCCTTTGGTAAACAGAACAGGCCCCGGCACAGTGTGTCGGGGCCTGTTCTGTTTATGGCGGGGGGAAACCGCCGGGCCGACCCGTTTCCGGGGCGGCGGGGAGGGTGGTTATTCGGCGTCCAGGTGCATGGGGGTAATGACCCGACCATCGCTTTCGGCCTGGCCAAGGTTGGCATCGATGAAGTAGACCCGGTCGTCCGCCAGCTGGCCCTTGTCCACCAGGAAGTCCTTGATGCTGCTGGCCCGTTCCTGGCCCAACTGGCGCAACAGCACATCGCTACCACTCCAGAACTTGATCACGCCTTCACGCATTTTCGCGGTGCGCTCTTCCTTGCCCAGGTCCTTCCATTCGGCCGGTGGCTGGGTCTTGAGGCGTGTGCGATAGATGCCCTCCAGCAGCGGGGCTTTCTCTTTCTCCGGTACTTCCAGCAGCGACGCCTGGGCCGGCACCTTGTCGCCGCGACGCTGGAGCATCTTGTAGTAGTTGTACTGGTATTCCCGCTCCAGGCGTTGCTCGGCGATCAGCGGGCCATCGCTGCTCTGCGCGGCGGTGCCTTCGATCTCCAGGCGCAGGGCCGGACGTTCCTTGAGCGCATTGGACAGCTTGACCAGCGTTGCTTCCGATTCCGGGCTCAAGTCACTCGAGCCCGGGGCGAACGAGACACTGCCCAAGTCTTCCGAACCGCCACCCGCGACCAGCCCGCCAATCAGTTTGAACGGTGCCGCGGCAGCCTTGACGATCAGGTTGCGCAGGGTCTGCCAGACAATCGGCATGACGCTGAACTGCGGATTGTTCAGATCGCCGGTCACCGGCAGTTCGATGGAGATCTTGCCGTCGACATCCTTGAGCAAGGCGACCGCCAGTTTCAGTGGCAGGCTCACGGCATCCGGGCTGTCGACTTTTTCCCCCAGCTCCAGTTGTTCGACCACCACTTTGTTTTCGGCCTTGAGCTGGCCGTTGGTGATGACGTAGTGCAGGTCGAGGTTGAGCCGGCCCTTGCGGATGCGGTAGCCGGCGAACTTGCCGGAGTAGGGGGTCAGGTTGGTCAGTTCGACGCGTTTGAAGCTGGTGGCGATGTCCAGTGCGGCCATTGGATCGAAGGGGTTCACGCTGCCCTTGATGGTGACCGGCGCATAACGATCGACCTTGCCCTTGATATCGACGCTGGCCGGTTTTGCCTGGCGGCTGTCGATGGTGCCGATCTGGCCATTGAGTTGCTGGACGGCCGTGGCGAAGTTGGGGGTCAGGCTGAAGTCGGCGAAGTTGGCCGAACCGTCGTTGATGGCGATCTGGCCGATATGGATGCCGAGGGGTTTTTCCTTGGCGGCCGGCTTGGCTGCGCCTTTCGGCGCGCTGTCGGCCGGTTGCGGGATCAGCAGGTCATCGATGTTGGTGGTGCGGTCATCGTTGATCATGAAGCGCGCATAGGGCTGCATCAGGTTGACCTTGTTGATCGTCAGGCTGTCGCCGTGCTGATAGTTAAGGCCTTCGAGCACCAGTTGCTGCCATTTCACGAAATCGCGGGTTTTCAGGGTGTCCAGGGTGTGCAACTGGTCGACCTGGGCGCGGCCAGTCACGCTGAATGTCAGGGGATCGATGTTTTTCAGGTCCACTGCCAGGTCGCTGCCGAGCATGCCGCTGCGCAGCTCCAGGCGAATGAACGGGCTGATGTAGGACTGGGCGACCCGCAGGTCGATGTCCTTGGTCTGCACCGCCAGCTTGGCGGTCACCGGTTGCAGGTTGACCACGCCGTTGGCGAGGATCTTGCCCTGTTTGCCCACTCCGGTGTCGAGCTTGAGGTTGAAAGGCGACTGGTTGAGGCTGTCGAAGTTCTGCACGTCGACGTTCAGCGGGCCGACCTCCAGGGCCACGGCCGGCTTGGCCTGACGGTCCGCCAGGTGCACCTGGTAATTGCGCAGTTGCACGTCCTTGAGCAGCACCTGCCAGGGTTTGCTCGGCGCCGGAGCGGGAGCCGGCGGAGTATCGGCGGCGGCCGGAGCGGGCTTGGCAGCCGGTTTGGCCGGCTGGCTGGCGAACAGTTTCTGCCAGTCCAGTTGGCCATCGGCCTCCAGGGCGGCCCAGGTTTCCAGTTTCTGGCTGCGGATCTTGCCGACCACCACTTGCTGCTTGGCCAGGTCGACCGTGGTCTCACTGACGTCCAGGCGCTCCAGGCGGGCCAGTGGCCGACCGTCCGGGGCCTTGATGGCAAAAGGCGCGACGCTGATCGAGGCATCGCTGAGCAGCAGTTCGGTTTCCTTGGACAGGTTCAGCTTGTAGCGGGTGTTGAGGTTCAGCACGCCGTCTTCGAGGACCAGGGGCAGTGCGTCGCGGACATAGGGCCACCAGGCTTTCATCTGGCCGTCGGTGACTTTCAGGGTGCCTTCGGAGGCGATCGGAGTCAGGCTGAAATTGCCGCTCCAATCGATCTGACCGCCCGCGGGGCCCGCGGCGACCAGGGTCATGTCGGCACTGTCATCGGGCAGGGTGCTGAGGTTCTTCAGCTCGAGATCGAGTTTGTCGTAGAGGAAATCGATGGGCTCGCTGGGCCGCGCGTCCTGGAAGTGCACATAACCGCCCGCCAGCTTGATGCGCCCGATACGCAGCGGGAACGGCTTGGCTTCGGGGTCGTCCGGAGTCGGTTCGCTGGCGGGCAGGTTGAACAGGCCCAGCAGGTTGAGCTTGCCGTCCTTGGCGAACAGGATCTCGCTCTTGGGTTTGTCCAGCTCGATATCGGCCAGGTGCAGCGCGCGGGTCCAGAGGCTGTCCAGTTGCAGGTTGGCGTAGAGACGTTCGAAGGCCACCTGCTCCTTGCCCGGCTCACCGATATTCAGGCCCCAGAGCGTCAGTTCGAGACTGAACGGGTTGAGTTCGATGCGCTGGATCTTTGCCGGTACCGTCGCGTAGTTGGCCAACTGTTGATTGACCACTCGCAAGGCGATGCCCGGCAAAATCAGAAAGCCCAACAGGCTGTACAGGGCGAGAGCGGTCAACAAGGCGCCGATAGCGCGGATCAATCCTTTGGACATGCGAGGCTTCATCTATCTGAATCGGAAGTGCGTTGGAGTATGGCATGCGTTTCCGGTTCCGAAACAATCCCATGACGGTCGCAAACAGGATTGTTCAGATTCCTCGCAACAGATCACAGATGCAGGATCAGGGTCTTGAGCGGCGGTTGCTGGTCCATGGATGGGAAGTCGCGAGCGGGTGTCAGCACCTGCCATTCGCGTACCGGGCGACCGGCTTTTTCGGCACAGCGCAGCACCTGTTCGCGCCAGTCGTCCAGCGTGACTTTCGCCAGGTTGTTGCAGCAGATCAGCACGCCATTGTCAGCGGTGGCCAGCAGGGCAGGCTTGAGCAGACTCTGATAGTCGCGCAGCAGGTCGACGGTGCCGAATGCACTCTTGGCCCAGGCCGGCGGGTCGAGCAGCACCAGGTCGTACTGGCGTTGTTCCAGGCGTGGGTAGCTGGGCAGCTTTTGTCCACGGCGCTGGCTGATGGGCAGGCCGGCCAGTTGCCGGATCGCCGGGAAGTAATCCGATTGCACGAACTGCATGGCCGGCAATTGCGGATTGAGCTGGCCGTTCTCGCGGCCGACCGCCAGGTTGCCCTCGGCGAAGTCCAGGTTGCACACCTCGCGGGCACCGCCTGCCGCGGCACTCAGGCCGACGCCACAGGTATAGGCGAACAGGTTCAGCACGCTCTTGCCGGCGCTGTGGGCCTTGACCCAGCCACGGGCGTTGCGCAGGTCGAGAAACAGCAGCGGGTCCTGGCCGGCATGGCGACCGCGTACCCGGTAGTTCAAGCCCCATTCGTGGCCGACCAGGTCTTTGAGCGCCTCTTCTTCGGCGCGGTAAACCGAGTCCTCGCGGTCGATGCGTGAGTTGCCCCGGGAGCGGTCGTTGTAGACCAGCAGGGTGTCCAGGCCCAGTTGCTGCTGGACGGTCTCGTGCAATTGCAGCAAGGCATCGCGTTCCAGCGTCTGGTGAAAGCTTTGCACCAGCAGCTGCGGGCCGTAACGATCGATGGTCAGGCCCCCGGCGCCTTCCTGGCTGCCATGGAACAGCCGATAGCAGTCGGTGCCTTGCTGATGCAGCTCGACGAGCAGGTCCTGGCGATGATCGAGGGCGGCGCGCAGCGCCTGATTCAAGGAAGACATGCGAGCGCCTTGCGGATGATTGGGCGGGGCAGTTTATCAGCTTCGCCCGACCCCTGTAGGAGCGCTCGATCGACGCTCCTACAGAAGGCGAAGAGGTTAGCGTTCGATGGCCAGCGCCACGCCCTGGCCGCCGCCGATGCACAAGGTCGCCAGGCCTTTTTTGGCATCGCGCTTGAGCATTTCGTGCAGCAGGGTCACCAGCACCCGGCAGCCCGAGGCGCCGATCGGGTGGCCGAGGGCGATGGCGCCGCCGTTGACGTTGACCTTGCTCGCGTCCCAGCCCAGCTCCTTGCCCACCGACAGCGCCTGGGCGGCGAAGGCTTCGTTGGCTTCGATCAGGTCCAGTTGCTCCAGGGACCAGCCGGCCTTGTCCAGGCAGCGGCGGGTGGCCGACACCGGGCCGATGCCCATGATCGCCGGGTCGACGCCGGCGTTGGCGTAGGCAGCGATCTTCGCCAGCACCGGCAGGCCCAGGGCCCGGGCCTTGGCGGCGCTCATCAGGATCACCGCAGCGGCGCCGTCGTTGAGCGACGAGGCGTTGCCGGCGGTGACCGTGCCGTCTTTCTTGAAGGCCGGCTTGAGCTTGCCCAGGGATTCGGCGGTGGTGCCGGCGCGCGGCTGCTCGTCGGTGGCGAAGGCCACGGGCTCGCCCTTGCGCTGGGGAATCAGGATCGGGGTGATCTCATCGACGAAGCGCCCGCCCTCGATGGCGGCCACGGCCTTCTGTTGCGAGGCGGCGGCAAAGGCGTCCTGGGCTTCGCGGCTGATGGCGTATTTGTCCACCAGGTTCTCGGCGGTGATGCCCATGTGGTAGTCGTTGAAGGCGTCCCACAGGCCGTCGCTGATCATGCTATCGACGATCTGGCTGTGACCCATGCGCAGGCCGGTGCGGGCACCGGGCAGCACGTAATTGGCCAGGCTCATGTTCTCCTGGCCGCCGGCGATGATCACCTCGGCGTCGCCGCAGCGGATCGCCTGGGCGCCCAGGTGCAGGGCCTTGAGGCCGGAGCCGCAGACCTTGTTCAGGGTCAGCGCCGGCACGGCGTGGGGCAGGCCGGCCTTGATCGCGGCCTGGCGCGCGGGGTTCTGCCCGGCGCCGGCGGTGAGCACCTGGCCCATGATCACCTCATCGACCTGGGCGCCGTCCAGGCCGGTCTGGGCCAACAGCTGGCGGATCACCGCGGCGCCGAGATCGACTGCGGGAATGTTCGCCAGCGAACCCTGGAAACTGCCGACCGCGGTGCGGGTGGCGGCAACGATTACGACGTCTTGCATGGCGCGAATCCTCATCGTTATTGGCGGCATCGGTCGGCGGCCATTGGCAGGTGACCGGTGCGCGAGAACTTGGAAATTCATGGTTGCATAGAAGGTCGCGACGTCGCCAATCGCGAACCGGTGGGTCGCGTTCTGTTCGCCCGGTCGGGTATTACAGGCCCATGCGCCGGCGTGCGCGATGTATCGAGCCGTTGCGTACCGCCCAGCGCAGCATCGGCGCACTGCGGTTGACGCTGGCGCGGATCAGCTGGCGTTGCAGCAGCCCCTGGTTGACGCCGAGCATGTCGCTGGCCCAGTCGGGCAACAGGTCGATGCCGGCCTGCATCATCAACGAGCCAAATGGCTTGGCCAGGCGGCTTGGGGCAGGTGCCGCCAGCAGCAAGCGCAGCACTTCGCGGCTGCGTTCATCGCAGAGCAGCTGTGGGCGCATCCGCGCCAGGTAATCCGCCACGGCCCGGCGCGAGCGCGGCACATCAGTGGCGCCAAGGCGCTCGGCGATCAGCGCGACTTCCCCGTAGTAACGGTCCTGGTTGGCAGGCGACAGGTGCGGGTTGCGATAACGCAGGTGCGCCGCCAGAAAGCTGCTGACCTCGGCCACATGCACCCAGGTCAGCAGTTGCGGATCGCTGGCGGCGTACGGCCGGCCGTCTGGTGCATGGCCGACGATCTGCAGGTGAATGGTGCGCACCTTGTCGATCAGCCATTCGGCATCCTGGCGCGAGCCGAAGGTGGTGCCGGAAATGAACTGTGCGGTGCGCCGCAGGCGCCCGATCATGTCTTCCCGGAAGTTCGAGTGATCCCAGACCCCGGCCAGGGCCAGTGGGTGCAGGGCCTGCATCAGCAAGGCGCTGATGCCACCGATCAGCATGCTGCTGAAATCGCCATGCACCTGCCAGCAGATGGCGTCCGGGCCGAACAGGCCCGGGTCGCCCTTGGGGTTGTCCAGGTCGAGCTGACCCAGCGACAGGCCACCCAGGCTCATCACCTGGGTTTCGATACGACTGCGAATGAATTCCATACCGCTTGGCTGTTCCTTGGTTGAGGCCCGAGGCCCCGCTCAGAGGTTCAGGCGTTTATCGATCAGGCCCTCGACCACGCTCGGGTCGGCCAGGGTCGAGGTATCGCCCAGGCTGTCGAGCTCGTTGCAGGCGATCTTGCGCAGGATACGCCGCATGATCTTGCCCGAGCGGGTTTTCGGCAAGGCCGGCGCCCACTGGATCAGTTCCGGCTTGGCGAAACTGCCGATCTCGCGACTGACCAGGCTCAACAGTTCCTTCTTCAGTTCTTCGCTGGGCTCGACGCCGTTCATCGGGGTGACAAAGGCATAGATGCCCTGGCCCTTGAGGTCGTGGGGATAGCCGACCACCGCAGCCTCGGCGATGCTGTCGTGCAGGACCAGGGCGCTCTCGACTTCGGCGGTGCCGATGCGATGCCCGGACACATTGATCACGTCGTCGATGCGTCCGGTGATCCAGTAGTCGCCGTCTTCATCGCGCCGCGCGCCATCGCCGGTGAAGTAGTAGCCCGGGTAGGGTTTGAAATAGGTCTCGACCATGCGCTGCGGGTCGCCGTAGACGCTGCGGATCTGCGCCGGCCAACTGGCCTTGATCGCCAGGATGCCGCTGCCGGCGCCGCTGATTTCCTTGCCGTGCTCATCCAGCAGCACCGGTTGCACGCCGAACATCGGGCGGGTGGCGCAGCCCGGCTTGATGTAGCTGGCGCTGACCAGCGGGCTGAGCATGATGCCGCCGGTTTCGGTCTGCCACCAGGTGTCGACGATCGGGCAGCGCTGCTCGCCGACGCTATTGAAATACCACTCCCAGGCTTCCGGGTTGATCGGCTCGCCGACAGTGCCCAGCAGGCGCAGGCTGCTGCGCGAGGTGTGTTGCAGCGGCTCGGGGCCTTCGCGCATCAGCGCCCGCAATGCGGTGGGGGCGGTGTAGAAGATGTTCACCCGGTGCTTGTCGATGACCTCCCAGAAGCGCGAACTGCTCGGATAACTGGGCACGCCCTCGAAGATCAGGGTGGTCGCGCCATTGGCCAGCGGGCCGTAGACGATGTAGCTGTGGCCGGTGACCCAGCCGACGTCGGCGGTGCACCAGAAGACTTCGCCTTCGCGGTAGTCCAGTACGTATTTGAAGGTCATCGCCGCTTGCAGCAAGTAGCCGCCGGTGGTGTGCAGCACGCCTTTGGGTTTACCGGTGCTGCCGGAGGTGTAGAGGATGAACAGCGGGTCTTCGGCGTCCATCGGTTGCGGTGGGCAGTCGTCTTCGACGTCGCGCAGGGCCTGGTGATACCAGAGGTCGCGGCCTTCGACCCAGTTCACCGGGTTCTGGGTGCGCTCGACCACCACCACGGTGCTGACGTTCGGGCAGCTTTGCAGGGCCTTGTCGACGTTGTTTTTCAAGGGCACGAACTTGCCGCCGCGCACCCCTTCGTCAGCGGTGATCACGGTGCGGCAGTCGGCGTCGAGAATGCGGTCGCGCAGCGCGTCCGGGGAAAATCCGCCAAAGACCACCGAGTGCACCGCACCGATACGGGTGCAGGCGAGCATGGCGTAGGCCGCCTCGGGGATCATCGGCATGTAGATGCACACCCGGTCGCCTTTTTTCACGCCGCGGCTTTTCAGGACGTTGGCCAGGCGGCAGACGTAGTGATGGAGTTTCTTGTAGGTGATTTGCAGCGACTCGGCAGGGTCGTCGCCTTCCCAGATGATCGCTACCTGATCGCCGCGTTTTTCCAGATGGCGGTCGATGCAGTTGTAGCTGACGTTCAACTGGCCGCCGGCGAACCAGCTGGCGGCGCCGGTTTTCAGGTCATAGCGCTGCACGGTTTGCCAGGGAGCGCTCCAGTCGAGAAAGCGGGTGGCCTGTTCGGCCCAGAAGGTACTGGGGTGCTCGATGGATTCGCGGTACAGCCGCTGGTAGTCGTCCTGACTCAATTGTGCGGCCCGGCGGACGGCATCGGCTTGGGGGAACATGCTGATATCGAACATGACGGTTCCTTATTCTTGTTTTAGCGACAAGTAATAAAGATGCGCCTTGATCGGAAGGGGTTCAAGGGGAGGGCGGTCTTGGGCGACCGATCGCGAATCGGCCCGCTGCTATGCAATGGAAGGGGTTTGCACAGCAGCGGGCCGGTTCGCGAAGGGGGATTTCAGCGGGCTATCAGCCGCGGTGGCGACCGCGGAAGTAGTTGATCAGGCCCTGGGTCGAAGCATCCTCGGCCGGGGTTTCTTCGCTGCCGACCAGACGGTTGTAGACGCCCTTGCCCAGCTCCTTGCCCAGCTCCACGCCCCATTGGTCGAAGGCGTTGATGCCCCAGATCACGCTCTGCACGAAGACCTTGTGTTCGTACATCGCCACCAGTGCGCCCAGGCGGCGTGGGCTGATGCGCTCGACCACCAGGGTGTTGCTCGGGCGGTTGCCGGGGATCACCTTGTGCGGTGCCAGCTTCTGGACTTCGGCCTCGCTCAGGCCTTTTTCACGCAGCTCGGCCTCGGCCTCGGCGCGCGTCTTGCCAAGCATCAGCGCCTGGCTTTGCGACAGGCAGTTGGCGTACAGCCACTGGTGATGGTCGGCGACCGGGTTGAAGCTGACGATCGGCACGATGAAGTCGGCCGGAATCAGCTGGGTGCCCTGGTGCAACAACTGGTGGTACGCGTGCTGACCGTTGCAGCCCACGCCACCCCAGATCACCGGGCCGGTGTCGGTGGAAACCGGCGTGCCGTCCTGGCGCACGCTCTTGCCGTTGGATTCCATGTCCAACTGCTGCAAGTGCTTGGTGATGTTGCGCAGGTAGTGGTCGTACGGCAGGATCGCGTGGCTTTGCGCGCCCCAGAAGTTGCCGTACCACACGCCCAGCAGGGCCAGGAGAACCGGCATGTTCTGCTCGAACGGCGCGGTCTGGAAGTGCTGGTCCATGGTGTAGGCACCGGACAGCAGTTCCTTGAAGTTGGACATGCCGATGGCCAGGGCGATCGGCAGGCCGATGGCCGACCACAGCGAGTAACGCCCGCCGACCCAGTCCCACATCGGGAAGATGTTCTCTTCGCGGATGCCGAAGGCCACCGCGGCGGCATTGTTGCTCGACACCGCAATGAAGTGGCGATACAGCTCGGCCTCGGAACCGCCCTGAGCCAGGTACCAGGCGCGTGCGGCCTGGGCGTTCTTCAGGGTTTCCAGGGTATTGAAGGATTTCGACGAGACAATGAACAGCGTGGTTTCGGCGCGGATCTTCGAGGACAGCTCGTGGAACTCGCTGCCGTCGATATTGGCCAGGTAATGGCAACGCACGCCTTTCTGAGCGTAGGACAACAGGGCTTCGGACACCAGCTCGGGGCCGAGGAAGGAACCGCCGATGCCGATGTTGACCACGTCGGTGATCGGCTTCTCGGTGTAGCCACGCCACAGGCCATCATGGATGCGCCCGACCAGTTCGGTGATCTGGTTCAGCACCTTGTGCACTTCCGGCATCACGTTGACGCCGTTGACCGACAGCTTGTCACCCACCGGGCGACGCAGGGCGGTGTGCAGGGCCGGACGGCCTTCGGAAGAGTTGACCAGCTCACCGGCGAACAACGCCTTGATCGCGTCCTGCAGGCCGGCTTCGTTGGCCAGGCCTACCAGTAGGTTGCGGGTTTCGGGGGTGATCAGGTTCTTCGAGTAATCGAGAAAAAGCCCACAGCCGCTGAGGCTGAATTGATGAAAGCGCTGCGGGTCGGCATTGAAGGCCTCGCGCATGCTGAAATCCTGCATGGCCTGGCGGTGGTCATTCAACGCTTGCCAGGCGGGCAGAGCGGTAACGTCGTGAGGAGTGCGGTAGTACGCCATCGCTGCGGTTTTCCTTTTACTTGAACTGCCTGTTGGACACTGAAAAGCCCGGAACGTCCTGCTCGAAGAATAACGTTCGGTCAAACCTGCGCTGACACGGTTAAGCACGCAGGGCGATAACAGTAACTCTCGCGTGCTGATCTGTCTTGGCTTTGTCTGACCTGCGGCCGGTACTTTTTTACACCGGCGCCTCAGAGCCGCGCACGAACGGGATTTCAGGGGGTGAGAGTGACTGGGGTTCAGGCGACCTGAACCGGGATGGCATGGCTGGTGTGGCTCAGCTCGTTGCCCGGCGCCATATAGAGCATGCGTGGCTTGAAGTTGAGCAGTTCGGCTTCGCTGTAGTGAGCGTAAGCGCAGATGATCACCCGGTCGCCGACCTTGGCCTTGTGCGCGGCGGCGCCGTTGACCGAGATCATGCGCGAGCCTTCCTCGCCACGAATGGCGTAGGTGGTGAAGCGTTCGCCATTGTCGACGTTGTAGATCTGGATCTGTTCGTACTCACGGATACCGGACAAGTCCAGCCATTCGCCGTCGATGGCGCAAGAGCCTTCGTAGTCGAGCACAGCGTGGGTGACTTCGGCGCGATGCAGCTTGGCCTTGAGCATGATGGCGTGCATGAGTGGTTCTCTCGGTCAGGTCCTCGAACAGGGCCCGCAGCATCGCTGCAGGCCCCGGGCGGCGGCAGTTTGCCCGAAGGTCGGGCTTCGGGCAATCGGCCTTTGGGACCTAGGCGTCGAGGTCCAGATGCAGGTTGTCGATCAGGCGGGTAGCGCCCAGATAGGCCGCCGCCAGGATCACCAGGTCGCGGTCTTGCGCGGTGGCCGGGCGCAGGGTCCGGGCGTGGCGGATTTCCAGGTAATCGGGGCGCAAACCTGCGGCTTCGAGCACTCGTCTTTGCTCGTCCAGCAGCTTTGGATAGTCCCGCTCGCCCTGGCTGATGGCCTCGGCGATCTGAGTCAGGCCACGATAGATCGCGGGGGCGATGGCACGTTGTTCCTCGCTCAGGTAGCCGTTGCGCGACGACAGCGCGAGGCCGTCGGCGGCACGTACGGTGGGCTCGCCGATGATCTGGATCGGCATGTTCAGGTCATGCACCAGGGCGCGGATCACCGCCAGTTGCTGGAAGTCCTTCTGGCCGAAGACCGCAAGGTCCGGCTGCACCATGTTGAACAGCTTGCTGACTACCGTGGCCACTCCTTCGAAATGCCCGGGACGGCTGGCGCCGCACAGGCCTTCGGAGAGTTGCGGCACGCTGACCCGGGTCTGGCCGTCCATGCCGTCGGGGTACATCTCTTCGACGGTCGGGGCGAACAGCAGATGGCAACCGGCTTGCAGGAGCTTTTCCTGGTCGGCGGCCAGGGTCCGCGGGTACTTGTCGAGGTCTTCGCCGGCGCCGAACTGCAGCGGGTTGACGAAAATGCTCGCCACCACGAAATCCACCCGCTGGGCCGCCTTGGTCACCAGGGCCGCATGACCGCTGTGCAGGTTACCCATGGTCGGTACGAAGCCGATGCGCTTGCCCTCGCTGCGGGCACGGGCCACGGCGGCACGCAGTTCACGTACGGTTTTTACAGTATTCATGCAGAAAACCCGTGTTCGGCGCCTGGGAAGGTCACGGCCTTGACTTCATTGACGTAGGCGCTCAGGGCCGCTTGGATGCTTTCCTGGCCGGCCATGAAGTTCTTCACGAACTTCGGCGCGCGACCGCTCAGGGACAGGCCCAGCATGTCGTGCAGAACCAGCACCTGACCGTCGGTGCCGCTGCCGGCACCGATGCCGATCACCGGAATCTTCACCGCCTGGGTGATTTCCGCCGCCAGTTCGCTCGGCACGCATTCGAGCAGCAGCATCGCTGCGCCGGCCGCTTCCAGGGCGATGGCGTCGGCACGCATCTGCCGGGCCTGGTTTTCGTTACGGCCCTGGACCTTGTAGCCGCCGAGGATATTCACCGATTGCGGGGTCAGGCCCATGTGGGCGCAGACCGGGATACCGCGTTCGGCCAGCAGGCGGATGGACTCCGCCAGCCAGAGCGCGCCTTCGACTTTGATCATGTGCGCACCGGCCTGCATCAACTGGGCGCTGTTGTTCAGGGCCTGCTCGGTGGTGGCGTAGGCCATGAACGGCAGGTCGGCGAGGATCAGGGCGCCACTGTTACCGCGTTTGACCGCGGCGACGTGGTAGGCCATCTCGGCGGTAGTGACTGGCAGTGTGCTGTCGTGCCCTTGCAAGACCATGCCGAGGGAGTCGCCCACCAGCAGTACTTCAACGCCAGCCTGGCAACAGGTGTGGGCGAAGGTCGCGTCATAGCAGGTCAGCATGGTGATTTTTTCACCTTTCTGCTTGAGGCCTTGCAGGGTGGTCAGGGTGATGTCTGGCATGAAAAAAGGTCCTCATTCAGGCGCTCTGGAAACTGCTGCGAGTAACGCGCGTGATTCTTTATCTATGCAGGCGCACGGTCTGTTGTCGTGCTTATAAGGCCTGGATTGCGCCCTGTAACGCCGTGTTGGCGGCAACGGGACGCCTATAGTCGTGAGGAGAACTCGGGAAGTCAATTGCATGTGTTACCGCATTGTTACGGCGTGAGTGTTACCGCCGTAACTGATGCGTTTCAGCAGTCAGGTCAGACGTTCCAGACCGACAAATGGGCAGGCGGCGAGCAGATCGCGCAGGTGGCGGCCGTCGGCCAGTTGCAGGTCGATGGGGGCCAGTTCGGCCAGGGGATAGAGGACGAAGGCCCGGGCCTGCATATGGTAATGCGGGACCTTGAGCCGCGGTTCGTCGATCAGTCGATCGCCGAACAGCAGGATGTCCAGGTCCAGGGTGCGTGGCCCCCAACGTTCGAGGCGCTCGCGGCCCTGGCCGTTTTCGATGGCTTGCAGGGCGTCCAGCAGTTCGAGGGGCGCGAGGCTGCTGTCCAGGGCGGCCACGGCGTTGGTGTAGCGCGGTTGGCCGGGCAGCAGGGAGTCGCTTTGATAGAAGGCCGAGACGCCCGCCAGTTGGCTGTGCGGCAACTGCGCCAGGGCGTCGATCGCGCTGCGCAATTGCTCTGCCGGGGCAGCCAGGTTGCTGCCCATGCCGATGTAGATGCGTTCCATCGGGTTATTCGCCGGAAGCGCTCGGTGCGCCGGCGGTGGCGCGTTTGCGTTTGGCGCCACTGCTGCGGCGACGCTTGCGCGGACCTGTGCCGGCTTCGTCCTTGCCGCTCAGATCGCGAATCATGTCGCGGCGACCGGCTTCGTTGGCGTCCTGATAGTCGGTCCACCATTCGCCCAGGCCATCGGTCTGTTCGCCGGCGCTTTCGCGCAGCAGCAGGAAGTCATAGCCGGCGCGGAACCGCGGGTTGTCCAGCAGTTGATCGGCGCGCTTGCCGCTGCGGCGTGGCAGACGTTCCTGCATGTCCCAGATTTCGCGGATCGGCATGGTGAAGCGTTTTGGAATGGCGATGCGCTGGCACTGTTCGCTGATCAATTCGTGAGCGGCTTCCTGCATCGCCGGAATCGGCGGCATGCCGCGTTCCTGAAGGCGCAGCACGCGAGCTGGCAAGGCAGGCCACAGCAGCGCGGCGAACAGGAAGGCTGGGGTTACCGGCTTGTTCTGCTTGATGCGCAGGTCGGTATTGACCAGGGCTTCGCTGATCAGCGTATGGGTGTAGGTCGGGTTGTACTCCAGTGCCTCGGCGCTGGCCGGGAACAGCGGATCGAACAGTTGCAGGTCGACCAGCATCTCGAAGGTGTCGGCGGCATGGCCGGACAGGAACAGCTTGAGCACTTCCTCGAACAGGCGCGCCGAGGGGATTTCCCGCAGCATGGGGGCCAGGTCGCGGATCGGTGTGGCAGTGTGTTTCTCGATGCCGAAATCCAGCTTGGCGGCGAAACGCACGGCCCGCAGCATGCGTACCGGGTCTTCCTGGTAGCGCTGGCGTGGATCGCCGATCAGGCGGACCAGGTGATTGCGAATGTCGTGCACGCCGTTGGCGTAATCGAGGATGCGTTCGCTGACCGGATCGTAATACAGGGCGTTGATGGTGAAGTCGCGGCGCTGGGCGTCCTCTTCGAGGGTGCCGTATACGTTGTCGCGCAGGATGCGCCCGCTTTCGTTGCGCGAGGATTGGTTGCTGTCTTCCTCTTCATCGTTTTGCGGGTGATTGGCGCGGAAGGTCGCGACCTCGATGATTTCGCGACCGAAGTGGATATGCACCAGCTTGAACCGACGGCCGATGATCCGCGCGTTGCGGAATTCGGCCCGCACCTGTTCCGGTGTGGCGCTGGTGGCAACGTCGAAATCCTTGGGGGTGATATTGAGCAACATGTCGCGCACGCAACCGCCGACCAGGTAGGCCTGGTAGCCGGCGTTCTGCAGGCGTTCGACGATGTTCACCGCATAACGGCTGAACTGGGCGCGTTGCAGCGAGTGTTGGCTGCTGTTGAGCACTTCAGGCGTGCTGCGTTTGTGTTGCGTACGACGCAAGGGAGAACGGAATGACTGGAACAACTTCTTCAGCATGGGATGCACTGTTTGAAGGAATGTTCGGCCATAACGAAGAATGACCGCATGATGGGCGGGGATTCTAGCATTTAGTCGGGGGATGGTGTAGGAAGCTGCGGCGAGTCGTGCGCGGGGCTTTGGAACGCGGGTTGGCGGGGCTTTGCGTCAGTAAAGTCGTAATCGCGGAAACCACAAGGGGAGCCGAAGCTCCCCCAGAAGTGTTTGCGTGCTCTATTTTTATTATTGGTTTCGGGCTTTTTGTTTTTGTTTAACGCCCTTGTCACCTGGTTAACCCAGGATGACCCTCCCAATCGGGAGCCAAGAGCAAACGGATTGCTTTGGTCGCTGTGTTGCAATGATCGATGATCCAACCAGTTCAGGCTCTGCCTTAGGGCAGTTTTTGTTGTTCTCGGCCTGGTTGTGGGGCAAGCCCCAATGACAACGCCTCTCCAAAAGAATCAGTTAGCTGCGCCTCCGCCGTGTTGTTTTTATTGTGCGTGAGTCGATTCGTCTTATTTTTATTGTCTTATGCATTGCTTGTTATTGTTCTTGTACCAAACATATAGCAGGTGCCGTGCCAACTTTTGCAAAGACCAGTAAAACAAGGGGTTAGGCGTGGTGTTGAAGTTTTCGCGGGCGAAAAAAAGCCGGGGCTTCGTTACCTTAAGCCCCGGCTTTTGTTACGTGAAATGACTGAGGTAACAGTTTTTTCACAAGGTCGCGTGTTACCCGCAACCCGTTACCGCCGGATTTCAGCTTTCGCTGGCGACCCCGGTCTTGCGCCGTGGGATGCCCAGGCGCTGGCGGCGTTCCCACAGGCATTTGCGGCTGACGCCCAGTTTGCGCGCCAGTTCGGTTTCGGTCATATGGTCCTGGTGCTCGAGGACGAAATGCTGGAAGTAGTCTTCCAGCGACAGGTCTTCGGTCGGCTCGTGGCTGCTGTTGTTGGCATTGGCGGCCTGGGGCGCCAGGCCGATGAATTCGTCGTCTTCCAGATCGCTCAGTTCGATATCGATACCCAGCAGCTCGGCGGAGATTTCCGGGCTTTCGCACAGGATGACCGAGCGCTCGACGGCGTTTTCCAGTTCGCGAACGTTACCTGGCCACGAGTAGTGACGAATGGCTTGCTCGGCGTCCGGAGCGAACTTCAGGTCAGTGCGGCCCACGCGCGCGCTTTGACGGGCGAGGAAGGCATTGGCGATTTCGTTGACGTCGGCGCCGCGCTCGCGCAGGGCTGGCAGTTTCAGGGCAATCACGTGCAGGCGGTAATACAGGTCTTCACGGAACTGGCCGATCTTGGCCAGGCTCTTGAGGTCGCGGTGGGTCGCGGCGATCAGGCGCACATCGACCTTCTGCGATTGCACCGAACCGACCCGGCGAATCTCGCCTTCCTGCAGCACACGCAACAGGCGGGCCTGGGCTTCGAGTGGCAGTTCGCCGATTTCGTCGAGGAACAGGGTGCCGCCGTCCGCCGCTTCCACCAGGCCGGCGCGCCCGGCGCTGGCACCGGTGAAGGCGCCTTTTTCATGACCGAACAGCTCGGACTCGATCAGGGTTTCCGGAATGGCCGCGCAGTTCACCGAGATCATCGGCGCCTTGGCGCGCTTGGACAGGTTGTGCAGGGCGCGGGCTACCAGTTCCTTGCCGGTCCCGGATTCACCCTGGATCAGTACATTGGAGTCTGTCGGGGCGACCTTGCGGATCTTGCTGTACAGGTCCTGCATCGGTGGGCAGGAACCGATGATGCCGATTTCGCCGTTGCTGGCGCTGGTCTTGTCCGCGCCATTGCCCGGCTTGGCGGCCGGCCGCTCGTTGGGGCTGCTTTGCGCGGTCTGGCGGTCGCGCAGGATGCGCGCCACGGCCTGGAGCATTTCGTCGTGGTCGAAAGGCTTGGCGATGTAGTCCACCGCGCCCATCTTCATCGAGTCGACCGCCGAGCGCAGGCTGGCGTAGCTGGTCATGATCAGCACCGGGGTACCCTGGCCGAGCTTGATCAGTTCGGTGCCGGGGGCGCCCGGCAGGCGTAGGTCGCTGACGATCAGGTCGAACGTGGGAATGCTGAAACGCTCTTGTGCTTCCTGCACGGAACCGGCTTCGCTGACCTGGTACTGGTTGCGTTCCAGCAGGCGGCGCAAGGCGGAGCGGATAATTGTTTCGTCTTCGACGATCAAAATGTGCGGCATTGATTCGATTCTCTCGACGGTCTCAGTTCACAGCGGACGTCGCTTCGACATGACGCGGTAAAGTCACCCGGATACGGGTGCCGCGTTGGCTTTCGGTGTCAGCCGGGCTGTCGATGGTGATTTGTCCATAATGCTCTTCAACGATGGAATAGACCAGTGCAAGGCCCAGTCCGGTGCCCTCGCCAGGATCCTTGGTGGTGAAGAAGGGTTCGAACAGTCGATCCATGATGCTCGAGGGGATGCCGCTGCCTTCGTCTTCGACGATCAGGTCGATCGTGTGTTCGCCGGCCTCGCTCTTGACCCGTACCGCGCTGCCCGCCGGTGAGGCGTCGCGGGCATTGGATAGCAGGTTGATCAGTACCTGGGCGAGCCGCTGCGGGTCGCCGTCGACCCAGTGGTCCGGATCGCACAGGTTGAAGAATTGCACTTCGAAGTTGCGCCGGTTCAGCGCCAGCAGACCAATGGCGTCCTGCGCCACCTCGGCCAGGCACACGGCTTCGTCGTTGTGCTGGTGGCTGCCGGCGTGGGCGAAGCTCATCAGCGACTGGACGATGCGCGATACGCGCTTGGTCTGCTCGAGGATCTGGCCGCTGATTTCGGTGAGTTCGCCGTCTTCTTCGCGCTCTTCGCGCAGGTTCTGCGCCAGGCAGGCGATACCGGTGATCGGATTGCCGATTTCGTGGGCCACGCCGGCGGCCAGGCGGCCGATGCTGGCCAGTCGTTCGGAATGCACCAGCTTGTCTTCGAGCATCTGGGTTTCGGTCAGGTCTTCCACCAGCAGCACCAGGCCGCTGTTGCCCGGGGCCAGGGGTTCGTCGATGGCGGCCTTGTGCAGGTTCAGCCAGCGGGTCTGGCCATCGAGGGCCAGGTGCTGTTTATGCAGATGTTCATCGGGGATGTTGATGAAGCCTTGCAGCAGCTCTCTCCAGGGATCGGCGATGGTGCTCAGGCGCGAACCGACCACATGCTGCGCCGGAATGCTGGTGAGCTCTTCCATGGCCTTGTTCCACATGAGGATTTCCTGGTCCTTGGCCAGGGAGCAGACGCCCATCGGCAGCTCCTGCAAGGTCTGGCGGTGGTAGCGGCGCAAGGCGTCGAGCTCGGCGGCCAGGCCGGTCAGGCGCGAGTGGTAGTCCTCGAGCCGGCTTTCGATGAAGTGAATGTCTTCGGTCACATAGTTTTCGCCGCCGGCCTTGTAGGGCAGGAAGGTTTCCACCATGTCCTGGGCCACGCTGGGGCCCATCAGGCCGGACAGGTTGGCCTCGATACGGTCGCGCAAGCGGCGCAGGGCATAGGGACGGCGTTCGTCGAAGGGCAGATAGAGGTCGCGCAGCGCCTGCTCGACTTCCTTCTGCGCGGCCTTGGCACCCAGGGGCTTGGCCAGCTGGGTGGCGAACTCCTGGGGGGAGGCGGCATGCAGTTCGCGACGTTGCGGCCGGCGCACGTTGTCCACCGCGCAGGCTTCGGCGGCGCTGGCTTCTTCGGAGCTGGCGTTGGTGAACAGCGAAATCAGGGTGAACATCAGGACGTTGGCGGCCAGCGAGGCGATAGCCGCCATGTGCCAGCTGGTGTCGTCCAGCACATAGATCATGTTCAGTAGCGGTATATAGAAGCCCTGCAAGTTGCCGATCAGCGGCAGCAACATGGTCACCAGCCACACTAGCGTCCCGGCCATCAGCCCGGCGATGAAGCCGCGCCGGTTGGCAGTCGGCCAGTACAGCACCGAGAGTACGCCGGGGAGGAACTGCAGGGTCGCGACAAAGGCCACGATGCCGAGGTTGGCCAGGTCCTGTTCGGCTCCCAGCAGCAGGTAGAAGGCATAGCCGGCCATGATGATGGCCACGATCAGTGCGCGGCGGGTCCATTTCAGCCAGCGATAGATGTTGCCTTCGGCCGGTGGCTGATACAGCGGCAGCACCAGATGGTTGAGGGCCATCCCCGACAGCGCCAGGGTGGTGACAATGATCAGGCCGCTGGCGGCGGAAAGCCCACCGATATAGGCCATCAAGGCCAATGCCGGTTTGTTGGCGGCGATGCCGATGCCGAGGGTGAAGTATTCGGGGTTGGTGGTGGCGCCCAGTTTCAAGCCGGCCCAGAGGATCAGCGGCACCGCCAGGCTCATCAGCAACAGGAACAGCGGCAGCCCCCAGCTGGCGCTGACCAGCGAGCGCGGGTTGAGGTTTTCGGTGAAGGTCATGTGGTACATGTGCGGCATCACGATCGCCGAGGCGAAGAACACCAGCAGCAGAGTGCGCCATGGTCCTTCCTGCAATGGCGTGTGCAGGGCGGCGAGGGCGGTCTGGTTCTGCAGCAGCCAGAGTTCCAGCTGTTGCGGGCCATCGAACACACCGTACAGGGCGTAGAGGCCGACGCCTCCGATGGCGATCAGCTTGATCACCGACTCGAAGGCGATGGCGAACACCAGGCCTTCGTGCTTTTCCCGGGTGGCGATGTGCCGGGAGCCGAAGAAGATGGTGAACAGGGTGATCAGCGCGCAGAAGCTCAGGGCCACCCGGTGCTGCACCGGCTCGCGGGTGAGGATACCGATGGAGTCCGCGACCGCCTGGATCTGCAAGGCCAGCAGCGGCAATACCCCGACCAGCATGATCACCGTGGTCAGCGCACCGGCCCAGGTGCTGCGAAAACGGAAGGCGAACAGGTCGGCCAGCGACGACAGTTGGTAGGTGCGGGTGATTTTCAGGATCGGGTAAAGCAGCACCGGCGCCAGCAGGAAGGCACCGGAAACCCCGAGATAACTGGAAAGAAAACCGTAGCCGTACTGATAGGCCAGGCCGACCGTGCCATAAAAGGCCCAGGCGCTGGCGTAGACCCCGAGGGACAGGGTGTAGGTCAGCGGGTGGCGGATGATCGAGCGCGGGATCATGCCGCGTTCGCTGATCCAGGCCACCCCGAACAGCACCAGCAGGTACGCGGCGCTGATCAGGATCATCTGGGTCAGGCTAAAGCTCATCGGCATCTTTTTGGCTCTGCAGGATGAAGGTCACGACGATCAGGATCAGCCAGAGCAGATACGGGCGATACCAGGCGCCCGTAGCATCGATCCACCAATCCATGATGGCGGGGGAGAACAGATAGATCCCCACTACCAGCAGCAGGACCAAGCGATAGATGTACATCTCGGCCTCTCTTTATTGTGTGCGTGCCCGAAAACGTGCGGCGATGGTAACGGATGGGCGCCAACCTGCAAGGGGCGTCAGCGGATTTGCGCTTCGGGCACGCTCAGTGTGCGCGGGATCAGTAAAGCATCCCAGTGTTCGATGCCCCAACTCAGCACTTCCCGAGGGCTGGCATGGGCCATTTCGCTGTCGGTTTTCTGCCCCAGGGCGCGCAAGGCGCGCAACAGCAGCGGGGTGGCCTGGTCCGCGGCCAGCGGCGGGGAGCGGTAGGACTTGCCCAGTTTATGCCCATCCGGCTGGGTGATCAGCGGCACATGCAGGTAACGCGGCTGTGGCAGGCCGAGCAGCTCCTGCAGGTACAGCTGACGTGGGGTTGAGTCCAACAGGTCGGCACCGCGGACGATATCGGTCACCCCTTGCCAGGCATCGTCGAGCACCACCGCCAGTTGATAGGCGTAGAGGCCGTCGCGGCGGCGGATCACGAAGTCGCCCACATCCCGTCCCAGGTGCTGGCGGAATTCGCCCTGGACCCGATCAGTGAAAGGATATTCCAGCTCCGGCACGCGCAAGCGGATGGCGGCATCTTCCTGGCCATGTCCGGCATTGCGGCACAGCCCCGGATAAATGCCGTGGTAGGGCTCCAGTTGCTTGCGCGAACAGGAGCAGGCGTAAGCCAGGCCCTGGTTGAACAGGCGGTTGAGGACTTCGGCGTAGGCCGCGTGCCGCTCGCTCTGGCGGACCATTTCGCCGTCCCACTCGAAGCCGTAGCTTTCCAGGGCCTTGAGAATGGCCGCCTGGGCGCCGGGCTCTTCCCGGGGGGGATCGAGGTCTTCCATGCGCAACAACCAGCGGCCGCCGACGGCGCGGGCATCGAGGTAGGAGGCCAGGGCTGCGACCAGCGAGCCGAAATGCAGGTGCCCGCTGGGGGTTGGGGCAAAGCGCCCGATATAGGAGGAGGCGTGAGAGGCAGTCATGGAGAGGATGTTACTTCGTTCGGTCCCAAGGTGACGATGGCGTCTGGCGGATCGCCATCGCGAGTAAGCTCGTTCCTACAGGGGGGGAGGCGGCAGAAACAAAAACGGAGCGTTCGCACGCTCCGTTTTTCATTCAAGCCAGCGATTATTTGCCGACTTGTTTTTCCTTGATTTCCGCCAGGGTCTTGCAGTCGACACACATGTCGGCGGTAGGGCGGGCCTCCAGGCGGCGAATACCGATCTCGACGCCGCAGGATTCGCACCAGCCGTATTCTTCGTCTTCGATCAGTTGCAGCGTCTTGTCGATCTTCTTGATCAGCTTGCGCTCACGGTCGCGGGCGCGCAGTTCCAGGCTGAATTCTTCTTCCTGGCTGGCACGGTCGGCCGGATCGGGGAAGTTGGCTGCTTCGTCTTTCATGTGATCAACAGTGCGATCGACTTCCTGCATCAAGTCCTGTTTCCACTTGTTCAGGATCTTGGTGAAGTGCTCGCGCATGGGCTTGCCCATGTACTCTTCGCCTGCGGTTTCAACATAAGGCTCGAAGCCGCTGATCGATTGATTCTGTTGCTTTGCTTGGGTGGGCATGAAATGGACCGCCTCTACTCATGTAATCCATTGCGCAGGATTGCTCCATCACCGACACATGCCGGCCCTGCGACTGCAAGCGGGCGAACTTACCAGATCAAATCGGACGGCGCTACTCCCGGTTGTCGAGCCCGCGTCCCGCGGCGCTTGCAAAGGTCGATGCCGCCTGGCCTGGTCTGTTCGGGGGCCTGGTCAATTAATGATTTTAGCCAAGCCTGGGCCTGGTGTCGGTGTTCTTTAATGGGTTGGATGGCGGGGCTCAAAGGCTTTGGGCTCTCCCTTGTCCCCGGGGTTGGGTAGAATCGGTTTTTTGCTCACTTCAATGAAGGAAGGCTAATGGCTCAGCCCTACAGTGCGCGCAGCCGCGCTATCGAACCTTTCCACGTGATGGCCCTGCTGGCCCGTGCCAATGAGCTGCAAGCGGCCGGGCACGATGTGATTCACCTGGAAATCGGTGAACCGGACTTCACCACGGCTGAGCCGATCATCAAGGCCGGGCAGGCCGCGCTGGAGGCAGGCAGGACCCGCTACACCGCCGCCCGCGGGATTCCCGAGCTGCGCACGGCCATCTCCGGATTCTATCGGCAGCGTTACGGGCTGGACATCGACCCCGAGCGCATCATGATCACGCCCGGTGGTTCCGGTGCGCTGCTGCTGACCAGCAGCTTGCTGGTCGACCCCGGCAAGCACTGGCTGCTGGCGGACCCTGGCTACCCCTGCAACCGACACTTCCTGCGCCTGGTGGAAGGCGCGGCGCAACTGGTGCCGGTCGGCCCGGACGTGCGTTATCAGCTGACACCGGATCTGGTGGAGCGCTATTGGGATCAGGACAGCGTCGGCGCCCTGGTGGCATCGCCGGCCAACCCCACCGGGACCTTGCTTTCCCGCGACGAACTGGCGGGGCTGTCGGCCGCGGTGAAGGCGCGTAACGGTCATCTGGTGGTGGACGAGATCTACCACGGCCTGACCTACGGCTGCGATGCCGCCAGCGTGCTGGAAGTCGATGACAGCGCCTTTGTCCTTAATAGCTTTTCCAAATATTTCGGCATGACCGGCTGGCGCCTAGGCTGGCTGGTGGCGCCGCAGGCGGCGGTCGGCGAGTTGGAGAAGCTGGCGCAGAACCTCTACATCAGCGCCCCGAGCATGGCCCAGTACGCTGCGCTGGCCTGCTTCGAGCCAGACACCATCAGTATTTTCGAAGAGCGTCGCAACGAGTTTCAGCGGCGCCGCGACTTCCTCCTGCCAGCCCTGCGCGAGTTGGGTTTTGGCATTGCGGTAGAGCCGGAAGGGGCGTTCTACCTGTATGCCGATATCAGCGCCTTCGGCGGCGATGCCTTTGCCTTCTGCCGGCATTTCCTCGAGACCGAGCACATTGCCTTTACCCCGGGGCTGGATTTCGGTCGCCATCAGGCCGGGCACCATGTCCGGTTCGCCTACACCCAGAGCCTGCCGCGCCTGCAGGAAGCGGTGGAGCGGATTGCCCGTGGCCTGCGGAGCTGGCAAGGCTGATGCGTTTTCATCCCCCACTCGAAGAAGGTCGCCTGGTCCGTCGTTACAAGCGTTTTCTCGCCGATATCGAGACCATTGGTGGCGAGTTACTGACCATTCACTGTCCCAACACCGGTTCCATGTTCAATTGCATGGTCGAGGGTGGGCAGGTCTGGTTCAGCCGTTCCAATGACCCCAAGCGCAAATTGCCGGGGACCTGGGAAATCAGCGAAACGCCCCAGGGGCGACTGGCTTGCGTCAATACGGCGCGGGCCAACACGCTGGTGGAAGAAGCCTTGCACGCCGGGGTGATCGCTGAGTTGAACGGTTTTACCGCCCTCAAGCGGGAAGTGCCCTATGGCCAGGAAAACAGTCGTATCGACTTCCGCCTGGACTATCTGGACGGCCCGGCTTTCGTCGAGGTCAAAAGCGTCACCCTGGGCTTCGACGGCTCCGCGGTCGCGGCCTTTCCGGATGCGGTGACCCAGCGTGGGGCCAAGCACCTGCGGGAATTGGCCTGTCTGGCGCGGGACGGTATTCGCGCGGTGCAGTTGTATTGCGTCAACCTGTCGGGTGTCGAATCGGTGCGACCGGCCGAAGAGATCGACCCCGGTTATGCCGCGGCGCTGCGCGAGGCGGTGGCGTCCGGGGTCGAGGTACTGGCCTACGGGGTACGCTTGACCGCCGAGGAAGTGTGCATCGACCGTCGTCTGGACGTATTGCTCAACGGCTAAAGCTGAACCCAGATGCCCTGGCTGTCTTCCCGGCAGGGGATGGCCGTCAGGGATTGCCCGGCACAGGGGCCGGCCACGCATTCACCGTTTTCGATCAGAAACAGCGCACCGTGGGTGGCGCACTGGATCAAGCTGGCGCTGGGATCGAGGAACTGGTCGGGTTGCCACTCCAGAGCGACCCCGCGATGGGGGCAGCGATTGGTGTAGACGTATACCTGTTGATCGCGGCGCACCGCGAAAAGCGGCCGGCCTTCAAGGTTGAAACCTCGGCTGGAAGCCTCCGGCAGATCGCCGGGGGGGCAAAGAAACTTCATGTCTATCCTCGGTAACCGACGGCTCTGGGCTCAGGCTGTCACAGTTTTCCTGTGGGCGCTTGGTGAAACATGTCTGTGCTTGACGGTCAAATGCAAACAATTATCAAATGGCCGCTTCGCCTGTGGGGCGCTTGCTCATTTCGATGCCTGGGTTGCAGGGCATGTCACATGTACGGCGGCTTCCGTGGGCCCACTCTCTGAAGGAAATACCTTTATGCGTTCGAGTGCCCGCGCAATCGCGCTCTGTGTCGGACTTCTGGCCAGCCATGCCGCTGCGGCGGCCGAGCTACCACAACGCTGGGTGAGCGCCGGCGGCGCCTTGTCCGAATGGGTGAGCGCGCTGGGCGCCGAATCGAAGCTGGTGGGCGTGGACACCACCAGCCAGCATCCCGAATCCCTGAAGAGCCTGCCGAGTATCGGTTATCAGCGTCAGTTGTCGGCGGAAGGCATTCTCAGCCTGCGCCCGCAGATTCTGGTGGGTACCGAAGAGATGGGGCCGCCGCCAGTACTCTCGCAGGTGCGCAGCGCCGGGGTGCAGGTCGAGCTGTTCTCGGCCCAGGCCGACCTGCCGACCCTGCGGGACAACCTGCAGCATCTGGGCAAGTTGCTGGGTAGCGAAGACAAGGCGACGCAGCTGTTCGAGCAATACCAGCAGCAGCTGGAGCAGCAGCGGGCCTGGGTCGGCCAGGCCCAGAAGAAACAGGTCGCGCCAGGTGTGCTGCTGTTGCTCGGGCATGCGGGTGGCAAACCTCTGATTGCCGGTAAGGACACGGCTGCCGACTGGCTGCTGCAGCAGGCGGGCGGGCGCAACCTTGCGACCCACACGGGCTACAAGCCCTTTTCCAATGAGTCGTTGGCCGAACTCAACCCCGAGGTGCTGGTGTTTGCCGATCGCAGCCTGAGTGGTGAGGCAGCCCGCGCCGCGCTGTTCAAGGAGAACCCGATTCTCGCCTCCAGCGGCGCGGCCAAGGCCGGCCGGGTCTTCGAGATTGATCCGACCTTGCTGGTGGGAGGCCTGGGGCCGCGCTTGCCACAGAGCCTGAAACGGCTGTCGGCCGGTTTCTATCCAGCCGAGTCGGGCCAGGCCAGCACCGCCCAATGACCCCTTTGCTTAAACCCCGCACGTTGTTCATTGGCCTGAGCCTGCTGTGTCTGTTGGCGATCTGGCTGTCCCTGGCGCTCGGGCCGGTCAGCCTGCCGTTGCTCGATACCCTGCGCGCTGCCCTGCGTTTGCTGGGCCTGCCTATTGAGGGGCAGGGCCTGGAGCAGGCTGAACTGATCCTCGGGCAGATTCGCCTGCCACGCACCTTGCTGGGGCTGGCCGTAGGGGGCGTCCTGGCCCTGTCCGGCGTGGCGATGCAGGGGCTGTTTCGCAATCCCCTGGCCGACCCGGGGCTGGTAGGCGTTTCGAGTGGCGCGGCGCTGGGCGCGGCCTTTGCCATCGTCGGTGGCTCGTTGCTGGGCGGCGTGCCGGAAGTGATCGGTCCTTACCTGCTGTCGTTCTGTGCCTTTCTCGGTGGTCTGGTGGTGGCGTGGCTGGTTTACCGCCTGGGGCGGCGCAACAGCCAGACCCATGTGGCGACCATGCTGCTGGCCGGGATCGCGTTGACGGCGCTGGCCAGCTCGGCGGTGGGCCTGTTCACCTACCTGGCCGACGATGCGACCCTGCGCACCCTGACGTTCTGGAACCTGGGCAGTCTCAACGGCGCCAGTTATTCGAGGTTGTGGCCGCTGCTGTTGATCAGCGCGGCCGTGGCATTGTGGCTGCCACGCCGGGCCAAGGCCTTGAATGCCTTGCTGCTGGGTGAATCTGAAGCCGGTCATCTGGGGATCGATGTCGAACGGCTGAAGCGGGAGCTAGTGTTCTGTACCGCGCTGGGGGTCGGCGCGGCTGTCGCCGCTGCCGGGCTGATCGGCTTTGTCGGGCTGGTGGTGCCCCATCTGGTGCGACTGCTGTCGGGGCCTGACCACCGGACCTTGTTGCCGGCGTCGATACTGGCCGGCGCCAGCCTGCTGTTGTTGGCGGATCTGGTGGCACGCCTGGCGCTGGCGCCTGCGGAGCTGCCCATTGGCATCGTGACTGCCTTTATCGGTGCGCCATTCTTTCTGTTTTTGTTATTGCGAGGGCGCGCCTGATGCTGCGAGCGGAAAATCTGGCGGTGCGCCGTGGCAGGAAAACCGTGCTGGAAGGGATCGACCTTGAGCTCAAGCCCGGTGAAGTGCTGGGAGTGCTGGGGCCCAATGGCGCGGGCAAAAGCACCTTGCTGGCGGCCTTGTGCGGTGAGCTGAAACCCGATCAGGGGCAGGTCTGGCTGGATCAGCGTGAGCTCTCCAGGTGGGACGGCGGGCAAAAGGCGCAAAGGCTGGCGGTGTTGCCGCAAAGTTCGACGCTCGAGTTCGCCTTCCGGGTCGAAGAGGTCGTCGGCCTGGGGCGCCTGCCTTATCAAAGCGGCCGGGCGCGGGATGACGAGATCGTCCTGCAGGCCCTGCAAGCGGCGGATGCCGGGCACCTGCACGGTCGCAGCTATGTGGCCTTGTCGGGCGGCGAACGTCAGCGCGTGCACCTGGCTCGGGTGTTGGCGCAGCTATGGCCGGGCGCGGTCGGCCAGACCCTGTTGCTCGATGAGCCGACCTCGGCCCTCGACCCTTTGCATCAACATGTCACTTTGCAGGCCATCCGCGAATTTGCCGATCGTGGGGTCGCGGTCCTGGTGATCCTGCATGATCTGAACCTCGCCGCGCGATATTGTGAACGCCTGTTGCTGCTCGAAGGCGGGCGGCCCCACTCGCTGGACAGCCCGGCACAGGTGCTGCGGCCCGAACCGCTCAAGGCGGTGTTCGGACTGGAGGTGTTGGTGCAGGCGCACCCCGAGCGCGGCCACCCTTTGATCATCGCCCGCTGAGGCGATTCGCGGAGACGCCACATGCGTGTGTTATTGATCCTGAGCGTGTTGCTGCTGGGCGCCTGCGAGGGCGTGCCGGTCATGCCTGAACTTCCGGTCCAGGCTGAACACGGGGCGATTCAGGACCTGCGCAGTGGAAAGCTCCTGACTCCAGAGGAACTGGTCATTCGTCTGGCCCGGGCGCCGCGGGTAATTGTCGGCGAGCAGCATGACCACCCCGAGCATCACGCCTTGCAGCTGTGGTTGTTGCAGGCGATGGCGACCCAGCGCACGCAAGGCAGCCTGCTGTTGGAGATGCTCACGCCGGACCAGCAGCCGCGGGTCGACGCGCTCCGCCAGCACAAGGCGGCGCAGGGCTTGCCCGATGATCTGCCAGGTGCATTGGCCTGGTCGCCGGGGTGGGATTGGGCGCTGTACGGACCTGTCGTGCGCTATGCGTTGCTCCAGCCTTATCCGTTGCTGGCCGCCAATCTGGATAGCTCCGAAGTTCGCGACATCTATCGCCAGGCACCAGCCTTGAGTGGCGAGCACTCGAATGCCGCCCTGGTGCGCAATGAGTTGCTGCAGCAAGTTCGTGATTCCCATTGTGGCCTGCTGCCCGAAAGCCAGATGCCGGCGATGCTGGCGGTTCAGCAGCAGCGCGACCGACGCATGGCCGAGCGCTTGCTGGCGGCACCGACGCCGGCGCTGCTGTTTGCCGGGGCCTTTCATGCACGCAGGGATGTCGGGGTGCCGGTTCATCTGCGGGACCTCGACGCATCGAACGGCACCGTGGTGCTGATGCTGGCGCAGAAGGGCATGCAGGTATCGCCGCAAAGCGCGGATTACGTGTGGTACAGCGCGCGGTTGCCGGAGAAGGACTACTGCGCCCAGATGCGCCAGTAGGCTTTTTTCAGGCAAAAAAAGACCCGGCAAGAGCCGGGTCAAATAACCGTGATTAGCCTGATGAGGAGATAATCTGAGAGTCCGAACCACTGGTCTTCCAGGTTATCGACTGATCTCGCGATCAGTTGTGATAATCATAACGATTCTCATTTCCAAGTCAACAAGGTTTTTCCTGTTTCTGCGAATTCCGCCAAACGCTCGTTTGGATTGCTTGTAAAAACGGGGCTTCAAAGGTTGGCGCTCAGGCTGTGCAGGCGGCTGACTTCCTTGTTCAACAGGTCGATTCGCCGTGCCATGCTTTCGATCAGGCTATGGGCGATACGTGGATTGCTCTGGGTCAGGCTGAGAAACTGGCTCCTGGGGATCAGCATCAGGGTGGATGGCTCGCTGGCAATCACGCTGGCGTTGCGTTTCTCCCCGGTGAAAATGACCATCGCACCAAAGATCTCGTCCTTGGGCACATCCCCGACCTTGTGTCCGTCGACAAAGGCTTCGGCGTGCCCTTCGATGATGACGAACACATGATCGGCGTCATCGCCCTGGCGAATCAGCACTTCGCCCTTGGCCACGCGTTGAAAGCCGTTGCTGTTGCGCAACTCGGGCTGCTTGAGGCGGGCAACGGCATCGGAGAGCAGGGCGGTTTGTCCGATCAGGTACTGCAGAAACAGTTCGGCCCGCTGTTCGTCGGCATACAGATGCTGGAACACCGCGGCGCGCTGATAGGGGATCAGGCTCAACGGCTGCTCGCTGCTGAGTTGCCAGTGCGGCAGGTCCACGCCTCGGCGCAGTCCGAGCAGATCGCCTTCATGCAGATAAAACAGTGGGCACTCATCGACGCTGGCTTGTACCTGGCCGCTTTCGAGCAGGAACAGCTGGCTGTCGGCAAGGCTGCTGGAGAGGTCTTTGGAAGGGGCCGGCATCGGCGTAAGCCGGTTGTTCCCCCAGTAAATACATAAAAAGCCTGCCAGGTCAGTTCTTTTGGCGTGAAGAAATGGCATCCAGCTGTTTGTTGAGTGCTTCCTTGCGTTCTGCCGGAATGTCATTCCAGTGCACATCCATCAGTGCGCCTTCAATGGCGTACAACAGCACCTTCGAGGCTCGAAACCCTCGGGTCCGCACGGCCCGATAGGCATCCACCGCCCCCAGGCGGCGCAAGTCCGAAGCGCTATGGATGCCCACCGCATGCAGCCATTGTGCCGACGTCTTGCCAAGGTTCTTCAGGTGTTGCAATTCATCATTCATCAAGCCTCCTTGCGACGGCCGAATGGTGCGTGGGCGAGTCTCAAAGGAGTGTAGCGCTCAGTAGGAAAAGCGCTGTTCTTTGGTCGGTTTTGGCGCAAAAGCTTCTAAGGCGACAGAGGAAAGTACGCCAGAAACAGAGGAACGAGGGGGGAAGGGAGAAGACCAAGTCCAGCGTAAGGCAAAGAGCGCCGGACCTCGGAGCAAAAAGGGGCGATTACTTGGTGCGGTAGCGCAGGCGAGTACCGAAATTGACGGACATCAGGATTTCATCGGCAGTCAGTTCGGGCGGAAAGTAGGCGCCGGAGATTTGCGCATGGGCCAGGCTGGCGCCTTCCATGGAGGAATTGCGCAGGTCGAGGCCGCGCAGGTCGGCAGAGCGGAAGTAGGCGTCGGTGAAGTCGATGCCGTCGGCATTCAGTTCACGCAGGTCAAGCCCACGAAAATCGCCGCCGCGCATGTCGACAGTCTGGTCTTTCGGGCGTTCCCGGTTAAAGCCGTCGATGTCGTCTTTGTGCAGCAAAGCGTAAAGGGGAGTATCGAGAAGTTTGGGCTGACTCATGGGGCGTCACCTGCTGGAATTATGACGCCAGTATAGTGCCACTATTTTTCAGCCGTGAAGCCTTTGCGGTTTCACGGCTGAAATAGGTGATTACAAGCCTGGGAGACGCTGGCGAATGTTCGCGACCAGGGCGTCGAGGCTCCCGCTTTCATTGGTCTCGACGCGCTTGCTGCGCAGCACTTCCTCGGCGCTCAGGGTTTCGCGATTGGCTTGCTGCTGTTCGATCACGGCCAGGGTCGCGTCCGACGGGTCGTTGCGATCGGCCTGGCGTTGCGCCAACCAGCTGGCAATGACGGCCTGCGGGGCATTGCAGTCGATGATCAGGCAAGGCGTGCCGGTCGCTTCGGCAACCTTGGCCGCAGCATCACGCTGGTCGCGCTTGAGGTAGGTGGCGTCGATGACCACCGGGAAACCGGCGCGCAGGACGATACCGGCAAGTTCATGCAGGCGGTCATAGGTCGCGGTATTGGCTTGGGCATTATAAATGCCGGCATTCGGATCGTTCTGTACCTGCTGCTCGCCAAACAGGCGTTTGCGCTCGACATCGGAACGCAGGCGAACGGCGCCCAAAGCTTCCACCAGACGCATGGCCACATGGCTTTTGCCAACGGCGGAAACGCCAGAAGTGATCGCCAGGAAGCGCGATGGAATGGTGCTGTAGCTTTCTGCCAGGTTGGCGTAGTTGCGGTACTGGCGCAGGGCTGTGGCGCGCTGCATCGGACTGGCGTCGGCCGGCATGCTGAACAGGGCGACCTTGGCCCGTACCAGGGCGCGGTAGGATTTGTAGAAATTCAACAGCTCCAGGCCCTGATAGTCACCGGTCTGTTCCAGGTACTGGCTGATGAAACGGCGTGCCAGGCATTTCAGGCCGCGGTCCTCCAGGTCCATGGCGAGGAAGCCGGCGTCGGCATAGACGTCAGTGAAACGGAACGGCTCGTTGAACTCGATGCAATCGAAAATCACCACCTTGCCGTCGATAAGCGTCGCATTACCCAGATGAATGTCGCCGTGGCATTCACGGATGAAGCCTTCGGCCTTGCGCTGGACGAGGAGTGGCTTGAGTCGTTCGAAGCTGCTTTCGGCCCAGGCTTGCAGGGCTTCGAGCTGTTGCAGGTCGGCCTTGTCGCTGAGGAATGGGCGGATCTGCTCGAAGTTCTGACGCACCGGCTCCATGACGCTTTCCGGGGTGCCGGCTTCGTGGGCTGCCGGGACCCGGGGGGCTTCGAGGTGGAACCTGGCAATCTGCCGGGCCATTTCGTCGATGTGTGCGGTGGTCAGTTCGCCATTGGCTTGCAGCGTGCTGAGCAGCTGGCTTTGCGGGAACTGGCGCATTTTCAGGGCGTATTCGATAACCGGGCCGTCACCCGCGATCTGCGGCGCTTCGGCACTGCCGGTGATCGGCAACACTTCCAGATACAAATCATCGGTCAGGCGCTGGTTCAGACGCAGCTCTTCGCCGCAGAAGTGCCCGCGCGCTTCAAGGCCGGTGAAATCGAGAAAGCCGAAGTTGACCGGCTTTTTCAGCTTATAGGCATAGGGACCGGTGAGCAGGACCCAGGAGATATGGGTCTCGATGACCTGGAATCCGTCTACGGGATGCGGGTAGAGGGCCGGGTTTTGCAGGGCGGCGATCAGGGATTGGCTCACAGGCGATCCTTCAGAGTCGGGGAAAATTCAAGGGCGTCATTATGGCCGCTGACAGGGCTAACGCAAACCTCGGGCGGCTCCTGTTGACGATGAATAAAGTGCGTATAATCCGCCGCCATGACTCGTACTCGATCCCCCCGTTCCGCTAAAAAACGTCCGTCTAGTGGCCCGCGCCCCTGGCTGGGCTGGGCCTTGAAGCTCGGTCTGGTCGCTCTGGTGGTGCTCGCCGGCTTTGCGGTTTATCTCGATGCCGTGGTCCAGGAGAAATTCTCCGGCAAGCGCTGGACCATTCCGGCCAAGGTCTATGCGCGCCCGCTGGAGCTGTTCGTCGGACAGAAGCTCAGCAAGGACGATTTCCTCACCGAACTCGACGCACTTGGCTATCGCCGCGAAAGCGTGGTCAATGGCCCTGGTGCCGCGTCGGTCAGTGGTAACACCGTTGAACTCAATACCCGCGGTTTCCAGTTCTATGAAGGCATGGAACAGGCGCAACCGGTGCGGGTGCGTTTTTCCGGTGACTACGTGGCCGAGCTGTCAGGTAGCAAAGGCTCGAAACTGGCCGTGGTACGCCTGGAGCCGCTGCTGATCGGCGGCCTGTATCCGAAGAATCTCGAAGACCGGATCCTGATCAAGATCGATCAGGTGCCTCCTTATCTGCTGGAAACCCTGGTGGCGGTCGAGGACCGGGATTTCTACAGTCACTTTGGCGTGTCGCCCAAGTCGATCGCACGGGCGGTGTGGGTCAATACCTCGTCCGGCGCCATGCGCCAGGGCGGCAGTACCCTGACCCAGCAGTTGGTCAAGAACTTCTATTTGACCAACGAACGCAGCCTGAGCCGCAAGCTCACCGAAGCGATGATGGCCCTGCTGCTTGAGCTGCATTACGACAAGCGCGAGATCCTCGAGGCGTACCTCAACGAGGTCTTCGTCGGCCAGGATGGCCAGCGTGCCGTGCACGGTTTCGGCCTGGCCAGCCAGTTCTTCTTCAGCCAGCCGCTGGCCGAGCTCAAGTTGCATCAGATCGCCTTGCTGGTGGGGATGGTCAAGGGGCCGTCCTATTACAACCCGCGTCGTTATCCGGAGCGCGCGCTGGAGCGGCGTAACCTGGTGCTCGATCTACTGGCGCAGCAGGGTGTGGCGACGCCGGAGCAGGTCGAAGCGGCGAAGAAAATGCCCTTGGGCGTGACCAAACGCGGCAGTCTGGCGGACAGCTCGTTCCCGGGCTTCCTGGATCTGGTGAAGCGTCAGCTGCGTGAGGATTACCGCGACGAAGACTTGACCGAGGAAGGCCTGCGGATCTTCACCAGCTTCGACCCGATTCTGCAGATGAAGGCCGAGGCTTCGGTCGGGGATACCTTCAAGCGCCTGGCCGGGCGCAAGGGATCGGATGAAGTCGAAGCGGCGATGGTGGTGACCAACCCGGAAACCGGCGAAGTCCAGGCCATGATTGGCAGCCGCCAGGCCGGTTTTGCCGGTTTCAACCGGGCGCTGGATGCGGTGCGGCCGATCGGCTCCCTGATCAAGCCCGCGGTTTACCTGACGGCGCTGGAGAAACCCAGCCAATACACCCTGACCAGTTGGCTCTCCGACGAGGCGTTCTCGGTGAAGGGGGGCGACGGACAGGTGTGGAAGCCCCAGAACTACGACCGTCGTTCCCACGGCACGGTCTTCCTTTATCAGGGGCTGGCGCATTCCTATAACCTGTCGACCGCGCGCCTGGGCCTGGAAGTCGGTGTGCCGAACGTGCTGAAAACCCTGGGGCGCCTTGGTGTCACCCGCGAATTCCCGGCGTTCCCTTCGATGCTGCTGGGGGCGGGGGGCTTGAGCCCGATGGAAGTCGCCACCATGTATCAGACCCTGGCCAACGGCGGTTTCAATACCCCGATGCGCGGGATCCGTAGCGTGCTGACCGCTGAGGGCGAACCGCTGAAGCGTTACCCGTTCCAGATCCAGCAACGTTTCGATCCAGGTTCGATCTACCTGATCCAGAGCGCGATGCAGCGTGTCATGCGCGAAGGTACCGGCAGTTCGGTCTACAACGTGCTGCCGCGCTCCCTGGCGCTGGCGGGCAAGACCGGTACCAGTAACGATTCCCGCGACAGCTGGTTCGCCGGTTTCAGCCAGGATCTGCTGGCCGTGGTCTGGCTGGGGCGTGATGACAACGGCAAGACACCGTTCACCGGCGCCACCGGTGCGCTGCAGGTCTGGACCAGTTTCATGCGCAAGGCCGACCCGTTGCCATTGGATATGCCACAACCGGATAACGTGGTGCAGGCCTGGGTCGACTCGCGGACCGGGCAGGGCTCGGATGCCAACTGTCCGGGCGCGGTACAGATGCCGTATATTCGCGGCAGCGAACCTCCTCCCGGTCCGGCATGCGGTGGCGAAAGCCCGGCGTCCGGCGAGTCGGTGATGGATTGGGTCAAGGGCTGGATGAATTAAGCGAAGAGGGTTTGACGTGAACAAGTGGTGGATTCCAGCTATTACAGCTCTGGCTTTGCTCAATGGTTGCGCCAGCGTGCAGCGTGGCTCGATTCCGGTGGTGGACTCCGGTACCGCGGTGTCCAACAGCGAACGCATTTCGGCCAATGGCGGTTTCCGTCAGACGACCATCAAGCGTCCTGCGCAAGCTCAGGCTCAAAGTATTCCCCAGGATTCGGGCGTGGTGGTGATGGTGCCGGGTGGGGCTGCGGCCACTGCCGCGCCGATCAGCAGCGCACCGATCACCCCGGGCCCGATCACCCCAGGTCCTATCGATACCGCGCCGATCCAGTCCGCGCCGATCAATCAGGGCAGCTACAGCCTGCCGCCGACGCCGAGCGGAGTGCCTTCGGCCAGCTCCGGCGGGCTGTCCGCCGATGAGCAGCTGGACGGTCCGGTGCTGGCCCTGTTGACCACCGCTCAGCAGCAACAGGCGAGTGGTGATCTGAACGGTGCTTCCTCCAGTCTCGAGCGCGCCCAGCGTGTCGCGCCGCGTGAGCCGCAGGTGCTGTATCGCCTGGCTCAGGTACGCATGGCCCAGGGCGATGCTCCGCAGGCTGAACAGTTTGCCCGTCGCGGCCTGAGCTTCGCCAACGGTCGTCCGGATCTGCAGGCCAGCCTGTGGGCATTGATTGCCCAGGCACGCGAGAAACAGGGCGATGCCGCCGGTGCCGCTCAGGCCCGGCAAAAAGCCAAGGTGTCGCTCTGATGGATGCACGTTTTCCAAAGATTGCCGATCAGTTGCTGTTGATCGAGCGTGAGATGCGGTTACAGGGGTTGTGGGATGACACTCCGCCGAGTGCCGAAGCGCTGGCCAGTGTCGAGCCGTTTGCCGTGGATACGCTGGAGTTCGAGCAGTGGCTGCAGTGGATCTTCCTGCCGCGGATGAAGGCGATTCTTGAGCAGGATCTGCCTTTGCCCAACGCCTCGGGTATCCAGGAAATGGCCGAAGTGGTATTCGCCGGTCGCTCGATGCAAGGCCGGGACCTTCAGTTGCAGATCCTGCTCAAGGAGTTTGACCAACTGATCGGCGGCGCCCGCTAAACCTTCTGCAACCACTGCCTAGCGGCAGTGGTTGTCTATCGCCTTCTGTGTTTCCGCAATGCGCTGCTGCCGTTGTTCCTCGGTCAGGCGGCGCATTCCCCCCTCTGTGTTCTCGCTCAGGCGCGGGTTGTTCTGCAACTGCGTCAGGCTGGCCCGTGCCTGTGTGCAAAAACGCCTGCGTTCGGCTTCCTGCCTGGCGAGCTGCTGCTTGACCTGATTGTCCATGACTTGTTGCTGAGGGCCCGGCTTGTCGGGCGGCGGAGTACTGCTTGCACCTTTCGGCGCTTTTGGCAGGGTGATGGCAGTGCTGCCCACGCCTTGGGGTGGCTGGGCGTCGAAATGGGTGACTCCCTGGGCGTCGACCCATTTGTAAATCTGGCCGGCCTGGCACGGGAGGCTCATGGCGAGCAGCAGGCCAGCGGTCATGGCGAAGGTTCGCATTTTTGAATTCCTTATCCAGGATTGCGCAATTGAAGCGCAGACACTCGCGGTTTACAGGTTTTTTCTTGCGTTCTCATGCGCTTAGTTCGAATAAAGCACATTGACGTCTTGACTTGCAGAGGGCGAAACAGAAGAATCCAAAGTCCGCTGTAGAGGGACTGCCAGAAGCAGACCCACTCGGCAGAACATGAGGCGCACATCCGCGCCGACCTGCTACACCCGCAACGCGTTACCTCGCGCTGGGTGGGAAAACCCCGCAACACTTGGGGCACTCCCAATACTTGCTCAGTCAGTGCTGACGTAGTCGGCGACCACCGTCGCTCATGCTCTGCTGAGAAGTAAACCTATTAAGACCCGTCCCCTTTCAAGAGGGCGGTATTCTGGCGTTTTAGAGGTGAACAACGTGGAGCTTTTATCTGGCGGTGAGATGCTCGTCCGCTTTTTGCGTGACGAAGGCGTCAAATATATCTATGGGTACCCGGGTGGTGCTCTCCTTCATGTTTACGATGCCCTGTTCAAAGAACCGGAAGTGACCCACATCCTGGTTCGTCACGAGCAAGCGGCTACCCATATGGCTGACGGCTACGCCCGTGCCACCGGCAAGGCCGGCGTGGTACTGGTGACTTCCGGCCCTGGCGCGACCAATGCCATCACCGGTATCGCCACTGCCTATATGGACTCCATTCCAATGGTGATCATTTCCGGTCAGGTGCCTAGCACCATGGTCGGTACCGACGCGTTCCAGGAAACCGACATGATCGGTATCTCCCGGCCGATCGTGAAGCACAGCTTCATGATCAAGCACGCTTCGGAAATCCCGGAAGTCATGAAGAAGGCGTTCTACCTGGCGCAATCCGGTCGTCCGGGTCCAGTCGTGGTCGATGTCCCTAAGGACATGACCAATCCGGCTGAAAAGTTCGAATACGTTTTCCCTAAAAAAGCGAAGCTGCGCTCCTATAGCCCGGCTGTTCGTGGCCATTCCGGGCAAATCCGCAAGGCGGCAGAAATGCTCCTGGCGGCCAAGCGTCCTGTGCTGTACGCCGGCGGTGGGGTGATCCTCGGTGGCGGCTCCGCGCCGCTGACCGAACTGGCACAAATGCTCAACCTGCCGGTCACCAATACCCTGATGGGCTTGGGTGCCTATCCTGGCACCGATCGTCAGTTCGTCGGCATGCTCGGCATGCACGGCAGCTACACCGCCAACCTGACCATGCACCATGCCGATGTGATCCTGGCAGTCGGCGCGCGTTTCGACGACCGTGTGATCAACGGTCCGGCGAAATTCTGCCCGAACGCCAAGATCATCCATGTCGACATCGACCCGGCGTCCATCTCCAAGACCATCAAGGCAGATGTGCCGATCGTGGGTCCGGTAGAGAGCGTCCTGACCGAAATGGTCGCGGCCCTCAAGGAAATCGGCGAAACCCCGAACAAGGACACAGTCGCCAGTTGGTGGAAGCAGATCGAGGAGTGGCGCGGTGATCGTGGCCTGTTCCCTTATGACAAGGGCGACGGCAGCATCATCAAGCCGCAGACCGTGATCGAGACCCTCTGCGAAGTGACCAAGGGCGATGCCTATGTGACCTCCGACGTGGGTCAGCACCAGATGTTCGCGGCGCAGTACTACCGGTTCAACAAACCCAATCGCTGGATCAACTCCGGTGGCCTGGGCACGATGGGCTTCGGTTTCCCTGCGGCCATGGGCGTCAAGTTGAGTTTCCCTGATGCTGACGTTGCCTGTGTAACGGGCGAGGGCAGTATCCAGATGAACATTCAGGAACTGTCGACCTGCCTGCAGTACGACTTGCCGGTCAAGATCATCAACCTGAACAACGGTGCGCTGGGTATGGTGCGACAGTGGCAGGACATGAACTACGGTAGCCGTCACTCGCATTCCTACATGGAGTCGCTGCCCGATTTCGTCAAGCTGGCCGAGGCCTATGGGCACGTGGGCATTCGCGTCACGGACCTGAAGGATCTGAAGCCGAAGATGGAAGAAGCGTTCGCCATGAAAGATCGCCTGGTGTTCCTCGACATCCAGGTCGATACCAGCGAGCACGTCTACCCGATGCAGATCAAAGACGGCTCCATGCGCGATATGTGGCTGAGCAAGACGGAGCGTACTTAATCATGCGGCACATTATCTCCTTGCTTCTGGAAAACGAACCGGGCGCCTTGTCTCGTGTGGTTGGCCTGTTTTCGCAGCGCAACTACAACATCGAAAGCCTGACCGTGGCGCCGACCGAAGACCCGACCCTGTCGCGTCTGACGCTGACCACCGTGGGGCACGATGAAATCATCGAGCAGATCACCAAGAACCTGAACAAGCTGGTTGAAGTGGTCAAGCTGGTCGACCTGTCGGAAAGCGCTCACATCGAACGCGAGCTGATGCTGGTCAAGGTCAAGGCTACCGGCGCCCAGCGCGCCGAGGTCAAGCGCACCACCGATATTTACCGTGGGCAGATCGTCGATGTCAGTGCCAGCGTGTATACCGTTCAATTGACCGGTACCAGCGACAAGCTCGACAGTTTCATCCAGTCGATCGGCACCGCCTCGATTCTGGAAACCGTACGCAGTGGCGTCACCGGCATTGCCCGTGGCGATAAAGTACTCAGCATCTAACTCAAATTAGCGAACGGCCTGAACGGCCTGATATAGGGGAAATTCATGAAAGTTTTCTACGATAAAGACTGCGACCTCTCGATCATCCAGGGCAAGAAAGTTGCCATCATCGGTTACGGTTCCCAGGGCCACGCTCAAGCGTGCAACCTGAAAGACTCCGGCGTTGATGTCACCGTTGGCCTGCGTAAAGGCTCGTCCACCGTTGCCAAGGCTGAAGCCCATGGCCTGAAAGTGACCGACGTTGCCGCGGCTGTTGCCGGCGCCGACCTGGTCATGATCCTGACCCCGGACGAATTCCAGTCCCAGCTGTACAAGAACGAAATCGAGCCGAACATCAAGAAGGGCGCCACCCTGGCCTTCTCCCACGGCTTCGCGATCCACTACAACCAGGTTGTCCCGCGCGCCGATCTCGACGTGATCATGATCGCGCCGAAGGCCCCGGGCCACACCGTACGTTCCGAGTTCGTCAAGGGCGGCGGTATCCCTGACCTGATCGCTATCTACCAGGACGCTTCCGGCAACGCCAAGAACGTTGCTCTGTCCTACGCGGCAGGCGTGGGCGGCGGCCGTACCGGTATCATCGAAACCACCTTCAAGGACGAGACTGAAACCGACCTGTTCGGCGAGCAGGCTGTTCTGTGTGGCGGTACCGTCGAGCTGGTCAAGGCCGGTTTCGAAACCCTGGTCGAAGCTGGCTACGCGCCGGAAATGGCTTACTTCGAGTGCTTGCACGAACTGAAACTGATCGTTGACCTCATGTACGAAGGCGGTATCGCCAACATGAACTACTCGATCTCCAACAACGCCGAATACGGCGAGTACGTGACCGGCCCTGAAGTGATCAACGCCGAATCCCGTCAGGCCATGCGCAACGCCCTGAAGCGCATCCAGGACGGCGAGTACGCCAAGATGTTCATCAGCGAAGGTGCTACCGGTTACCCATCGATGACCGCCAAGCGTCGTAACAACGCCGCTCACGGTATCGAAATCATCGGTGAGCAACTGCGCTCGATGATGCCGTGGATCGGTGCCAACAAAATCGTCGACAAAGCCAAGAACTAAGTTCGAGTCTTGTCAGGGAAAAACGCGGCCTAGGCCGCGTTTTTTCGTTTGGATAGACAGGTTCTGGTATAAAGCTGGATCCTTTGTGGTCCAATCGTGACCCTGGGTATCGTCGAAACTTTTCACACCGTTGCAAGGTAATGTCCATGAGCGAACGTCCCGAAGAGCCAAACCAGGCCTCTGACGCCGAAAGCCTGCTACCCATCGATGAGCATGTCGAAGAAGGGCATGACGCTGAAGGCCGTAAAGTCCGGCATCGTGGTATCTATCTGCTGCCGAATCTCTTCACCACCGCGAACCTGTTCGCCGGTTTCTATTCGATCATCAACTCCATGAGTGCCCAAAGTGCATTGAGCGCCGGGGACGCGGCAGGAGCGAGCAAGTATTTCGCGTTCGCGGCCATCGCGATTTTTGTCGCCATGGTGCTCGACGGTCTGGATGGGCGCGTGGCCCGCATGACCAATACCCAGAGCGCTTTTGGCGCCGAGTATGACTCGCTGTCCGACATGGTTGCCTTCGGCGTTGCGCCTGCCTTGCTGGCATTCGGTTGGGCGCTGGGCGACATGGGCAAGGTCGGCTGGATGGTCGCTTTCATCTATGTAGCTGGCGCGGCTCTGCGTCTGGCTCGTTTCAACACCCAGGTGGGGACTGCCGACAAGCGTTACTTCATCGGCCTGGCCAGTCCGGCCGCGGCGGGTGTGGTGGCCGGTATTGTCTGGGCGTTCAGCGATTACGGCATCCAGGGTTCGAAGATGTCATTCCTGGTGGCGCTGATGGTGGCGGCGGCCGGCATGCTGATGGTCAGCAATATCAAGTACAACAGCTTCAAGGAGCTGGACCTGAAGGGGCGTGTACCTTTCGTGGCGATTCTCGCCGTGGTTCTGGTATTCGCCGTGGTCTTCAGTGATCCGCCACGGATTCTGCTGCTGGTTTTCCTCGCTTATGCGGCGTCTGGTCCGGTGCAATACCTGCTGCGTCTTCGTCGACGCAAAACGTTGCCTTAATGTAATTTCCCCCATACTCCGCAGTCTATTGGTGCATCAGTCCTCCAATACTGCGGAGTTGCCATGTTGATCAAGATCCCCAAGTCGTCTGACTGCAAAGAGTCGGACGTCACGCCTGAATCTCTTTATTTCTCTCGCCGTAGCCTTTTGGGTGGGGCCATTGCTGGCCTGGCTGCCAGTGCGCTGCCACGTTGGGCCAGTGCCGGAGACGCTGGGCGCTATCCAGATGTCGAGCCTGGCAAGGCGCCGTCATGGTTTGCGCAGAAGCTGCCGGAAACCAAATGGCAGGCGGTCAATGTCAAGGATGAGGCGATCACTCCGTTCAAGGATGCTACCCACTACAACAACTTCTATGAGTTTGGTGCCGACAAGGGAGACCCGGCTGCCAATGCCGGTGCGCTGAAAACCGAGCCCTGGAGCGTGGTGGTGGACGGGGAGGTGGGCAAGCCAGGGCGTTATGCGTTGGAAGACTTCATGAAGCCTTATCAGTTGGAGGAGCGGATCTACCGGCTGCGTTGTGTCGAGGCCTGGTCCATGGTGATTCCCTGGATCGGTTTCCCGATCTCCGAGCTGCTCAAGCAGGTCGAGCCAACCTCCAAGGCCAAGTTCATCCGCTTCGAAACCCTTCAGGATCCTAAAAGCATGCCCGGTCAACGTTCGGGTTTTGCCCTGATCGATTGGCCTTATGTAGAAGGGCTGCGCCTGGATGAGGCGATGCACCCCTTGGCGATTCTTGCCGTGGGGATGTATGGCCGTGAGCTGCCCAACCAGAACGGCGCACCGTTGCGTTTGGTAGTGCCCTGGAAGTACGGCTTCAAGAGCATCAAGTCCGTCGTGCGTATCAGTCTGGTAGAGGAGCAGCCGAAAACCACCTGGCAAAGCATCGCTGCCAATGAGTACGGTTTTTACGCGAACGTCAATCCCACGGTTGATCACCCTCGCTGGACTCAGGCACGCGAACGTCGATTGCCTAGCGGCCTGTTCAGTCCCAACGTGCGTGAGACACAGATGTTCAATGGCTACGCGGATGAAGTCGCTTCTTTATATACCGGCCTAGATCTGCGGAAGAATTACTGATGCGCTACCCACTCTGGCGCCTTGGCGTCTTCATCGTTGCTGCTGTCTGGCCTTTGCTTTGGCTGTATCAGGCTTGGGCCTCCGCCCTCGGGCCCGACCCGGGAAAGGTGCTGGTTGATCGGTTGGGTCTGGGGACACTGATCTTTTTGCTGATCACCCTGAGTATGACGCCCCTGCAGAAACTCACGGGATGGGCGGGGTGGATCGCGGTACGACGCCAGCTCGGTTTGTGGTGCTTTGCTTATGTAGTGCTGCATTTAAGTGCTTACGCTGTATTTATTCTCGGGCTCGACTGGTCGCAGTTGGGCGTGGAGTTGCGTAAGCGGCCCTACATTATTGTAGGAAGCCTGGGCTTTCTCGGATTGTTGGCCTTGGCGGTGACTTCCAATCGATACAGCCAGCGTCGTTTGGGCAGTCGTTGGAAGAAGTTGCATCGATTGGCGTATCTCATTCTCGGGCTGGGTTTACTGCATATGCTCTGGATTGTTCGGGCTGATCTTAAAGAGTGGGCTATCTATGCCTCTATTGGCGCGTTGTTGTTACTGCTGCGGGTGCCGCCGGTAACACGGCGAATCCCGCGTTTAGTGGGGAAAAACCATCTTTTGCAACAAAAGCGTAATTAGGGGTTGACGGCAGATTCTGGAAGTCTATAATTCGCCCCACTTCCGGCGCAGTCGAAACGGAAAACTCCTTGAGATTCAACGAGTTACGCGGTTTTCGACAGCGGTTACGCTTCAGTTCATCGAAGCCCGAAGGAGTTGATTGGGCAGTCAGTTTTCGCCGAGTTAACGATTCGATCTTCTCGGTCGAAAGCGGAGAAAAAGAGGTGTTGACAGCAGCGTGTAACGCTGTAGAATTCGCCTCCCGCTGACGAGAGATCGGAAGCGCAAGTGGTTGAAGTTGCAAGGGAAACTTTGAAAACTTCTTAAAATAACCGCTTGACAGATACAGAGGCTGCTGTAGAATGCGCGCCTCGGTTGAGACGAAAGACTTAACCAACCGCTCTTTAACAACTGAATCAAGCAATTCGTGTGGGTGCTTGTGGAGTCAGACTGGTAGTCAGAAAGATTATCAGCATCACAAGTTACTCCGCGAGAAATCAAAGATGTAACAAACGATTGCTGAGCCAAGTTTAGGGTTTTCTCAAAACCCAAAGATGTTTGAACTGAAGAGTTTGATCATGGCTCAGATTGAACGCTGGCGGCAGGCCTAACACATGCAAGTCGAGCGGTAGAGAGGTGCTTGCACCTCTTGAGAGCGGCGGACGGGTGAGTAATGCCTAGGAATCTGCCTGGTAGTGGGGGATAACGTTCGGAAACGGACGCTAATACCGCATACGTCCTACGGGAGAAAGCAGGGGACCTTCGGGCCTTGCGCTATCAGATGAGCCTAGGTCGGATTAGCTAGTTGGTGAGGTAATGGCTCACCAAGGCGACGATCCGTAACTGGTCTGAGAGGATGATCAGTCACACTGGAACTGAGACACGGTCCAGACTCCTGCGGGAGGCAGCAGTGGGGAATATTGGACAATGGGCGAAAGCCTGATCCAGCCATGCCGCGTGTGTGAAGAAGGTCTTCGGATTGTAAAGCACTTTAAGTTGGGAGGAAGGGTACTTACCTAATACGTGAGTATTTTGACGTTACCGACAGAATAAGCACCGGCTAACTCTGTGCCAGCAGCCGCGGTAATACAGAGGGTGCAAGCGTTAATCGGAATTACTGGGCGTAAAGCGCGCGTAGGTGGTTCGTTAAGTTGGATGTGAAATCCCCGGGCTCAACCTGGGAACTGCATCCAAAACTGGCGAGCTAGAGTATGGTAGAGGGTGGTGGAATTTCCTGTGTAGCGGTGAAATGCGTAGATATAGGAAGGAACACCAGTGGCGAAGGCGACCACCTGGACTGATACTGACACTGAGGTGCGAAAGCGTGGGGAGCAAACAGGATTAGATACCCTGGTAGTCCACGCCGTAAACGATGTCAACTAGCCGTTGGGAGCCTTGAGCTCTTAGTGGCGCAGCTAACGCATTAAGTTGACCGCCTGGGGAGTACGGCCGCAAGGTTAAAACTCAAATGAATTGACGGGGGCCCGCACAAGCGGTGGAGCATGTGGTTTAATTCGAAGCAACGCGAAGAACCTTACCAGGCCTTGACATCCAATGAGCTTTCCAGAGATGGATTGGTGCCTTCGGGAACATTGAGACAGGTGCTGCATGGCTGTCGTCAGCTCGTGTCGTGAGATGTTGGGTTAAGTCCCGTAACGAGCGCAACCCTTGTCCTTAGTTACCAGCACGTAATGGTGGGCACTCTAAGGAGACTGCCGGTGACAAACCGGAGGAAGGTGGGGATGACGTCAAGTCATCATGGCCCTTACGGCCTGGGCTACACACGTGCTACAATGGTCGGTACAGAGGGTTGCCAAGCCGCGAGGTGGAGCTAATCCCACAAAACCGATCGTAGTCCGGATCGCAGTCTGCAACTCGACTGCGTGAAGTCGGAATCGCTAGTAATCGCGAATCAGAATGTCGCGGTGAATACGTTCCCGGGCCTTGTACACACCGCCCGTCACACCATGGGAGTGGGTTGCACCAGAAGTAGCTAGTCTAACCTTCGGGAGGACGGTTACCACGGTGTGATTCATGACTGGGGTGAAGTCGTAACAAGGTAGCCGTAGGGGAACCTGCGGCTGGATCACCTCCTTAATCGACGACATCAGCTGCTTCATAAGCTCCCACACGAATTGCTTGATTCATTGAAGAAGACGATTGGGTCTGTAGCTCAGTTGGTTAGAGCGCACCCCTGATAAGGGTGAGGTCGGCAGTTCGAATCTGCCCAGACCCACCAATTACTGGTGCACCCTGTAGCGATACGGGGCCATAGCTCAGCTGGGAGAGCGCCTGCCTTGCACGCAGGAGGTCAGCGGTTCGATCCCGCTTGGCTCCACCATTACAGATTGGTGTCCATCGTTTAAAGCTTAGAAATGAGCATTCCATCAAGTTGATGGTGAATGTTGATTTCTGATCTTTATCAGAATCGTTCTTTAAAAATTTGGGTATGTGATAGAAAGATAGACTGGATAGCACTTTCACTGGTGTTTATTCAGGCTAAGGTAAAATTTGTGAGTTTAATCGCGAATTTTCGGCGAATGTCGTCTTCACAGTATAACCAGATTGCTTGGGGTTATATGGTCAAGTGAAGAAGCGCATACGGTGGATGCCTTGGCAGTCAGAGGCGATGAAAGACGTGGTAGCCTGCGAAAAGCTTCGGGGAGTCGGCAAACAGACTTTGATCCGGAGATGTCTGAATGGGGGAACCCAGCCATCATAAGATGGTTATCTTGTACTGAATACATAGGTGCAAGAGGCGAACCAGGGGAACTGAAACATCTAAGTACCCTGAGGAAAAGAAATCAACCGAGATTCCCTTAGTAGTGGCGAGCGAACGGGGACTAGCCCTTAAGTGGCTTTGAGATTAGCGGAACGCTCTGGAAAGTGCGGCCATAGTGGGTGATAGCCCTGTACGCGAAAATCTCTTAGTCATGAAATCGAGTAGGACGGAGCACGAGAAACTTTGTCTGAATATGGGGGGACCATCCTCCAAGGCTAAATACTACTGACTGACCGATAGTGAACTAGTACCGTGAGGGAAAGGCGAAAAGAACCCCGGAGAGGGGAGTGAAATAGATCCTGAAACCGTATGCGTACAAGCAGTGGGAGCAGACTTTGTTCTGTGACTGCGTACCTTTTGTATAATGGGTCAGCGACTTATATTCAGTGGCGAGCTTAACCGAATAGGGGAGGCGTAGCGAAAGCGAGTCTTAATAGGGCGTTTAGTCGCTGGGTATAGACCCGAAACCGGGCGATCTATCCATGGGCAGGTTGAAGGTTAGGTAACACTGACTGGAGGACCGAACCGACTACCGTTGAAAAGTTAGCGGATGACCTGTGGATCGGAGTGAAAGGCTAATCAAGCTCGGAGATAGCTGGTTCTCCTCGAAAGCTATTTAGGTAGCGCCTCATGTATCACTGTAGGGGGTAGAGCACTGTTTCGGCTAGGGGGTCATCCCGACTTACCAAACCGATGCAAACTCCGAATACCTACAAGTGCCGAGCATGGGAGACACACGGCGGGTGCTAACGTCCGTCGTGAAAAGGGAAACAACCCAGACCGTCAGCTAAGGTCCCAAAGTTATGGTTAAGTGGGAAACGATGTGGGAAGGCTTAGACAGCTAGGAGGTTGGCTTAGAAGCAGCCACCCTTTAAAGAAAGCGTAATAGCTCACTAGTCGAGTCGGCCTGCGCGGAAGATGTAACGGGGCTCAAACCATACACCGAAGCTACGGGTATCACGTAAGTGATGCGGTAGAGGAGCGTTCTGTAAGCCTGTGAAGGTGAGTTGAGAAGCTTGCTGGAGGTATCAGAAGTGCGAATGCTGACATGAGTAACGACAATGGGTGTGAAAAACACCCACGCCGAAAGACCAAGGTTTCCTGCGCAACGTTAATCGACGCAGGGTTAGTCGGTCCCTAAGGCGAGGCTGAAAAGCGTAGTCGATGGAAAACAGGTTAATATTCCTGTACTTCTAGTTATTGCGATGGAGGGACGGAGAAGGCTAGGCCAGCTTGGCGTTGGTTGTCCAAGTTTAAGGTGGTAGGCTGGAATCTTAGGTAAATCCGGGATTCTAAGGCCGAGAGCTGATGACGAGTTACCTTTTAGGTGACGAAGTGGTTGATGCCATGCTTCCAAGAAAAGCTTCTAAGCTTCAGATAACTAGGAACCGTACCCCAAACCGACACAGGTGGTTGGGTAGAGAATACCAAGGCGCTTGAGAGAACTCGGGTGAAGGAACTAGGCAAAATGGCACCGTAACTTCGGGAGAAGGTGCGCCGGTGAGGGTGAAGGACTTGCTCCGTAAGCCCATGCCGGTCGAAGATACCAGGCCGCTGCGACTGTTTATTAAAAACACAGCACTCTGCAAACACGAAAGTGGACGTATAGGGTGTGACGCCTGCCCGGTGCCGGAAGGTTAATTGATGGGGTTAGCTAACGCGAAGCTCTTGATCGAAGCCCCGGTAAACGGCGGCCGTAACTATAACGGTCCTAAGGTAGCGAAATTCCTTGTCGGGTAAGTTCCGACCTGCACGAATGGCGTAACGATGGCGGCGCTGTCTCCACCCGAGACTCAGTGAAATTGAAATCGCTGTGAAGATGCAGTGTATCCGCGGCTAGACGGAAAGACCCCGTGAACCTTTACTATAGCTTTGCACTGGACTTTGAATTTGCTTGTGTAGGATAGGTGGGAGGCTTTGAAGCGTGGACGCCAGTTCGCGTGGAGCCATCCTTGAAATACCACCCTGGCAACTTTGAGGTTCTAACTCAGGTCCGTTATCCGGATCGAGGACAGTGTATGGTGGGTAGTTTGACTGGGGCGGTCTCCTCCTAAAGAGTAACGGAGGAGTACGAAGGTGCGCTCAGACCGGTCGGAAATCGGTCGTAGAGTATAAAGGCAAAAGCGCGCTTGACTGCGAGACAGACACGTCGAGCAGGTACGAAAGTAGGTCTTAGTGATCCGGTGGTTCTGTATGGAAGGGCCATCGCTCAACGGATAAAAGGTACTCCGGGGATAACAGGCTGATACCGCCCAAGAGTTCATATCGACGGCGGTGTTTGGCACCTCGATGTCGGCTCATCACATCCTGGGGCTGAAGCCGGTCCCAAGGGTATGGCTGTTCGCCATTTAAAGTGGTACGCGAGCTGGGTTTAGAACGTCGTGAGACAGTTCGGTCCCTATCTGCCGTGGACGTTTGAGATTTGAGAGGGGCTGCTCCTAGTACGAGAGGACCGGAGTGGACGAACCTCTGGTGTTCCGGTTGTCACGCCAGTGGCATTGCCGGGTAGCTATGTTCGGAAAAGATAACCGCTGAAAGCATCTAAGCGGGAAACTTGCCTCAAGATGAGATCTCACTGGAACCTTGAGTTCCCTAAAGGGCCGTCGAAGACTACGACGTTGATAGGTTGGGTGTGTAAGCGCTGTGAGGCGTTGAGCTAACCAATACTAATTGCCCGTGAGGCTTGACCATATAACACCCAAGCAATTTGCGCTTAACAGCCAGATTGCGGTGTGTGAAGACGAAACGAACCGAAAGTTCGAGAAAATACACAAACTATCGCATACCCAATTTGCTGAAGCGTCGAAAGACGACTCGGCACACCGAATTTCTTGACGACCATAGAGCATTGGAACCACCTGATCCCATCCCGAACTCAGCAGTGAAACGATGCATCGCCGATGGTAGTGTGGGGTTTCCCCATGTGAGAGTAGGTCATCGTCAAGATTAAATTCCGAAACCCCAATTGCGAAAGCAATTGGGGTTTTGTTTTTGCGCGTAGAAAACGGTTCTTATCTCCAAACAATTTTGCACAGTTATTTTCGGGACGGACCTCTAGAATAGCTTCACGCCTTTTCAGAGCCAGAGCCTTGTATGTCAGATACGGTTGACGCCCCCGGGCTGTCGGAGTTGCCGCTGGACGATCTGGTGGCCTGCCACGAATGCGACTTGTTGATGCGCAAGCCAGAGCTGGCCCACGGAGAAAAAGCCCAGTGCCCCCGCTGTGGTTACGAGCTATACGCACACCGCCATAACGTCGTGGATCGCAGCTTGGCATTGGTTATTGCCGCGCTACTGCTCTATGTCCCCGCGAACTTTTTACCCATCATGCAGCTCAATCTACTCGGACAATCCTCTGAGGACACTGTGTGGAGCGGCGTTATCGGTTTGTTCAATACCGATATGCAAGGCGTGGCGGTGGTGGTGTTTCTCTGCAGCATGGGCATTCCATTGCTCAAGCTGGTCTGCCAGTTGCTCGTGCTCCTGAGTATTCGCCTGGACATAGGTCGCAGTTACGGCCTGTTGCTGTACCGCATTTATCACCACTTGCGGGACTGGGGCATGCTCGAGGTCTACCTGATGGGGGTATTGGTCGCCATCGTCAAGCTGGCGGACCTGGCTGCCATGACGGTCGGCCTGGGGTTGGTGTGTTTTGTCAGCCTGTTATTGGTTCAAGTGTGGCTTGAGGTGGTCATGTCGCCCCATCAGATATGGGATGCCCTGGCCGGGGAGGATGCGTATGCGGGCGATTGATGCGGGCATTCTGGTCTGTAATGAATGCCACGAGCTGAACAGGCAGGAACCCGATACCGATGAGCAAACCTGCACTCGCTGCGGGGCCCTGGTGCATGCTCGTCGCCCCAACAGCATCATGCGTACCTGGGCACTGCTGATTACTGCGGCGATCCTGTACATCCCAGCCAATGTACTGCCGATCATGACGGTCACGTCACTCGGCCAGGGTGACCCCAGCACTATCATGTCGGGGGTGATCGTACTGGTGCAGCACGGCATGATCCCGATTGCGGCGGTGGTGTTCATCGCCAGTATCCTGGTTCCTACCTTCAAGCTGGTGGGGATTGCCCTGTTGCTGTTTTCGGTCCAGCGCCACCAGCCGTTATCGGCGCGACAACGCATTTGGATGTACCGCTTTATCGAGTTCATCGGCCGCTGGTCGATGCTGGATATCTTTGTGATCGCCATCCTGGTGGCGGTGGTGAACTTCGGCCGACTTGCCAGTATCGAGGCCAATCTCGGTGCAGTGGCCTTTGCCAGCGTGGTGATTCTGACGATGCTCGCCGCAGTAACTTTTGATCCCCGACTGATCTGGGATAACACGGAGTCGGACGACGACAATGAGTGATTTGCCTAAAGCTAAAACCCGTCCGGCTTCGAACTGGTCGGCCATCTGGGTCCTGCCCCTGATCGCGTTGCTGATTGGCGGATGGTTGGGCTGGCGTGCCTACAGTCAGACCGGTATCGAGGTCCAGGTGCGCTTTGAAAGCGGCGAGGGCATCCAGGCCAACAAGACCGAGGTGGTCTACAAAGGGATGTCGGTGGGCAAGGTCAAGGCCCTGGCCCTGGACGACGAAGGCAACACCAGAGGGGTGATTGCCACTGTCGAGATGAACAAGGACGTCCAGCAATACCTGAAGAGCAGCACACGCTTCTGGCTGGTCAAGCCGAGCGTGACCCTGGCCGGGATCACCGGGCTGGAGACGCTGGTTTCAGGTAACTACATCGCCATCAGCCCGGGAGAGGGCGAGCCTGCGCGCAAGTTCAAGGCGCTGGTCGAAGAACCACCGTTATCGGACGCCAAGCCAGGCCTGCACTTGACCATTAAGGCGGATCGCCTGGGATCGTTGAACCGCGGCAGCCCGGTGTTCTACAAGCAGATCCAGGTGGGGCAGGTGAAAAGCTACCTGCTCTCCGAAGACCAGAACACGGTGGAGATCAAAGTCTTTATCGAGCCGACCTACGCCAACCTGGTGCGTAAACATACGCGTTTCTGGAACGCCAGCGGCATCAGCATCGACGCCAACCTGTCCGGTGTGAAAGTGCGTAGCGAATCCCTGGCCAGCATCGTCGCCGGCGGTATCGCCTTCGCTACCCCGGAGAATCGCCGGGACAGCCCGCCAACCGACCCGACCCTGCCGTTCCGTCTCTACGAGGACTTCGACGCGGCGCAGGCGGGCATCCGGGTCAAGGTCAAGCTGAGTGACTTCGAAGGGCTCCAGGCAGGTCGCACGCCAGTCATGTACAAGGGGATTCAGGTTGGTAACCTCAAGGCCCTCAAGGTCGACCCGGATTTGTCCAGCGCCACGGCGGAGCTGACCCTGGACCCCCTGGCCGAGGATTACCTGGTGCAAGGCACCCAGTTCTGGGTGGTCAAGCCTTCGATCTCCCTGGCGGGTATCACCGGTCTGGAAGCCCTGGTCAAAGGCAACTACATCGCGGTGCGCCCAGGTGACAAGGGCGCTGCTCCGCAACGCGAATTCGAGGCGCGGCCCAAGGCGCCGCCGCTGGATCTGCGCTCCCCTGGCCTGCACCTGGTGCTGTTCACCGAAAACCTCGGTTCGCTGGAGGTGGGCAGCCCGATTCTGTACAAGCAGGTCAAGGTCGGCTCGGTGCAGAGCTACCAGTTTTCGCGGACCCGCAAGCAGTTGGTCATCGGCGTGCATATCGAGAAGGAATACGAAGGGCTGGTGAACGGCTCGACGCGTTTCTGGAATGCCAGCGGTGTCACCTTGACCGGTGGCCTGACCGGCGGCATCCAGGTCAAGAGCGAGTCGTTGCAAAGCCTGATGGCTGGCGGTATCGCCTTCGACACGCCGGAACCCAACGTGCCGCTGAAAAAGCGCATCCCACGTTTCCGCTTGTATGCCGACAAGGAGCAGGCGACACAGAAGGGCACGCTGATCAGCATCAAGGTCGATCGCGCCGATGGCCTGCGTCCGGGTACGCCTATCCGCTTCAAGGGGCTGGATGTCGGCAAGGTCGAAGACGTCGACCTGAGCGGCGATCTGCAGTCGGTGCTGCTCAAGGCTCGGATCACCGAGGTGCCGGAGCGAATCGCGCGGGTCGGCAGCCAGTTCTGGGTGGTCAAGCCGGAGCTTGGCTTGATCAAGACCGCCAACCTGGAAACCCTGGTGACCGGACAGTACATCGAGGTGCAGCCGGCGGCGAAGAACCTCGGCGCGCAAACCAGCTTTGTCGCCTTGCCCCAGCCACCGGAAACCGCGGTCGCCGAGGCCGGCCTGAGCCTGGTGCTGAGCGCGGCGCGGCGCGGCTCGCTGAAGGTCGGCGTGCCGGTGACTTACCGCGAGGTAACGGTGGGCAAGGTCACGGGCTACGAACTGGGCCAGACTGCCGACCGGGTGTTGATCCATATCCTGATCGAGCCGAAGTACGCGCCGCTGGTGCGTGGCGGTACGCGTTTCTGGAACAGCAGTGGGTTCGGTATCGACATCGGCCTGTTCAAGGGCGCAACCGTCCGCACCGAGTCGCTGGAGACCCTGATCCAGGGCGGCATCGCCTTTGCCACGCCGGATGGCGAGCGCATGGGCAACCCGGCACGGCCGGAACAGACCTTCCCGTTGTTCGACAAGTTCGAGGACGAATGGCTGACCTGGGCACCGAAAATCCCCCTGGGCAAATAACCCAGAAAACAAAAAGGCCGTGATCGAAAGATCACGGCCTTTTTGTTTTACGGCTTTGGCGGTTACACCTCGTCCAGCTCCGCTTCGGCTTCTGGCTCGACGTTCAGGGTGGCCTTGACCTGATCGTGACGGCGGATGTACTTCCAGTCCGCCTCGTCGATGTAGATACCGTTCGGGCCGCTGCCGCCTTCCAGGTCGATGGCGACCTGGGCCGACACCTGCGGCTTCACACTGGCCAGGATCGGCACGAAGCCCAGTTGCAGGCTGGTTTCCAGCAGCGCTGCCTGGTTCTTCTCGTCGATGTCCGCAGCCTCGTCGAGGTAGTACGGCAGGCGGATGCGCCCGGCCTGCTCGCGGTCCATCAAGTGCAGCAACAGGTACATGTTGGTCAGCGCCTTGATGGTCATGGTGGTGCCGTTGGACGCCGCGCCATCGATATCGGTGTGGATCACCGGCTGGCCATTGACCTTGGTGATCTCGAACGCCAGCTCGAACAGGTCTTTCAGACCCAGTTGGTTATGGTTGGCCGCTACCAGGCGGGCCAGGTATTCCTTGGCCTCTTCGTTCTTGCTATCCTGTTCGGCGCTCTGGCTCAGGTCGAACACCGACAGGGTCTCGCCTTCTTCGTACTGGCCGGCGCTGTGGATGATCTGGTCGATGTGCTTGAGGGCTTCCTTGTTCGGCGCGAGCACGATGCGGAAGCTCTGCAGGTTGGACACCTGGCGTTTGTTGATCTCGCGGTTGAACAGCGCCAACTGATGCTCGAGGCTGTCGTAGTCGCTGCGGATGTTGCGCAGGGTCCGGGCGATATCGGTGACGGCCGCGCGACGCGCCTTGCCCAGGGTCAGGGCTTCGTCGGTGCGGTGCGCATAGGCGTTGATCAGCAGTTGCAGGCGACGCTCCATGTCGTCTTCGCTGTCGAACTTGGCCACGCCCTTGAGGCGCACCTGAGCGTACAGCGCCTCGATCTGGCCATCGACCCGCTGCAGGCCCTGCCAGCTGTCCTGATAGTCGTTGAGCAGGGGCAGCAGGTTGTCCATGGAGTCGTCCACCGGCTCCATGAACGGCGTGCCGAACGGCAGGTCCGCCGGCAACAGCTGGCGACGGCGCAGGGCGTCGTCGAGGGTGCGTTGCTTGGCTTCCATGTCGCCGATCTGCCGGCCCACGAGTTGCAGCTTGGCCGACAGCTGCTGGACGCGTTCGGTGAAGGCGTCGCTGGAACGCTTGAGTTCGTCCTGGGCGGCTTCCATCTGCGCCAGCTGTTCCAGCTTTTCGCCTTCCTCGGCGCTCAGGGTCTGCGCGCGGCGGAAATCTTCCAGGGCTTTCTGCGCATCCAGCACCTGCTGGTACAGCGCTTCGGTCTGGGTCTTGCTCGCGGCGCGGTCGGCGGCCACTGCGGCCTGGGTTTTCAGCTGCTTGAGTTCTTTGTCCAGGCGCTCTTTCTGGTCGCGCAATGCCGCGCGATCCGCCAGGGCCTGCAAGGCCGGCGGTTCGATGTGGGAAATGTCGATGGACAGCCCCGGCACTTCGAAGCGCTCGCCCTTGAAGCCATCGAGGATCAGCTCCACGGACTTGACCCAGTCGCCGTTCTCGTCCAAGGCAATGCCATGTTCGCCCAGCGGCAGGCTGAACAACTGGCTGTTGAACAGGCGCATCAGGCGCTCGACGTCCTGTTGCGAGAATTCCTCGCGCAGGCGCGCATAGCTGTTGTTGTCGGCGTTATCGAGCTGCTGCTTGACCGACTTCAGGCGTTTTTCCAGATCCCGCAGGCGCTCTTCCAGGTCCTCGGCGGAGAACTGCCGGGACTGGGCCAGGGCGCCGGCCAGTTCGTCGTGGGCATCCTTGGCCGCCAGCAGTTGCTGCTCCAGGACCTTGACATCGTCCACCAGGGCGAAACGATGCTTGAGCACCGAGAGCTCACCGAGCCAGCGCTGGGTGCCGGTGATTTCCCGCTCCAGGCGCATCATTTCCTGGGTGCTGCTGCGCTGGTCATTCTGCAGTGCGTCCTGCTCGTTGCGGTAGTGCTCGGCCTGGATGGTCAGCTCTTCCTTGCGCGCGCTGGCGTAGTCGGACCAGGTGCCCAGCAGCGAATCAAGCAGCGGCGACAGGCGATGCAGTTTGCCGCGCAGGATGTCGCGCTGTGTCACGCCGTTGGCCAGGGCTTCCACCAGGGGACCCGCGGCCACCAGCGAGTTGTAGTCCTGCTCCATGCGGCGCACGTCGCGGAAGGCGTCTTCGCAGGCGGCGATGTAGTCGACGCTGCCGGAACGCAGGCTGTGCTCGAAGGCATCGAGGAACAGCTGCTTGAGCTTGGCCGCGGTGATTTCGCGCATGTGCAGCAGGTTGATGAACAGCGCGCGGAAGGTCTTCAGGCTCTGCTCGCTGGTGGAGCGCAGCGGGATCAGGGTCAGGTCCAGCGGAATCGAGGTATGTCCGCCGACCAGCAGGCGACGCAGTTCGTCCGGCTTGAGTTCATAGGCCTTCAGGCCCTGGCGCTCGAGGTTGGTGAACAGCTCTTTCTGCCGCAGGCAAGTGTCGTCTTTCTGGTAGTGCGCCAGGTCCAGCGAGCCGGCATAGGCGAAGAACTGGTGACCGAAACTGCCGCCCGGACCGCGCCCGGCCACGCCGATCACATGCGGGCCATGGGGCAGGGACACTTCCACCAGGATGTAGCTGGTATCGGTAGCGAAGTAGAAACGCCGCGACTGTTCCAGGCTGTACTTGCCGAAGCTCATGTCCGACATGCGTGCCAGGATCGGGAATTGCAGAGCGTTGATCGAAGCGGACTTGCCCAGGTTGTTCGCGCCGTAGACCGACAGCGGCTCTTCCAGCGGGAACAGGCCCAGGCTGTAGCCGGCGGTGTTCAAAAGGGCAAAGCGGCGGATGCCGTAGCGTTCCTTGCTCATGCGTCGAGCTCCTGTTCTTCGGCAATGGCGCGGGCCAGTGCGTCTTCTTCACTTTCCGATTCGACGAATTCGCTGAGGTCCAGCGGGTCGTCGGTCTGCAGCAGTTTTTCGTCGCTGTCTTCGTCGATCAGCACCGGCGTCGGCAATGGCAGCACGCTGTGCAGGCTGGCGGCCAGGTCACGGTCCTGCTGCACCGACAGGCACACATCGAGGAAGCGGTGCATCGGCGGCAGGAAGCGGTAGATGCCCGGCTCCTCGCCGGCAAAACCCAGTTGGGTCATGCGGCGCATGATTTTTTCTTCCAGTTCTTCATGGGTCTGCACTTCGGCCTGGATGAACAGGTCGCGGTACTTCTCCAGCAAGGACGGCAGTTCGTCGCGGCCGAGGCTGCCGCCGTCGAGCACGGCGACCGGGTCGCGGCCCTGGTCAGCCAGGTGCTCCACCAGGATGAAGGTGAACAGCGCCAGGCGCTGGGCGGTCTTGTTCACCTGGGCGGCGGCGTTCTCCGGCACGAAGTAGTAGAAACCACGGGTGTCGCATACCAGTTCGAAGCCCAGGGCCTTGAACAGGGTGCGGTACTGGTCCTGGAAGTTCGACAGCTGGGAGTACAGCTCCGGGTCGCGGCGGCTGACGTGATAACCCTTGAACAGCTCGCGAAAGATCGGCGCCAGCTGGGACAGTTCGGAAAGATCAAGATGCATGTGGAGTGCTCGCAGAATTCTCGGTCACGTCATCGCGGGCCGAGAGCAGGGCGAAGGAGCGCAGGCTGACCTGGTGCTCGTGGGTGTGGTAGTCGCGGCGTTCCAGACGCTCGCGCTTGAAGCGTTTTTCCCGCGACAGACGGGAGAACCAGTACAGCAACTCGTCGGTGGCACCGTCCGGTTCCTGCTCCAGCAGCCAGGTCATCAGGTCCGGCATCGGCAGGGCGTCTTCGCAGCGGTCGAGCATCTCGCGGACCGTACGTGGCGCCCGTGGCGCATTGCCGCCCTTGTGGGTCTTGTGCGCCTTGGGGAAGCGCGTCGGCTTCGGCTCGAAGCTGGCCAGGGCATAGACATAGGCCTCGACCTGGCCGGAGCTGCCGAGGAAGGTGCTTTGCGGACGGGTGAACAGTGGCATGGCCGCTTGCGGCACGGCGTCGATGCCCTTGCGCCGGATGGCCGACAGGGCCAGGGCCGCGCCGCGGGTCACGGCGTTGTGCCGGCGGGCTTCTTCACGCAGCGGCAGCAGCAGTTCCCGGGCGTGACGCAGGGTCAGCTGGGCGCTGGTCTGCATTTCCAGGATCCGCGCGTGGGTGCGCAGCAGCATGTCGTCGTCCACCAGGTGGCCCAGGCGCTGCTGTTCGGTGAGCATGCGCAGCAGGACGTTCTCGACCTTGCGCACGCCTTGCTCGAAGGCGCCGTCGGCGTTCACCAGCTGGATCATCGGCTCGACGTATTCGTCCCAGGTGGCCAGTACCTCGGCGTATCGCTGGCGCAGGGGAATCTGCCGGTCGCTGGTCTTGGCCCGCTCGGCGACGGCCACCAGGGCCTGTTCGTCGTTGGCGAGCTTTTTCAATACATCGCGCACGCGCATGTCCAGCAACCGCAGCTGGCGGGCCAGGTCATGGCCGTCGCGGATGTCGAAGGCGTCCTGAATGTAACCGGCCAGGCGTTCGAGGTGGCGCAGGTAGGCTTCGATTTCCAGGCACAGGCCCAGGCGGTGCTCGCGCCGCAGGTAGGCGAGGAAGTCGTGGATCTGTGCGTTGAGCTCGAAACGGTTCGGGCTTTTCGCCACCGGAACCAGGATATCCAGGCGGATCCACACGTCCAGCAGGCTGGTAATGTCCTGTGGCGTACTGTCAATTTGCTGGGTGGCCAGCTGTGAACGCAGTTCGGCGAGGCTCAGGGTGCCTTGGTCGAAGTGCTCGCACAGTGGCTCCAGAAGTGCCCAGTGTTCGGCGAGGGCGCGCAACACGCGCTTGGGTTCGATCATCGGAATGGCCGGCTGGTTGGCAATGAAAAGCAGCGATTGTACTGCATCGGAAGGCTGACGATTCACCCCTCGGTCTTGTCATGGGCTGGACCGGTGTTTTTGTGACGAATCAACTGCGGGCGATCTTCGGCGAAGGACGGTAGAATCCCCCCACTTCAGTTATCCACAAGTGGCCGACCTTTGCTTATCGAGTCTCGCCGTCGCGCTTATCTGTCCGCCATGCAGGTGGTCAGCTGGCTGCCGCGCACCGAATTGCCCTTTGCGGCGCCGTCCCGTCCCGAGTTACTGGTGATTGCCGAGCCTGTGGTCGAGGCCCCGGCAGCCCCTGCACCTGTGGCCAAAACGGTTGCCGAGCCTGTGGCCAAGCCTGCCGAACGGCCGAAAATCGAAGTGCCGCGTCCCGCCGGCGCTGCCGTTCGTCCGGTCAGCAAGCCCGTGGTCGATGCCGAGGAGGCCCCGGCGCCGGTCAAGGCCCCGCCCGTGCCGCCACCGCGTTTCGCCCTGCAATTGCTGCGCGCCGGTCGTTGCCTGCTGCTGGTGGAGTTACCCACAGGCGAAGCCTTCCAGAGCCGCGACCCGGCCTATCTGCTGCTCAAGGACATGCTGCGCGCCGCTGGCCTGCCGGACAGCCCGCAGATCCTCGCCGAGCCGGTGCGCTGGCCGATGCTGACCCGCGGCAATCTCGACCAGGGGCCGGACGCGGCGCGGGATTTCGTCCAGGCCTTTGTCGGGGCGCGCGTCGAAGAAGAACCTTGTGTCTGCCTGTGGCTGATCGGCCTGCCGGCGGTGCGTTTCGCGGGCGAGGCTGATGCGCAGTCCTACAACCGTGAACTCCAGGTCGAAGGCCTGGGCTCGGCCTGGGCGCTGCCTGGGCTGGAACTATTAATGGAAGAGCCACAGCGTAAGGCTGATGTCTGGCAAGCCATGCGTCGGCTGATGGCGCGTTGGAAAAGTAGCAATGAGTGACGCTTTATCGTTCCGCCAGGCCACCGAGGCGGATCTGGATGCCATCCTGAAAATCGAATACGCGGCGTTCAGCCATCCCTGGACCCGCGGCATTTTCACCGATGCCCTGAAATCCTATGAAGTCTGGCTGATGTTCGAAGGCAGCCAGCAGGTCGGCCACGGGGTGATCCAGGTGATCATCGACGAAGCCCACCTGCTCAATATCACCGTCAAGCCGGAAAGCCAGGGCCGTGGCCTGGGCCTGCGCCTGCTGGAAGAATTGATGAAGCGCGCCTACCAGAAAGACGCGCGCGAATGCTTCCTAGAAGTGCGTTCCAGCAACCAGACCGCCTATCGGCTGTACGAGCGCTACGGTTTCAACGAGGTCGGCCGCCGCCGCGATTACTATCCGGCGACAGGCGGGCGCGAAGATGCGTTGGTGATGGCCTGCACCCTGGTCGATTGACGGCGTATCGAGCCGCTATCGCGGGCAAGCCTCGCTCCTACAGTTGTTAAAGGCAGGTATCAGCGTTTGCCATCCAGTGGGTCGCGCTGGGCCAGCTCGGCTTCGTCCAGGCCATTGCCGCCGCCGATATCGTCTTCATCGACAATGCTCAGGTCCCAGTCGGCCGGCTGGTCTTCACCGGCTTCATGGGCGGAGCGGGCGCCGTCTTCGCGGATCAGGTTTTCCGGGGTCAGCTCATCGTCGTTGGGCTCATCCTCGGCGTTGCCGGTCAGGCTGGAGCCATGGATGTGCCTGTGGGGAGTACGATGCTCCACAGGGCTGGAAGCAGGGTCGCCGACCCTGGCGCCGGGTTCTTCTTCATCGAAGTCCAGCTCTTCCATGGAACCCATGCGGTCTTCGTTGTCGTCGATGGGCTCGGGCTGAGGCGCGCCATAGGGACGTCGTGATTCAGTCATGACGGTTGCTCATACTTTTGGGCTTAAAGAGTGGACCCACCAGACCCGGCAAGATTCAAAGGGGTGGATAAGCGGTATCTGCATAGACGCGCGTGACCCCGATAGACAGTCGTCTGTCATAGCAACGCATCAATCCTGAGGTTTCACAGCATGAATGAACTACAAGACCTGATTGATAACAACGAGCGTTGGGCCGAAGCGATCAAGCAGGAAGATCCTGAATTCTTCTCCAAGCTGGCCCGCCAGCAGACGCCGGAATACCTGTGGATCGGCTGTTCGGACGCCCGTGTACCGGCCAACGAGATCGTCGGCATGCTTCCCGGGGATCTGTTCGTACACCGCAACGTGGCCAACGTGGTGCTGCACACCGACCTCAATTGCCTGTCGGTGATCCAGTACGCGGTGGACGTGCTCAAGGTCAAACACATCCTGGTCACCGGTCACTATGGCTGTGGTGGCGTGCGCGCCTCGATGCAGGATCGCCAGCTGGGCCTGATCGACGGCTGGCTGCGCTCGATTCGCGACCTGTACTACGAACATCGCGAAGTCCTGGGGCAACTGGCCACCGAGGAAGAGCGGGTCGACCGCCTCTGCGAGCTGAACGTGATCCAGCAAGTGGCCAACGTCGGCCACACCAGCATTGTGCAAAACGCCTGGCATCGCGGGCAGAGCCTGTCGATCCACGGTTGCATCTATGGCATCAAGGACGGTCGCTGGAAGAGCCTGAACGCCACCATCAGTGGTTTCGAGCAGCTGCCGCCGCAGTATCGCCTGCGTCCGGTCGGAGCGCTCTGAGGCGCTGAAAACCCATCGCGAGCAAGCTCGCTCCTACGGGCGATGTGCCGTTCTGTAGGAGCGAGCTTGCTCGCGATGGGATGTAGCCATTACCGCTTGTCCGTCAGATATGCGGCGGTGCTTCGGTACTCATCGACGGTGCTGGCGCCTTCAGCTGCTTCAGCTGGGTCTGCACCGGCGTGGTGGCGCACTTGGCCTGGGCCTGCTCCGGCGTCAGCTTACGGATCGAGGTGTAGAACAGGGCGCAGGTCTGCTCTTTGTTGGTCACCTGCCAGTTCTGCGTGCAGCTTTTGAGCTGCACTGTCGGGTCGCTGCCCGGCTTGCTGCCCATCCCGGCCTGCCAGCAGGCCGCGCTCAGATCCTGCCCCATCACCTTCAAACCGGCCGCGTCGGCCTTGGCCTCGTCGCCGTCGTAGTTCTCCGGATCCGCCGCGTACCAGATGTAACTCGGGTGGTTGGAGCCCAGCACCGGCACCTTCAGGCCCGCGCTCGGGCTGATCTGCGCCAGGCCCAGCACGTTCACGGTCGGGCCGTACTGCTGCTTGATCCAGTTACGCACCGGCGCGCCGAACGCCACCATTGGCAGGGCGGCGCCGCTGGCACTCTGGCTGATCTGTTTGACCATGGTGGTCTGGTAGTCCTGGAAGTAGCCGTAGACGCCTTCCAGGTCCTTGCCCGCGCTGGAGGGGGCGGCGATCGGTGCAATGTCGATGATGGTCTGGTAGCCCGGGGTCTGCTCGGCGGGAATGCCATTGGTGGTGAGCAGGGTGGCCCAGCGGTCGGTGGTGGCCGATTTCAGGTAGTCCTGGGCCTGAGTCAGCGAGTAGTCCGGCGGGAAGTGCAGCAACTCGACGCTCTTGCGGTTTTCCAGGGCCATGCCCAGGGGCAGGAACAGGTACCAGCTGTAGGTCCATTTGCCGTCGCTGTTGAGCTTGCTGGCGCCCTGGTAGGCCAGGTCGCCGGCATCCAGCAGGGCGGTCAGCGGCTTGCCATAGTCCTTCGGAACACCGCTGATGTTGGCGTACAGCTGGTTGTTGTCGGTCTTCACCTTGACCTTGGCGGTGCTGTAGCCATCGCGCTTCACGCTTTGGGTCAGGTAATGCTCGACGGTCTGTTCCAGCGTCCAGTTGCGAAAGCAGATCACGTTGCAGTTGTTGGGGTAGGAGAAGAGTTGGGTGACGCGCTGGGTGTTGCCCAGCTTCAGATCGACGTTGGCCTGGGCTGCGGTGCTCAGGGTCAGGCTACTTAGGGTCAGGCCGCCCAGGGTCAGGGCGGCGAGGGGGAGGGACAATCCTGCGAGTTTCATGCTTGGCTCCTTGTCAGCGTTGGCCTCGTCTGGGCGAGGTAAGTTCCGTACTGAAACAGTAGCGGGTGACAAGGAAAAGGGTGGATTTCTTTTGCACCCGCAAACGGCCGCCCGGGCGGCCGCTGCCGTCGGTTCAGGCCGGGAAGTGCAGGGCATTGCTCAGGTCGCCCATGGGCGCCTGCCCCCGGGCGATCATCGCCGCGTCCCGTTGCTTGAGGCCGTCGAGCGGTTCCAGCTGGAACACCCGGGTGATCAGCCGCAGGATCGACGCGGTGTCGTACACCGTATGGTCCACCGTGCCCTTGCGGGCGAACGGTGACACCACCAGCGCCGGGATGCGTGTCCCCGGCCCCCAGCGGTCGCCCTGGGGCGGGGCGACGTGGTCCCACCAGCCGCCGTTCTCATCGACCGTGACGATCACCACCATGTTCTGCCACTGCGGGCTTTCGCGCAGCACCTTCAGGGCGCGCACGATATGCCGGTCGCCCGCGGCCACATCGGCATAACCGGCGTGCATGTTGAGGTTGCCCTGGGGCTTGTAGAACGCCACCGGCGGCAACTTGCCGGCCTCGACATCGGCGAGGAAGCGGTTGCTGCTCGACTCATCGCCCAGGCCCGCATCGCGCAGGTGATGGTTGCGTTCGTTGGGATGCTCGGGACCGAACTGCGCGAAGTAGTTGAACGGCTGGTGGTGGTACTGGAAGTTGGGGATCTTCGGAATCCCCGCCGAATCCTTGTAGGCGTCCAGCGTGACCTGCCAGGCGCCGGCGTACCAGGCCCAGTCGATGTCCTTGCGCGAGAGCTTGTCGCCGATGGTGTCGTGGCGCTGCGGCACCAGCACATTGGGCAGGTCGGCCTTGGCATAGGCCGGGCGCTGCGGGTCGCGGATCCAGGTCGGCCAGTACGGCGGGGCCATGGTATTGACCGCGTAGCCGTCGGGGGTCAGCAGGCTCGGGCCGAATTGCGGCGGGCCGCTCATGGCGCTGGCCGGGGACTGCTCCAGCGGCTTGAGACGGGTGTCGAGCGGGTCGTCGCTCTGCAGGGTGGCGATCTGCGGCCTGGCCACCGAATTGGCCGCGTCCGGATAAAACGGCACGGCGGCGCTGATCAGGTACTGGTGGTTGAGAAACGAGCCGCCGAAGGTGCCCTGGAAGAAGTTGTCGCACAGCACGAACTCCCTGGCCACATCCCACAGGCGCAACCCGTAGCGGCTCTGGGCGTAATGACCCATGGGCAGGCCGCCGGCGTCGGCCCAGGCGACGAAACCATCGTTCTTGCCGCCGTTGATCTGCATCTGGTTCTGGTAGAACACGTGCCACAGGTCGCGGGTGACCAGGCCCAGGGGCAGGTCTTCGCCATCGGGGCCCTTGAGGGCGAAGGGCGCGTTGGGCAGGTGCTCCTGGTACTGGGTACCGACCGGGTAGGTCACGCCATCCAGGGCCTGGGGCCCGACCTGGGCGACGCCACCCCAGACCGGCGGCAGGGCCGGCAACAGGCTGCCGTCGCGGTCGCGTTGCTGATAGTCGGCGGGCTTGAGGGCCGAGAGCGGTTTTTCCAGGCCCGGGAAGTCGGCGAACAGGTTGTTGAAGCTGCGGTTCTCGGCATAGATCACCACCACGTTCTTCACGTTGTCGCGCAGCGCCCGGTCCAGCTCGGCCGGCGACAGCGGGCGCTCCACCGGCTTGCCCGGTGCCGGGTCGTTGTGGCCGCAGGCGCTGAGCGTCGCGCCGACACCCAGCACCGCCACGCCGCCGAGAAAACGCCGGCGGCTGGTGTCGGTGGGTGGCTCCGTGGCCTTGGAATGTTCTGGATCTTTCGAGTGTTCGTCGCTCATGCCGGGTCCCTGATTACCTTTCGATCAATTCGTAACAAAGTATTTCGGCTGCACGGTAGCAACCGAATATGACGGAAAGACTACAGAAAAGGCTCTGGGACGGGGCTTAGAAGATAGTAGGGGGAGGCTGGAAAGGATGTAGGGCTGCCTCTGCAGGAGCGTCCGGTCGACGCTCGATTGCCCGCGATGAGGGCATGGCGGGCACCCTCGGCCTGGCGGCCGATCGCGAGCAGACTCGCTCCTACAGGGGGAGCGAGCCGCTGGCAACAGATTACGGCGCCACGGGCGGCATATAGCTCAGCGTGGTGCCCAACGCCCACAGCAGCACCAGCACCAGCGGTGCGTGGACCAGCAACTGGACGAAGGAGAAGCCGATCAGGTCCCGCGCCTTGAGCCCCAGCACCCCCAGCAGCGGCAGCATGTAGAAGGGGTTGATCAGGTTCGGCAGTGCCTCGGCGGCGTTGTAGATCTGCACCGCCCAGCCCAGGTGGTATTGCAGGTCATTGGCCACCTGCATCACGTAGGGCGCCTCGATGATCCACTTGCCGCCGCCCGACGGAATGAAGAAGCCCAGCACCGCCGAGTAGACCCCCATCAGCAGCGCGTAGGTGTCGTGGGAGGCGATCTGCACGAAGAAGGTCGAGATATGGTGGGCCAGGGTCTGGCCGTCGACGCCCTTGACCACCGTCAGCAAGGCCGCGATGGAGCCGTACAGCGGGAACTGGATCAGCACCCCGGTGGTGGTCGGCACGGCGCGGGCCACCGCTTCGAGGAAGCTGCGCGGGCGCCAGTGCAGCAGCGCGCCGAGCATCAGGAACAGAAAGTTATAGGTGTTGAGCCCGGAAATCGCGGTGATCGCCGGCTTGGTGGCGAACTCATGGTAAAGCCAGCCGGCCGCCAGCAAGGCCAGCAGGATGGTCAGCAGCGGGCTGTATTCCAGCCACTCGCCGGGGCGGGTGCGCGGTTGTGGCTTGGGCATGCTGAAGCTCGGGTCGATGCCGCAGGCCTTGGCGTCGCGCGCCGAGTTCGGGCCGGGCGCGGTGGCGTAGGCGATGACCAGCGAGACCACGATCAAGGCCAGCAGCAACACGCCGGACTGCCAGAGAAAGATGGTCTGGGTGAACGGAATCACCCCGGTGATCGACAGGATCGACGGCGGCAGGCTGCCCGGGTTGGCCTGCAATTGCGCGGCCGATGACGACAGGCCCAGGGCCCAGACCGCGCCCAGGCCCAGGTAGGCCGCGGCCCCGGCGGCGCGGTAGTCCATGCGCAGCTCGGTACGCCGGGCCAGGGCGCGCACCAGCAAGCCGCCGAACACCAGGGACAGGCCCCAGTTGAGCAAGGAGGCGACCATGGAAATCAGCGCCACCCAGGCCACGGCGGAACGGCCGTTCTTCGGAATACGCGCCAGTTTGTCGATCAGCTTCACCGCCGGCGGCGAGCTGGCGACCACATAACCGCCGATGACCACGAAGGCCATCTGCATGGTGAAGGGGATCAGGCTCCAGAAACCGTCGCCGAAGGCCATGGCGGTGTCGGTGGGCTTGGCGCCCATGGCCATGGTGGCGAGGGCGACGATGATCACCGCCAGCGCGGCGAACACCCAGGAGTCGGGGAACCAGCGCTCGGCCCAGTTCGAGCAGCGCAGGGCAAAACGGGCGGAACGGCTGTCTTCAATGTCTGTGGACACGTCGATACCTCAAGTCTTTTTATGATTGTCAGGAGGTCGGTCGCCTCAGGCTGGGGCGATCGAGAACTGTGCAAGAATGCGGCAATTGGTAACCACTGCAAAGGATTGAAGTACATGCCATTCCCGCTCGAAGAACGCCAGGCGCTGCTCAAGCTCAAGGGTGTCGGCGAAACCGTGGTCGCCCGCCTCGAACAACTGGGTATCGACTCCCTCGCCCAACTGGCCCGGGCCAATGCCCTGGAGATCGTCACCCAGGCCTCGGCCCTGGTCGGCTCCAGCTGCTGGAAAAACAGCCCCCAGGCCCGCGCGGCGATCCAGGCGGCAATCGCCCTGGCCAAGGACGCTTGACGCGGTGAGCCGCGAAACGCCTTTCGCCTATCAGGCGGTCTACCGCTACCTGGTGGAGTGGCTGGACGGCGCCAGCGCGGCCGAGCAGCGCCTGCCGTCATTGCGCGCCCTGGCCCAGCGCCTCAAGGTCTCGGTTTCCACCACCAAGTACGCCTATGGCTTGCTCGAGGACGAAGGGCGGATCTACGCCCGGCCCAAGCAGGGCTACTTCAGCCGCCCCGTGCCGGCGCCAGGGCTGGCGCCGGATACGGACCTGCTGGACAGGGTCTATGCCTACGCCCGCCAGCCCGGAATGCTGGCGCTGTGCAGCGACGCTCCGGCGATGCTGCTGTCGCTGGACAATCCCCTGTTGACCGCCGAGCGCGAGCTGGTGCGCCAGTACCCGCGCTCCCAGGTGCCGCTGTACCAGCCGTTTGGCGAGGCGGAACTGCGCACGGCGCTGGCCGAGCGCTACACCCGCTCGACCACGGATTACTGGCAGGCCGAGCAGGTATTTCTCGGCACGGATTTGCGCGCGGTGCTGGCATTGTCGCTGGATGCCCTGGAGCTGAACGGCAGCGTCGCCCTGGTGGAGTCGCCTTGTTCCTGGGCGATCCTGCGGCAATTGCAGGCGGCGAAGATCCGCGTGATCGAGCTGCCGCTGGACGCCGCAGGACGCTTCGATCGCCAGCGCCTGCAGGAGGTGCTGCAACGCGAACCGGTGCGCCTGGCGCTGCTGTCTTCGACCCTGAGCGCGCCCCACGGCAGCCTGATGCCCGCGGCGGACAAACGGCAGCTGTGCCGCTGGCTGGGGGAGCGCGGCATCTGGCTGTTGGAAAATGACAGCTATGGCGAGTTCTGCTTTACACCGGCGCCGGCGCGGTATCGCGATTACGCCGATCCCGAGCGGCTGCTGGTGTTTTCCACCTTCGACAAAGTCATCGGTTCCGAGGCGCCCTTCAGCTATGTGCTGTGCCGTGGCCAGGGCGCGCGCTTGCAGCGGCACTTTCTCGAGCGCGCGTTCCGCCTGTCACCGATCCGCCAGAAGGCCGTGGCCAAACTGCTGGGCAGCGGCCGGGTCGATCAGCACCTGGTTCAGTTGCGCGGCCTGCTGCGCGAACGCATGGGCCAGCTGCAGGCGCTGCTGGCCGAACACGCCGCCGAGCAGTTGCGGGTGGTTACCCCGGCCGGGGGCGCGACCCTGTGGGCCGAGGCCACGCGCCCGGTGGATATGGCCCAGGTGTATGAGCAACTGCTGGGGCAGGGCATCGTCATCGCCCCGGGACAGATGTTCAGCCAGCAAGGCCTGTGGCGCCATCACCTGCGCCTGAGCGTCACCCTCGACTGGCGCCAGGACATCGCCGGTGCCGTGCAACGCCTGGCCCGGGCCATCGATCAGACGCCGTAGCAGTGCCGCGCCTCGGGGAAGCGGCCATCGCGCACCTCGGCGGCGAACCGCTCGCAGGCCTGGCTGATCAGCGCCCCGACATCGGCGTACTGTTTGACGAAGCGCGGCACCTGGGACCCGCCCAGGCCCAACAGGTCCTCGGTCACCAGCACCTGGCCGTCGCAGGCGGGGGAGGCGCCGATGCCGATGGTCGGCATCGCCGAGAAGTCGCTGATGCGCCGCGCGAGGTTTTCCGCCACCCCTTCCAGCAACAGGCTGAACGCCCCGGCCTCGAGATGGGCGCGGGCGTCGGCCTCGATGGCCTGGGCCGTGGCGTCGTTCAGGCCCTGGGCCTTGAAGCCGCCCATGACGTTCACGTACTGGGGCATCAGGCCGATATGGGCCATAACCGGAATCCCGCGCTGCACCAGGAACTCCACGGTTGGCGCCAGGGCCAGCCCGCCTTCGAGCTTGAGCGCGTCACAACCGGTGCGCGCCAGCACTTCGGCGCAATTGCGGTAGGCCTGTTGCGGCGATTCCTGGTAACTGCCGAACGGCATGTCGGCGATCACGCAGGCCAGCCGTGAACTGGCGACCACGGCGCGGGTGTGGCCGATGATCTCTTCCAGGCTCATGTCCAGGGTCGAGGTGCGGCCGTAGCCGACCATGGCCGTGGAGTCGCCGATCAGCACGAAATCGACGAACGGGTCCATCAGCTGCGCCATGTGGCTGGTGTAGGCGGTCAGGGAGACGATCTTCTGCTGGCCTTTCATGGCCACCAGTTGCGGCACGGTCAGGCGTTTGCTGCGGGTATGGATGCTCATGGCGGCTTTCCTGTTGCGGGTGGGAAAGTCGCCGATTATTGGCGTCCGCGGCGCCGATTCAATGCACAGGAAAAGCCTAAAAACCGACCCAGAAGGGTGTTGCGGTTGTCCCTCGCGGCGTTTGCGTAGACCATGGGCGCCTTGAATTGTGCCCAACACCGAGTGGCTTTATGTCCTTTTCCCCTGACGCGCGGCCGGCGCCGTTTTCCCGGTCCGACTACAAGACCCTGGGCCTGGCGGCACTGGGCGGCGCCCTGGAAATCTACGATTTCATCATCTTCGTGTTTTTCGCCCTGACCCTGAGCCAGCTGTTCTTCCCGCCGGAAATGCCCGAGTGGCTGCGGCTGTTGCAGAGCTTCGGGATCTTCGTCACCGGCTACCTGGCGCGGCCGCTGGGCGGCATTCTCATGGCGCACTTCGCCGACCGCCTGGGGCGCAAGAAGGTGTTCAGCCTGAGCATCCTGATGATGGCCCTGCCGTGCCTGCTGATCGGCATCATGCCGACCTACGCGCAGATCGGTTATTTCGCGCCGCTGTTGCTGCTGGCGCTGCGGGTGCTGCAAGGCGCGGCGGTGGGCGGTGAAGTGCCGAGCGCCTGGGTGTTCGTCGCCGAGCACGCACCGGCCGGCCATCGCGGTTATGCCCTGGGCTTTCTGCAGGCCGGGCTGACCTTCGGCTACCTGATCGGTGCGCTGACCGCGACCCTGCTGGCGCAACTCTTCACTCCGGCGGAAATCCTCGATCACGCCTGGCGTTACCCGTTCCTGCTCGGTGGGGTGTTCGGCGTGATTGGCGTCTGGCTGCGCCGCTGGCTCAGCGAAACCCCAGTGTTCATGGCCATGCAGGAACAGCGCGACAGCGCCGTCGAACTGCCGTTGCGCACCGTGCTGCGCGAGCATCGCCTGGCCCTGTTGCCGGCGGCGATTCTCACCTGCGTGTTGACCTCGGCGGTGGTGGTGTTCGTGGTCATCACCCCGACCATGATGCAGAAAACCTTCGGCATGAGCGCCAGCCACACCTTCGCCCTGAGCAGCCTGGGCATCGTGTTCCTGAATATCGGTTGCGTGCTGGCCGGGCTGATCGTCGACCGTATCGGCGCCTGGCGCACGGTGATGCTCTACAGCCTGCTGCTGCCGCTGGGCATTGGCCTGCTTTATGGCTGCCTGATCAGCGGCGGCGCCTGGGTCGGCCTGGCCTACGCCATCGCCGGCCTTGGCTGTGGCGTGGTGGGCGCAGTGCCGTCGGTGATGGTCGGTTTGTTCCCGGCGCGGATTCGCGTCTCCGGCATTTCCTTTACCTACAACATCGCCTACGCGCTGTGGGCGAGCACCACGCCTTTGCTGCTGATCGGCCTGATGCCCTGGAGCCCGTGGATCTGCGTGATCTATTGCGCGGTGATGGGCGCGGTCGGGGTGGTCAGCGCGGGGTACTTCGGTACGCGCATGCCGAGGCTGGCAGGCAGTGGGGCGCCTAGGGTCTGTGCCGGGTCCTGAGGCGCTTTCGCGCAGCAGAAAAATTCGCCCCCGCAAACGCCTGCAGGCGCCGGGGAACGCGGGCTAGAGCCTTCGCTGCCAGCCCGCGTGTTAGCCCGACCCATACCGCTGAAAGTTGTGCTTAGCCAAGGCCCATTTACCCGCTAATCTCTCGAAAAAAAACGCGCGGTCCACGCGCCAGTTTTCGGGAGCTGCCTTGATCCGGTCCGTCCTGCGTTCCCTGCGTGATTTCTCCACGCTGCCCCTGCTGCTGCAGGCGGCGTGGTTGTCCTTTGCCATTGGCTTGTTCATGACCCTGCTTCATCTGTGGATCTTCAACCTTGTCGACTATGGGCTGGACGGTGCCAACGTCGAATCCCTCAGCGGCAAGGTGCTGTATGCCGACCGTGGCGGGATGCTGATAGAGGACGCGGACAGTGGCGAATACACCCGGCTCAAGGTGGTTCGTGGCATCAGCTATCTGAACGTCGGCCATGACCAGATCCTGGGGCGCACGCTGAGCTTCACCCACCTGCGCGACGCGGTGCTGAGCTGCACCCTCGATGGCCAGGAGTTGTGCATCGCGCAATGCGCCAACGCCATGGAATGCCTGGACAGCCGCCGCGAGCGCGAGACGCCGCAGGGCATGTTGATCGTAGCGTTCGGCACCAGCCTGGTGTGCCTGGGCCTGCATGTGCTGCGCCGGCGCAAGCCCGCGTCGGGTAGCGGGATCTTTTGAATTGCCGCCGGGCACCGTTGCCCCTAGGCTGTGCGGCATCCGTTTCAGACCAGGAGCCCCGCATGCAGGTCGTGCCGATACTCGAGACTTGTGCACAGGTACAGGCGCGCGTGCGCGAGCTGCGCAACCAGCCGGACGTGCGCAAGTACATGTACACCTCCCACGAGATTTCCGAGGCCGAGCACCGTGCCTGGCTCGACTCGCTGGCGGGCAATCCGCGGCAGTCGGTGTTCGTGGTGCTGCAAGAGGGAATCGCCTGTGGCGTGGTGTCGCTGAACGCGATCAATGCCTTGCACAAGAGCGCCGACTGGGCCTTCTACCTGGACAGCGGCTTGCAGGGCAAGGGCCTGGGCAGCCAGCTGGAATTCTGGTTGCTCGACCATGCCTTCGGCGCGGCCGGCCTTGCGAAGCTCAACTGCGAGGTGCTGGCGCTGAACCAGGCGGTGATCCGCCTGCACCAGAAGTTCGGTTTCACCCTCGAGGGCGTGCGCCGGCAGAACGTCGAGAAGGACGGCCAGCGCATCGACGTGGTGCTGCTCGGCATTACCCGCGAGGAATGGGCCGCCCGGCGCCCGGATATGCTCGCGGTGATGGCGCGCCTGGGGCGCTGAAAGCCGTCACCCATAACCGCCAGATGGCAGCAGCATGACCATTGCGTCATTTTGCCGGGGCCGGCTGTCCGGGCCGGCTATCATCAGCCACGACGATTTCCACAGGTGGGGGCTTTCATGGGCGCAGGGCACAGTCACGGACAGGTTCGGGCCGGACACGAACGCAAGTTATGGATGGCCCTGGGGCTGACGGGCAGTTTCATGATCGCCGAGGTGATCGGCGCCTTTGTCACCGGCAGCCTGGCGCTGCTGTCCGATGCCGCCCATATGATGACCGACGCGCTGGCGCTGGCGATCTCCCTGGTGGCGATCCAGGTCGGCAAGCGCGCAGCCGATCGCAAGCGCACCTTCGGCTATGCGCGCTTCGAGATTCTCGCCGCGGCGTTCAACGCCCTCCTGTTGTTCGTGGTCGCCTTCTACATCCTGTTCGAGGCCTGGCAGCGCCTGTCTGCGCCGGCGGAAATCCAGTCCACGGGCATGCTGGTGATCGCGGTGCTGGGGCTGGTCGTCAACCTGATTTCCATGCGCCTGCTGGCCTCGGCGAGCGCCGAAAGCCTCAACGTCAAGGGTGCCTACCTGGAGGTGTGGAGCGACATGCTCGGCTCCATCGGCGTGATCGTCGCGGCATTGGTGATCATGTACACCGGCTGGGGCTGGGTCGATTCGCTGGTGGCGGCGGCCATCGGTTTCTGGGTGCTGCCGCGCACCTGGACATTGCTCAGGGAGAGCATGAACGTGCTGCTGCAAGGCGTGCCGGACGGCATCGATATCGATCAGGTCGAGCAGGGCATCCGCGCCATCGACGGGGTGACCGAGGTGCACGACTTGCACCTGTGGGCCCTGACCAGCGGCAAGAACGTGATGAGCACGCATCTGGTGGCCGACCTGGGGCGGCGCAGCGAGCAGCAGATCCTCGCCGAGGTCACCGAACTGATGCACGAGCGCTTCGATATCTCCCATGTGACGGTCCAGGTCGAACAGGCCGGCTTTCACGAACAGGGGCACGAAGAGCACGTACATTAATCACCTGTAGTCCCTGTAGCCGCTGCCGAGCCCGCGAGGCTGCGATCGACCGCGAAGCGGGCGCCGCTCTTGGGCGCGCCGGAGGTCCTTCGGACCTATCGCAGCCTGCGGCAGCGGCTACAGCGCTTCAGTCGCGCTCTTCGAGCACGTAGCCGACGCCGCGCAGGGTGTGGATCAGTTTGCTTTCGAACGGGTCGTCGATCTTGGCCCGCAGGCGGCGGATCGATACTTCCACCACATTGGTGTCGCAATCGAAGTTCATGTCCCACACGAACGAGATGATCTGGGTCCGCGACAGCACCACGCCGCTCTGGCGCATCAGCAGGTGCAGCAGGGCGAACTCCTTGGTGGTCAGGTCGATGCGCTGTTTGCCGCGAAACGCCCGGTGGCGGCCCTGGTCCAGCTCCAGGTCGGCCACCCGCAGCACATCGGGGGTCGGCGACTGCTCGCTGCGCCGCAACAGGCTGCGCACCCGCGCCAGCAGCTCGGGGAATTCGAACGGCTTGACCAGGTAATCGTCGGCGCCCAGGTCCAGGCCCTTGATCCGGTCCACCAGCCGCCCCTGGGCGGTGAGCATCATGATCCGCGTATTGCTGTTCTGGCGAATGCGCTGCAGCACCCCCCAGCCGTCCAGCTCCGGCAGATTGACGTCGAGAATCACCAGGTCGTAGGCGTGCTGGCGGGTCAGGTGCAGGCCGTCGGCGCCGTTATTGGCGCAATCGACGACGTAGCCGCTTTCGCTCAATCCCTGATGCAAGTAGTCGGCGGTTTTCGGTTCATCCTCGATCACCAGAATGCGCATGCTGAATTAGCCTCGGTGTTTAATGCAGTGGGGCAGTCCCATAACTTCGTTGAAAGTAACGGGCTGGATGATTCAACTTTCAAAGTTGTGGATTTCAAGGTTATTAATTTAAAGGTTCTGAATTTAAAAGCTTCGAAGTGTCGTGCGGGGAGAAGTTGTTTCTCTATATTTCAAGTTGTGGATTTATTGAGCTTGCTCTCGGGTCGATGGCCGGGATGTTAATGCATAAGCCCGTGGCAGAGCGTTTGCTAACGGATTTGTAATCTTTGCGCCACCCTGTCGATAAGTACCGAAGGCTACATTTGGCCGGCACTAAATACTCACCTGTTAGTTGTTTTATGGGTGGAGTGTGGATGCGTCGTGCCGGTTCAACTTCCTCGCACCGCAGAGCCTCCGCCGTCACTCTGTATCGGTAAGGGGCCAGAACGCGTTATGCCAACCCTCATTAAAAAACTTGCCTGGATAGTCGGGGCATTGTCCGGCGTCCTGTTGTTGGCCAGTGCCGCGCTGCAGGACGCCGCGGCGGCCGAGAGCCGGGTGCTGAGCCTCGACAACGCCCTGGCCAGTGCCTTTGCCAACAACCCCGAACTGGCGGCGGCGCGCTGGGAAATCGACATCGCCCAGGGGGGCCGCCAGCAGGCCGGGCTGATCCCCAATCCGGTGTTGTCCTGGGACGCCGAAGACACCCGCCGCAGCTCGCGAACCACCACCGTCAAACTCAGCCAGACCCTGGAGCTGGGCGGCAAGCGCGGCGCGCGCATCGATGTCGCCAGCCGTGCCCAGGACGCCGCGGCACTGGAGCTGGAACGCCAGCGCAACCAGCTGCGCGCCGATGTGATCGCGGCCTTCTACGGCGCCTTGCGCGCCCAGGAGCGCAGCGATCTGGCCGGCCGCTCCCTGGCCCTGGCCGAGCGCGGGCTGACGGTGGCCAAGGGGCGGGTCAGCGCGGGCAAGGCCTCGCCCGTGGAGGCCACCCGCGCTCAGGTCCAGCTCTCGGAAGTCCGCCTGGAGCTGAGCCGCGCCGAGATGGATCGGGCCAACGCCTATCGCCAGTTGGCGACCGTGACCGGGGCCGCCACCACCGACTTCAGCGCCGTCGCGGAGCCGGCCAGCGGGCTGCCCTCGCTGCCGCCTTCGGCGCAATTGCTGGCGCGCTTGCAACAGACCACTGAACTGCGCCTGGCCGAAATGCAGGTGGTGCAGCGCGAAGCCTCCCTGGGGCTGGAAAAGGCCCAGCGCATTCCCGACCTCGATATCAGCGTGGGCAGCCAGTACGACGCCAGCGTGCGCGAGCGGGTCAACCTGGTCGGGGTGTCGATGCCGATTCCGCTGTTCAACCGCAACCAGGGCAACGTCCTGTCGGCGGCGCGGCGCGCCGATCAGGCCCGGGATCTGCGCAACGCCGCGGAGCTGCGCCTGCGCACTGAAACCCGTCAGGCCCTGGATCAGTGGAGCACCGCCAGCAACGAAGTGCAGTCGTTCAACCAGGTGATCCTGCCAGCCGCGCAAAACGCCGTGGACACCGCGACCCGTGGCTTCGAGATGGGCAAGTTCAACTTCATCGAGGTGCTCGACGCCCAGCGCACGCTGATCAGCGCCCGCACCCAGTACATCGCCGCCGTGGCCCAGTCCACCGACGCCTGGGTGCGCATCGAGCGCATCTACGGCGATCTCGCCGGCCCCGATCGCACGCTGTGAGAACCGCGTTGTTCGTCCTGTTGGGCCTGGGCGCGCTGCTGGTCACCGATTGCAGCGTCCCGCTGCCGAGCCGGGTCGAGGAGGGCGCGTCCCATTGGTGCCTGCATGAGCTGCATCGGGCGCTCGGCGATTTCTTTTTTCCACAGACCTCATGACGCGTCGCTGTTGCCGGTTGGCGCGTCGAGTCGATTTTTTCAGGAGCATGCATGGACAAGAAACGAAGCACAGCCTTGGCGTTGGCCGTGGCGATCGCGCTCGGCGTGGCCGGGTTGATGTGGCAGGAGCTGTTCCAGGCGGCGCCGGTGGCCGCGCAGGCGAAACCCGCGGCCAAGGCGGACACGCACAAGGACGGCGAGGCGCATCGGGAAGGCGATGAGGGGCAAGCGGAAGGTGAGGGACATGCCGAGGAAGAGGGCAAGGTCGAGCTCAGTGCCGAGCAGATCAAGGCCGCGGACATCCAGCTGGCCGAGGCCGCACCGCGCAATCTCAGCAGCTTGCTGACGCTGCCGGGGGAGATCCGCTTCGACGAGGACCGCACCTCGCACATCGTGCCGCGCGCGGCCGGGGTGGTGGAGTCGGTGGCGGTCAATCTCGGCCAGACGGTGAAGAAGGGCGAGCTGCTGGCGGTGATCGCCAGCCAGCAGATCTCCGACCAGCGCAGCGAACTGGCCGCCGCCGAGCGCCGGGTCGAGCTGGCGCGCACCACCTTCCAGCGCGAGCGCCAGTTGTGGGTCGACCAGATCTCCGCCGAGCAGGATTACCTGCTGGCGCGCCAGACCCTGCAGGAAGCCGAAATCGCCCTGAACAATGCCCGGCAAAAGATGAACGCCCTGAGTGGCAGCTCGGTGCTGGCGGGCGGCAACCGCTATGAGATGCGTGCGCCGTTCGACGGCGTGGTGGTGGAAAAACACCTGAGCGTCGGCGAGGTGGTGGGCGAGACCAGCGCCGCCTTCACCCTGTCCGACCTGTCCCGGGTCTGGGTCACCTTCGGCGTGTTTCCCAAGGACTTGAACAAGGTCCGGGTCGGCAAGCCGGTCCGGGTGCAGTCCACCGAGCTGGGCACCCAGGTGCAGGGCACGGTGGCCTATGTCGGCAGCCTGCTGGGCGAGCAGACCCGGACCGCCACGGTGCGGGTCACCGTACCCAACCCGGACGATGTCTGGCGGCCGGGGCTGTTCGTCTCGGTGCAGGTGGCGACCGACACCTACCAGGCCGGGGTAACCGTGCCGCAGAGCGCGGTCCAGACCGTGGAAGACAAGCCTGCGGTGTTCGTGCGCGTCGCCGACGGTTTCCAGGCCACCCCCGTGGTGCTGGGCGGCAGCGAAGGCGGCTTCGTCGAGATCCGCGAAGGCTTGCGCGCCGGGGCCCAGGTGGCGACCACCGGCAGCTTCATCCTCAAGTCCGAACTGGGCAAGGGCTCGGCCGAGCACGGCCATTGATCCGCACTGAGTGTTTCCCTGGAGAGTGACTTCCCATGTTTGAACGCATCATTCAATTCGCCATCGAGCAGCGCATCATCGTGCTGCTGGCGGTGCTGCTGATGGCCGCCGTGGGTATCGGCAGCTACCAGAAACTGCCGATCGACGCGGTGCCGGACATCACCAACGTCCAGGTCCAGGTCAACGCCAGCATGCCCGGCTACTCGCCGCTGGAAACCGAGCAGCGCATCACCTACCCGGTGGAAGTGGCCATGGCCGGCCTGCCGGGCCTGGAGCAGACCCGTTCGACTTCGCGCTCGGGCCTGTCCCAGGTGACGGTGATCTTCAAGGAAGGCACCGACCTGTACTTCGCCCGGCAACTGGTCAACGAGCGCCTGCAGGTGGCCCGCGAACAGCTGCCCGAAGGCGTGGAGGCGAGCATGGGGCCGATCTCCACCGGCCTCGGCGAGATCTTCTTCTGGACGGTGGAAGCCGAGCCCGGCGCGCTCAAGGACGACGGCACGGCCTATACGCCGACCGACCTGCGGGTGATCCAGGACTGGGTCATCGCCCCGCAACTGCGCAACGTGCCGGGGGTGGCCGAGATCAACACCATCGGCGGTTTCGCCAAGCTCTATCAGATCGCTCCGGACCCCAGGCGCCTGGCGGCCTACAACCTGACCCTGAGCGACCTGATGACCGCCCTGGAGCGCAACAACGCCAACGTCGGTGCCGGCTATATCGAGCGCAACGGCCAGCAGTTGCTGATCCGCGCGCCGGGGCAGGTGAAGTCCATCGAGGACATCGCCAACATCGTGATCAACACCGTGGACGGCACGCCGATCCGCGTCAGCAACGTGGCCACCGTGGACATCGGTCGTGAGCTGCGCACCGGCGCGGCCACCGAGAACGGCCGCGAAGTGGTGCTCGGCACGGTGTTCATGCTGGTGGGGGAAAACAGCCGCACAGTGTCCCGGGTGGTGGCGGAAAAACTCGCCGAGATCAATCGCTCGCTGCCCAAGGGCGTGACCGCAGTCACTGTGTACGACCGCACCAACCTGGTGGACAAGGCCGTGGCCACGGTGAAGAAAAACCTCATCGAAGGCGCGCTGCTGGTCATCGCCATTCTGTTCCTGTTCCTGGGCAATATCCGCGCCGCGCTGATCACCGCCATGGTGATCCCGCTGGCCATGTTGTTCACTTTCACTGGCATGTTCACCAACAAGGTCAGCGCCAACCTGATGAGCCTCGGCGCGCTGGACTTCGGCATCATCGTCGACGGCGCGGTGGTCATCGTCGAGAACGCCATCCGCCGCCTGGCCCATGCCCAGCAGCATCACGGGCGCATGCTCACTCGTTCCGAGCGCCTGCACGAAGTCTTCGCCGCGGCCAAGGAAGCGCGACGGGCGCTGATCTACGGGCAACTGATCATCATGGTGGTGTACCTGCCGATCTTTGCCCTGTCCGGGGTGGCCGGGAAGATGTTCCACCCGATGGCCTTCACCGTGGTGATAGCCCTTCTGGGGGCGATGATCCTCTCGGTGACGTTCGTCCCGGCGGCGATCGCGCTGTTCGTCACCGGCAAGGTCAAGGAGGAAGAAAACTTCGTCATGCGCGGCGCCCGCCGGGGCTACGAGCCGGTGCTGCGCTGGGTGATGAGCCACTGTTCCCTGGCCTTTGCCCTGGCCGTTCTCAGCGTGCTGGTCTCGGGCCTGGTGGCCAGTCGCATGGGCAGTGAATTCATCCCCAGCCTCAGCGAAGGCGACTTCGCCCAGCAGGCGATGCGTGTGCCCGACGCCAGCCTCACTCAGTCGGTGGAAATGCAGAAGACCCTGGAGAAAACCCTGCTGGCTCAGATCCCGGAAATCGAGCGGGTGTTCGCCCGTACCGGCACCGCCGAGATCGCTTCGGATGTGATGCCGCCGAACATTTCCGATGCCTACCTGATGCTCAAGCCCAAAGCGCAATGGCCAGACCCGGGCAAGTCGCGCGAGGCGATCATTGCCGATATCGAACGGGTCAGCAACAGCCTGCCGGGCAACGTCTACGAGCTGTCGCAACCGATCCAGCTGCGCTTCAACGAGCTGATTTCCGGGGTGCGCAGCGATGTCGCGGTGAAGGTCTTCGGCGATGACATGGAGGTGCTGAACAAGACCGCCGAAGAGATTTCGCAGACCTTGCAGAAGATTGACGGCGCCGCCGAGGTGAAGGTGCAGCAGACCACCGGCTTACCGGTGCTGACGGTGAATGTCGACCGCGACAAGGCCGCGCGTTTCGGCCTCAACGTCGGCGATGTGCAGGACGCCGTGGCGATTGCCGTGGGCGGGCGCAAGGCGGGCATTTTGTATGAGGGCGACCGGCGCTTCGACATGCTGGTGCGCATGTCCGATGCCCAGCGCACCGATATCGACGGGCTGTCGCGCCTGCTGATTCCGGTGGCGGCGGCCGCGGGCAGCGTCAACGGGCAACTGGGTTTCATCGCCCTCTCGGAAGTCGCCAGCGTCGACCTGGTGCTCGGCCCGGCGCAGGTCAGCCGCGAGAACGGCAAGCGCCTGGTGATCGTCAGCGCCAACGTGCGCGGGCGCGACATGGGTTCCTTCGTCGAAGAGGCGACCCGGGCCATTGGCGATCAGGTGCAGATCCCGACCGGCTACTGGATCACCTGGGGCGGCCAGTTCGAACAGTTGCAGGAAGCCTCCAAGCGCCTGGAGATCGTGGTGCCGGTGGCGCTGCTGCTGGTGTTCGGCCTGCTATTCATGATGTTCAACAACCTCAAGGATGGGTTGCTGGTGTTTACCGGGATTCCCTTCGCTCTGACCGGGGGGATCATGGCCCTGTGGCTGCGCGATATCCCGCTGTCGATCTCGGCGGGGGTGGGCTTCATCGCGCTGTCGGGGGTGGCGGTGCTCAACGGCCTGGTGATGATCGCCTTTATCCGCAACCTGCGCGAAGAAGGGCGGATGCTCGCCGCGGCAGTCAACGAAGGCGCGCTGACCCGCCTGCGCCCGGTGCTGATGACCGCGCTGGTGGCGTCGCTGGGGTTCATCCCCATGGCCCTGGCCACCGGCACCGGCGCCGAAGTGCAACGGCCGCTGGCCACCGTGGTCATCGGCGGCATCATCTCCTCCACCGCCCTGACCCTGCTGGTGCTGCCGGCGCTGTACCACTGGGCGCACCGCAAGGAAGAAGAACAGGAACTGCAGGACCTGCTAAACGACTGACCCGCGACCGGCGTCAACCAACCCCGCCTGCGTCATGCGCACGTGGGGTTTTGTTTATCCAGAGAGCACACCCTGTAGCCGCTGCCGCAGGCTGCGATGGTCCGGGCCACGCTGGTCGCAGGACCTCCTGCGATTTCAAGAACGGCGCCTGCTTCGCAGTCGATCGCAGCCTCGCGGGCTCGGCAGCGGCTACAGGGGGGCGTGGGGGCAAAAAAAAGCGCCCCATGCGGGACGCTAAAAATTCATCTCTTTCCAAAGGAGCATTCGAAAAAACGCTTCAGAGATGAATGTGCTCGGGGTGGGCCGGCGTCAGCGGGAGGCAGTGCATGCCTGGGGCCCTGCGGTTCTGTGAGGGGCGGCGCCGGTTGCGCCGTTGTGGTTGTTTTCGCCGTTGTGCTGTTGCTGGCCGAGCCAGAATTGTTCCAGGGCATGCCTGGCGCGTTCGCTGCTGTTATCGCTGGGAAGCGCGCTGGGCTGGCCAGGCGGAGTCAGATGGGCAGGCTTCAAGACATGATCTCCCGCAAGTGGCTGGCCGCCAGCGAAGCGCTGTCGGCTCGGGCATGCGGGCAAGTATACGAAGGCCAACCTGACGAGAAGGTGAGGGCGATATTACAGTTCTGAAAGACAGGCGTCTGTGAAGAAGTTTTAACGTCGGGCGGACTTAGGCTCTGTCCGAAAAGTGGCTGCGCGTTGGGCGCCTTCCGCGCTATGCAGGTCATGCTGCGTTAAAAACAGCCTGACCTTCGCTCGCCGATTTTTCGGACAGACCCTTGCACCCGCCCGGCGCAAGGGCTCAGAGAATGGCCAGTGGGTATTCGACGATCAGGCGGAATTCCTCCAGGTCGGATTCGAAGCTGCTGGAGCGCACGGTGGCCTGGCGGATGCGCAGCGACAGGTCCTTGAGCGTGCCGCCCTGGACCACGTACTTGGCTTCGATATCGCGTTCCCAGCGGCGCTGGTTGGTCAGCGGATTGCCGTCTGCACCGCGGCGCATGTACACCGCGTTGGCGTTGCTGTAGTCGGCGTCGCTGCCTTTGCCGTAGCGGGTCATGAACGACAGGCCGGGGATGCCCAGGGGCTGCATGTCGAGGTCGTAGCGGACCATCCACGAACGTTCCTTCGGCGAGTTGAAGTCGCTGTACTGGATCGAGTTGTCGAGGAAGATCGAGTCCGACTGGCGCAGGTAGTCGAAGTCGTCGTCGCCATTGTTGCGCTGGTGCGACAGCGACAGGGTGTGGGCGCCATAGGTGGCGCCGATCTTGGCGCTCCAGATGTCGTTGTCGAACTCGCCGAGCAGTTTCTTGCCCTCGTCCACCGCCTTGTAATAGTTGAACCCGGCGAACAGCGAGAACTGGTCCGAGATCGGCCAGGTCGCCGCGCTGCCGAAGTAGTACTGGTCCCAGGCGTCCTTCAGGCGGCTGCTGTAGAGGCTGAAGCTGAGGTGCTTGTTCAGGCTGTAGTCGCCGCCGAAGTAGGCGACCCAGGGCGAGTCGACCTTGCCGGCATAGAAGGTAGCGAAACCGTCGCGCAGGCTACTACTGTCGGGCTGGCTCATGCTGTGCAGGCGCCCGCCCTGGAGGCTCAGGCCGTCGATGCTGGTGTTCTCGAAGGTGGCGCCGCGAAAGCTTTCCGGCAGCAGGCGCGAGTCGCCGTAATGCACCACCGGGGTCTTCGGGAAGACGTCGCCGACCTTGATCACGGTGTCGAGCAGGCGCATTTTCGCCGCGCCGCCGACCTTGCTGTAGTTGTCGGCCGGTTGGTTGTCGCTGTCCACCGGCAGCATGCCGAACGACCCGCGACCGCCACTGCGGCCGGCGCCGGAGTCGAGCTTGAGGCCATACATGGCAAAGGCGTCGAGGCCGAAACCGACGGTGCCCTGGGTAAAGCCGGATTCGAACTTGCCGATCAGCCCCTGGGCCCAGGCCTCCGAATAGCCGTTGCCGGTGGGGCTGGACTGGCCCTTGCGATCGTCGCGATTGAAGTAGTAGTTGCGGGCCAGCACGTTGAGGCTGCTGCCTTCGATAAAACCTTCGGGCTGGTCGTCTGCCGCGTTCACGGCCAACGGGCTCAGCCCCAGTACCGCGGAAAACACGGACAGGGACCAGCGGGTTTGAGTGCGCATGTTGTTTGCTCCTGGATATGGGCAGCTATCAGCTGTTATGTCGCCTGGGGCGTTCTTGTTAGTTGTACTCGCGAACCGTCTGGTTAACGGCTGGAGTCAGCGTCGATAGTTGCAAACAACAGATAACGCGGAGGTGACCCGGTTATTACAATTCTGCAAGGATAGAAGTTGTAAGTTGTATTAGGTTTTAGTTGGAGGCCTTGTTTTATATGGGGTTTTCTCAATGGCAAGAAGCGGTCTTGGGTTTATTACATATAAGTAATGTATCCGTGATCTTCCCGACAGGGTCCGCTGGTTATCCTCGTTGCAACTAACCAAAACGAGGAAACAGTCATGAAGTTATTTAAATTGAGTATCGCCGCCCTGGTACTTTCCTTGTCGTCCCTGGCCATGGCCGAGGGCGGCGGCGACCGCACCTTCGACCGCGCCATGCAGGCGAACGAGAAGGCCATGGCGGCCTACGCGGCGAAGCAGGGCAAGGAGGCGCCGGTGGTGGAAAACTATCGCTACGGCATGCCCCTGGACATCCAGAAGGTGGTCAACGTGACGCCGCCGGCCAAGGCCTGCAACCCGGTGCCGTCACGCATGACCTATGAGGATTCGGCCGGACAGCTCAAGACCGTTGAGTATCAGGTCATGGGCCAGTGCCGCACCAATGGCAGCTAGGGTTTGTACGAAAAGTGGCTGCGCTCGGTCATGCTGCGTTAAAAACAGGCTCGGAATGCTCATGTAGGCCCCTACACTCCGCTTCCTCGCCTGTTTTTGCCTTGCCTGACCTTCGCTCGCCGACTTTTCGTACAGACCCTAATCCTCAACGTCCTCATGGGGTGCGGGAAGCGGTTCGAGGGCCACGATCATGTCGATTTCCACCGCGGCATTCTTCGGCAACTGATAGACCCCGAGGGACGTGCGGGTGTGTACCCCGGCCTCGGCAAAGATCGAATAGAGCACTTCGGAGGCCGCGTCGGCGACTTCGCTCTGCTGGGTGAAGTCGGCGGCGCTTTGCACATAGACGTTGAGCCGCAGGACTTTTTTCACCCGCTGCAGATCGCCCAGCAACTGGGCGAGGATCGCCAGGGCGCGCATGGTGCAAATACGTGCGGCATACCGGCCGTCTTCCAGCGAAACATCGCCACCGACCCGCCCGACCACCTTCACGGTGTTGTCGATGCGGGGGATCTGCCCGCTGACGTACACCTCGTCGCCGTTCTGCACCGCGGGCACATAGTTGCCGCCGATGCGCATTTCACCGTCGAAAGCGTGTCCCAGACGCGTCGCCACCTGGTCGAACAGGGCCTTGCGTGAAGCCTCCATAGATTGCACTCCGTCGATTGCCGTTGATTTTCCAGAGCACGACTATAGCCCCTCTTCCGGGCTCCGGAGCATGGCTCGTAGCCCCGCAGGGCCGGGGCCCGAGGCGTTTCAAAGTTTTTTGGTCGGATATGTCTTATGGGCTCTTCAGAAAAATACTCAAGCGCCGATGGCTAGAGACAATGCTGCCCACTATTACAGCCCATCGGTGCATCCCATGTTCAACAAAAGCTTGAAGCAAGAGCTGTTGGCTCTACGCGAAGAACTCTCGAGCCTCCAGCAAGTGAAGGACAGTCTCGACAGCGAAATGCTGGTGCTGGTTCTCGATCCCGATGGACGCATTTTGTCGGTCAACGACAACTTCAACCTGGAAATGCTCTACAGGGGCAGCGAACTGGTCGGTCGTCACATCGAGGACATTGTGCCGGCCCACGTCAAGACCGATGAGTTCCACCACCGTTTCAAGGCGACGCTGACCCGTGGCGAGCATTTTGCCGGCGCGGTACGCCTGCTGCGCGGCAACGGCCAGGAAGCCTGGCTGCGCTCGATCTCCCAGCCGGTTCGCGATTCCCAGGGGCGGATCAAACAGTTCTCGATCTACTCCAGCGACCTGACCCGCACCATCGAAGCCTCTCGCGAGCACGAGAACCTGATCGGCGCGCTGGTCCGCTCCACGGCGGTGATCGAGTTCGACCTCAACGGCAACGTGCTGACGGCCAACGAGCGTTTCCTCCACGGCATGGGCTACAGCCTGGCGCAAATCCAGGGCAAGCATCACCGTACCTTCTGCGAGCCTGAGGAATACAACAGCGAGCAGTACCAGGCATTCTGGAAGCGCCTGAACGCCGGCGAGTTCGTCGCCGGGCGGTTCAAGCGCATCGACAGCTACGGCCGCGTGGTCTGGCTCGAGGCTTCCTACAACCCGGTGGTCGATGCCAACAACCGGCTGTACAAGGTGGTGAAGTTCGCCACCGTGATCACCGACCAGGTGAACCAGGAGCAGGCAGTCGCCGAGGCGGCGAACATTGCCTACAGCACCTCCTTGCAAACCGACAACAGCGCCCAGCGCGGCACCACCGTGGTGACCGAGGCGGTGAACGTGATGCGCGACCTGGCCAAGCACATGCAGCAGGCCGGCGAGGGCATCGAGGCACTGAACGAGCAGTCGCTGGTGATCGGCACCATCGTCAAGACCATCAGCGGCATCGCCGAGCAGACCAACCTGCTGGCGCTCAACGCGGCGATCGAAGCGGCGCGGGCCGGTGAACAGGGACGCGGCTTTGCCGTGGTGGCCGACGAAGTCCGGCAACTGGCCTCGCGCACCAGCAAGGCCACCGACGAAATCGTCGGCGTGGTGCGGCAGAACCAGGATATGGCGCGCGAGGCCGTGGCGCTGATGACCGATGGCAAGGCCCAGGCCGAGCAGGGCCTGGCCCTGGCTGCCGAAGCCGGCACGGTGATCGTCGAGATCCAGGACGGTGCGCAGAAGGTGGTGAACGCCGTCGGCCAGTTCGCCAGCCAATTGTCCAACTGAGTCCTGTCCCGGACTCGGCGTCAGGCCTTTTCCAGGCCATGACGTCGGGTATCGAGTGACCGCCAGGTCGACGGCCACGATCTGCTCCAACGCCAGCGCGCCCCTGCGCGGGTGGTTAGGAAGTTTCCTGTCTCTATGGAAGATAAATCCTAAAGAGCCTTGAGCGCGTCAAGAACGCGTTTCCAACGCCGATGGTGAGGCTGCTGCAGTCTCCAATCACAGGCTATCGGTGTATCCATGTTCAATAAACGTTTGAATCAGAAGCTCCTCGCATTGGGTGAGGAGTTTCGTGCGCTCGAGCAGGTCAAGGAAGGTTTCGAGCGCACCCTGCTCAGTGTCGATCTCGATCCGCAGCGCCGGATCCTGGTGGCGAACCGCAACTTCACCCAGGTCATGCATTATTCCCCCGAGGCGCTGCTGGGCTGGCCCATCGACAATCTGCTGCCGGACGATGCCCGGCCCGAAGAGGCGCACTCGCGTTTCATGACGGCGCTGGCCTGCAGCGAGCCTTTCGACGACACCCTGCGCCTGCGTCGTGGCGATGGTCATGACGCCTGGCTGAGGGTGAGCCTGCAGCCGATCTTCAACTCCGAGCGGCAACTCAGGTCCTTTTCCCTGATCGCCAATGACCTGACCGAGACCGTGGAAACCGCCTGCGAGCATGACAACCTGATCGCGGCCCTGTTGCGTTCGACCGCGGTGATCGAGTTCGACCTCAATGGCCGGGTACTGACCGCCAACGAGCGGTTCCTGAGCTGCATGGGCTACAGCCTCGAGCAGATCCTGGGCCAGAACCACAGCCTGTTCTGCGAGCCGCAGGAGTACAACAGTCCGGCCTACAAGGTGTTCTGGGAGCGGCTGAATGCCGGCGAGTACGTCGCCGACCGCTTCAAGCGTATCGACAGTCTCGGCCGCGTGGTCTGGCTCGATGCCTCGTACAACCCGGTGGTCGATGCCAACGGCAAGCTCTACAAGGTGGTGAAATTCGCCACGGTGATCACCGAGCAGGTCAAGCAGGAGCAGACCGTCGCCGACGCCGCGGAGATCGCCTACACCATCTCGCAGCAGACCGACAGCAGCGCCCAGCGCGGCTCTTCGGTGGTGACCGAAGCGGTGCAGGTGATGCGCGACCTGGCGACCCACATGCAGCAGGCCAGTGACAGCATCGAGGCGCTGAACGAGCAGTCGCGGGTGATCGGCAGCATCGTCAAGACCATCAGCGACATTGCCGAGCAGACCAACCTGCTGGCGCTCAACGCGGCCATCGAAGCGGCCCGCGCGGGTGACCAGGGGCGCGGCTTCGCGGTGGTGGCGGACGAGGTCCGGCAACTGGCCTCGCGCACCAGCAAGGCCACCGACGAAATCGTCGGCGTGGTCCGGCGCAACCAGGACATGGCCCGCGACGCGGTGGTGCTGATGGCCGACGGCAAGACCCAGGCCGAGCAGGGCCTGGGCCTGGCCGCCGAAGCCGGCACGGTGATCGTCGAGATCCAGGACGGCGCGCAGAAGGTGGTAAGCGCCGTCGGCCAGTTCGCCCATCAGTTGTCCGGCTGATGGGCTGGCTGCAGCCAGCAGCCTGGGTGGGGCCGCTGTCAGTCCTGCCGGTCGTTTTCGAGATGGGGCGCGATCAGGGTTTCGAACCATTCGATAAAGGCGTTCAGCCGGCGCGAGCGATGGTTGCGATTGGGATAGAGCGCGGAGATCGCCATGGACGCGGGGCGAAAACCGGGCAGGACTTCCACCAGTTTGCCCCGGTCGAGCAGGTACTGCACGTCGAAGCGCGGGATCTGGATCAGGCCCAGCCCGGCCCTGCAGCAGGCGATGTAGTTTTCGGCGTTGTTGACGATCACCCGGCTGGGCAAATTCAGTTCCAGCTCGTGACCTTCGGCCAGGTATTCCCAGGGCAGTTCGCGGCCCGTGCTGGGGGAGCCGTAGCCGACCATCCAGTGACCGTCGGCCAGGTCGCCCGGCGTTTGTGGCTGGCCGTGCCGGGCCAGATAGTCAGGGCTGGCGCAATTGATCAGGGCCAGGTGACCCAGGCGCCGGACGATCAGGCTGCTATCGCGCAGGGCGCCGACGCGGATCGCGCAATCCACGCCTTCCTGCACCAGGTCGATGGAACGGTCGGTGGAGCCCAGCGCCAGCTTCAGGCTGGGGTAGCGGGCGAAAAGCTCGGGCAGGGCGGGGGCGATCAGGCGCCGGGCAATGCGGCTGGGCACGTCGATATTGAGCCGGCCACAGACGTCCAGTTGACGGGTGTGAAACAGCTGCTCGAGTTCCACCGCATCGCTCAGCAACAGGCGCGCGCGCTCCAGCAGGACCGCGCCGTCGGCGGTCAGCTGAACCTGGCGCGTGGTGCGGTGCAACAGGCGCGTGGCGAGGGCGGTTTCCAGTTGCTGTACCGCTGCCGAGACGGTAGCCCGGGGCAGTTCAAGGGCGTGCGCGGCCTTGATGAAACTGCCCATGTCAGCCACCTGGATGAATACACGGTACTGCTCGAGCTTATCCATGAATGGGGCGTTGTTCCGAGGCGTGTGGTGCGTATTTTCTGTAGGCGCGAGGCTTGCCCGCGATAGCGTTGTGTCAGACAGCCCCTGATCGCGGGCAAGCCTCGCTCCTACGCAAGCCTTTCGCAAACGCCAATCTACCTCGCCCCTTGGCGGATTACTCGGGTCGATGACAACCGTCGATCAGAAGGCCGGGCCTCACTTGGTGGTGTAGCCGCCGTTGATCAGCAGGGTCTGGCCGGTGATCCACCAGCCGTCGGTGACCAGATGACGGATGAAGGGCACCACGTCCTTGATGTCGGTCAGGCCGGTCTTGCTGAAGCCGGACAGCGCCGCGGCGGTCTTGTGGTAAGCCACGGCGTCGGCGCCTTCGGCCGGGTAGAAGAATGGCGTGTCCATCGGCCCAGGGCCCACGGCGGTCACCGAGATGCCGCGGGCGCCGAATTCCTTGGAGGCGGCGCGGGTGAAGTGTTCCACCGGTGCCTTGGCCCCGCCGTAGGCGGCATAGAACGGCGTGTAGGCGCCGAGCAGCGAGGTCACCAGCGACACCAGCTTGCCGTGGTCCTCCAGGTGCTTGCCGGCTTCCTTGATAAAGAAGAACGCGCTCTTGGAGTTGACCGCGAACATGTCGTCGTACTCGGCTTCGCTGATCTCGACTATGGGTTTTTTCAGGACCTTGCCCACGGTGTTGATGGCGATGTCGATCTTGCCGAAATGCGCCTTGGCGTCGCTGAAGAGTTGCTCCACGGCCGCGGCGGCGGTCAGGTCGGCCTGCCAGGCGTGGGCATCGACGCCCAGGTTCTTGATCGCCGCCACGGTCCGGTCGGCGTCGGCCTTGCTGGCGGCGCTGTTGTAATGCACGGCGATGGCCTTCGCGCCATGGGCGGCCAGGTCCCGGGCGATCAGGCCGCCCAGGTTCTTCGCGCCACCGGCGATCAACGCGACCTTGTCTTTCAACGAGTGGTTTTTCAAAGAATGGTCTGCCATGGAAAAGCTCCTTCAGCCTGTGAGGTGAAGGCCCAGTCTAAGCAGCCGCAAGTCAGGGATAAGCCCGGTCAATCTGGATGGATTGTCCAGGGAAATTGCCCAATCCCGACTGCTGTGCGGAACCGGGATGTCGCTACAATCGACGTTTTTCTCCTGGAGCCTTACCCATGAGCCCATCCCATCGTCGTCCGGTTCCGCTGGCCAAGGCCTACCGTCTGCTCAACCACGGGCCGACCGTGCTGGTCAGCGCCACCCATGGCGGCCAGCGCAACATCATGGCCGCGGCCTGGGCCATGCCGCTGGATTTCGAGCCGCCGAAAGTCGCCGTGGTGCTCGACAAATCCACCTGGACCCGGCAACTGCTGGAAGCCTCCGGCACCTTCGTGCTCAACGTGCCGTGCGCCGCCCAGGTCGATATCGCGCAGACCGTGGGTTCCACTTCCGGCCTGGAACTGAACCGCGACCAGGGCCGCGACAAGTTCGAGCGCTATGGCCTGCCGACCTTCGCCGGCGAGCTGATCGACGCGCCGCTGCTCGAGGGTTGCGTGGCCTGGCTCGAATGCCGGTTGCTGCCGGAACCGCACAACCATGAACGCTACGACCTGTTCCTCGGCGAGGTCATCGCCGCCCAGGCCGATGAGCGAGTGTTCAGCGACGGCCGTTGGCATTTCACCGGGCACGATGCCTTGCGCACCCTGCACCATGTGGCGGGCGGGCATTTCCTGACGATTGGCGACTCGCTGGACGGCAAGACCCTGGCCTTGTGAACCGCCTGCGCCGCTACCCCCGTAGCCGCTGCCGAGCCCGCGAGGTTGCGATCGATCGCGCAGCGGTCGCCAAACCAGGCGCCGCATTCATCCAGCTAAACCGCGTGCGCAGGTTTGGCGAGGACTGCGTCCTCGAACGCAGCCTCGCTTCGCTCGACAGCGGCTACAGTCGGGCTTACCAGCTGACGGTGTTCAGGGCGTCGGCGAAGACCTTGAGTTTCGGCGAGTACTGGCGCGACGGCGGGTAGACCAGCGACAGCGCCCGGCTGCGTCCGGAGAAGGCCTGCAGGATCGGCACCAGGCGACCGTCGGCGAGGGCGTCCTCGACGGCGAAGTTCATCAACTGGGCGATGCCGAATCCCCCCAGCACACCGTCCACCAGCGCGTCGCCGATATCGAAGATCAGCCGGCTGGGCACGCTGACATCGCGCACCTTGCCGTCGCGCATGAACTGCCAGTCCACCAGGCGCCCGCTGCGCAAATTGCGCACGGTCAGGCAGTTGTGCTGTTGCAGCTCTTCCACCGTCTGCGGCGTGCCATGGCGCGCCAGGTAGGCCGGGGATGCCACGGTGACCCAACGCAGCGGCGCCAGGGGGCGGGCGATCAGGCGCTGGTCCTGGATCTCGCCGGTGCGCAGGATGGCGTCGAAGCCTTCGTCGACGATGTCCACCAGGCGATCGGTCATCACCGCCTCGATGCTCAGGTCCGGGTATTGCTCGGTCAGGCGTCCGATCAACGGCATCACCACCTTGCGTCCGAACAGCGACGGCGTGCTGATTTTCAGCAGCCCGGTGGGCGAGTCGCGACGGTCCAGCAGCAGGCTTTCGGTCTGCGCCAGTTCGGCCAGCAGCGGCGCGGCGCGCTCCACCAGCAGCTGGCCGTCCGGGGTCAGGCTGACGCTGCGGGTGTTGCGTTGCAGCAGGCGTACGCCCAGTTGCTGCTCCAGGCGCGAAATGGCCCGCGACAGGCCGGACTGGGTCAGCCGCAGATCGCCGGCGGCGCGGGTAAAGCTGCGGGTCTCGGCGACCCGGACCAGCAAACGAACGGCATTCAGATCCATGATTAAAGTCATCACTGAAAGAGCAATGACGGTATTTATCATCTAATCGGCATCAAAGAAACTGAGAGTCCTTGATTCATCCCCCCTTTATTTTCCACACAAGGACTCGACGTGATGCCCGCTACCTCTTCAGCCAGGCCGTCAGGCTGGATGCTGCTCCTGCTGGCCAGCGCGCAGCTGATCATCGCCCTGGACGCGACCATCGTCTTCGTTGCCTTGCCGGAGATCGGCAGCCACCTGGGGTTTTCCGCGCAACAGCTGCAATGGGTGGTCAGTGCCTACAGCGTGGCCTTCGGCGGCTTCCTGCTGCTGGGCGGTCGGGCGGCCGACCTGCTGGGCAAGCGGCGTTTCTATATCGTCGGGCAAAGCCTGTACGCCCTGGCTTCGCTGGCTGGCGGCCTGGGCGGCAGCGCACTGCTGCTGGTGCTGGCGCGGGCGGTGCAGGGTGTCGGCGGGGCGATGCTGTTCCCGGCGACGCTGGCGCTGATCAACAGCCATTACCCCGAAGGGCCGGCGCGCAACCGAGCGTTCGCAGTGTGGAGCGCGGCCTCGGCGGCGGGCCTGGCCCTGGGCGCGTTGCTCGGTGGCGTGCTGACCCAATGGTGGGGCTGGGAGGCGGTGTTTCTGGTCAACGTTCCGCTGGCTGGGGCCTGTGCCTTGCTGGCCCGGCGCTGGATTCCGGCCGATGGCCAGCGCGAGCGCGGCCGGCGTTTCGACCTCAGCGGCGCCTTGACCGTGACGGTGGGCGGCACGCTGTTGGTGTTCGCCATCGTCCAGGGCCCGGAATGGGGCTGGAGCGCCCCGGCGACCCTGGGCTGCGGGGCGCTGGCGCTGTTGCTGCTCGGGGTGTTCGTGTGGATCGAGCAGCGTGGCCACGACCCGCTGATGCCGCTGCGCCTGCTGGCCCATCGCGAGCTGCGCCTGGCGATGTTCCTTACTGCCTTGTTCATGAGCAGCTTCGGCGTGCAGTACTACTTCCTCGCCCTGTACTTCCAGCAGGTCTACGGCTACAGCGTGTTGCAAAGCGGCGTGGCGTTTTTGCCGGCGACGCTGCTGTGCACCGTGGGCATCTGGCTGGCCGAACGTTCGTTGCTGCGCTTCGGGCTGCGGGCGACCCTGGTCAGCGGCTTGCTCCTGGGCGCACTGGGCATTGGCGGGGTGTATGTGGCGCTGCCCGACGGGGCGGGGTTCTGGAGCCTGATGCCGGGCATCGTGGTGCAGAGCATCGGCCAGGGCATGACCTGGACCGCCATGTGGGTCTCGGCCGGGCAAGGCATCGCGCCGGGCGAGCAGGGCGTGGCGGCGGGCATTGCCTCCACCAGCCAGCAGATCGGCGGCGCGCTGGGGCTGGCGCTGCTGGTGTCCCTGGCCAACGCCGGGCTGGGCGGCTCACAGGCCGTCGGCATCGAGCAGGCGGTAGGTGCCAGCGCCTTGCTCGCCCTGCTGGGGGCGCTGTTGGCCCTGCGTTTGCGAGTGCCGACAGGCCAAGGCCTGGCGGCAGCCGCCGAACGCGGTTGAGTGGCAGCCGATGACGGTGCTGTAGCCGCTGCCGAGCACCGCGAGGCTGCGAACGAGGACGCAGTCCTCGCCAAACCTGCGCATGCGGTTTGCCTTGAGGAACGCATTGCCCGCCTTTACGGCCGCTGCGCTGCCGATCGCAGCCTCGCTTCGCTCGGCAGCGGCTACAGAGGCTCAACCCCGGGGCAACTCAGATCCACACATCATTGGCGGCCGTGCGTTCGCCGCCTTCTTCACCGGTGTTGCGCACGCCCTTGGGTTCGATCAGCAGCAGCTTGACCTCCTGCTCGGCGTACGGCTTGTGTTTCATGCCCTTGGGCACGACAAACATCTCGCCCTGGTTGATGGTCACCTGGCCGTCGGCGAAGTCGATGCGCAATTGGCCTTCGAGGACGATAAAGGTCTCGTCGGTGTGCGGGTGGTCGTGCCAGATGAAGTCCCCTTGCAGCTTCACCAGTTTGAACTGGTAGTCGTTCATTTCGGCGATGACGCGGGCTTGCCAGTGGTCGTCGAACAGGCTGAGTTTGTAGGCGAAATTCAGGCTCTGGTAAGTGATGGGCGTGCTGCTGGCTGGGTTCATGCTGCGGCTCCGTAAAGAGGGGATCGGGCCTCTACGGTAATCAGCGCGGTGCTGCGGTTCTTGTACGATTGTGCGTGCCGGGCGGCGTTCAGCGGCCGTGCATTTTCAGCCAGCGCGCCGGCGGCAGTCCGTAGGTCTTGCTGAATTGCCGGGTCATGTGGCTCTGGTCGGTAAAGCCGGCGAGCAGCGCCGCGCTGACCAGCGGCTGGCCTTGCAGCAACAGCGCCCGGACCAGGTCCAGGCGGCGCATGGTCAGGTAGCGATAGGGGCTGGTGCCGAACAGCAGGCGAAAGTCCCGCGACAGGCTCCAGCGGTCGCGGCCGCTGTGGGTGGCCAGTTCGTCGAGGGTGATGCTCTGGTCCAGGGCGCTGTGCATGTATTCCCGCGCCCGCTCCGCGGCCTGATAGTCGAAGCGCTGCGCCGGCCGGGAAACGCCGGACACGGCATTCAGCGCATGGGCCAGATCGAACAGCGCGTCTTCCTGTTCCAGCGGATCCAGCGGGCCGTCCATGCTGCGCAGCAAGGTGTCGGTGGCGGCGAACAAGCGTGGGTCGGTGGACAGGCCGTTCTTGATGAAGGGCAGCGGCTGGCCGCCGAGGATCTGCTGGATCAGCGCCGGCTCGATATACAGCATGCGGTAATGGAAACCGTCCTGGGTGCCGGCTTCGCCGTCGTGGACTTCATCCGGATGCAGCACCATGGTCCCGCCCGGCAGGTTATGGCGCCAGCCGCCGCGGTACTGGAAACTCTGCACGCCGGACAGCGTGCGGCCGATGGCGTAGGTGTCGTGACGGTGCAGGTCGTAGCCATGCCCGGCGAAAAACGCCTCGATACGCTCCAGCCCCCGGGCGGGAGGCGCGCGGTGGACCCAGTCTTTGCGGGGGGCGGGCTTGCCCATGAAACTGTCCTCGACACAACGTCAGGCTAGTACGGTAACCCAGGAGGGCGCACCTGTCTTCAGCGCGTCATCCGCCCGCGTCGGCTTCCTTGGCCTCTTTGCCGAGGGTGCCGAACTCGATCGGCGTCTTGATGTAGAACAGCGCAATGTCCTCGTCCTCCAGGCGTTCGAACAACCGGGCCGACTCCTCTTCGGTGAGTGCCAGGCGGACCTCGATGGGCTGGTCGGCCAGTTCGAAAAAGTGTGCGGAGTGCAGCCGGCCGGTGTGGCCGAAGCCTTCGATGGCGGTGCTCATGGTCGCGCCGCGCAGGCCCAGTTCATTGGCCAGGTCGACGAGCCAGTCCCCCAGCATTTTGCCGTGGTAGCGGCGATTCTGCTGGGTGAAGAAAATCACCAGGAAACCGTTCATGAGCGTTCTCCAATGGCCTCCATTACTTTCAGCATAGCCCCGGGGGTATCGCTGGGCTTATGAATTGAATGATCGATAAACAGAAATTAATTATTGTTTTACGATAATTAATTCTTTATGGTTTCTCCCACATTCCTTCCTCTGGAGCCTTCCCATGACGTCCCAAGGTCTTGCCCGTTTCAGCCAGCGCATGTCGGCTGTCACCCTGTTACTGATCATTGCCATGCTGCTGCTCAACGCGGCGCTGTGGCTGTTTCCGCAGTTGAGCGCGGAAAATGGCTATGGGTTCGGGTTTGGCCTGAGCAATGGCCTGTCGAGCCATCTGGCTGCCGGTGCCGCTTTTCCCTGGTGGCAAACCCTGGGCGGTATTTTGCTGTCGAGCATTCCCCTGCTGGCGCTGGCCTATGGCTTGAGCCATCTGCGCCGGCTGTTCCAGAGCTATGCCCGTGGCGAGTATTTTTCCTGTGCCGCGGCGGTGCACCTGGGCAAGGTCGGCCGGGGCGTGGGGCTGTGGGTGTTGCTGGATTTTCTCTGCGAGCCGTTGCTCAGTGTCTGGGTCACCCTGAACGCGCCAGTGGGCGAACGCCTGATCAGTCTCAGCATCACTGCCCCGACCTTTGTCGCGCTGTTTTTGGCTGCGTGCATTTCCATCATCGCGCGTATCCTCTGGCAGGCCAGTGAAGTGGATTCGGAAAACCGCGCCTTCGTGTGAGATCAGTATGTCAATTGTCATTCAGCTGGACGTGATGCTGGCCCGGCGCAAGGTCAAATCCAAGGACCTCGCCGCGGCGATCGGCATCACCGAGGCCAACCTGTCCCTGCTCAAGCAGGGCAAGGTCAAGGGCCTGCGGCTCGCGACCCTGGACGCGATCTGCCAATACCTGGAGTGTCAGCCGGGCGACCTGTTGATCCATGAGCCCGAGGTGGAGTAGCGTCAGCGTCCCCCCTCATGTGACAAAAGGCGGTCTGTGTCATGGCGCTTGAACATTGGCTGTATGCCGGCCCGCTGCTGTCGCTGGCGTTGCTCTGGACCGTGGCCGTGGTCACACCGGGGCCGAATTTCTTTACCACGGCGCAATTGGCCGCCAGCTGTTCGCGCCGGCATGGCATGACCGCGGCGCTGGGCGTCGCCACTGGCACGGTGCTTTGGGGCTTGGCCGGCGGCCTGGGGATCAAGTCGCTGTTCAGCGCGGCCCCGGCCCTGTACCTGGCCTTCAAGATCGCCGGCGGCTGCTACCTGATCTACCTTGGCCTCAAGCAGTTCAGGCGCAAGCCGGCGCCGACCGGGGCTGGCAATGGCTTGCCTGGCGAGTCGGGCCGTAGCCTGTTCTCGGCCTATCGCCTGGGCTTTCTCGGCAATATGACCAACCCCAAGTCGGCGCTGTTCGTCGCCACCATTTTCGCCACCTCGATGCCGGCGTCACCGCCGCCGTTGCTGCTGGCCCTGGCCGTGCTCACCATGGCTTCGCTGTCGTTCACCTGGTACTGCTGCGTCGCGCTGTTCTTCGCCAGCAACCGCATGGCTGCCGTCTATAGTCGTTCGCGCAAATGGCTGGACCGCTTTGCCGGCAGTTGCTACCTGCTGTTCGGCGCCCATCTGGTGGCCAATCGCTGAAACCGGGGCTGGGCGCACGCCATGGATTTTCAGGGTCAGGAGACAGGACATGAGCTTTGCTTTTCGCCCCGTGCAGGATCGGGATATTCCACGGATCTGTGGTTTTGCCCGGGATCCCGGCGAGTTGTTTTTCTTTTTCCCGGCGGCCACCTGGCCGCTGACCCACGAGCAACTGCGCGACGCCATTGCCCAGCGCTCTGATTCGACCGTGATCGAGCGGGACGGCCAGGTGCTGGGTTTCGCCAACTTCTACCAATGGGGCACCCACGGCACCTGCACCATCGGCAATGTCATCGTCGATCCCGAGGCCCGCGGCGCGGGTGTCGCCGGGCAACTGATCGGCGAGATGCTGCGCATTGCCCGGGACAAGCACCAGGCCGCGCAGGTGACCCTGTCCTGCTTCAATGACAACGTGGCGGGCCTGCTGCTGTATCCCAAGATCGGTTTCGTGCCGTTCGCCATCGAAGAACGCCGGAACAAACAAAATGAGCGGGTGGCGCTGATTCACCTGCGACATCAGCCGGCTTGAGCGGTCCGATACAAGCGCTGAACCACTTTTTTAACGGGAACAAACCATGAGCAAGCTGCGGGTCGGGATTATTTTTGGTGGCCGTTCGGCCGAACACGAAGTGTCGCTGCAATCGGCGCGCAACATCGTCGATGCGCTGGATCGCGAGCGCTTCGAACCGGTGTTGATCGGCATCGACAAGAACGGCCACTGGCACCTCAACGACACCTCGAACTTCCTGATCAACCAGGAAAACCCGGCGCTGATCGCCCTCAACCGGTCCAACCGCGAACTGGCGGTGGTGCCGGGCAAGGCCAGCCAGCAACTGGTGGAAACCTCCAGCCAGGAACTGCTGGGCCACGTCGATGTGATTTTCCCCATCGTCCACGGCACCCTCGGCGAAGACGGTTGCCTGCAGGGTCTGCTGCGCATGGCCGACCTGCCGTTCGTGGGTTCCGATGTGCTGGGTTCGGCGGTGTGCATGGACAAGGACATCAGCAAGCGCCTGCTGCGCGATGCCGGCCTGGCGGTGACGCCTTTTATCACCCTGAACCGGGCCACCGCGGCGCGCACCGACTTTGCCCTGGCGCAGGGCAAACTGGGCCTGCCGATGTTCGTCAAGCCGGCGAACCAGGGCTCGTCCGTGGGCGTGAGCAAGGTCACCAGCGCGGCGGAATACCACGCGGCGATCGAGCTGGCGCTGGGTTTCGATGAAAAGGTCTTGGTGGAGTCGGCGGTCAGCGGTCGCGAGATCGAATGCGCGGTGCTGGGCAACGATCAGCCGATCGCCAGCGGTTGTGGGGAAATCGTGGTCGGTAGCGGTTTTTATTCCTACGACAGCAAATATATCGACGACCAGGCGGCCCAGGTGGTGGTGCCGGCGGACCTCAGCGAAGAGGTCAGCGAGCGGATTCGCACCCTGGCGGTCGAGGCGTTCCAGGTGCTGGGCTGTTCGGGGCTGGCGCGGGTCGATGTGTTCCTGACCCAGGGTGGCGAAGTGCTGATCAACGAGATCAATTCGCTGCCCGGTTTCACCCGCATCAGCATGTATCCGAAGCTGTGGCAGGCCGCGGGCATGACCTATAGCGAACTGGTCAGCCGCCTGATCGAGTTGGCGCTGGAGCGCCATGCGGCGCGCCAGGCATTGAAAATCAGCCGTTGAATTCTGGAGTGAGCAATGAGCGTTGCCACTGAAGCGTCGCAGTACCTGTTTTCCTACGGCACCTTGCAGGACAAGGCCGTGCAACTGGCCAACTTCGGTCGCGAGCTGGAGGGCAACGCGGACGCGCTGCCGGGGTATGAACAGGCCTGGGTGCAGATCACCGACCCCCAGGTGCTGGCCACCAGCGGCAAGACCCATCACCCGATCCTGCGCCCGGGCAGCGCGGCCAGCGCGCCGATCCCGGGCACGGTGTTTCGCATTACTGCCCAGGAGCTGGCCGCGGCGGACAGCTACGAGGTGGCGGACTACAAGCGCGTGAGCGTGGTGCTGCTGTCCGGGATCGAGGCGTGGGTGTATGTGAGCGTTTGAGGCCCGGGCTCAGTTCACAGTCGTGGCCATGTAGTACAGCATCGTGCACCACAGCGTTGCCCCGAGAGCCATGAACACATAGTTGATCGGGGTGAACCGCGCGTTGCTTTCGCCCAGCGGGTCACCGGCGGCGGCGTTGAGGCCGCGCTGGCCCTTGAAGGTCACCAGCGCCTGGATCGGCAACAGCACCAGGCTGGCGATATCCAGCCACAGATTGTCGGGATGCCTTTTGGACATGCCATCAAGGCCGTGGCTGATCAGCAGTATCACCACGAACTGCGAAGCCAGGTCCCACGGTAGCCAGTCATGGCGACGGCCGTTTTTCTTGATCAGGGTATTGGCTTCGCGGTACAGCGCGTGGGTGTAGAACAGCATGAGCATGGCCCGGGCAGTGGGCCACATGGGTTGTCCGCTGGCCTGCTTGAACTGCTGCCAGTTCTTGTAGGCCCAGTACAGCAGGTAGAGGCCGAAGGTCAGCATGAACAGGGTCATGAACTTGGTCTTGGACACTACGTAGAAAGGGCGCTGCACGTCGCTGGCAGTGGCCAGCTGGGCTTGAGGCGGGGCATAGAGCTTGTCAGACACGATCATTCCTTTGTGGGTCTACAGGGCGCGCAAGATTAACCCGGTGCGATGCCAAGGACCTATCGCGATAAATCTGAAGATGCGGTTTCAGGCGCGCCCGATCCAGGAATACTGGAAGGACTTCTCCTCGCCCCGGTGGCCGCGGCGGCGATAGCTGGCCAGGGTCGCGCTGGAACAGTAGGTGCAGTGCTCGCAGTGTTCGATCTGTTCCTCATCGATGCCTGCCGCGCGCAACAGGTTCAGGGCATAGAGGCTCAGGTCGAACCACAGCGAGTCCGGCCGGGTCGGCGCTGGCGGGGCAATCTCCGGGGGCAGCCGTGGCGCGGGGCGCTCCTGGCTCCAGGGTGTCTGCTCCGGCGACCACAGGTGGCCTTGGGTGGCCGACAGGGTGTTAATGAAATCCGGGCTGACTTCGTAGCAGCAAGGCTTGATCGACGGGCCGAACGCCACGCGCAGCTGATGGGCGGCGATGCCCTTGGCGGCGAAGTGCTGCAGCACATTGTCGATGATGCCGCCGTGCAAGCCTTTCCAGCCGGCATGGACCGCGGCGACCCACGAGGCGTCTTCGCTGCTGATCAGCAGCGGCAGGCAGTCGGCGGTGATCACCGCAATGGGGCGACCGGTGCGGGTGAACACCGCGTCGCCGCGGATGATGCCGCTGGGCAGGGTGGTGCTGGCCTCCACCACCTCGCCGGTGTGGGCCTGGGAGCAGAAGAACAGGTTGGCGGGCTTTGTTGCCCCGATACGCGAAAACTCGTGACGGATGCCCGGTATCTGCTTCAACACTGGCGCCTGGAAACTCATCGGACCTTCGCTCTGTTGCCTTGGACTGCTACAGAGCATAGCGGGATCATGAGTCCTTTTGCTGACAGAGGCCTGTCAACTGGTCGGCAGCTCGTCCGATCGCGGCATCAGTTTTTCAGCGGGATATAGAGTTCGACCACACTGTCCGGGGGCATCGACTCGAAAACGCTGGGCGGTGTCGTTGAGTTCCACTCGTTTATCGGGGGCATTCGACGGTCAGAAATCATTGAAGGCTGGAGGGGATTCGCGACCAAGAATGACCCTCGGCGAGCGGGGAGGACCTGGATCATTGGTGCCTGATCGAGAACCGCTCAGACCGATTTCACCGGCTTGATCAGGCTCTCGGCGGGGATGCCGAACAGTTGGTGCAGTTTCCAGATCATTGGTAGGGTCAGGGCGCGTTTGCCGTTGAGCACTTCGTAGACCCGGTTGGTTCGGCCGATGGCCGGTGCCAGGTCGGCGGCCGACAGGCCCGATTGCTCCATGCGGAACTTGATGGCATCGATCGGGTTGGGCAGGTCGATGGGGAAGTGCTTGGCTTCATAGGCTTCGATCAGGGTGATCATCACGTCGAAGTAGTCGCCTTCTGCGGTGCCGGGTTCGGGCTCGTTATCGAACAGCGCCGACACCTGCTTGAGTGCCGCGCGGTAATCCTGATCGGTGTGGATGGGGCGAATCTGCATGGTCGTTACTCCATTTCAACGCGGTCGTCGTCGATGGCATCGTACTGCTGGTGAGTGCCAACGAACTTGATGTAGAGGGCGCCAAAGCGGTAAGCCACGGCAACTACCAAGCGGTAGTCATTGCCTTTGATGTTGAACACCACACGACGGCTTTTAAGAATACTGGCGCTGCAAAACTGCTCCTTGATCTGCGCCGGGGTGGACCAGTTGGCGTTGCGCGCTTCATCGATCCAGGCCAGAAGCGGTTGTTCGACATCCGGGTGCTGTTCCCAGAACGTCTTCAAATGACTGACGGCGATAATCCTCATGGCTCGAAATCCTAGTCCCGTCATGGGACTTAAGCAATGGGATGAGAGAGGAAGGCGATGGACGGATAGTCACCGAGGCTACCCGTCCCAGAGGTGTTGCTCAGTGTCGATCAGCGCCTGCTGTCATCGCGGTGTGCACATCATCCATCACCGCTTTACCCATCTCACCCAGGTAATGTGCCGCCCAAGCATAGCGGTCCGCCTGCGGTTCCATGGCCGCGTCCAGGGTCAACTGTTTTGCCAGATGTAGCAGCAACGAGGCGTGTTCCAGGGCATCGGCCAGGGGCACGTCGGCGTTGACCCGCAGCAGCGGGCGTTGGTCTTCGCCACAATTGGCAAAGGTTATTTCGCCGAGGGTGTGCAGGGAGGAAGGGGACGGATTGAGGGTGTGTTTCATGGTGAACCTCCTTGATTCGAAGAATCATCACTGTCTGCCGCCAAACAGATCAGGGTGACGGGTTACGCAGGATTGGCGGACCGGGAATCAAGGCAACCGGCGAACCCGAAGGCTCTCCCACGCAACCCGTCATAACGCAGGTATGCGGGCGCAAAAAAAAGCGCCTGCAAAGGTGGGGGCGCTTGTGCGCCTCGATTCTATCAGGCCGCCAAGCCTGTTCGCTGGTTTTGCAGCGATGGTCGAACCATAGGGTGGAAGAGATGGAGTCGCAACGCTGTTACTGCGACATTCTGTGACTGTGAGATATGCGCATTTCTTGAAGCCCTAAAGGATTCTGTAGCCGCTGCCGAAGGCTGCGATAAGGCCCGAAGGGCCTTCGGCGCCAGTAAGATCGCTGCGCCCGTTCCGGTCGATCGCAGCCTTCGGCAGCGGCTACCCAAAAGGCGTAACGCACCAGTCGAAAGCCCATTGGCCCCTGTAGCCGCTGCCGAAGGCTGCGATAGGACCGAAGGTCCTCCAGCGGTCTCAAGATTCCTGCGCCCCCGGCGGGGTCGTTCGCAGCCTCGCGGGCTCGGCAGCGGCTACAGGCCTGTGTTCAGCACCTTGGCCATTTCCGCGGTGGCCGCCCAGCCCAATCCGGCATACACCGGCTTGCCCACCTCGGTCGCATGCAACACGGCAAAGCTTAGCCCGCGCTGGATGAATTCGGCTTCCGCCAGCTTCATCAGCGCCGAGGCCAGCCCTCGGCGCCGGTAGGCGGGTTCGACGTACACATTGAGCACATAACCGCGCTGGTCCTGGGTCGGATGGGCCGGGTGGGGCGGCCAGTCGATGCTCATCAAGCCAATGGCCGCCACCGGTTGCTGGCCGTCCAGCAGGGCAAAACCGTAGTAGCGGCCATCGGGCAAACGCTCGCGCAGCCAGGGGCGGAAGTGTTCGCTCATCACTTGCAGGGCCGCGGGTTCGCCTCCCGCTTCGAGGAACATCGCCTCGCGGTGCCGGCAGACCAGTTCGAGGTCGTCGGCCGTCAGTCGGCGCACTGTTAAGCCTGAAAAATCGATACCGCCGGGAATCGGGTTCATCGCCTGCACCTCGGCCAAAAAAACTGATGCTAGGAGCGATCGAAAGACGGCGTCAGACACAGAACGCAGGAAAAATCGGCATACAGCATTCACCACCCATGCCTGCGCTTGCGCGGCGTAAAAAATAAAAAGGGCCCACCTCGCGGCAAGCCCTTTGGGTTCTCCTGCGTTGGCCTCAATCCCCCAGCGCTGCCCCTTCACGGCGTGGATCGGCGCCGCCGGCCCACCAGGTTTTGCCCTGGGCATCGCGCACCCGCACGATCGCCTGGGTGCCGCTGGTCATGTCGATGTCGCTCAGCTCATGCCCCTTGGCTTTCAGCGCCGCTTTCAACCCAGGGGTGAACTGGCCTTGCTCCAGTTCGGTCGGGCCGTTGCGGCTGCCGAAGTTGGGCAGGCTGATGGCGGCTTGCGGGTCGAGGTTCCAGTCAAGCATGCCGATCACCGACTTGGCCACGTACTCGATGATCTGCGAGCCGCCCGGCGAGCCGACGGTGGCCAGCAGTTCACCGCTGTCGCGATCGAAGACCAGGGTCGGCGCCATGGACGAGCGTGGGCGCTTGCCCGGCTGCACGCGGTTGGCCACCGGCTGGCCGTTCTCTTCGGGGATGAAGGAGAAGTCGGTCATCTGGTTGTTGAGCATGAAGCCCTGGACCATCAGGTGCGAGCCGAAGGCCGCCTCCACGGTGGTGGTCATGGACACCGCGCCGCCCTGGTCATCCACCGCCACCACTTGCGAGGTGGAGATGCGCATCGGCGAGCGATCCGGGGCGTAGGCCACCTGGATGCCCTGGGGCTTGCCGGGCTCGGCCTTGGCCATGCTGCGCTCGCCGATCAAGGCGGCGCGCTGCGCCAGGTACTGCGGGGCGACCAGGCCGGCGATCGGCACCGGGGCGAAGTCCGAATCCGCCACGTACAAAGCGCGGTCGGCGTAGGCCAGGCGTTCGGCTTCGGCGATCAGGTGCACCGCTTCAGGCGCCGGTTCCAGGCCGGCTGGCAGGCTGGTCTTGGCCGGCTTCAACGGTGGCAGCGCATAACGCGGATCGCGGGCTTCCAGCGCCTGCAGGGTGCCGAGGATCTGCGCCAGGGCGATACCGCCCGACGAAGGCGGCGGCATGCCGCAGACCTGCCAGCGCTTGTAGTCGGTGCACAGCGGTTCGCGCTCCTTGGCGCGGTAGCCTTGCAGGTCGTTGAGCGACAGGCTGCCCGGGTTGGCGTGGCCCTGCACCTTGGCGACGATTTCCCGGGCGACCGGCCCTTGGTACAGAGCGTTCGGGCCCTCTTTGGCGATGCGTTCGAGCACGGCGGCCAGCTGCGGGTTTTTCAGCAGGGTGCCGACGGCTTTCGGCGTGCCATCGGCCTGCAGGAAGTAGGCGGCCATGTCCGGCGATTTCGCCAGGTACGGATCGGCGACGATCATGCTGTGCAGGCGCGGAGAGATCGGGAAACCCTGGTCCGCCAGGCGAATCGCCGGCTCGAACAGCTGCGCCCACGGCAGGCGGCCGTGTTTTTCATGGGCCAGTTCCAGGGCGCGCAGCACGCCGGGCGTACCCACCGAACGGCCGCCGATCTGTGCCTGCGGGAACGGCATGGGCTTGCCGTCAGCTTGCAGGAACAGCTTCTCGGTGGCCCCGGCCGGCGCGGTTTCGCGACCGTCGTACGTGCGCACCGCCTTGCCGTCCCAGAGCACGATCAAGGCCCCGCCGCCGATACCCGACGACTGCGGCTCCACCAGGGTCAATACCGCTTGCATGGCAATCGCCGCATCGATGGCCGAACCACCCTTGCGCAACATTTCGCGCCCGGCTTCGGCCGCCAACGGGTTGGCCGCGGCCGCCATATGCCGGTCGGCGTGCTGCACTTGCAGGTCGGTGCGATAACCCGAAGCGATTTCCGGGGCGGGGGGCAGGGCGGTGTGGGAAGGGGCGGAAGCGTTGCAGGCGGCGAGGCTTAAGGCGACGGCTAGCAGCGAGAAACTGGCAAGCCGGCGGTGACGCGGATTGAGGGTCGAGAACACGCGTTGAACTCCGTTCACTGGGTAAATGATGTGTCGTCCGTGGGGAGGAATGTACAACAGTGAGCGGGCCCATGCTGACCCTTTCGCTGGGCGCTACGGTGCCGGGATTGCCGGTGCTTGCGGGCAAGGCCCGATGCCGGACGCTGGCCTGGAGGCGGCCGGTGGCGCCGCTGGGATTTCTGGGGGCTTGGGCTTTGGCATTGAAGGCGCGGGGCGCGGGGCGCCTTGAGTCAAGGTAGAAACACCGTGCCGGCAATGGCAGCCACAGGCCGGCGGGCCTGCCTGTGGCTGCCTCAGGCTCGTATCAGACCGAGATCCCGTGCAAACGTAGCCAGGCATCCAGCGCCAGCGCTGTTTCCAGGCTGTGCCGGCTCATTTGCGTATTGAAGTGGCCCTCGGGCTGGCGCAGTTCCTCGGCCATATAGGCGTGGGATACGATGCCGAACACCGGGTTCCCCGTGTCCTGCAGAAGCTGCCGGGCACTCTGGCGCAGGAAGCGTTCGTAGCCCAGGTCGGCTGAGGTCGGATAGGGGCTCTTGCGGCGTTTGAGCACCGCCTCCGGTACGAAGTCGGCACAGGCCTGCTTGAGCAGCCACTTCTCCTCGCCATCCTTGCTCTTGATCGACCAAGGCACGTTATAGATGTACTCGACCAATTGGTGATCGGTGAACGGCACACGTACCTCGAGGCTGTTGCACATGCTCAGGCGGTCCTTGCGATCCAGCAGCATCACCATCCAGCGTTTCAGGTGCATGTGGCAAAGCTCGCGCATCCGGCGCTCGTGCGGGCTGTCTTGCGCCAGGTGTTCGACCTGGCGCAGCGCATCGTCGTAGCTCGCCTGTTGGTACTGGGCGAGATCGCATTGGCGGTTGAAGTCGGCATTGATAAAAGCGGCCGGCAACTTCACCCGCGACGCCCATGGAAAGGACGCGGAGGCGATGACCTGAGGATCACGGAACCAGCCATAGCCACCGAAGACCTCATCGGCGCCCTCCCCGGAGATGGCCACCGTGGAGTGCTTGCGAATTTCCCTGAACAACAGGTTCAACGAGGTATCCATGTCGCCGAAGGTGAACGGTACGTCCTTGGCGCGGAACACCTCCTCGCGCGCCAGGTCGGAGATCAGCTCCTCGTTGTCGATGAGGACGGTCTGGTGCCGGCTACCGATGAACTCCGCGGCCAACAGGGCAAAGGGCTGGTCCTGGTCGGGACGCAGGTCGTCGCTCTTGAACTGCGCGGACTGGCCAGTGAAGTCCACCGAAAAGGAATTGATATCCCCGCCGGTCTTCGCCTTGACGATACGTTGCGCGATGGCCGTGAGGGTGGTGGAGTCGAGCCCGCCGGACAGCAGCGAGCACACGGGAACGTCGGCATACAACTGCGAACCCAACGCGTGGGTGACCAACTCGCGGGTCTGTTGCACGGTCGTCTGCAGGTCGTCCTGGTGCTCCTGACGGCGTACTTTCCAGTAGCACTGGATCTTCATCTGCCCATTGGGGCGCCAGGACAGGAAGTGGCCGGGAAGCAGCTCCATCAGGTTCCTGAAAGGCGTCTGGGCGGTTCCCTTCGACAGCGTGAGCACGTCGACCAGCCCCGTCACTTCCAGCCCCGTAGTGAACTCCGGGTGAGCCAGGATGGCCTTGATCTCCGAGCCGAAGAGCAGCCCTTCGCGATGCCGGGCATAGAACAGCGGCTTGATCCCCAGGCGATCGCGTACCAACAGCAGGTGGCCATCGCGTCCGTCGAACAGGGCGAAGGCGAACATGCCTGTCAGGTGATCGCAGCAACGCTCGCCCCATTCCAGGTAGGCATGCAGCACGACCTCGGTATCGCTGCGAGTCTGAAATTCATGCCCCGCCTGTCGTAGCTGGTCGCGCAACGCATCGTGGTTGTAGACCTCCCCTGTGTAGACCAGCGAGACCTCCTGGCCGTCCGCAAAGCGATAGACCATTGGCTGGGTACCGCCGCTCAGGTCGATGACCGCCAGCCGCCGATGCCCCAGCAGGGCGTGTCGATGTTTCCATATGCCTTGCGCATCAGGCCCGCGCAGTGCCAGCGTATTGGTCATGGCGCGAATCGCAGGGTCTTCCCCTTCGAGCCTGCGCGTATAGTCTACCCATCCTGTGAGACCACACATTTAGTAACTCCTGTCATTAATCATTGAACCGCGCCAGCTCTGTATTGAGCGAGTCATGCCACCTTGGCTGACTCGTCAACGAGGCGGGTCTCGTGCAAATACCTGCGTTATTCAGGGTTGCAAACGCCGCACCTTCCAGCCCGTATCGCTGCGGTCATAGCGCAGGCGCTCATGCAGGCGCTCCTGGCCGTTACCCCAGAACTCCAACGACTCAAGCCGCAACTCAAACACGCAATAACCCTCGGGACGCGGCAGCGGACCTTGCACGTCGGCCAGTTCCCTGGCGGCGCTGCGCATGGCTTGAACATCCTTGAGTTCTTCACTCTGGCGAGACACCGATGACATCGGATGCGTGGCATAAGGGCGCTTCAGCCACGCCTCGTCAGCCTTGGCATCCGGCAAGCGCACGGCCTGGCCATTGAGGATGATCTGCTGGCTGGTTTCGCGCCAATACAGCACACCCGAGCCCCAGGGGTTCTCTGTCAGTTCGCGGCCTTTCTGGCTTCCGGCATGGGTGCTGAACAGCACCCCGGTGTCATTGATCTCGCTGATCACCACGATGCGCGTCGAAGGCCGGCCCTGGCTGTCAGCCGTGGCCAGCGCCAGCGCACGGGGTTCGCGGATGCCCACGCGGCGTGCGCGTTCGAGCCAGTTGTGCAGCACGCTCATGGGATCGGCAGGCAGCGTCTGGTACTCGGGAAACGGCGCATCCAGTGTGCCAGTCAGGGATTCCGACATGCCTTTACCCAGCAGCGGCTGGCCTAGTACTGAACTGTTCATAGAACGATGGTCCCCCGTCCGAAGGTGACGCCATTGCCTGATACTTCGACCCGCGTCAGTTGATCGGCGCGGCCCTCGGTCCTGGCGAACATCAGTGAAGGGCGGCCGATTTCCACGCCCTGAAGAATCTCGATCTGCTGGCCGAACTCGATCTGGCCATGACGCGCCAGATGAATCGCCAAGGGCCCGGCAGCGGAGCCTGTGGCCGCATCCTCGACCACCCCATAGGCCGGTGAGAACATCCGGCTGCGCCAACGCCGTCCCGCGCCGGCAAAACAGTTGATGGCCATGTCGTGGAAGCTGGACAGGGCACGGTGGTCGGGGTGCAGGGCGGACAACGCGGCGATGCTCGGCAGGCCGACAAACACATGACGCGGGCCGTTGTGATAGATCTCGATGGGAAAGGTCGAGTCGCTGATGCCCAGGGCCTTGAGCAATTCGACGTCGCGCCCCAGGGCCGTCCAGGTCGGTATCGGCTGGTCCATGCTGGCGGCGACGACGTTGCCGTTCTGGCGCTCCAGGTCAAAGGCGATGGTGCCCATCTGGGTTTCCAGGAACAGCCGGTGATTGTCGGTGTGCGCACCCAGGGCAATGGCCGTGCCCAGCAACGGGTGCCCGGCGAAGGGCAGTTCGTTGACCGGGGTGAAGATCCGGATCAGCGCATCGCCACAGTTGCGCGGCTTGAGCACGAAGGTGGTTTCCGACAGGTTCATCTCCCGGGCGATGCGTTGCATTTGCTCGGCCGACAAGTCATCGGCGTCAAAGAACACCGCGACCGGATTGCCCTCCAGCGGGGCGCTGGCAAAGGCGTCGATGATGACGTAATGGTGCATGGTTATCTCCCGGCGGCCGAAGCGTTGCTCTCGACAGGTGTGTGGATGAGGGCGTGCCGCAGCAGGTCGGCGATGATGCGCGGGCCTTCCTGGGTCAGCAGCGACTCGGCATGAAACTGCATGGAGGCGAACGACGGCCCACGCAGGGCATGCACCTCGCCGGTCTCGCTGTCGCGGCTGATCTCGACAGTGCCGATGCCGTCGATGTCCAGGCGGTCACTCGAACTCTGGGCGGCGAAGGTGTTGTAGAAGCCCACCCGTTCGGCGTTGCCAAACAGGTCGATCTGTTTTTGCACACCCTGGTTGGGAATGGCTTTGCGCTGCAGTTCCAGGCCCAGGCATAAGCTCAGCACCTGATGGCTCAGGCACACCGCAAGGAACGGCCGCTGCTGGCTGAGCAAGGAGCGGATGGCCACGTGCAGGTGGTTGATTTTCGGCTGTTGGACTTCGCTCGGGTTACCGGGGCCGGGGCCCATGATGACCAGGTCGTAGCCGTCAAAGCTGTATTCGTCGCTGAAGCTACATACCGTCACCACCAGGCCCAGGGCCCGCAGTTGCTTGGCGATCATCGAAGTGAAGGTGTCTTCGGCGTCGACGATCAGCACCTGGCGCCCACTGAAGTCGGCCTGGATCTGCTCCCGCTGCTGGCTGTCCATCAGCCAGAAGTCCGAGACGTAGGCATTGCGGTTGGCCAATGCGGCGCGCACTTGCAGGTGATTGCCGAAGCGCGAGGGCGCCTGGTTTTTCAGTGCGCTGATCAGGCCGGTGGCCTTGGCCCGGCTTTCGGCAGCCTCGGTCATCGGGTCGGAATGGCGCACGATGGTCGAGCCCACGCTGATCCGCACCTCGCCGCTGTTATCGATGTCGGCGGTGCGAATCAGGATCGCCGAGTCCAGGGAACGCCCGCCCTTGCCATCGCTGCCGATCAGCGCAGCCATGCCGCTGTAGTACGCGCGGCCTTGCGGCTCATAGCGCTGGATGACCCGGCAGGCGCTTTCCAGCGGGCTGCCGGTGACGGTCGGGGCAAACAGGGTTTCGCGCAGGATTTCCCGTACATCGCGATGGGTCTTGCCTTCGATGAAGTACTCGGTGTGGGCCAGGTGCGCCATTTCCTTGAGGTAAGGACCGAGGACGTGGCCGCCGTCGTCACAGATGCGCGCCATCATTTTCAGCTCTTCATCCACCACCATGTAGAGCTCGTCGGCCTCTTTGCGATCCGCCAGGAAGTCCATGACTTCCGTCAGGTTGGGGCCGGCGGGCGGATAGCGGTAAGTGCCGCTGATGGGGTTCATCACCGCGAGCCCATCCTTGATGCTGATGTGGCGCTCGGGGGACGCACCCACGAAGGTACGGCTGCCGGTGTGGATGATGAACGTCCAGTAGGCGCCTTTCTCCCGTTCCAGCAGATGGCGAAAGAACGACAGCGCACTGGCCGGGCCGTACTCGCTGATCTCGGCCAGGAAGGTGCGCTTGATGACGAAGTTGGCGCCTTCCCCGGAGCCGATTTCGTTGGCGATCACCTGGCTGACGATCTCGGCGTAGCTCGCGTCGCTGAGGTCGAAGCGTTCACTGTTCAACTGGATCGGCACGTTGGGCAGCAACCCCAGCAAGCGTTCGATGCTGATGGATTGCTGCTCGGTGATGTTCATCGCCAGCAGCGGCGACTGATCGTCCACCGCCTCGAAACCGCGCTCGGCGATCTGCCGGTAGGGAATCAGCGCCAGTACATCCAGGCGAGGCGCGCCGATCGAGGTGGCAGGCAAGTCGATATCGGCCAGGACCTGCGGTTCCGACATTTCGCCGATCAGCACGTCCAGCAGGCCGGGGCCGCTGGATTCCGGGCGGTACAACAGGGCAAACGGCTCGGGAACCGGTTGCAGGATGCGTTCCATGAGGTGGGCTGCGGTTTGGCTCATAGCACCACCTCGTCGGTGGTGATGACCATGGCGCAACGGCTGGCGGCGTATTCGATGGCCATCCAGTGGTGCTCCTTGCTGAAGTCGGCGATCGCGTCGGCAACGAGGAACGGCTGGATATCGTTGGAGTAGGCATCCACGGTGGAAATCAGTACCCCGACATGGGCGTACACCCCGCACAGGATCAACTGATCGCGCTCGTTGGCGCGCATGCGTTCCAGCAGGTCGGAGTTGAAGAACGCACTGTAGCGCCACTTGGTCAGCAACCAGTCGCCGGGCTTGGGCGCCAGGGCGCCGACCACCTCGCGGTCGGTGGGGCTGGCCTTCATGCCCGGGCCCCAGAAGTCTTTGAGCAGCCCGCGTTGCTCCTCGCTCATGCTGCCGGGCTGGGCGGTGTAGGCCACCGGAACGCCGTTGTCGGCGGCCCACTGGCGAATGCGCGCGGCATTGCTCACGACTTCGTCACGCAGGGCGTCGGGCAAGGGTCGCAGGAAGTAGCGCTGCATGTCATGCACCAACAGCACGGCACGCTCGGGGTCGATGCTCCATTGCGCGAGGTTGACGGGCAGGTCGCGGTTGGTAGGCAAGGCGTAAGGGACGATCGATGGAATGCCGGTCATGACGACAAACTCCAGTCAAAAGGAGGCAAGGGTTGAGGAGGGCTGGTTTTTCCAGGCCATCACCGCAGTAATGGCTTGCCAGGGGTTCAGGCGCGGGTCGCACAGGCTTTTGTAGCGGCTGGCGACCTGATGCAGGCCGGCGGCATCGGAAGCGCACTCGCTGACGTCGTCAGGGGTGGTTTCCAGGTGCAGGCCGGCGGCCACGCCACCGGCAGAGGTCACGGCATGCTTGAAGGCGGCGATTTCCTCGGTGATGGCCTGCACCATGCGGGTCTTGTTGCCGCAGGGCGCGACGATGGTGTTGCCGTGCATCGGGTCGCTCAGCCAGATGATCTTGTGGCCGGCCTGGCGCACCGCTTCGACCAGTGGAGGCAGGCGCTCGGCGACCTTCTGGGCGCCCATGCGGGCAATCAGGGTCAGCCGGCCGGGTTCGCGCTTGGCGTCCAGGCGCTCACACAGGCTCAGCAGCTGGTCCCGGGTAATGTCCGGGCCGACCTTGCACGCCACTGGGTTGAGCACTTCGCTGAGCAGCGCCACGTGAGCGCCCGTTAACTGACGGGTGCGCTCGCCGATCCACGGCCAGTGGGTAGAACCGAGAAATACCCGGCCCTGTTCGTCCTGGCGCAGTTGTGGCAGTTCGTAGTCGAGTACCAGCATTTCGTGGCTGGTCCAGGCCGGTGAACCTATGAGTTGCTCCTGGCCTGCCGACGCTTTCCAGCCCAGGTGCTGCATGATGTCCCGTGCGGCGCCATAGCCTCGAACCAGGCGTTGCGCATCGTGCTGGCGATGGCCGCAGACGGCCTCGCGGCCGTTGACCATGTCACCGCGATACACTGGCAACTCGAGATCGCCAATGCGTTCGTTGTTATTGGAACGGGGCTTGGCAAACTGCCCGGCAATCCGTCCCACCCGTACCACCGGTTGCTGGGTCACGAGCCGGAACGCTCCGGCCAGGATGTCCAGCACCGCTGCTTTGCGGGCCACATGATCGGGAGTGCTTTCATCCATGTCCTCGGCGCAGTCACCGGACTGGATGACCATCGCTTCGCCGGCCGCTACACGCGCCAGGGTGGCGCGCAGCACCAGGATGTCTTCCACTCGAATCAATGAGGCGCTGTCCCTGAGGTAGGCCTGCGCGTCATGCAATTGTGATGGTTCGCTCCATTGAGGCTGCTGGAACGCTTCACAACTTAGAACCCGTTTCAGTAAGTCTTCCATGATGCGATCACTCTCACGAGGATTAAGTTGGAATGCCTTCACGTTTGATTTGCGGCACTGGAATACCCAGGGCGCGCAGTTGTTGAAAGACGTTCATGAATTCGCGATTGCGTTTTACTTTGCCGTCTTCCAGCTCGAAGGAGTGCAGGAAGTGGTTCTCGTAATAGCCTTCCGGATAACCGGGAAAGAGGATCTTGCCGTGGCCATCACACTCGACCCAGATATGGTTAGGGTCATCGGTTTCAAATACTTTGACGTTGTACCACTCCCAGTCCGGGAAGCACTTGAGTGACCAAACAGCATGTTCGGCCAACTTGGCCTTGCCACTGATTACAATCGGCGCGCCGGTATCGGTGGTCCATAAGCCGCCTGAACCATCTTCGGTAAATAGTTCATGGCGGCGCAGGCGGTCTTGGCCTTTGGTGCGCATATATTGCTCGACCGTGGCGCGGTTCTTGCGGCGAAGTTCAGTGATGTCGCTAGCGGTTAGTTGTTGCGCTGTGCTATTGGGCATGCTCAATCTCCAATGAATAAGGGGTGTTATGAGGCGGGGATACCTTCACGCTTGATTTTTGGAACGGGGATGCCCAAGGCGCGAAGTTGTTGGAAGGGGTTCATGAATTCACGGTTCTGCGTGATCTTGCCGTCGTCCAGTTCGAAAGAATGGATGTAATGATTTTCGCAATAACCTTCGGAGTAACCGGGAACCAGGGTCTTGCCGCGACCGTCGCTTTCCACCCAGAAGTGGTTGGGGTTATCGGTTTCAAACACCCGGACGTTGTGCCATTGCCAGTCCGGAAAGCACTTCTCCAGCCATACGCCGAGGGCAGCCAGCTTCGTGTGGCCTTTAAACACAAGGGGTTCACCGGTTTCGGTGTTCCAGGAACCGCCACTGCCATCCTGAGTGAACAATTCATGACGACGCAGGCGATCTTTGCCGTTAGTGCGCATGTACTGTTCGACCGTGGCGCGATTTTTTTGGCGAAGTTCAAGGTGATCATTAAAGCCGCTAGGGGAAAGCGAAGCAGGCATGGGCAGCATCCTCCTTAGTTGGGGTTGTGTTTTTGAAAGTAAATATTTAGTTAATTGGCGCGGGTGAATATTTACAGTTTTTAACTATTGTTCCTTCGTGGCCGTGCCGAGCGGGTGTTGTTTATACACCTGCATTTCTTGGGGGTGGAACTACCAGATCTTGTAGTGATGTAGGACATGAACGGGCTGGCTGCAGTCCACCGGGTGAACTGTTGCATTATTATGAAGAGGCAGGTTCATTCGTCGGCTGAGAGGCGGTAATGGCTTGCTAGCATCGTCAGGATGCAATGTTCTATTTAGTTAGTTGTATTAGATGCAATAAATCTAGTGCTAGTGCGAAGCAGCCTATGGCGGTGTGGTTTTGCTTGTTGACAGGGTGTCAGGTTGGTCTAGGCTAACGGCCTGTTTTCAACTTTGGTGGTGCTCAGAATGGAATTAGGGCAGCAGTTGGGATGGGATGCGTACTTTTATAGTATCTTTGCGCGAACCATGGATATGCAGGAGTTTACAGCTGTCGCGTTGAGGGCCTTGCGCGAACTACGGTTTGATTTTTTTGCCTACGGCATGTGCAGCGTGACTCCGTTCATGCGGCCCAGGACTTATATGTATGGCAATTATCCCGAGGACTGGGTGCAACGATATCAGGCGGCTAACTACGCGGTGATCGATCCCACGGTGAAGCACAGCAAAGTCTCGTCGTCCCCCATTTTGTGGAGCAACGAGTTGTTCCGGGGGTGCCCGGATCTGTGGTCCGAAGCCAACGACTCGAATTTACGCCACGGCCTGGCACAACCCTCGTTCAACACCCAGGGGAGGGTTGGGATGTTAAGCCTGGCGCGCAAGGATAATCCCATCAGTCTTCAGGAGTTCGAAGCGTTGAAGCTGGTGATCAAAGCGTTTGCTGCAGCGGTCCACGACAAGATTTCCGAGCTGGAGAGCGACGTGCGGGTCTTCAATACGGATGTGGAGTTCAGCGGGAGGGAATGTGATGTGCTGCGCTGGACGGCCGACGGCAAGACCTCGGAGGAAATCGGCGTGATCATGGGGGTGTGCACCGATACGGTGAATTACCACCACCGCAACATCCAACGCAAAATCGGCGCCAGTAACCGCGTGCAGGCAGTCTCTTACGCCGTCGCGATGGGCTATATCTGAGGGTCTTCAAGAAGGACGACTCGGCCTGTATCAAGCGGTCTCTCTCAATAATGTGTCGGACATGAAGGCTGACGGTGCGACTGCGCTGCGGTGATGCTCGCGGTGGGCCGAGAGTTTGATGGCGAGGATTTTTTCATTCTGGTGCACCGTGACCGGGCCCAGTCGTTCGTAGTGGACGCCGTTGATTTTGTAATAGCGCTCCATGGTGCTGTTGACGATCCCGACGATGGCATCTGCGCCCGCCAGGCTGGCCGTCTTGAGGCTTCTCCAGAACAACGGCATCGCCAGTTGCGGTTCGCGGGTGGTGAAGCGAGTCATTTCCCAGATGGCTGGATGCTTGGGCGGCGCCCCGGCGCAGGTATGGCCGAACACCCCTTCAAGCAGGTTGGGGAACGTGGTGGGAATCAGGCGGGCGCAGCCAACGATGGCGCGGTCTTCATTGAACGCCAGAAGGTAGCGGGCGTGCTCGGTGTCGTATTGATCCCATTCGCAACCTGCCTGGCTCGGATGGGCCGGCAGCCGCCATCCGAGTTTCTCGACGAATTGTTCGTGCCGAAAGCGGCCGAGCATGAGTTTCAGCTCGTCGCTCATTTCGTTCAGTGTGTGCTCTTCCATGTGCATTACTGAAGTTTTCCTTAGGGATGAAGGGAGTGCAGTTTTATAGAGGACTTGTACCGGCTTGGCACCTGCAAGATCTGGTAGGGGCATCGGTGGCATCGAGGTGAAGCCATTCGCTGGGGACTGTGCCGAAGCGAACGGTGACGACAGTGGTGTTGATCCGGCCGTCGGCATTGAAGGCGGCAGTCTGGTCCAGGTAGTCGTAGAGAATGGCTGGTGCGCTCATGGGGCAGGGGGGGCGGCGTTTTGGGCTTGCATCCCCTCAGTTCAATTATTTGGCGAGGATAGGAGATACATGGAGGGAAGGTGGAGAGATAGCCAGAAACAACAAAGCCCGCACAAGGCGGGCTTTGTTGAGGTACTTGGTGGCTACACAGGGACTTGAACCCCGGACCCCAGCATTATGAATGCTATGCTCTAACCAACTGAGCTATGTAGCCAAGTGGCGCGCATTATTCGCGTAGAACGGTAAGGCGTCAAGCGCTTTTTATAAAAAAATTATCTACGCTATCAACCGTTTATCCAATTCCCTCCTGTAGCCGCCAGCGCATCCTGCGATTGCACGCGCAACGCGCCGTGAACCCTGGTCCGCGTTTTAGTCGCTACACCGTATTGGCCGGTTTGCGTCGGCCGTGCCGCTGAACGCAGGCTCCGATGTTTTGCCGTGCCGCGCATCAAGCAAAATATTCAAGTCGTTAGCAAGCTAAGGGGATAGCCGCGGCGCACCGAAAAATGGCACATTGGCCACCCCTGCAACTGCGCATCCATCTGCTGTACGGAAACTCTCATGGCTATCAGCAATGTTCAGTCCGCCTCTGTGGCGACTCCCGCGCCTTCACACAGCAGCCCCCTGGTGCTGCGCATCATTGGCGCGGTGGCGCTGGCGCATTTGATCAACGACCTGATCCAGGCGGTGCTGCCGGCGATCTACCCGATGCTCAAGGCCAGCTACGGCCTGACCTTCACCCAGGTCGGCCTGATTACCCTGACCTTCCAGCTCACGGCCTCGCTGTTGCAGCCGTGGGTCGGTTATTACACCGACCGCCACCCCAAGCCGTACCTGTTGCCGGTGGGCATGGTCTGCACCCTGATCGGCATTCTGATGATGTCCCAGGTTGGCAGCTTTGCCTTGATCCTGCTGGCAGCGGGGCTGATTGGTGTCGGCTCCTCGACCTTCCACCCGGAAGCCTCGCGGGTGGCGCGGCTGGCCTCCGGCGGGCGTTATGGCCTGGCGCAATCGACCTTCCAGGTCGGCGGCAATGCCGGCACGGCCTTCGGCCCGCTGCTGGCGGCGGCCATCATCATTCCCTTCGGCCAGGGCAATGTGGCCTGGTTTGGCCTGTTGGCGGTGTTCGCCGTGGCGCTGCTCTACGCCATCAGCCGCTGGTATGCCAACCACCTCAAGCTGTTCAAGCTCAAGCAGGGCCAGGCGGCGACCCACGGCCTGTCCAGGGGGCGGGTGCTCAGCGCCCTGGTGGTGCTGGGGCTGCTGGTGTTCTCCAAGTATTTCTACATGGCCAGCCTGACCAGCTACTTCACCTTCTATCTGATCGAGAAGTTCGACCTGTCGGTGGCCAGCTCGCAGCTGCACCTGTTCCTGTTCCTTGGCGCGGTGGCGGCCGGGACCTTCTTCGGCGGGCCGATCGGCGACAAGATCGGGCGCAAGGCGGTGATCTGGTTCTCGATCCTCGGCGTGGCGCCGTTCACCTTGCTGCTGCCCCATGTCGACCTGTTCTGGACCAGCGTGCTCAGCGTGGTGATCGGCTTCATCCTGGCGTCGGCGTTCTCGGCCATCGTGGTCTACGCCCAGGAGCTGGTGCCGGGCAACGTCGGCATGATCGCCGGGGTGTTCTTCGGCCTGATGTTCGGGTTCGGTGGGATCGGCGCGGCGCTGCTGGGCCACTTGGCGGACATCCACGGCATCGAGTATGTGTACTTCCTGTGCTCGTTCCTGCCGCTGTTCGGCCTGCTGGCGATCTTCCTGCCGCGGACCCGAAAAGCCTGAGTGCAGGCCGTGAGCGAAAGGGCCCGGGATGTGCCGAGCTTGGGCCTGGCCGAAGAGCCGCTGGCAGCTGCCGACAGTGAGTTGATCTGCCGGGAACATCCGTTCGCCGCTGAAACCATGGAGTAAGGTAATGACCCCTGAGCGTATAACCCTCGATGCCCTGTTGACTGGCCGCGCCGTGGCCTACAGCCGGCCGGGGTCCATGAGCGCGATCGCCAAGACCCCGCGCACCGGCAGCCTGCAGGTCGGTCCCCTGGGCCTGCTGGAAGACGAGCAGGGCGACCTGCGGGTGCATGGCGGCACTGAGAAAGCCATTCATCACTATCCCCGCGAGCATTACGCCGCCTGGGCCGCCGAGTTGGGGCCGCACGCCTTGCTGGAGCAGCCGGGCGCCTTTGGCGAGAACTTCAGCAGCCACGGCTGGACCGAGCAGAACGTCTGCCTGGGCGACCGGGTCCGGGTCGGCAGCGTGTTGCTGGAGGTGTCCCAGGGCCGCATGCCGTGCTGGAAACTCAATGACCGCTTTGCCGTGAAAGACATGTCACTGCGGGTCCAGCAGAGCGGGCGCACCGGCTGGTATTACCGGGTGCTGGAGGCGGGCAGCCTGAGCGCCGGGGACGTGTTGCAGCAGGTCGAGCGCCCGTTCGAGCAGTGGCCGCTGTCGCGCTTGAGCGCGGTGCTGTTTTCCCGCGAGGTGGCGCTGGAGGAGATTCGTCTGTGCCTGGAGTTGCCGCTGGTGCCTTCGTGGCGCCGCACCCTGGAGCGCCGGGTCGAGCAGGCGGCGGTCGAGGATTGGGGCCCGCGCCTGCTGGGCACTGAGCGGGTCGATGAGGAGTCGGCCCGCTGAGCGGCGGGCGCGATCAGTTGGCCTCCAGGGTCAGGCGGGCCTGGACCAGGGCCTGAGGGTCGACCTCCAGCTGCAGCGACACCAGGTTGACGCCCTGGTTTTCCACGTCGTCCAGCCAGGTCAGCAGGTCTTGCAGCGCGCCGCCGAGGTTGAGATTGAGGCGTCCGGATTCTTCGCTGTCCATGCGTTCGATGCTCAGGTTGGCCGCGGCCGTGCTGGCGGTGATCAGGCCGGCCAGGGTTCGGCCGTTGGCCTGCGGGCCGCGGGCCTGGGTGGACGAAGGGAGTTTGAGCAGGTCGGTTTGCAACTGCAGGGCCTCCTGGAACTGCTGTTCAGCCTGGCGCAGGGCCTGGCGCTGAGGACTCCAGAGCAGGGTCCAGAACAGCGTCACGGCCAGAAACAGGCTGAGCAACTTCAGGGCCAGGCGATCGCGGGCCGGTAGCTGTTGCCAGCGGTTCGAGTAACGATTGAAAAGGGTGGTCATGGGTTAGTCCGTGATTTTCAGGCGGGCGCTGACCCCGTCGGGAGCGAGCACGGCCGAGTCGGCCTGCACATTCGCGCCCTGCTGCGCGAGGGCTTCGCGCAGGCGTTCGAGGGTGGAGAAATCCGGCGCGTTGACTTGCAGGGTCCAGCCTTGCGCCTGTTGGTAGTCCAGCCGGCGGATTCGCGTATCGCCGCCATCGCTGCCGGTCCATTGGCTGGCCAGGCTGTCGAGCCGGCGCGCCAGGCTTTGCCGGGGTTGGCCGGCCTGCTGGGCACGGGCCTGGACCTGGCGGGCAAGGTCGATCACCCGGGGCTCGTCGGGGAAGCGTTGGCGCCAGAGTTCCAGGCTGGCCTCGGTCACCTCGGCGGCCTTGTGTTGCAGCAACCAGCGATGACCCACGTCCTGGGCCACTTGAGCGCCGCAGGCGATGGCCAGGATCGCCAGCAGCGCCCGCCATGGCGTGCGCGACGGGCTGCGCAGGGCGAATGCCCCCTGGCGCAGATCGATGGCCTGCGCGCTGCCCTGGGCCAACAGCGACCAGGGCGTTTCCTCGCTGCGTTGCAGGGTGTCGGGCAGCAGCGGGGCCAGTTCTTCGAGGGCCTGGTCGTCGAGCGCCAGGCGTTGCTGGCAGGCCCCGCCGATCAGCCAGCGGTCGTGGCAGCGCAGGGCCAGGGCCTGGCTGTCCGGCAGGCAGTCGGCATCGACATGAATGCGCTCGGCCGTCAGGCCATGACTGGCCAGTCGTTCCAGCAGTTGCTCCAGCCACTGCCGTTGCAGGGCGAACAGGCGACAGTGCCGCCGCGCCTGCAACGGCCCACGGGCCAGGTGCAACTGCTCGGGGTCGTCCAGCAGCCGTTCTTCCAGCACCGAATGGATGGCTTGCTGCAACCAGCGGCCGCTGCGCGGCGGTACGTCGAAGCGGTGATGGCTGGCGATTTCCGCCGGCAACAGCAGGGTCAGGCGCTGGCCGGCCAGCACCGCCGCCTGTTGCAGCGTGCCGTGCACCGGCTCGCTGTTGGTTTGCCACCAGGTGACGGGCGAGTCGTCGTCCGCATTCACTGTGGCGAGGTAAAGCCAGGCTTGCATGGGGTTTACTCCGGAAAACGGGAAGGGGCGGCGAGGGTGCGCTGCAGTACGCTGACCTGACCGTCCTGCTCGATGCGCAGGCGGCTGATCAGGCGCAATTGGCGGTCGCCCAGTTCGACATCCAGCAGCGCCTGGAAATAGCGGCTGCTGACATCGAGCCCCTGGCTGCTGATCTCGTGCTGTTTCAGCACGGGGGCGTCGAGAAACTCCTGCACCGTCTTGTAGCCATCGGCGGGACGCGCCTGCACCAGGGCGGTGGCCTGGGCCAGGTCGAGCTGGCCCAGGCTGGCCAGCTGTTCGGCCGGGGCGGTGTTGAGGTTCAGCGCCCCCGGCGTGGTTCTGACCCAGGGCCGCAGGCGTTCCATGACCGCTGTGTCGACGCCTTTCAGGCGCATCAATTCGCTGCTGTCGTTCCAGGCCAGCGGCTTGCCGTCGAAACCACGGACCGGCGGCAGGCGCGTGGGGTCGTGGGGCGGCAGGTCGAGTTCCTTGAGCAAACGCTGGTAGCGCACACGACTGATGCGGTCGTTGGGCGTGCGCAAGGTGCCGAGGTTGAAGCGCGCGCCGAGGTCTTGCAGCTGGATGCGGATACGCCCGCCGTCTATGTCGAAGGTCGGCGTGCTTTGGGCCCAGCGTTGGCCCAGGTGCACGCGCTTGGGTTCCGGCTCATCGCGCCAGTCATCGCGCAGTTGGCCACGGGCCCAGGCTTCGCCACTGAGCGCCAGTTGCCACAGTTGTTGCTGCAACAGCTGGTTGGAGCTGCCGATCAGGCTCAGGCGCTGGCGGGCCAGCATGTCACTGACGATCAGGGTCGCCAGGGAGGTGATCAACAGCACGCTGATCAGCGCGATGCCCCGTTGTCTACAAGCCTTAACCATGGTCCAGCCCCTTGAAGCCCGGTAGCAGGATTACCCGCCGCAGGCCGGGATAACCCGGAGCGTCGAGTTCCAGCTCGATGGCCTGGGGCAGGCTCAATGGCGCCTGGCCGACGGGCCAGTTGGAATGGGCCTGACCCTGGTCGTCGATGTAGCGCAGGCGTTCGAGGCGGACGCCATCGAGCAGCAGTTGTTGCGCGGCAGTGCCGGACAGGTCGGGACCGTCCACCGGGCTGCGGTACTCGCGCAGCCATTGGTTGTCGCTCCAGCGATAGGTGACCAGCAGCAGGTCGTTGCGTGCCTGCTGCAAGGGATTGCTCCAGCCGCCCCGCACCAGCTGGATGCGCCCGGGCTCGCCGATCAGGGCCTGGCGCGTCGAACTGCCGTTGACCGGGTAGGCGATGGCCTGGGCCAGGTCACGTTCGAAGATGCCCACCGCGCGTTGCAGGCGCCGCAGTTGCAGTTCGTGCTGATGAATCCGCTGGTCGGTGTGCATCATGCGTTCGAGCAGTTGATAGCAGGCCAGGCCGAGCAGGCTGAACAGGGCCATGGCGATCAGCACTTCGAGCAGGGTGAAGCCCTGTTGCCGGCGTTTCATGGGCGGGCCTCCAGGTAACCGGCCAGGCGCGCGCGCTGCCGGGGTATGGGCGCGTCGGTGGAGACTTCGAGCACGATCTTCAGCAGACGCGGGTCGGGCGCCGCGGCGGTTTCGCTGGTCAGCAGCCAGTCGCGCCCGGCGAAGCGGATCGGTTCCTGGTGCTGGCTCTGGGCCTGGCGCATGCCGGCGCGCAGTTCGTTCAGGCGGTTGTCCGCCAGCCATTGCGCCAGGGTTCGTTCGCTGAGGCCGCCGTTGTTGCCGATCAGGTGTTCGGTGGCGCTGTAGAGCGACAGCGACAGCACGGCGAAGATGGCCAGGGCGACCATCACTTCCAGCAGGGTGAAGCCCGCCTGTTCATTGCACCGGGGCAAGACGCACCTCCTCGACCCCGTCGCTGGACAGCGACAGCAGCGGTTGCTGGCGGTACTCCAGCTGCAGGCTGAAGGGCGAGATCTGGTCGTTGGCCAGCACCCAGAGTTGCGGCTCCTTGCCCTGGCCCAGGCCTTTATTTGGGCCTGGTGGCTCCTGCAGGTTCAGGCGCAGCTCGCCGGGCAGCCGGTGTTCCTTGAAGCGTTTGTCGGCCTGCCACTGGCCGCCGCGGTCGAGGCTCAGCACTGCGTAGTGGTCCGGCGCCAGGCGCAGGCCGTGATTGAGGTTGTTCAACACCGCGTCTTCGCGCAGCAGGCCAATGAGGTTTTGCAGGCGCTCGGCCTCGCGCCGGGCCTTCTGCCCGCCCGAGTCGCTCTGGACCAGCCCGACCATGCCGGCCAGCAAGCCGATGATCAGCATGACCACCAGCAGCTCCAGCAGGGTGAAACCCGCCATTGGCTTGCGCACTTCAAGGCTCCCAGTTGCCGATGTCGGCGTTGGTGCCGTCGCCGCCGTTGCGGCCGTCGGCACCGAAGGAATACAGGTCGTAGGCCGAGCCTTCGCGACCCGGGGCGAGGAACTGGTAAGGGTTGCCCCAGGGGTCCTTGGGCAGGCGCTTGAGGTAGCCGTCGGGGTTCCAGTTGAGGGCCGCCGGCATGCCCGCCGGTTTCTTCACCAGGGCTTCCAGGCCCTGCTGGGTCGAGGGGTAGTGATGGTTGTCGAGCTTGTAGATTTCCAGGGCGGTGGCCACGGCCTTGATGTCGCTGCGGGCGGCGGTGACCTTGGCCTGGTCCGGACGGCTCATGATCTGCGGGACCACCAGGGCGGCCAGGACACCGAGAATCACCACGACCACCATGATCTCGATCAGGGTGAAGCCGCGTTGGCGGGAAGGGTTGCGCATGTTGTGTGCTCTTCAGGTGATGAGTTGGTTGAGGTTGAGAATGGGCATCAGGATCGCCAGGACGATCACCAGCACGCTGGCGCCCATGAACACCAGCATCGCCGGCTCGAACAGCCCGACCAGCATGGCGATGCCGTTGGACAGCTGGGTCTGCTGCTGGTGGGCGGCACGTTCGAGCATGCCGTCCAGTTCCCCCGAGCGTTCGCCACTGGCGATCATGTACAGCATCATCGGCGGGAAATCGCCGCTCTGTTCCAGGGCCCGGGTCAGCCCGCTACCTTCGCGCACGGCGCGCGCCACGTCTTTCATACGAGTACGAATCTGCTGGTTGGCGACCACTTCGGCGGAAATCTCCAGAGCATCAACAAGTGGCACGCCGCTGCGTCCGAGAATCGCCAGGGTGCTGACAAAACGGGTGCTGTTGCTGGCCTGGATGACCCGCCCGATCACCGGCAAGCGCAGCTGGGCCTGATGCCAGCGCATGGCCAGGGCGGGCTTGCGCAGGGCCACGCGCAGGCCGGCGGCGAGGCTGCCGAGCATCAGCAGCAGGAGCAGGCCGTAGTCCCGGGCGAAGTCGCTGGTGGCGATCAGGCCGCGGGTCAGCACCGGCAGTTGCTGGCCACTGTCGATGAACACCTTGACCACATCCGGCACCACGAAACTGAGCAGGAAGCCGACGATGCCGAAGGCCGCCAGCAGCAGGATGCTCGGGTACAGCATGGCCAGTTGCAGCTGCTGGCGGGCGGCATGCCGGGCCTCGGTGTAGTCGGCCAGTTGCATCAGTATCTGGGCCAGATGGCCGGCGCGTTCGCCGGCGGCCACCGTGGCCCGGTACATCGAGGTGAAGGCGCGCGGGTATTCGCCCATGGCTCGGGCCAGGTCATGGCCTTCCAGCACCCGTGCGCGGATCGCCAGCATCATGCTTTGCTGCGCGCGCTTGCTGCATTGCGCGGCGACCGCGGCCAGCACTTCTTCCAGGGGCAGAGCGGCCTGGACCAGGGTCGCCAGCTGGCGGGTGAGCAAGGCCAGTTGCGCCGGGCTGAGGCGTTGGCTGCTGGTCAGTGTGGCGCCGGAGCGGTCCTGTTGCCCGCGGGCCGGCTTGACCTGCAGGGCGATCAGGTTGCGTTCGCGCAGCAGCTGGCGGACCTGCCGCGCGCTGTCGGCTTCCTGCACGCCGCGGGTCTTGCGCCCGGCGTTGCACATGGCGAGGTATTCGTAGGCGGCCACGGTCAGTGCTCCCGGGTTACACGTAGCAGTTCTTCGACGCTGGTGACGCCTTGCAGCACCTTGTCCCGGCCGTCGGCGAACAGGCTGTGGGCATGCTGGCGCGCGTACTGGGTCAAGGCGGCTTCGCCAGCCCCTTCGTGGATCAACTGGCGCAGCGGTTCGTCGAACAGCACCAGTTCGTAGATGCCCTGGCGGCCGCGATAGCCGCTGTGCTGGCAGGCCGGGCAGCCGACCGGGTGATAGAGCAGCGGCGCCTGTTGCGGGTCGAGGTGCACCTGGTGGCAGGCCGCGGCGTCGGCCGGCGCGGCGCTCTTGCAATCGCCGCAGAGCACCCGCACCAGGCGCTGGGCGACCACGCCGAGCAGCGAGGTGCACAGCAGGAAGGGCTCGATGCCCATGTCCAGCAGGCGGGTGACGGCGCCGATGGCGCTGTTGGTGTGCAGGGTGGACAGCACCAGGTGGCCGGTGAGGGAGGCTTGCACGGCGATGTCGGCGGTTTCCCGGTCACGGATCTCGCCGACCATGACCACGTCCGGGTCCTGGCGCAGGATGGCGCGCAGGCCACGGGCGAAGGTCATGTCGACCTTGGTGTTGACCTGGGTCTGGCCGATGCCGGCCAGGTGGTATTCCACCGGGTCTTCGATGGTCAGGATGTTGCGCGTCTGGTTGTTCAGGCTGCTGAGCCCGGCATACAACGTGGTGGTCTTGCCGGAACCGGTGGGGCCGGTGACCAGCAGGATGCCGTGGGGGCGCAGCAGGGCGTCTTCCAGCTTGTCGCGGATCGCCTCGGCCATGCCCAGCCGCCCCAGGTTCAGGCGCCCGGCCTGTTTGTCGAGCAGGCGCATGACCACCCGCTCGCCGTAGGCCGAAGGCAGGGTGGAGACCCGCACGTCCACTTCATGGCCGCCGATGCGCAGGGCGATGCGGCCGTCCTGGGGGATGCGCTTCTCGGCGATGTCGAGCTTGGACATGACCTTGATCCGCGACACCAGCAGGCCCGCCAGTTCCCGGCGCGGGCGCAGCACTTCGCGCAGCAGGCCGTCGACCCGCAGGCGCACGGACAGGTGCTGCTCGAAGGTTTCCAGGTGGATATCCGAAGCCTTGACCTTCACCGCTTCGCCGAGGATCGCGTTGATCAGGCGAATGATCGGCGCGTCATCTTCCTGCTCCAGCAGGTCGGTGATCTGCGGCAGTTGCTCGGCCAGGCTGGCCAGGTCGTCCTGGCCGGCGATCTGGTCGCCCAGGCCCTCGGCCATTTGCATGGCGTCGTCGCGGCCATCGCGATAGTGCTCGGCCAGCAGTTCGGCGAAACCCTCGGCGTCGAGTATCCGGTGGCCCAGCAGCGGGCCGTGGCAGCGGCGGATCTCGGCGAGGATTTCCACCGGCGTGTCGGCCCGGCAGTAAAGCCGCAGGCCGCTCTCCTGGGGCTCCAGCAGGACCCCATGGCGCTTGGCGAAACCAAAGGGCAGGCGCGCGACCGGGTTCATCGGCGTGGCTCTCTGGCGCGAATGTCGAGGGTCCCATCCTGCGGCGCGGCATCGAACAGCTGGCGCGAGTCGGCGGGCAGGGCCAGGCCGCTGCGGCTGTCGCCGTTGGCGCGCAGCTTGCGCAGGTCGTTGTACTTGCGCTGGCTGACGTTGACGGCATCGGCGCTGCCGCGCACCAGGGTCGGCCGCAGGAAGACCATCAGGTTGGTCTTTTCGGTGACGTCCTTGGTGCTGGTGAACAGCCGGCCGAGCAGGGGAATGCTGCCCAGCACCGGCACCTTGCTGACCTGGGTCTTGACGTTGTCCTTGATCAGGCCGCCGAGCACGATGATCTGCCCGTCGTCGGCGAGGATGGTGCTTTTCACCGAGCGCTTGTTGGTGATCACGTCGCTGGTGGTGATGCCGGGCGGGGCGCTGGCCAGCTCCGAGCTTTCCTGCTCGACTTTCAGGCGCAGGGTGTTGCCCTCGTTGATGTGCGGCGTCACCTTGAGGGTCACGCCGACGTCCTGGCGCTCCACGGTGGTGAAGGGGTTGCTGGCGCCAGCGGTGTCGGTGGTATACGAGCCGGTCTGGAACGGCACGTTCTGGCCGACGAGGATTTCCGCCGCTTCGTTGTCCAGGGTCAGCAGGCTCGGGGTGGACAGCAGGTTGTTCTTCGAGTCGCTGGACAGGGCGGTGACCAGCGCGCCGAAATTGCTGGTGCCGATGCCGATGATGGCGCCGTCCGGCAGGGTGATGTTCTTGTCCTTGCCATTCCCCAGCAGGGTACCGATCGACAGGCCGGTGCCACTGAAGTTGGTGCCGCCGGTGACGTTGCCGGCGCGCGCCGCCCATTGCACGCCGAGGGCTTCGTTGATGTCGCCGCTGACTTCGACGATGGCCGCTTCCACCAGTACCTGGGCCCGTGGCTGGTCCAGCTGGGTGATGACTTTGTCGAGCATGCTCAGTTGCGCCGGGTCGGCCATCAGCACCAGGGCGTTCTGGCTTTCGTCGGCGCTCACCAGTATCGAGTTGCCGCTGCCCTTGCCTTCGCCGCCACCGCGATTGCCGTCTTCCAGGCGCTTGCCGATGCCGTCGAGCAGCTTCGAGAGTTTTTTCGCATCGCTGTGGTGCAGGCGTACCACCCGCGCGCTGTCATTGGCATTGCTCGGCACGTCGATGGCCCTGACCAGATCGGCCATGCGCTGGCGGGCCTGGGCGGAACCCGCGAGGATCACCCGGTTGCTGCGGGCGTCGCCCACGGCCTTGGCGTCGCTGGGGCCGTTGCCCGTCTGGCTGATGCTTTCGTTCAGGGTGCGGGCCACATCGCTGGCCCAGGCATGCTTGAGCGCCACGGTGCTGAACGAGCGGTTGCCGGCCTGGTCCAGTTCGCTGACCACCTGGCGGATGCGCTCGACGTTGCTGGCGCTGTCGGAAACCACCAGCGCGTTGGAGCTGGCCGAGGGCGCGACATAGGCGTCGTCGCTCACCAGCGGGCGCACCACCCCGGAGATTTCCGCGGCGTTGGCGTTGCGCAGGTCCAGGACCCGGGTCACGAACTCATCGCCGGACTGCTCGCTGGATTTGGTCTTGGCTTCCATCGCCGGCACGATCAGCACCCGGTCGCCCTGGTCCAGGGCGACGAAACCCTGGCTGCGCAGCACGCTGAGGAACAGCGAGTAGATACCGTCCTTGTCCAGCGCACTGGACGATTGCACGCTGACCTTGCCTTGCAGCCGGGCATCGACCACCAGGGTCTTGCCGGTGATTTCACCGACTTCGCTGGCCAGGTCGCGCAGTTCGGCGTCCTTCATGTTCAGCGTCCACAGGCGCTGGGTGGTGAGGGCCGCGGTACTGGGCAGGGCACTCAAAAGAAGGCCGAGGCTGAGTACGGCGCCTGCAATCTTGGACAGTTTCATGGTGTGTTCTCTATCGCTCGCAGAAGGGCCGTGGCTTTTCGGTCGGCGACCTCCGGTGGGGTTGTCTGGGGGCTGAGCAGGCGCAGTTGGCGCCCGGGTAGCAGCAGGTTCTGTTCACGGCCGTTGCGCAGCACCACCACCTGATCGGCGCTGACACTCTTGAGCAGCGTACCGTCGGGCAGGCGTTCGCCCGGGGAGTAGAAGGCCCGGCTGTCGGCGTACTGGATCAGGGCCCTGGATTGTTCGGGCTGGTTGCCCAGCAGGCTGGCGAGCAGGACCAGCGGCAGGCTGGCCTGCGCGCTGTCGAATTCGACCGGCACGGCGCCGAACACCCTGGCGATGTTGCGATCGTCCAGGGGCGCGGGCAGCCGCTGTTCGGCGCTGGCGCTCGGTACCGCGCTCGGCACCGGCTGGCCCGCCACGACTTGCCGGTAGGTCCAGCTGTCGAGGCCGAGCCAGGTCAGCCAGAGACCCAGGGCGACCAGGCTTACGGGCAGCAGGTAGCGCTGGCCGGCGCCGCGCGGGCGCCATGAGAGCAGCGTTTTCATGGGCGTTTGGGCAGCATGCGTCTGAGCACGCTCTGCCCGCGCCATTGGTGGAGGATCACCGCGGCGATATGGCCGGCCACCAGCAGGGCCAGGGCCATGCAGCTGTAGTGGTGAAGCTCTTCGAAAAAGGTGATGGCCGCCAGGTCCTGCAAGGGTTGCGGGAGCTGCAGGCCGAACAGGTCGATCGGGCGCGACATCATCAGCACGCCGCTGAACAGCACGGTGCCGAGGGTGACCAGCAGGGCTGCGTGCCCGGCATGCACCAGCTTGCGCTCAGCCGCGTTCTGATGGGCGGGCGCCGCCGGAGCGGGATGACGCACCAGGTAGAACAGCCGCAGGACGAACAGCGGCACCAGCAGGGTGGTCAGCGAGACATTGATAAAGGCGATCGCCTGTTGGACCGAGCTTGGCGGCTGCAACAGGGCGCTGGCATAGCCGCTGATCGTGGCCCACAGCACAACGGCGGCGAACAGCCAGTGCAGCAGCCTGCGCGGTCTTGAGTAGTGAGGGTGATTCATGTCGATTCCCAAGGTCCGCAACGCGGTGCCGGGGCACCACGCTGCGGTTGGTCAGGTTATGGATTACTTGCGAATCCAGGCGTCCTTCCAGTTGCTGCCCACGCCAGGCTCGAACTGAGTGGCGCCAGCGTTCCACTGGATGCAGTAGCCGCTGTAAGGGAACGGCTTGCATTCATAGACGTTGCCGTCCTTGGCCAGGACCTTGGTGCCGGCCTTGTAGCCGGTCAGGCCTTTGGGGAAGACGAAGTCGTAATCACCGCCGCCGCCCACTTCCTCGGCTTTCAGGGTGATGCGCTGGCTTTGTTGCAGCTGCTCGCCTTTCTCCGGCTTGGCCACGACCACCACGTCGTACTCACCTTCGCTGACGTTACGCAGCGGGATGGAGAAGTGCGGGGTGTTGTTGCCAGGCTCGGCTTGTACGTGAGCAATGCTTTCGTTCTTGCCGTTGAAGACCGTCGAGCTGATGGTGTACTTGCCGCCCTGGGCAATGGCGTTGAAGTGCAGGTCGGTGGCGTTGTCCTTCAAGGTGTACTCGGCCTGCAGGCCGGAAAGTTTCAGCTCGCCAGGAATGCTCGGCTGCTCTTTCTGGATTTCCACACGCACCACGTCGCTGTTGTTCTTGGCGTACAGGGTGTTCTTGCCGTAGTTGGGCACGACTTCGTTGTTGGCGTTGAGCTCGCCCATCACATAACCGGCATTGGCCTTGTTGACCTTTTCCGCCAACAGGAACGGCCAGGTGTTGGCGTTGGCCTGCTCGGCGGTCTCGATGTTCAGGCGGGTCTGGCGGTTCTGCTGTTCGCCGGCATTGGTGAACACGCGAGTGCTGACCTTGTCGCCGATTTGCAGTTGTTCAGGCTGTACGGCCCCGAGGATTTTCCAGTCGGGAATCGGTGCGCCATCGTTGTCGATGTTGACGTCGATGGCCTGGTAGAAGGTGGCGGCGGTGTCGGCGATTTTCCAGGTCGCCAGGATCACGTGATAACCGCTGCGGTCAGCAGGAATGTTGACCTTGTGCTGGGTCTTGCCACCGGCCGGCGGACGCACGCCACCGGCGTTTTCATTGAGCAGCGGGGTCATCTCGAAGGAGTCGCGGGTCAGCGGCTGGTTCGGGTTCCAGTCTTTCTTGGTGATGTAGAACTGGTAGTAGGCGCTGGCGTGACCGGCGGAGTAGTGCCAGGTGAATTCATTCATGCCCGGCTTGATCGTGGTTTTCTGCCAGCGGGTCGCCGTCTGCTCGTTGAGCTGCGAGAAGCTGGTGATGCCGCCCGCCGGGATGGTGCCGTTCGCCGGACCGCATTGGGTGAAGTCGCCCGAGCAGTAATCCTTGGGGTAGTGATGCTGGACCGATGGCGAGTACTCGACACTCTGCGGTTCGTAAGTGACGGGGCCGCAATCGCGGTTGAGGTTGCCGCCGGTGGCGGAGCACATGAAGGCACGGGACTTCGGACTTTCGACATAACCGTGGGCGAAGGCTTGCTGGCTGGCCAGCGAAGCCAGGCCGAGGGTGATGGCCAACGGAAGCTTGCGCATGGCGCTGGCGCGGGTGTTATGAAGCATCGAATCACCTTGAATTAGGGATATGAAAGAGTCTTTTTTTAAGTTCTTCGATGCCGGCCACCCAATGGGTCGACCTGGAGTGTTCCTGGTCCGCGGCGCCCGGCTTCGAAGGGGGCCTAGGATGCCGAGCGGGGCTTTTGCCTTGTATGAGACGAGTACGAAACGGCGAGCCAGGGAATGGAACAAAATGTTTCAGGAGGGCGGCCTGGGGTTGCCCAGGGCCGGATTGTTGCTCAGGGCTGCCCGGGACGGGTCAGGCGTGGCGTTCGATATCGCGCAGCATGCGTTCGATGACCGACAGCACTGCGTGGCGTTGCGCCTCCAGGTCCTGCTCGCTTCCACGAGCCGCACGTTGCAGGTCGAGGCAGGCCCGCATCAACGCCGGCGAATCGACTGTGCAGGCCAGGCCGCTGACCCGGTGGACCCACTGTTCGAGGAACTCCGGCGGGTCGGGCAGCGGGGCGCTCAGCAGCTCGCGCTCCTGCTCCAGGTTCCGGCGCAGCTCCTGGAGCAAGCGCTCCTTGAGCTGCGGATCGCTCTGGAAGCCCTCCAGGTAGGTCAGGTCGAACGTTGCGGCAGCCTCCTCGTCAGGCGCTGGGGCGAGGGGCGGCGTGAGGGGGGCGTTGAGGGATGAACTGGATAGCCCGGGCGCTTTCAGCTTGCCGAGTATTTCCCGCAGGCGCTCGAGGACGATGGGCTTGATCATCAGGTCGTCCATGCCGGCCGCCTGGCAACGCTGCTTTTCGTCTGCCAGGGCGCGGGCGGTGTAGCCGATGATCGGGATCCTGGGCAGCCCGCACGCCTGTTCTGCGGCACGGACACTGCGGGCCAGGGCGTAGCCGTCCATGTGCGGCATGTTGCAATCGGTGACCAGCACATCGAACTGGCCCTGCTCCCAGGCTTGCAAGGCCGCCTTGCCATTGCTGACGTAGGTCCCGCGATGGCCGAGCCTGAGCAGTTGCTGTTCGAGCACCAGGCCGTTGGTGGAGACGTCGTCGACGATCAGTACATTCAACCCGGCCACCGCCGTAGCGCCTTGAAGGGCATGCTGCGGCTGGTCCTTGTCCGGTTGCCAGGGCAGGGTCAGTTCGAAGCTGACCCGGCAACCCTGGTCCGGCGCACTGGCGAGGCGGATGCTGCCGCCCATGAGCTCGACCAGCTGTTTGCAGATGCTCAGGCCCAGGCCGGAACCGCCGTGCAGGTGGGCGATCTCGGCGTGGGCTTGCTGGTAAGGCGCGAAAATCTGCGGCTGCTGATCCTCGGCGATGCCGATGCCGGTGTCGCTGACATGGAACATCAGGCGGCTTTGCCGAGGCCCCGAGTCCAGCTCCTGGACCGACAGTTCGACCCAGCCCTGGTTCGTGAACTTCAAGGCGTTGGACAACAGGTTGTGAAGGATCTGCGTCAGGCGCAGGGCGTCCACCTGGTAGCGCCGCTCGGGGGGCAGGCGGTGTTGCAGCTTCAGCTCCAGGTGTTTTTCCCGGGCCTGCGCGGCGAACAGCTCAAGGCAGTTGGCCAATAGTTGATCGAGGTCGGTGGGGCCGGGCACCAGCTCCATCTGGCCGGTCTCGACCTTGTCCAGATCGAGAATGTTGCCGATCAGATCGATCATCGATTGCGCCGACTGCTGGGCGATGCTGAGGTTTTGCGAAGGGGTGGACGCGCCGCTGGTTTCCAGCTCCAGCAGGCCAACCATGGCGTTCAGCGGGGTGCGCAGCTCATGGCTCATGGTCGCGAGGAACTGGCTTTTCGCCGCGCTGGCGTCGATTGCCTGCTGCTGGGCTTCGAGCAGCTTGTGTTCCAGGTGCTTGCGCACGCTGATGTCGATCCAGCCGCCCAGCAGGCCCTGCTGCTTGCCGAGTGCGGTGTAGAAGGGCACCAGCCATTGGTAGATATGATGGGCCTGGCCATCGACCTCGATCACGCTGTCGAGGAATTGCGACTGGCGGTTATCCAGCAGCCGTTGGTGCTGCTCCTCCAGATCCAGGGCCAGGGCGCGTGGGGCGATGCCTTGCTCTTGCGGCGTGGTGCCGCGCATCTCGTCCAGGGACCGGCCGAAGAACTGCTCATAAGCGTGGTTGCAGGTGCTCAGGCGCCCTTGCAAGTCACGCACGTAAAGCGGGATGGGCAAGCCGTTGAGCAAGGCGAACTGGAAGGCCAGTTGGTCCTTGAGCTGATTCTGCGCGACGCGCCGCTGGCGGATCTGAATCCGCAGGCGCCAGTTCCAGTAAAACGACAGCAACACCAGCACCAGGACCAGCGCGGCGCTTTGCCAGACCCAGCTCGGCAGGTAGGCCCAGAGCGAACCCTTGGTGGCGGGCCGCGCCTGGATGCTGATGCGGTCCTGATTGCCGTCCGAAGTTTTCAACGAATACAGGAGCTTGTTGAGAATGCTCAGGAGTTCGGGGTGCTTGGCCGATACGGCGAACACCAGGGGCTCGGCCTGGGCCTGGAACTGCTTGCCGCTCCGGAGCCGGGGGTTGTCCAGCAGTTGGGCATCGGCGGCGCTGTTCAGCGTGGCGTCGACCATGCCCTGTTCGACCAGATGCACGGCCTGGGAATAGTGGTCGGTGAGTACCAGTTCGATGCTCGGGTAGCGGCTCTGGAGCAGAGGCTGCAGGGGATGTCCGGCGGCGATCGCCAGGCGCCTGCCCTCCAGGGCCGCTAGCGAGCTGGGGGAACTGGCGCCCTCGCGGGTAATGAAGGCCCAGTACTCGGTGCCGAAGCCATCGCTGAACAACAGGCTCTTTTGTCGGACCGGAGTCGGTGCCAGCGATAGGGCGATTTGCGCCTCATCCCGTTCCAGGCGCTGGCGGTCAATATCCGGGGATTGGCTGTCGATGATGTTCAGTTGCAGCTGGTAGTCGTCGGCCAGGCTGCGCAGCACATTGAACGCCAGTCCGGCCCATTGGCCGTCGTCCTTGCGATACAGGTAATTGGGGATTTCGTGGGCGATCAGGTTCAGCGAAGGAAGACGCTTGAGCCAGCTGTCTTCCGCGCTGTTGAGGGCGAAGGAGTCGGTCGGCGCGAACAGCCAGGGCGAGCGTTCCCAGTGCTGCAGTATCTCTTGCTTGCGCTCCCGGGAAACCGTCTTCAGCGCGGCGTTGATCAGGGGCACCAGATTATCCTCATGCCCGCGGACGGCGAAGCTGAAACCCATGGCCGGCAGGTTGGCGACGTACTTGTTCTGCAACTTGAGGTTGGCCAGGCTGCGCATATAGAAATTGGTGCGCAGTTGATCGCCGATCAGTGCGTCGGCTCCGCCGTCGGACAGGCGTTGCAGGCCTTCGACAATGCTGTTGATCACGATCAGTTCAGCCTTGGGATAGGCCTTTCCGACTGTTTCAGCCTGCACATAGTAGGCCGGAACCAGCACGCGTTTGCCCGCCAGGTCTGGGGACAGGTCCTTGTCGGCGATGCGCCCGACGATGATCGGCTCGTTGTCCAGGTAGGGCTTGCTGTAGACGAACCCAGATTGTTTTCTTTCGTACTCGGTGGCGCGGGGCATCAGATCGATGTCCCCAGCGATCAGGGCGGCGATGGCACTGTCCACCGAAGGGTAGGGCACCCGTTGAATCGGCAGTTCGAGAAACTGGCTGATGTGTTCCAGGTAGTCGTTGGTGATCTGGTTGAGCACATCGTTGCCACGAGGTTCGGGTTGCTCGTTGGAGGCGCTCACTTCGGCGACCCGTAGCGGGCGAGGGGGCAACGTCTGACGCATGGCCATCAGCGTGGCCAGGGACAGCGGCGCAGGCTCAGGCTCGGCGGCGCCCAGGGACGCGACACTGGTCAGCAAGAGCATGATCCAGAGGATCAGGCGCGGCAGGCCGGCTGGAGGGTTCGGCATAGTCTCAGGCCAGCCCGACTTCCTGGATGTACAGGTAGAGGCTGGCGTTGCTGTCCAGGCCCAGCTTGCGCATGGCGCTGCTCTTCTGGCTGCTGATGGTCTGCTTGGAACGATTGAGGTGCGTGGCTATTTCATTGACCGACAGCCCGGCGCCGTAGAGGCGTAGCACCTCGACTTCGCGGGGGACAGTTGTTCGACCTCGGCCATAGGCTCCACGGGGTCGAACAGATGCCGGATGGACGGGGAGACGAAGGGTTTGGCTTGGCTTGCGCGAATGGCCTTTTGCAGGTCGCCTTGTACCCCGCGCTTGCTGATCAACCCCTGGACCCCCAGCTTGAGGATCGAGGCCAGCAGCGCCGGGTTGTTGAGCATGGTCACCACGATGACTGCGATCTGGGGGTAACGGCGGCGCAACTGTTCGATCAGACGGATGCCGTCGGCCTGTTCGCTGTGGGGCATCATCAGATCGGTGACGACCAGATCGCAGGGCTGTTCGGCCAACAGCTGGAACAGCCCTTCGACATTCTGGGCCTCGCCGACGATCTGCAACGTGCTGTCGCCGCTGAGCGAGGCGCGGATGCCGATCAGTGTCAGCAGATGATCGTCGACGAGTATTACTTTCCTTTGCATCTGTGGCGGGTTCCTGTCCGTGCGTAGCGAGAGCATAGAGTTAAGCAGAACGCATGCAAGTATCTGACAGTGTCAGCGGTGCGCAGGGTACTCCTGTCGCGTGGCGCGATGAAGTGTCCACCGCTTCAGGCAAAACAGGCATTGGCCTGACAGCGGGCATGGGGCAGGGGATGTCCGTAAAGCATTGGCAAATAGGAGGGAGTAAGGGGGGCGTAACAGCCAGCAGGGCCAGGAGTCCCATCGGCGAGCCCGTGGCTTGGGTTTCAAGCCACGGGGCATTTCGCACAGGTCAGATCAGACGTTGAAACGGAAGTGCATCACGTCGCCGTCCTTGACGATGTAGTCCTTGCCTTCCAGGCGCCATTTACCGGCTTCCTTGGCACCGGCTTCACCCTTGAACTGGATGAAGTCGTTGTAGGCGATCACTTCGGCGCGGATGAAGCCTTTCTCGAAGTCGGTGTGGATCACCGCGGCGGCCTGCGGAGCGGTAGCGCCGACGCGGACGGTCCAGGCGCGCACTTCCTTTACACCCGCGGTGAAATAGGTCTGCAGGTGCAGCATTTCGTAGCCGGCGCGGATCACGCGGTTCAGGCCAGGTTCTTCGAGGCCCAGGGCTTCGAGGAACATGTCTTTCTCTTCGCCGTCTTCAAGTTCGGCGATTTCCGCTTCGATCTTGTTGCAGACCGGCACAACCACGGCGCCTTCTTCTTCGGCGATGGCCTTGACCACGTCAAGGTGCGGGTTGTTTTCGAAACCGTCTTCAGCAACGTTGGCGATGTACATGACCGGCTTGGTGGTCAGCAGGTGGAAGCCTTTGATCACTGCTTTTTCGTCGGCGCTCATGTTCTTCATCAGGCTGCGCGCTGGCTTGCCTTCGGTGAAGTGCGCGATCAGTTGCTCGAGCAGGGCTTTCTGCGCCACGGCGTCCTTGTCACCGCCCTTGGCGTTGCGCGCGACTTTCTGCAGTTGCTTTTCGCAGCTGTCGAGGTCGGCGAAGATCAGTTCCAGGTCGATGATCTCGATGTCGCGTTTCGGGTCGACGCTGTTGGACACGTGGATCACGTTGTCGTCTTCGAAGCAGCGGACCACGTGGGCGATGGCATCGGTTTCGCGGATGTTGGCCAGGAACTTGTTACCCAGGCCTTCACCTTTCGAGGCACCCGCCACCAGGCCGGCGATGTCGACGAACTCCATGGTGGTCGGCAGCACGCGCTCGGGCACCACGATGGCGGCCAGGGCGTCCAGACGCGGATCCGGCATCGGCACGATGCCGCTGTTCGGCTCGATGGTGCAGAAGGGGAAGTTCTCGGCCGCGATACCGGATTTGGTCAGGGCGTTGAACAGGGTGGACTTGCCGACGTTAGGCAGGCCGACGATGCCGCAGTTGAATCCCATGGTGTTTCCCCTCGGATAAGAGTCAGGCCTTCTGGCTGTGCAGGTTTTTCATCGCACGGTTCCATTCACCGGCGAAGATATCCGGCAGCACGCCGAGGGCAAAATCGATGCTGGCATCGAGCTTTTCCTGTTCGGCGCGCGGCGCACGACCCAGGACAAAGTTCGAGACCATGCTGGCGACGCCTGGGTGGCCGATGCCAAGCCGCAAGCGGTGAAAGGTATTCTGGTTGCCCAGTTGCGCGATGATGTCGCGCAACCCATTGTGCCCGCCATGCCCGCCGCCCTGTTTGAGCTTGGCGACGCCGGGTGGCAGGTCGAGTTCGTCATGCGCCACCAGGATTTCTTCGGGCTTGATACGGAAGAAACCGGCCAATGCCGCCACGGCCTGGCCGCTGCGGTTCATGTAGGTGGTGGGTATCAGCAGGCGAATGTCCTGGCCCTGGTGCGAAAAGCGCCCGGTCAGGCCGAAATATTTGCGATCGGCCACAAGGCTGACGCCTTGTTTCTCGGCGATGCGCTCAACAAAAAGGGCCCCTGCGTTATGCCGGGTCTGTTCGTATTCGGCGCCTGGATTACCCAGGCCAACGATCAGTTTGATGGCAGTCACGATAGGGGCCCTTCCTTGGAGTTGTGGATAACATCGCCGCGACTGGAGTGTGCGGCGAAAGTGGACGACAAGTGCTCATTTACCATTATGTAAACTCCGCGTTCCCGCCCGCTTTCTCGCTACGTTCCAGTCCGCGATGTTTCCGGTAACTCCGGCAAGCAGAGTGAATTACTCTGCAGCGCCTTCTGCAGCTTCTGGAGCAACACGTGGAGCGTGAACGTTGGCAACAGCCAGGTCGTTACCGTGAGCCAGAGCAACGAACTCAACGCCTTTAGGGGCCTTGATGTTCGACAGGTGAACGATGGTGCCGATTTCAGCGTCGCCCAGGTCGACTTCGATGAACTCAGGCAGGTCTTTCGGCAGGCAGGACACTTCGATTTCAGCGATAACGTGCGAAATCTCGCCGCCTTTCTTGACCGGAGCAGCTTCGTTGATGAAGTGCACTGGAACGATAGCGGTCAGTTTCTGACCAGCAACAACGCGTACGAAGTCAGCGTGCATCACGTGGCCTTTGGCCGGGTGACGTTGCAGCGCCTTGATCACGACGTTTTGCTTGGTGCCGCCAACGTTCAGTTCGATAACGTGGCTGAAAGCCGCTTCGTTTTCGAGCAGTTTGGCAACTTCTTTGGCCAGCATGCTGATGGATTCAGGGGCTTTGTCGCCACCGTAAACTACAGCTGGAACCAGGCTTGCGAGACGACGCAGGCGGCGGCTCGCACCTTTCCCCAGGTCGGAACGCAGTTCAGCATTCAGAGTAAAATCGTTCATGTTGTATCTCCAAAATAACCACACTCGCCCCAGCGTTTGCGACCAGCGCTAAAGGCGATATGGGCAAAAAAGCCCCGCCCCAACAGGAATGCTGGGGCGGGGCGCTTTTCGTCATCGAGATGTAAGGCTAGGGCAGGGCCCTAGCGGAACATCGCGCTGATCGATTCTTCGTTGCTGATACGGCGAACCGCTTCGGCAACAACCGGTGCGATATCCAGTTGACGGATACGCGCACAGGCTTGTGCTGCAGCGGACAGCGGGATGGTGTTGGTCACCACCAGCTCGTCCAGCACGGAATTTTCAATGTTCTCGATTGCTCGACCCGACAGCACAGGGTGTGTGCAGTAGGCAAAGACCTTGGCAGCGCCATGCTCTTTCAGGGCCTTGGCCGCGTGGCACAGGGTGCCGGCGGTATCGACCATGTCGTCAACCAGGATGCAGGTACGGCCTTCAACGTCACCGATGATATGCATCACTTCAGAGTGATTGGCTTTCTCGCGGCGCTTGTCGATGATCCCGAGATCCACGCCCAGGGATTTGGCAACGGCACGTGCACGCACGACGCCGCCAATGTCCGGGGAGACGATCATCAGGTTTTCGAAACGTTGGTCTTCGATGTCATCCACTAGAACCGGGGAGCCGTAGATGTTATCTACCGGAATATCGAAGAAGCCCTGAATCTGGTCAGCATGCAGATCAACCGTGAGAACACGGTCGATGCCGACTACGGTAAGCATGTCAGCCACGACTTTCGCGCTGATAGCCACACGTGCGGAACGCGGACGGCGATCCTGACGGGCATAACCAAAGTAAGGAATTACAGCAGTGATTCGAGTCGCTGAGGAGCGGCGGAAGGCATCAGCCATCACGACGAGTTCCATCAGGTTATCGTTGGTCGGAGCGCAAGTCGGCTGAATAATGAAGACGTCTTTACCGCGGACATTTTCATTGATCTCAGCGGTAATTTCGCCGTCGGAAAACTTACCGACAGAGATGTCACCGAGAGGGATATGCAGCTGACGTACGACACGCCGAGCCAGATCGGGGTTAGCGTTCCCCGTAAAGACCATCATCTTGGACACGCGCAGTACCTGAAGGCTGAGGGTATACCTGGATGAGTATAAGGAAAATGGCAGGGGCGGCTGGATTCGAACCAACGCATGGCAGGATCAAAACCTGCTGCCTTACCGCTTGGCGACGCCCCTGTATCTGTTGCATCAAGTGCCTGGCACTTGGTTCCTTTTAGAGCAGACTTTGCAGCTTGCGATGCAACATCGAAACGTTGCTTCCTTTTGCTACAAACCCTGTAAGGGTCTCTGTAAGAAGGGCCGAGACTTTATCAGCTTCAGCTTTGCTTGGGAAGCCCCCAAACACACAACTTCCAGTTCCGGTCAGTTTTGCTTCGGTAAATTTACCTAGCAAATTCAATGCGTTACGTACATCTGGATAACGCCTTGCAACCACCGGCAAACAGTCATTTCTGCCGTTTCCCTTGGGAACGGGGCGCACTTTAATGGGCGGAGTGTCACGTGTCAACAGCGGATCTGAAAAAATTTCTGCTGTACTTACAGAGACTTGCGGCACCAGCACGAGATACCAAGGTTCCTCGGGGTCTACCGGGGTGAGTTTTTCTCCCACGCCCTCGGCGAAAGCCGCATGCCCCCGCACGAAAACCGGCACGTCGGCGCCCAGGGAAAGGCCCAGCGCGGCCAGGCGATCTTCGTTCCAGCCCAGTTGCCAGAGGTGATTCAGGCCCAGCAAAGTGGTCGCTGCATTGGAACTGCCACCACCGATGCCGCCGCCCATGGGCAGGACTTTTTCGATCCAGATATCGATGCCCAACGGGCATGCGGACTGTTCCTGAAGCTGTTTGGCCGCGCGCACGATCAGGTTGCTGTCGTGGGGGACGCCGGCGAACTCCGTATGCAGGCGAATGACGCCGTCATCACGCACGGCAAAGGTGATTTCGTCGCCGTAATCGAGAAACTGAAAAATCGTCTGCAGTTCGTGATAGCCGTCTTCACGGCGACCGAGGATATGCAGCATCAGATTGAGTTTTGCCGGGGAGGGCAGGGTCAGTCGTGGCGCGCTCATGCTTACTGCCCCAGCTTGCGTGGTTGCCATTCCTTGATCACCAGCGTGACGTCAAGGTCGCGGCCATGCAGCTTGATCCGCTCGGGCAGCCAGTAACCGCTCTGTTGTGCATAACTCAGGTATTCGACCTGCCAGTTGTCCTGTTCGAGATTGGACAGGCGGCTGTCGCCATCCAGGGTCAGGCGACTCTTGCTGTCGGGGGCGGGCAGTCCGCGAACCCACCAGGCCAGATGCGAGACCGGCAGGTTCCAGCCCAGCTGTTCTTCGAGCAGGGCTTCCGGAGTCGGAGCTTCGTAACGTCCCTGGTTGGCGACTTCCAGCGCGACCTTGCCGGGACGTCCGGTCAGGCGGGCGGCGCCGCGACCCAGCGGGCCGGACAGGCGGATATCGTAGTAATCCTGGCGCTGCAGCCAGAACAGCGTGCCGCTGCCCGAATCCTTGGGGGCGCGAATGCCGATCTTGCCGTTGATCTGCCAGCCGTCGAGGCCGCTCAGTTGCTGTTTGTGCTCGCGCCATAGCGCAGGGCTGCCGTGACCCTCGACGGATTCGCGGGTGCCGAAACCCGAGCAACCGGCGAGCAGAGCGATAAAGCTGAAAACGATAAGGTGGCGCAAAAACATAGTCTTAAAGGGTCTCTGATCCGGTCAGGCGCTTGATGGTGCTGCGCAGGATAGGGCTGTCGGGCTGGTCCTTGAGGAACTTGCTCCAGATCTGCTTGGCTTCGCGTTGCTTGCCATTGGCCCAGAGCACTTCGCCCAGGTGCGCGGCGACTTCCTGGTCGGGAAAGCGTTCCAGCGCCTGGCGCAGCAGGCGTTCGGCTTCCGCGAGGTTGCCCAGGCGATAGTTCACCCAGCCCAGGCTATCGAGTACCGCTGGATCGTCCGGGGTCAGCTGGTGGGCCTGTTCGATCAGGGCCTTGGCTTCGGCGTAGCGGGTCGTGCGATCCGACAGGGTGTAGCCGAGGGCGTTCAATGCCATGGCGTTGTCCGGCTCGCGCTTGATGATCAGGCGCAGGTCCTTTTCCATCTGGGCCAGGTCGTTGCGCTTCTCGGCCTGCATCGCACGGGTGTAGAGCAGGTTCACATCGTCCGGGTATTGCTGCAAGGCTTGCTGGAGAATCTTCCAGGCCTTGTCGCCCTGTTTGTTGGCGGACAGGGTTTCGGCTTCGATCAGGTACAGCTGGATGGCGTAGTCCGGCTGGGTGTCGCGGGCGGCGGCCAGGCGTTTTTCGGCTTCGGCGGTACGGCCGTTGTTCATCAGGATGTCGGCCTGGCGCAATTGTGCCGGCAGGTAGTCGGTACCTGGGCCGACCTGGCCGTATTCCGCCAGCGCGCCTTGCGGGTCGTTGAGTTCTTCGGCGATGCGGCCCAGGTTCAGGTGCGCCGAATCGACGTGGCTTTCCCGGGCGATCAGGTCCTCCAGGTAACCCTTGGCTTCTTCCCAGTCCTTGGCTTCCAGGCAGACCAGCGCCAGGGAGTAACGCAGCTCGTCGTCTTCCGGATACTGCTGGACCAGGCTGGAGAACTGGGTCTTGGCGTCGTCCATGCGATCCTGCTCGACCAGCATGCGCGCATAAGTCAGGCGCAGGCGCTTGTCGTCCGGGTACTTGCGAATGCTTTTTTCCAGCAGCGGCAGGGCTTCGTCGGCGCGGCTGAGGCTCTGCAGCAGGCGGGCGCGCAGGAGGATCGGCGCGATCTCGCCTTCTTCCGGAGGGTTCTGCTCCAGCAGCTTCAGGGCTTCGCGGGTGTCGCCGTCCTGTTGCAGCAGCAGCGCCTTGCCGAACACCAGTTGGCCGTTGTTCGGGTGTTTTTGCAGCAAGCGGTCGAAACTCTTCATCAGACCGTTGCGGGTGTCCTGGTCGGTGTCGGCGGCCGACAGCGCGAGGAAATCGAAATGGGTATCGCCCTTGCCCTGCAGGACTTTCTCCATATAGACCATGGATTCGTCGTAACGCCCGGTGCGGGCCAGCTGGATGGCGGCGGCACGCTGGGCTTCCAGGTCGTCCGGGGCGTTTTTCGCCCAGATCAGCGCAGTGTCCAGCGCGGCCTGGTCGGCGCCCAGGTATTCGGCGATGCGAAACGCCCGCTCGGAGATGCCCGGGTCCTGGGTATTGATGGCCTGGGTGACATAGTTGTCCAGGGCAATGTCGAAACGATTGCGTTGGCCAGCCAGCTCCGCGCTCAGCAGGCTGAAGACCGTGTCTTCGCTGAACGAGGAGTAAACCTTGGGCTTTTCAGGAGCCGGGGTAGTGTCTTCGACCGGCGGCGTACCGTCCGGTGAAACGGGGGCCAAGGCCTGGCAGCCGCTGAGGAAGACAAAAGCGAGGAGCAACGCGGAAGATCTATTCATATAGGAAGAGGACGACTAACCTGCGGTCGGATCATCATGACACAAGCCTTCGGCCAAACATAACCGAGACTCAGCGGATGCCTTACAGAGGCAGTCTATTGGGACAATAGTCGGCAGTGGTTGTTCTGAATCTTTCGAAGTAGGACAATTGTCGGCTTCTCGACATCATCAGCGACCTTGAATGGCCTTCCTCGCACTCGGTATTAACCACAAGACTGCTTCAGTAGACGTCCGCGAGCGCGTGGCCTTTACCCCTGAGCAGTTGGTTGAGGCCTTGCAGCAGCTCTGCCGCCTCACCGACAGCCGCGAAGCTGCGATCCTCTCCACCTGCAATCGCAGTGAACTCTATATAGAACAGGATCACCTTTCAGCGGATATCGTGCTGCGCTGGCTGGCCGAGTATCACCATCTGAGCCTCGAAGACCTGCGCGCCAGTGCCTATGTGCACGAAGACGATGCGGCCGTTCGTCACATGATGCGTGTCGCCTCGGGGCTGGACTCGCTGGTGCTGGGCGAACCGCAGATCCTCGGGCAGATGAAATCCGCCTACGCCGTGGCGCGTGAGGCCGGAACCATTGGTCCGCTGCTGGGGCGGCTGTTCCAGGCTACCTTCAGCGCCGCCAAGCAGGTGCGTACCGACACCGCCATCGGCGAAAACCCGGTTTCCGTGGCCTTTGCCGCGGTGAGCCTGGCGAAACAGATTTTCAGCGATCTGCAGCGCAGCCAGGCGCTACTGATCGGCGCCGGCGAGACCATCACCCTGGTCGCCCGCCACCTGCATGACCTGGGGGTCAAGCGCATCGTGGTCGCCAACCGCACGCTGGAGCGCGCCAGCACCCTGGCCGAACAGTTTGGAGCCCATGCCGTGCTGCTGTCGGATATTCCCCAGGAGCTGGTGCACAGCGATATCGTCATCAGTTCCACCGCCAGCCAGTTGCCGATCCTTGGCAAGGGCGCGGTGGAAAGCGCGCTGAAGCTGCGCAAGCACAAGCCGATCTTCATGGTGGATATTGCCGTTCCGCGGGATATCGAACCGGAAGTCGGCGAGTTGGACGACGTTTACCTCTATACCGTCGACGATCTCCACGAAGTGGTCGCCGAAAACCTCAAGAGCCGCCAAGGCGCGGCGCAGGCGGCGGAAGAGCTGGTGAACATCGGCGCCGAGGACTTCATGGTGCGCCTGCGCGAGCTGGCTGCGGTGGACGTGCTCAAGGCGTATCGTCAGCAGAGCGAGCGCCTGCGCGATGAGGAACTGCAAAAGGCCCAGCGCATGCTGGCCAACGGCAGCAGCGCCGAAGACGTCCTGATGCAACTGGCTCGCGGCCTGACCAACAAACTGCTGCATGCGCCCAGCGTCCAGTTGAAAAAACTGACCGCTGAAGGCCGCCTGGATGCGCTGGCCATGGCCCAGGAACTCTTTGCCCTCGGTGAGGGCGCTTCGGACTCTTCGGATAAAAAACCGCAATGAAAGCGTCACTGCTCAATAAGCTGGATGTCCTCCAGGACCGTTTCGAAGAACTGACCGCGTTGCTTGGCGACGGCGAAGTCATTTCCGATCAGGCCAAGTTCCGCGCCTATTCCAAGGAGTACGCGGAAGTCGAGCCGATCGTCGAGACCTATAAACAGGTGCTCAAGGTCCAGGCCGACCTCGAGGGCGCCCAGGCGCTGCTCAAGGACAGCGATCCGGACATGCGTGAAATGGCGGTGGAAGAAGTCCGCGAGGCCAAGGAACAACTGGTCGAGCTGGAAAGCACCCTGCAACGGATGCTGCTGCCCAAGGACCCCAACGACGGGCGCAACGTGTTCCTGGAAATCCGCGCCGGCACCGGTGGCGACGAGGCGGCGATCTTCTCCGGCGACCTGTTCCGCATGTATTCGCGTTATGCCGAGCGGCGTGGCTGGCGGCTGGAGATCCTCTCGGAAAACGAGGGCGAGCACGGCGGCTATAAAGAAGTCATCGCCCGGGTCGAAGGCGAGAACGTCTACGGCAAGCTGAAATTCGAATCCGGTGCCCACCGCGTGCAGCGGGTGCCGGCCACCGAGTCCCAGGGCCGCATCCATACTTCGGCCTGCACCGTGGCGGTATTGCCCGAGCCGGACGAACAGGAAGCCATCGAGATCAACCCCGCGGACCTGCGGATCGATACCTACCGCTCCTCCGGTGCCGGTGGCCAGCACGTCAACAAGACCGACTCGGCGATCCGCATCACCCACATCCCGTCGGGAATCGTGGTCGAGTGCCAGGAAGAACGCTCCCAGCACAAGAACCGGGCGCGGGCCATGTCCTGGCTGTCGGCCAAGCTCAACGACCAGCAGACCAGCGCCGCGGCCAACGCGATTGCCAGCGAACGCAAGCTGCTGGTGGGTTCGGGCGACCGTTCCGAGCGCATTCGCACCTACAACTTTCCCCAGGGCCGGGTGACCGATCACCGCGTCAACCTGACTCTCTATTCCCTCGATGAAATCCTCGCCGGTGGCGTCGAGGCCGTGATCGAACCGCTTCTGGCCGAATACCAGGCCGATCAACTTGCGGCACTGGGCGAGTAAACATAAATGACCATCATCGCCAGCCTGTTGCGCGCCGCCCAATTGCCCGATTCGCCCACGGCCCGCCTGGATGCCGAGTTGCTGCTGGCCGCTGCCCTGGGCAAGCCGCGCAGCTTCCTGCACACCTGGCCCGAGCGGATCGTGCCCAGCGAAGCGGCGCTGACCTTCTCCAGTTACCTGCAGCGGCGCCGTTCCGGCGAACCGGTGGCTTACATCCTTGGCCAGCAGGGCTTCTGGAAGCTCGACCTGGAAGTGGCGCCACACACCCTGATTCCGCGTCCCGACACCGAATTGCTGGTGGAGGCGGCGCTGGAACTGCTGCCCGCCACCCCGGCCAGAGTGCTCGACCTGGGCACCGGCAGCGGCGCCATCGCCCTGGCCCTGGCCAGCGAGCGCCCGGCGTGGCGGGTCACCGCGGTCGACCGGGTGCTGGAAGCCGTGGCCCTGGCCGAACGCAACCGCCAGCGCCTGCAACTGGACAATGTCACGGTGCTGAGTAGCCATTGGTTCAGTGCTCTCCCAGGCGAGCGTTATCAGCTGATCATCAGCAACCCGCCCTATATCGCCGACGCCGACCCGCACCTGGCGGCGGGCGATGTGCGTTTCGAGCCGGAGAGCGCCCTGGTCGCGGGCAAGGACGGGCTGGACGACCTGCGCCTGATCATCGCCCAGGCGCCAGAGCATCTTGAGGCTGGCGGCTGGTTAATGCTCGAGCATGGCTACGACCAGGCGCCGGCTGTACGCGACCTGTTACTCAGCCAAGGGTTTGCCGAGGTGCACAGCCGTGTCGACCTGGGCGGTCATGAACGCATCAGCCTGGGGCGCCTGCCGTGCTGAACGATCAGGAGTTGTTGCGCTACAGCCGGCAGATTCTGTTGCAGCACGTCGACATCGACGGCCAGTTGCGACTCAAGGCCAGCCGCGTATTGATCGTCGGCCTGGGTGGCCTGGGCGCTCCGGTGGCCTTGTACCTGGCCGCCGCGGGCGTCGGCGAGCTGCACCTGGCCGACTTCGACACGGTCGACCTGACCAACCTGCAACGCCAGATCATCCATGACACCGACAGCATCGGCCTGAGCAAGGTCGATTCGGCGATGGGGCGTCTGTCCGCGATCAATCCCGAAATCCAGCTGGTGCCTCATCGTGCCGCGCTGGATGCCGACTCCCTGGCGGCCGCGGTCACGGCGGTGGACCTGGTACTCGATTGCACCGATAACTTCTCGACCCGCGAAGCAGTGAATGCCGCCTGTGTCGCCGCCGGCAAGCCGCTGGTCAGCGGCGCGGCGATTCGCCTGGAAGGGCAACTGTCGGTGTTCGACCCACGGCGTCCCGAGAGCCCGTGCTACCACTGTTTATATGGGCACGGCAGCGAAGCCGAACTGACCTGCAGCGAGGCCGGTGTGCTCGGGCCGCTGGTGGGGCTGGTGGGCAGCCTGCAGGCCCTCGAGGCCTTGAAGCTGCTGGTGGGGTTCGGCGAGCCGCTGGTGGGTCGCCTGTTGTTGATCGATGCCCTGGGCACGCGCTTTCGCGAACTGCGGGTCAAGCGCGACCCGGGCTGCAGCGTCTGTGGGGGCCCACATGCGTGAGGCGCCGATCGGTGTCTTCGACTCCGGCGTCGGCGGCCTGTCGGTGCTGGCGGAGATCCAGCAGCGCCTGCCCCATGAGTCGCTGCTATATGTAGCCGATTGCGGCAACATTCCCTACGGCGAGAAAACCCCCGAATTCATCCGTCAGCGTTGCAGCCTGGTCGCCGGGTTTTTCCGCGAGCAGGGCGCCAAGGCGCTGGTGCTGGCCTGCAACACCGCGACCGTGGCCGCTGTCGCCGACCTGCGTCGGGACTACCCGGACTGGCCTATCATCGGCATGGAGCCCGCGGTCAAGCCGGCTGCCGCCGCCACCCGCAGCGGCGTGGTCGGCGTGCTGGCCACCACCGGAACCTTGCAGAGTGCCAAGTTCGCCGCCTTGCTCGATCGTTTCGCCACCGATATCAAGGTCATTACCCGGCCATGTCCGGGCCTGGTGGAGCGGATCGAAGCCGGGGACCTGCACAGCCCCGCGTTGCGCCAACTGCTGCAGGGTTATGTCGAACCGCTGCTGGCGGCCGGCTGTGACACCCTCATTCTCGGCTGCACCCACTATCCGTTTCTCAAGCCGTTGCTCAAGTCGATGATCCCCGAGGACATCAGCCTGATCGATACCGGGGCCGCGGTTGCCCGCCAGCTGGAGCGCCTGCTCGGCGAGCGCGAGCTGTTGGCTGCGGGGCCTGCACGCCAGGCCCGGTTCTGGACCAGTGGCGATCCGTATCACTTCAAACATATTCTGCCGCTGCTCTGGAAAGAGGCGGGAGCGGTGCAAAGCTTCGCCCTATAAGAAAATCGCGCAGAAACGGTGATTTAAGCTGAACTTCTGCTCAAGCACAGATTTCTATTAACCTGTTTGCGGAATCTGACAACACCATACAAATCGTTTGAAAAGGATGTTCCTGATGAGACGAATGTTTTGTTTGGCTGCACTTGCAGCCGCGCTATTGGGGCAAAGTTTTTCGGCACAGGCGGCCGGCGTCGAGTTTTCGGTGGGGCAGACCGGCGATTCGACCCAGACCTATCGCCTGGGTATGCAATTCGATTGGGACAAAAGCTGGCTGCAAAGCGATGTCGGTCGCCTGACCGGCTACTGGAGCGGTGCCTATACCTTCTGGGATGGCGACGAGAAGTCCAGCAACCACAGCCTGTCGTTCTCGCCGGTGCTGGTGTACGAATTTGCCGGGCAGAACATCAAGCCTTACATCGAGGCGGGGATCGGCGTGGCGGTGTTCGCCAACACCGAGGTGGAGGACAACAAGCTCGGTTCGGCGTTCCAGTTCGAGGACCGCTTCGGTTTCGGCCTGCGGTTCAACGGCGGGCATGAAGTCGGTCTCCGTGCCACGCACTATTCCAATGCCGGTATCGCGACACCCAACGACGGCGTAGAGAGCTACTCGCTGCATTACACCATGCCGCTGTAAGACCCTTTCAGCGATACGCCGTGGCGATGCCGCGGCGTTCGTTGAGGCAGTCCACTTCCCCCATCTCGAACTCCCGGCAGATCAGTGGCCGTTGTTCGTAGATGCTGCACAGCATGCTGTTGCGATCCAGCGCGGCACACCAGCCATCATCCAGTCGCAACATGACTTCGCCGCCCCAGTCGTCGGTGTCGATAAAACGTTCGGGCACCCCGGTTTCGGTGATCAGCATCACTTCCAGTTGGCAGCAGCAGGCCGCGCAGCTCGAGCAGGTGACCGCCGTTTCGGCGATCTGGGTGACAGGAATAGTGGTCATAGGCGCGCAGTGTAAGGCAGTGGCCGCAGGCTGTGTGAAACCACTGACGGACGCCTGCCGCCCTTACTCCCGATATTCCTCGGCCGCCACCCGTGACGGCAGGTTCTTGAAGGCCGCCAGGGCGCGCTCGCGGGACATCGACAGATCGACCATCGGCGGCGGGTAATCGGCCACGCCGAACAGGCCGCCCATGGCAGCCGGGTTGTGGATATCTTTTTCGCTCAATCCCGCCAGCTCTGGCAGCCAGTGCTTGATGAACGTCCCTTGGCTGTCGAACCTCTGCGACTGGCTCAAGGGGTTGAAGATGCGGAAGTAGGGCGCCGAATCGGTGCCGGTGGATGAACTCCATTGCCAGCCACCGTTATTCGCCGCGAGGTCGCCGTCGATCAGGTGGTGCATGAAAAAGCGCTCGCCCTGGCGCCAGTCGATTAGCAGGTTCTTGGTCAGGAACATCGCCACGATCATCCGCAAACGGTTGTGCATCCAGCCGGTTTCCAGCAACTGGCGCATGGCTGCATCGATGATCGGCAGGCCGGTGCGGGCCTGCTGCCAGGCCGCCAGCTCCTCGGGGGCATCGCGCCAGGCCACGGCTTCGGTTTCCGGGCGGAAGGCCCGGTGCCGGGACACCCGCGGATAACCCACCAGGATGTGTTTGTAGAACTCGCGCCAGAGCAGTTCGTTGATCCAGGTGACGGCGCCGGGGCTACCGCTGGCGAACTCTCCCCGGTTGTTTTGCAGCGCCGCGTGCAGGCATTGGCGCGGCGACAGCACGCCGGCGGCGAGGTAGGGCGAAAGCTGGCTGGTGCCGGGCCTGGCCGGCAAGTCGCGCTCGGCCTGGTAGTGGTCGAGCTGCGTCTCGGCAAAGCGCGCCAGGCGTTGTTGCGCCGCGGTTTCACCGGCCGGCCAGAGCGCCTGCAGGTGCGGGCCGGGTGTGGGGAAGCCCTCGACCTGCCGGGGCACCGCATCGGCCTTTATCCTCAGCGCGGCTTGCGCCCTGGGAGCCGCCAGCTGTGGCGGCAGGGCGCTGTGCAGCCGGTTGTAGCAGACCTTGCGAAACTGGCTGAAGACCTGGAAGTAGCCGCCGCTCCTGGTCAGCACACTGCCGGGCCGGAACAGCAGTTGGTCGAGGTAGCTGTGGAAGCCCACGCCCTGGCTCTTCAGCAGGCTGGCCACCGCCATGTCACGGCGACTCTCGTGAATGCCGTATTCCTCATTGACGTGCAGCGCCTCGATGGCCAGTTCCCGGCACAGCTGCAACAGTACCTGGGGTGCCTGCTCCCAGCTCGGCGCTTGGCGGATCAGCAGCGGGATATTCAGCCGCGCCAGGTCGCCGCTCAGCTGCTCAAGGTTACGCAGCCAGAAGTCGACCTTGCACGGCGCATCGTCATGCGCCTGCCACTGCCGCGGGCTCAGCAGGTACAGGGCCACGGTCGGCCCGCGCTGGGTTGCGGCGCTCAGTGCGGTGTTGTCATGCAGGCGCAGGTCGCTGCGTAGCCAGATCAGTTGCATGGGAATTCCTGCATTAGAGAAGCCTTAGCCCGGTCAGGGCCTGATGCGCCGAGAGCGGGTCTGCGGCGAGGTGCAGATTGGCGATCTTGGTAGTGCAGATGGCCAGTTCGGCGTGGTGGATGCTCACTGCTGGGCCGACGATGAGTACCGGGCGGTCGAGGCCGCCGAGCAGGCGTGGCAGTTGCCGCAGGTTGATCGACTGGCTCGCGTACAGCAGCACGCCCCGCGCTTTCAGGTGTTCGGCGGCCAGGGCCAGTTCACCGGGGGGCAGCGGCCAGTCGAAGACTTGCACCGGGCAGTCGGCATTGCTGATCAGCCAGGCGCAGAGCCACAGGTGCGGCTCCAGCGGCAGGTCCGAGTGATTGATCAGCAGCAGCGGGGCGCCTTGTAGCTGGCGATTGTTGTGATAGACCCGCACCGCGAATTTGCTGCGCAGCCAGGAATGGAAAAACACCCGTTCCATTCGCATGCCGAAGCGGCCCTGCCAGCGCTGTTCGAGTTCGCCCAGCAGCGGTAGCAGCAGGTGCTCGCACAAGGTTCGTGGCGGATAGAGCGCCATGGCCTGGTTGAAGCTTTCGTCGACCTGGCGCTCGGCCAGTTGGCTGATGGCCTGGACCAGGCACTGGCGTTGCAGGTGCCAGTCGTTGTGGGCCGGTTCGCTGGGCGCCGGCTCGGCGTCCAGCAGGTGCTTGACCTGGCTGACCGCCACCCCGCGATCGAGCCAGGTCAGGATCTTCAGGATGCGCTGCACGTGTTCGTTGGAAAACAGCCGGTGACCCTTGGCGGTGCGTTGCGGCACGATCAGCCCGTAACGGCGTTCCCAGGCGCGCAGGGTGACGGCATTGACCCCGGTCTGGCGGGTCACCTCGCGAATCGGCAACCAGCCTTGCTCATGGACACCATCGGATTCGCTGGCGGATGCATCCGGGTCGAGCCTCGAGTCGTTCATGGTTCAGAGCGCGTTGCGCAGGCTGAGACTTTCCGGGTGGGGCTGCAGGTACGCCTGCTGCGCGATGTAGGGATCGGGGTGCCGGCGCAGATGATGCTTGAGCAAGGTCAGCGGTACCACCAGCGGCACGATGCCATGGCGGTACTGGGTGATGAGGTGCTGCACTTCCTGTTTGTCGTCGCGGCTGATGGCTTGCTTGAGATAGCCGCTGATGTGTTGCAGCACGTTGCTGTGGGTACGGCGGGTGGCGCACTTTTTCAGGGCCGCCATCAACTGGCTGAAATAACGCGGGCCGACGAACACCGGGTCGCTTTGGCCCATGCTGCCCAGCAGATTGCCGAGGACCTTGTATTGCTCCGGGTTGTGGGCCATCAGCAGGTATTTGTAGCGCGCGTGAAAGTCGGTCAGGCGGCGACGGCTCAGGCCTTGCCTGAGCACGTCCTGCCAGGCGCTGTAGGCGAATACCCGGGTCAGGAAGTTTTCCCGCAGCACCGGATCCTTGAGCCGGCCGTCTTCTTCCACCGGGAGGTCCGGATGGCGGCTGCAGAACGCCTGGGCATGGATACCACGTCCGCTGAGCTCGGCGGGGCGGCCCTGGTCCTGGTAGACCTTGACCCGCTCCAGGCCGCAGGACGGAGATTTCTGCATGAAGATGTAGCCGCAGAGGCTGTCCAGTTCAGCGGCCATGCGCTGGCCGTAATCGGTGAGTGCCCGGGTGACATCCATGGTTTGGTCGACACTGCCAACGGCCCGCGGTTGCCGCGGATCGCCCATCAGGCGGATCGGTTCGCGGGGGGTACCCAGGCCGATGGCGACTTCCGGGCACAGCGGGACAAACTCGAAAAACTCAGCGAGGGCCTGGCTGCACAGGCGCGATTCCTTGTGCCCGCCGTTGTAGCGCACAGGCGCCCCCAGCAGGCAGGCGCTGATGGCGATTCTCGGCTTGTCGGTCTGGGCTGGCTTGTCGGGCATGTGAGAGGCTCCGGTTTCATGTACAAAAATAAGATTTTGTACAACTTTGCCTCATCATAGGGTCAAAGGTGTGCAAGTCAAATATTTTGTATAGGTTTGCCGCGCAGCCCTTCGGGTTATGTCCTGCTCATCTGTCGTGCGATTGCTGGCTGGCTAACGCATGAGATTGTGGCGCGCGTTTTTCTTCGTCTCGGAACGGTCCGACTGGTAGAAGTGTGTTCGATTCTTGAGCGGAGCAGACAGGCTGCTGTCCATTGCGACAGCAGCAAAACGTTACGCGGGTGATGCGCTTACAGGTTTTCGTGCAACCGGCGGGCGGCCTCCTGCCCGCTGAGCCAGGCCCCTTCGACGCGACCGGACAGGCACCAGTCGCCGCACACATAGAGCCCCAGATCGACATCCGCCAGGGCTCCCCACTCATGGCTGCTGGCCGGGCGAGCGTAGAGCCAGCGGTGGGCGAGGCTGAAGGTCGGGGCGGGCATGGCGCTGTGCAGCAGTTCGGCGAATGCGCCGTGCAACTGTTCAATCACTGCTTCTTTCGGCAGATCGATGTGCTGGCGGCTCCAGGTGCTGCTGGCATGCAGGACCCAGGTGTCGAGGCTGTTGTCGCGCCCTGGCTTGCTGCGGTTGCGGGCCAGCCAGTCCAGCGGGCTGTCCTGTACGAAGCAGCCTTCCACTGGGGTTTCCAGCGCGGTCTCGAATGCCAGGGCGACAGCCCAGGTCGGGTCCATCTTCACCCCGGCGGCGGCACTCGCCAGTTTCGGTGCGGCGGCCAGCAGGGCGGTGGCCTGGGGGGCCGGCGTGGCGATGATCACGTGGCTGAACGGGCCGTGGGTGAAACCTTCGGCATCCTGCAGGTGCCAATGCTGTTCGCCGCGGTAGACCTCGGTGATGCGGCAGGCGAAATGCACCTCAGTTTCGCCCAGCAGGCCACGGGTGATGGCGCTCATGCGTGGGGTGCCGACCCAGCGGGTCTGTTCGTCCGGCGACGGGGTGAGCTGGCCGCCATGGAAGTTGTACAGCTGCGGCGCCCATTCGGCGGCCCAGCCATTGGCTTGCCAGCGCTGGACTTCGGTGACGAAGCGCCGGTCGCGGGCGGTGAAATATTGCGCGCCCATGTCCAGCGCGCCGGCGTCGCTGCGTTTGCTGGACATACGCCCGCCGCTGCCGCGGCTCTTGTCGAAGAGTTGCACGACATGCCCGGCGTCTCTCAGCGCCTGGGTGGCGGAGAGTCCGGCGATGCCGGTACCAATGATTGCGATGGGTACGGTCATAGGGGCCTCGTTTACCTTTCTGTGCAGACTACGCCGTCGTTAAAATCTGTACAATTTTGTTTTTTGGTATAACTTTCGGCGTTATCGGTTTTACAGGGTGTCCTATTGTTAAACACAGAGCCTGCCCGATTGAAAAGATCCCTGCTTATAAAAATAGACTAGGGATGCGGGTAAAACGCCACGCGAGGAAGATGTCATGCACATATTGCTGACCGGCGGTACTGGTTTGATAGGACGTCAGCTCTGCCGTCACTGGTTGACCCAGGGCCATCAGTTGACCGTATGGAGTCGCCGGCCCACCGAGGTGCCCAAACTCTGTGGCGCTCAGGTTCGCGGCATCGCCCGCCTGGACGAGCTTGCAGAGGAACCGGTCGACGCCATCATCAACCTGGCGGGAGCACCGATCGCCGATCGGCCCTGGACTCACAAGCGCAAGGCGCTGCTTTGGAGCAGCCGCATTACCCTGACGGAAAAGTTGTTGGCCTGGCTGGAAAGCCGGGGGCAGAAGCCCGGGTTGCTGATCTCCGGGTCGGCCGTGGGCTGGTATGGCGATGGCGGGGAGCGCGAGCTGAACGAGGATTCGCCCCCGGTCAGTGAGGATTTCGCCAGCCAGTTGTGTATCGCCTGGGAGGAAACCGCGCAGCGTGCCGAGGCCATGGGCCTGCGTGTGGTGCTGATTCGCACGGGCCTGGTGCTGGCGGCCGAGGGCGGCTTTTTGTCGCGCCTGCTGCTGCCCTTCAAACTGGCGCTGGGCGGGCCGATTGGCAACGGTCGGCAGTGGATGCCGTGGATTCATATCAAGGATCAAATCGCCCTGATTGATTTTCTTCTGCACCGCAGTGATGCCAGCGGTCCTTATAATGCCTGCGCGCCCAGGCCGGTGCGCAATCGCGAGTTCGCCAAGACCCTGGGCAGCGTCTTGCGCCGGCCGGCGGTAGTGCCGGTGCCGGCCTTTGTCTTGCGTGTCGGCCTGGGGGAATTGTCGTTGTTGCTGCTGGGTGGTCAGCGCGCGGTCCCCGCGCGGTTGCAGGCCGCCGGATTCACTTTCCAGTTCACTGATTTGCGTGCGGCCCTGGACGACCTGTCCAGCCGCCTCTGAAATAGGACGTTGCATGACCGATCACGCGTTGCTCCTGGTCAACCTGGGTTCGCCGGCCTCCACCTCGGTGGCGGATGTGCGCAGCTACCTCAATCAATTCCTGATGGACCCTTACGTGATCGATCTGCCGTGGCCGGTTCGGCGGTTGCTGGTATCGCTGATCCTGATTAAGCGTCCGGAGCAATCGGCCCATGCCTACGCTTCGATCTGGTGGGAGCAGGGTTCGCCGCTGGTGGTGCTCAGCCGCCGCTTGCAGGAAGCCATGACGAGTGAGTGGAAGCACGGTCCGGTGGAACTGGCGATGCGTTATGGCGAGCCGTCCATCGAGTCGGCGTTGCTGCGCCTGGTGGCCCAGGGGCAGAAGAAGATCACCCTGGCGCCGCTCTATCCACAATTCGCCGACAGCACCGTGACCACGGTGGTGGAGGAAGCCCGGCGGGTGATTCGGGACAAGAAGCTGGATGTGCAGCTGTCGGTGCTGCAGCCGTTTTACGATCAGCCGGAGTACCTCGACGCGCTGGTGGCCAGTGCCAGGCCGCACCTGCAACAGGACTTCGATCATCTGCTGCTGAGCTTTCATGGCTTGCCCGAGCGGCACCTGAAAAAGCTCAATCCCGGCCACAGCCTGGAAGGCGATTGTTGCCGCAACGCGACACCCGAGGTAGCCGCGACCTGTTACCGCGGCCAGTGCCTGAGCACGGCCCGGGCATTCGCCGAGCGCATGGGGCTGGCGGACGGCAAGTGGTCGGTGTCGTTCCAGTCCCGTCTGGGGCGTGCCAAGTGGATCGAGCCCTACACCGAAGCGCGCCTGGATGAATTGGCCCGACAGGGGGTGAAGAAGATCCTGGTGATGTGCCCGGCGTTTGTCGCCGACTGCATCGAGACCCTGGAAGAGATCGGTGATCGCGGTCGCGAACAGTTCCGCGAAGCGGGAGGGGAGGAGTTGGTACTGGTGCCGTGCCTGAACGATGACCCGCAATGGGCCAAGGCATTGAACACCTTGTGCGAGCGCGGGCCTTTGGCGTTGTAAACGCATCGCGGGCAAGCCTTGCTCCTACGGCAATACCGTCTGTAGGAGCGAGGCTTGCCCGCGATGGATTTCCGGCTGACGCGGATCCTCAGATCAGCGGTTCCTCAGCCTTCTTGTTCTTCCAGCCATCGTTGCCCGGCAGGATCAGGTTCAGCGCAATCGCGACGACGGCGCACAGGGCGATCCCTTTCAGGCCGAAGTCGTCCGGACCGGTACCGGTACCGATCAACACCCCGCCAATCCCGAACACCAGGGTCACCGAAACGATCACCAGATTGCGGGCTTCGCCCAGGTCGATCTTGTGACGGATCAGGGTGTTCATGCCCACCGCCGCGATCGAACCGAACAACAGGCAGAGAATCCCGCCCATCACCGGTACCGGAATGCTTTGCAGCAATGCGCCGAACTTGCCGATAAACGCCAGGCTGATGGCGAAGACCGCCGCCCAGGTCATGATTTTCGGGTTGTAGTTCTTGGTCAGCATGACCGCGCCAGTCACTTCGGCGTAGGTGGTATTGGGCGGACCGCCGAACAGGCCGGCGGCGGTGGTGGCGATGCCGTCACCGAACAGGGTGCGATGCAGGCCGGGCTTCTTCAGGTAATCGCGACCGGTCACGCTGCCGACCGCGATCACCCCACCGATGTGCTCGATGGCGGGTGCCAGGGCCACAGGGACGATGAACAGGATCGCCTGCCAGTTGAACTCCGGCGCGGTGAAGTGCGGCAGGGCCAGCCAGGGCGCCGCGGCGATCTTCGCGGTATCGACCACGCCGAAGTAGAACGACAGGGCAAAGCCCACCAGCACCCCGGAGATGATCGGCACCAGGCGGAAGATGCCTTTGCCGAACACCGCGACGATCAGGGTGGTCAGCAGCGCCGGCATCGAGATCATCATCGCCGTCTGGTAATGAATCAGCTCGCTGCCGTCGCCGGCCTTGCCCATCGCCATGTTGGCGGCGATCGGTGCCATGGCCAGGCCGATGGAAATGATCACCGGGCCGATCACTACCGGCGGCAGCAGCCGGTCGATGAAACCGGTGCCCTTGATCTTCACCGCCAGGCCCAGGAAGGTATAAACGAAACCGGCCGCCATCACCCCGCCCATGGTCGCGGCCAGGCCGAACTGGCCCTTGGCGAGAATGATCGGGGTGATGAAGGCAAAGCTGGAGGCCAGGAATACCGGTACCTGGCGCCCGGTCACGAGCTGGAACAACAGAGTCCCGAGACCCGCCGTGAACAGCGCCACGTTGGGGTCGAGACCGGTAATCAGCGGCATCAACACCAACGCGCCAAAGGCCACGAAGAGCATCTGCGCGCCAGACAGCACCTGGCGCCAGAGCGGATCGTTGAACTCATCCCGCATGCTCAGGCGTCCTTCTGCTTGGTGCCGAAGATCTTGTCGCCGGCATCGCCCAGGCCCGGGATGATGTAGCCGTGCTCGTTGAGTTTCTGATCGATGGATGCGGTGTAGATGGTCACGTCCGGGTGCGCTTTCTCGACGGCTTCGATGCCCTCGGGGGCGGCGACCAGCACCATGGCGCGGATGTCCTTGCAGCCAGCCTTTTTCAGCAGGTCGATGGTCGCGACCATGGAGCTGCCGGTGGCGAGCATCGGGTCGATGATCATGGCCAGGCGTTCGTCGATTTCCGGAACCAGTTTTTCCAGGTAGGTGTGCGCCTGCAGGGTTTCCTCGTTGCGGGCCACGCCCACGGCGCTGACCTTGGCGCCCGGGATCAGGCTGAGCACGCCTTCGAGCATGCCGATACCGGCACGCAGGATCGGCACCACGGTAATCTTCTTGCCGGCGATCTTCTCGACCTGGACGGGGCCGCACCAGCCCGGAATCTCATAGGATTCGAGCGGCAAGTCTTTGGTGGCTTCGTACGTCAGCAGGGCACCGACTTCCTGAGCGAGCTCGCGGAAGTTCTTCGTGCTAATGTCGGCGCGGCGCATAAGGCCAAGTTTGTGTCGGATCAGCGGATGGCGGATCTCACGGATGGGCATAGGGAAAGGCTCCGGCGGCGGGCAAAAAAACCGGCCTAGATTAATCTATCCGAGGGTGTTGTCCTATAGACATCTAAGTACGTTAGTCCAGAAACGCTTGATCTGACCGGGCCGGATGCGTACCTTTGCTCGCTTTTCCGAAACTGCCACCCCCCTGGAGAGCGCCATGTCCGCTGATCTCGAGCATATCCGTCAAATCATGCGCGAGGCTGACTGCCTGTACACCGAAGCTGAGGTCGAGGCGGCCATCGCCCGAGTCGGTGCACAAATCAATGAACAACTGGCGGAGCGCAATCCGGTGGTTTTCTGCGTGATGAACGGTGGCCTGATCTTCTCCGGCAAGCTGCTGACCCACCTGAAATTCCCCCTGGAAGCTTCCTACCTGCACGCTACCCGCTATCGCAACGAAACCAGCGGCGGCGAGCTGTTCTGGAAGTCCAAGCCGGAAGTGTCCTTCATCGACCGTGACGTGCTGATCATCGACGACATCCTCGACGAGGGGCATACCCTGGGCGCGATCATCGACTTCTGCAAACACGCCGGTGCCCGCGCGGTGCACACCGCCGTGCTGATCGACAAGGACCACGACCGCAAGGCCCGTCTCGACCTGAAGGCCGATTACGTCGGCCTGCCCTGCGTGGACCGCTACATCTTCGGTTACGGTATGGACTACAAGGGTTACTGGCGCAACGCTGCCGGCATCTTTGCCGTCAAGGGCATGTAAGCCATGGGCGGGCCGAGCTATCTGGATCAGTCGCTGTTTGCCGAACTGGCCGAAAAGTCCTCGGCCAGCCCCCGTGGTCGTCATCACCACAACTTCCATCAGATGCAAGAGCCTTGTCACCGCATGGCGGTGGGACTGCAGCCATCCACCTATATCCCGCCCCATCGTCACCTGAGTGACGACAAGGCCGAGACCTTGCTGGTGCTCAAGGGGCGCCTGGGCCTGCTGATTTTCGACGACGCCGGTCAGGTGCTGGAAAAACGTGTGCTGCAGGCGGGTGGCGATTGCATGGGCGTCGACTTGCCGGTCGGCGTCTACCACGGTCTTGTGGTGCTTGAGCCCGATAGCCTGATGTTCGAATGCAAGGCCGGGCCTTATCGCCCGGTCGGCGAAGGTGAACTGGCCGCTTGGGCGCCCCGCGAGGGGGAGCCGGATGTGGCCGAATACCAGGCCTGGATGCGCGCCCAGTTCGACTGAGCGCCATCCTCGCGCTTGAGCTGTAGCCGCTGCAAAAAATCTGCGCTGACCCATGCTAGAGTGCCAGGCCTTGTGTCCGGAGCCTGTCATGAGCCTTTTGATTCGCAGTTGCGCGGCCTTTGTTCTGATCCTGAGCCTGCCCCTGGCCGCCGCCCCGGCGCCCATGCATGCGCAGTTCCTGCCCCCCGATGACCTGACCCTGCGTGACGCCGCCCCCGAGCAGCAACAGTTGTTGCAGGTCACCGAATACTCGGTGGTCATCGGCAGCCAGCGCCAATCCAACCAGCAACCGATCCCGGTCACTTCGCCGCTGCTGGTCCGGCTCAAGGGCAAGCCGTTGAACAAGGGCGCGACCATCAGCCAGGTGCTGGTGAATTTCGATGGCGAGAGCAAAAGCCTGAAAAAGCCCCAGTTCGACGCCAAGAGCAAGACCCTCACCCTGTTCTATCCATTGGCCCAGTATCGGGTGGTGATGGACCTGTTGCGCAACGACACGGTGTATTGCCAGTTCCTCAGCTACGCCAACGGCCACATCTGGGCCGATCTGCACACCGGCGCCGTACACTCGCGTTGAGGCCCGATGCGGCCTGGGGGTAAACTGCCTGCCCCGTGAAATGTCTGCGAGCTGGAGTCGGCAATGCGTAAAGATAAGAAACAAGTGATTGGTGACGAGATCGGCGATGCGCAGATCAAACTGTTCCTCGATTTCGAGCCGGCCGACGCCACTTCGCCGTCCCTGCACAAGCTGATCAAGGCCTATCGTGGCCTGCGTATCGACGATTTCGAGCGTTTCCTGGTGTTCTTCGTCGAGGCCGGCTACGACCTGGACGGCAAGGACGAACACGGCAAGGACTTCGTGGCCCTGATCCAGGACCAGCGCAATGCCGCCGACTACATCGAACTGATCGAAAAAGCCCGCGGCTGAAAACTCACCGCCCCGTCTGTGGCTGTGTTTAAGCGGCGATAAAAAAACGCCCCGTTCTCCAAGAGAGCGGGGCGTTTTTCATGAGCGCGGCTTAAGCGTAGCTTTCGGCTTCGCTGCTCTGTTCGACCAGTTCCAGGCTGACGTTGTTCTCGCTGTTGATCTTGCGGTACAGCGCGGCGTCGGTTTCCAGGGCCTTTTCACGGGCCGGGAAGATTTCCTTGAGCTTGCTGGCCCACTCGCCGCTGGCCTTGGCCGGGAAGCAGCGCTCGATCAGTTCCAGCATGATCGAGACGGTCACCGAAGCGCCTGGTGAAGCGCCGAGCAGGGCGGCGAGGGAGCCGTCCTTGGCTGCGACCAGCTCGGTACCAAACTGCAGCACGCCGCCTTTCTTCGGATCCTTCTTGATGATCTGCACCCGCTGGCCGGCCACTTCCAGGCGCCAGTCTTCGGCCTTGGCCTCCGGGTAGAAGCGACGCAGGGATTCCAGGCGCTGCTCCATGGACTGCATCACTTCGCTGACCAGGTACTTGGTCAGGTCCATGTTGTTCTTGGCCACGGCCAGCATCGGGCCGATATTGCCGGCGCGAACCGACATCGGCAGGTCCATGAACGAGCCGTGCTTGAGGAACTTGGTGGTGAAGCCGGCGTACGGCCCGAACAGCAGGGACTTCTTGCCATCGACCACGCGGGTGTCCAGGTGCGGCACGGACATCGGTGGCGAACCGACCGCGGCCTGACTGTAGACCTTGGCCTGGTGATGCTTGACCACTTCCGGGTTGTCGCAACGCAGCCACTGGCCGCTGATCGGGAAGCCGCCGAAGCCTTTGCTTTCCTCGATGCCCGAAGCCTGCAGCAGCGGCAGTGCTGCGCCACCAGCGCCGAGGAACACGAACTTGGCGTCGACTTCACGGGTGTTGCCGCTGTTGACGTCCTTGATGCTGACGGTCCAGCCGTTGTCCTTGTTGCGTTTCAGGCCGGTCACGCGCTTGCAGTACTTGACCTGGGCATCGGGTGCGCTGGTCAGGTGCTTGAGCAACTGGTTGGTCAGGGCGCCGAAGTTGACGTCGGTGCCGTTGATCACGCGGGTGGCGGCGAGGACTTCGTCAGCCGCGCGCCCCGGCATCATCAGCGGCATCCACTCGGCCATCTTGGCCTTGTCTTCGGTGTATTCCATGTCCGCGAAAGCGTGGTGCTTGCTCAGCACTTCAAAGCGCTTCTTCAGGAAGGACACACCGCTGTCGCCCTGGACGAAGCTCAGGTGCGGCACCGGGCTGATAAAGGACTTGGACGAGCCGAAGGTGCCTTTCTTGGTCAGGTAGGACCAGAACTGCTTCGACACCTCGAACTGGGTGTTGATGTGCACGGCTTTCTTGATATCGACGGAACCGTCGGCGGCCTGTGGCGTGTAGTTCAGCTCACAGAGGCCGGCGTGGCCGGTACCGGCGTTGTTCCACGGGTTGGAACTTTCCGCGGCACCCGAATCCATCAGCTCGACGACTTCCAGCTTGATCGCGGGGTCGAGCTCCTTGAGCAGTACAGCGAGGGTGGCACTCATGATACCGGCCCCAACCAATACGACGTCTACTGCTTCGTTATGCGCCATTAACGCGTCTCCAAAATCTGCAGCACCAAATTGACGGCATAGCTGCCAGGAGTAAGGGGCGGTTCACGTTATGCCCCGGGTCACTCATGGCCAGGATCGCCATGTCCGAATCTTCGCAATTTTTCGCAACTTCGACGGACGCTACCAACCGGGCCTGATCCGCGTATGAACGCATTTCAGGGCAGGGCGGGCAATTCGACTTATGGTCAAGAGTCCGTTTGTGCAACCAAATCCGTAGCGGACAGGCTTCAAGCGCAAGTATCTGAGGCGTGCTCGGTCCTGTGTAATCGGGCTGTTGTAGACGCTAATGGTGCCAGTACAGACGCAAAACTATTCATTTGCTCGCCACACTCTTGTGAAGTTGTGAAAACCCGTTTTTTCACGCTCTTTTGAAGACGTGAACCTCAAAAAAGGGCTGTCCAAGCCTGGCACCGGCCCGAGGGGTGAATGCCGACATGGAGCACGTGGCATTAACGGGCGAACAGCTTAGTGGCCGAGCAATGGCAGCTCTGCAGATGCGCGAAAAGCGGTGGTTTGCAAGATGAACAGCAAGCACGCCGGCTTCACTCGATCTGTGTGGGCGGCTCTCTGTGGGCAATGCGGGGGAGCTGAAGCTGATGCATCAGCGATGCTGCGAGGCCCGATCAGGAGACGTCCTTATAATCGGGGGGAGATTGTAACGAAGAAACGCGCGGAAATGATCCTGTTTAATGACTTTTATTAGTCTTTTGGTCAGGTAGCCATCATCGGTTGCACCCGGGCGCGGGCAATGCGTGGGCTGACGCGGGCGCTGGCGGGTAGCGGCTGGTGCAACCAGTTGAGACGGATTTCCTCGATTTCCACCCAGCCGTCGCCCATTGGCGGCACTTTGCAGTGCTTGAAAGCCTGGCAGCGGCCCTGCGGGTCGAGCTTGGCGAAGCTGCGGTATTTCTGGCGCGGAGCGAACAAGGACCAGAGGAAATGCATGGCGATGTACCTGTTGGGCAGTTGCGATGAAGAATGCCGCCTGGGCGTTACATGGCCATGTAACGTCCGTGACGGGGAGGTTACAGCAAGCGCCTTGTACCGAACCTGTATGAGAGCTGACTGACTCGCGCCGGGCCGCTGGTTAGCGGCCGCTGACCCCCGCTATACTGCGCGTCTGTCTGTGCCTGATTCCTGGAGAAATGAGCATGTTGCAACGCCTGTTGTTCGGTTTGATTACTGTGACCAGTTTGACGCTGGCTGGTTGCGCCCATAGCCCGCAACAACTCAGCCCGGAACCGAAGCTCACCACTCAGCTCGCGCCGGTCGGCCATGGCCAGCCGGTGGTCGTGAAAGTGGTCGATGGCCGTCCGTCGCCAACCCTGGGTACCCGCGGCGGGCTGTACCCTGAAACCAGCGCGATTACCGTCCAGGGCGCGCAGATCCTGCCGAAGCTGCAGGCCCAGGCCGAGGCCGCGGTACGCCTGCTGGGCTTTACCCCGACCGCCAACGCGCTGAACGCTCCGCAACTGACCGTGACCCTGGCCGAGCTGAAGTATCAGTCGCCCAAGGAAGGCCTGTACGTGACCGAGGCCACCATCGGTGCGACCTTCCGTTCCGATGTGCAGAACGCCAACCGCCGCTACAGCGGTCGCTACGGTGCGTCCCTGGACCAGCGTTTCGGCATGGCGCCGAACCAGGAAACCAATACCAAGCTGGTCAGCGACGTGCTCAGCGACGCCTTGACCCGCCTGTTCAAGGACCCGAGCATCGGCCAGATTCTCGGCGAATGATGTGAGCCTTGTGTAGCCGCTGCCGCAGGCTCGGGCCGCGTTCGGACGATAAGGCCCGAAGGGCCTTGCTTGACGGCTTCGGCGCTGTACACAAAAAAGCCCGGCTTCCACAGAAGCCGGGCTTTTTATTGACTGTCGATTTGTTTCGAGTCCGGACTCACGCCGCCTCGACGTAAAAATCCAGCACGCTGACGCCTGTCAGCAGGTCGGTTTCCGGCAGGTCGGCATGCTGGTGCCCGCCGAGGGCGCAATACACCAGCCAGTGGCGGTCCTGGACGTTGAAGGCCAAGGCGCCGACCAAGGCTTCCTGTTCGTCGCTGGGGGCGATCAGGTAGAGGCGGTCCTGGTTTTCTGCGTGCAGCATGACAAGCTCCGTGTCGGTTTCGAGGGGCGCCAGACTGGCCTGTTTGTATGACGAACGTATGACAGGGTGAATTAACCGGCAGGCGGCTTGTTATCTGTCGGAAAGCCCAGGCAGAAAGTGGGCCTTTGGGTAAAATCCGCGCCGCGAGCCGTCAGGGCTCGTTATCCGGTTTCATTCGAGGTTCGTGATGTCGCTGCAACTGATCTGGTCGCTGTTCAGCGCCCACCCCGCCAAGCTGATCAATATTCTTGCCTTGCTGTTCGCCTTTCCCGGTAGCTGGTTGTTGCACGCCACACGACGTCGTGAGCAGCGCGCGCTGGCCAATCTGGCCGCCCAGGGCCAATCCCGCTCCCAGGATCTGCCGGGGCAGGCATTGGACGATGCGACCTTGCGCATGAACCGGTTCTTCTACCGCTTCGGTTTTGCCTGCCTGGGGCTGGCGTTGCTGGTGTCCTGGATCAGTACCCGATTCTGAAAGCCGAGGCCGCTCTCGCGAGCAAGCTGGCGATCGGCATCGTTTCCCGGCACACATTGCACAAACGACAACGGCGCCTTCTGGCGCCGTTGTCGTGTGCGGTGAGCGTTATGGCAATGCCAGTCCCGCCTTGACCCGATACTGATTGCGCACCGGCGTCGCATATTGCAGCACCAGGTACGGGCGATGTTCCTCCGGGCAGGCGTCCAGGCGCCGTTGCCACTCTTCCTGGGCCTTGGCCAGTTCGTCCGCCGGGAACACCTGGGCCGCGCTCGGTACCTGCAGCGCCGGGTCGGCATCGCTCCACTGGGCGTAGGCCAGGTAATGCACCGGGAACAGGCGATAACCGCCGAGGATCTGCCGGTCCATCTCCACCGCCAATTGCTTGGTGTCCTCGAACAGCTCGCTGATCGGCGCGGCGAAGTTCACATGGACCCGGCCCTTATAGCCGGTGATGCCTTTGGCGATGCTGATGTCGTCCTCGCCCGGGGCCTTGGTGTAGCTGCCGGTGGTAGCGCGGATATACAGCTCGCGGGCCTTGGCCTGATCGCAAGGGTCGTATTCGTAGCTGATCGACACCGGGGTCAGGTTCAGCGACTGGATGACCTCGCCGAACGGCTCGTCCTTGCGGCTCATGTGGAACATCTTGAGGATCGCCGATTCGGTACGGTCGTCGCCGTCCTTGGCCCGGCCTTCGGCCTGGGCAATCCAGATCGATGCGCAATCGTTGCGGATCGAGTGGTTGATGTAGGCCGACAGCAGCTGGTAGGCGGCCATCTTTTCCCGGCGTCCGGTGATAGAACGGTGCACGATGAAGCTCTTGTTCAGGCGCATCAGGTCGCTGACGAAAGGCTTCTGCAGCAGGTTGTCGCCAATGGCGATGCGCGGGGTCGGCAGCCCGGCGTGGTACACCGCGTAATTGACGAAGGCCGGGTCCATCACGATGTCGCGGTGGTTGGCGATGAACAGGTAGGCGCTGCCGGACTTGAACTGCTCGACCCCGGTGTAGGTCACGCCGTCGGTGGCCCGCTCGATGGTGCGGTCGACGTAGAACTCGACCTTGTCCTGCAGGGTCGCCACCGAAGTGACCGCGGCGAACTCACGGCGCAGCCGATGAGCTATAAGGGGTTTGAGCAGCCAGCCGAAAGCACCGGCAAAGCGCGGGAAGCTGAAGTGGGTGAGGATATCTAGAAACGCCTTGTCGCCGAGCAGTCGAGCCAGCACCGCTGGTACTTCAGTGTCGTCGTAAGGTCGGATGGCATCGAATTCGCCCATCATGCTCTCTTGTTGGAAACGGCTAGGTAAGAAAAGGTTTGGATCGAAAAATAGCCGGGCGCGGTCTGAAAAGTAAGCTCAGATCTCAATAGCCCTGCAAATAGACCGGCGATTATACGCACAAGTCACTCCGGAGGCCGCGATGCTGGAAACCGAGCGCTATCAATGTCCCTACTGTGGTGAAGAGGCCGAGGCTGTACTGGACCTGTCCGGGGGCGATCAGCAGTACATCGAGGATTGTCCGGTCTGTTGTCGGCCCATTGTGTTTACCCTGCAGACCGACGGGCAGGAATGGATGCTCGACGTGCGCAGCGAAAACGAGTGACGGGGGGCTTTATGCAGCGAATCTACGAACCGGAAAACCTGCTGGAGGCGGAGTTGCTTCAGGGCATGCTGGCCAGCGAGGGGGTCGAGGCGCATCTGGTGGGGCGGGATTTGCTTGGCGGTACCGGTGAGTTGCCCATGTTCGGCCTCCTTGGGCTGGCGGTGGATAACGACCAGGCGCAATACGCTCGGGAGCTGATCGCCGCGTACAATGCCGCGCTGCCGATGCCCGGCGACGAGCCAGCCAATCATGCCGGCGTGCTGATCTGTTAGGCTGGCCGCCGATTTTCCGAGAGTTGTTTGCCCCATGTGTGGACGTTATGCCCTGTTTCGCTGGAACCAAGCGTTTGCCGTCTTGCCCGGATTTCCGGCGGACCAGCAGGCGCAGTGGAACATATCACCCAACGATTCGGTGCTGATCCTGCGCAACAGCGACGGCCAGCGCAACCTTGCCCGCGCCCGCTGGGGCCTGACGCCACCCTGGCTGACCGATCTGTCGCGCACCCCGGCCCATGCCCGTGCCGAAACCCTGGCCGAACAGCCGATGTTCCGCGAAGCCTTTCGCCAGCGCCGCTGCCTGCTGCCGGCCAACGGTTTTTACGAATGGCGCGGCGGCACCCGCAAGCGCCCGTACTGGCTGACGCCGGGGGAGGGTTCGTCGCTGTTCTTCGCGGCGATCTGGGAAGCCTATCCAGTGCAGGAACAGGTCTGGCTGAGCACCGCAGTGGTCACCCAGCCGGCGGCCAGCCAGCGTCGGCCATTGATTCTCGATGCCCAGGGCCAGGAAGCCTGGCTCGACCCCGATACACCGTTGCCGGTGCTGCAAGCCTTGCTGGCCAGCCCACCGGCCGCCTTGCGCGAGCGGGTGCTGGCCAACCTGGTGAACGATCCGAAGCTCAACGCCCCGGAATGCCTGACCCCGGGTTGACGCCGTCCCTGAGTCGCGTGGCCTGATTCGGCTAGCGCTTCGCACGGAGTGCCGCCCAACTCGATCGCAGCCTACGGCAGCGACTACAGAGCCCGTGTCGGGCTGTTGAATCGCGCCGCAATCCCTGTAGCCGCTGCCGAAGGTTGCGCAAGGTCCGCAGGGCCTTTTTTACACCTTGAACTGATTGATCAGGCGCCGCTGCTGCTCGGCCAGCTTGGTCAGGCCGGCGCTGGCTGCGCTGGATTCGTCGGCGCCGCCCGCCACTTCGTTGGCCACCTGGCCGATATTGATCACGTTGCGGTTGATGTCCTCGGCGACGGCGCTTTGCTCTTCGGCGGCGCTGGCGATCTGGGTGTTCATGTCATTGATCACCGACACCGCCTGAGTGATGGTTTCCAGGGCTTCGGCCGCTTTCGCCGCGTGCTGCACGCTTTCGTCGGTGCGGTTCTGGCTGTCTTCCATGACCCGTACCACATCGCGGGTGCCTTGCTGCAGTTGCTGGATCATCGACTGGATTTCTTCGGTTGCCTGCTGGGTTTTCTGCGCCAGGTTGCGCACTTCATCGGCCACCACGGCAAAGCCGCGGCCCTGTTCGCCGGCACGGGCGGCTTCGATGGCGGCGTTGAGGGCCAGCAGGTTGGTCTGTTCGGCGATGCCGCGAATGGCGATCAGGATTGCGTTGATGTTCTCGCTGTCCTTGGCCAGGGTCTGCACGACGCCCACCGCCCGACCGATTTCCACGGCCAGGGCGCCGATGGCGGTCGAGGTGTCGCGCACGATCCGCATGCCCTGGCTGGCGGCCTGGTCGGCATGGTTGGCGGCTTGCGCGGCCTGGGTCGCGTTGCGGGCCACGTCCTGGGCGGTGGCGGTCATTTCATGCACGGCGGTGGCCACCTGGTCGATCTCGGCCATCTGCTTGTGCACGCCCTGGTTGGTGCGAATGGCGATATCGGCGGTGTGTTCGGAGGAGTCGCTGACGCTCTGCACCGAGGTCACCACCTGGCTGATCATCGCCTGCAGCTTGGCCAGGAAGGTATTGAAGCCCTTGGCGATCGAGCCCAGTTCGTCGGCGCGGTCGCTGCTCAGGCGGCGGGTCAGGTCGCCTTCGCCCTGGGCGATGTCGTCGAGCATGGCCACCATTTGCTTGAGCGGACGGGCGATGCCGTGGCCCACCAGCCAGATCACCAGCAGGCCGAGGCCGGCGATGATCAGGCCGACCATGGCCATGCCGAAGGTGTCGGCCTGGCGTTGTTCGGCCAGGTCGCTCTGCAGTTTCTGCAGGTCGGCCATGACAGCGTCCAGCGGCAGTTGCAGCATCAGGATCCAGCGGGCGTCGGCCTGGCCAATGCCGAACGGCAGGTACAGCTCGATCCGCCCGTGGGCCTGATCGACGTTGTAGTTCACTTCGCCGCGCTTGAGGTTGCCCAGCTTGGCGACTTCCTCGCTGTCGAGAATGTCGCTGACCTTTTCGCCGAACTTGCTCGGGTCCTTGGTGTAGGCCACCAGCCGGCCATTGCCACCGATCAGGGCCATTTCGCCGACGCCGTTATAGAGTTTCCGGTTGGCGCCCAGGAGCATGTCCTGGATGAAGTTCACCGACAGGTCGGCACCGACGATGCCCTGGAAGGCCCCGTCGAGCAGGATGGGTTCAATAAAGGAGGCGAGCATGACGATCTTGTCGCCGACCTTGTACGGCGCCGGGTCGATCACGCAGGATTTCTTGCTTTCCTTGGAGCACAGGTAGTACTCGCTGGCACGCACGCCAGTGGACAGGACTTTCTGGTCGTCCACGTCCACCAGTTTGTCCAGGCCCAGGCTGCCGTCTTCGTTGCGGAACCACCACGGCAGGAAGCGTCCGTTGCTGGCATCGATACCCACCACCTTGGTGTCGACATAGGCGCTGTCGTTATGGTCGATGGCGTTCTTTTCCCAGCCTATATAGGCACCGAGAATCTTCGGGTTCTGCGCGACGTTTTCCTTGATCAGGTTGATCAACTGCTCGCGGCTGAGATTGAGCTGTGGATTGCCGTCCGCGCCCTTGCTGCCGATCAGCGCGTTGATCCGCACCAGCCCGCCGGCGATCAGCAGGGGCGCCTCGAGTTCACGCTGGATCTGGCTGACCTGGGTCTGCGCCAGGCCGACCAGTCGCTGCTCGATGACTTGCTCGAATTGAGCCTGGGTTTGCTGCTGCACCATCTCCTGGGTCCGGGCACCGGCGAACAGGGCGTACAGCACCAGGGCAACGACCACGCTGAGGACGATGGCACCGGCCAGGGCGGCCACGGAAAACTGGATCGACTTGAATTTCATAAGGGCTCCGGACGCAGGAATGACGTCTGCCCCGTTGTATCGGCAAGGCCCTCGCCGACCATGAGCGAGGATTGGAAAAATGGCTGTTTTGTAGGCTGGCATGTCGCAAATGGACAGCTGCCGGCCGTTGCCAGCGCGGAGGGGGAGGTTCTGTGAATTTTTTCCTACGGTGCCGTATCTGAAAACAGCGTGCTACACGTCCGTTGTATCTGGCGTCGATACACAACTGGGCCTAGGATACGCGCCATGTTTTCAGGGAGCGTTTTCATGAGTAAGAAGCAGGTTTTGGGTGCACTCACCGCTGCGTTGCTGCTGTCGGGTTGCCAGTCGGTCAACACCACCAGCGGTGGCGCTGTTGGGGTCGATCGCAAGCAGTACATGTTCAGCATGCTGTCGACCGATGAGGTCAACCAGTCCTACGCGCAGTCCTATCAACAGACGATCGGCGAGGCGAGCAGCAAGAACGTGCTGGACAAGTCCAGTGCCAATGCCAGGCGCCTCCAGGCGATCGCTAACCGGCTGATTGCCCAGGCCCCGGTGTTCCGCCCGGATTCCGCGCAGTGGAATTGGGAAGTCAACCTGATCAAGAACGATGAGCTCAACGCCAACTGTGGTCCTGGCGGCAAGATCATTTTCTACACTGGGATCATCGACAAGTTGCAACTGACCGACGATGAAATCGCCGCGGTCATGGGGCATGAAATCGCTCACGCCTTGCGCGAGCACGGTCGTGAAGCGATGTCCAAGGCCTACGGTGTCAGCGCGCTGAAGCAGATTGCGCTGATCGCCGGCGCGCCGCAGGAAGCGGTCGCCGTGGGCGACAACGGGGTCAACCTGTTGATGACCCTGCCCAACAGTCGCGGCAATGAAAACGAAGCCGACCTGATCGGCCTGGAACTGGCGGCCCGCGCCGGCTACAACCCGAACGCGGCCATTACCCTGTGGAACAAGATGAGCAAGGCTTCGGAAGGCGCGCCACCTGAATTCCTCAGTACTCACCCGGCGTCCGGCAGTCGTATTTCCTCGTTGGAAGCGGCGATTCCGAAGGTGATGCCGTTGTACCAGCAAGCCAAGAGGCCCTGATCGTCTGGCGTGTTGTTGACGACAGGGTCGTGAACAAGCCGGCCCCCTGCAAAAGAAAGCCCCGACTGGTTCGGGGCTTTTTTGTGCTCGCAGGTTTGCCTGGAGGTGTGCCTGCTGATGGTGCGCTTACAACCAGCCGCTGCTCTGCATGGCCTTGTACACCGCGACAATGGCCAGGATGAAGAACGCCGAGGCCGCGAGGCGACGGATCAGGGTCAGGGGCAGTTTCTCCGCAGCGAAGTTGCCGGCCAGTACCACCGGGACGTTGGCGATCAGCATGCCGGCGGTGGTGCCGATGATCACCAGCCACAGTTCCGGGTATTGCGCCGCGAGCATGACGGTGGCGATCTGGGTCTTGTCGCCGATTTCAGCGAGGAAGAACGCGATCAGCGTGGTCAGGAAGGGGCCGAACTTGCGGGCGGTGCTGGCTTCGTCGTCATCCATCTTGTCCGGCACCAGGGTCCAGAGTGCGGTCGCGGTAAAGCTCGCGGCGAGGATCCAGTGCAAGGTCGCGTCCGAGAAGAAGCTGCCGAACCAGGCGCCTACCGCACCGGCTGCCGCATGGTTGGCCAGGGTCGCGGCGACGATGCCAGCGATGATCGGCCAGGGTTTGCGAAAGCGCGCGGCGAGAATGAGGGCAAGCAGTTGCGTCTTGTCGCCGATTTCGGCCAAGGCAACGATCGCGGTGGGAACCAGTAGAGAATCCAGCATCAGGGCATTCCTAAGGGGCGGGTCGACACGGCTATGACACGTACAGCCTTCCCGCCCCGGGTAAGGTGTGCGTGTCATAGGTCTTGTCAAACCCTGCGGTCCGTCTGTGCGGACTCTTGGGTCGCATGCGCCATGATCTGAGGATCAAGTATGTTGACGCATGCCGGGCGAGCGTGACGCTCGCGGGAGACTACTCCCCTAGGACGGAGCGGATTCTGCCTAGGCAAAATCCATTCGGCAAGCGTTCTTTTGCAAAAAGGTTTTCAGCCGCGCTTGGCGCTGTAGATGCGAAAACCCTGGCCTTCGGCCTTGATCGAACAAGGGCCGAGATGCTCTTCGATCAGCGGTTGATAACGCAGGAAGCTGTTGGCCACCAGCCGAAGTTCGCCACCGGTTTTCAGATGTTTGGCTGCTTTTCGCAGCAGGTTCTCCGTTGCCTGGTAGTCCGTGTGGACCCCGACATGGAACGGCGGATTGGTCAGGATGGTGTTCAAACCCATGGGCGCGGCATCGATGCCGTCACCGGTCAGGACCTCGGCTTCCAGGCCATTGGCGGCCAGGGTCAGGCGACTGCTGGCAGCGGCGAAGGCATCGACGTCGAGCAGGGTCACATTGTTATGGGGGTAGCGACGTTTGATCGCCGCGCCCAGAACCCCGGCGCCGCAACCGAAATCCAGCAGGTGGCCGCTGGGCAGTTTGTCCAGGTGTTCCAGCAACAGGGCGCTGCCGCGATCCAGGCGACCATGGCTGAACACCCCCGGCAGGCTGACCACTTTCAGCGGCCCTTCGGCCAACGGCAGTTCATATTCCTGGGCCAGGCTTTCCAGGCTGACGGCTTGTGGCGCGTTATCTACCGTCACTTGCCACAGCTGGCAGTGCCGCGCGCTGTCGAGCTTGCGCGGTTTGCCGAAGGGGTTGAGCTGCTTGGCCGCGCGTTCGATGCCGCTGCGTTTCTCCCCGACCAGATACAGCTCGCGCCCGGCCAGGCGCGAGGCGAGGGCGTTGAGCAGGTAGTCGGTTAATTCCTTGGACTTGGGCAGGAACAGCACGGCGTTGGCAAAGGCTTGCTCGGGGGCCGTCACGCCGAAGTGGCTGCGCCCGGCGAAACGCGCATCCAGGGCGGCCTGATCGCCGGCGTGCCAGCACCAGCCATGGGCGCCCGGCAGGCGGCCGAGCAGGTCATCGGCGGGCAGGCCGGCCAGCAGCAACGAGCCTTGAAACAAGTCAGCCTGACGAAGCAGTACTTCACTGCGCGGATCCATAATCTGCTCCTGGGAAAAAAGTGGCGCAGTTTATCAACTGACGACCCGCAGCGCTGTACCGCTGAAAAACGCCTGGGCGTTTTCCGCCAGCTGGCCGACGATGCGCTGCCGGGCTTCGCGGCTGCCCCAGGCGTTGTGTGGGGTCACGATCAGCCGCGGGATGTCATGGGCCAGCAGCGGGTTGCCAGCGGTCGGTGGCTCGACGCTCAACACGTCGGTGGCCGCGCCGCCCAGGTGACCGCTGCGCAGGGCATCGGCCAGGGCTTGCTCGTCGATCAGGCCGCCACGGGCGGTGTTGACCACAAAGGCCTGGGGCTTGAGCAGGGCCAGCTCCCGGGCGCCGATAAAGTGCCGGGTATGTTCGTTGAGCGGGCAGTGCAAGGTCAGTGCATCGACTTGTGGCAGCAATTCGTCCAGCGGCAGGCGGTCGGCGCGGGCCGGGCGGCCGGGAATCTGCCCCAGCAGCACGCGCATGCCGAAGGCTTCGGCCAGGCGGGCGACGGCGCCACCCAGTTCGCCATGGCCCAGCAGGCCCAGGGTCTTGCCTTGCAGTTCGACGATCGGGAAGTCCAGCAGGCAGAACTGCCGGGCCTGCTGCCAGCGACCGTCGCTGACCGCCTGGCGGTAATCGCCGAGGCGGGTGGCGAGGTTAAGCAGCAGCATGAGGGTGTGCTGGGCCACCGATGGCGTGCCGTAGCCCTGGCAGTTGGCGACGGTGATGCCCTGGGCGCGGGCGGCGGCCAAATCAACATTGTTGGTACCAGTGGCCGCCACCAGGATCAGTTTCAGCCCGGGGCAGGCGGCCAGGGTTTCGGCATTGAGCGGTACTTTGTTGCTGATCGCCACCTGGGCTCCCTGCAGGCGCTCGACCACCTGTTCGGGGCTGGTCCGGTCATGCAGTTGCAGTTCGTCGAAGCTGTGGCGCAGCGCGCTGAGGTCGAGGTCGCCGAGGTCCAGGGAGCTGTGGTCGAGGAAGACGGCGCGGCGATTGTTAGTCATCAACTGTACCTTTTGCACGAGGGTCCGAAGGCGTAATCTGCCGAGCCTAACAGATGAAATAATTAGATACACAGGAGTGTCCATGTACCTCGCCGAGTTCTTGACCGTCGCCCTTATTCACCTGCTTGCAGTGGCCAGCCCGGGCCCGGATTTCGCCGTCGTGGTGCGCGAAAGCGTGACCCACGGTCGCCGCGCCGGCACCTGGACCGCCTTGGGCGTCGGCACCGCGATCTTCCTGCATGTGGGGTATTCGCTGCTGGGTATCGGTCTGATCGTGTCGCAGTCGATCGTGCTGTTCAACGCGCTGAAATGGGCCGCCGCCGCTTACCTGCTGTACATCGGCTACAAGGCCCTGCGGGCGCAGCCGGCCAAGCCAGCTACCGAGAATCTGCACCTGGAAGCTGGCGAGCGCACCGCGCGCGGTGCCTTCACTTCCGGCTTCGTGACCAACGGCCTGAACCCGAAAGCGACGCTGTTTTTCCTGTCACTGTTCACCGTAGTCATCAATCCGCACACGCCCCTGGCCATCCAGGCCGGTTATGGCGTGTACCTGGCGGTGGCGACGGCTACCTGGTTCTGCCTGGTGGCGCTGCTGTTCAGCCAGCAGAAAGTCCGCGCCGGTTTTGCCCGCATGGGCCACTGGTTCGACCGCACCATGGGCGCGGTGCTGATCGCCATCGGGATGAAGCTGGCCTTTACCGAGATGCATTGAGCCGGTCTTTCTCGTTCAGGTTTATCGGATATTTCTGATCCTTAATTGGGATTAATCGTACAATCGTCCGCTTTTATGCCACTCCGGCAGGTCGAGCCCCTTGACCGTCCGGAGAGCGCGCGAGACCGGACGCTTGATGACGATACAAAAAGTACCGCAGCAGTTGCTCTATCTGGTTTATGGCGGCAAAGAGGTTTATCGCCATGAAGCGAAGTTCAGCATTCTGACGGCCCTCGACCAGAGCAAGAGTGCCGAGCCGCTGGTGATTCGGGTCATGACCGACCGTCCCGAGGATTACCGCGGCTGGCCGGTGCAAGTGGTGCCGTTGAGTGAACAAATGCTGGTCGAGTGGCAGGGTGACCAGGGCTACTACCACCGGCGCAAGGCCTGTGCCTTTGCCGCAGGCCTCGTGCTGGCGGACAAGACCCTGTTTGTCGATACCGACACCTTGTTCGAGGCCGACCCGCAGCGGCTGTTCGATCGCATCGCACCCGGCCAGTATCTGATCGATGAAGACGAGTTTCTCTGGTCAGAGGTCCGTACCCGCCCCGAGTTCGTCAAACTCGACCGCTACCTGCAGGCCAGCGGTCAGTCGGTAGCCGACGACCAGCGCCTGTTCAACAGCGGGGTTTGTGGCCTGACGGCCGGCGATGGTCCGCTGATGCAAGCCTCGATTGCCTTGATTGACGAGTGGAGCGCCCACATCAAGGACCTGCACACCCTGGAACAGATCGCCTTGTCATTTGCCTTGCGCGGTCAATCCGTGGGCGAGAGCAAGAGTTGCATCTATCACTACTTCTCCGACAAGGACTTCTTCCACGCCATGCAAGCGCTGTTTTTCCAGCGCCATGGCGAAGCCTTCCGGCCGGAGTTGCTGCGCCTGCAGCGCGAGGTCCCACGGCGTAAACCCTTGCCGTCGCTGTTTCAGCGCTCGCGGATCAAGTTCTACTTGAGGCGGCAGAACAAGGACATGCAAAAAGTCGGACGCGACCTGCTGTATGGCAGCTGCGGCCCGATCTCGCCCTATGTCGAGGCTTGCCGCCATGTCTGGTGGGATCAGGGGCTGCGTCAGATCCAGCGCCGGGGCATGAGCCAGCAGGCGCCGATTCGCGCGCTGGCACGTGGCGAATGGCCGGCCGGGTTGCCCAGGCCGCGTAACCGCGATGTGGAAAAACGTCTGCGCAGCTACCTGCAACAGCATTTGCAACTGCACGGGGCTACACCCGGGGCTAACTGATGGGGCTGTAATGGGTCCTGGCGCCTTGAGCTGATTCGGGGCGCCGAGCTATTCCCGCGCAGGGTGGTCGAGCAAACGGCTTGACACTCACACATGTGCCTTCCCATGGCGAATGTCTGGTCGCGCGAATGCTGGCTTGGAGCTAGCATTCGTACGGCTCTGCAAATCATTCCTTTGGCTGATTTGGCAGAGCCAGCGGCGCTCTAGAGTGAGCGTTCTTCAGCCACGACCGTGCAGTCACGAAAAGGGATGCTTATGTTGCAGACTCGCGTTATTCCGCCAGCCGAAGGCGCCTACCAATACCCGCTATTGATCAAGCGGCTGCTGATGTCCGGCACCCGTTACGAGAAGACCCGTGAAATCGTCTACCGGGACAAGCTGCGTTACAGCTACCCAACCCTGATCGAGCGCGTGGCCAGGCTGGCGAACGTGTTGACGGCTGCCGGGGTCAAGGCCGGGGATACCGTGGCGGTGATGGACTGGGACAGCCATCGCTATCTGGAGTGCATGTTCGCCATCCCGATGATCGGCGCGGTGATCCATACCATCAACGTACGCCTGTCGCCGGAACAGATCCTGTACACCATGAATCACGCCGAGGACCGCTTCGTGCTGGTCAACAGCGAGTTTGTCGGGCTCTACCAGGCGATCGCCGGGCAACTGAGCACGGTGGAGAAAACCCTGCTGCTGACCGACGGCCCGGACAAGAGCGCCGACCTGCCCAACCTGGTGGGCGAATACGAGCAGCTTCTGGCGGCTGCCAGCACCCAGTACGCCTTCGAGGATTTCGACGAAAACTCGGTGGCCACCACCTTCTACACCACAGGCACCACCGGCAATCCGAAGGGCGTGTACTTCACCCACCGCCAGCTGGTGCTGCACACCATGGGCGTGGCGGTGATCATGGGCAGCATCGACAGCGTGCGCCTGCTGGGCACCAGCGATGTGTACATGCCCATTACCCCGATGTTCCATGTGCATGCCTGGGGCCTGCCTTATGTGGCGACCATGCTCGGCCTCAAGCAGGTCTACCCCGGCCGTTACGACCCGGAACTGCTGGTGGAGCTGTGGCGCAAGGAGAAGGTCACCTTCTCCCATTGCGTGCCGACTATCTTGCAGATGCTGCTCAATGCCAAGGCGGCCCAGGGCACGGATTTCGGCGGCTGGAAGATCGTCATTGGCGGCAGCGCGCTCAACCGTGCGCTGTACGAGGCCTCCAAGGCCAAGGGCATTCAGCTGACGGCGGCCTATGGCATGTCGGAAACCGGGCCGCTGGTGTCCTGCGCCCACCTCAACGAAGAACTGCTGGTGGGCACCGAGGATGAGCGCACTACCTACCGGATCAAGGCCGGCGTGCCCGGACCTCTGGTGGAGGCGGCGATTGTCGATGGCGACGGCAACTTCCTGCCGGCCGATGGCGAGACCCAGGGTGAGCTGGTGCTGCGCGCGCCCTGGTTGACCGAAGGCTATTTCAATGAGCCGCAGAAGGGCGCAGAGCTGTGGGAAGGCGGCTGGCTGCACACCGGCGACGTGGCGACTCTCGACGGCATGGGCGTGATCGATATTCGCGACCGGATCAAGGATGTGATCAAGACCGGAGGCGAGTGGGTATCGTCCCTGGCCCTGGAAGACCTGATCAGCCGTCACCCGGCGGTACGCGAAGTAGCAGTGGTGGGGATCCCCGATCCGCAATGGGGCGAGCGCCCGTTCGCCTTGCTGGTGGTCCGTGAAGGGCATGCGATCGAGGCCAAGGAACTCAAGGAGCATCTCAAGCCGTTTGTCGAACAGGGGCACTTGAGCAAGTGGGCGATTCCCAGCCAGATCGCCCTTGTTACTGAAATTCCCAAGACCAGTGTCGGCAAGCTCGACAAGAAGCGCATCCGCCTCGACATCACCGAATGGCAGGCCAACAACAGCACCTTTCTTTCGACGCTATAAACACCTCCTACCGTGCCCGAAAGGGCACGGTAGAGCCCACCAAGCAAGCGCTTGCCTTGTCAAATCCGAATTTTCAGCCATCCTTGCCGTGCCGGCATTTGCCGGACTGGCGAAAGGACCGTTCCAGAGTGGTTGGAGGCTGCAAATCACACTTTAGAGGGATCAAGCCGTACCACCTGCTGGCTATAGTCCGCCCAAGGATTTTTAAGAACGGGGCAACCGCACAACATGGGGCGATGCAACTTTGAACGACTTCGGGGCTGACTGGGTTCCGCCCGTTCAGAGCGTTTTTAAAAGTGCTCACTGCCATAACAATAAAGCACATGGAGTAGCGTCGATGACATCAGTAAACCAGTTCTGGCGCCGGGCGAAACTGCCTCTGGCCGTCAGTCTCGCCTCTACGCTCGCCGGACCTGCCTTCGGCGTCAGTTTCAACATCGGTGAAATCGAAGGTCAGTTCGACTCTTCTCTATCGCTGGGTGCGAGCTGGTCTACCCAGAGCCCCAACAAGAATCTGATTGGTGTCAACAACGGCGGTCATGGCCTGTCCCAGACCTCCGACGATGGCCACGCTAACTTCAAAAGCGGCGAAACCTTTTCCAAGATCTTCAAGGGCATCCACGACCTTGAACTGAAATACGGCGATACCGGCGTCTTCGTCCGTGGCAAATACTGGTATGACTTCGAGCTCAAGGACGAAAGCCGCGAGTTCAAGGACATCAGCGACAGCAACCGCAAGGAAGGCGCCAAGTCCTCCGGCGGGCAGATCCTCGACGCCTTCATCTACCACAACTACTCGATCGCCGAGCAGCCGGGTTCCGTGCGCCTGGGTAAGCAAGTCGTGAGCTGGGGTGAAAGTACCTTCATCGGCGGCGGCATCAACTCGATCAACCCGATCGACGTATCGGCTTTCCGCCGTCCTGGCGCGGAGGTCAAGGAAGGCCTGATCCCGGTCAACATGTTCTACGTTTCCCAGAGCCTGACCGACAACCTCTCGGCCGAAGCCTTCTATCAGCTGGAATGGGACCAGACCGTCGTCGACAACTGCGGCACCTTCTTCTCCCAGCCGGACATCATCGCCGACGGTTGCACCGACAATCTGCGGGTGCTGAACAAGCGCTCGACCATTCCGTCGATTGCCCTGGGGCCACTGGCCGCCGCGGGCGTCGACGTCAATCAGGAAGGCGTGCTGGTGCGTCGTGGCCCGGACCGCGATGCACGGGACAGCGGGCAGTGGGGCGTGTCCTTCAAGTACATGTACGAGCCGCTCGACACCGAGTTCGGCGCGTACTTCATGAACTACCACAGCCGTGCGCCGATCTTCAGCGCCACCGGTGCTCCGCAGTCGGTCTTCGACCGTGTCGCGGCCTTGCCTCCAGCGTTCCGCGCCCTGGGCCCACTGGTGGTGGCGGGCAGCTCCGAGTACTTCGTCGAGTACCCTGAGGACATCCGCCTCTACGGTCTGAGCTTCTCCACCACCTTGCCTACCGGTACCGCATGGAGCGGTGAGATCAGCTATCGCCCGAACGCTCCGGTGCAGTTGAACTCCACCGATATCCTGTTCGCCGGTGTTCGTCCCCTGGGCGGCACCCTGGCCAATGCCTCGTTGCTCGACGGCTCCCCGGGTCAGGACTTGCACGGCTATCGCCGTAAAGAGATCACCCAGCTGCAGACCACCTTCACCCACTTCTTCGATCAGGTCATGGGCGCGAGCCGCCTGACCCTGGTTGGTGAAGTCGGCCTGACCTACGTGGGCGGCCTGGAAAGCACCTCCAAGGTTCGTTACGGCCGCGATCCGGTCTATGGCCCGGGCGAACTGCCTGCCACCGGCAGCCTGGACACCTGCTCGCAGATCCTCAATACCAGCACCATCAACGGCGCGGGTCCAGGCGCGGCGACCAACAATCGCAGCCGCAACTGCAACGACGACGGCTTCACCACCTCGACTTCCTGGGGTTATCGCGGTCGTGCCATCTGGGAATACAACGACGTGTTCGCCGGTGTGAACCTCAAGCCGAACGTGGCCTGGTCCCATGACGTCAGTGGTTACTCGCCTGGCCCTGGCGGCAACTTCGAGGAAGGTCGCAAGGCCATCAGCCTGGGCGTGGATGCCGAGTACCAGAACACCTACACCGCGAGCCTGGCGTACACCAACTTCTTCGACGGCAAGTACACCACCGTGGATGACCGTGACTTCGTGGCCCTTAGTTTCGGCGTGAACTTCTAAGCACTGCATTTTCAGGAAGAACAAGAATATGAAAGTAACCAAGAGTCTGTTGCAGGTCGGTGTCCTCGGGCTGTCGCTGCTGGCGACCGGGGTCATGGCCGCGGTCTCGGCCGATGAAGCGGCCAAGCTGGGTACCTCCCTGACGCCGATGGGCGCGGAAATGGCCGGTAACTCAGCCGGCACCATTCCGGCCTGGAAAGCCTTGCCGACCAACGCCGGCAGTGTGGATGGCAAGGGCTTCCTGTCCAACCCGTACGCCAGCGAGCAGCCGCAGTTCACCATCACCGCGCAGAATGTCGAGCAGTACAAGGACAAGCTGGCGCCAGGGCAGTACGCGATGTTCAAGCGCTACCCGGAAACCTACAAGATGCCGGTCTATCCTTCCCACCGCGGCGCCACGGTGCCAGCCGATGTGTTCGCCGCGATCAAGGAAAACGCCACCAAGACCAACCTGGTCAGCGGCGGCAACGGCCTGGAAAACTTCAAGACCGCCATTCCGTTCCCGATTCCGAAAAGCGGCGTGGAAGTCATTTGGAACCACATCACCCGCTATCGCGGCGGCAGCGTGACCCGCCTGGTGACCCAGGCGACGCCACAGGCCAACGGCTCGTTCAGCCTGGTGTACTTCCAGGACCAGTTCGTGTTCCGCGACAAGATGAAGGACTACGATCCGGCCAACCCGGGCAACATCCTGTTCTACTTCAAGCAGAAAGTGACCGCGCCGGCGCGTCTGGCCGGTGGTGTGCTGCTGGTGCACGAAACCCTCGACCAGGTGAAGGAGCCGCGTTCGGCGTGGGTCTACAACGCTGGCCAGCGTCGTGTGCGTCGCGCCCCGCAAGTGTCGTATGACGGTCCGGGTACCGCCGCCGACGGCCTGCGTACCTCCGACAACCTCGACATGTATAACGGCGCGCCGGACCGCTACGACTGGAAGCTGGAAGGCAAGAAGGAGATGTACATCGCCTCCAACAGCTACAAGCTCGATTCGCCGCAACTGAAGTACGCCGAGATCATCAAGGCCGGCCACATCAACCAGGACCTGGCTCGCTACGAGCTGCGCCGTGTCTGGCACGTGGTCGCGACCCTGAAGGAAGGTCAGCGCCATATCTACGCCAAGCGTGACTTCTACATCGACGAAGACACCTGGCAGGCCGCGGTGATCGACCACTACGACGGTCGTGGCCAGCTGTGGCGCGTGGCCGAGGCGCATGCCGAGAACTATTACGACAAGCAAGTGCCGTGGTACGCCCTGGAAACCCTCTACGACCTGCAGTCCGGCCGTTACCTGGCACTGGGCATGAAGAACGAAGAGAAATCGGCCTACGACTTCGGCTTCACCGCCACCACCAGCGACTTCACTCCGGCGGCCCTGCGCCAGGATGGCGTTCGTTAACCCGCGGTAAATCGAGGCGCATCCTCGATCGACGCCCCGACTGGTTCGGGGCGTTTTTTATTGTCTGCGTTTTTCTACAAGACCCGGGGTGGCCTCTGGAGCGAGCTTGCTCGCGAAAAATACTCCAGACGATGCCACCTCCCGGTAAAACCGCGCTGCCCTTATCGCGAGCAAGCTCGCTCCTACTGGTACGCGGGGAACGTTGAAAAACCCGGTTGTATTCTTTTTCTATCCATCTGTAGCAAAAATCTTCAACAGGGGGCTTTTTACCGCTAGTCTGCCGACATCTGTATTGCCGACAACAGCACTTCAATAAGAGTTGGCCATGACTGATCTGTCCCGTATCCAGGGGCCTGCCGGTGCGGCCATTCCCGCGCCGGAAGGGCGCTTCTACCGACCTCCCTTGCCCGACGGCTACGTACTGCGGCCGCGTCTGTGCGAGCGCTTGAGCGCGGGCCTCAGTGGCCGGCTGCTGTTGGTCAGCGCACCGGCCGGTTTTGGCAAGAGTTCTCTGGCGGTGGAGTTCTGCCAAAGCCTGCCGCCGCACTGGCGCAGCCTGTGGCTGGGGCTCAGTCGCCGGGACAGCGATCCGGGACGTTTTCTTGAACGCCTGCTTGAGGGGCTGCAACAATATTTCGCCCAACTGGGCAACCAATCCCTCGGGCTGCTGAAGATGCGCCAGCGCCACCAGCCCTTCGCCTTCGAAGAGTGGCTGGACGGGCTGCTCGATGAGTTGGCGGCCCATCTTTCCACTGCTTCTCCCTTGTTGCTGGTACTGGACGATTACCACCTGGCCCAGGGGCCGGTGCTCGATCGCTGCCTGCAGTTCTTCCTCAATCATTTGCCCGACGGCTTGCTGGTGCTGGTAACCAGCCGCCAGCGCCCGGACTGGCACCTGGCGCGTCTGCGCCTGTCGCGGCAGTTGCTGGAACTGCACGAACAGGACCTGCGCCTGACTTACGACGAATCCCTGACCCTGCTCGACCGGCACAGCAGTTCGCTGCGCGGCGAGGCGCTGGAAAGCCTGATCCTGCGCAGCGAAGGCTGGGTGGCGGGGCTGCGTTTCTGGCTGTTGGCGGCCTCGGAGGCGGGCAGTGGCGCAACCTTGCCGCAGTCGCTGAATGGCGGTGAAGGCCTGATTCGCGATTATCTGCTGGAAGAGGTCATCGATTGCCTGCCTGCCGAAGTGCAGTCGTTCCTCTACGACACGGCGCCCCAGGAACGTTTCTGCAGCGACCTGTGCGATGCATTGCGCGAGTCCCACGACAGTGCCGAGATCCTGCGTTACCTGTTGGCCCACCAGGTATTCCTGGTGCCGCTGGACGAGCAGGGGCACTGGTACCGTTATCACCACCTGTTCTCCGACCTGCTGCGCACCCGGCCCACCGCCAACGCGATATTGCCGCCGGCCAGCCTGCACCTGCGGGCCTGTCGCTGGTTCAACGCCCAGGGGCTGCTGGACGAAGCGGTGGAGCAGGCGTTGCGCGCCGGGCACCTGGACGTGGCGGCGAACCTGGTACAGAACCTGTCCGAGGAACAACTGCTGGCCGAGCAGAACGTCGGCATGCTGTTGCGCTGGAAAATGGACTTGCCCGACAGCCTGCTGATCAGCACCCCGCGGCTGATCGTGCTGTACAGCTGGGCGCTGGGGCTGGCGTGCCAGTTGGATGCCGCCGAGGAGCTGGCCAGCCATTTGAGCCGCTTCCTGCCGGCCCCCTCGGCCACCGCGCAGAAATCCATGCTGGCGCAATGGCTGGCCTTGAGCGGGATCGTCGCCCGCGGACGGGGGAATCGCGAGCTGACCCTGCTGTACTGCACCGAAGCCCTGGAAACCTTGCCCCAGAAACGTTACGGGCAGCGGCTGGTGTGCCTGTCGACCCTGTCCAACCTGGCGATCGCCGATGGCGACCTGTGGCGCGCCCGGGGGCTCAACCGCGAGTCCCTGGAACTGGCGCAGCGGGTCGGCAACCCCTTGTTCGAGGCCCTGGCCCATTACGACCGGGCCCGGGTGCTGCAAGCCCGCGGCGAGATCCTGCGGGCGCTGGATGAAGTCCGCCAGGGCTTGCAGCGCTTGTATGGCCTGTCGGCGCAACGCCTGTACGCGATACGGGCGCGGCTGACGCTGTACGAAGGTTACCTGCTGGCGTTGCGCTGCCAGCCCGAGACCGGACTGGCGCGCCTGCGGGCGGGGCTGGTCGAGGCACGGGCCTGTCGCGATATCAGCGTGCTGATCGGCCATTGCGTGATCGCCAACCTGGAAGGTCACAACGGTGAATTTGCCAAGGCCTTTGCCGAGCTGGCTGAGGCTGAACGCCTGATGCACATCTGGGACGTACCGCCGATCTACTACCTGGCGATGATCACCCTGGTCAAATGCGAACTCTGGCTGGCCCAGGGCCGCACCGACCTGGCGCAGGCATGGCTGGCTCGCCTGGGGCAGACCTACACCGGCGACCAGGCCGCAGCGGCACCGGAATTTCATCCACAGCTGCCGCTGCATATCGAGTTGCAGCAAGCCTTGCTCGACAGCATCCAGGGCGAGCCGGCCCTGGCCGAGCAGCGCCTGGACAAACTGCTGGAGCATGGCCGGCAGACCGGGCGGCAGATGCTCAATGTGATGGCGCTGAATCAGAAGGTCGCGCTGTTGCTGGCCCAGGGGCGCGACCCCGAGGCCCGACAGGCCTTTGCCCTGGCGCTGGAGGCTGCCGTGGGCGGGGCATTGCAACCCTTCGAATGGGCGGTGCGGGCGCATCCGGCCTGGGTTCGCGAGCAACTTCAGCAGGGGGCGGCGACGCCATTGCGCCAGACCTTGCTCGAACGCCTGCCGGTCGCTGTGGCACGTGATTCCCTGGAGCAGCATCACGGCGAAGCCCTCAGCTCCCGCGAGCTGGCGGTGCTGCAACTGATCGCCCAGGGCTGTTCCAACCAGGAAATCAGCGATCAGTTGTTTATCTCGCTGCACACCGTGAAGACCCACGCCAGCCATATCAACAGCAAGCTGGGGGTGGAGCGTCGCACCCAGGCCGTGGCCCGGGCCCAGGAGTTGGGATTACTGGGCTGATTGAGCGCTCAGCTGATCTTGCGGGTATCGTCCTCGGCTCGCTCCTGGGGCGAAGCAGGTGGTTCTGCGGTGTTGAAGTCCAGGGTCACGGTGAAGCGCTGTTGTTCGGTGAGGACCTGGATGTGCCAGCCCAGCCTGGCGCACAGCTGGCGCATCAGCTCCAGGCCCAGGCCGTAGCCGAAGTCGCTGGATTCTTCCGCCTGGCTGGTATCACGGATACGGTTGACGATGCGCAGTTGCAGCTGTTCGAAGGTGATTTCGATGCTGCCTTCTTCAGCATATTGCAGGGCATTGCGCAGAAAGTTACCAACCACGATTCGGCAGGCGGTCAGGGGCAGGCGACAAGGCTCGTTGCTGATGTCGAGGATCAGTTCGATATCCCGCTTGCCGATCAGGTAGCGATGCTCCTGGATCAATTCGTTGAACAGCTCGGCCATGTCGATGGCTTCTTCCGGCAAGGGTTCAACGCGCTCGCGGCTCATCCACAGTAGCGTCTCGGCAATGCGCTGCATGTTCAGCACCGAGCGTTCGATACGTTGCAGAGGCAGGGGCAGGGAGCCCCCGACCTGCAGGGTCAGCAGTTCCAGGTTGGCCTTGAGCACCGCCAGCGGTGTGCGTAACTCATGGCTGGTGTAGCGCAGCAGGCGCCCTTCGCGCTGGCTGGCGGCCTGCACCTGCTGCACGCTCTGGGCCAGGGAGTCGGCCAGGACATTGAACTCCTTGAAACGGAAATTCGGGCGTTGGCTGGACACCTCCTCCGGATCTTTCAGGGTGGTGGACCACTGGGCCAGCCGGCCGAGAGGACGCACCAGCCACCAGACCAGCAGGGCGATGATGATCAGTGCCGGGATGAATACCGCCAGACTGATGACATTAATGCTGTTCAGTTCGTGATCGAGATAGGCATCCGACAACGGGGTCTCGACCTCGCCACCTTCTTCATGGTCGTGGTCGACATCGAACATGTAGAGGATTTTGCCGTCACCCAGGGGCTGGGCCAGGATCGCCTTGACTTCATCCTGTCCATCGGCGTCCAGTTCACCGAACACCTGCACGGCGCCGAAGGACAGGGTTGGCGGCGTATCCAGTAACTGGCGAATTTTCGGCGGCAGCGCTTCCTTGCCGATAACGCTGCTGAAGAAATAGTTCTGCGGCGGGGCAAGGCTTGGGTCTTTCTTGTAGTGCCTGACGAAATACAGGGCTTCTTCTTCCATCATGGCGCTGGCGGTATAGAGCAGGCCCCGGATGCTATAGCTCGATAGCAGCTGGCTGTAGATCAGCAGCACCACGGCAATCAACAGCAGGAAACTGCCGCTGATCACCCATTTCAGACTCAGCCCTTTACGCATGGAGTCCTCAACTGCACACCGACGCCAGAAATAGTGTGGATCAGCGCTTGGCTGAAATCCTTGTCCACCGCCTTGCGCAAGCGGTGCATGTGCACCTTGAGGGTGTTGCTGTCTGGCGGCTCGTCGCCCCAGACCGTTGCCTCGAGACGTTCGCGCCCCACCGGCTCGGGACTGGCACGCATCAGGCATTCCAGCAGGGTCCAGCAGGTGGGCGACAGGTGCAGTTCCTGTCCGGCGCGGCTGACCTTGCGGGTGGACAGATCCATGGTCAGGTCGGCCACTTGCAGGCGGCTGGCCTGGCCGCTGCGCCGCAGGCTCAGGGCGCGGATCCTGGCCACCAGTTCGGCCAGTTCGAAGGGCTTGACCAGGTAATCGTCGGCGCCCATGGCAAAGCTGGCGAGCTTGTCCGGCAGGGCATCCAGCGAGGTAAGCATCAGGATCGGTGTCTGTTTGCCCTGTTCGCGCAGCTGTTTGCACAGCTGTTGGCCGTCCAGGCGCGGCAGCATGATGTCCAGCAGGATCACATCATAGTGTTGTCTCAGCGCCAGGTTCAGGCCGGTCTGGCCATTACTGGCGTGATCGCAGACGATCCCGGTGATCTCCAGGTATTCGATGACGGTGTTGGCCAGGTCGAGGTTGTCCTCGACCAGCAGCAGGTGGATATGCACGGGAACGTCCCCTTGGACCTGTGTCGCTCAGTGGCCCAGAGGATAACGGAGCCGGCGCGTTTTTTACCGATGTTTACCTGGCGTTAACCTGTCGGACTCTAGGGTGGCGGCTTTTACACCAAGAGAGCGCCACCATGAACTTGTCTGCTGTCGTCAAAGGCATTCTGCTGGTCTTGATTGTCATCGGCCTGATGGCCTGTGCCTTGTCGCCCGGCACGTCTGTGGCGCGCCTGGGCGGGGGTGGGCCGCTGTCAGGGTTCTTGACCGGGAATGGGGGCGGGCTGGCAGCAGGATCGGGCTCTATTGCCTATGCCTTCTGAAAAGACCTGCGCGGATTACACCGACCAGTTGGTGCTGTGCCTGTTGCTGATTCTTTGCGTGGCGCTTGCGCTGGGCACCTATATCGTCCGGCTCAATGCGCGTATCGATCAACAGCGTGAGCTGTCGCCGGTGCATCTGCTGGAGTGCGGCAACGGGCGCGGGGCTTTTATCGTCGATCCCCATGGCCGGCGCAGCAGCAGTGACAATTGTTATCTGATCGAAGAGGATGAGTAGCCGATGTAGCGGCCCCGGGAAAATCCGGCACTGAGTTCAAGCGCAAGAAACGTAGTTCTTGCGCTTGAATGTCGATCTACAGTGCAGGCGTACCGAGATGAAGGCCAGGTCCGGGCCTGATCTCCCTGGAAGATAAAGGAGGCTTGTCATGTCCTGCGTATTCAAATTGATCAACTCGCCTGTCGGTCAACTGACCCTGGTGGCCAGAGGCACGAAGCTCGCCGCGATTCTCTGGGAGAACGAACGCGAAAACCGGGTGCGTCTCGGCCCGTTGCAGCCTGCCGACGATCATCCGGTCTTGCTGGAAACCGAGCGCCAGCTCAAGGAGTACTTTGCCGGCAGCCGCGATCGCTTCGAACTGGAACTGGACTTTGTCGGCACCGAGTTCCAGCGCAAGGTCTGGCAGGCGCTGCTGACCATTCCTTTCGGTGAAACCCGCAGCTATAGCCAGATTGCCGCGCAGGTGGGCAGTCCCAAGGCCGTGCGCGCAGTCGGTGCGGCCAATGGCCGGAACCCGATCTCGATCATCGCGCCTTGCCACCGGGTGATCGGCGCCTCGGGCAGCCTCACCGGTTTTGCCGGCGGCCTGCAGGCCAAGCAGTTTCTGCTGGCACTGGAAGGCGAGGAAACCCTGCAGTTGGCGTTCTGACTGTGAATGATTGCCGCCCCGGGGCGTGGCGGCAGTTGTCGTTGTCTGCATTGCGCGGCAAAGCAGCAGCTGCAAGCTGTGCGAGAATGGCCTATCGATTTCTTCAGGAACATCCCATGGAAGCCGCCAAGCCTGCTCTTATTCGCGAAACCTTCCCCGTCGGTCCCTTGCAGTGCAACTGCACGATCATTGGCGACCCTGTTACAAAGAAGGCCATAGTCGTCGACCCGGGCGGCAATCCCGACCTGATCATGGCGCGGCTCGACGCGCTGGGGCTGAAGGTGGTGAGCATCATTCATACCCATGCCCACCTGGATCACTTCCTGGCATCCGGACAGATGAAGGAGAAAACCGGCGCGACCCTGCACCTGCACAAGGAGGATCAGTTCCTATGGGACAACCTGGAGATGCAGTGCAGCATGTTCGGCGTGCCTTACACGCCGGTACCGGCACCGGATCGCTGGTTGGCGGATGACGAAGAGCTGGCCTGCGGTTGCGGCGTGGCCCTGCATACGCCGGGACATACCCCAGGTTCCATGAGCTTCTGGTTCGCAGAGGCTAAGCTGCTGATTGCCGGCGACACGTTGTTCAAGCGCGGGGTAGGGCGCACGGATCTGTGGGGGGGCGACCAGGCCACCATCGTGCGTTCGATCAAGCAGCGTCTGTACACCCTCGACGAAGACGCGACTGTGGTGGCCGGGCATGGTCCGGACACCCGCCTGGGCGATGAAATGCGTGAGAATCCCTTTGTCAGGGCCTGAGCTTTGCTGTCAAAAGTTTCACGGAATTTTTGTCATTGGCCGTGTTCAAACACCTGCAAAGGTCTGTTGCCAACGTCCGCTGCATCACAGAATGAAAAAAGTAGGAGCTTCTCCATGTTCACCTCGCGTCGTTTGATCGTTGTTGCTACCGCTGTGGCCTTGTTGTCCGGCTGTGCTTCGCCTAACCCCTATGACAATCAGGGGCAGGCCGACGGCTCCACGGGCATGAGCAAAACTGCAAAATACGGTGGCCTGGGTGCCTTGGCCGGTGCGCTGGCCGGTGCCGCCATCGACCACAACAACCGTGGCAAGGGCGCGCTGATCGGCGCCGCGGTAGTCGGTGCTTCCGCCGCCGGCTACGGCTACTACGCCGACCAGCAGGAAAAGAAACTGCGTGCCAGCATGGCCAATACCGGAGTCGAAGTGCAGCGCCAGGGCGATCAGATCAAACTGATCATGCCGGGCAACATCACCTTCGCCACCGATTCGGCGAACATCGCCCCAAGCTTCTATCAGCCGCTGAACAACCTGGCCAACTCCCTCAAGGAGTTCAACCAGAACCAGATCGAAATCGTCGGCTACACCGACAGCACCGGCAGCCGCCAGCACAACATGGACCTGTCCCAGCGTCGCGCCCAGAGCGTGGCGACCTACCTGACCTCGCAAGGTGTCAGCGGTGCCAACCTGTCGGCCCGTGGCGCTGGCCCGGATAACCCGATCGCCAGCAACGGCGATGTCAACGGCCGTGCGCAGAACCGTCGAGTGGAAGTGAACCTCAAGGCGATTCCTGGCCAGCAGTATGGTGGTCAGCAGCAACAGCCGGGTACGGTTCAGCAGTATCCGTAACTGATCGTTTGAATGAAGAAATGCCCGATCCTGTGGTCGGGCATTTTTGTGTGTGGCCTTTGCCGGCCTCTTCGCAGGCTTGCCCGCGAAGAGGTCCGATCAGCCGCTATCAAATCACCAGATACAAAAAAGCCCCCGGACAACCGAATTGTCCGGGGGCTTTTTACTGGACGCGAAGCCTGATTACTTCTTCAGACCATAATGCTCGTCGAGCATGCCAGGCGCGTTAGGCGTCTTTGGCGCGTAGTCCCGTGGCGGTTCCTGGTCGCGCGGTGGCGTCAGGCGTTCCCGTGGAGCCTGCACCGAGTCGGAGTGCAGCGCGGCCAGCAGGCGTTGGCGGGTCAACTCGTCCAGGGCCAGGCGGTTGGCGCCCTCGGCGAGGTGGTCCTGCACTTCCTGATAGCTTTGAGTGAGTTTTTTCACCAGGGTGGCGGTGCTGTTGAAGTGGGTGACCACTTCGTTCTGATAGCTGTCAAAACGTTCCTGAATATCATCCAGCTGACGTTGCGTGCGGTTAGGCGCGGCATTCGGCAGCAGGCGAGCGACCAGAAATCCAATGGCGACACCCGCGATCAGGGCAAGAGTCGGCAACAACCAAACTAGGAGCGAGTGTTCCACGAGTCCTTCCTCTATAAACGGCTTTGCTTTACGTTAACGGCTCGAACCTGCGCTGTATACCGCGATTCACTCGCAATAGATTGGCACAGACAATTTGCTAGACGAGTCGACCCGATTCGAGGTCACGGAGTTCCTTCCTTGCTTATGCGTGAAACCCCCGTAGTGATTGCCGGCCCGGTCGGCCAACTGGAAGCCTTGTATCTGGATGTCGCCGACGCCCGTGGCGTGGCGCTGATCTGTCATCCGAACCCGGTGCAGGGCGGCACCATGCTCAACAAGGTGGTCTCGACCCTGCAACGTACGGCGCGTGACGCCGGCCTGATCACCTTGCGTTTCAACTACCGTGGCGTCGGCGCCAGCGAAGGCAGCCACGACATGGGCAGCGGTGAAGTCGACGACGCGCAGGCGGCTGCCGAATGGCTGCGGGCCAAGCACCCGGACTTGCCGATGACCCTGCTCGGCTTCTCCTTCGGCGGCTTCGTCGCCGCCAGCCTCGGCGGGCGCCTAGAGGCCCGCGGCGAGCCGCTCAAGCACCTGTTCATGGTCGCTGCCGCCGTGATGCGTTTGCGCGATAGCGACCTGCTGCCGCAGAACTGCCCGCTGACCCTGATCCAGCCGGAAACCGACGAAGTGGTCGACCCGCAGCTGGTCTATGACTGGTCCGACGCGCTTGAGCGCCCCCATGAGCTGCTGAAAGTGGCAGAATGCGGACACTTTTTTCATGGCAAGCTCACCGATCTCAAGGATCTGGTGCTGCCACGACTCTCGAATTGATTGCAGTCTGATAAGCGATTACCCATGACTACTCGTACGCGCATCCTTACCGGCATCACCACCACCGGCACGCCGCACCTGGGCAACTACGCTGGCGCCATCCGCCCGGCGATCCTCGCCAGCCGCGACAGCAATGCCGACTCGTTCTACTTCCTGGCCGACTATCACGCTCTGATCAAGTGCGATGACCCGCTGCGTATCCAGCGCTCGCGCCTGGAAATCGCCGCGACCTGGCTGGCCGGTGGCCTGGATGTGGAGCGCGTGACTTTCTATCGCCAGTCGGACATCCCGGAAATCCCTGAACTGACCTGGTTGCTGACCTGCGTGGCGGCCAAGGGCCTGCTCAACCGTGCTCACGCCTACAAGGCTTCGGTGGATAAAAACGTCGAGACCGGCGAAGACCCGGACGCCGGCATCACCATGGGCCTGTACAGCTACCCGGTGCTGATGGCCGCGGACATCCTGATGTTCAACGCCCACAAGGTGCCGGTCGGTCGCGACCAGATCCAGCACGTGGAAATGGCCCGCGATATCGGCCAGCGCTTCAACCATCTGTTCGGCCAGGGCAAGGAATTCTTCACCATGCCCGAGGCGCTGATCGAGGAAAGCGTTGCCACCTTGCCGGGCCTCGATGGCCGCAAGATGTCCAAGAGCTACGACAACACCATCCCGTTGTTCAGCAGCGCCAAGGACATGAAGGACGCGATCTCGCGCATTGTCACCGACTCCCGCGCTCCTGGCGAAGCCAAGGACCCGGACAACGCTCACCTGTTCACCCTGTTCCAGGCTTTCGCGACGCCGGCCCAGGCCGACGAATTCCGCAGCGAGCTGCTGCAGGGCCTGGGTTGGGGCGAGGCGAAGAATCGTCTGTTCCAGCTGCTGGATAACCAGTTGGGCGAGGCGCGCGAGCGTTATCACCAGTTGATCGAGCGTCCTTCGGACCTGGAAGACATCCTCCAGGCCGGCGCCAAGAAAGCCCGCGCCGTGGCCACGCCATTCCTCAACGAGCTGCGCGAGGCCGTGGGCCTGCGTTCGTTCGTCAATCAGGTACAAGTGGCGGCGACCACCAAGAAGAAAGCGGCCAAGGCCGCGCGCTTCGTCAGCTTCCGCGAAGACGACGGCAGCTTCCGCTTCCGCCTGCTGGCCGCCGATGGCGAGCAATTGTTGCTGTCGCGCAACTTCGCCGACGGCAAGACCGCAGGTGCAGTGACCAAGCAACTGCAATCTGGCCAGGCTCTGGATCTGCGCAGTGAAGCGCTGGGTTTCAGCGTGTGGCTGGAAGGCGAGTGCGTGGCCGACAGCCCGGCCTTTGCCGACACGGCGGCCCGCGATGCGGCGATCGAGGCGCTGCGCGTCGCCCTGGCGCCTGTGCAGGACTAACCGCAATCTCCCGACCAAGGGCTGATTGCCATTCTCAAGGGCCGTCGCTACAGTGACGGCCCGTTTTTGTTGCCTTGCTAACGAATTATGACGCCCCTAGAACGATACCAAGCTGATCTGAAACGCCCGGAGTTCTTCCACGACGCCGCGCAGGAAACCGCCGTGCGTCATTTGCAGCGCCTGTACGACGATCTGATCGCCGCGTCGAACAACAAGCCGGGCCTGCTGGGCAAGCTGTTTGGCAAGAAAGACCAGGTGCCGGTCAAGGGCCTGTACTTCTGGGGCGGGGTAGGGCGTGGCAAGACGTATCTGGTCGATACCTTCTTTGAAGCCCTGCCGTTCAAGCAGAAGGTCCGTACTCACTTCCACCGCTTCATGAAGCGTGTGCACGAGGAGATGAAAACCCTGGGCGGCGAGAAGAACCCGCTGACCATCATCGCCAAGCGCTTCGCCGACGAGGCCCGGGTGATCTGCTTCGACGAATTCTTCGTTTCCGACATCACCGACGCGATGATCCTCGGCACGCTGATGGAAGAGCTGTTCAAGAACGGCGTGACCCTGGTGGCTACCTCGAACATCGTGCCGGACGGTCTGTACAAGGATGGCCTGCAACGTGCGCGCTTCCTGCCGGCCATTGCCCTGATCAAGCAGCACACCGAGATCGTCAACGTCGACAGTGGCGTCGACTACCGTCTGCGTCACCTGGAGCAGGCCGAGTTGTTCCACTTCCCGCTGGACGAAGCGGCCCACGAAAGCCTGCGCAAGAGCTTCCGTGCGCTGACGCCGGAATGCACCCAGGCGGTGGAAAACGATGTGCTGATCGTCGAGAACCGCGAAATCCGCGCCCTGCGTACCTGCGATGACGTAGCCTGGTTTGACTTCCGCGAACTGTGCGATGGCCCACGCAGCCAGAATGACTACATCGAGCTGGGCAAGATCTTCCACGCCGTGCTGGTCAGCGGTGTCGAGCAGATGAGCGTCGCCACCGACGATATCGCCCGTCGCTTCATCAACATGGTCGACGAGTTCTACGACCGTAACGTCAAGCTGATCATTTCCGCTGAAGTCGAGCTCAAGGATCTGTACACCGGCGGCCGCCTGACCTTCGAGTTCCAGCGCACCCTCAGCCGTCTGCTGGAAATGCAGTCCCACGAGTTCCTCTCGCGGGCGCACAAGCCTTAACGGTTTCCGGATAAAAGAAGGGCCTGCATTGCAGGCCCTTTTTCATTTACGCGGCTTGTTGGTGAAACTGCTGCCGGTACTGGTTCGGTGACAGCTCGGTGTGCTGGCGGAACAGGCGGGCGAAGAAGCTCGCATCGTCATAGCCGACCTCGTAGCTGATGGTCTTGATGCTCTTGCGCGTCCCCGAGAGCAGGCCCTTGGCGGTTTCTATGCGCAGGCGCTGCAGGTAATGCAGGGGTTTGTCGCCGGTGGCGGTCTGGAAGCGACGCATGAAATTGCGAATGCTCATGCCATGTTCGCGGGCCACGTCCTCGAAGCGGAACTTGTCGGCGAAATGCTCTTCGAGCCAGTGCTGGATCTGCAGGATGATCACGTCCTGGTGCAGCTTCTGGCCGCCAAAGCCGATACGCCCCGGGGAATAGCTGCGCTGCACTTCATAGAGAATGTCGCGGGCCACGGCCTGGGCCACGTTGGCGCCGCAGAAACGCTCGATCAGGTAGATGTACAGGTCGCAGGCCGAAGTGGTGCCGCCGGCGCAATACAGGTTGTCGGCGTCGGTCAGGTGCTTGTCCTGATTGAGCTGGACCTTGGGGAAGCGTTCGCTGAAGGCATTGAAGAAACGCCAGTAAGTGGTGGCTTCCTTGCCGTCGAGCAACCCGGCTTCGGCCAGCCAGAACACCCCGGTGGCCTCGCCGCAGAGCACGGCGCCGCGGGCGTGTTGCTGGCGCAGCCAGGGCAGGACCTGTGGATAACGTTGGCAGAGGGTTTCGAAATCGTCCCAGAACGCCGGGAGGATGATCACGTCGGTATCTTCCAGGCCGCCGTCCACCGGCATGATCACATTGCTGAAACTGCATACCGGTTTGCCATCGGGGCTGACCAGGCGGGTTTCGAAGGCCGGGGTCAGGCCCTGGCCCAGCTGCTTGCCGTAGCGCAGGCTGGCCAGATGGAAGAAATCCTTGGCTTGCATGAGGGTGGAGGCGAAAACCCGGTCGATGGCCAGGATGCTGACGCGCCGCAAGGGCGTGGAGGTTTGGTTAGACATAATTAAATTGTTCTTATAGGGGAAAGTGGTCACCAGACGGCTGGATCGTCTTATTTTTTGTCGGATGTGTCCAGTGTCCTGTGTTGTACGCGTGGGCTTAGGCTCTGTGGGCCAATCCCGGCTAACAATAACGACAGGTGGCCCCATGATCCCCAGAACCTTGTTCAGCTCCGAGCACGAACTCTTTCGTGACAGCGTACGTACCTTCCTGGAAAAGGAGGCCGTGCCGTTCCATGGGCAATGGGAAAAACAGGGCAACATCGACCGCGCCTTGTGGAACAAGGCCGGTGAGGCGGGAATGCTCTGCTCCCATCTCCCCGAGGAGTACGGCGGACTGGGGGCTGACTTTCTCTATAGCGCGGTAGTGATCGAGGAGGTGGGGCGCCTTGGTCTGACCGGTATCGGCTTCTCCCTGCATTCCGATATCGTCGCGCCTTACATCCTGCATTACGGCAGCGAGGAGCTTAAGCACAAGTACCTGCCGAAACTGGTGTCCGGCGAGATGGTCACGGCCATCGCCATGACCGAGCCGGGCGCCGGCTCCGACCTGCAGGGGGTCAAGACCACTGCGGTGCTGGACGGTGACGACTATGTGATCAACGGCTCCAAGACCTTTATCACCAACGGTTATCTGGCCGATCTGGTGATTGTCGTGGCCAAGACCGATCCGAAGGCCGGCGCCAAGGGCACCAGCCTGTTCCTGGTGGAGGCGGATACGCCCGGTTTCTCCAAGGGCAAACGCCTGGAAAAGGTCGGTATGAAGGCCCAGGACACTTCCGAACTGTTCTTCCAGGACGTCCGCGTGCCCAAGGAAAACCTGCTGGGGCAGGCCGGAATGGGCTTTGCCTACCTGATGCAGGAGTTGCCGCAGGAGCGTTTGACGGTGGCGGTAGGCGGTCTGGCGTCAGCCGAGGCGGCATTGCAGTGGACCCTGGAGTACACCCGCGAGCGCAAGGCCTTCGGCAAGTCGATCGCCGACTTCCAGAACACCCGCTTCAAACTGGCGGAAATGGCCACCGAGATCCAGATCGGCCGGGTCTTCGTCGACCGCTGCCTGGAATTGCATCTGCAAGGCAAGCTCGATGTACCGACCGCCGCCATGGCCAAGTACTGGGGCACGGACCTGCAATGCAAGGTGCTCGACGAATGCGTGCAGTTGCACGGCGGTTACGGCTTCATGTGGGAGTACCCGGTGGCCCGGGCCTGGGCGGATGCGCGGGTGCAGCGGATCTATGCCGGGACCAACGAGATCATGAAGGAAATCATTGCGCGTTCCCTGTAGCGGCATTGGGTTGCGCGTAAGAGCGAGCCAGGCAGGCTCGCACCTACGAGCGGGTTACGGCGCCGGATTCGGGTGGTCCTTGTGGATCGCCTCGATGCCGGCCAGCACCTCATTCGACAGCTTCAGCTCGAGACTGGCGATATTGCTGTCCAGTTGTTCGAGGGTGGTCGCCCCAATAATGTTGCTGGTGACGAACGGTTGCTGGGTGACGAATGCCAGGGCCATTTGCGCCGGATCCAGGCCGTGCTCGCGGGCCAGGGCGACATAGCGGCTGCAGGCCGCTTCCGATTGCGGGTTGAAGTAGCGGCTGAAGCGGCTGTACAGGCTCAGGCGGCCTTTGGCCGGGCGCGCGCCGCCTTCGTATTTGCCGGAGAGGAAGCCGAACGCCAGTGGCGAATAGGCCAGCAATCCACATTGTTCGCGAATGGCGATTTCCGCCAGGCCCACTTCAAAGCTGCGGTTGAGCAGGTTGTAGGGGTTCTGGATCGATACCGCCCGTGGCCAGCCGCGGCTCTCGGCGAGGGCCAGGAACTTCATGGTGCCCCAGGGCGTTTCGTTGGACAGGCCAATGTGGCGGATCTTGCCGGCCTTGACCTGCTCATCCAGGGCTTCGAGGGTTTCCTCCAGCGGGGTGAAGTCTTCTTCCTTGTGCTTGTAGCCCAGTTGGCCGAAGAAGTTGGTGCTGCGCTCTGGCCAATGCAACTGGTAGAGGTCGATCCAGTCGGTCTGCAGGCGCTTGAGGCTGGCGTCCACGGCTTGGACTATGTGTTTGCGGTTGTGTTTGAGCTGGTTGTCGCGAATGTAGTCGATGGTGTTGCCGGGGCCGGCGATCTTGCTCGCCAGGATCCAGTCGGCGCGATCGCCGCGAGCCTTGAACCAGTTACCGATGTAGCGCTCGGTGGTGGCATAGGTTTCGGCCTTTGGCGGCACCGGGTACATCTCCGCGGTGTCGATGAAATTGATCCCGACAGCCTTGGCCCGTTCGATCTGGGCGAAGGCCTCGGACTCGCTGTTTTGCTCGCCCCAGGTCATGGTTCCCAGGCAGATTGCACTCACGTTCAGGTCGGTCCGGCCTAGCTGGCGATAGTCCATCGGGTGCTCCTTCGGCAAAACAATCATAAAAGCAGGTTGAATTTTTTTTCGCAATCTGCATAATTCCGCAGCTCTTTCTGCAGTGGAAGTGATGCGCCGCCTGCCGAAGAATCTTGCCGTATAACGGACGCGCTGACCCGAGCCCCCGATAGCGTCTGTATCCGGCTGCCTTTGACTTGTCAAAGTACGCACTATTCAGTAAGATCCGCCGTCTAATTTACAGGGCGGCCCCTGAGGCTATAAAGAATGAAAACTTTTACTGCTAAACCGGAAACAGTTAAGCGCGACTGGTTTGTCGTCGACGCTGCTGGTCAGACCCTGGGTCGTCTGGCCACCGAAATCGCGAGCCGTCTGCGTGGCAAGCACAAGCCTGAGTACACCCCTCACGTCGACACCGGTGACTACATCGTCGTGATCAACGCTGGGCAAGTACGTGTTACTGGCGCTAAAACCACTGACAAAATGTACTACTCCCACTCCGGTTTCCCGGGCGGCATCAAGTCGATCAACTTTGAAAAGCTGATCGCCAAAGCCCCTGAGCGCGTGATCGAGACCGCGGTAAAAGGCATGCTGCCTAAGAACCCGCTGGGTCGCGACATGTACCGTAAGCTGAAAGTCTATGCGGGCGCTGCACACCCTCATACTGCTCAGCAGCCCCAAGAACTGAAGATTTAACGGAATAGTTCATTATGTCGGCGACTCAAAATTACGGCACTGGCCGTCGCAAGACTGCAACCGCACGCGTTTTCCTGCGTCCGGGCACTGGCAACATCTCCATCAACAACCGCTCCCTGGATAACTTCTTCGGCCGCGAAACTGCCCGCATGGTAGTTCGTCAGCCGCTGGAACTGACCGAGACCGTCGAGAAGTTCGACATCTACGTCACCGTTATCGGCGGTGGTGTGAGTGGCCAAGCTGGCGCAATCCGCCACGGCATCACTCGCGCTCTGATGGATTACGACGAAACTCTGCGCAGCGCTCTGCGTAAAGCCGGTTTCGTAACCCGTGACGCACGTGAAGTTGAACGTAAGAAAGTTGGTCTGCGTAAAGCGCGTAAGCGTCCGCAGTACTCGAAGCGTTAATTCGCTTTCGCGTTCAAAAAACGCCCAGTCTCCTTGCGGAGCTGGGCGTTTTTTTATGGGCGATTATTTTGCGCTGTGACAACTTGCCACATCTGCAGAGCCCCTATACTACAGGGCTTGGGGCAGGGCCAAGTTGGTAATTACCTTGTCAGAGTAGGGGCTTTTCATTACCATTCGGCAAAATTTTTATAAGTTCAGATTTTTACTTAGTAGATGCCTGATTTAACAGGCCACAAAGCTGATGGGAGAGGACTGAATGAGCAATGACGGCGTGAATGCAGGCCGGCGTCGCTTCCTTGTAGCAGCCACATCCGTGGTGGGTGCTGCAGGAGCGGTGGGGGCTGCGGTCCCGTTCGTGGGGTCATGGTTTCCCAGTGCCAAGGCGAAAGCCGCAGGGGCACCGGTGAAAGTGAATATCAGCAAGATCGACCCAGGTCAGCAGATGATTGCTGAGTGGCGTGGTCAGCCGGTATTCATCGTCCGCCGCACACAGGAAATCCTGGGGAATCTCAAAAAGATCGAGGGTCAACTTTCCGACCCCGACTCCAAGAACTCTGTCCAACCAACCTACGTCGACCCGGAAGTGCGTTCGATCAAGCCAGAGATTCTGCTGCTGATCGGTATCTGCACCCACCTGGGTTGCTCACCGACTTTCCGCCCTGAAGTGGCGCCTGCGGATCTGGGCAAGGATTGGGTAGGTGGCTATTTCTGCCCTTGCCACGGTTCCCACTACGATCTGGCTGGCCGCGTCTACAAGTCGCAACCCGCGCCTTTGAACCTGCCAGTACCCCCGCATTCCTATGAGTCGGACGACCTTATTGTCATCGGCGTCGATACGGAGAAAGCGTGATGAGCAAGTTCATGGATTGGGTTGATGCGCGCTTCCCCGCGACCAAAATGTGGGAAGACCATCTCAGCAAGTATTACGCCCCGAAGAACTTCAACTTCTTCTACTTCTTTGGTTCCCTGGCTCTGCTGGTTCTGGTTAACCAGATCGTCACCGGTGTCTGGCTGACCATGAGCTACACCCCGTCGGCGGAAGAGGCTTTCGCTTCCGTCGAATACATCATGCGCGACGTCGAGTACGGCTCGATCCTGCGTCTGTTGCACTCCACTGGCGCCTCGGCGTTCTTCATCGTGGTCTATCTGCATATGTTCCGTGGCCTGCTCTACGGTTCTTACCAGAAGCCGCGTGAGCTGGTGTGGCTGTTCGGCATGCTGATCTACCTGGCGCTGATGGCCGAAGCCTTCATGGGCTACCTGCTGCCTTGGGGGCAAATGTCCTACTGGGGTGCCCAGGTGATCATCTCGCTGTTTGGTGCGATCCCGGTCATCGGTAACGACCTGACCCAGTGGATTCGTGGTGACTACCTGATTTCCGGTATTACCCTGAACCGCTTCTTCGCCTTGCACGTAGTGGCCCTGCCAATCGTGATTCTCGGTCTGGTAGTGCTGCACATCCTGGCGCTGCACGAAGTGGGTTCGAACAACCCGGATGGCGTGGACATCAAGAAGCACAAAGACGAAAACGGCGTACCGCTGGATGGCATCGCTTTCCACCCGTACTACACCGTGAAAGACATCGTCGGCGTGGTGGTGTTCCTGTTCATCTTCTGCTCGATCGTGTTCTTCTTCCCGGAAATGGGTGGTTATTTCCTAGAGAAGCCGAACTTCGAACAGGCCAACCCGTTCAAGACGCCTGAGCATATTGCCCCGGTTTGGTACTTCACCCCGTTCTACGCGATTCTGCGCGCGGTTCCGGACAAGCTGCTGGGTGTTATTGCGATGGGCGCGGCGATCGCCGTGTTGTTCGTGCTGCCATGGCTCGATCGCAGCCCGGTCAAATCCATGCGCTACAAGGGTTGGCTGAGCAAGATCTGGCTGGTGGTGTTCTGCATCTCGTTCGTGATCCTGGGGATCCTCGGCGTTCTGGCACCGACACCGGGTCGCACGCTGCTGTCGCAGGTATGTACCTTCCTGTACTTCGCCTACTTCATTCTGATGCCGTTCTACACCAGGCTCGAGAAGACCAAACCGGTTCCGGAAAGGGTGACTGGCTGATGAAAAAGCTATTTGCTGTACTGATTCTTGCTGCTATGCCTGTACTGTCCTTCGCGGCCGAACACGGTGGTCCCGAGCTGGAAAAAGTCGACATCGACGTCTCCGACAAGGCCGCCATGCAGGATGGTGCACGGACATTCGCCAACTACTGCATGGGCTGCCACAGCGCCAAGTTCCAACGCTATGAGCGCGTTGCCGACGATCTGGGGATTCCTCACGATCTGATGATGAGCAAGCTGGTGTTCACCGGTGCGAAAATCGGCGATCACATGAGCATCGGCATGCAGCCGGCTGACGCCAAGACCTGGTTCGGTGCGGCTCCGCCCGACCTGACCCTGGTGGCTCGTGTGCGTGGTACCGACTGGCTCTATGGCTACCTGCGCTCCTTCTACGAAGACCCTGCGCGTCCATGGGGCGTGAACAACAAGGTCTTCCCGAACGTGGGTATGCCTAACGTCCTGGTCGGCCTGCAGGGTCGCCAGGTTGTTGGCTGCAAACAGGTGCAGATCGTCGAAGATGGCAAGAAGCAATACGATCCGCTGACCGGTACCGCTTTGACCCATGAAGCTTGCGACCAACTGACCGTGCTGCCGAAAACCGGCACGCTCAACGAAGAGCAGTTCGACGAGAAGGTCAAGAACCTGGTGACCTTCCTGGCCTACTCGGCCAACCCGGTCAAGCTGGAGCATCAACGTATCGGCACCTATGTGTTACTGTATCTGGCCTTCTTCTTCGTGTTCGCCTATCTGCTCAAGCGCGAATACTGGAAAGACGTTCATTGATAAAGCTGTAATTCATTGCTGTTAATCGTGCGCGCCCAAGGGCGTCTCTGAAGGTGTAACGAGTCTGGATCATCCAGGCGTTACGGGAGGCGCCCTCTGGGCGCGCTCGTTTTTCTGCTTCCGATAATTTCAACAAGCGAGGAGGACCGCCATGGGCGTGACCAATCGGTTGGCCTGTTACTCCGACCCCGCCGACCACTATTCCCACCGGGTACGTATCGTGCTCGCAGAGAAGGGTGTCAGCGCCGAGATCATCAGTGTGGAGGCGGGGCGTCAGCCGCCGAAGCTGATCGAAGTGAACCCTTACGGCAGTCTGCCCACCCTGGTCGATCGTGACCTGGCGTTGTGGGAGTCGACCGTGGTGATGGAATATCTGGATGAGCGTTACCCGCACCCGCCACTACTGCCGGTTTACCCAGTGGCGCGTGCCAACAGCCGTCTGCTGATCCACCGGATCCAGCGTGACTGGTGTGGGCTGGTGGATCTGATCCTGGATTCCCGGACCAAGGAAGCCGCTCGGGCCCAGGCTCGCAAAGAGCTGCGCGAGAGCCTGACTGGCGTTTCACCGCTGTTCGCGGAGAAGCCGTTTTTCCTCAGTGAGGAACAAAGTCTGGTGGATTGCTGCCTATTACCAATACTCTGGAGATTACCGATCCTGGGTATTGAATTGCCACGGCAAGCCAAGCCGTTGCTTGATTACATGGAGCGCCAGTTCGCCCGTGAGACGTTCCAGGCAAGTCTGTCTGGCGTCGAACGCGACATGCGCTAAGGCTTAAGGAGCCGCTATGAACTCCAGTCGACCTTATCTGGTCCGCGCGCTCTACGAGTGGATTGTGGACAACGATTGCACCCCGCATATGCTGGTCAATTCCGAATACCCGGCGGTGCAGGTGCCTCAGGGTTTCGCCAGTGACGGACAGATCGTCCTGAATATTTCGCCGAGTGCCGTGCGTCATTTGCACATGGATAACGAGGTGGTGACTTTCGAGGGGCGCTTCGGTGGCGTCCCGCATAGCTTGTACGTCCCTGTGCCGGCGATCCTGGGCATTTACGCCCGGGAGAATGGTCAGGGTATGGTGTTCGATCTGGAGTCGCCCGTGGATGACGAGGACGATGAAGTTGAGCCGGATGATGATATTCCACCACCGGATAACGAGCCGCCGCGTCCAAGCGGTCGACCCAGTCTGAAGGTCGTGAAGTAATAAAAAAGGCGATCCATCCGGATCGCCTTTTTTGTGTCTGTACCTTTCGTTCACATCAGTCGATGTACTCGAACAGTTTGACGATTTTCTGCACGCCGGAAACGCCCTGTACCAGATTGGTCGCCTGGGTGGCTTCCTGTTGGGTCAGCAGGCCCAGCAGGTAGACGATGCCGTTTTCCGTCACGACCTTGATGCGCGAGCCTGGAATGCTGGCATCGGTCAGCATCTGGGTCTTGATCTTGGTGGTCAGCCAGGCATCGTTCTGCCGGGCCAGCAGGGAAGAGGGCGGCAGAACCTGCAGTTCGTTGTGGACTTTCTTCACCCGTTGCACGGCGCTGGCGGCCTGCTCGGCGAGTGTCTTGAGCTCGGCGCGCGGGGTCTGGCCAGCCAGCAGGACGATACCGTTGAAGCTGGTCACCACGATGTGCGAATTGTGGTCCAGATCCGGACTGGCCTTGGCGACGTTCACTTCGACTTTGGTCTGGATCAGTGAGTCATCGATCTTGCTGCCGAAGGTGCGGGTGCCGCGGTCATCTTCGATCGGGCTTTCGCGGGTGGCGGTAATCACCGAGCTGCAACCGCTGATGCTCAAGGCTAGGGTCAGGGCCAGTAGGCCAAGGCGATTAGGGGTCATTCTTCACTCCCGAACAGTTGGCTGTCGATCAAGTCGCAGAGGCAGTGGATCGCCAGCAGGTGGACTTCCTGGATGCGTGCAGTGACATTGGCCGGTACGCGAATCTCGACATCTTCCGGCAATAGCAGGGACGCCATGCCGCCGCCATCGCGACCGGTCAATGCTACGACAATCATTTCGCGATCATGTGCGGCCTGGATCGCTTGAATAATATTCGCCGAGTTGCCGCTGGTGGAAATCGCCAGCAGGACATCGCCAGGCTGGCCCAGGGCGCGAATCTGCTTGGAAAAGACTTCGTTGTAGCTGTAGTCGTTGGCGATCGAGGTAATCGTCGAGCTGTCGGTGGTCAGTGCAATGGCTGGCAGGCTCGGGCGCTCGCGCTCGAAACGGTTGAGCAGTTCGGAGGAGAAGTGCTGGGCATCGCCGGCTGAGCCACCATTGCCGCAGGAAAGCATTTTTCCTTCGTTGAGCAGGGCGTTGACCATGACCTGGCTGGCTTGCTCGATGTGCGGTGCAAGTACGTCCATCGCCTGTTGCTTGGTGTCGATACTGGCCTGAAAAAGCTGGCGAATTCGGGATTGCATGTCCATCTGTGTGACCTTAAGTGGCGCGGCTTTCTGGCACATGAATGTGCTGCCCGCAAAGCAAAGAGCAAAAATGTTGAGTGAAAATGTCCGGCTCGGCCCGAGAGCGTCGATCAGCTTTCAAAGGCATTCCGTAGCCAGTTCAAATGAGTGGTCGTACCTGGGGCGCTGTCTATGGCGACCACATCGAAACGGCAAGGGTGGTTGGACCAGCGCGACTCGCGCTGCAGGAAAAACTGTGCGGCGAGTATCAGTTTCTGACGCTTGCGTGCGTCGATGCTGCCTAGTGCGCCACCCCATTGCGTGTGTTGTCTGTAGCGGACTTCGACGAATACTACTGTATCGCCGTCAAGCATGACCAGATCAAGCTCGCCGCGTTTGCACAACCAGTTCTGCGCCAGCAGGCGCAGCCCCTGTTGTTCAAGATGCCGGAGCGCTTGGGCTTCGGCATCCTGACCGCTTTGCTGACGTGATCGTTGTGGCATTAGCGCTGGGTGTCAGGCAGGCGAGTGATCTGGCCGCTGACGAACTCGGCCCATGGCAGCTGGCGTTGAACGCGCTGGCTCGGGCTCATGGTCAGGCTGCCCGACAGGCCTTCGATGCGGCTGTCCGGCAGGGCTTTGAGTTGCCCCAGGCGTGGTGCCAGGCGGTAGGCGTCGGCGCCCATCGCATACAGTCGACCCAGGCTGCCACCGGCTTGTGGCCACTGCGCGGCGACCTGTCGGCGCAGCGGGTCATTGGCATCCAGCAGCCAAGGCGTCTCGCAGAAGCGTATGCCGTTCATGTCGTTGTACTGGTTCTGGTCGCCGCTGGCGCTGAAGACATGAGAGGTGGCGTAGACAGGTACATCGCCGGCGTACTGGAAGTTCAGGGTCGGCTTGATCTGTTGTGCCTGTTGCGGAGTGGATGCCAGGAAAATGAACTCGATGTCCTGGCGACGTGAAGGTTGTGCGGCCACTTGAGTACCAGCGGCGTTCTGCAGGCTCTTGGCGCGGGCTTCGCTCTGGCGCAGTTGGAACAGGTCGGCAATCTGCTGGGCCAGGGCTACCGGCTGATCGACGCGTTCGATACCTACCACGCTACCGCCGTTACTTTCCCAGTCCTGACGGAAAGCCTTGAGCACACGATCACCCCATTCGCCGCGTGGCACCAGGACCGCAGCGCGGTGCAGGCCGTCGGCGCGGGCGCGGCGGGAGACTTCGCGAGCCTCATCTTCGGCGGCCAGGCCGAACTGGAACAGTTGCGCGGGGCCTTGTTCGCCTTCGCTGTAGTTCAGCGCCAGGGTGGTGATAGGCAGTTGCGGGCGCGCGGCAAGCTGTTTGACCAGCGGTTTTTCCAGCGGGCCGACGACCAGTTGCACGCCATCTGCCTGGGCCTTGCGATAGAAGTCATCCAGCGAAGTCAGGCGCGAGCTGTCGTAGAACTCGATGCTGGGAGGCTTCTGACCGGCTTGCTGAGCCTGATAGTGCGCGGCCATGAAGCCGTCGCGCAGGGCCTTGGAGACCGCGGCCAGCGGGCCGTCCTGCGGCAACAGCAGGGCGATCTTGGACAGCGGCTGGCTGGCCAGTTCCTTGAGTTTGGTCAGCGGCAGCGGCAGCTGAATGGCCGCCGGATGCTTGGGGTTCTGTGCGCGCCAGTTGTCGATGGCGGCCTGCTGTTGTTCCAGGGTGCCGGCGGTCTTCACTGCCAGCGCCAGGCTCATCCAGCCGCCCAGGTCATCGTTGCCGACGGCTTGCAGTTGATCGGTCGGCAGGCTGGCAATCAATGCCCAGATGGCTTCGTGGTTCTTGCTCGCGGCGTCGTCCTTGAGCAGTGGCGCAATGAAAATGCGCTCCCGTGTCGCGGCGAGGGCCTGGCCGTCAGCCTCTAGTGCGCGAGCGTGGACAGTGCCGGTGCGGATTTGCTGCTCTTCCGGCAGTTCGCTCAGGCGTTGCAGGCTCGGGTGGCTCAGGGCAGTCAGGGCGGCCTTTGGCTGGTTGCGAGTCATGGCCAGTTCGGCGGCCAGGGTGCTGGCGAAAACCTGCTGGCCGGGCTTGAGTTGCTCCATCGGCACTTGTTGCAGGATTTGCGCGGCCTGGCCGGCGTTGCCCTGGCGATAGGCCAGGTCGGCAGCGCTCAAGCGCAGCAGGGCTGCCTTGTCGGGTGTTTTGCTGTTGGCGGCCTGTTCGAGCAGTTGCTCGATGCTGGCATCCGGGGTCCGTGGAAGTTCGCCAAGGCTGGAGGAGGGCGAGCTGGCGCAAGCCGCCAGGAGGGCGGCAAGGCATAAGGCAGAGAACAGCCGCAGGCAAGCGATCATGTAAGTGTTCCTGATACTCGATCAAATTAGCGTGGAATTGTACCCAAGCACTGGCCGGGGCGCGATGTTACTGGCAATAAACCGTCTATTTTAGGTCGAGCAAATGTTGCAGTGCTTTAGAGCGGCTGGCGCTGTCGCAGGCGTGAGGTGCCTGCGACACGCATTCCGAAGGCTTCTACGCGCTACAATGGCGCTTTTACCGATCAAGAGGTGTGCGCTTTGACTGCTCCAGGTCCTTTGAATTCCGCTGCTGGCTCGCTTTATGTGGTGGCGACGCCCATCGGCAACCTGGACGACATCAGTGCCCGGGCCTTGAAGATCTTGCGTGAGGTGGCGCTGATTGCCGCCGAAGACACGCGCCACTCGCAACGCTTGATGCAGCACTTCGGGATTTCCACGCCGCTGGCCGCCTGCCATGAACATAACGAACGGGATGAAGGCGGCCGTTTTCTCACGCGTCTGTTGGCGGGAGACAGCGTTGCGCTGATTTCCGACGCGGGCACGCCGTTGATCTCCGATCCGGGTTACCACCTGGTGCGTCAGGCGCGTGCGGCGGGTATCAATGTCGTTCCTGTTCCTGGGGCCTGCGCTCTGATTGCGGCCTTGTCGGCGGCGGGGCTGCCTTCCGATCGTTTTATCTTCGAGGGTTTTCTGCCGGCCAAGGCGGTAGGGCGGCGCGGGCGTCTTGAACTATTAAAGGAAGAGCCGCGCACGCTGATTTTCTATGAGGCGCCACACCGTATTCTCGAGTGCTTGCAGGATATGGAGTCGGTGTTCGGTGGCGAGCGTCCGGCATTGCTGGCCCGGGAGCTGACCAAGACCTTTGAAACCCTCAAGGGGCTGCCGCTTTCGGAGTTGCGGGCTTTCGTTGAGGCAGACAGCAATCAGCAGCGCGGCGAATGCGTGGTGCTGGTAGCGGGATGGTCAGCGCCGGAGAGCGACGAGGCTGTGAGCAGTGAGGCGATGCGGGTTCTCGACCTGCTGCTCAAAGAGATGCCGCTCAAGCGTGCCGCAGCATTGGCGGCGGAAATTACCGGCGTGCGCAAGAATGTGCTCTATCAAGTGGCGCTGGATAAACAGAAAGGCGAGTAAACGCGATCGGCGGAATGGCAAAAGGCTTTTATCACTTGTTCTTCCGCCGCTCTGCCGTTAACCTGCGCGGCGGAGAGTCGATTGGACAGTCGCTGCCCTCTATGAAAATTAGAGGGGGGAGGAAAGTCCGGGCTCCATAGGGCGGAGTGCCAGGTAATGCCTGGGAGGCGCGAGCCTACGGAAAGTGCCACAGAAAATAACCGCCTAAGCACTTCGGTGCCGGTAAGGGTGAAAAGGTGCGGTAAGAGCGCACCGCACGTCTGGCAACAGTTCGTGGCTAGGTAAACCCCACTCGGAGCAAGACCAAATAGGGTTCCAAGGCGTGGCCCGCGCTGGAACCGGGTAGGTTGCTAAAGATGTCCAGTGATGGCCATCGTAGAGGAATGACTGTCCTCGACAGAACCCGGCTTACAGATCGACTCTCCACCTTTTCCCTCCCTGCTTGAATCAATAGCAGAAGCGCTTTTGTAATACCGAAAAGATCTTACTCTTAACAAATTACTTTAACTTCGCAATACAGCTTCTTGAGCTGATTGAAGTTATTGCACCAAATCCTTCGCCAGATTCCCGTTACCCCTCCTTTTAGTCTCCTAAATCTCCGTTCTATAAGGCTTTTCCGTCGCTCCGTGCCTTGACGGTGTGGTGGGCGCATTCCTATAGTGTGCGCAAGTGGCGGAAAGTGGCATGAAGTGGGTTTTTTGGACGTAAAACGCTAAAATTTGGAGAAACGCTGACGTGTTTCGCGGAGCTAACGCTATCAGTCTCGACGCAAAGGGCCGTCTCGCCATGCCGAGCCGGTACCGTGACGAGCTCGTTTCGCGTAGTTCCGGGCAACTTATCGTCACTATTGATGCCGTTGATCCGTGTTTGTGTGTCTACCCCCTCGACGAGTGGGAAATTATTGAAACCAAGCTGCGCGCGCTGCCTTCGCTACGTGAAGAAAACCGTCGCTTGCAGCGTTTGCTGATTGGTAATGCCGTCGACCTCGAACTCGATGGCAGTGGTCGTTTTCTGGTTCCGCCGCGTCTGCGCGAATATGCCAAGTTGGATAAGCGCGCAATGTTGGTAGGCCAACTGAACAAGTTCCAACTGTGGGACGAGGATGCCTGGAATGCTGTTTCCGCAGCGGACCTGGCAGCTATTCAACAACCGGGCGCCATGCCTGATGAACTGCGTGATTTGATCCTGTGACTATTGATAGCGGCTTTAACCACATCACCGTACTGCTTGACGAAGCCGTCGAGGCTCTCGCCGTACGTCCTGATGGCTGCTATCTGGATGGCACCTTCGGTCGCGGTGGTCATAGTCGTCTGATCCTCAGCAAGCTCGGGCCGGATGGCCGGCTGCTCGGATTCGACAAAGATCCTCAAGCGATTGCCACCGGGCAAGCGCTAGCGGCCGAAGACGGCCGCTTTGTCGTTGTGCAGCGCAGCTTTGCCGAGCTAGGCTCGGAGGTGGCCGAGCGTGGCCTGGATGGTAAGGTCAGCGGCGTGCTGCTCGACCTGGGCGTGTCTTCGCCGCAGCTCGACGATCCTGAGCGCGGCTTCAGTTTTCTCAATGATGGTCCCCTAGATATGCGCATGGACCCGTCCCGCGGCATCAGCGCGGCGGAGTTCGTCAACACCGCACCGGTGGAAGAAATCGCCCGAGTGTTCAAGGAATACGGCGAAGAGCGTTTCTCCGGTCGTATGGCCCGCGCCGTGGCTGAGCGCCGCGATATCAAGCCGTTCGAACGCACCGCCGACCTGGCGGAAGTCTTGAAAGTCGCCAACCCGGCCTGGGAAAAGGGCAAGAACCCGGCAACCCGTGCGTTCCAGGGGTTGCGCATTCATGTCAACAACGAACTGGGCGATCTGGAAGCCGGCCTCGAAGCCGCGCTGGAATGCCTGGAGGTCGGCGGCCGTCTGGTGGTCATCAGTTTCCACTCGCTGGAAGATCGCATCGTCAAACTGTTCATGCGCAAGCTGGTGAAGGGCGAGGCGGACAACCTGCCTCGCAACCTGCCGGTGCGCCACGTGGCTTTCGAGCCGAAAATCAAAGTCCATGGCAAAGCGCAGACGGCCTCCGACGCCGAGCTCAAGGCCAACCCGCGTTCCCGTAGTGCTGTCATGCGCGTTGCGGAGAAGCTGCGGTGAGCAAGCTTTTCGCCAAGCCACTTCCAGGCGGAAGCTTTTTCATGCTTCTGCTGTTCATCGGCGTCCTGGTGTCCGCGATTGCGGTGTCCTATAGCGCCCACTGGAATCGCCAACTGCTCAACACGCTGTACGGCGAGTTGAGTGTGCGTGACAAGGCACAAGCGGAGTGGGGACGGCTGATTCTCGAGCAAAGCACCTGGACCGCCCATAGCCGGATCGAAGTGCTGGCCACCGAGCAACTGAAAATGCGCATTCCCGGCGCGGCAGAAGTCCAGATGGTGGCGCCATGATGAAGCTTGAAGGCGCACTCTTCCCCTGGCGGTTCCGCCTGGTGCTGGGCTTGCTCGGCATCATGGTGGCGGCGATCGCCTGGCGCATCATCGACCTGCAGGTCGTCGATCGCGACTTCCTCAAGGGGCAGGGCGATGCACGCAGCGTTCGGCATATTCCGATCCCGGCTCACCGTGGCTTGATCACCGACCGTAACGGCGAGCCGCTGGCGGTCAGTACGCCAGTGACCACTCTGTGGGCCAACGCCAAGGAAATGCAGCTGGCCAAGGACAAGTGGCCGGCATTGGCTGCTGCCTTGGGGCAAGACCCCAAGGCGCTGGCCGAGCGCCTTGAAGCGCAAGCCAATAAAGAATTCATCTACCTGGTGCGCGGCCTGACGCCCGAGCAGGGCCAGCAAGTTCTCGATCTCAAAGTGCCGGGGGTGTATGGCATCGAAGAGTTCCGGCGCTTCTACCCAGCCGGCGAAGTGACCGCGCACATGGTCGGCTTTACCGACATCGACGATCGCGGCCGCGAAGGGGTCGAACTGGCTTATGACGAGTGGCTCGCCGGAGTTCCGGGCAAGCGCCAGGTCATCAAGGACCGGCGCGGCAGACTGATCAAGGATGTCCAGGTCACCAAAAACGCCAAGGCCGGCAAGCCCTTGGCGTTGTCGATTGACCTGCGCCTGCAATACCTGGCCAACCGCGAGCTGCGCAATGCCATCGTCGAGAACGGCGCCAAGGCCGGCAGCCTGGTCATCATGGACGTGAAGACCGGCGAGATCCTGGCCATGGTCAACCAGCCGACCTACAACCCGAACAACCGTCGCAACCTGCAACCAGCGATGATGCGTAACCGCGCCATGATCGACGTGTTCGAGCCGGGTTCGACCATGAAGGCCATCTCCATGAGCGCGGCGCTGGAAACCGGGCGCTGGAAACCGAGCGACACCGTCGAGGTGTATCCAGGCACGCTGCAGATCGGCAAATACACCATTCGTGACGTATCCAAGACTGAAGGCGCGGTACTCGACCTGACCGGGATTCTGATCAATTCCAGTAACGTCGGCATGAGCAAGATCGCCTTCGATATCGGTGGCGAAGCCATCTTCCGCCTGGCCCAGAAAATCGGTCTTGGCCAGGACACCGGTCTCGGCTTCCCGGGTGAGCGAGTTGGCAACCTGCCGAACTACCGCGAGTGGCGCAAGGCTGAGACAGCCACGCTGTCGTATGGCTACGGCATTTCGGTGACCGCGATCCAGCTGGTTCACGCCTTCTCGGCCCTGGCCAATAACGGTCGCATCGCTCCGCTGACCCTGATCAAAACCGACAGGACGCCGGAAACCACCCAGGTGATTCCGGAAAAGGTCGCCAAGACCATGCAAGGCATGTTGCAGCAGGTGATCGAGGCTCCGCGCGGTGTGTTCCGTGCCCAGGTACCGGCTTATCACGTGGCCGGCAAGAGTGGTACTGCACGTAAGACTTCGGTCGGTACCAAGGGTTATGCCGAGAACTCCTACCGCTCGCTGTTCGCCGGTTTCGGTCCGATGAGCGATCCGCGCTACGCCATCGTCGTGGTGATCGACGAGCCGAGCAAGGCCGGTTACTTCGGTGGTCTGGTATCGGCGCCGGTGTTCAGCAAAGTGATGTCCGGCACCCTGCGTCTGATGAATATCTCGCCGGACAACCTGCCACCTACCCAACAAGCCAATGCGGCACCAGCTAAAGGAGGGCGCGGCTGATGTCTCTTAGCCTGAACAAGATTTTCGCCCACGCTGGTCGTGATCTGCTGATTCGCGAACTGACCCTGGACAGCCGCAATGTGCGCGCCGGCGATCTGTTTCTCGCGGTGCCTGGCGGCAAGTTCGATGGTCGTGCGCACATCGCCGACGCCTTGCAGCGCGGTGCGGCCGCGGTGGCTTATGAAGTCGAAGGCGCGACCGTCCTGCCGATTACCGACGTGCCGCTGATTCCGGTCAAAGGCCTGGCGGCGCAGCTGTCGGATATCGCCGGGCGTTTTTATGGCGACCCGAGCCGCAACCTCAACCTGATTGGCGTGACCGGTACCAACGGCAAGACCAGCGTGACCCAGTTGGTGGCGCAGGCACTCGACCTGCTGGGCCAGCACTGCGGCATTGTCGGCACCCTCGGCAGCGGTTTTTATGGCGCGCTGCAAAGCGGCATGCACACCACGCCGAACCCGATTGCCGTGCAGGCCACCCTGGCCGACCTGAAAAAGGCCGGCGCCAAGGCCGTGGCGATGGAAGTGTCGTCCCATGGTCTGGACCAGGGGCGAGTCAGTGCTCTGGCCTTCGACGTGGCGGTGCTGACCAACCTGTCTCGCGATCATCTGGATTATCACGGCACCATGGAAGCCTACGGCTCCACCAAGGCCAAGCTGTTCGGCTGGACCGATCTGGGGTGCCGTGTCATCAACCTCGACGATGACTTCGGTCGGCTGCTGGCCAGTGACGAACAGGATTCGCGGTTGATTACCTACAGTCTCGAGGATCCGCGGGCTTATCTGTACTGCCGCGAAGCGCAATTCGACGACGAAGGCGTGCGTGCAACCCTGGTGACTCCGCAGGGCGAACATCATCTGCGTAGCACCTTGCTCGGTCGTTTCAACCTGAGCAACGTGCTGGCCGCTGTCGGCGCCTTGCTCGGCCTGGATTACGCCCTCGACGAAATCCTTAACGTACTGCCGAAACTGGAAGGCCCGGCCGGTCGCATGCAGCGCTTGGGCGGTGGTTCGCAACCGCTGGTGGTGGTCGATTACGCCCACACCCCGGATGCCCTGGAAAAGGTATTGCTGGCCCTGCGTCCCCATGCCAAGGGCCGTTTGCTGTGCTTGTTCGGCTGCGGCGGCGATCGCGATCGCGGCAAGCGTCCGCTGATGGCGGAAGTGGTCGAGCGCCTGGCCGACGGCGTGCTGGTCACCGACGACAACCCGCGCACGGAAGATCCGGCGCAGATTTTCGACGACATTCGTGCCGGCTTCAGCGCAGTGGACAAGGTCGAGTTCGTTTCCGGTCGCGGCCTGGCCATCGCCCAGTTGGTCGCCGGCGCTTCGGCGGACGACGTGATTGTCCTGGCCGGTAAAGGTCATGAGGACTATCAGGAAATCAATGGCGTGCGTCTCGACTTCTCCGACCTGGTGGAAGCCGATCGAGCGCTGACCGCGTGGGAGGTGGCCCATGCTTAAGGCCCTGAAACTCAGTGAACTGAGCGGACCGCTGGCGGGGCGCCTGCTGGCTGGCGATTGCAGCTTCGATGGCGTGAGCATCGACAGCCGGGCGATCAAGCCGGGCCAACTCTTTATTGCCCTGGCCGGCCCACGTTTCGACGGGCACGACTACCTGAATGAAGTCGCCGCCAAAGGCGCCGTCGGGGCCCTGGTCGAACGCGAAGTGCCAGACAGCACGCTGCCGCAGCTGCTGGTCAGCGATACCCGGCAGGCGCTCGGCCAACTGGGGGCGTTGAATCGCGCGGCTTTCACCAAGCCGGTAGCGGCGATTACCGGCTCCAGCGGCAAGACCACAGTCAAGGAAATGCTTGCGAGCATCCTGCGCACGCGCGGGCCGGTGCTTGCCACACGCGGCAATCTGAACAACGACCTGGGCGCGCCCTTGACCCTGCTGGAACTGGCCCCGGAGCACACCGCGGCCGTGATCGAGCTGGGGGCTTCGCGCATCGGCGAAATTGCCTACACCGTGGCGATGACCAAGCCGCAGGTCGCCATCATCAATAATGCCGGTACCGCTCATGTGGGTGAGTTTGGCGGGCCGGAGAAAATCGTCGAGGCCAAGGGCGAGATCCTTGAAGGGCTGGATGCTTCCGGTACCGCTGTGCTCAACCTCGACGACAAGGCATTCCCGATCTGGAAAGGCCGCGCCGCTGGCCGTCAGGTGCTGAGTTTTGCCCTGACCAACAATGCCGCCGACTTTTACGCCTCGGATATCCAGCGCGATGCCCGTGGCTGTCCGAACTTCACCCTGCACGCGGGCAACGGTTCTGAGCGTGTCCAGTTGAACCTGCTGGGTACCCATAACGTTGCCAATGCCCTGGCCGCTGCCGCCGCCGCGCATGCCCTGGGCGTGTCCCTGTTCGGCATCGCCACCGGGCTCAACGCGGTGCAGCCAGTCAAGGGCCGCACTGTCGCCCAACTGGCGAAAAACGGTATGCGGGTAATCGACGACACCTATAACGCGAACCCCACGTCAATGTGCGCGGCCGTTGATATACTCGCCGGCTTTTCCGGTCGCACCGTCCTGGTGCTCGGAGATATCGGCGAGTTGGGCGATTGGGCGGAGCAGGGGCACCGCGAAGTGGGTGCTTATGCCGCCGGCAAGGTGTCGGCGCTCTATGCCGTGGGTCCAATGATGGCCCACGCGGTCGCCGCCTTCGGTGAGCACGCCCGACACTTCGCCAGCCAGGCCGAGCTGATTGCCGCCCTGGGTGCCGAGCAAGATACAAACACCACTATTTTGATCAAGGGATCGCGCAGCGCGGTGATGGAAAACATCGTCGCGGCTTTGTGTGGTTCCAGCACGGAGAAACATTGATGCTGCTGCTGCTAGCGGAGTACCTGCAACAGTTCTACAAAGGCTTCGCGGTCTTTCAGTACCTGACCCTGCGCGGGATTCTCGGGGTACTGACTGCACTGGTGCTGTCCTTGTGGCTGGGGCCGTGGATGATCCGCACTCTGCAGACCCGTCAGATCGGCCAGGCCGTGCGTAATGACGGTCCGCAATCGCACCTCTCCAAGTCGGGTACTCCGACCATGGGCGGCGCGTTGATTCTTTCGGCCATCGGTATCAGCACCCTGCTGTGGGCCGACCTGAGCAACCGTTATGTGTGGGTGGTGTTGCTGGTCACCCTGCTGTTCGGCGCCATCGGCTGGGTCGATGACTATCGCAAGGTGATCGAGAAGAACTCCCGTGGCCTGCCGAGCCGCTGGAAGTACTTCTGGCAGTCGGTATTTGGCCTGGGCGCGGCGATCTTCCTGTATGTCACCGCGCAAACCCCGGTCGAAACCACCTTGCTGATCCCCATGCTCAAGGACGTCAGCATTCCGCTGGGCATCGGCTTCGTGGTCCTGACCTATTTCGTGATCGTCGGCTCCAGTAACGCGGTCAACCTGACCGATGGCCTCGACGGCCTGGCGATCATGCCGACCGTGATGGTAGGCGGCGCCCTGGGCATCTTCTGCTACCTGTCGGGTAACGTGAAATTCGCTGAGTACCTGCTGATTCCTTACGTTCCGGGCGCGGGTGAACTGATTGTGTTCTGCGGCGCGCTGATCGGCGCCGGGCTCGGTTTCTTGTGGTTCAACACCTACCCGGCACAAGTCTTCATGGGCGACGTCGGCGCGCTGGCGCTGGGCGCGGCCCTGGGCACCATCGCGGTGATCGTTCGCCAGGAAATCGTTCTGTTCATCATGGGCGGTGTGTTCGTGATGGAAACCCTGTCGGTGGTCATTCAAGTTGCTTCCTTCAAATTGACCGGTCGTCGTGTCTTCCGCATGGCGCCGATTCATCACCACTTTGAACTCAAGGGCTGGCCCGAGCCGCGTGTGATCGTCCGTTTCTGGATCATCACCGTGATTCTCGTGCTGATCGGCCTTGCCACCCTGAAGCTGAGGTAGAACGAGTGTCTCTGATCGCTTCTGACCACTTCCGCATCGTTGTCGGCCTCGGCAAGAGCGGCATGTCCCTGGTTCGCTTCCTGGCGAACCGGGGCGTGTCGTTTGCCGTCGCCGATACGCGGGAAAATCCACCGGAACTGGCCACGCTGCGCCGTGACTATCCGCATGTGGAAGTGCGTTGTGGCGAGCTGGACGTCGACTTCCTGTGCCGCGCCGACGAGCTCTACGTGAGCCCCGGCCTGGCCCTGGCGACCCCGGCCCTGCAAGCCGCCGCTGCCCGTGGGGTGAAACTCTCCGGCGATATCGAGCTGTTCGCGCGTAACGCGAAGGCGCCGATCGTCGCCATCAGCGGTTCCAACGCGAAAAGCACTGTGACCACCCTGGTGGGGGAAATGGCCGCGGCGGCGGGCAAGCGGGTCGCCGTGGGCGGCAACCTGGGTACGCCGGCCCTGGACCTGCTCAGCGACGATGTCGAGCTGTATGTCATGGAACTGTCCAGCTTCCAGCTGGAAACCACCGACCAGTTGGGGGCCGAAGTGGCCACCGTGCTGAACATCAGCGAAGACCATATGGACCGCTACAGCGGCCTGCCGGCGTATCACCTGGCCAAGCACCGGATCTTCCGTGGCGCCCGGCAAGTGGTGTTCAACCGCCAGGATGCCCTGACCCGGCCATTGATCGGCGAAGGCCTGCCGTGCTGGACCTTCGGCCTGAGCAAACCCGACTTCAAGGCGTTCGGCCTGCGTGAAGAGAATGGCGAGAAATACCTGGCCTTCGAATTCCAGAACCTGATGCCGGTGCGCGAACTGAAGATCCGTGGCGCCCATAACCAGTCCAACGCCCTGGCGGCGCTGGCCCTGGGACATGCGGTCGGCCTGCCGTTCGATGCCATGCTCTCGGCCCTGCGCACCTTCGCCGGCCTCGAGCACCGCTGCCAGTGGGTTCGCGACCTGGATGGCGTGGGTTATTACAACGATTCCAAGGCCACCAACGTGGGTGCCGCACTGGCGGCCATAGAAGGCCTGGGCGCGGATATCGAAGGCAAGATCGTGCTGATCGCCGGTGGCGACGGCAAGGGTGCCGAGTTCAAGGACCTGCGCGATCCGGTGGCGGCCAACTGTCGCGCCGTGATCCTGATGGGCCGCGATTCCGACAAGATCGGCGAGGCCATCGGCGATGCCGTGCCGCTGATTCGTGTCGGCTCCCTGGTCGACGCCGTGGCGCAATGCCGTGCCGCCGCCCAGTCCGGCGACGTGGTGCTGCTGTCGCCTGCCTGCGCCAGTTTCGACATGTTCAAGAACTACGAAGACCGTGGTCACCAGTTCGTCCGCGCCGTGGAGGATCTGGCATGAACCTGAGAGACATCATCAAGCCTTATCCATCGCCGATCATCACCGGGCGCGGCGTCGACCTCGACTTCCCGATGCTCGCCGGCTGCCTGACGCTGCTCGGCCTCGGGCTGATCATGATCGCCTCGGCCTCCACCGAAGTGGCGGCGGTGCAATCGGGCAGCGCCCTGTATTACATGATTCGCCACCTGATCTACGTGGTGCTGGGCCTGGGTGCCTGCATCGTCACCATGATGATTCCGATCGCCACCTGGCAACGCCTGGGCTGGATGATGCTGCTCGGTGCCTTCGGTTTGCTGGTGATGGTGATCATCCCGGGGATCGGCCGCGAGGTGAACGGTTCGATGCGCTGGATCGGCTTCAGTTTCTTCAACGTCCAGCCTTCCGAGATCGCCAAGGTGTTCGTGGTGATCTACCTCGCCGGTTACCTGGTGCGTCGCCAGAAAGAAGTGCGCGAAAGCTGGATGGGCTTCTTCAAGCCATTCATCGTCCTGTTGCCGATGGCTGGCCTGCTGCTGATGGAGCCGGACTTCGGCGCCACCGTGGTGATGATGGGGGCCGCGGCGGCGATGCTGTTCCTCGGTGGGGTCGGGCTGTTCCGTTTCTCCTTGATGGTGGTCCTGGCGGTCGCGGCGGTGGTCCTGCTGATTCAGATGCAGCCCTATCGAATGGCGCGCCTGACCAACTTTGCCGACCCCTGGGCCGACCAGTTCGGCGCGGGCTACCAGTTGTCCCAGGCCTTGATCGCTTTCGGCCGCGGCGAATGGCTGGGCGTTGGCCTGGGCAACAGCGTGCAGAAGCAGTTCTACCTGCCGGAAGCCCACACCGACTTCGTGTTCTCGGTCCTGGCCGAAGAGCTGGGCGCCGTGGGTTCCCTGTGCACGGTGGCGTTGTTCGTCTTCGTCTGTATCCGTGGCATGTACATCGGTCTGTGGGCCGAGAAAGCCAAGCAGTTCTTTGCCGCCTATGTCGCTTATGGCTTGTCGTTCCTGTGGATCGGCCAGTTCCTGATCAACATCGGGGTGAACGTCGGCCTGTTGCCGACCAAAGGTCTGACCTTGCCGTTCCTCAGTTATGGCGGCAGTTCGTTGGTGATCTGTTGCGCCTGTCTTGGCCTGTTGCTGCGCATCGAGTGGGAGAGTCGGACCCACCTGGGCAGCGAAGAGATGGAGTTCAGCGAGAGCGACTTCGCCGAGGAGCCAAGCCATGGGCGCTAATGTGCTGATCATGGCCGGTGGCACCGGCGGTCACGTGTTCCCGGCGCTGGCCTGTGCCCGCGAATTCCAGGCGCGCGGTTATACCGTGCACTGGCTCGGCACCCCGCGCGGCATCGAAAACGAGCTGGTGCCGAATGCCGGCCTGCAACTGCACCTGATCAACGTCAGCGGCCTGCGGGGCAAGAGCAAGCTGTCGCTGCTCAAGGCGCCATTCGTGCTGCTCAAGGCAGTGCTGCAGGCGCGCCGGATCATTCGTCAGCTCAAGCCGGTCTGCGTGCTGGGCTTTGGCGGTTATGTGACCGGCCCTGGTGGCGTCGCGGCAAAACTGTCCGGCGTGCCAGTGATCGTTCATGAACAGAACGCGGTCGCCGGTACCGCCAATCGGCTGCTGGTGCCGTTGTCGGCCCGAGTCTGCGAAGCTTTCCCGGACACCTTTGGTGCCTCCAGCAGCCGGCGTACCACCGGCAACCCGGTGCGCACCGAGCTGTTCCTCGATACACCGCGCGAGGCCCTGGCCGGACGCAAGGCGCGTTTGCTGATCCTGGGTGGAAGCCTGGGAGCAGAGCCGTTGAACAAGTTGCTGCCTGAAGCCCTGGCGCTGGTCTCCCCCGAGCTGCGTCCGGAAGTGTTTCATCAGGCCGGCAAAAACCACGATGAAGTGACTGCAGAGCGCTATCGCGCCGCCGGCGTCGAGGCGCAGGTGCAGCCGTTCATCAAAGACATGGCCCAAGCCTACGGCTGGGCTGACCTGGTGGTCTGTCGCGCAGGTGCGTTGACCGTCAGTGAACTGGCTGCCGCCGGTCTGCCTTCGATGCTCGTGCCTTTGCCTCACGCCATCGACGATCACCAGACCCGCAATGCCGATTATTTGGCTCGTGAAGGCGCTGCCTTCCTGATGCCGCAAAGAACGACTGGCGCAGCGGACCTTGCCGCTCGCCTGACAGAGGTTTTGATGCAACCGGAACGACTCAACAGCATGGCCGACGCCGCACGTCGCCTGGCCAAACCCGATGCCACCCGTAGCGTGGTCGATATCTGCCTGGAGGTGGCCCATGGTTGAGAATCAGAAAGCCATGCCACAACCGGAAATGCGCCGTATCCGTCGCATCCACTTCGTCGGTATCGGTGGCGTGGGCATGTGCGGGATCGCCGAAGTACTGCTGAACCTGGGCTACCAGGTTTCCGGCTCCGACCTCAAGGCGTCGCCGGTCACCGAGCGCCTCGAGTCCTTTGGTGCGCAGATCTTCATCGGCCACCGTGCCGAGAACGCCGCCAACGCCGATGTACTGGTGGTGTCCAGCGCCGTGAACACCTCCAATCCGGAAGTGGCCACCGCCCTGGAACGCCGTATCCCGGTAGTGCCGCGAGCGGAAATGCTCGCCGAGCTGATGCGCTACCGCCACGGCGTCGCCGTTGCCGGTACCCACGGCAAGACCACCACCACCAGCCTGCTGGCCTCGGTGTTCGCCGCCGGTGGCCTGGACCCGACCTTCGTCATCGGTGGCCGGCTGAATGCAGCTGGCACCAATGCACAGCTGGGCACCAGCCGCTACCTGATCGCCGAAGCCGATGAAAGCGACGCCAGCTTCCTGCACCTGCAGCCGCTGGTGGCCGTGGTGACCAACATCGACGCCGACCACATGGCGACCTACGACGGTGACTTCAACAAGCTGAAGAAAACCTTCGTCGAATTCCTGCACAACCTGCCGTTCTATGGCCTGGCCGTGCTGTGCCTGGACGACCCGGTGGTGCGCGAGATCCTGCCACAGGTCAAGCGTCCGACCGTCACCTACGGTTTCAACGAAGGCGCCGACGTGCGGGCGATCAATGTACGCCAGCAGGGCATGCAGACCTTCTTCACCGTGCTGCGTCCCGATCGCGAGCCGCTGGATGTCTCGGTGAACATGCCGGGCAACCACAACGTGCTGAACGCCCTGGCGACCATCTGCATCGCCACCGACGAAGGCATCAGCGATGAGGCCATCGTCCAGGGCCTGTCGGGCTTCCAGGGCGTGGGACGTCGCTTCCAGGTCTACGGCGAACTGCCGGTGGATGGCGGCAATGTGATGCTGGTGGACGACTACGGCCACCACCCGACCGAAGTCGCGGCGGTGATCAAGGCCGTGCGCGGTGGCTGGCCTGAGCGTCGCCTGGTGATGGTCTACCAGCCGCACCGTTTCAGCCGCACCCGCGACCTGTACGATGATTTCGTCCAGGTATTGGCGGACGCCAACGTCCTGCTGTTGATGGAAGTCTATCCAGCGGGCGAAGAGCCGATCCCGGGGGCGGACAGCCGTCAGCTGTGCCACAGCATCCGTCAGCGCGGTCAGCTGGACCCGATCTACATCGAGCGTGGGGTCGACCTCGCGCCGCTGGTCAAGCCGCTGCTGCGCGCCGGCGACATCCTGCTGTGCCAGGGCGCCGGTGATATCGGCGGTCTTGCGCCGAAGCTGCTGGGCAGTCCGTTGTTCGCGGGCGCCGTGCCTGCCGGTCAGGGGAAGTCGAAATGACCGCCGCCTACGCCTCTCTGTTTTCGACCCTCGCGCCGAAGGATTTCGGTCGCGTCGCCGTGCTGTTCGGCGGCAAGAGCGCCGAGCGCGAAGTCTCGCTGAAGTCCGGCAATGCCGTGCTCGAAGCCTTGCTGAGCGCCGGTGTGGACGCCTTCGGCATCGACGTCGGTGACGACTTCCTGCAGCGCCTGCTGAACGAGAAGATCGACCGTGCCTTCATCATCCTCCACGGTCGTGGCGGCGAAGACGGCAGCATGCAGGGCCTGCTGGAATGCATGGGCATTCCCTACACCGGCAGCGGCATCCTGGCTTCGGCGTTGGCGATGGACAAACTGCGTACCAAGCAGGTCTGGCACAGCCTCGGTATTCCGACGCCACGTCACGCCGTACTTGGCTCCGAGGCCGATTGTATTTCTGCGGCTACGGAACTGGGCATGCCTTTGATCGTCAAACCGGCGCATGAAGGTTCCAGTATTGGTATGGCCAAAGTGACATCCGCGTCCGAACTGATCGACGCATGGAAAGCGGCCAGCACCTACGACTCGCAAGTCTTGGTTGAACAATGGATTCAAGGTCCGGAGTTCACCATCGCCACGCTGCGCGGCCAGGTATTGCCACCGATCGCCCTGGGCACGCCCCACACGTTTTACGACTACGACGCCAAGTACCTGGCTTCCGATACCCAGTACCGGATTCCGTGCGGCCTCGACAGTGACAAAGAGCAGGAGCTCATGAACCTGACGGCGAAAGCCTGCGGGGCGCTCGGTATCGCCGGTTGGGCGCGTGCCGACGTGATGCAGGACGCCGATGGCCAGTTCTGGTTCCTGGAAGTGAACACCGCTCCCGGCATGACCGATCACAGCCTGGTTCCGATGGCGGCCCGTGCCGCCGGTCTGGATTTCCAGCAGCTGGTTCTGGCCATCCTGGCGGAGAGTGTCGTCAGTAACGCAGAGCCGCGAGGTTAAGGCCATGCAAGGCGCCCAGCTACGTCATCAGCAACCCGCTCCCGGCCGCAAGCCGGTGCCGCGTGGTGCCAGCCGGATGGTGGCCAAGGAGCCGATGTCGGCGCGCCTGCCGAAAGCCAACTTTGGCGTGCTGAAAAGCCTGATGTGGCCGGTGCTGCTGGTCGCGCTGGGCTTCGGCACTTACGAGGGCGCGCAGCGCCTGTTGCCCTATGCCGACCGGCCGATCACCAAGGTCGCGGTGCAGGGCGACCTGAGTTACATCAGCCAGCAGGCGGTGCAGCAGCGGATCGCGCCCTACGTCGCGGCGAGCTTCTTCACCATCGACCTGGCGAGCATGCGTACCGAGCTGGAACAGATGCCATGGATCGCTCATGCCGAGGTACGGCGTGTGTGGCCGGACCAGGTGGTGATTCGCCTGGAAGAGCAGTTGCCGGTGGCCCGTTGGGGCGACGAGGCGCTGTTGAACAACCAGGGCCAGGCCTTCACCCCGCGTGAGCTGGCGAACTACGAGCATTTGCCACAGTTGTTCGGCCCGCAGCGGGCCCAGCAGCAGGTGATGCAGCAGTACCAGGTGTTGAGCCAGATGCTTCGCCCGATGGGTTTCTCCATTGCCCGTCTGGAGTTGCGCGAGCGCGGCAGCTGGTTCCTGACCACGGGGGCCGGCAGCGCCGGTCCTGGTATCGAACTGTTGCTTGGACGCGATCACCTGGTGGAGAAGATGCGCCGCTTCATTGCCATTTATGAAAAAACGCTGAAAGAACAGATTACGAACATCGCGCGCATCGATCTGCGTTATGCCAACGGCCTGGCCGTCGGCTGGCGGGAACCTGTAGCGCCCACGACGGCCCAACCCGCCGTCGCGAAGAATTAAGAAGAGGCAGGACCATGGCAAACGTGCAAAGCGGCAAAATGATCGTCGGTCTGGATATCGGCACCTCCAAGGTGGTGGCGCTGGTAGGCGAGGTCGCGGCCGATGGCACGCTGGAAATCGTCGGTATCGGCACCCATCCATCGCGCGGCCTGAAGAAGGGCGTGGTGGTGAATATCGAGTCCACCGTTCAATCGATCCAGCGCGCGGTAGAAGAAGCGCAACTGATGGCCGGTTGCCGTATCCACTCGGCGTTCGTCGGCGTGGCGGGCAATCACATTCGCAGCCTGAACTCCCACGGCATCGTGGCGATTCGTGATCGCGAAGTGAGCTCGGCGGACCTGGAGCGGGTACTCGACGCGGCGCAGGCCGTGGCGATTCCGGCCGACCAGCGGGTGCTGCACACCCTGCCGCAGGATTACGTGATCGATAACCAGGAAGGCGTGCGCGAGCCACTGGGCATGTCCGGCGTACGCCTGGAAGCCAAGGTGCACGTGGTGACCTGCGCGGTGAATGCCGCCCAGAACATCGAAAAGTGCGTGCGTCGCTGCGGCCTGGAAATCGACGACATCATTCTCGAACAACTGGCCTCGGCGTATTCGGTGCTGACCGACGACGAGAAAGAGCTGGGCGTGTGCCTGGTGGATATCGGTGGCGGTACCACCGACATCGCGATCTTCACCGAAGGCGCGATCCGCCATACCGCGGTGATCCCGATTGCCGGCGACCAGGTGACCAACGACATCGCCATGGCGCTGCGTACGCCGACCCAGTACGCCGAAGAAATCAAGATTCGTTATGCCTGCGCCCTGGCCAAGCTGGCCGGTGCCGGCGAAACCATCAAGGTGCCAAGCGTCGGCGACCGTCCGCCGCGCGAGCTGTCCCGCCAGGCTCTGGCCGAAGTGGTCGAGCCGCGTTACGACGAGCTGTTCACCCTGATCCAGGCCGAACTGCGTCGCAGCGGCTACGAAGACCTGATCCCTGCCGGCATCGTGCTGACCGGCGGTACTTCGAAAATGGAAGGCGCGGTCGAACTGGCCGAAGAGATTTTCCACATGCCGGTCCGCCTGGGCGTGCCGCACACCGTCAAAGGCCTGTCCGACGTGGTGCGCAACCCGATCTACTCCACCGGCGTGGGCTTGCTGTTGTACGGGCTGCAGAAGCAGTCCGACGGTATCTCGTTCTCCGGCATCGGTAGCCGGGACAGCTACAGCAGCGACGAACCCAAGGCCGCCTTGCTCGATCGCATCAAGAGCTGGGTGCAGGGCAATTTCTGAAGATTTACCGCAACACCGTTGTAAGCAGTAGGCGAAAAAACTAGAGAAATGAAAGGAGAGGGAAAATGTTCGAACTCGTAGACAACGTCCCCGCAAGTCCGGTAATCAAGGTTATCGGTGTCGGCGGTGGCGGCGGCAACGCCGTCAATCACATGGTCAAGAGCAACATCGAAGGCGTCGAATTCATCTGCGCCAACACTGATGCTCAAGCGCTGAAAAACATCGGCGCGCGGACCATCCTGCAACTGGGTACCGGCGTGACCAAGGGCCTGGGTGCTGGCGCCAATCCTGAAGTCGGCCGTCAAGCCGCCCTGGAAGACCGCGAGCGTATCGCTGAAGTGCTGGCGGGCACCAACATGGTGTTCATCACGACCGGCATGGGCGGTGGTACCGGTACCGGTGCCGCGCCGATCATCGCCGAAGTGGCCAAGGAAATGGGCATCCTCACCGTTGCGGTGGTGACCCGTCCGTTCCCGTTCGAAGGCCGCAAGCGCATGCAGATCGCCGATGAAGGCATCCGCGCGCTGAGCGAAAGCGTCGATTCGTTGATCACCATTCCCAACGAAAAACTGCTGACCATCCTCGGCAAAGACGCCAGCCTGCTGTCGGCTTTCGCCAAGGCCGACGACGTGCTGGCCGGTGCCGTTCGCGGTATCTCCGACATCATCAAGCGTCCGGGCATGATCAACGTCGACTTCGCCGACGTACGCACCGTGATGAGCGAAATGGGCATGGCAATGATGGGCACTGGCTGCGCCAGCGGTCCTAACCGTGCACGTGAAGCGACCGAAGCGGCGATCCGCAACCCGCTGCTGGAAGACGTGAACCTGCAAGGCGCACGCGGCATCCTGGTGAACATCACCGCCGGTCCCGACCTGTCCCTGGGCGAGTACTCCGACGTGGGTAGCATCATCGAAGCCTTTGCTTCCGAGCACGCGATGGTCAAGGTCGGTACCGTTATCGATCCGGACATGCGCGACGAGCTGCACGTGACTGTGGTTGCCACAGGTCTGGGCGCGAAAATCGAGAAACCTGTGAAGGTCATCGACAATACCGTGCAAACCTCCATGGCCGCTGCACAGGCGCCAGCACCTGCGCGTCAGGAACTGCCGTCGGTCAACTACCGTGATCTGGACCGTCCGACCGTCATGCGCAACCAGGCCCAGGCCAGTGCTGCGACTGCGGCGAAGCTGAATCCGCAAGATGATCTGGACTACCTGGACATCCCGGCTTTCCTGCGTCGCCAGGCCGATTGATGGAATGTATCAGGGGTATTAGGGTGATTGGTGTTCAGCAAAGGTCTGGTCTGCTATTATCGCCAGCCTTTGTTGATACCAGTTCGCAATTTGCGCTGAAGCGGCCCAAGCCATGATTAAACAACGCACCCTGAAGAATATTATCCGTGCCACAGGTGTAGGCCTGCACTCCGGGGAGAAGGTTTACCTGACCCTCAAGCCTGCGCCTGTCGACACCGGCATTGTGTTTTGTCGTGCCGACCTGGACCCTGTGGTGCAGATTCCTGCTCGCGCGGAAAACGTTGGTGAAACCACTATGTCGACCACCCTGGTCAACGGTGACACCAAAGTGGACACGGTGGAGCACTTGCTCTCGGCCATGGCTGGCCTGGGCATCGATAACGCCTACGTCGAGCTCTCCGCGTCCGAAGTCCCGATCATGGATGGCAGCGCTGGACCCTTCGTATTCCTGATTCAATCTGCCGGCCTGGAAGAACAGGACGCAGCCAAGAAGTTCATCCGCATCCTTCGCGAGGTGACAGTGGAAGACGGCGACAAGCGCGCCACTTTCGTGCCTTTCGACGGTTTTAAAGTGAGCTTTGAGATCGATTTCGATCACCCGGTTTTCCGTGACCGCACCCAGAGTGCAAGCGTGGACTTTTCCAGCACTTCGTTCGTAAAAGAAGTCAGCCGCGCCCGTACCTTTGGTTTCATGAGTGATATCGAGTACCTGCGCAAGCACAACCTCGCACTCGGCGGCAGCGTGGAAAACGCCATCGTGGTCGACGCGGATGGTGTACTGAACGAGGACGGCCTTCGCTACGAAGACGAATTCGTGAAGCACAAGATCCTCGACGCAATTGGTGACCTCTACCTGCTGGGCAACAGCCTGATAGGTGAGTTCAAAGGCTTCAAGTCGGGCCATGCACTGAACAACCAGCTTCTGCGCAAGCTCATTGAGCAGAAAGACGCTTGGGAAGTCGTGACCTTCGAAGATGCCAGCACTGCACCGATCTCTTACATGCGTCCGGTTGCGGCCGTGTAAGTAACACTCTCTTTCCTTTAGTTTTTAAAGGCTGCCTTCGGGTGGCCTTTTTTTATGCCTGCAGATTGCTGCACGGCTGATGAGGTCACGGGACCCGTAGGAGCGAGGCTTGCCCGCGATGAGGCCCTTAACCCACCACCCGGTTTCGCCCCTCGGCCTTGGCCTGGTACAGCGCTTTGTCGGCCATCGAGCACAGCGCTTCCAGGCTGGACTTCGGCGTGCCTGCCCAAGTGCTGAGGCCGATGCTGATGGTGATCGGCGAGGCGCCGTCCCGGATCGGCGGCAGGCGCTCGATCGCCAGGCGGATATGCTCGGCGATACGCCGGGCGCCTTCGTTATCGGTCTCCGGCAGGACCACGGCGAACTCTTCGCCGCCGTAGCGTGCGGCCAGGTCGCCGGGGCGACGGATATTGTCACTGATCACCCGGGCCACGATGCGCAGGGCTTCATCGCCGAGCGGGTGGCCGTAGCGGTCGTTGAAGGCCTTGAAGTGATCCACGTCCAACATCAGCAGCGACAGGGCGCTGTGGGAGCGTTGCGCGCGTCCCCATTCGCGGGCCAGGGTCTGGTCCAGGCTGCGGCGGTTGTCCAAGCCGGTGAGAGCGTCAGTGGCGGCCAGTTGCGCGAGTTCCTGCTCGGCGCTCTGGCGGCGGCGCAATTCCCGGCAAAGCAGCCAGGTCAGCCACAACAGGCCCAGGCACAGCGCACCGGTGGCGCCGCCGACCACCAGCGCGGTACGCTGCCAGGAGGCGAAGACTTCATTGCTGGAAAGCGCCACGATCACGATCAGCGGCAGGTCTCCGACCTGGGAGAAGGTATACAGGCGCGGCTGCTGGGTGCTGGACATGCCTTTGAAGCTGCCGTTCCCCTCGCGCAGGATGCGGATGAAATTGGGCCGTTGGCTGAAGTCCTGGCCGATCAGGTTGTCCGCTCGCGGTGGTTCCTGGGCCAGCAGGATACCGTCGCGACTGATCAGGTTGACCGAGCTGTCGCGGCCGACATTCAGGCTTTTGAACAATTGGCTGAAGTAGTCCAGGCGCATGGCTGCTTCGGCCACGCCGAGGAACTCCCCGCGCTCGCCGGACACCCGCCGGCTGAAACTGATGCGCCAATCCAGCTCGGGCGGGCGGGCGCGGAACGGTCGGCTGATCAGCATGCCCGGATCAGGGTTATTCACATGGGACTGAAAATACTCCCGGTCGGAAAAGTTGCCCTGGCGCGGTTCGACCGAGGCGGAGTCGGCAAGCACGTCGCCGCGCGAGTCGAGCAGCAGGATGTTGCCCTTGTAGGGGGCCGCGGTGGCCCGGTCGAACAGCGCCATATGGCGAATGGTCGGCGATACCTGTTTCAGGTCGTCGCGTTGCGAGGCGCTGATCAGGCCACGCAGGGATACGTCGTACAGCTCGACATTGCGCAGCACGTCGGCGTCGATCAATTGCACGATGTTGGAGGCCGCGCGGGTGGCGGCCATTTCGGCGCTGCCGCGTTCGCGAATCAGCAAGAAGGTCACGATGCTCAGGATGGAGATGACCATCAGTGAGCTTCCAAGAATCAGCATCCTTTCCGACCGGGTCAAAGTGGTCGTGTTGCGGGGTGTCGCACTACTCACACTCATGGTTCTGACTTCTGCGGTGTGTACGTTTCAGGGGTGTTTCCGGATGAAGCAAGCAGAGTTGCAGAGACCGATCGCGCCTGCGGGCGCATGTATAAATCGCAGACAAAAAAAAGGCCAGCAAAATGATGCTGGCCTTTTGCTTATTCGAGCTTAGAACACACTGAATGGGTAATCGACGATCACCCGGTATTCGTCGGTGTCATTGTCCAGCGCGCCATAACCGTTGCCGCCACGGTTGGTGGCCCACTGCAGGCGGACCGCCAGATCCTTGGCCTTTCCACCCTGCACCACGTACTTGAGGTCAAGGTCGCGTTCCCAGTGCCTGGCGTGCTCGCCGCCGGCGCTGTACCAGTTGGCGTAGCCACGGCTGTGCGGGTCGACCTTGGTCAGGTCCAGCTCACCGCGCGAGTAGGAGAGCGCCGAAGTCAGGCCCGGCAGGCCGAGGCCGGCGAAGTCGTAGGCGTACTTGAGTTTCCATGAACGCTCGTTGGGGCCGTTGAAATCCGAATACTGCTGGGAGTTGTCCAGGTAGATGCTGTCACCCTGGTTGATGTAGTCGAACGGGGTGTTGCCATTCACCCGCTGGTAAGCGGCGGTGAGGCTATGGTGACCGACGCCCAGGGTGAAATGCAGGCTGTAGGTGTTGTTGTCGATGTCGCCCAGCAGCGCGTCGCCGGTGTCCTGGGTGTGATAGAAGTGCAGGCCTGGGTTCAGGGTCACCAGCTCGTTCAGCGCATAGCTGTAGTCGAGGTCGTAGTAGTACTGGTTCCAGATGTCCTTGAGTTCGGCGGCGTACAGGCTGCTGGTCAGCCCGGGCACGCCGCTCCAGGCCACGCCGGCCCAGTTCAGGTGGCGGCTTTCGTCGCCATTCGCCAGTTTGCCGTAGGCCGTGTCGATACGTCGACGGCCGCTCTGGTTATAGGGCTTGGTGAAGCTGGCCTGGCCGCCTTCGAGCAGCCAGCCGTCGAAGCTGTGGTTGGCCAGGCTGACCCCGCGGAAGGTCTGCGGCAGCATGCGGCTCTGGCCACCGGCGATCACCGGATTGTTGAGGAACAGATCGCCGGCCTTGAGCTCGGTGTCGAAGGCGCGGATTTTCAGGGTGGCGCCAGCAGTGGAAAACGAGGTCGGCGCTTTGCCGCTGCCATCGCTGACCGGCAGGATGCTCGAGCTGTCGGTGCCGCCACCACCATCGAGTTTCAAGCCGAGCATGGCGTTGGCATCGATGCCGAAACCGACCGTGCCCTGGGTATAACCCGACTCGAAGATCCCCAGGAAACCTTGGCCCCACTCGATATTGTCGGGAGCCTGCTGGTGGCGGTTGCGATTCATGTAGTAGTTGCGGGCGTTGAGCTTGAGGCTTGCGCCTTCGACGAAGCCTTCGGGGCTGGCCTCGTCGGCGGCCTGAACACAGGGGGCGATAGTTGCAGCCATTGCAATGAACAACGGGCTGAGAGTGGAAGTGACCTTCACCGGTAAAAAGCTCCTTGGATGAATGATGACAGTTGTTATTGTCGATTCGGGTGTTTCTTGTTCTGGGTGAAACGAATGAAACAGGCAGTTCTACATGGCAAAAAAAAGCCGCTGTTATCAGCGGCTTTAAGACAACTTACTCCAGGGTTAGAGCAGAGAAGTTGTCGAGGGAAACGAGTCGGTAGCAGGTGTCAGCTGTCCTTCTGAACGTCCGGCTGGCGTTGTTCCGCCGTGATCTCCTGCGGCTGCTTGCCGTTTTGTTGCTTGGCAGCCAGCGCTTCCTGGGCGTCCTGGAAGGCAGCGGCGCGTGCGGCGTTATGCGCGGCGAAAGTCTGCGATTCTTCGGCCATGGCCATAGGGGCCAAGAACAGGGAGGACAAAACAAACGCGCTGGCAATACCCATACTGTTGGACATTTCTGAAGACCTTCTTGCAGAGCAAGTTCAAATTAGGTGCGACAAAAATATAACTTCAAGACGGCTGGAAAAAGCGCCGAACAGGATAAGCACTGTTACGCCAAAAGCAATAGTTGACACCGCTTCTGTAGGAGTCAGACTTGCCGGCGATAGAGGTAATGCGATGTATCTGACATGCCGCCATCGCGAGCAATCGAGCGTCGACCGGCTGCTCCTACAGAGGAGAGGGAGAGCTCAGGTCGGCAGGTAGAGGCCGAAGGTGTTCATGCCGTCATCGCTGCGCACGAACACGTCGCCGCCGTGCATCAGAGCGATGGCCTTGACGATTGCCAGCCCCAGGCCGTGGTTGGCGCCGCTGTTGCTGCGGGAGGCGTCGACCCGGTAGAAGCGCTCGAACAGCCGTGGCAGATGCTCGCGGGCGATGGCCTGGCCGGGGTTGCTCACGGCGATGGTCACCTGGTGTTCCTGCACATCGATCTGCACCCGGATCACCTGCCCGGGCTCGGTGTGCTGCACGGCGTTGCTCAGTAGGTTGATCAGCGCCCGACGCAGGTGGGCGATCTCGATCTGCACCTGGGCATCGCCGCGGACCTCGACCTTGACCTGGGCGTCTTCGAGGATGAAGTCCAGGTAGTCCAGGGTGGTCGCCACTTCGCTGGCCAGGGAGGTGCTGGTGAGCTTGGTGGCCTTGCTGCCCTGGTCGGCGCTGGCCAGGAACAGCATGTCGTTGATGATCGAGCGCAGCCGTTCCAGCTCTTCGAGATTGGATTGCAGCACCTCGAAATAATGCTCGGCGGAACGCCCGCGGGTCAGCGCCACCTGGGTCTGGCCGATCAGGTTGGTCAGGGGCGAGCGCAGTTCGTGGGCGACGTCGGCATTGAAGGATTCCAGGCGCGAATAGGCTTGCTCCACCCGCTCCAGGGTCGAGTTGAACGAGTTGGCGAACTGCGTCAGCTCCGGCGGCAGCGACGACAGCTGCAGGCGTCCGGAAAGCCTCGGCGGGGCCAGACGCTGGGCCTCTTCGGACAGCCCGATCAAGGGCTTGAGGCCGATGCGCGCCACCCAGTAGCCCAGCGCCGAGGCCAGCAGCACGCCGACGATGGCCAGGCTGATCAGGGCAATCAGCAGCTGGTGCTGGGTCTCGTAGAAGGTCTCGGTGTCGATGGCGATCAGAAAGCGCAGCGGCGGGCGCAGCTCCTTGGCCGGCAGCTGGCTGACCAGCACTTTCAGCGGATAGGGATGCCCGGGCAGGGTCAGGTCGCGCATGCCCAGTGGGCCCTGGGCGAAGCGGCGGATCTGCGGGTCGGGGTTGCCGTATTCGTAGGCGGGATCGCCGCTGACCACCCAGAAACGGATGCGCTTGTCTTCTTCGCTGAGCAGCTTGAGCTTGTTGTTGATCTTGGCCCAGTGCTCCGGGTTGCCGAAGCGCGTCAGGGCCGACTCCAGCACGCTGTAGCGCGCGTCCAGCTCGGCCTCGGGCAGCAGGCCCAGGCCCTTGTCCACCTGTTGATAGAGCGCGCCGCCGATCAGCAGGAAGATCAGCAGGGCGACCAGGGTGAACAGCCCGCTCAGGCGCAGGGCAATCGAATTACGAGGCACCGCGGTTCTCCAGCACATACCCCATGCCGCGGATGGTGTGCAGCAGTTTCTGTTCGAATGGCCCGTCGAGCTTGGCCCGCAGGCGCTTGATCGCCACCTCGACGACGTTGGCGTCGCTGTCGAAGTTGATGTCCCAGACCATCTCGGCGATCGCGGTTTTCGAAAGGATCTCGCCCTGGCGCCGGGCGAGCACGCTGAGCAGCGAGAACTCCTTGGCGGTCAGGTCCAGGCGCGTGCCGGCACGGCTGGCCTTGCGGCTGATCAGGTCGATCCACAGGTCGGCGATGCTGATCTGCACCGGTTCGTGGCCGCCGCTGCGGCGGGTCAGGGCCTGCAGGCGCGCCACCAGTTCGAGGAAGGAAAAGGGCTTGCCCAGGTAATCGTCGGCGCCATCGCGCAGGCCCTTGATGCGGTCTTCGACGCGCTCGCGGGCGGTGAGCATGATCACCGGTGTCTGTTTGCGCGCGCGCAGCGCCCGCAGCACGCCGAAGCCGTCGAGGCCGGGCAGCATCACGTCGAGTACGATCACCGCGTAGTCGCCTTCCAGCGCCAGGTGCAGGCCCTCGACGCCGTCGCGCGCGAGGTCCACGGTGTAGCCTTGTTCGGTCAGGCCGCGGTGCAGATAGTCCGCGGTTTTCTCTTCGTCTTCGATAATCAGAACGCGCATGACCCCGCCTCAGGATGTGCTCGCCAGCGCTGGCGCTGGTGTGGGCCGATGGAATAGCCGCTCGAGCCACAAGTATATGACCGGAGTGGTGAACAGCGTCAGCGCCTGGCTCACCAGCAGGCCACCGACCACGGCGATCCCCAGCGGCTGGCGCAACTCCGCGCCGGCGCCATAGCCGAGCATCAGCGGCAAGGCGCCGAGCAAAGCGGCGAGGGTGGTCATGATGATCGGCCGGAAACGGGTGATACAGGCCTGGTAGATCGCCTCCTGCGGCGACAGCCCGCCCTTGCGCTGGGCTTCGAGGGCGAAGTCGATCATCAGGATGCCGTTTTTCTTGACGATGCCGATCAGCAGCACCAGGCCGATCAGGGCCATGATCGAGAAGTCCTGGCCCAGCAGCCAGAGCATGATCAGTGCGCCAAGGCCGGCCGAGGGCAGGGTGGAAATGATCGTCAGCGGGTGGACGAAGCTCTCGTAGAGCACGCCGAGGATGATGTACACCGCCACCAGCGCCGCGAGGATCAGCCACGGCTGGCTGGCCAGGGAACTCTGGAAGGCCTGGGCCGCGCCCTGGAAATTGCCGGCGATGGAGGCGGGCATGCCGATCTGGTTTTTCGCCTGGTCGAGCATGATCACCGCGTCGCCCAGGGCCACGCCGGGGGCCAGGTTGAACGACAGGTTGGCGGCCGGGAACATGCCGTCGTGGGCGATGGACAACGGGCCGACGGTGGGCGGGTCGACCTTGGCCAGCGCCGACAGCGGCACCATCTCTCCGCTCAGGGGGGAGCGCAGGTAGAAGTAATTCAGGCTTTCGGCCTTACCGCGCTGCTGGGCGTCCAGTTCGAGGATCACGTTGTACTGGTTGGTCTCGGTCTGGAACTCATTGACCTGGCGCTGGCCGAAGGCGTCGTAGAGCGCTTCGTCGACATCGGTGGCGGTCAGGCCGAAACGCGCCGCGGCGCTGCGGTCGATGCTGATATGGGTGATGCTGCCGCCCAGTTGCAGGTCGTTGGACAGGTCGCGAAAGGCCGGGTTGGCCCGCAGTTTTTCCGTCAGGCGCTGGGTCCAGGTATTCAGCGTCGGCCCGTCGTTGCTCTTGAGCACGTACTGGTACTGGCTGCGGCTCGGCCCGGAGCTGAGGTTGATGTCCTGGCCGGCCCGCAGGTACAGGACGATGCCCGGGACCTTGGCCAGCTGCGGGCGAATGCGGTCGATGAACTGGCTGGCGGAGACGTCCCGCTGGCCGCGGTCCTTGAGGGCGATCCAGAAGCGGCCGTTGGCGATGGTCTGGTTGTTGCCGGTGACGCCCACCGAGTGGGAGAAGGTTTCCACCGCCGGGTCGGCGCCGAGGATCTTCGCCAGGGCCAGGTGCTTTGCCACCATGTCCGGGTAGGAAATATCGGCCGCCGCTTCGCTGGTGCCGAGCACGAAGCCGGTGTCCTGGACCGGGAAGAAACCCTTGGGAATGAAGACATAGCCGGCGATGGCCAGGCCCAGGGTCAGGCCGAACAGGCCGAGCATCAGCCGTTGATGGGCCAGGGCTCGGCGCAGCCCACGTTCGTAGAGTGCCAGCAGGCGTTCGCCGAAGCCCGGGCGATCATGGGGATGATCAGTCGGCGCGCGCATGAACAGCGCCGCCAGGGTCGGCGCCAGGGTCAGCGACACCACCACCGAAATCAGGATGGTCGAGGTGGCGGTCAGGGCGAACTCCTTGAACAGCCGCCCGACCACGCCACCCATGAACAGCAGGGGAATGAACGCGGCGATCAGCGAGAAGCTGATGGACACCACGGTGAAGCCGATTTCGCCGGCGCCCTTGATCGCCGCCTCGCGCATGCCGTCGCCGGCCTCCAGATGGCGATGGATGTTCTCCACCACGACAATCGCGTCGTCGACCACGAAGCCCACCGAGATCACGATGGCCACCAGGGTCAGGTTGTTCAGGCTGAAGCCCATCACATACATCAGCGCGAAACTGGCCACCAGCGACACCCCGAGCACACTGGAGACGATCAGCGTCGCCGACAGCTGGCGCAGGAACAGCGCCATCACCGCCACCACCAGCAGCACCGCGATCAGCAGGGTGATTTCCACTTCATGCAAGGACGCGCGGATGGTCTTGGTGCGGTCCGAGAGCACGGTCACGTCCACCGAGGCCGGCAGCATGGCCTCCAGGCGCGGCAACTCGCCCTGGATGCGGTCCACGGTGTCGACGATGTTGGCCCCCGGCTGGCGGAAGATCACCAGGTTGAGCCCCGGCTGGTCGTTGGACCAGGCCTGCACGTAGGCGTTTTCCGGGCCGCTGATGACCCGGGCGACGTCCTTGAGCTGCACCGGTGCGCCGTTCTTGTAGGAGACGATCAACTGGCCGTAGTCCTCGGGATGGAACAGCTGGTCGTTGGTCGACAAGGTCGAGATGCTGGACTCGCCATACAGCGCACCCTTGGCCAGGTTGAGGCTGGCCTGCTGCAGGGCGACGCGGATATCGGCCAGGGTCAGGCCGATGGCCGCCAGCCGGTCGGGCGAGGCCTGGACGCGGATCGCCGGGCGTTGCTGGCCGGTGATATTGATCAGGCCGACACCGTCGATCTGGCTGATCTGCCGGGCCAGCAGGGTTTCCACGTAGTCGCTCAGTTCAGTGCCGGGCATCTGCGTGGAACTGATGCTGAGGATCAGCACCGGGCTGTCCGCCGGGTTGACCTTGCGCCAGGTGGGCAGGCTCGGCATGTCGTTGGGCAGCTTGCCCGAGGCGGTGTTGATCGCCGCCTGCACTTCCTGGGCGGCGGTGTCGATGCTCTTGTCGAGGGTGAATTGCAGGGTCAGGTTGGTCGAGCCCAGGGCGCTGCTGGAGGTCATCTGGGTCATGCCGGGGATGGCACTGAACTGCACCTCCAGCGGTGTGGCCACCGAGGAAGCCATGGTTTCCGGGCTGGCGCCGGGCAGCTGCGCGGTGACCTGGATGGTCGGGAATTCGGCCTCCGGCAGCGGCGCTATGGGCAGCCGGGGAAAGGCGATGGCGCCCAGCAGCACCAGGGCGAAGGTCAGCAGCAGGGTGGCGACCGGATGGTCGACGCACCAGGCGGAGATCGAGCCGTGGCCCTTCATGGCTGTGGCTCCGCGTTCGCCGCCTGGATCTGTTGCGGCGGTTCGCTGAGCACTTCGATATGTGAGCCGGCCTTGAGCCGCGACTGGCCGTCACTGACCAGCAGGTCGCCGGCCTGCACGCCCTTGATGATGTTCTGGCCGCTGTCCTGATAGACCATCTGCACCGGGACGATTTCCACCTTGTCGTCCTTGACCCGATACACGAAGTGTTTGTCCAGGCCACGCTGCACCACGCCGGGTGGTACCACCAGGGCGGCTTTTTCCACGGCGGTCTGGATCTGGATGGTCACCAGTTGGCCGGGCCAGAGCTTTTGCCCGGGGTTGCTGAATTCGGCCTTGGCGCGGATGGTCCCGGTGTTGGTGTCGATCTGGTTGTCGATCAGGCTCAGGTGGCCTTCGCCCAGGCGCTCGCCCGTGTCGGAGTCGGTATCGGCGCCCAGGTAGGCGTCCACCGAGGCCGGGTGCTCGGCGACCAGCAGCCCCTGCAGGGTCGGCAGCATCTGTTGCGGCAAGGAAAACTCGACCGCGATCGGGTCGATCTGGGTCACCGAGAACAGGCCCTGGGTATCGCTGGTGCGCAGGAAATTGCCTTCGTCGACGGTGCGGATGCCGACGCGGCCGGACACCGGCGAGCGGATCTGGGTATAGGACAGCTGCACCTGCGCCGCATCGATGGCGGCCTGGTTGCCCTGGACGCTGGCCTTGAGCTGGTTGACCAGCGCCTGCTGCTGGTCGTAGGTCTGCTTGGACACGCCGTCATCCACCGACAGCAGCTTGTAACGCTTGAGGTTGACCTGGGCCACTTGCAGTTGCGCCTGGTTTTCCGCCAGTTGCGCCCGGGCCTGATCGAGGCTGGCGCGGATCGAGCGGTCGTCGATGGTTGCCAGCAGGTCGCCGGCCTTGACCAACTGGCCTTCCTTGACCAGCAGCCGGGTGAGGATGCCGTCCACCTGGGGGCGAATCACCACGTTGTGCAGCGAAAGCACCGAGCCGATGCCACTGACATGCCGCGGTACATCCTGCTGGGCGACGCTGATCACCCGCACCGGCACCGCGGTCGGCGCCGCCAGCTTGGTGCTGGGTGGCTTGAGCAGGTACCACAGGCCAGCGGCGGCGAGAACGGTGAGCACGCCTGCGAGCACAAGGGTTGTTTTTCGATTACGCATGGACGCCAGCGCCGGGGGGCAAGGGGGACGGGAGGATGGCCAGAATCGATGACCCCTTTATAGCCGGCCGACCCGGTCAGCAACGTGACGCCTGCCTGACAGCGCTGTCAGCAAAGGCCGACCGATGACCTTTGGCCGATGACGGTCGCGGCCGCTCAACGATCCGCAACGCGGGTATACTGCCGGCCTTCGCGGCCCGCTTCCCCGGGCCCGGCCTTTGCTTTTCACCCGGAGCTTCCATGACTACCCCAGCACAACCGCCTGTGTCCGACGCGCCCAGCGCCGACCAGGTCGATGACGCCAGCGCGCCTGGCGAAGGCAAGCCGGCGATCGCGCCGTTCAAGTTTCCGTTCAAGCCGTCCGAGTTCGCCCAGGCCAAGAATGCCCAGCAACCCTGGTACAAGAACGGCGCCACCAACGGCCACACCAAGACCCCAGGCGCGGCGCCACCCGGCACCCGCCGCTCGATGGGCAAGCGCTGAGTCCAAACTTCTGTAGCCGCTGCCGAAGGCTTGGGCCGCGTTCGGACGATCGACCGCGAAGCGGGCGCACGACCTTAAGATCGCCGAAGGCCTTCGGCCTTATCGCAGCCTGCGGCAGCGGCTACAAGTTCCGCGAATGCCGCGATATCCCAATCCGTGTAGCCGCTGCCGCAGGCTGCGTACGAGCGGCACGCTCGCAATGATTTGACGGACACCGGAGACTCTGCGGGTCAGCGGCAGGGCTTCATGCTGCCCGCAAGGAAATGAAGGCGTAGGTGAGCGGCGCCTCGGTCACCACCTGGGCGCCGGCGTCCTGCACTTGCCCGGCAATGTCTTCACCGGATACATGGAACAGCCACTCGCCGGCCGGCGTCAGCGGTTGCGCCTGGACTCGCTCGATGGCTTCGGCCAGGGCTGCCATGTCCGGCAGGTAGGCGGTAAAGCCGTCGCCCTTGAGGGCGGTGGTGTGAATGCCCAGCAGTTGGCAGATGGCTTGTTTGCTGTGGATATCGTCGCGGTCGGCCTGGCGCGAGCGCTGGATCAGTTCGGCCAGTTCCCGGTCCACCAGTTCGCCACCGACGATCAGCTGCGGGCCTTTTTCCCAGGATTCGGGCGGGCAATCCTTGACCGCCGGGTTGAGCGGGATGTGCGGATTGATTTCCATCGGGTAGATGCGGCACACCAGCGGCCGGCGTTCATAGATCCGGCACAGCTGGTCTTCGTCAAGATTCCGGCAGGGGCCGACGTTGTAGGCGGCGAAGGTGATCGCCACGTGGGCCTGGGCATTGCCGCTGGGCACCACGCAGGAACGCCGTTCGGCGTGCTCACGCTGTTGGGCCGGCAGCCCCAGGCCATTGCTCAGGAAGCCTTCCACCAGCACGATCACCTGGCCGCCATCCAGCGCCCACTGGTGGGCTTCGCCGAGGGTCAGGGGAACGTGGTGATCGTTGCAGCACTTGCCGCAGCCTACGCAGGAAAAACGAGTATTCATTGAGCCGGCAGCCATAGTCGAAAGGCGGAAGCGGCGACGGAATGACTCACATCGCCCTCTAAATAGCGCTCTCGAAGCAAGTTATGCGCCAGTCACCGGCCCTTGGCCTCGAGGGCAGGACGGATCGAATCCCACTCGGTGACGTGGGCGTTCTTGCGCTGTTTGTCGTACAGGCACAGTTCCACGCCAATCTGGCCCTTCATGTGTTTTTGCGGGTACTGGCCCTGGAGCAGCAATGCGCTGTAGCCGACCCGGTCGTCGAACTGCGCGGCGTTGCCCAGCACTTTGACATTCTTCAACTGGCTGGCCTTGGTGCAGCTGGCCCGCACCTGCTTGTCGAAGGTCGCCCAGGCGTCCGGGCTGGAGGCCTGGGCCTGGCTGGCGAGGAGGGCGGTGAGGCAGGCGAAGCTCAGGGACAGGGCTTTCATGGCGGGGCGCTCCTTCGTTCACGAGTGTGCGCGGGAGTATGCCTGAGGCACCGACGATGAAAGATATTCCTGTAGCCGCTGCCGCAGGCTCGGGCCGCGTTCGGACGATCGGCCGGAACGGCCGCGGCGATCTTGAAATCGCTGAAGGTCCTGCGGACCTTATCGCAGCCTGCGGCAGCGGCTACAGGTTACAGCGGCGTGTGGGGAACCTGCTCACGGCGGATCGCGACCATGCCGACGCTGTCGTACAGCCCGCGGGCTCGCTGGTTGTCTTCCAGCACCCGCAGGTCGACAAAGGCTTCGCGGCGCTGGCGGAAGACCTCGAAGGCCTGCAGCAGCAAGGCCCGTCCCAGGCCCTGGCCACGGGCCCGCGGATGCACCACCAGGTCCTTGATATAGGCGCTGGTCCAGCACTGGATCACCCCGACGACGCCTTCACCGTCCTGGGCCACCAGGCACAGTTGCGGGTTGTATTCGGCGTCGCTTTCGAAACGCTGGCGCCAGCTGTCCAGCTCCGGCACGCTCCCGCCGCCGTCCTGGTAGCCGAGGTGCATCAGGTTATGCACCGCTGCGGCCAGCTCCGGTCGATAGCTGTCGAGGCTGAAGGCGGCCGGCCAACTGGCGGGAGCCGGTTGCCCGGTCAGGTCGCGGCGCATCAGCAGGCAGTAGTCGTCGGCCATGGCTCAGGCGCTCTGGGCGGCGACGTGACGGGCCGCTTCGATCAGGCAGCGGGTCAGGTCCGGCGAGGAGAACTTGGTCAGCACCGCGTTGGCGCCAGCCAGGCGGGCCTTTTCCGCGTTCATGGCGCTGTCCAGCGAGGTATGCAGCAAGACGTAGAGGTGGGCGAAGTCCGGGGTCTCGCGCAGGGTGCGGGTCAGGGCGTAACCGTCCATCTCCGACATCTCGATGTCCGAGACGATCAGGTTGATCTCCTGGGCGGTGCCTTGCAGGTCCAGCAGGCAGTCGATGGCCTCCTTGGCGCTGCGCGCGGTGTGGCATTGCAGGCCGAGGTTACGCAGGGTATGCACCGACTGCTGCAGGGCCACCTGGCTGTCGTCGACCACCAGGATCCGCGCGTTACCCAGCAGTTCGGCGTCTTGCATGCTCAGCTCGGTCGGCGCGGTTTCGATCTGCGCCGGGGCGATGCCATGGATGACTTTCTCGATGTCCAGCACCTGCACCAGGGTGCCGTCGACCTGGGTGACCCCGGTGATGTAGGACTTGACCCCGCCGGAGCCATAGGGCGGCGGGCGGATATCGGTGGTCAGGCAATGCACGATCTTGCTCACCGCCTGCACATGCAGGCCCTGCTTGAAACGGCTGACGTCGGTGACGATCAGGCAGCCGCCCTCCGGGTCTTCCAGCGGCCGTTCGCCGATGGCCCGGCTCAGGTCGATGACCGACAGCGAATTGCCGCGCAGGGTGGCGATGCCTTTCACGTGCGGGTGCGATTCCGGCAGTTTGGTCAGCGGTGGGCAGGGAATGATTTCACTGACTTTGAGCAGGTTGATCGCCATCAGCTTGCCGCTGCGCAAGGTGAACAGCAGAAGCGAAAGAGAGTCTGCGCGGGCTTTGTTGGAAGACATAAAAACCTTCTGTGGAAAAAAGGTGGTTCGCGCCATGGGCCGCGAACAGCTAGCGATAACGGGTTATCGACGCGCAAAGGGCTGGCTTTAGGCTTAATCCCAATATCCGCGACCCGCGCAATCTGTAGCCGCTGCCGAAGGCTGCGATCGAGGACGCAGTCCTCGCAAGATCAGCCACTGCGTCGTTTCGGTCACACCTCATGTATCGGGTTCATGGCCGTTTCGTGGCAATGCCGCCCAAGCCGATCGCAGCCTTCGGCGGCTACAGGTGAGTCACTTCAAGCCTAGCCTCTTGGCCATGCGCCCCAGGTTGGCGCGGTCCAGGCCCAGCTCGCGGGCGGCGCTGGCCCAGTTGTGCTGGTGGCGCTCAAGGCAGGCACTGATCAGTTGGCGCTGGTAGTTTTCGGTGGCCTGCCGTAGATCGCCGGTGCCGGGAAGGTCGGCCATGGCCGTCGCAGCCGGGGGCTGGGGCGTGAGCGGTGCCGAGGCGTCCGGCAGGTCCAGGTCGGAGGCGCTCAGGCTGAGGATCTTCGGCCGTTCGCGGCAATTGCCCAGGGCCTTGAGGGCGCTGCGGCCGATCAGGTGTTCCAGCTCACGCACGTTGCCCGGCCAGGCGTAGGCCAGCAGCGCCGCCTGGGCATCGCTGGTCAGGCGCAGGCTGCCCAGGCCCATGCGCGAGCGATTCTGTTCGAGGAAGTAGCCGCTGAGCAGCAGCACATCGCGGCCGCGGTCGCGCAGGGCCGGCACCAGCAGCGGGTAGACGCTGAGGCGGTGATAGAAGTCCGCGCGATAGCGGCCGCTGCGCACTTCTTCGGCCAGGTCGCGGTTGGTGGCGGCGATCAGCCGCACGTCGACCTGATGTTCCTGGTCCGACCCCAGGCGTTGCAGCTGGCCGCTTTGCAGCACGCGCAGCAGCTTGGCCTGCACGGTCAGCGACAACTCGCCCACCTCATCGAGAAACAGCGTGCCGCCATTGGCCAGCTCGAATTTGCCGCGGCGGTCGTTGGTGGCGCCGGTAAAGGCGCCCCGCACATGGCCGAACAGTTCGCTTTCCACCAGGGTATCGGGCAGGGCGGCGCAGTTGAGGCTGATGATCGGTTTGTCGGCACGGGGCGAGGCGGCGTGGATGGCCTGGGCCACCAGTTCCTTGCCGACCCCGGTTTCACCGGTGATCAGCACCGTCAGGTCGCTGCCGCCGACCAGTCCGATTTCCTCCAGTAGGCGTTTGTGGGCTTTGCTCTGGCCGATCATCTCGCGGTTCTGGCCGCTGGCCTGGCGATAGACCTCGGCGCGCTGGTGTTCGTCTTCGGCGCGCAGGGCCAGGCGCTCGATGCGCTCGGCGGCGTTGACGGTGGCCGCCGCCAGGCTGGCGAACGCCTGCAGGGCATCCAGTTCGATCGGCTCGAAGCGCTGCGGGTCGAGGGCATCCAGGGTCAGCAAGCCCCAGGGGCGCTCGTCGATAAACAGCGGGCAGCCCATGCAGTCGTGGACTTCCAGATGTTCGTGCAGGCCATCCACCAGGCCGTCGTAAGGGTCCGGCAACTCGCTGTCGCTGGCGAAGCGGGTAGGGCCGGGGTGGCTGAGCAGGGCGGCGAAACGCGGGTGTTCGCTGACCTTGAAGCGTCGGCCCAGGGTGTCGGTGCTCAAGCCGTCCACCGCCAGCGGCACCAGCCATTCGCCATCCAGGCGCAACAGCGCGGCGGCGTCGCAGGGCAGCAGGGCGCGCATGGCTTCCAGCAGGCGGCGGTAGCGCTCGCCTTCGGGCAGTTCGCGGGACAGGTCGGAGACCAGGGGCAACAAGGCGGTGAGCAGGGATTTTGCGGTCATAATGACTCCGTATGGTCTTAATGACTATAAATGCGGCTTTGTCGATATGACTACAATTATTTCAAGCAATTGATTTATATGGTTTTTATTGTTGGCACGAAAACTGATTGGTAAAGGGCAACCTGCAAGTAGTCAGAAAGCTCAGGAGTTGTACTTATGCTTAGCGTCGAAGATCGTGCCATCATCAAATCCACCGTTCCGTTGCTGGAAAGCGGTGGCGAAGCCCTGATCACCCACTTCTACCGGATGATGCTCTCCGAGTATCCGCAAGTGCGCCCGCTGTTCAACCAGGCGCACCAGGCCAGCGGCGACCAGCCTCGGGCCCTGGCCAATGGCGTGTTGATGTACGCCCGGCACATCGACCAGCTCGACCAATTGGGCGACCTGGTGGCCAAGATCATCAACAAGCACGTGGCCCTGCAGATCCTGCCGGAGCATTACCCGATCGTCGGCAGCTGCCTGCTGCGCGCCATCTCCGAAGTGCTGGGCGAAGAGATCGCCACGCCGGCGGTGATGAGCGCCTGGGGCGCGGCCTATAACCAGCTGGCGGACATCCTGATCGGTGCCGAAGGCGCGATCTACGACCAGAAGGCCCAGGCCCCGGGCGGCTGGCGTGGTGCGCGGGAATTCAAGCTGGTCCGCCGCGAGCAGGAGAGCGCGGAAATCACCTCGTTCTATTTCGAGCCTGTGGATAACGGCCCGATTCTCGCCGCCGAGCCGGGTCAGTACATCGGCATGCAGCTGTTCCTCGAGGGTGAGGAAATCCGCCGCAACTACTCGCTGTCGGCCCTGTCCGACGCCGGCCAGTACCGTATCAGTGTCAAGCGCGAGGCCGGTGGCCGCGCTTCCAACTACCTGCACGACCAACTGCAGATCGGCGCCAGCATCCAGCTGTTCCCGCCAGCGGGCGAATTCACCCTGGCGGACAGCGACAAGCCGCTGGTGCTGATCAGTGGTGGCGTCGGCATTACCCCGACCCTGCCGATGCTCGAAGCCGCGCTGGCCACCGAGCGTCCGGTGCACTTTATCCACTGCGCGCGCAACGGTGGGGTGCATGCGTTCCGCGATTGGGTCGACGGCCTGGCCGCGCGTCATCCGCAACTCAAGCGCTTCTACTGCTACGCCGAAGACGACGGCGTCAGCCCGGCGGCGGACAAGGTCGGCCTGCTGAGCCAGGAACAACTGGCCGAATGGTTGCCGCAGGAGCGTGACCTGGACGCCTATTTCCTCGGCCCGAAAGCCTTCATGGCGGCGATCAAGCGCCACCTCAAGGCCCTGGGTGTACCGGAAAAACAAAGCCGCTACGAGTTCTTCGGCCCGGCCGCGGCGCTGGAGTAACCCCACCGGCCAGCCTCCGCCCGGAGGCTGGCCGCCTGTAGCCGCTGGCGTAGCCTGCGATCGAGCGCGCAGCGCTCGCAATGCTTTCCCCCGAGTATTCAGGCAAACCGCGAACTCAGGCTTGGCGGTCGCTGCGCAACCGATCGCAGGCTGCGCCAGCGGCTACAGGGCGCACTCGTAAAAATCCTTTAAAGGTTAATCCGTTCTTAACCTGTTTATCGTTAATTCCCCGATGCTGATGATAGGCGCTCGTTCGCACTGATCAGGATCATCCCATGCAACTCCCAGCCATTTCCCGCATCACCCTGGCCGCGACCCTGCTCGCCAGTCCCCTGGTTTTCGCCGAGCCGGCCTTGCTCCAACCGCAGACCCTGATCGTCGATCAGAGCCTGCCCAAGCCCCAGCGTGAAGCCATGGAGCTGGCCGCGCGGCGCTACGGCAGTTTCTGGAACAGCGGCGATGAAAGCCTGGCCAGGGCCGCGCTGGCGGAGAATTTCGTCGATATGACGCCGCCGGAAGGGCGGGTCCAGGGGCCGACGGGGCCGCTACTGGCGTCGCGGTTCTTTCGCACGGCGGTGCCGGACCTGAGCGCAGACATCGAGCAGATGATCGTGGCCGGGGATCGGGTGGTGCTGCACCTGCATTTTCGCGGGCACTTCAGCGGGACCTTCAATGCACTCAAAGGTCATGGTCAGCGTGTAGACTTCCGGGCAACCGACATTTATCAGATCGCCAATGGCCGGATCACCGCCAATTGGCATATCGAAGACAACCTCAGCCTGATGCAGCAGTTGCAAACGCTGCCATCGGGTTGAGCCACAGACAGAAAGGAATTGAGGATGACTGACGACACACTGCGTTTGGGGCGCGAGCGACGTTTTCTGGTGTTGCTGGGGGTGATCTGCCTGGCACTGATCGGCGGCGCGCTGTACATGCAGGTGGTGCTGGGCGAGGCGCCTTGCCCGTTGTGTATCCTGCAGCGCTACGCGTTTCTGCTGATCGCGATATTCGCCTTCATCGGCGCGGCCATGCGCAGCCGTCGCAGCCTCACCGTGCTGGAAGTGCTGGTGATGCTCAGCGCGCTGTTCGGGGCGGCGGTGGCGGGGCATCACGTCTACACCCAGGCCCATCCCGCAGTCAGCTGCGGCATCGATGTGTTGCAGCCGATCGTCGACAGCCTGCCGCTGGCGACTGTCTTCCCGCTGGGGTTCCAGGTCGATGGCTTCTGCTCCACGCCGTACCCGCCGGTGCTGGGCCTGTCCCTGGCGCAGTGGGCGCTGGTGGCCTTTGTGCTGACCCTGGTGCTGGTGCCGCTGGGCATCATTCGTAACCGTCGCCAGAGCGCCTGACCCGGCGCAAAAAGCCCCGGTCCCGATGTTCGGGGCCGGGGCTTTTTTGCGTGTAGGACAATGTGTGAAGGGCGCGTGATATGGGGCAATCGGATGTGCGATAAAAGTGCGACATGTTGTCACATGGTGGTGTCGCAGCTGTGTTTCAGCGGATGACGTCGAGACGATTTTTCTTGCGCCAGGAGCGAAAAAAGTCTGTCAGTTCGTGTCGGCGCGGTGAACGGCCAGGCAAGCATAGCCTGCTATCTAAATAAATCGATTCAGCCCTCGTTTTACAAGGGGTAGCGCGATGCCATCGGTGGATTTTGCAGGGGTGAAAGACGCCTTTTTCGACCTGGCTGGAAGGCGTTTTTGGGGCTTTTTATTGCGAATGAATCTCGATATGATCGCGACCCGTTGCAATAATCGCCACGCATTGTTGCGCGAGCCGATAAAAATTATTTCGGGATAAGACATGGTTTATAAAACGCTACATATCTACAATCGCCCGCACTGAATTTCCGGCGCTGCTCACCCCTGAGCATACGGCGGCGGTCGAGGGGCGTTGGACGCTCCATGCGACCCCAGGTGTCGGCACCTTCCAAATATCCGCACCAAATGGAATTGGTCTGTAAAAGGCCTTTGACCACGAATTCGAATAAGAACTCACTGCTGGCCCAGGATTTGTCAAACAACGCGTAACGCGTCGGGCAGGCCCTTATTCAATCGAAGAAAAAATGCCAACCCTTGGCACGGTGAAGTGTTGGCGATCAAAACCCAACTGCATGGCGCAAGCTGCTTTAGAGGTCGTGAGATGAGTAAAAACAGGTACCCCCGATTACTAGGCTTTTTGCCGCTGCTTGGCATGATGTTAATGCTGGGAGGCTGCAAGTGGACCTTGCTCGACCCGAAAGGACAGGTCGGTCTGGATGAGCGAAACCTGATCATCACCGCTACCCTGCTGATGCTGCTGGTCGTGATTCCGGTGATCGTGATGACCTTCGCGTTCGCCTGGAAATACCGCGCGTCCAACACCAACGCGACCTACGCGCCCAAGTGGTCGCACTCCACCAAGATCGAAATCGCGGTGTGGCTGGTCCCGATCCTCATCATCATTGCCCTGGGTTATGTGACCTACAAGTCCACCCACGCGCTGGACCCGTATCGTCCGCTGGAATCCGACGTCAAGCCGATCAACATCGAAGTGGTCGCGCTGGACTGGAAGTGGCTGTTCATCTACCCGGACCAGGGTATTGCCACTGTTAACCAGATCCGGTTCCCGGAGCACACTCCGCTGAACTTCAAGATCACCTCCGACGCCGTGATGAACTCGTTCTTCATCCCTGCGCTGGGCGGCCAGATCTACGCGATGGCAGGCATGCAGACCAAGCTGCACCTGATCGCCAACCAGAAAGCTGAAATGGAAGGCATCTCCGCTAACTACAGTGGCGCTGGCTTCACCGGCATGAAATTCAAAGCGATCTCGACGAGCCAGGAAGATTTCGACGCCTGGGTAGCCGAAGTCAAGGCCGCACCTAAACAGCTTGATCAAGCTGAATACGAAGCCCTTGCCAAGCCAAGCCAGAACAACCCTGTCGCGCTGTACTCCTCGTACACGCCGGACCTGTTTCAGAAAATCGTCGACAAGTATGAAGGCATGAAACCAGGCAAGCCGGTCAAGCACGAGAAGAAAGAAGTGGCCGCTGTGGAAGGGACTGATATGAGCTCGCATTCAGCTGCTGGGGCAGAGGAGTAAACGATGTTTGGTAAATTAAGTCTGGACGCGATACCGTTCCACGAGCCGATTGTCATGGTGACCGTTGCCATGATCATCCTCGGTGGTCTGGCGCTTGTCGCGGGTATCACGTACTTCAAGAAATGGTCCTACCTGTGGACCGAATGGCTGACTTCGGTCGACCACAAGAAAATCGGCGTGATGTACATCATCGTCGCCATGGTCATGCTCCTGCGCGGCTTCGCCGACGCGATCATGATGCGTACCCAGCTGGCCATGGCCACCGAGGGTTCGCCGGGCTACCTGCCTCCTGAACACTATGACCAGATCTTCACCGCCCACGGTGTGATCATGATCATCTTCATGGCGATGCCATTCTTCACCGGCCTGATGAACCTTGCAGTGCCGCTGCAGATCGGCGCGCGTGACGTTGCCTATCCGTTCCTCAACTCCCTGAGCTTCTGGCTGCTGGTTTCCGGCGTCGTGCTGATCAACCTGTCCCTGGGCGTCGGCGAATTCGCCAAGACCGGCTGGGTTGCCTATCCGCCGCTGTCGGGCCTGCAATACAGTCCGGGCGTGGGTGTCGACTACTACATCTGGGCGCTACAGCTATCAGGGCTAGGGACGACGCTGACGGGGGTCAACTTCCTGGCCACCGTGCTGAAAATGCGTACCCCGGGCATGAAGATGATGGACATGCCGATCTTCACCTGGACCTGCACCTGGGCCAACGTGCTGATCGTGGCTTCGTTCCCGATCCTGACCGCTACCCTGGCACTGCTGACGCTTGACCGTTACATGGATTTCCACATTTTCACCAATGAACTTGGTGGCAATCCAATGATGTACGTGAACCTGTTCTGGGCTTGGGGTCACCCTGAGGTGTACATCCTGATCCTGCCGGCGTTCGGTATCTTCTCCGAAGTCATCTCGACCTTCTCGGGCAAGCGCCTGTTCGGCCACCACTCGATGATCTACGCTTCCGGCGCGATCTCGGTACTGGGCTTCATGGTCTGGCTGCACCACTTCTTCACCATGGGCTCGGGGGCCAGCGTCAACGCCTTCTTCGGCCTGGCGACCATGCTGATTTCCATCCCGACAGGGGTGAAGCTATTTAACTGGCTGTTCACCATCTACCACGGCCGTCTGCGTATCACCAGCCAGGTCCTGTGGACCCTGGGCTTCATGGTGACCTTCGCCATCGGCGGCATGACCGGCGTACTGCTGGCCATCCCGGGTGCTGACTTCGTCCTGCACAACAGCCTGTTCGTGATCGCGCACTTCCACAACGTGATCATCGGTGGTGCCGTATTCGGCTACATCGCCGGTTTCAGCTTCTACTTCCCGAAAGCGTTCGGCTTCAAGCTGCACGAAGGCTGGGGCAAGGCTGCATTCTGGTTCTGGATCTCGGGCTTCTTCGTCGCGTTCATGCCGCTCTATGCACTGGGCTTCATGGGCATGACCCGTCGTCTGAACGCTACTACCAACCCTGAGTGGGTGCCGTACCTGTACGTCGCCATGTTCGGTGCGGTGATGATCGCCATCGGTATCGCCTGCCAGCTGATCCAGCTGTACGTCAGCGTGCGTGATCGCAAGCAGAACCAGTGTGTTTCCGGCGACCCATGGAATGCCCACACCCTGGAATGGTCGACTTCGTCGCCACCGCCGTTCTACAACTTCGCCGTACTGCCGAAGGCCAATGGCATCGACCCGTTCACCGAAGCCAAGGAAAACGGTACCGCGTACCAGAAGCCTGCTCGCTACGAACCGATCCACATGCCGAACAACACCGCCACCGGCCTGGTGATGGGTGCTCTGTTGACCGTCTTCGGTTTCGCGATGATCTGGCACATCTGGTGGCTGGCGATCGCTAGCCTGGCCGGTACCGTGATCTATTTCGTGATCCACGCGGCTCGCGATGATCAAGGCTACATGGTGCCGGTCGACGTGATCGAACGCATCGAAGCCGAGCAGCACGCTCGCCTGGTAGCCGAGAAGAAGATTCCGGCCAACCGTGTAGAAACCTCGTTGGAACAGGCTTAAACCATGTCGAACTTAGTGACCAATGCTGGACACACCCATGTCGATGACCATGGGCACGATGACCATCACCACGACTCGGGCGAGATGACCGTATACGGTTTCTGGCTCTACCTGATGACCGACTGCATTCTGTTTGCGTCGATCTTCGCGGTGTACGCGGTACTGGTAAACAACGTAGCGGGTGGCCCGTCGGGCCACGACATCTTCGAACTGCCTTACGTGCTCGGCGAAACCGCCTTGCTGCTGTTCAGTTCGATCACCTACGGCTTCGCCATGCTGGCGTTCTTCCGGGGCAACAAGAAGCAGGTCCTGGGCTGGCTGGCCCTGACCTTCCTGTTCGGCCTGGGCTTCATCGGCATGGAGATCAACGAGTTCCACCTGCTGATCTCCGAAGGCTACGGCCCTAGCCGCAGCGGCTTCCTGTCCGGGTTCTTCACCCTGGTCGGTACCCACGGTCTGCACGTGACCGCCGGCCTGATCTGGATGGCGATCATGATGTATCAGGTCAACAAGCACGGCCTGACCGCAACCAACAAGACCCGCCTGAGCTGCCTGAGCCTGTTCTGGCACTTCCTGGACGTGGTCTGGATCTGCGTCTTCACCGTTGTTTACCTGATGGGGACTATGTAATGGCTAATGCACACTCCCATGACAGCCATGATGCGGGCCACGGCAGCGTAAAGTCGTACGCCATCGGCTTCATCCTGTCGGTGATCCTGACGATCATCCCGTTCGGCCTGGTGATGTACCCGACCCTGCCGAAGTCCATCACCCTGATGATCGTGCTCGCCTTCGCGGTGATCCAGGTCCTGGTTCACCTGGTGTACTTCCTGCACCTGGACCGCTCCGAGGCCCAGCGTAACAACGTGATTGCGTTCGTCTTCGCTGCCCTGGTGATCGTCCTGCTGGTTGGCCTGTCGCTGTGGATCATGTTCAGCATCCACACGTTCATGATGGCGAAGTGAGGTAAGACCCGATGTCGCTCAAGCACTTTATCCAAATCACCAAACCGGGGATCATTTTCGGTAACGTGCTTTCTGTGGCGGGCGGTTTTTTCCTGGCCTCCAAGGGACATGTCGATCTGGCCATCTTCCTGGCCGCGATGATCGGCACGTCCCTGGTGGTAGCTTCCGGTTGCGTGTTCAACAACTGCATCGACCGTGACATCGACCTGAAGATGGAACGCACCAAGAACCGTGTGCTGGTCCAGGGCCTGATCTCCCTGAAAGTGGCACTGGTCTACGCGACCATTCTGGGTGTCGCCGGCGTTGCGTTGTTGTACAAGGTGGCCAATCCGCTGGCGGCGCTGTTCGCCGTGATCGGCTTCGTCATCTATGTCGGCTTCTACAGCCTGTACCTCAAGCGCAAGTCGGTGCACGGCACGCTGGTGGGCAGCCTGTCGGGGGCGATGCCGCCGGTAATCGGCTACGTGGCCGTGAGCAACAGCTTCGACATGGCCGCGCTGACCCTGCTGGTGATGTTCAGCCTGTGGCAGATGCCGCATTCCTATGCCATCGCGATCTTCCGCTTCAACGATTACCTGGCTGCATCGATTCCGGTGCTGCCAGTGAAGCGCGGCATCCTGGTGGCCAAGAAGCACATCCTGCTCTACATCCTGGCGTTCCTGGTGGCGACCCTGATGCTGACCTTCAGCGGGTATGCCGGCATGAGCTACCTGGCCGTCGCGGCCGCGATGGGCATGTACTGGCTGTACATGGCCTGGACCGGCTACAAGGCGGTGGACGACACCGTCTGGGCGCGCAAGCTGTTCGTGTTCTCGATCTTCACCATCACCGCGCTGAGCGTGATGATGTCCCTGGATTTCAAGGTACCGAGCGAGCTGCTGCTGACCTACGCGCCATAAGCTGCAAACGCTATGAAAAAGCCCCGCCTTCGAGAGAAGCGCGGGGCTTTTTCATTGAGTGTCAGTCAGTGGGCTGTTTAAATATTCAAATGACTCTATTCATGCAGGAAGCAGAATGATGAAGAAAAAAGCTGTTGTCGTATTCAGTGGCGGGCAGGACTCGACGACCTGTCTGATCCACGCATTGCCGTTCTATGATGAAGTGCACTGCATTACCTTTGATTACGGTCAGCGCCACCGCGCGGAAATAGAAGTAGCGCAGCAACTCGCGAAGCAATTGGGGGCGACCGTCCACAAAGTGCTGGATGCCTCGTTACTCAATGAATTGGCGATCAGCAGTCTCACTCGGGACAATATCCCGGTTCCCACGGTGAACAGTTCAGGTGAAAGCCTGCCCAGCACTTTCGTGCCGGGAAGAAATATTCTGTTTCTGACCCTGGCCTCTATCTATGCCTACCAGGTAAAGGCTGAAACGGTCATTACCGGGGTGTGTGAAACGGACTTCTCCGGCTATCCCGATTGCCGTGACGAGTTTGTAAAGGCCTTGAACAAGGCCGTCGAGTTGGGCATGGAATACCGCCTGCGCCTTGAGACTCCGCTGATGTGGCTGAACAAGTCGGAGACCTGGGCGCTGGCGGATCATCACCAGCAGTTGAGCCTGGTTCGCGAGCAGACCCTGACCTGCTACAACGGCGTTATCGGCAGCGGTTGTGCCAATTGCGATGCGTGCAATCTTCGTAGCAGAGGGCTGAATGATTATCTGGGGAACAAGGCAGCAGTCATGAACAGCTTGAGAAGCAAGATGAACCTGCAATGAAGGCCTGATCGACCGTGCTCATGGAATTCAACACTGCATTTGCCTGGCAGATGAGTGTTGAATCCATCCATTTGAGCTAAAGCGTGCTTGGACTATTTTGCCTGGCTGTCCGTTATATATCTTTTGAACAGTGACCTTGCGCCATAGGCAGGCAAGATGTTGAAGAAGGCAAAACATACCTTGATCGCGATCTGCACATAAATCATGTTCAGGATGTCGTTGTTCTCCATCGAGCCGTAAAAGGCAATGTAGCAAAACACGAAGCTGTCAATAATGACCGCGAACAGCGTGCTCAAGAATATCCGCAGGAACAGGAATCTGGAGTTGGTCAGCTCTTTTATCTTGCACAGCAAGTAAGAGTTTATGTTTTCCGAAACCAGGAACGAGACTGAAGACGCCACCAGAACGGATGACACATGAATGATGACGTCATTGTACGGGGTGTCGAGCTTCCAGCCTGGCAGGCCGGGGAGAAAGGTCGAGCCATAGAGCAGGATGATAATCATGGCGTTGCTGGCAAAGGCAAAGAAAATCGCTTTTCTTGCCAGCCTGAGTCCAAAGTTTTCGTTCAACAGGTCAACGATCAGGAATGTCAGAGGGTAAAGAAAGGTACCCGGAGTGATAATGATGCCAAGTGATTCAAGATAAATGGGCTTGGTGGCGGCAATGCTGGTGAATATATAAAATGTAAAGAGCAATAGGTTCAGGATGATATAAATCATCCATGAGCTTTCGTGGCGGTCGTTCAGGTCGTATGCGGTAAGTGCTCCTCCTTGGGAGTAGAACTTCTTGTAAATGTTTTTAACTTCCATTTTGTTCAGGTTTTCCATTATTTCGCTGTTAAGCACTTCGCTTAATTTGATCTTTATGACTTTGCCTGTGGCGATGATCATGATCACGGCCAGGTTCTTGTTGTTTTCAAAGCCCAGAAGTTTGTATCTGCTGTTCTCGAGTTCGCCTTCATAAGCTGCCATTGAATCGCTCCTCGATGATGTCACCCACCACAAATACTCGATCTGAGTCGGAGCATGGCTCATTGATGATGAACAGCTTTTTTGTCTGCCTGTCGTAAACCAGTTTTTCCTTGTCGTCGGTCGATGTGCCCTTTTGAATGATCAACAGGTCACCGGCCTCGTACATGCCCTTGATCTCATTCTCGAGCAGCACCGCTATCAAGTTGTAGGATGCGCCGAAGTAATAGGTCAGTGGGTGAAGTATGGCCAGTTCGCCAATCCGTTTGTCCATGTTGATCATCAGCAGGCTTTCCTTGAGGATCGGAACCGCCGCCGGGTTCATGTTTCCTTGTGGGGAAATACTGCTGTCGATGATCTCCTTCTCTTCAAAATCGACGGTTTCTATTTCTTCATAGGAGACACCGAAGAAATCGGAGATTTTGCGAATGGTGGATTGCTGTACGTTGCTGACCTTGCCTTCCAGGATGTTGTAGATGGTCGTTCGGGTCAGGCCGCTGGCATTGCACAAAGACAGTTGCGTCTCGCCGCGACTTTTTATCAGGTATTTGATGTTGCTCTTCAAATACTCTGTTCTTTCTCTTCTGTGCATCAAATGCTCACCATTTCCTTATAGTCGCCACGCATAGGGTCTTTCATGGAATGCGTGCCGTGCATGACATTCAACTGCTCGACGCCAAAGGTGAGAACAGTCGGATTGATGCGGCAAGAGCTTGTCGGGTTCTTTCGTGGTCTGTACCAACTCGCTAGCACTCCTTTAGCCAGCCTGCATCCATCCTGGGATATTTCGCTGTCGGTATGGGGCGCGCTCGGAATTGTCGGGAGGGTCCGGACCGGAGGCGCCGCGGCGGCAAGTGTTGCATGTCCGAGTCATGACAATAAAGCCCCGAAACGTCCGGTGCCCTGGCCTCGATTGACGAATATTCGGCGGCAACGCAAATCTGCTGTCCCCTCCTGATTCTCGGAAAAGAAGCATTTTGTTTGGAAAATGTTTAATTCTTTGATTAATTAGCGGCTCGCGAACGTTAAATCAGGAAGCGTGCTGTCGTTCGTGGCACGCAAACGACAAGGAAGGAATACCGAACGATGGCAGCTTATACAGCACCACTGAGGAACCAGGCCGACCTGCTGCGACGAGGTTTGGCGGATCTGCGGGCAGAAGACGCCGAACTGGCTGGGATCCTGGACGCTGAAGTCAGGCGTCAACACCGCACACTGTCCCTGGTTTCATCTTCCTGCGCGGCCAACCCTCGAATCCTCGCGGCGTCTGCCTCGGCACTGGTCAACGTTACCGCCGAGGGCATACCAGGCAAGCGCCATCATGTCGGCTGCGAGAACGTCGATCTGGTCGAGTCCCTGGCGATTCGCAGGGCGCGGGAGCTGTTCGGGGCGCAATATGCCAGCGTACAGTCGCATTCCGCCTCCAACGCCAACTATCAGGTGCTTGCTGCCCTGCTCGAGCCCGGGGACACCATTCTCGGCATGGCCCTCGATCATGGCGGGCACCTGACCCACGGCAGCCCTGTCGCATTCACAGGCACTAACTACAAGGCGATCCGCTACGGCACCACATCGCAGGGCGTGATCGATTACGCAGAGGTACGCCATCTGGCGCTCGCCCATCGTCCGCGCATCATTATCTGCGGTGCGACGGCCTATTCCCGGGTTGTGGACTTCCAACGCTTTCGCGCTATTGCCGACGAGGCCGGGGCCATCCTGCTGGCGGATATCTCTTATATCGCCGGGCTGGTCGCAACGGGTCGACATCCAAGCCCGATCGACGTGGCGCATGTCACCACCGCGTGTACCCACAAGCAGCTCGCGGGGCCTCGTGGCGGCCTCATCCTTTCCGGCCGGGATGCCGACACCAAGGTTCCCGGCCTGAGGGCGAGCTTCAGTCGTGTCCTTGAACAAGCGGTATTCCCCGGGATGCAGGGCTCGCCGGCGGTCAACATGATCGCCGCCAAGGCGGCTGCGCTGGGCTACGCGATGACCCCGGAGTTCGACGCCTACATGGGACGGATTCGCAGCACGGCCGATGCAATGGCCAGCGCATTCATGGCACAGGACTACGAAGTTGTGGGCGGGGGGACGGAGAACCACACGATTCTGCTCAGGCTGCGTGGGGGAATTAGCGGTTCGATTGCCGCCTCGGCACTGGAGCGATGCGGCATCATCGTGAGTAAAAACCGCGCACTGGGGGAAACCCGATCCTCATTCGTCGCCAATGGCTTGTGTATCGGCACGGGTTCCATCGCCCAACGCTACATCGATCCCCAGGGCTGTCGTGAAGTCGTCGAACTGGTCTGCCGGATACTGGACAAGGTGACGCCCCTCAGCGAGCAGAAGTACCGCCTGGAGCCTGAGCTGCAGGAACAGTTCCGTCTTCAGACCGAGGCTTTGTGCGCGATGTATCCCATCGCCGATTACCGGGGCAACTGAGGGGACCCCGGCCTTTGATTCGTAGGAGCCAGCCGGCGGAAGGGCGCGCTGCACTGTTGCCCTATCCGCCGTCTGCGCGAGCAAGCCCGCGGGTACGGGTTACTGCTGTTGTAGAGCGCTGTAGCCTTCGAACGCGGTCTGCTGCTGGATCGCGGTGACGATGTTCTTGCGCGTGGCCGGCTGTTCGTTGCCGTCCTTGTCGAAGAACACTTCGCTTTCCAGTTCCGCTTCGTCGCCTTCGCCGACAAAGGCGAAACCGAGGAACTCGAAGGCTTCACGGTCGACGTTGGCCTTGGAGCGCGGGCGGATCGGCAAGGTGACGCTGATGCCGTCCTTGCTGATGGCGAACACTTCCATTTCCTTCTTGGCCCGCGAGGCCTTGCTCTTGCCGCCACCCGGGCTGCTGATGGCCTGGTGGGTCTGGTTCAGCACCTTCAGCGCCAGGCCGTAGACCAGCTCCTGGAAGCTCGGGTCGTCCTTGTAGCTGGAGAGGATGCGGCTGATCGGGAACTTGCTGCTCAGGTCTTCCAGGGCGGCGCTGTCGGCGGCCTCGGCGTCCTTGAGCTGTTTGAGCTGGCCCATGAGTTCATAGGCGCGGTCGTCGTCGAAGCGGTCGTGAGCCTGGCGGATCTCGGCGCGCAATTCGCGGATCTGATCGCTTTCCTTGGTGGACTGGAAAGCGTCGAGGACCATCTCGCTGATGGTCTTGGCCTGGGAGACATGCTGTGAAAGATTGATGGCGTTTTCGTATTCCGCTTTGGACGACAAGGCGTTTACGGATTCTTCTGTATTGGAATCGGACATTGATATTTCACTACTTCGTTTAACTGGAAATGAGGCTAGAAAAGCACCGGGCCTTTTCAGGGCGCCTAATTTATGGGACCGAGGCCCCATTGTCACGGACCAACGGACCGGTGCGAAAAGGCGTGGCTCTACTGACCCGCGATCGACGGGAAAATTCCGGCGCCGATCATCCCTGGCGAGCGTTCACCGGGCAACGCTTGGCGTCGCACGGCAGCCGTTCCTGTCGCATTTCCTTCAGCGTTGCGCTTGCTGGTGAAACTCGGCGAACGAGACCATGCGCTGGCGCGCCGGGTCCCATAGCTTGAGCCGCAGGCAGCGGTAGATATCCCGCGGGTGCAGTGAGGTGGTGATCGGCGATTGCAGCGCCGGGATCGCCGCCATGGCTTGCGGCAGGCGGTAGAAGGGGATGCCCGAGTTGGCGTGGTGCACATGGTGGTAGCCGATATTGGCGGTGAACCAGGCCATCAGTGGGCCGGTGCGCATGTAGCTGGAGGAGAACACCGCGGTGGCCGCGTAGTCCCAGTCGGCGCGCTCGGGGTAACGCACGCCGGGGAAGTTGTGCTGGCAGTAGAACATGTAGGCGCCCAGCGCCGAGCCGGACAGGCTGGGGAGCAGCACCCCGTACAGCAGGATGTCCGGCGCCAGCAGCGCCAGGGCGACGGCGCTCGCCAGGTTCAGCGCCAGGGCCAGCAGCGACCACAGACGATGCCGCGGCTGGGTGATCAGCGAGACCATGCAGATGCTGAAAATAAAGATACTGAATGACGCCAGCAGGATCATCAGCGGGTGTCGGGCGACGCGGTAGCGCAAGCGCTTGAGGCGCCCGGCGCGGGCATATTCCTCGGTGGACAGCAGGGGAAAGGTGCCCAGGTCAGTGTGAGTAGAGAGCAGCGGCAGGCGGTTTTTCTGCGCGCCGACATACTGGCAGCTGTGGCCGTGGTGGTAATCGTGGGACTGCTTCCACAGTGTCGGCGGGGCCATCAGCAGCAGGCCGAAGGTCTTGAAAAACACCTCGGCAAAACGCGAGTCCTTGAGGATCGCACCGTGCATGTAGTCGTGGTACAGCACGAACATGCGCACCAGGGACAAGCCCAGCAGCACGCTGCACCCCAGGCGCAGCGGCCACCACAGCGGCAGGGCCACGGCCGCGCCGAACAGCCCGATCACCAGCAGCGTCGAGTAGAAATGCCACCAGCTCAGGCGGCGGTTTTCCACGGTGAAGGGCAGGGTCTGGCGAATCAGCTCCTTGCCATAACGCGCCAGTTGCTCGCGGTCCAGGCCGTCGGTGGGCCAGGGGATGGCCCCCGGCAGAGGCTGCTCCTGGCCTGCGCTGGCACGGCAACAGGCAGAGGCGGTCGAGGTGTCCAGGGTGCGCATGCTCGGTGCTCTCCTTAGCCGATAACCGCTTCGTCGGAGCTGTGCTGCAGGAACAACTGCGGCCGCCGGTCCTTCCACGGGCGTGCCTGTTCCAACTGGCCGGCCAGGCGGAACAACAAGCCTTCCTCGCCAAAGGCGGCGCTGAGCATCAGGCCGATCGGCAGGCCCTCGGCGTTCCAGTGCAACGGCAAGGAAATCGCCGGTTGCCCCGAGGCGTTGTGGATGGCGGTGAACGGGCTGTAGTCGATCAGCGGGCCGTAGGTGCTTTCCAGGTCGCTGGAATGGATATCCACCACGCCATTGCGCAGCGGCGGCCGGGCCAGGGTCGGGGTCAGCCAGCAGTCGTAGGTCTGGTGGAAACGCGCCATTTCCCGGCCCACCTGCTGCAACACCAGCTCGGACATCTGGTACTCCACCGCGCTGACGCCAAGGCCGCGTTGATGCACGGCCTGGGTCAGGTTTTCCAGCTCGCCGGGCAACGGGCCGCGTCCCAGTTGCAGGCTCATCAGTTCCACGGCGAAGGCAATGCCGGAGAACCACAGGGCACTGAAGGCTTCGGCGAAGCTTTGCAGGTCCAGCTGCGGCGCCGCTTCTTCCACATGGTGGCCGAGGGATTCGAGCAGGCGCGCGGTGCTTTCCACCGCTGCGATGCAGTCGGGGTGCAGCGGCCGCCCGGCCGGGTCGGTGCTGGAATAGGCGATGCGCAGGCGTCCCGGTTCGCGACCGAGCTGGTCGAGAAAACGCCCCTGCATCGGCGGCGCGCGATACGGGTCGCCCGGCACCACGCCGTGGGTGGCGTCGAGCAGGGCGGCGCTGTCGCGCACGCTGCGGGTCAGCACATGTTCGTCCAGCAGGCCGCTGAGCAGCTCGCCGAAGTCCGGGGCCAGGGAGTTGCGCGCCCGGGTCGGCTTGAGGCCGACCAGGCCGCAGCAGGACGCGGGAATGCGGATCGAGCCGCCGCCGTCGTTGCCATGGGCCGCCGGGACCATGCCGGTGGCCACCGCGGCGGCCGCGCCGCCACTGGAGCCGCCGGTGGAATACTCCAGGTTCCACGGGTTGCGCGCCGGGCCATGGAAGGCGCCTTCGGTGGTGGGCAGAATGCCGAACTCCGGGGCGTTGGTCTTGCCGACGAACACCAGTCCGGCCTGGCGAAAGCGCTTCACCAGCTCACAGTCCTGGGGCATGACCCGCGCTTGCAGCATGCGCGAGGCGAGGGTCGAAGGCAGGTCCTGGCAGTCGCCGAGGATGTCCTTGAGCAGGAACGGCACGCCGTGCAGCGCGCCGGTCGGCGGCGCCTTGTCCTGTGCGGCGGCCTGCGCCCGGGCTTTGTCGTAGGCTTTGTAGACCACGGCGTTGACCGCCGGGTTGAAGGCTTCGATGCGGCGTATGGCTTCCTCCAGCAGTTCGGAGGGGCGTACCTGCCCGGTCCTGACCAGATCGGCCAGGCCGACCGCATCGAAGGTGGCGTATTCGCTAAAAGACATCCTGTTCTCCCGTGCTGCGCACGCTGCTGGCGATACCGGGGCGCTCCCGCTCCGGCCTGGGTTTGATGGCATGGCCGGTTGCACAGGCCCGGCTTGCACGGGCCTGGATATCGGCTTCACACCCTTGAAAAAAGCTGATGACTGCAAGTGATATGGCAAAAAGCCATGCATGCATCGAGCTGTGAGGCGAATATGCGCCGGGGGCGGAAATTGCGGGTATACGCCGTTCGGAGTATTAACTTCGACTGCGCGCTCCCAGAGGATGATCAAGCGTAATGGATGCGCAAGGCCGCAGATTTCGGGCCTTGCGGGAGATGGCTAAGTACGGCTGCCTGGACACAAAATAATGACTACGAACGACCACGATAGCGACGTTCCGTATGCGAATTTTTCGGAATGTCTGCAGCTTCACGCCCATACGATCCCGGACCGATTGGCCTATCGTTTTCTGCACAACGGGCGAGACGAAGAAACCCTGATCACCTTCTCTGAACTGGACCGCGCGGCCCGAGCGGCGGCGGCCCGGTTGCAGGGGCATTGCCAGGCGGGGGACAGGGTGCTGATCCTGCTCAAGCCAGGCCTGGACTATGTGATCGCCTTCATGGGCTGTCTGTATGCCGGGCTGGTGGCGGTGCCGGCCTACCCGCCGGGGGCGACCAAGACCCTGGACCGGCTGGACGGCATCATCGACGACTGCCAGCCGACGGCGGCACTGGCCAGTGGCGAGGATGTCCCGACCATCCTCGCCCGGCTGGGGCAGGCGCAGAGTCCGCGGGTGCTGGACATGGCGAGTCTCGACCTGGCCCTGGCCAGCGAGTGGCGGGCCGTCCCGGTAACCCGGGACGATATCGCCTTTTTGCAATACACCTCCGGCTCCACCGGGATTCCCAAAGGAGTGGCGGTGACCCACGGCAACCTGATTCACAATTCGCGCAGCATCAGCCGCGTTTTTTTGACCCACAAGGACAGCCACCTGGTCAGCTGGCTGCCGCCGTATCACGACATGGGTCTGATCGGCGGCATCCTGCAATCCTTGTTCGTCGGCTTCGGCTCGACCCTGCTGGCGCCGATCCACTTCCTGCAACGGCCGCTGCGCTGGTTGCAGGCCATCAGCACCTACCGCGGCACCGTCAGCGGCGGGCCGAACTTCGCCTATGAATTGTGCCTGCGCAAGATCAAGGACGAAGAGCTGGCGGGCCTCGACCTGAGCAGCTGGGAGGTGGCGTTCAACGGCGCCGAGCATGTGCGGGCGCAGACCATTGCCGCCTTTCATGAGCGTTTCGCCCGCGCCGGTTTTGCCAGTACCTCGGCCTTTCCCTGCTACGGGCTGGCCGAAGGCACGCTGATGGTCAGCGCCGGCGGCAGCAAGCGCGAGCCGGTGATCCGCCAGTTCCATGCCGGCTTGCTGGAGGACAATGTGGCACGCCTGCATGAAGGCCCGGGCAGCGACGCCGAGTTGCGCCTGCGCACCCTGGTCAGCAGCGGTCGCGGCATTCCCGGGCAGGGCCCGTTCATCTGCGACCCGCACACCGAGCAGCCGCTGGAGGACGGGCGGGTCGGGGAGATCTGCATCCTCGGCGACAGCGTCGCCAGCGGTTACTGGCAGCGCCCGGAGAGCACCGCCGCGGCCTTTCGCCCGGCGCCGCCGGCGCTCGGCTGGTCGCGCTACTTTCGCACCGGCGACCTGGGCTTCCTGCTCGACGGCGAGCTGTTCGTCACCGGGCGGCTCAAGGACCTGATCATCGTCAATGGCGTCAACCATCACCCTGGCGATATCGAGAACACCGTGCTGCGCACCCATGACAGCTTTCGCCCGGACGGCACCGCGGCCTTCAGCATCGAGACCGGCGACAGCGAGCAGGTGGTGATCGCCCAGGAAATCGAGCGGCGTGCCTTGCGCAGTCTCGACCTGCCACAGTTGTTCAGCGACTTGAAAGCGCGGCTGTGGCAACAGCACCAACTGGCGCGGCCGGTGCTGTTGCTGGTGTTCGGCGGGTCGTTGCCGCGTACCTCCAGCGGCAAGATCAAGCGCCAGGAGTGCCGCAAGCAGTTCGCTCCCTGGCTGGCGGCACTCGATAGCGCCGCGCCGGCCGAAGCCCACCCGCTGGACAAGTCGGTGATCGCGGTGGAGAGCAACGGCCGGGTATTGCGTGACATCACCGTCGACAGCCAGGTCGTGGAAGCATGACCAGTCTATCGATCGGCCCGGTGCATGCGCCCAAGCCCGCGGCGCTGCTGTTTGCCCAGCCGGCCTTCTGCGAACCGCGGCTGGAACTGGCCAGCCGCCCGCGGTCGGTGCTGTCGTTGCCGCCCACCGACAGCCAGCAACGGCTGCAACTGACCAGCGTGCTCAACTGCATCACCTCGGCGCGCAGCATCGCCGAGCTGACGCAGCAGACCCAGTTGGCGCTGCCGCAGATCCTGCCGTGCGAGAACTTTGTGTTCGCCAGCGGCAGGGTCCGCGCGCACCGGGTGTTCTTTTCGCACCTGATTCATCCGGACAGCGTCTCCGATGACCTGATCAAGGCTATCGTCGGTCGCGACGGCATGATTCCGCCGCTGGGCATCGACCCCATCGAGCACTGCGGGCGCCCCAAGTTCACCACCCTGGAGCGGCTGGGCAACTCGCCGGACCAGGTGTGGGCGAAGATCTTTCGCGAACACGGCATACGCAACCTGGGCTGGACCCTGCTGCCCGGATTGCACCGCAACACCTTCACCGGCTACTTCTTTCACAACATCTCGGCCACAGTGGCCCACGAAAGCAAAATGCGCATGATGGTCTTCGCCCCGTACCTGCACATCGCCCTGAACCGGGCGCTGGGTAGCAAACTGTTGCGCCACAACCCGGGGCCGAACCATCAACTGTTGTCCATCCTGTCCAGCCGCGAAGCGGAGATTTCGCGCTGGGTGGCCCGAGGCAAGACCAACTGGGAGATTGGCCAGATCCTCGGCATCAGCGACAAGACCGTGAAAACCCATCTGCAGAACATCTTCTCCAAACTCCAGGCGTCGAGTCGGGCGCAGATCGCGGCGTTGTTCTGCGACGAGTGAGTGCTGCCTGCCTGTCTTTCATCCGGTAACCCTTACACAGTGCTGACGGGGGTCAGTGCTTCGGCGTCGCCTGCGCCTCTGTAGGAGCGGCCGGTCGACGCTTGATTGGCCGTGATGGTGTCCGTTTGGGGGCTGCATTTTTTGGATGGTGTACATATCCATTCTTGGCTGGCGGCAGGGGGAGGCTTCTGTAGGAGCGAGGCTTGCCCGCGATAGCGGTGGTGATGTCACTGGTGATGTTGGACGGAGTACATATCCGTTTCTGCGGTCACGGCCACTTATGGTTCCGCCCTTACGGCGGGTCACTTTTTTTCAAACGCCAAAAAAAGTAACCAAAAAACGCTTGCCCCTGCGTACGGCCTTCGCTGCGCTCAGGTTCCCTCGCTCCGGCGTCCATCAGGGGGCATCGACTCCGGTCGGCTTCGCTTCGACCTCCATACGATGTCCTCGACTGCGTCGAGGGGCGCTGCGCGCCTGTCCCCTGATGAACACCTCCACTCGGCCTCCCGATGGGGCGGGTAGATCAAGATCAAAAGCCGGGCGCGACCTACCGGTCGGCGCTAAATCTTGTAGCCACTGCCGAGCCTGTGAGGCTGCGATCGACTGCGCAGCAGGCGCAGGGATTTTGAAACCGCTGGAGGACCTTCGGTCCTATCGCAGCCTGCGGCAGCGGCTACAGGGCTCGCTACTCCTTACGGAGTATTGAGCTGAACCGGCATGACGCCGAGCATCGGGGTGTAGCAAATAGCCTGCTCCGTCGGGTTATCCACACTCAACACGCGTTTGCATCATGACGCCTGCCCAAGCGTTGATCCGCTGGTTTCACCACGCGGTTGGCGCGGGCCAACGGCCATGCAAAGGAAGCGAAATACGCTGGGAGGCGACTGTGCACATAGACGAAATAACCTTTGCCGTGACCGAAACCCTGGCCAGCCTGCTGGAGGTCGATTCCGGGTCGCTGGACGTCGAGCGCTCGTTCCACGAGATGGGCGTCGACTCGGTGCTGATCGTCGGCCTGTCCGCCGAGTTCGAGGACCGTTTCGGCATCTCCCTGGACCCTGAGCTGGCCTACCTGCACGACACCGTGAGCAAGGTCAGCCAGCACCTGTACGGCGTCATCAACCAGGGCGCGCTTGGCGTGGTGGGGGAGGTCAGTCATGGCTGATTCATTGCTCAATATCACCCGCCAGGAACTGCTGGAATTCGTCGGCCTCAACGAGACCGTGGTGCGCGCCCAGGGCACCCGCATCGAAACCGCCAGCGGCCAGACCCTGATCGATTTCGTCGGCCAGTTCGGCGCGGTGCCCTTCGGTTATGGCGCGGCACCTATTACCGAGGCGATCCACACCTTTCTCGCCAGCGGCCAGGCCTCGCTGGTCCAGCCGCTGATCAACCCCGGCGCCGAAGAACTGGCGCGGCGCCTGATCGAGCTGGCGCCCGGCACCCACTCGAAGGTGACCTTTACCACCAGCGGCGCGGAGACCGTCGAAGCGGCGATCAAGCTGTGCCGCGCCGCGACCCAGCGCGAACTGGTGATCGGCACCCTGACCGGTTTTCACGGCAAGACCCAGGGCGCGGTCGGGGTCACCGGCAAGGCCACTTACCGCGAGCCGTTCCAGATCCGCGCCGATGGTTTCAGCCATTTGCCCTATGGCGACCTGGAGGCCCTCGAGGAGCTGCTGAAAACCCGACGCGCCGCAGCCTTTTTCGTCGAGGCGGTGCAAGGCGAGGCGGGCATGATCACCCCACCGCCAGGCTACCTGCTGGCGGCGCAGAACCTCTGTCGCCAATACGGCACCCTGTTCGTGCTCGACGAGATCCAGACGGGCCTGGGCCGCACCGGCGAGCTGTTTGCCGCCACCGCCCACGGTCTGGAACCGGACGTGGTGCTGTTGGCCAAGGCCTTGGGCGGCGGCGTCGCGGCCATCGGCGCGTGCATCTACGGCGAGCAGTGCTGGAGCCGCGATTTCGACCGGCACCACAGCTCCACCTTCGCCGTCAACGGCTTCAGCGCCGCCATCGGCCTGGCCGTGCTCGATCAGCTCACCGCCAACGACGGCGCCCAGCTCAAGCATGCGGCGGAGCAGGGCGCCTACCTGTACGCCGGGCTGTCGCGGCTGGTGCAGGACTATCCCGAGGTGTTCCACAGCCTCGACGGCCGCGGCCTGATGCTCGGCCTGAAGTTTCGCCGCTGGAGCGGCGAGCGCCTGTATACGCTGTCCCTGGCCAGCGCTTTCGGCGCCCTGGTGCCGATCGTCTGCGGCTACCTGAAAAGCCGGCATGGCGTGTACTGCCTGCCGACCCTCACCGAAGGCAACGTGCTGCGCATCCAGCCGCCGCTGTGCATCGAGCGCGCCGATATCGACCTGCTGCTCGAAGGCCTCAAGGCGGTGGCGGAACTGGTGGTGCATAACCAGCAACACCGGTTGATTCTCGAAGCCCACGGTTATGCCGGGCCACGGGGGGCCCTGAGCCCCTGGATCGCAGCGGGCAAACCACGCAGCAGCGGGCGTTGCCTGGGGCGCTTTGCCTTCCTGCTGCACCCGACCACCGCCGAGAGCGTCAACGGCGACAGCGTGGTGGATGGCCTGGGGCTGTCGGCGGCGGAAAAAACCTTTATGCAGGGCTGGCTCGACGACTTCTCCGAATGGGCCAAGCCCGACCTCGACGCCGGGGTGTCCTATCACGCCCGCCGGGTCTACAACGATGCCGGCGACTACGTCGAAGGCTGGCTGGTCGGCAGCCTGCTGCAACCGCGCGACCTGATGCGCCTGAGCCTGGGCAAGCGGCGCAAGCTGCTGGCCAATTACCTGGACAGCGTCGCCGAGCTGGAGGTGGATTTCGTCGGGCTGGGGGCCTACACCTCGGTGATTTCCAGTGCCGGCGTGGATGTCATCAATGAGCGGTTCCACACCACCACCGGCAACAGCCTGACGGCCATGGTCGGTGTCGATGCGCTGCTGAGCACTTGCGCCAACCGCGGCGCGCCGCTGGCCAAGCGCCTGACCGGGGTGATCGGTGCCTACGGTTCGGTGGGTCGCCTGGCCAGCCTGCGCCTGGGGCGCTTCTGCGAGCACCTGGTATTGCTCGGCAATGGGGCCAATCGGGGCGCCATGGACGAGCTGCGGCTGGTGGCCGGCGAGTTGTATCGCGATGCCTTGCTGCAGATCCAGGGCGGCCACAGCAGCGGTATCGCCAAGACCCTGGTGCTGCTCCTGCCGAGCCTGGCCAGCGTCGAGCAACTGCTGGATCGCGACCTTGGCGACGAGGAGCAATTGCGCATGCTGTTCGACAGCGTCGACGCCCTGGCCCAGGGCAAGCCGCAGGTGCAGCCGCCGCTGGTGATCACCGCGGACCTGGGCCACTGGCTGCCGCGCCTGGAAACCGTGCTCTCGGCGACCTCCAATGGCTCGGCCTTTATCGATCCGCTGGTGCTGCATCAGAACGCGATCATCTGCGACTGCGCGCAGCCGCCGGACATCGGCCACGTCACCCTGGCACTGCGCCCGGACGTCACGGTGATCGAAGGCGGCCTGATCCATCTGCCCGACCGCAGCCAGCGTTTCGGCCAGCAGAACCTCACCGGTCTGCCCACGGGCGTGACCTTCAGCTGCCTGGCCGAAACCATGGTCCTGACCATGGCCGGCCTGCAGCGCGACTACAGCATCGGCAAGCGTCCTCCACTGGAGGATGCCGAAGCGATCTTCGACCTGGCCCGAGCCTTCGGTTTCACCCCCGCGGTGGAGCAGTTGATCGAAAAAGCCGGTTAACCCTGACAACGAGAAAGGAGTCCACACCATGTCGATGCACAACGCCCGCAACGCCACCGAGAAGTACCTGCCGGGCCTGCTCGCCGCCCTCCGGGAGCGCGGCCTGATGGCCCTGGAGCAAGCCGATCCGGCCGTGCTCTGCGGGTTGTTTCGCGACTACCGCGCCGCCGGCCTGATCATCCCCGAGACCTACGGCGGCCTCGGCGCCTCGCCGGAGGAAACCGTGGAGATCCTGCGCGCCATCGGTTCGCTGTGCCCGTCCCTGGCGGTGATGATGACCATGCATCACCACACCATCGCCACCATCGTGCAACTGGGCGGGCTGATCCCGGCGGCGGAAGAGCTGCTGTGGGGCATCACCCAGGACCAGTTGCTGATCGCCTCGGCCTTCGCCGAGGGCAAGCCGGGCTCGGAGATCTTCAACCGCAGCGTCAAGGCGCGGCCGGTGGAGGGCGGTTTCGTCCTCGACGGCAGCAAGAAGCCCTGCACCATGAGCCACCACATGGACGTGATCGTGGTCGGCGTCGCCTGTGAACAGGACGACGGCAGCGTCAGCCAGGGCTTTGCCGTGGTCTTTGCCGATGGCAGCACGATCACCCGCGAACCCTTCTGGAACGCCACGGTGCTACGTGCCACCGACAGCAACGAACTGGTGTTCAACGGCGTGTTCGTGCCCAGCGAGCGCATGCTGCTGGCCGACGGCGCCGACAGCGAAGAAGTGGCCGCCACCGCCATGGAAACCTCGCTCAACGGCCTGAGCTGGTTCCAGCTGATGGTCGGCGGCAGCTACCTGGGCGTGGCTTCGGCGCTGGTCGACCGGTTGCTGAGAAAGCCCTTCGCCGACCCCGCGCAACTGGCCCTGCTGTGCATCGAGCTGGAGGGCGCCCATCAGGCGCTGCTCGGCACCGCCGGCGAATTGCAGGCGCAACAGGATGCGCCGATGAACACCTACCACAAGGCGCTGTGCACGCGCTTCCTGGTGCAGGCGGCGATCGAGCGGGCGACCAACCTCAGCGTCGAGCTGTTGGGTGGCATGGCGTTCATCGCCTCCGACGAAGTGGCCTATCTGCTGGCGGCCTCCCGGGCGATCGGCTTCCACCCGATCTCCCGCAGCGCCGCCACGCCGTTGCTGGCGCAGTTCCTGCGCGAGTCCTACAGCGCCTGATTCGCCTGCTACCGCAGCCGGAGCTTCGGCGCCCCTGGCGTCGCTCCGGCTCGGCAACATGCCTAATGGAGTAGAAGCATGAGTAGCGATTTTCTCTATCCGCCGCGCCCGGCCAATGTCGGTCGCGGGTTTCACTGCCTGGCTATTCCGCTGTTCAGCCTGCTGCTGGTGTTCAACACCGCGGCCATCGCTGTGATTCTGGCCCTGTCATGCACCTTGCAGGCCGGGCGCCGGTCGTTGTCGTGGCTGCCGGGCATGAAGGCCCTGGGCAACTGGCTGGTGACGAGCTATCACCGCTTGTTGCAACCCCTGGCCGACCGCTTGCTCAAGGACCCGCGGGACGAGCCGATCCTGGCCGCCGCCATCAGCCTGGGCCTGACCGCCGGGCCGGTGTTCATTGCCCAGCTGTGGCTCAAGGAAATCTCCTGGTTGCTGGTGCTGCTGTTCTACGCCTTCGTCTATGGGCCGAACATTCGCGGCTTTGTCCGCTCCTTCAGCGCCATGCATCAGGAAGGCCATGTGCCCGGCGGCATCTTCAAGCGTTCGAGCCTGCTCGATCGCTGGGTCGGCAATTCCTTCCTGTACATGTTCTTCGCCATTCCCATGGGCCTGATCCCCCATGCGGCGGCGCACCTGCAACAGCATCACCGGGAAAACGCCGGGCCGCTGGATGTCTACGCCACCGCGCGCTACGACCATGCCAGCGCCTGGGATTTCGCCGTGTATATGGTGCGCGAGGTGATGTACCAGCAGTTCATGGTTTCGCCCTGGCTGTACTTCAAGAGCAAACACAAGCGCAGCCAGGCCCGGGCCATGGTCATGGGCAACCTGGTGCATGTCGGGCTGTTCGTCGCGCTGGCGTGCTACAGCCTGCCGATCGCGGTGCTCTACATGCTGGTGCCCTGGTGCGCGAGCAATTTCCTGATGGGCGTCATCCACTGGAGCCAGCACGCCTTCTACGGCGGCCAGCAAGACCCCAAGGACTGGATGTACAACACCGTGACCCTGCTGGAAACACCGGTGAACATCCTCAACGAGGGTTACCACGCCTGCCACCATCACTGGTCCGTCGGCCACTGGTCGGAGAGCCCGGCGCTGTTCGAGCGGCTCAAGCCGGAACTGGCGGCCGCGGGTTCCATGGTGTTTCGCGACCTCAGCGTATTCGGCCTGTTCGTGCTGCTGATGCTGCGCCGCTTCGATGCGTTGGCGGACAAGCTCGACTGGTGGCAGCCGCTGGACCACGCAGAGAAAGTCCGCCTGCTGCAATTCCGGGTGCTGCCGGCGCCCATCGCGGCCCATGAACATGCCCATCAACGGCGCCTCGCCACACCGCGCAACGCCGACGAACCCACCCCCGCGCACAGCGCCCTGGGCCAGCCATGAACCGTCCCCTGACTTTGAAAGTCGCCGCCATCGAACGGGAAACCGACGATGCGGTGACCATTCACCTCAAGCAGCCGCTGCTGCGCAAAGTCCGCTACAGCGCCGGGCAGTACCTGACCCTGGAGGTCGACGTCGACGGCGCCAAGGGCTGCCGCGCCTATTCCATCAGCAGCACGCCGGGGCTGGACAAGACCCTGTCAATCACCGTCAAGCGCGTGGCCGGCGGCAAGGTTTCCAACCGCCTGGTGCAGGAGCTGAGCGCCGGCGACGCGGTGCAGACCCTCGGCACCCACGGCCGCTTCACCTTCGCCCCGCAGCCGGGCCGGGGGCGGCACCTGGTGCTGCTGGCGGCGGGCAGCGGGATCACGCCGATCTTCTCGATCCTCAAGTCGGCGCTGCACTTCGAGCCGGACGCCCAGGTGTCGCTGATCTACGGCAACCGCAATCAGCAGTCGGTGATCTTTCGCGACAAGCTCGACCAGCTGCGCCAGACCTTCGGCGAGCGCTTGCAACTGGTGCATGTGCTGTCGCGGCCGGACACCCCGGGGGCCCACGAAGGACGCCTGACCCGGCAGCGGGTGATCGACATTCTCGGCGCGCTGCCCGGCCCGCAAGCCCGCGAATACTACAGCTGCGGCCCCAGCGGCATGATGGACGAGGTGACCGCCGCCCTGGAGGCCCTGGGCATCGCCCCGGAAAGCGTGCACCAGGAGCGTTTCACCCCGGCCAAGGCGCCAGTGGCCAGCGGCGACACGGAAAAACGCGTGGAGCTGCTGATGCAGGGCCAGGCGTTCAGTTTCACGGTCGCCCCGGGCCAGACCCTGCTCGACGCGGCCCTGGCCAGCGGCGTGCAGCCACCGTTTTCCTGCCGCAGCGGTTTCTGCACGGCCTGCGTCTGCACCCGGCTGGCGGGGCAGGTACGCATGCGCGAGGACCATGGGCTGTCGGCGGACGAACTGAACCGGGGCCAGGCACTGTTGTGCGTGGGCTATCCATTGACGGACGACGTGCGCCTGCAAGTCGATTAGCGATACAGACAGAGGAAGGTCAATTCATGAATCATTCAACCCACCACGCCGCCGAGGACGAACTGCGGCTGGCCAAGCGCGCCGAACTGCGGGTCGACCGCGAGCGCCAGGCCCAGCTGCAGGCACTGATGCAGCCGCAGCCGCTGAAGTTCGTGCTCTGGTCGGTACTGCATGTGCTGGTCTGGTGCGCGGCGGCGCTGTACATCCTGCTCGGCGACAACCCCTGGGGCCTGGCGCTGGCGGTGCTGGTGCTGGGCAACCAGCTGCATGCCTTCACCGTGCTGCAGCACGATTGCGGGCATGCCAGCGGCTTTCGTTCGGCGGCGCTGAACCTGTGGGTCGGGCGCTTCATGGCCTGGTTCATCGTGTTCCCGTTTTCCTCCTTCACCGAGTGCCACAAATACCATCACCGCTACCTGGGCGACCCGGACAAGGACCCCGACGACTGGAACTACACCGGCGGGGTGAAGTGGATGTTCCTGCGCATCGCCGTGTTCGTGCCGCGCTTCATCTACTTTTCCCTGGTGCGCTACGGCAAGGCGGTGCGCAACCGGGTGCTGCGCGAGCTGGCGTTCAATCTGCTGTCGATGGCGGCGATCGGCGCCTGGTGCTACAGCCAGGGGCTGATGCTGCAATTCGTGCTGATTTTCATCGTGCCGCTGCTGTTGCTGGCGCTGGTGATCAACCCGATTTCCCGGGGCTACGAGCACTTCCCCATGGCCACCCTGGCGGTTGGCGACCCGGAGCGCCTGGACCTGGCGAAGAACACCGTGACCGTCAGCGACCGGCTGATCGGCCTGTTGTGGGCCAATATCAACTACCACGTCGAGCATCACATCTACCCCGGCGTGCCCTTCGTCAACCTGCCGCGGCTGGCGGCGCTGTTGGACAACAAGCCCTACCTGCGCGACCGCTGGCTGCTGGCGCGGATGTTCGCGCGACGTCCGGTAACAACTTGCGCCGAACCTCGGCGAGCGGCGTGAGCTACATTTACAGCGCCCGAAGGAGCGCCACTCACCGAGGATTCACGGATGACCTGTATTTTCTGCCAGATCGCGGCCGGCGAATTGCCCAGTGCCCTGGTCTATCGCGACACCCACTGCATGGCCTTCATGGATGTGCATCCGCTGGGGCAGGGGCACTTGCTGCTGATCCCGCTGGCCCATGTGGAAAAACTCGAGCAACTGCCCACGGTCATCCGCCAGCATCTGTACCAGGTGTTCGATACCTTGCTCGCCGCCCAGCGGCGCGCCGGCTTCGGGGTGGAAGGCACGCACCTGATCGTCAACGATGGCAAAGCCACCAACCAGCACATTCCCCACGCCCACCTGCACCTGGTGCCGCGGCAAAGGGGCGATGGGCTGGGTTTCGGCCTGCGCATGTTCATGCACTTCACCGGCATATTCGGCCGCCGCACGCCCCTGCAGACCCTGCGCCGCCAGGCCCTGGTGATCGCCGCCGAACTCGACCCGCAGGCGCTGGAGAACCTGGCGCACCGGACCAGCAGGCTGCACGCAGCGTCAACCTAACCGCCAGGGCCGGTGAGCGGCCCACCCTCGATCCACGGAACTTCGGAATGAACAGCCGTGCATGCGCTGCGGACGGTCTCGCCCGGCGTTTGTGCCGCCAGGAGTCAGGAACATGAGTGCGCTACTTCAGGAGCAGGCCGACCCCGCGCGGGTCTATCGGGTCGTGATCATCGGCGCCGGCTTCTCCGGCATCGGCATGGCGATCAACCTGCGCCAGCGCGGAGAACAGGACTTCCTGATCCTCGAACAGGAAGCCGGCGTCGGCGGCACCTGGTGGGTCAATCAATACCCCGGCTGTGCCTGCGATATTCCTTCCCACCTCTATTCGTTTTCCTTCGAGCCCAACCCCGACTGGTCGCGACGCTTTTCGCCGCAGCCGGAGATCCGCGACTACCTGCGGCACTGCGCCGACAAGTATCAGGTGCTGCAACACTGTTGCTTCAACACCGCGGTCACCGGCCTGCGCTGGCTGGAAGAGCGCGCCCTGTGGCAGGTGACGGATGCCCGTGGCGGCGTGCGTTTCGCCCAGGTGGTGGTGGCCGGCACCGGGGCCTTGTCGACTCCGGACTATCCCCAACTGCCGGGGCTTGAGCGCTTCAAGGGCCGGGTCTTTCATTCCCAGCAGTGGGACCATGACTACGTCCTGGCCGGCAAGCGGGTGGGGGTGATCGGCACCGGCGCCTCGGCGATCCAGTTCGTGCCGCAGATCCAGCCGCGGGTGGCCAGCCTGGCGGTGTTCCAGCGCACGCCGCCGTGGATCATCCCCAAGCCGGATCGGGCCTTTTCCACGACCGCCCAGCACCTGCTGCGACGTTTTCCCGCGGTGCAGCGGCTGTTGCGCGGGTTGATCTACACCGCCCATGAAACCCGGGTATTGGGTTTCGTGTTCAACCCGCGACTGATGGCCCTGCACAAATGGCTGGCGCTCAACCTGCTGCGGCGCCAGGTCAAGGACCCGGAACTGCGCCGGCGCCTGACCCCGGACTACGCCATCGGCTGCAAGCGCATCCTGCTGTCCAACGATTATTTTCCGGCGCTGGCCCAGGCCAATACCCGGCTGGTCACCAGCGGCATCCGTGAAGTCACCGAGGACGCGCTGATCACCGTCGACGGCCAGCGCCATGCCCTGGATGCACTGATCTTCGGCACCGGCTTCAAGGCGCGCACGCCGTTCCCGGCGGGGATGATCCTCGGGCGTGGCGGGGTGGACATAGTCAACACCTGGCAGCAGGGCAGCGAAGCCTACAAGGGCACCACGGTCAGCGGCTTTCCCAATCTGTTCCTGTTGATGGGGCCCAACACCGGCCTGGGGCACAACTCCATCGTCTACATGATCGAGTCGCAGATCGCCTACATCCTCGGCGCCCTGGACACCCTGCAACGCCTGGGCGTGACCAGCGTCGATGTCGATCCGCAGGCCCAGGCGCGCTTCAACCAGGGCCTGCGCCATCGGCTGCGCGGCGCGGTATGGAGCGTCGGCCGTTGCCAGAGCTGGTACATGGACCCCAACAGCGGGCGCAACGTCGCCCTGTGGCCAGGGTTCAGCTGGCAGTTCCGCCAGCAGACCCGTTATTTCGATGCCGAGGCCTATCGCCTCACCTCGCACCCCCAAGGAGTGAAACCATGAGCCATCCGGGCAAGAGCGTGTTTGTGTTCGGCCTGTACATGTTGTTGCTGGGCGCCGCGTTGGTGCTGGCGCCGAACCTGTTGTTGCCGTTGTTCGGCTTCGCCCTGACCGATGAGGTGTGGATCCGGGTGATGGGCCAGTTGGCCTTGTACCTGGGCGTCTATTACGTCTGGGCCGGCTACACCGAGCGGCGCGAGTTGATGGCCCTGACGGTGGCGATCCGTCTGTCGGTGCCGGTGTTTTTTGCCGCCTTCGCCGCCGCCGGGCTGGTGTCGCCGGTGCTGTTGCTGCTGGCCTTGCCGGACCTGTGCGGCGCGCTCTGGACCTGGCGCGCACTGAAGGCTGCGCGGGCTTCCCGCCAGTCGCTGGGTAACGCCTGACCCCGCCAGTCTTCTGTTGCCTTGTCCCGCCAGCTAACCCTGGCGGGGTACTCCTTTGCAGTGATTACCGCGCGGCTGCATCCCCTCCATACTCGCCACCAGCCCTGGCGGGTGACACCCATGTGGCGTCCGGAGACCTGCCGACACTTCAAAGGATCCACGATGAAGATTGAACTGATGCAACTGGCCGGTCGTGACGGCGACACGGCCTACAACCTCGAGCGGGTCCTGCAGGGCATTGCCGACTGTGATGACGACATCGACCTGCTGGTATTCCCGGAAACCCAGATCAGCGGTTTCGCCAACCAGCAGCAACTGGCCGAGGTCGCCGAGCCATTGGACGGGCCGAGTATCCAGGCCGTATTGCGGGCGGTGCGCGCCAAGGGTGTCGCGGTGGTGGTCGGCATCGCCGAAAAAGCCGCCGGCCATTACTACAACACCTCGCTGCTGGTGACCCCCGAAGGGGTGGCGACGAGTTATCGCAAGACTCACCTGTGGCCCGACGAGCGCGGCCTGTTCCAGCCCGGTGACCGTTACACCAGCGTGCTCTGGCGGGGCGTGCGGATCGGCCTGCTGATCTGCTACGACATCGAACTGCCGGAAAGCGCCCGCGCCCTCGGCCAACTGGGCGCCGAGCTGATTCTGGTGAGCAACGGCAACATGGACCCCTACGGCCCGGTGCACCGCACCGCGATCATGGCCCGTGCCCAGGAGAACCAGGCCTTCGCGGTGATGGTGAACCGGGTCGGCAGCGGTACCGGCGGCCTGGTGTTCGCCGGCGGCAGCGCGCTGGCCGATCCCTTCGGCCGGCTGCTGTTCGAGGCCGGCCGCGACGAGTGCCGGCAGGTGGTGCAGCTCGACCTCGGGCAACTCAAGGCCGCTCGCCGCGATTACGACTACCTGCACGACCGGCGCCTGCAACTGTCCGGCGAATACGTCGAGCACGCCGATGGCCGTCGCGAGCTGTTGATCCCTTAAACCCCATCGCTGTTTTTCCGCCGCTTTCGGCCCTGCCATAACAATCCATAATCAGCAGGCGAGGCGCACGTCCCTTGGGCGGGTGCCAACGCTCGGAGTCCTCAGATGAAAGCTATCCGCTGTTTGCCCCTGGCCCTGGCCGCACTGTTCGGTTTCGCTACGGCCCAGGCCGCCGAACCGAGCGTGCATTTCTACAACTGGTACGACTACATCGCCCCGGACACGCCCGGACAGTTCCACAAGGAAACCGGCATCAGCGTGCTGCAGGACACCTTCGACAACAGCGACGTGATGCAAAGCAAGCTGATGGCCGGGCGCAGTGGCTATGACGTGGTGGTGGCCAGCAGCGACCTGCTGCCGAACCTGATCAAGGCCGGGGTGCTCCAGGAACTGGACCGCAGCCAGCTCGGCAACTGGTCGCACCTGGACCCCGAGATGCTGGCCAAGGTGCAGAGCAACGACCCTGGCAACCGCTTCGCCGTACCCTACCTGTGGGGCACCACGGGCATCGGTTATGACGTCGACAAGGTCAAGGCGCTACTCGGCGACCAGGCGCCGGTGGACTCCTGGGACCTGATCTTCAAGGAAGAGAACCTGGCCAGGCTCAGCCAGTGCGGGGTGGCCATGCTCGATGCACCGAACGAAATCATCCCCATCGCCCTGCATTACCTGGGCCTGCCCTACAACAGCCAGAACCCCGAGGATTACAAGAAGGCCGAGGCCTTACTGCTCAAGGTCCGGCCGCATATCCGCTACTTCGATTCGTCGAAGTTCATCTCCGACCTGGCCAACGGCAACGTCTGTGTGGTGGTGGGCTGGAGCGGCGGGGTGTTCGATGCCCAGGTCGCCTCGCAGAAAGCTGACAACGGCCGTCATCTGGTCTACAGCATTCCGCGCGAAGGCGGGCCGGTCTGGGTGGAGAACCTGGTGTTGCTCAAGGACGCGCCGCACCCACAGGATGGCCTGAAGTTCATCGACTACCTGTTGCGTCCGTCAGTGATTGCCCAGTCTTCCGACTACCTGGGCTACCCCAACGCCAACCGCGATGCCACGGCGCTGGTGGAGCAGAAAGTCCGCGACAACCCGGGTGTCTATCCGTCCAGGGAAGTGATGGCCACGCTGTTCCCGCTGGAACCGCTGCCGCTGAAAATGGAACGGGTGCGTACCCGGGTCTGGAGCAAGGTCAAGACCGGGAGCTGAGCCTGGGGGAGTGGACAGCCATGCTGGCCAAGGGGAAAGGGGCGTCACGCAAGGAAGGAGCAGAACTGGCTACATCCGTGTAGCCAGTTCCGAAGGGTCGGTACTACGCATTGTTCAATGAAGCTCCTGAGCAAAGTCGCAGTGAGCCAGGCGGGATACCTCGATTCATATCCACAACGGGTTCTTCATCGAACTCGAACCCGCTGCCTGAACGCCCTGTGTCGCTATTACTTGAGCGTTACATCGAGCATCGGCGGGATGTAACCGTAGTCGTACTCGGCCACCACGAAGGTCTGTTGCCCTTTGATCCTGATCCCGACCGTCGGTGCTTCGGTACCGCCGATACGAATCTGCGTGCCGCTTTCGTCGGTCGGTACGCTGTCGATAAAGGAGGTCACCAGGCCGTTGGGCATCACACAGTGCGAGTAGGTCTGGAACGGCTGGGAGGACGGGTTGCCCAGCACCAGGCCGGAACCGTTCAACGGCACGTAGGGACCGAACAGCGAATCGGCGACAAAACCGTACACCCCGTCCGGCCCGGTCACGCCGTCGGCATAGGTGAAGGTGTGGCTGATGGTGAACAGGTAGTACTTGCCGTCCTGGAACACGAAGTGCGGGCGTTCGGTCTGGTCGTTGACACCGACCGCGGTCAGCAGCGGCGGCAGCATTTCCCAGTCGTCGCCGTCTTCGTCACGGGCCACGGCAATACCCACGCAGGCGGTCTGGAAACGGGAGTTGCCGACGTCTTCATAACCTGGCGGCACGTCGCCGATTTCTGCTTCGCCCACTGTGTGCGAGCCGCGCTCGCCGGCCACGTTGCCTTCGAACAGCATGTACAGCTTGCCGTCGTTGGGGTCGCGGAACGGCCATGGATCGCGGAAGCCCCAGAAGGGGTTCTGCGCTTCGGTCTGGTACATCTTGCCGTCGGCCTCGAACAGCGGCTTGACCTTCTCGAAACCGACCATGCTGACGCCATGCTCGGTGGTCACCACCCGGCCGCGCACCTTGACGATGGTCGCGCCCGGCGTGACGGCGGTGTAGTACAGGTCCACTTCACCCTGTTCGTTCAACAGGATCGGCGTGCCGGCCCATTCGCGAACCGTGGGCGAAATCCCTTCGGCCATCACCCGGCCACCCAGTTCCCAGTCCTTGCCGGTACGGGAAAACCAGTAGTACATCTTTGCCCGACCATGGCGGTCGTTCCAGTCGCGGGTGATGTCGTAGTTGCCATTTTCGTCGATGTACTGCGGGTCGTTCGGATGACGATCCGCGGTCAGGGTGAAGATCACCGACCAGCCGTCGACGGAGGTTATGTTTCCGTCCAGGTCGCGCAGCGGCATGGTGTCCCAGATAAACACCTCGTTGCTCAATACCGGGAAATCCGCGCTGACCAGTGGCTGGGTCGTGGTGGGATCGTCCGCATGGACTTTCAGCGCATCGGCGCGAGTCCAGAGGCTGGGTTGATGGGGTGTTTTGCCGAATTTTTCAGTGTTGCTTTTCATAGGTAATACCTCGTCCGTGAATGGATTCACATAAATGCTCATCAAAAAATACTGTATGTGCATACAGCAATTTCACCTTAAGCGAGGCGATTTTTCGGGTCAAGGGTAAATTTGCATTTATGCATAATTGCCGTTTTTGCTGGAGCTGATACGTTTCAGCTTGTTGTGTTTCCAGAAGTTTGTTTTTCGGCCTGATCAGCGACGATGCCAGCAAAATGCGCGCTTGGAACCGCTGGTCGGTCCGAGGGGCAGGGAAGGGGAAAGGAGGGAGACGGAACCAGGTAAAGGGTGGGCGCCGAACCTGGGCGGATCGGTCAACGCCGCCGAGCGCTGCGAACATTGTCGCTGTCATGGCGCGGACGTAGCCTGAGCCCTCGTCGCCTGAATCACGGTCAGCAGAGGGGGGATAGCTCTCATGAAGGGTGCAATCGACGCATGGGCACAACCGGCCAACGGCCGGGCGCGGCTGTTGCTGCCGGAGGTGGCGCGGCTGTTCGAGAAGTCAGGTTCCGCGCATTGGCTGGACCAGCCGCTGAGCATCGAGCAGACCGTCGAGCTGATGGACCAGGCCGGGGTCGAGAAGCTGATGCTGGCGGCCTGGTGCCGGCCGGAGCGCTGGGTGTTCAGCAACGATGAAATCGCCGCCTATACCCGGGCTTATCCCGAGCGTTTTGTTGGTGTGGCCACGGTGGACCTGAGCCGGCCGATGACGGCGCTGGCCGAGCTGCAGCGGGCGGTGGACGAGCTGGGCTGCAAGGCCCTGCGCATCGTGCCCTGGCTGTGGAAACTGCCGCCCAACCACCGCCTGTACTACCCGCTGTACGCCAAGTGCGTGGAGCTGGGCATTCCCTTCTGCACCCAGGTCGGCCACACCGGCCCGCTGATGCCTTCGGAAACCGGGCGGCCGGTGCCTTATCTGGATGAGGTGGCGCTGGATTTCCCGGAACTGCGAATCATCGCCGGGCACATCGGCCATCCCTGGACCGACGAGATGATCGGCCTGGCCTGGAAGCACGACAATATCTACATCGACACCTCGGCCTACCTGCCGGCCTATTACCCGCCGCAGCTGCTGCATTTCATGCGCAGCTACGGGCAGGACAAGGTGCTGTTCGGCAGCAATTTCCCGCAGTTGCCGTTCGCCAAATGCATGCAGCAGGTCCAGGCCCTGGAGTTGCCGGAGCCGGTACGGGACAAGTTCCTGCAGGGCAATGCGCGGCGGGTATTCGGTTTGTAACGCAGCGCCTCAGGCGTGGTCCTGGTAGCGGCGCCGGCTGAAAAACAGCGAGCTGCCCATGGTCACCAGCGCCACGGCGGCCAGCCCGGTATCGATATCGCCCAATATGGGGGGCAAGAACAGTATCCACAGCAGCCCGGCCAGACCCATGGCCAAGCCTGTCCATTTCCTCAGCGGGTAAGGCTTCATCCAGTAGTACAGCGGCATCAGCAGCAGGTATAGCAGTAGAAAGGGGATGTACTGCTTCATGAGTCTTGCTCGCCGCGGCCGAAGATTCCTGGGCTGGCGGCCGTGGGCCGCTCTCTGTATCTGGGGCATGTCATGTTGCGCTTCCTTGTCGATGGCATGAGGCGCGCCAGTGTCCATGGCGAGCGGCTTTTGTGCAAACGCGCGGTGTCATGCCAACCGCGCCAGGCAGCCCTCGAGAATATCCAGCCCTTCTTCCAGCACCTGCGGTTCAATGGTCAGCGGCGCCAGCAGGCGGATGATGTGCCGCGACTTGCCGCTGGGCATCAACAGCAGGCCGGCATCCCGCGCCGCGCTGAGCAGCGCGCTCAGTTGTTCCGGGGCCGGCGAGCCGTCGGCCTTGACCAGCTCGATGCCGCGCATGGCGCCGACCCCGGTCAGGCGCCCTAGATAAGGTGTCAGGCGCTCGGCCCGCCAGCGCTGGTAGCGCCTGACGATGGCCTGCTCCTGGCGTTCGCCCCAGGTTTGCAGATTGTGGTCGCTCATCTCGTCCAGGGTCGCCAGGGCTGCCGCGCAGGCGATGGGGTTGCCGGAATAGGTGCCGCCCAGGCCGCCCTTGGGCAGGTTGTCCAGCAGCGCCTTGCGCCCGAGCACCGCGCCCAGCGGCACACCGCCGCCGATGCTTTTGCCCAGCAGGACCAGGTCCGGTTCGATCCCCAGCCGGGTGAAGGCGAAGCGCTGGCCGGTGCGGCCGAAGCCGGACTGGATTTCATCGGCGATCAGCAGGATGCCTTGTTCATCGCAGAAGCGTCGCAAGGTGCGGGCGAACTCGACGTCCAGGGCCAGGAAGCCGGCCTCGCCCTGCACCGGCTCGACAATGAAGCAGGCCACTTCGGCAACGTCGATCTCCACGCTGAACAGCCGGTCCATGGCCTTCAGCGCTTCCTCGCAGGTCACGCCGTTGTCCGCGCTCGGGTAGGGCAGGTGATACACCGGGCCGGGCAGCACGCCAATCTTCTGCTTGTAGGGCGCGACCTTGCCATTGAGGTTGAGGGTGGCCAGGGTACGGCCATGGAAGCCGCCGTCGAAGGCGACCACCGCCGTACGCCCGGTGGCGCCCCGCACGATCTTCAAGGCGTTCTCCGCCGCTTCCGCGCCACTGTTGGTGAGCATGCCGCTGACCGGGTAACTCAAGGGCACGAAGCGCGCCAGCCGCGCCATGAACTCCACATAGGGCCCGTGGGGCGCCGCGTTGAACGCGTAGTGGGTCAGCCGGGTGGCCTGCTGCTGGATCGCCGCCACCACCCGCGGATGACAATGCCCCAGGTTGAGCACGCCGATCCCGCCGACGAAATCGATGTAGCGCTTGCCATTCTCGTCCCACACCTCGGCATTCTTGCCGTGGCTCAGGCGGATGGGGTGAACGATGGAAATCGACTGGCTGATGCTTTCGCTGCTCATGGGCTAAGGGCTCTGTCTGCCTGGAACATGCGGGCTATCTAAGCCAAGAGCAGGGCGGGGCCGCAAACGAAATAAAGTGCGGGGGTCAGTATGAAAATTCCGAATGTTGGATTGGGGCGGGATCAGCCGTTAAGCGGCGCGGCGTTCCTGGCCCTGGCCCGGCGCTGACGCAGCAGGGCGACCAGCAGCACCAGCACCACGACGCCGAGGACAATCGGCAGGCGATAAGGCTTCAAATCACCGAACAGATGCTCCAGCGCATCGCCGGCCCAGTAGCCGCCGCAGACGAACAGCGTGGCCCAGAGCAGCGCGCCGAGCATGTTCAGCAGGGTGAAACGCAGCGGCGACAGACCGCTGGCGCCGATCACCACCGGGCCGACCCAGCGCATGCCATACATGAAACGCACCGCCAGCACCGAGGTCGAGGGGTAACGCCGGATCAGCCCGGTCACCCGCTCGATGGCGGCCTGCTGGCCCTTCAGGCGCGGCAACAAACGCCCGCCGAAATGCCGCCCGCTCCAGAACAGCAACTGGTCGCCGAACATCCCGCTGACCGTCGCCACGGCAATCACCACCCACAGGTCCAGCACTTGCTGATGCGCCGCCATGCCGCCCAGGATCAGCACGGTTTCGCCTTCCAGCAGGCAGCCGAGGACGATCACCCAGTAACCGTAGGTCGCGAGCAGGGCATGCAGGTCGAGGTGTTCGAACATGGGAATGAAAGGGCCTTTGCAGAAGTAGTCCGTAAGCTTTAGACGCGCCGAGATATCTCTTGGCCTGCCCAAGCATAGGGGAAAAGTTTGCCTGATCGTTGACCTGTTGGTGACGCGCGCTAGGTTGGTGGCTCTATTTGAAAACGCCAGGAGATAGCTCGATGGCGCAAGGATCAGTCTTTAGAAACAGCAGCGGTCAGACTATTTACCTGACTGAGGCTATGGCGTTTCCTGGTGATGTTACGCAAGTGGAGATCATCGCTATGGGGCGTACTCGGGTCATCGCTCCGGCTGGAGAAGCTTGGGACAGTTGGTTTGATGAGGCTTCTGTGAGTACGGACTGTATGACGGACAGGGATCAACCTGCTGAACCGAAAGACGTCTGAGCGACTCGGTTTTTGCCAAGTCGCTCTCACTCTTCAGTCTTCCTCCGGCGCCAGCATCCGGGTTTTCGGCGCGCCATTGGCGTTGTGCTGGTAGATCTCCCGGGGCTGGCCGTTGTCGTTGAAGAACACCTGGCCAATGCCCGCCGAGTTCCACAGCCGTTCGCCAGCTTCGCGATGTTCGGGGCTGTAGGGCACCACTCGCATCAGTCGGCGGCGGGTGAACCAGTTCAACGGCGAGCGTGGCGAATACAGCCAGCGGTTGAGGCGGTCGAACCATTCCAGCAGGGTCGGTGGAAACTCGTTCTTGATGCCGCTGCTGGTGATCTGCCAGATCTTCGGGCCGCCCTTGCGGTGGCGGATCAGCACTTCGTAGACAAAGGAATAGTGCACGTCGCCGGAGAGGATCACGTAGTTACCCGGGGTGCGCGAGTGGCGGAAAATATTCAGGATCACCTGGGCCGCGCCGCGGTGGGCCATCCAGTTTTCCGCGTCCACCAGCAGCGGGTGACCGCACCAGCTGAAGACCTTCTGCACCGTCTCGATCAGCTTGACGCCGAACACCGGCGCCGGTGAAACGATGATCGCCGACGGGTGATCCAGCAGTTCATGTTGCAGCTCGCTCAGGGCTTCCCAGTCGAGCAGGCCCGAGGGCTGCGCCAGGTTGAACTCGCTGCGCCAGCGCCGGGTGCGGGTGTCCAGCACCACCAGCGCCGGGGTGGTGGGCAGGGTGTATTGCCATTGCTGGAAGCGCAGTAATTCGTCGATCAGGGTGTCCTGGGTGGCGCTGTCCAGGTAGAGCGCATCGCCCTGGGCCTCGGCGCTCAGGGCGCGGGTGTGTTGCAGCGGCGTGGCAAAGGCATCCGGATTGTTGCCCCAGCCCTGGCACAGCATGTAGGCGATCAGCGCATTGCCGATGATGCGTTTGGAAAACGGGTGGCCGTAGGCGGTTTCTTCCCACTGGGCGCTGAGGTTCCAGTCATCGGTGATGTCGTGGTCATCGAAGATCATCAGGCTCGGCAGGTGGGCGAACACCCGCGCCACGCCGCCCAGGCCCTTGGCGAAAGCCTCGATCCGCAGTTGTTCGCGCTGGTAGCGCTGCTGTTCCTTGGCATCCAGCTGTGGCGGTCGTGGATCGATCAGGCCCCAGGGCAGCGGTGACCAGACCAGCAGGTACATGGCCATGGCCTCGGCGAAGGTCACCAGGTGATTGTCGGCGCTGCTGCTGGTGAAGATCGGCTTCTTCACCCCGCCGAAGAAACGCTCGCGCAGGGTCTCGTTGCTTTTCAGCGCCGGCAGCAATTCGGCGCGTTTGTAATAACTGGCGCGATGCCGGTAAAGCGCGGCGCTGTCGCTCACCACCGCGCCTTCCAGATGCTCGCCGAACAAGCCCAGGCGCTCGATCAGCGCATGAATCGCCCGCAGCATCGGCCCGGCCACGTCGTCGGCGTACACCTGGTCGCCGGTCATCAGCAGCAGGGCAGGGCGTTGTTGCGGATCGGCTGTTTCCGCCAGCAGGCGATCGACGCAAAGCAAACCTTCGTCCGCCGCATGATGGGGCTTGCGGCAGGAGCCGTGGACCAACTGCTGGATGCGGCTGTGCAGGACGAAATCCGGCTGCTGTTTTTGCCCATACAGCAAATGCGGCGCCCACTCGGCGATACCCGAACTGGAGCCGTCGGCGTTGGCGATCAGCAGGTCGTAGTCGATGGGCACATCGCAAGGCAGGGGATTGTCCAGCGGCAGATCGATCAGGTGGATAAAAGCGTGTTGGCCTACCGGGATCACCTGGCACTGCTCGGCGCTGAGCGGGTAGTCGCGGATTTGCGCCTCGCTGCCGGCCTGCAAACGCAATGTCAGCTCCAGCGCCCGCGAGCCCACCAGCCACAGCACCAGCCGCGTGGGTTCCAGGCGGCGCAGCAGGGGCCGGCGAGGACGCAGGGCAAGTTGTTGCTAGCAGCGGTCGAGGGGGACGTTCGAGACACGCGAATTCAAAGCTCATACGGCAGACGGAAGCGCCGATAGTACCGCAGCTGATGTCGAAGATTTGTCAGCCAGTGCTCAGGTTGCTTGGGAGAGTCACGCAGGGAGGGGGTAAGAACTGCGCGGTGCTCGTAGAGGGCTACGGGGTCTCGGGTTTATTGATTTCTCGAAGCAGATCGGCAACAGGTAATTGCAGGGTGTTGGAGTAGTAGGCCTTGTAGCCGTAGGCGGTGATGAGTGTTTTGCACGGAATCGTCTGTTTGTTGGCTAACAGAGCGTTCAATTCTTCGACAGAGAGGTCGCGACGGGATTGTCCTTTGTCGAGGGTTTCACTCAAAAAAGCTTCAGTGAAAAAGATTGAAGTTGGTTGATTCGCTTGAGCCGCATCAGCCTGAATCCTGCCATAGGCAGAACGCGCAATTTCATGCTCAACAGAAAAGTCATAGTCACCGTCTAATGCACAAATAAATTGAGCTGAGGCAATACCTTCTCCCATACCTCTTCCGTAGAGATCCAGAAGGTTGATGTTTGATTCGTAGCGGATGATGTACAGCGAAAGATCCGCTTTGCGTTCGACAGAAATGAAACTCAAGTCTGCTGGCGGTTTCTCATGATCTTTTGCGCAGGAGGAACAGGCGATAGCCAGTAGAAGCAGCCATAGTCTTTTCATGTTTTTGCCAGCTTGTTGGTAATGGATTCAAAGATGATATCGCAGGCGGATTGTGAGCCCACAATTGGCCGCATGAACATACCAAATGCATTTGCATGATTAATATCCATGTTTAGATTCAAATCAGGCCCGCTATTCATTATCCATCTTTCACCAAAGTCCGCGACTTTGTCTGAATCGTCAGGTTTGGATGGTGTGGCTCTGATGTTGATCCACTTCTCCGCAACCGGTGTAGGCGCAGATCCGGCAATGTCAGAGCCAAGCCACACCAGCGTACCTTCTCCGACGGGGTCGAGAGTCACCAGTGTTGTTATGGTGTACCCCCAGTCAGCCATGGTTTTAGTCAAATGCCCGCTGTTCCAGCCTCCCAAGCTATGGCCAATAATGTAAATAGGGCACGATTTATAAGGGATAATATTCAAGACATTTTTCTGAATATCTTTCTTTCCTCTAATCTGGTTGTACCCAAGCCATGCGGATCTGTATTTTCCTTGTTTTTGTAAGGTATTGGCTCGCTTATCTAAGGGCTCTTGTGCGTATTTTATATTTTCATAAGGGCCAGAAAAATAATAACTTTCCTTGTCCCCTGCACCCCCGACAAAAAACACAATGGCCTTGGTGCTCTCGATAGGAATGACTTTGTCACTCTTGTCTTTTTTATCCGTAAGCGTGTGCTCGGCTTTCAACTTGACGGGTTTACCGTTCGCCGAGGTAATGGTGTTGGCTTCCATGCGTCACTCTTCCAAAAACAACTTGATGCTTTCTGCAATATGCGAGCTGATTTCATGGGTGAAGCCAGCGGCGTCCGAAACCCCATGCTCAAGGCGCCCATCGGCCCGTTGGATCACGTAAGCATGATTGGGCATCGGTTCGCCCGTTACATCGTTCACCAGCTTCAAACGGTCAGTGAAGTTCACCGGCATGGGCAGGAGCCCGGAGAAGGGGGCGTTGACCACCGTGTCGCCAATGATGACGGTGCCGGAGCCCCCGACGATGATGTTGCCGTGCCCGCCGGTGCTGTCCAGCGTGGCGGCATTCAAGCCATTGATGAAAACAGTGCTGGAAACCGCCCCGGTTATCGGGCTGCCACAAGCTGATTGGTCACTCTTTCGAGCGGCGGCCAGGCCGTCGAAAACGACATTGGGCGAACCCGTGACGATAGGGTTGGCGCCGTGGCCGGGAAGCGGGCAGGCGGTTGGGTCGCTGACGCGGGCAGCGGGTTTGCCACTCATGATCGGTCCTTGAAGTGTTGCGAGTCATCCCTTTGGGGCGCGCATGATGCAGTAGCCGAGCAGGTTCTTCAAACCTGAACTTCCACAGATGACTCGGTTTCTGTTGATGCACAGGCATACGCACTTTTCTACCGAGGTGCAAAAAGCCCTCCGCCGGAAACCGAGGGAGGGCTGCACGCAAGACATGGTGAAACTACCTGTTTTTAATCATCGCCGGTTGGGGTCTCAAGGACCCAGTGGGGTTCACCCTCGGGAGTCGGAGGCATCTTGTTGCCGATACCGATTGACCGGGTTTTGCTTGGGCTACCTGCGGGGTACCAGGTGCCGCCTTGTGGACATTTGTCGCCGATGTTGGCGGTTGCGCCTGCTTCTAGTGTCATGTTCATTTCTCTTTGAATGTCACCGGGATTAGTGACCTTCGAACCATGACACCGGGACTTTTAAAAACAAACCAAGTCAGAGTTATCGTTCTTTTTATAGGAATTATCTGTTTGTAACGGCCGATGATGCTTCACTCAATGTTCAGACGCGGCTCTCCAATCAGACTTTTCATCCGTCGTTTCCAAGGTGGGTGCTTGCCTCGGTTTTAAGCCGAAGCTCTTTGCGACTCTCTACTCTGCACCAACACCTGCGGCTCCCCCTGCTTGATCACCCAGCGGATCAGCTCGGTCACGCTGATGCGGTGTTGGCGTTCGACCCATTCCAGGCCTTCGGGGCTGTAGTGTTCACTGTAGCGGCTGAGGGTCAGGTGTTGCTGGTCGTCTGACAGGCGCAGGCTGACTTCGCGGCATTGCAGGGAGGCGTCGCCGTGTTTGGCTACGCGTTGCAGCAGGACCAGGGCGTCGGTTTCAGAAGTCATCGTGAGTCGCTCCTTCACAGCGGTTTTTCGCGGGGCTGGTAGCGCCTTGCTTGCCTTCCTGCACGAAGGCGGCGCGGTGTTCGGCGTTCACGTCGCGCAGGGCGCTGTAGTAGTCGGGCATGGTTTTCAGGCTGTCGGTCAGCGGCAGCAGGGCGGCGCGACCGTCCACTACGCCGCCGACCATGGCGACGGTGCCCAGGGTCTGTACGGTGTCGCTGTTGTCGCCGAAGGGGGAGACCACGAAGTTGAGGATCTTGCCCACGGAGTCGCGGCTGTTGTCGGTGCCCAACAGCGGCAGTTCGACGATGGGACCGTTGCCGATGCCCCACACGCCAAAGGTCTGGCCGAAGTCGGCGGTGTGGCGTGGGATGCCGAGCGGGTCCGAGACGTTGAATAGACCGAGCACGCCAACCGTGGTGTTGACCGCAAAGCGCCCCAGGCTGTTGACCGAGCGCTGCGGGTTGCCCTGCAGCAGGTCGTTGATGAAGACCTTGGGCTCGCCGAAGTTGCTCGCGAAGTTGTGCACACCTTGTTGCATGAAGTCGGGCAGGTGGCGGTAACCGCGGGCGACCGGTGCCAGTGCGTAGTCGTCGATGGCTTTGTTGAAGGCGAACACGCCACGGTTGACCGGCTCGGCGGGGTCATAGATCGGATAGTCGACCTTCGCGCAGTCGGTTTGGGTGGTGGGGCCCGGGCTGGTACAGCCCGCCAGGTAGGACAGGAACATCAGCAGGGCGGTATGACGAGGCAGGCGGGCGGAACACAGGAATGAGCGCATGGGCGGCGGACCTTGGGAACAGGGAGGCCGATGCTGGCATGGGCGTTTTGCTTAAAGATGTCTGCTTTATTGCGGGGTTGTCGGTTTGTTACCGCGTTGAAATATATGACGGGCCGCGTCCAATGGTTTTGAATGACAGCTCATTCCGAGCTTGAGTGATACACACTGGTGAGCAGTCTGTTGATCGTGGACGACGACCTTGAGGTCCTCGCGCTGCTGAAGAAATTTTTTGTGCAACACGGCTACTCGGTGGAAGTCGCCACCGAGGGCGCTTCGCTGTGGGCGGCGCTGGAGCGGCAGGTGCCGGACCTGATCATTCTCGATCTGATGCTGCCGGGGGAAAACGGCCTGACCCTTTGCCAGCGCCTGCGCCAGCTGCACGCCGTGCCGGTGATCATGCTGACCGCCATGGGCGAATTGAGCGACCGCGTGGTGGGCTTGGAAATGGGCGCCGACGATTACCTGAGCAAACCCTTCGATGCCCGCGAGTTGCTGGCCCGGGTGCGCGCGGTGCTGCGCCGGGCCGGGGAGAGTCGGCCGGTGACCGGGGAGGTGCCGCGCCCGTTGATCCGGTTCGCCGACTGGCAACTGGACCTGACCCGCCGCGAACTGCGCTCGCCGGACCAGGTGATGATCCCGCTGTCGGCGGGGGAGTTCGACCTGCTGCTGGTGTTCGTCGAGCATCCGCAACGCATCCTCACCCGCGAGCAGTTGCTCGACCTGGCGCGCGGGCAGGCCCATGACGCCTTCGACCGCAGCATCGATGTGCAGGTCAGTCGCCTGCGGCGCAAGCTGGAGTTCGACACCAAGCGCCCGGCGATGATTCGCACGGTGCGCAATGGCGGCTATCTGTTCACCCCCAGCGTGACCCGCCAATGAGGGCAAGACACAGACCGGGTGGCCCGCGCGACACCATCGCCCGCTGGATCGCCCTGACCACCCTGATGGCGATGCTCACCGCGCTGGCCTTCAATGCGCTGTTCGTGCAGTTGGCCGGGGTCTGGGCCAAGCCGCCGTTGAGCGAATCCGGCCTGGTGGAGCGGATCGCGTCTATTACCAACATGATCGAGGCCGCCGAACCGACGCAGCGCTCGCGCCTGGCCGAAGTGGCCAGCAATTCGGTCTTGAGCGTGACCTGGCACAACAGGCGACAAGACATCTCGGTGCCGGTGACCGACGACCCGGAATACCGCACGGATTCGGAGGGGCTTCGGCAGTTGCTCAAATCGCCGAACGGGCATATCGAGGCTTATCAGCCCAGCGATTGGCCCGGGCCGAACGGCCAGTACGCGTTGCTGATCCAATTGGCCGACGATTCCTGGCTGATGTTTTCTTCGGCGTCGCGCAGTTGGGGGCTGGACGAGGGGCCGCGTAACCTGATCGTGATCGGGCTGGTGTTGTTGTCCACCGTCCTGGTCGCCCTGATCGCCACCCGCCGCCTGGCCAAGCCCTTGCAGCAGTTCGCCCTGGGCGCGCGGCGCTTTGGCGTGGACTTTCGCGCGCCGCCCATCGAGCCGGTCGGGCCCCACGAGATTCGCCAGGCGATCCTCGCGTTCAACGCCATGCAGGCCCAGTTGCAGCACTTCATCAAGGACCGCACGCAGATGCTCGCGGCGATCTCCCATGACCTGCGTACCCCCCTGACGCGCATGCGCCTGCGCGGCGAGTTCATCGAGGACCCCGAGCAGCAGCGCCGGCTGTTCCATGACGTCGACGAGATGCAGGCGATGATCAACTCGGCCCTGGATTTCTTCCGTGACGACGCGCGGCTGGAGGAGGCGACGTCCTTCGATCTGGCGGAACTGCTGCAAACCCTGGTCGACGATTACCGCGACCAGTCCATCGACATCGCGTTCAGCGGCCCGCCGCGCCTGGTGTATTTCGGCCGCCCGCTGGGGCTCAAGCGGGTCATGAGCAACCTGCTGGAAAACGCCATCAAATATGGCAGCGAACCGGCGATTGAAGTGGTGGCGGATGCCGAGCAGGTGAAGGTCTGTGTGCTGGATCGCGGGCCGGGGATTCCCGTCGAGTGGCAGGAACAGGTGTTCGAGCCGTTCTTCCGCATGGAAAGCTCGCGCAACCGCAACACCGGCGGCGTCGGCCTGGGGCTTTCCGCGGCGCGGGCAATCGTGCTGGAGCATGGCGGCGAACTGCGCTTGCGCAACCGTGACGGTGGCGGGCTGCAGGCCTGTGTATTGTTGCCGGTGCAGGGTATCTAGCTGGCTGGCCCCGCTTCAGGATCTTTCAGCGATCCTGGAGCGGGGCCCGCTTCAAGGCTGGCTGCTTAGGCGAGCGTCGCCTGCGGATTGCGCACCGGCTCCGCGGCCGCTTCGTTGTACACCCGCTCGTCTTCCTCCATCACCCGCGACGCCCGGCCGACCAGCACCGGGTCAGGTTGATGGGCCACGCGCAGGTTCTTGCCCGGATAGTCGAGGGAGTGCAGAAAGTGGCGGATGCAGTTGATCCGCGCGCGCTTCTTGTCGTCCGACTTGATCACTGTCCAGGGCGCATCGGCGGTGTCGGTGTGGAAGAACATCGCCTGTTTGGCGGCGGTGTATTCGTCCCACTTGTCCAGCGACTTGATGTCGATGGGCGAGAGTTTCCAGTGCTTGAGCGGGTCGTCGCGGCGCGAAATGAAGCGGCGCAGCTGCTCGTCGTCCTTTTGTTTTTTGTTCACAGCTGCTCAACATTTGTTTGTATTTTTTTGTCTTGGTTTTAAGTTGTTATTTGCTCTGGTCTTCTTGTTAATAAGGAGTCTAAAGAGATTGCTATAAGCGCAATTGACCCTATCACTATCCATAGCCCATATCTGAAGTCTGCCGCCGGCAGAATCAGAAACCTTGAAGCAGCCATAATAATTGACATAAAAATAATAGATTGGGGAATTGTTGACTTCTTGGCTGCTACGCAAAAAACAAAAAGCGCAATAGATCCAGCAATGTAGTACCAGTATCTAAACATAGGGCCGTGAGCGTTTTTATCGTAAAACCAATATAGCTTTAGGTTTAACGAACTACGCTCGGCGCTTTGTGTAAGACTGCTTTTTGACATCTCTGAGTTTGGTTTTGGATAGTGCACTTGCTCTGTTCCAATACCGAAAAAACTTTTAGCCACACAGATTCGATGTTTTACATATGCAATCGGGTTGCTTGTAATTGTTTCTATCCATAGTTTTAGATACTTTTCTGACTCTTTGTTTGTGCTTGTTCCTTCCGAATATGCAGGAAGATTAACTAAAAATCTTTTATTTTCACCAAAGACCAAAGGGTCTGATGTCGCGCATCTATATCCTGGAACCGTTACCCCTTGCTCCGAGTTACTTTCCACTCCAGCAATATCCCAGATCGCCACAGAAAGCCATGGGTTGAATTTTTCAACAACTTTAATTCCTGCAATTTTTCCGCATATGAATAGAGCGACAAGTGACGAGATTATTAGGTGTGCAGTTCTTTTGTTTTTTAATTTGCTTGTTAGCGTTGATCGCTTGTTGTCTGAGAATAGTATTGCCCCAAGCAAAAGCGGCAAAGCAACTACTGCATAGTCTATTCTTATTAGGCTGCTGATTACAAAGAATGCAATGCAAAATAATAGTGGTGCTGTTTTTTTGCTGTCGATCGCTTGAATTGAAAACGCAGCACATACCAGCGTCGTAGAAATAACCCAGCAGTCCTTCCATAGTGCCGCCATGTTAGTAAAGATTGGCGGATATAGTAAGAGAGTTGCAAATGTAATGACCGCGATCACTGTGCTTTTTATTCTTGTTGAGAAGAATAGTACAGCCCCAATGTAAAGAGATATCTGTATTATCCATATTCCCCCGGCACTTTCAAAAATAGAAAATAGCCATCCCCACAAGATTGTTATAAAAGGTGGGTGCCAGTTAGATAGCGGTTGAAGCCCGGCACCTTGGGCCAGCATGTATAGGCTGTCAGATGTTAAATACCCTGGGTAAAACACGGATGTGTAATAAGCAATTACAAATGGCGTTATTCCAATCAAGTAAAATATTCTTGTATCTCTTGTTTTTTTGCAAAATCCAATTAAGTTGGATTTGTTTAACAAGTTATTCGGCTTGATCAAAATCATCTCCATGTATTTTGCTTTCTGCATTCTTGAATAAGAATATTTTTGATGTTGCTAGATTTATGAACATTCCCGCTATACTTCCTGCGGCAACGCCAATGACAGGATTTGATGCTATGAACTCTTGGGTTGATACCAATAGTGCATAAGTCAGGTAGTTAACCGATCCTCCTATCAGCATAAGGAAAAGATAAATCGAGAATTCCCTTTTCTTTGAATGCCCTGACTTCTCAGCTCCAAAGGTTATTGTCCTGTTAAAAGCCCATGTTGCAAATGTCGCACAAAAAAATGATATGACTCTTGCTGCATATAGTCCCAGCGAGCCTTTCAAAATATATAGAACGCCAGCATCAACTAGAAAGCCAAGTGCCCCAGCTACAGCGAACCAAAAAAGGTGAAAGGCTAGCTTCATTATGGTCGCTCGTTTGTTGATGGTCGTGGTATCGCCAAATAGGCGAGTCGTTTAATCTCTTGTCTTCCTAGTGTTACGTTGTCCAATATTATTCCGCAAGAAAATGATAGTAGGGAACAAACCATTATTGATGCTGAAAGCACTGCTGTTGGGACCCTTGGTACCATTCCTGTCTCTATGTACTCAACAATTAAAGGAATAGAAACAGCTACTGATAATGAGGCGAAAATCGCTGCACAAATAGCGAAGAACATGAAAGGTCTTTCGACAATGTACAGGCGAGCAATTGTTTTTAGGATGCGCCACCCGTCTTTATATGTAGACAGTTTGCTTACTGATCCTTCTGGGCGTGCACCATATGGCGTCATCACTTCACCAAAAGGCATTCTCAGCTCTAGTGCGTGGACCGTTAACTCGGTCTCGATTTCGAACCCTCGAGAAAGCGCTGGGAATGACTTTGCATATCTGCGTGTGAAAGCACGATAGCCAGATAGCATATCTGTAAAGCCGCCACCGAAAATTTGCACAACGCTTTGCGTTAGCATTCGGTTTCCCCATTGGTGACCGCGGCGATAAGCCTCTCCTGAAAGGACTTCAGGTGTTTCCCTGCAGCCAACCACCATGTCTAGGTGTTCATCGATCAACTTATCTACAAGGCGAGTAACTGAGGCTGCATCGTAAGTTGCATCCCCATCAACCATGACAAAAATGTCTGCATCCACATCAGCAAACATTCTTCGAACCACGTTCCCTTTTCCGCGCAATGGAGCGGAAACAACCTGTGCTTTTTCTTCTAAAGCAACTGCAACAGTGTTGTCTGTCGAGTTGTTGTCGAAAACATAAATTTCAATGCAAGGCATCGCCTTTCGAAAGTCTCGTATCACCTTGGCAATGGCAACTTCTTCGTTGTAGCACGGTGTAATTAGAGCAATCTTAAGTCCGCGGTAAGACATAAATAATCCATTGTCAAATTTGGCCATCAAGTCATCTTGATGGTAAAAATTCAAATAGAGACAGCATGGGGATCACATGCGGCCTTCTGGTTGTCAAACGTCTCAACAGTTTTTCATGCTTCAACCCATCATGAGTTCACCAATTTGTCGAAATCCGTTTGCCTTTCGTTTGTCATCCCTTCTCCCAGGGCGTCGAGATAATCGGCGTACCACTGCATCATCACTCTGCGCTGCCGCAGATACTTTGCCTTGTTGTACACGCCGCTCATTCCGCCCTCCTTATGGGCTAGCTGCATTTCGATGTGGTCCTTTATCCAATCATGCTCTCGCAGCAGCGTGCTTGCCGTATGGCGAGTGCCATGACCTACCAGTCTTCCTTTATAGCCTACCGTGGCGAAGACCTTGTTTATTGTGTTCTCGCTGATCACTGCAGTTTTCTGGCCAACCCCGGGGAACAGGTACCGGCTACGGCCGGTAAACTCCTTCAGTTCGTAAAGCGCGTCCACGGCCTGTCTGGGCAGTGGTATCAGAATGTCCCGGTCCATCTTCATCTTCTTCGCTGAGACTTCCCAAAGGCTTTCCTCGAGGTTGAACTCTGACCACTCCGCCCAGCGGACCATGCCCGGGCGCGACGCTGTCCAGATCGTCAGCCATGCTGCTGTTCGTGCGGCCAACCTGCTGGTGGTCTTCTTCATTGCCCGCATAAAGTCGGGCAGCTCTTCCTCGAGCAGGTGTGGGTATTGCTGTGTAGGCGGTGCTTCGGCAGCAATGGACAGTAGCTCAGATGCTGGGTTGTACTCGATGAGCCCCTTGGCAATGGCCTGGCTGAAGATCTCTTTCAACCATCCGCGAACCTTCTTTGCAACGTTGAAGGCTTTGCGGGCTTCAATGCTCGCCAGCAAGTCGGCGCAACTCCGGCGCCCGATATCATGCACCTGCATGTCGCCCAGCGCTGGGAGGAGGTCCTTGTCCAGGTAAGTGCGGATTTTGTCCAGGGTCGAATCTGAGCGGCCGTCCTTTTCTTTCTTCTCCAACCAGACCGTGGCCACCGCGCGAAACGTGGTTGACTCCGCTTCTTCGATCGCTTTCTTTGCGGCCTGCTTCTGGTTCGCCGGATCTGTTCCATGATTGAGAAGAGCCTGGACCTCATCGGCTTTATCTCTAGCGCGTCGGGCAGACGTCTCTGGGTAGCCGCCAAGACCAAGCCATGACCACTTGCCGGTTGATGGCTTCTTGTAGCGGAATTCCCAGCGCTTGCGCCCATTTGCGGCGACTACGAAGTAGATGCGATCGATCCCATAGAACTCTCGGTACTCCTTGGGCTCAGGTTCTAGCGATGAAAGAACGGTGTCCGCCAGGGGGCGCCGCTTGATGTCGGAACGCTTCAATTCGTGTATGGGCCAGTTCGTGATTTTGGCGAACATACATCACGCCATACACGTCAACAAGGAACAAGATGAATTAAGTTGTTTTAAGAAGGCACAAAAAAGCCGGCGCAGTGGCCGGCTTTTTTGTGTTTCTGGTTCATGTTGGATCAACGTGAAACCTGTAGATGGTGCCCCGAGGGAGACTCGAACTCCCACTTCTCTCGAAAACGGATTTTGAATCCGCCGCGTCTACCAATTCCGCCATCAGGGCTCAATGGCGGCGAAGTATAGAGACGTGCCTACCGTTGGTCAATCAGGTTTCATGGTCAATTTTGGCTATTTCCGCTAAACTTTCCGGCCCTGCTAGACGAACCCCATCATGCGTGTTGCTGACTTTACCTTCGAGCTCCCTGATTCGCTGATCGCCCGCCACCCCCTGGCCGAGCGTCGCGCGAGCCGCCTGTTGACCCTGGATGGGCTCACCGGCGCCCTGGCCCACCGTCAATTCACTGATTTGCTTGAGCATTTGCGCCCGGGCGACTTGATGGTGTTCAACAATACCCGGGTGATTCCGGCGCGCCTGTTTGGCCAGAAGGCCTCCGGCGGCAAGCTGGAAATCCTCGTGGAACGGGTGCTCGACAGTCACCGTGTGCTGGCCCACGTGCGCTCCAGCAAGTCGCCGAAACCGGGTTCGAAGATCCTCATCGACGGCGGTGGCGAGGCCGAGATGCTGGCCCGCCACGACACCCTGTTCGAGCTGGGGTTCGCCGAGGAAGTGCTGCCGCTGCTGGAGCGCGTCGGCCATATGCCGTTGCCTCCTTATATAGACCGTCCGGACGAAGACTCGGACCGCGAGCGTTATCAGACCGTGTACTCCGAGCGCCTGGGCGCGGTGGCCGCGCCGACCGCGGGGCTGCACTTCGACCAGCCGCTGCTGGAGGCGATTGCTGCCAAGGGCGTCGAGACTGCGTTCGTGACCCTGCATGTCGGCGCCGGGACCTTCCAGCCGGTGCGGGTGGAGCGCATCGAAGATCACCATATGCACAACGAATGGCTGGAAGTCAGCCAGGACGTGGTGGATGCGGTAGCCGCCTGCCGCGCGCGCGGCGGTCGGGTGGTGGCGGTGGGGACCACCAGCGTGCGTTCCCTGGAAAGCGCGGCGCGCGATGGCGTGCTCAAGCCGTTCAGCGGTGACACCGACATCTTTATCTACCCGGGCCGGCCGTTCCATGTGGTTGATGCCCTGGTCACCAACTTCCATTTGCCCGAATCCACGCTGTTGATGCTGGTTTCGGCGTTCGCCGGTTATCCCGAAGCCATGGCCGCCTACAAGGCTGCCGTCGAGCATGGATACCGCTTTTTTAGCTACGGTGATGCGATGTTCATCACCCGCAATCCCGCGCCACGCGGCCCTGAGGATCAAGCATGAGTCGCACCTGTCGTATGTCTTTCGAGCTGCTCGCCACCGATGGCAAGGCTCGTCGCGGTCGTCTGACCTTCCCCCGCGGCACCGTGGAAACCCCGGCCTTCATGCCCGTGGGCACCTACGGCACGGTCAAGGGCATGCTGCCGCGGGACATCGTCGCCACTGGCGCCGAGATCATCCTGGGCAACACCTTCCACCTGTGGCTGCGCCCGGGCACCGAAGTGATCAAGAAGCACGGCGACCTGCATGATTTCATGCAGTGGAAAGGCCCGATCCTCACCGACTCCGGCGGTTTCCAGGTGTTCAGCCTGGGCGCCATGCGCAAGATCAAGGAGGAGGGCGTGACCTTCGCCTCGCCGGTCGACGGCGCCAAGGTTTTCATGGGCCCGGAAGAGTCGATGCAGGTCCAGCGCGACCTGGGCTCGGACATCGTGATGATCTTCGACGAATGCACCCCGTACCCGGCCGACGAAGACGTCGCACGGGTGTCCATGGAGCTGTCGCTGCGCTGGGCCCAGCGCTCGAAGAACGCCCATGGCGACAATACGGCGGCGCTGTTCGGCATCGTCCAGGGCGGAATGCACCAGGACCTGCGCATGCGTTCCCTGGAAGGCCTGGACAAGATCGGCTTCGACGGCCTGGCCATTGGCGGCCTGTCGGTGGGCGAGCCCAAGCACGAGATGATCAAGGTGCTGGACTACCTGCCGGGCCAGATGCCAGCAGACAAACCTCGTTACCTTATGGGTGTTGGCAAGCCGGAAGATCTGGTTGAGGGTGTGCGCCGCGGTGTGGACATGTTCGATTGCGTGATGCCAACCCGTAATGCCCGCAATGGGCACCTGTTCATTGACACTGGCGTGCTGAAGATCCGCAACGCGTTCCATCGCCATGATGATTCGCCGCTGGATCCGACCTGCGATTGCTACACCTGCCAGAACTTCTCCCGTGCTTATCTGCATCATCTGGACAAGTGCGGCGAAATGCTGGGGAGCATGCTCAATACCATCCATAATTTGCGTCATTACCAACGGCTTATGGCTGGTTTGCGCGAGGCTATTCAACAGGGTACATTGGCCGCCTTTGTCGATTCCTTCTATGCCAAACGCGGGTTGCCCGTGCCGCCTTTAGAATAAGTTCTAAAGACGTTTAGACCCACTTTTGCAATTATCCGGAGTGTTACATGAGCTTTTTTATCTCGACTGCAATGGCTGATGCTGCTGCACCTGCTGCTGGCCCCGCCGGCACTGGCTTTGAGTGGATTTTCCTGGTCGGTTTCCTGGTCATCTTCTACCTGATGATCTGGCGTCCACAGGCCAAGCGCGCCAAAGAGCAAAAGAACCTGCTGGGCAGCCTGCAAAAAGGTGACGAAGTTGTGACTACTGGCGGTATCGCCGGCAAGATCACCAAAGTGACCGATGACTTCGTAGTGCTGGAAGTTTCCGACACTATCGAGATGAAGTTTCAGAAAGGCGCGATCGCTGCCACGCTGCCAAAAGGCACGCTGAAGGCGATCTAAGTTTCAACTTTTACCAATCGACGGGGCGCGCAAGGCGCCCCGCTTCATAAACGGGCGGCGTGATGCTGAACAAATACCCTCTGTGGAAATACGTACTGATCCTGGCGGTGCTGGCGATCGGTTTTATTTATTCCGCTCCCAATCTATACCCTGATGATCCGGCCATTCAGGTCAGCGGCGCGAGCACCGCGTTGCAGGTCACTCAGGCGGATCTGGATCGTGCGAGCAAAGCGCTCACCGACGCCGGGATCAACGTCAAGGCAGCGACCATCGCGGCCAAGGGCAAGGGCGGGCTGTTGCGTCTGTCCAAGCAGGAAGACCAGCTTCCAGCCAAGGACGTCGTGCGCAAGGCCCTGGGTGACGACTACGTCGTTGCATTGAACCTGGCACAAACCACCCCGCAATGGCTGCGCAACCTCGGCGCGCATCCGATGAAGCTGGGCCTGGACTTGTCCGGTGGTGTGCACTTCCTGCTGGAAGTGGACATGGAAAAAGCCCTCGACGCACGCCTGAAAGTCTACGAAGGCGATGTGAAGAGCCTGCTGCGTAAAGAGCGTCTGCGCTATCGCAGCCTGCCGCAGCTGGGCGGTGCCATTCAACTGGGCTTCAGCGACGAAGCGACCCGTGAACAGGCCCGTGCGCTGATCCGCAAGAACTTCAACGATTTCGACATTGTTCCGGCCGACCTCAATGGTCAGGCGGTGCTGCGTCTGGCGATGACCCCGGCCAAGCTGGCGGAAATCCGTGAATACTCCATCAAGCAGAACTTGACCACGGTGCGTAACCGCGTCAACGAGCTGGGTGTTGCCGAGCCTCTGGTTCAGCGCCAGGGCGCCAACCGTATCGTGGTTGAGCTGCCGGGCGTGCAGGACACCGCTGAAGCCAAGCGTATCCTGGGCAAGACGGCCAACCTTGAGTTCCGTCTGGCCGCTGAGCCGGGCGCTTCGAAAGCCACTTCCGAGTCTTTCGAGTTCCGTGAAGGCAATCGTCCTCCTGCGCTGATCGAGCGTGGCCTGATCATCACCGGTGACCAGGTGACCGACGCCCAAGCGGGCTTCGACGAGCATGGTCGTCCACAGGTGAACATCAAGCTCGATGGCCACGGCGGCGAGCTGATGAGCCGTTCGACCCGCAGCAACGTCGGTCGCAGCATGGCGGTGATCTTCATCGAGCAGAAGCCGACCACCACTTACACCAAGCAAGTGGTCGACGGTGTCGAGAAAGACGTCGCGGTGCAGAGCTTCAAGGAAGAGAAGAAGATCATCAGCCTGGCGACCATTCAGTCGCCGCTGGGTAGCCAGTTCCGCATCACCGGCCTGAACGGCCAGGGCGAGTCCTCCGAGCTGGCGCTGCTGCTGCGTGCCGGTGGCCTGGCCGCGCCGATGTACTTCGCCGAAGAGCGCACCATCGGCCCGAGCCTGGGTGCCGACAACATCACCAAGGGTATCGATGCGTCGCTGTGGGGCATGCTGTTCGTGTCGCTGTTCATCATCGCCATCTACCGTTTCTTCGGCATCATCGCCACCGTGGCGCTGGCGCTGAACATGGTGTTGCTGCTGGCCCTGATGTCCTTGCTGGGGGCTACGCTGACCCTGCCGGGTATCGCCGGTATCGTGTTGACCATGGGTATGGCGGTGGACGCCAACGTACTGATCTTCTCGCGGATACGTGAAGAGATCGCCGCCGGCATGACCGTGCAGCGGGCAATCAACGAAGGCTTCGGCCGGGCATTCACCGCGATTCTCGACTCCAACCTGACCACGTTGCTGGTCGGCGGGATTCTCTTTGCCATGGGCACTGGCCCGGTCAAGGGCTTTGCGGTGACCATGTCCCTCGGGATCTTTACCTCGATGTTCACGGCCATCTGGCTGACCCGCGCGATGGTCAACCTGATCTTCGGCGGTCGTGACTTCAAGAAGTTGTGGATTTAAGGGGCTGCCATGTTACGTACTATCAACTTCATGGGCGTGCGGAACGTTGCGTTCGGCGTCACTTTGCTCCTGACCGTTCTGGCGTTGTTCAGCTGGTTCCACAAGGGGTTGAACTACGGCCTGGACTTTACCGGTGGTACGCTCATCGAGCTGACCTACGAGCGTCCGGCGGATGTGATGAAGGTTCGTGCTCAACTGAGCGAGTCCGGCTATCACGAAGCGATCGTGCAAAGCTTCGGTGCGACCACCGATCTGCTGGTGCGGATGCCGGGTGAAGACCCGCAACTGGGCCACCAGGTGGCGGAGGCGCTGCAGAAGATCGGCGGCGACAACCCGGCGCAGGTCAAGCGCGTCGAGTTCGTCGGCCCGCAAGTGGGTGAAGAGCTGCGCGACCAGGGCGGCCTTGGCATGCTGATGGCGCTGGGCGGCATCCTGATCTACCTGGCCTTCCGCTTTCAGTGGAAGTTCGCGGTCGGTGCCATCGTCTCCCTGATCCACGACGTGGTGGTGACCGTGGGTATCCTGTCGTTCTTCCAGATCACCTTCGACCTGACGGTGCTGGCAGCGGTACTGGCGATCATCGGCTACTCGCTCAACGACACCATCGTGGTGTTCGACCGGGTGCGTGAGAACTTCCGTGTGCTGCGCAAGGCCAGCCTGATCGAGAACATCAACATCTCGACCACTCAGACCCTGTTGCGCACCATGGCGACCTCGATCTCCACCCTGCTGGCGATCGCGGCACTGCTGTTCTTCGGTGGCGACAACCTGTGGGGCTTCTCCATCGCCTTGTTCGTTGGTGTCCTGGCGGGTACCTACTCGTCGATCTACATCGCCAACGTGGTGCTGATCTGGTTGAACCTGAGCAGCGAGGACTTGATTCCTCCGGCCAATACCGAGAAGGAAGTCGACGACCGTCCATAACGGTTTTCCATTCCCGGCAGGCAGTCGAAAAGGCGCGAGTATTGAACTCGCGCCTTTTTTTATGCTCCAAGGCTGGGAGAAGCGCGGGCTTGTCCCGCTTGTGATGGTCAGGAGGTTCACGTGAACAAGTCGATGCTAGTTGGTGCGGTATTAGGTGCCGTCGCTGTGACTGCTGGGGGGGCTGTTGCCACCTACAAGCTGGTCAATAGTGGCCCTGAGTATGCGCAGGTGCTGGCAGTTCAGCCGGTCAAACAACAGATCAAAACACCGCGTGAAGTGTGCAAGGACGTCACCGTGACCCGTCAGGCTCCGGTGAAGGATCAACATCAGATCGCCGGTACGGTGGTCGGTGCGCTGGCCGGTGGCCTTCTGGGCAACCAGATCGGCGGCGGCACAGGCAAGAAGATCGCCACGGTCGCCGGTGCGGTCGGCGGTGGTTACGCCGGTAACAAGGTGCAGGAAGGCATGCAGGAGCGTGATACCTACACCACTACTCAGACTCGCTGCAACACGGTCAATGACATCAGCGAAAAGGTCGTGGGTTATGACGTGAAGTACGAGTTGAACGGCAAGCAGGGTCAGGTGCGTATGGATCGTGATCCAGGTAGCCAGATTCCGGTCAACAAGGAAGGTCAGTTGATCCTGGGCCAGAACCAGCCGGTGCAATAAGCCTTTCGGCGTCAATCAAAAAAAGCACCCTGCGGGGTGCTTTTTTATTGCCTGTGGCTTGGGTTTGCTTCTGTAGGAGCGAGGCTTGCCCGCGATAGCTTCAGCCCCGAGTGAGGCTGATACAGCGCAGCTCCCAGATAGCGGGTAAGCCTCGCTCCTACGGAAAGAGTGGTTTCCGACAAATCCCAGGCATAAAAAAAGCACCCCGAGGGGTGCTTTTTTGTCGCTGGCGCTTAGCGCTTCAGCGAAGCCGGCAGGTGCGGCTGGATAGCGGTGAGGACCGCCTTGAAGCATTTGGTGTTGCCGGCAACCACGTGGCCTTTTTCCAGGAAGTCGTGACCGCCGGTGAAGTCGCTCACCAGGCCACCGGCTTCTTGGATCAGTAGGGCGCCCGCAGCCATGTCCCACTCGGACAGGCCTGACTCCCAGAAGGCGTCGAAACGACCGGCAGCCACGTAGGCCAGGTCCAGGCTGGCAGCGCCGGCGCGGCGGATGCCGGCGGTCTGGCCGACCAGGGCGCGGAACATGCCCAGGTAGTTGTCGAGGTTGTCCATTTGGTCGTCACGGAACGGGAAGCCGGTACCCAGCAGGGCGCCGTCCAGGCTGGTGCGGCCGCTGACGCGCAGGCGACGACCGTTCAGTTGGGCGCCGCGACCACGGCTGGCGGTGAATTCTTCCTGGCGCACCGGGTCCAGAACCACGGCGTGTTCCAGGCGACCACGGTATTTGCAGGCGATGCTGACAGCGAAATGAGGAATGCCGCGCAGGAAGTTGGTGGTGCCGTCCAGTGGGTCGATGATCCACAGGTAGTCTTCGCCTTCACCGCTGCCAGCGTGCAGACCGGTTTCTTCACCGAGAATGCCGTGAGTCGGGTAGGCCTTGCGCAATGCGTCGATGATCTTCTGCTCGGCAGCGCGATCAACTTCGGATACGTAGTCTTTGGCGTCTTTTTCGTCGACCTTGATGGTATCCAGGCGCTCGATGGAGCGGAAAATCAGTTCACTGGCGCTGCGGGCGGCGCGCAGCGCGATATTCAGCATTGGCTGCATGGATAGGTCACCTAAGGTTGTTAAAGAAAGCCGAGCATTCTAGCAGAAAACTTTTGCAGATGAAGGTCGACATTCGCTCCGCTTGCTTGGTCTGCCGCTCAAGCCCATAAATACGCGGACATTTTGACGAGTGGTGGTTCGTCTGCAACTGGTCGGCTTCTATAAGGTGCGATCCAGAAGCAGTTATTTTTGAGGCGGGAGCGCTGGCTGTTCTGTAAGATTTGCTCCCCTTTCCCGTGTCCGAGAGCGCCTCCCTTGCTGCAGAACATTCGTGTCGTCCTGGTCAATACCAGTCATCCCGGGAACATCGGTGGTGCTGCACGTGCCATGAAGAACATGGGGCTGTCGCGGATGGTGCTGGTCGAGCCGCGAATTTTCCCGTCCCATGAGGCCGATGCGCGGGCCTCCGGCGCTACCGACATTCTGGAAAACGCTCAGGTGGTCGCCACCCTGGAAGATGCCCTGGCCGGCTGCACCCTGGTGTTTGGCACCAGCGCCCGTGACCGGCGTATTCCCTGGCCGTTGCTCGACCCCCGGGAGTCCGGGGTCAAGGTGGTGCAGGAGGCAGGGCAGGGCGCCGAAATTGCCTTGGTCTTCGGTCGTGAGGATTCCGGCCTGACCAATGACGAGCTGCAGCGATGTCATTTTCACGTGCATATCCCTTCGGACCCGGAGTTCAGCTCGCTGAACCTGGCGACGGCGGTGCAGGTACTGGCTTATGAAGTGCGTATGTCCTGGCTGGCGGCCGAAGGTCAGCCGAGCAAGGTCGAGAAGGATGAAGTGGCGTCGCCGCGCAGCGATGAGCTGGCGACCATGGACGAACTGGAGCGGTTCTACGAGCATCTGGAGCAGACGCTGGTGGCCATCGACTTCCTCGATCCGGAAAAACCACGGCACTTGATGGCGCGCCTGCGCCGGTTGTACGGACGCAGCTCGGTGAGTCGGGCGGAAATGAATATTTTGCGTGGCATCCTCACGGAAACCCAGAAAGCGGCCCGTGGCGAGCTCCTTAAGCGGAAGAATGATGATGTTTGAGCGTTTGCGTGAAGATATCCAGAGTGTTTTCCATCGTGACCCGGCGGCGCGTAATGCATTCGAGGTCCTGACCTGCTACCCGGGCATGCATGCCATCTGGATTCATCGCCTGTCCGGCGCGTTGTGGGGCATGGGTTGGAAGTGGCTGGCGCGCCTGGTGTCGAACTTCGGGCGCTGGTTGACCGGGATCGAGATTCACCCGGGGGCCAAGGTCGGTCGCCGTTTCTTTATCGACCACGGCATGGGCATCGTCATTGGCGAGACTGCTGAGATCGGTGACGACGTCACCCTCTATCAGGGTGTGACCTTGGGCGGCACCAGTTGGAACAAGGGCAAGCGTCATCCGACCCTGGAGGATGGCGTGGTGGTGGGGGCGGGCGCCAAGGTGCTGGGGCCGTTCACTGTAGGGGCGGGCGCCAAGGTCGGCTCCAATGCGGTGGTGACCAAGGCGGTGCCGGCTGGCGCCACGGTGGTGGGTATTCCCGGGCGCATCATCGTCAAGTCCGATGACGAGCAGGAAGCCAAGCGCAAGGCCATGGCCGAGAAGCTCGGTTTCGACGCCTATGGGGTCAGTGAAGACATGCCGGACCCGGTGGCGCGGGCCATTGGCCAGTTGCTCGACCATCTGCAGGCCGTCGATGGGCGTCTGGAGGGTATGTGCGGGGCCTTGAAGGATCTGGGTAGTAACTACTGTGCCAAGGATCTTCCGGCGCTGCGCGATGAGGATTTCGCGGGCGTCAAGGACAAGGGCGACAGCCAGGTCGGTTGAGCCTTTCTGGCGCTTTGGCGTTGATCGCGAGCAGGCTCGCTTTGTCGAAGTGAGCCGGCTCGTGCAGCGCCCAAAAGGGCGTTGGCGACCCATTAGTCACCGAGCAAATCCAGGGCGTGCCATTACCCTGCAGACTTTGCTATGATTCGCGCGCTCTTTTGCGGGTAAACCTGACTAAAGTAGTAGGTCTTATAGTTGACTTAATTACTCGGGAATTGCATACTCGCTCCCATCCCGAAACACTCCGTGGTACTTGTCCATGCGACTGACTACAAAAGGCCGATACGCGGTAACAGCCATGCTTGACTTGGCGTTGCACGCGCAACATGGGCCGGTGTCCCTGGCCGATATCTCTGAGCGCCAAGGCATCTCCCTGTCCTATCTCGAACAGCTCTTCGCCAAGCTGCGCCGCAGCAATCTGGTGTCCAGCGTGCGTGGTCCAGGCGGTGGCTACCAGCTGTCGCGTGACATGCAAGGCATTCAGGTGGCCCAGGTGATCGATGCGGTGAACGAGTCGGTCGATGCAACCAAATGCCAGGGCCAGGGCGATTGCCATTCCGGCGACACCTGTCTGACCCACCACCTGTGGTGCGATCTGAGCCTGCAGATTCACGAATTTCTGAGCGGTATCAGCTTGGCTGACCTTGTGACTCGCCGTGAGGTGCAAGAAGTAGCCCAGCGTCAGGATCAGCGCCGCTGTAATGGCAAGGCGCAGCACCTGGACAAGATTGAAGCGTCCGCCGTCGAATGACAGCCAAAGAGCTAGCGGCACGCCAGCCAGCCTGATTTAGGAGAGAGTCCATGAAATTGCCGATTTACCTTGATTACTCAGCGACCACCCCGGTTGATCCGCGTGTCGCGCAAAAGATGAGTGAATGCCTGCTGGTCGACGGAAACTTCGGTAACCCGGCGTCCCGTTCCCATGTGTTCGGCTGGAAAGCCGAAGAGTCGGTGGAAAATGCCCGTCGCCAAGTGGCTGACCTGGTCAATGCCGACCCGCGTGAAATTGTCTGGACCTCCGGTGCCACCGAGTCCGACAACCTGGCAATCAAGGGTGTCGCGCATTTCTACCACACCAAGGGCAAACACCTGATCACCTCGAAGATCGAGCACAAGGCTGTCCTGGACACCATGCGCCAACTCGAGCGTGAAGGCTTCGAAGTCACCTACATCGAGCCGGGCGAAGACGGCCTGATCACTCCGGCCATGGTTGAAGCCGCCCTGCGCGATGACACCATCCTGGTTTCGATCATGCACGTGAACAACGAAATCGGCACCATCAACGACATCGCCGCCATTGGCGAGCTGACTCGTTCCAAAGGCATTCTGTTCCACGTCGACGCGGCTCAGTCCACCGGCAAGGTCGACATCGACCTGCAGGCGCTGAAAGTCGACCTGATGTCCTTCTCCGCCCACAAGACCTACGGTCCTAAGGGTATCGGTGCGCTGTACGTCAGCCGCAAGCCGCGGGTTCGCCTCGAAGCGACCATGCACGGCGGCGGTCACGAGCGCGGCATGCGTTCCGGCACCCTGGCCACCCACCAGATCGTTGGCATGGGCGAAGCCTTCCGTGTAGCCAAGGAAGACATGGCTGCCGAAAACCTGCGCATCAAGGCGTTGAGCGACCGTTTCTACAAGCAGGTCGAGCACCTGGAGGAGCTGTACATCAACGGCAGCATGACCTCCCGCGTACCGCACAACCTGAACCTGAGCTTCAACTACGTCGAAGGCGAGTCGCTGATCATGGCGCTCAAGGACTTGGCGGTTTCCTCCGGTTCGGCCTGCACCTCGGCTTCGCTGGAGCCTTCGTACGTGCTGCGCGCCCTGGGCCGCAACGACGAACTGGCACACAGCTCGATCCGCTTCACCTTCGGCCGCTTCACCACCGAAGAAGAAATCGATTATGCCGCGCAGAAAGTCTGCGAGGCCGTGACCAAGCTGCGCGCTCTGTCGCCGCTGTGGGACATGTACAAAGACGGCGTCGATATCTCGAAGATCGAGTGGGCGGCACACTAAATATAGAAGCCGCCAGGTACAGCTCCTGTAGCGACGCGGCGACTGACGCAGGCGTAACTACAGGGGCTCAAGAGCGGCCCTGATGAGTGAGGATTAAGAATCATGGCTTACAGCGAAAAGGTCATCGACCACTACGAGAACCCGCGCAACGTCGGCAAGATGAACGCGGAAGATCCTGATGTCGGCACCGGCATGGTCGGCGCTCCGGCGTGCGGCGACGTGATGCGCCTGCAGATCAAGGTCAACGAACAGGGCATCATCGAAGACGCCAAGTTCAAGACCTACGGTTGCGGTTCGGCTATCGCCTCTAGCTCCCTGGCTACCGAGTGGATGAAAGGCAAGACTCTGGATGAAGCAGAGACCATCAAGAACACTCAGCTGGCTGAAGAGCTGGCCCTGCCGCCAGTGAAAATCCACTGCTCGGTACTCGCCGAAGACGCCATCAAGGCCGCCGTTCGCGACTACAAGCAGAAGAAAGGCCTGATCTGATTTTCGCGGATCAGCTTTCACAGATTGAGCGACAAGTAAGGAGTCACGATGGCTATCAGCATGACAGAAGCGGCTGCTCAACACGTGCGGCGCTCCCTCAACGGGCGCGGCAAAGGTGATGGGATTCGTCTGGGTGTTCGCACCACGGGCTGTTCCGGCCTTGCCTATGTCCTGGAGTTCGTCGACGAGATCGGTGAAGACGATCAGGTGTTCGAGAGTCATGGCGAGAAAGTGATCATTGATCCGAAAAGCCTGACCTACCTGGATGGCACCGAACTGGACTTCGTCAAGGAAGGGTTGAACGAGGGCTTCAAGTTCAACAACCCCAACGTGCGCGGTGAATGTGGCTGCGGCGAAAGCTTCAACATCTGAGGCAGCTCGTGGGTACTCCTTGTCATTTCGCTTTATTTGAGCTGCAACCGAGCTTCCGCCTGGATCTCGAGCAGCTGGCCGCGCGCTATCGTGAGTTGGCGCGTGCCGTTCATCCGGACCGCTTCGCTGACGCTTCCGAGCGTGAGCAGCGCTTGGCGCTGGAACAATCCGCCAGCCTCAACGAGGCCTACCAGACTCTCAAGAGTCCTCCCAAGCGCGCGCGATACCTGCTCGCGATGGGCGGCCATGAGCTGCCGCTGGAGGTCACGGTGCACGATCCGGAGTTCCTCCTGCAGCAGATGCAGTGGCGCGAAGAGCTCGAGGATCTGCAGGACGAGGCCGATCTGGCCGGTATTGCAGCTTTCAAGCGCCGCCTGAAAGTGGCCCAGGATGAATTGAACGAAAGCTTCGCAGCCTGTTGGGATGATGCTGCGCAACGCGAACAGGCCGAGCGCCTGATGCGGCGCATGCAGTTCCTCGACAAGCTCACCTACGAAGTGCGCCAGTTAGAAGAGCGCCTCGACGATTAACCCAGTGCCGCTCCGGTCGCACGCCTGATATACAGATAAGTCCAGATAAACATGGCCCTACTGCAGATCGCTGAACCCGGCCAAAGTCCTCAACCGCACCAGCGTCGCCTGGCTGTGGGGATCGACTTGGGTACTACCAATTCGCTGGTCGCTGCCTTGCGCAGTGGTCTTTCCGAGCCGCTGGCCGACGCCAGCGGGCAGGTCATCCTGCCATCTGCCGTGCGCTATCACGCCGACCGTGTCGAGGTGGGCGAGTCCGCCAGGCTGGCGGCGTCTGCCGATCCCCTGAACACTGTGTTGTCGGTCAAGCGCTTGATGGGGCGTGGTTTGTCCGACGTCAAGCAGTTGGGCGAGCAGCTGCCATACCGCTTCGTCGACGGCGAGTCGCACATGCCGTTCATCGACACCATCCAGGGCCCGAAAAGTCCGGTGGAAGTCTCCGCCGATATCCTCAAGGTCCTGCGCCAGCGCGCCGAGTCGACCCTGGGCGGTGAGCTGGTGGGGGCGGTGATCACCGTTCCGGCCTATTTCGACGATGCGCAGCGTCAAGCGACCAAGGATGCGGCCAAGCTGGCCGGTCTCAATGTGTTGCGTCTGCTCAACGAGCCGACCGCGGCGGCCGTGGCCTATGGTCTGGATCAACACGCCGAAGGCGTGGTGGCCATTTATGACTTGGGTGGCGGGACTTTCGATATTTCCATTCTGCGCCTGACCGGTGGTGTCTTCGAAGTGCTGGCCACCGGTGGCGACAGCGCCCTGGGCGGTGACGATTTCGATCATGCGATCGCCGGCTGGATCATCGAGAGCGCCGGCCTGTCCGCCGATCTCGATCCGGGCAAGCAGCGCAATCTGCTGCAAATCGCCTGTGCCGCCAAGGAAGCGCTTACCAACACCCCGTCGGTCGACGTGACCTATGGCGCCTGGTCGGCACCGCTGACCCGCGAAGCCTTCGATGCCCTGATCGAACCAATGGTGGCGCGCAGCCTCAAGGCCTGCCGTCGCGCCGTGCGTGATTCCAATGTCGAGCTGGAAGATGTCCAGGCAGTGGTCATGGTCGGTGGTTCGACCCGTGTTCCACGGGTTCGCGAGGCGGTCGCCGAAATGTTCGGTCGCCAGCCGCTGACCGAGATCGACCCGGACCAGGTGGTGGCCATTGGTGCCGCGATCCAGGCCGATACCCTGGCCGGCAACAAGCGCGATGGTGGCGAACTGCTGCTGCTTGATGTGATTCCGCTGTCCCTGGGGCTGGAAACCATGGGTGGGTTGATGGAGAAGGTGATTCCGCGCAACACCACCATCCCCGTTGCCCGGGCCCAGGACTTCACCACTTACAAAGATGGCCAGTCGGCCATGATGATTCATGTGCTGCAAGGCGAGCGCGAGCTGATCAGCGACTGCCGTTCCCTGGCGCGTTTCGAACTGCGCGGCATTCCGGCCATGGTCGCCGGGGCAGCGAAGATCCGCGTGACCTTCCAGGTCGATGCCGACGGTCTGCTGAGCGTGTCCGCTCGTGAACTGGGCTCGGGCGTCGAAGCCAGCATCCAGGTCAAGCCCTCCTACGGTCTGACCGATGGCGAAATCGCCAGGATGCTCAAGGATTCCTTCCAGTACGCCAGCGACGACAAGGTCGCCCGCGTGCTGCGTGAGCAGCAGGTCGATGCCCAGCGCCTGATCGAGGCGGTGCAGGGTGCTCTGGACGCGGACGGCGAGCGTTTGCTGGATGCCGAAGAGCGCATGGTCATCGAGCTGCAAATGCAGGAATTGAGTGAATTGATGCGTGGTACCGATGGTTACGCCATCGAGCAGCAGACCAAGCGTCTGTCGCAAGTGACCGATGCTTTTGCTGCCCGCCGCCTGGACTCGACGGTGAAAGCCGCTCTGGCGGGGCGCAATCTGAATGAAATCGAGGAATAACTGATGCCGCAGATCATTTTTCTGCCACACGCCGTGTTTTGCCCGGATGGCCTGGTTGTAGAGGCTGCCCCGGGTACCTCGATTCTCGAAGTGGCGCATGACAACCACATCGAGATCGAGAGCGCCTGCGGCGGCGTCTGCGCCTGTACCACCTGTCACTGCATCGTTCGCGAGGGTTTCGACTCGCTGAACGAAGCCGACGAGCTGGAAGAAGACTTGCTGGACAAAGCCTGGGGCCTGGAGGCGCAATCGCGTCTATCCTGCCAGGCGATCGTCGGCGAGGAAGACCTGACCGTCGAAATTCCGAAATACTCGCTCAACCATGCAGCCGAAGCGCCGCACTGATTCAAGGAATCATCATGAGTCTGAAATGGGTTGATGTGCTGGAAATCGCGATTCAGCTGGCTGAATCCAAGCCGGATGTGGATCCGCGGTACGTAAACTTTGTCGATCTGCACCAATGGGTTCTGGCGCTGCCGGAATTCAGCGACGATCCGGCTCGCGGTGGCGAGAAGGTTCTTGAAGCCATTCAGGCCGCCTGGATCGAAGAAGCAGACTGAGTCTGTCCCGTACGCAGTTAGGCAATCCCTATAAACCCGCGTATAATTCGCGGGTTTAATTTTTCGCTTTAATCACCGTTTCTGGAGTTACACCATGGCTGTTCAACGTACTTTCTCCATCATCAAGCCTGACGCTGTTGCAAAAAACGTCATCGGCGAGATCGTTACCCGTTTCGAAAAAGCTGGCCTGCGCGTTGTAGCTTCGAAAATGAAGCAACTGTCGAAAGCCGAAGCTGAAGGCTTCTACGCTGAGCACAGCGCTCGTGGCTTCTTCGGCGAGCTGGTTGCTTTCATGACTTCCGGTCCGGTTGTCGTTCAGGTTCTGGAAGGCGAAAACGCTATCGCTCTGAACCGTGAGCTGATGGGCGCTACCAACCCTAAAGAAGCTGCTGCCGGCACCATCCGCGCTGACTTCGCTGAATCCATCGACGCCAACGCCGTTCACGGTTCGGACTCCGAAGCCGCTGCTGCACGCGAAATCGCTTACTTCTTCGCTTCCACCGAAGTGACCACTCGCTAAGCCAAAGGCCCGTGAGTGAAGGTGAAACCATGACTACATCGACTGGCAAAACTAACCTGTTGGGTCTGACTCAACCGGAAATGGAAAAATTCTTCGACTCAATCGGGGAGAAGCGTTTCCGTGCCGGTCAGGTAATGAAATGGATTCACCACTTTGGCGTCGATGATTTCGACGCCATGACGAACGTCGGCAAGGCCTTGCGCGAAAAGCTCAAGGCCGTTGCCGAAATTCGTGGTCCGGAAGTGGTCAGCGAGGACATCTCCAGCGACGGCACCCGCAAGTGGGTGGTGCGCGTGGCGTCCGGCAGCTGCGTCGAGACCGTTTACATTCCCCAGGGCAAACGCGGCACCTTGTGCGTTTCGTCCCAGGCAGGCTGTGCCCTGGACTGCAGTTTCTGCTCCACCGGCAAGCAAGGCTTCAATAGCAACCTCACCGCCGCCGAAGTCATCGGCCAGGTGTGGATTGCCAACAAATCCTTTGGCAGTGTCCCGGCGACCGTCGACCGTGCCATCACCAACGTGGTGATGATGGGCATGGGTGAGCCGCTGCTGAACTTCGACAACGTCATCTCGGCCATGCACCTGATGATGGACGACCTGGGCTACGGCATTTCCAAGCGCCGCGTGACCCTGTCGACCTCCGGCGTGGTACCGATGATCGATGAGCTGGCCAAGCACATCGACGTTTCCCTGGCGTTGTCCCTGCACGCACCAAACGATGCGCTGCGCAACCAGCTGGTACCGATCAACAAGAAGTACCCGCTGAAGATGCTGCTCGAGTCCTGCCAGCGCTACATGTCGTCGCTGGGCGAGAAACGTGTGCTGACGATTGAGTACACGCTGCTCAAGGACGTCAATGATAAGGTTGAACACGCTGTCGAGATGATCGCGTTGCTCAAGGACATTCCTTGCAAGATCAACCTGATCCCGTTCAACCCGTTCCCGCATTCCGGTTACGAGCGGCCGAGCAACAACGCCATTCGCCGGTTCCAGGATCAACTGCATCACGCAGGCTTCAACGTCACCGTGCGCACCACGCGCGGCGAAGACATCGATGCGGCCTGTGGACAACTGGTCGGGCAGGTGCTGGATCGCACCCGTCGTAGCGAACGTTATATCGCGGTGCGCGAATTGAGCGCCGACGCCGATATGCCGCAAAGCGCTGCGAATCGTACCTGAGAGAGGATCTCCATGACCTTGCGCGTCGCGCTGCTTCTGCTTTTTGTCAGCCTGTCGGCTGGCTGTGTTCTTTCGGGGGATTTCAACCCGATGAAGACAAGCAAGGGGCGGGACGAGGCGCGTGAGGCCTATGTTCAGCTGGGCTTGGGGTATCTGCAACAAGGCATGACCGAGCGGGCGAAAGTGCCGCTGAAAAAGGCCTTGGAGCTGGACGAGTCCGACGCTGACGCCAATGCCGCCCTGGCGCTGGTGTTCCAGGCTGAAATGGAACCCGAGCTGGCTGACCAGCATTACCGCAAGGCCCTGGCTGCGCGTCCCTCCGATGCCCGTATCCTGAACAACTACGGCAGCTTTCTCTTTGAAGAAAAACGTTACAAAGATGCTTATCAGCGCTTTGAACAGGCGGCTGCTGATACCCTGTACCCCGAACGGTCCCGAGTGTTCGAGAACCTTGGCATGACCGCCGCGATGCTGGGTGAGCGTGACCTGGCCCGGCAACACCTGGAAAAAGCCCTGCGCCTGAACCGCCAGCAGCCTCGCGCATTGCTGGAAATGGCTGAGTTGTCCTTCGAAGACAGGCATTATGTGCCCGCCCGCGACTATTACGATCGTTTTAGCCTGCTGAGCGAGCAAAATGCACGTAGTCTATTGCTCGGCGTTCGGCTGGCAACGGTGTTTGAAGATCGCGACAAGGCCGCCAGTTACGGCCTGCAATTAAAACGACTCTATCCCGGTACGCCGGAATATCAGCAATACCTGTCGGAGCAATGATGAAAGCGGCGCATCCCGAAGTTCTAGCAGCGACTCGCGTCAACCCCGGTGAGACCCTGCGTCAGGCCCGCGAAAGCAATGGTTGGTCGCTGGCTGAAGTGGCCCTCAAGCTCAATCTGACCGCAAACTCGTTGAGCAACCTGGAAGCCGGCGCTTTCGACAAGCTGCCGGGGCATACCTTCGCCCGCGGTTATATCCGTGCCTATGCCAAGTTGCTGGGGATGGACCAGGCCGTTCTGGTCCAGGCCTTCGACCAATACACGGGCACCGATTCCCAGGGCAGCAATGTGCACAGCCTCGGCCGTATCGAAGAGCCAGTACGGGTTTCCCACACCATTTTGCGCATCGTCAGCCTGTTGCTGCTGATCGCGGTGATCGGTGGTGGCTTTATCTGGTGGCAGGATCAAACGTCCGTGCGCACCAAGGAGCTGGTTGGTCTCAATCAGGAACACGTCGAAGTCGAAGGGGCCGACGGCACCACGCAGATTCATCCGATCGATGAGCCGGAAGACCAGGCGGTCGTGGAAGGTCAGACCGAGGGCGAAACCGCCCTGGCCCTGCCTGAAGCCCCGGCTCCAGGCCAGGCCCAGGCTGATGCTACAGCCCCTGCGCCAAGCGCCCCGGCTGCCGCACCTGCAGCCCCGGTTGCTCCTGCCCCAGTGGTCGTAGCACCGGCGGCACCAGCGCCGAGCGCTCCGGCCGCGCCTGCCCCTGTAGCGCCTGTGGTTGCAGCAGCGACTATTCCGGCTACCCCGGTAGCGCCAACTGCGCCCGCCGCCGCGCCTGTAGCCGGCGCGGGTCAGGTACAGATCCAGTTCACAGCCGATTGCTGGACCCAGATCACCGACGGCAGCGGCAAAGTGCTGTTGAGTGGCCTGAAGCGCAAGGGCGAGACCGCCGATGTTTCCGGCAAGCCGCCATTTGCCGTGCGCCTGGGTTATGCCCGTGGTGCGCAGGTCAGCTACAACGGACAAGCGGTCGATGTGGCTCCGTTCACCAGTGGCGAGACTGCTCGCCTGAAGTTAGGTCAATAAGTCATGCACGGCGAATCTCCAATCAAACGTCGCGAGTCCCGCAAGATCTGGGTCGGCTCGGTACCCGTGGGTGGCGATGCCCCCATTGCCGTGCAGAGCATGACCAACAGCGACACCAACGATGTGGCGGCCACTGTGGCCCAGATCAACCGTCTGGAAGCCGCCGGTGTCGATATCGTGCGGGTTTCCGTACCGGATATGGACGCGGCCGAAGCTTTCGGTCGTATCAAGCAGCAGGTCAAGGTGCCGCTGGTTGCCGACATCCACTTCGACTACAAGATCGCCTTGCGCGTGGCCGAACTGGGCGTCGATTGCCTGCGGATCAACCCCGGCAACATCGGTCGTGAAGACCGCGTGCGTGCGGTGGTGGATGCGGCCCGTGATCGCGGGATCCCGATCCGTATCGGCGTCAACGCCGGTTCCCTGGAAAAGGACCTGCAGAAGAAATATGGCGAGCCCACCCCGGCGGCGCTGGTGGAGTCTGCCCTGCGTCACGTCGAGCACCTTGAGCGCCTGAACTTCAAGGACTTCAAGGTCAGTGTGAAAGCCTCCGACGTGTTCATGGCCGTCGAAGCCTATCGCCTGCTGGCCAAGGAAATCATCCAGCCGCTGCACCTGGGTATCACCGAAGCTGGCGGTTTGCGTTCAGGCACGGTGAAATCCGCCGTGGGCCTCGGTATGCTGCTGGCCGAAGGGATTGGCGATACTATTCGCATCTCGTTGGCGGCCGACCCGGTCGAAGAAGTGAAAGTCGGCTACGACATTCTCAAGTCCCTGCATCTGCGTTCCCGTGGCATCAACTTCATCGCCTGCCCGAGCTGCTCGCGGCAGAATTTCGATGTGGTCAAGACCATGAACGAACTGGAAGGGCGTCTCGAGGATCTGCTGGTACCGCTGGACGTGGCGGTCATCGGTTGTGTGGTCAACGGTCCGGGCGAAGCCAAAGAGGCGCATATCGGCCTGACCGGCGGGACGCCGAACCTGATTTACATCGACGGCAAGCCGTCGCAGAAACTGACGAATGACAATCTTGTGGATCAACTGGAAAAGCTGATCCGCGAGAAAGCGGCCGAAAAGGTCGAAGCCGACGCAGCGCTGATCGCGCGCGGCTAATCGAACGAATTAAGGATTTTTTGTGAGCAAGTCTCTGCAAGCCATTCGTGGCATGAACGACATCCTGCCCGAGCAGACGCCCCTGTGGCGCTATTTCGAGGGCACCGTTGCGCGGTTGCTGGATAACTACGGTTACAAGCAGATCCGTATGCCGATCGTCGAGTTCACCGAGCTGTTCAAGCGCTCCATCGGTGAAGTGACCGACATCGTCGAAAAAGAAATGTACACCTTCGACGACCGTAACGGCGACTCCCTGACCCTGCGTCCGGAAGGCACCGCGGCGTGCGTGCGCGCTGTGCTCGAGCATGGCATCACTGGCGGTGGCCAGGTGCAGAAACTCTGGTACATCGGCCCGATGTTCCGTCACGAGCGTCCGCAGAAAGGCCGTTATCGTCAGTTCCACCAGATCGGTTGCGAAGTCTTCAACCTCGACGGTCCGGACATCGACGCCGAACTGATCGTGCTGACCTGGCGCCTGTGGGGCGAACTGGGTATCCGTGACGCGGTCAAGCTCGAGCTGAACAGCCTGGGAACCGCCGAAGCCCGTGCGCGTTATCGCGATGCGCTGGTGACGTTCCTCTCGGCACGCATGGACAAGCTCGACGAAGACAGCCAGCGCCGCCTGAAAACCAACCCGCTGCGCGTGCTCGACACCAAGAACCCGGACACTCAAGCCGTACTGGTGGACGCGCCGAAGCTGGCCGATTACCTGGACGAAGAGTCCCGCGTGCACTTCGAGGGGCTCAAGGCCCGTCTGGATGCCGCCGGTATCCCTTATGTGATCAACCCGAAGCTGGTGCGCGGGCTGGATTACTACAGCAAGACCGTTTTCGAATGGGTCACCGACAAGCTCGGTGCCCAGGGCACCGTCTGTGCCGGCGGCCGCTACGACGGCCTGGTCGAGCAGATGGGCGGCAAGGCTACCCCGGGTGTCGGTTTCGCCATGGGTATCGAGCGTCTGGTACTGCTGCTGGAAACTCTGGAGCAGATCCCTGAAGAGATCTCGCGCCAGGTCGACGTTTATCTCTGCGCTTTCGGGGAAGCCGCCGAACTGGCTGCTCTGGCGCTGAGTGAACGGGTTCGTGATCAGTTGCCCAACCTGCGCCTGCAGATCAACGCCGGTGCCGGCAGCTTCAAGAGCCAGTTCAAGAAGGCCGACAAGAGCGGTGCGTTGTACGCATTGATCCTCGGTGACGACGAACTGGCCCAGCAAGTGGTAGGTTTCAAACCCCTGCGTGGCCAGGGCGAACAACAAAGCATTGCCTGGGATGCGCTCGCTGCACACCTGGCCACCTGCGTCGTGCAGGGTTGAAGCTGTCAAACAGCCGATTTAGCGAATAAGGAGTATTGGGGTGTCGAGTACCGAAGATGAACAGCTGGCGGATTTGAAGGACTGGTGGCAGCGCAACGGCAAGCCCCTGGTCACCGGCGGCCTGTTGGCGCTGGTCATCGTGTTCGGCTGGCAGGCCTGGCACAAGTATCAGAACAATCAATCGCAAGGCGCCTCGATGCTCTATCAGCAATTGCTGGAGACCACGCTGACGCCTGACGGCAAGCCGGATGCAGCCCGTGTCGCAGACCTGGCCGGCAAGCTCAACAGTGAGTTCGGCGGTACTGCCTATGCGCAATACGGCAGCCTGTTCGTCGCCAAGGTGGCGGTCGACACCGGCAAGCTGGACGACGCAGCGACCGAGCTCAAAGCCATCGCCGACAAGCCGGCCAACCCGACGCTGGGCGAAATCGCCCGTCAGCGCCTGGCCCAGGTCCTGGCCGCGCAGAACAAGGCCGATGAAGCGCTGAAGCTGCTCGAAGGCGATGCCGACAAGGCATTCCTGGCCACTCGCGAAGAGCTCAAGGGCGACCTGCTGGTCCAATTGGGCCGTACCGACGAAGCCCATGCTGCGTATGAAAAAGCCAAGGCCGCGCTGTCCGATGAAGCGGCGGTCGGTGGCCTACAAATCAAGCTGGACGACCTGGCCAAAGGGGATGCGTGACGTGATCCGTTGGAAACATGCAGCATTGCTGGCTCTGGCCGTTCTGGCCGCGGGTTGCAGCAGCAACAGCAAGAAAGAATTGCCACCTGCCGAACTGGTCGACTTCAAAGAAGAAGTGGTCCTGCAGAAACAGTGGAGCCGTTCGGTCGGTGACGGCCAGGGCGAAACCTACAACATGCTGGTTCCGGCGATCGACGGCAGCACCATCTACGCCGCCGACGTCACTGGCGTGGTAGAGGCACTGGATCGCATGAACGGCGACGTCAAATGGAAACAGGACCTGGAGTTGCCTGTGTCCGGTGCCGTTGGCGTGGGTTACGGTCTGGTCATGATCGGTACCCTCAAGGGCGAAGTGGTCGCTTTGGACGCTTCGAGCGGCGAAGAGAAGTGGCGCGCGCGGGTGACCAGTGAAGTACTGGCTCCGCCGTCCACCAATGGCGATGTGGTGGTGGTCCAGACCCAGGATGACCGTGTGATCGGCCTCGATGCCGCCACCGGCAACCAGATGTGGGTCTACGACAGCACCCCGGCGGTACTGACCCTGCGCGGCACCAGTGCGCCAATCACCACCAACCGCCTGGCGGTTGCCGGTCTGTCGACCGGTAAAGTGGTGGCCCTGGATATCCGCAACGGCGTGCCGGTGTGGGAACAGCGCGTGGCCATTCCGCAAGGTCGTTCCGAACTGGATCGCGTGGTCGATATCGACGGTGGCCTGCTGTTGTCCGGTGGCACCCTGTATGTCGCCAGCTACCAGGGTCGCGTAGCGGCGCTGGACCTGGAAAGCGGTCGTCCGCTCTGGCAGCGCGATGCTTCCAGCTATGCGGGTGTCGCTCAAGGTTTCGGCAGCGTCTATGTGAGCCTGTCCTCCGGCACCGTCGAAAGCATCGACGAGCGTTCCACCACTGCGCTGTGGAGCAACGACTCGCTGGCCCGCCGTCAACTGTCGGCCCCGGAAGTCTTCTCCAGCTACGTGGCGGTCGGTGACCTGGAAGGTTACCTGCACCTGCTGAGCCAGGTTGACGGTCGCTTCGTTGGCCGTGAGCGTATCGACAGCGATGGTCTGCGTGCGCGTCCGCTGGTAGTGGGCAATATGATTTATGTGTATGGCAACAGCGGCAAACTGGAAGCCCTGACCATCAAGTAATGGTTTGACTATGCTTGGGGTTGATCCCCAAGCGGCCTTGCCCCGGCAAGGTTCGCAGCACGTCACGTGCTGCCCCGAGCACCAGCCGCTGCCTCGCAGCGGCTTTTGTATTTTCTGAATTAACGCAGTGGAGAGCCGCATGGTTCCCGTAATCGCCCTGGTGGGCCGACCGAACGTCGGCAAGTCCACCTTGTTCAACCGCCTGACTCGGACTCGCGACGCCATTGTCGGCGACCTGTCCGGTCTGACCCGTGATCGCCAATACGGTGAGGCCAAGTGGCAAGGGCGTACCTACATTCTGATCGACACCGGCGGTATCTCCGGTGACGAGCATGGCATGGACGAAAAGATGGCCGAGCAGTCGCTGCTGGCCATCGAAGAAGCCGATGTCGTCCTGTTCCTGGTAGATGCCAAGGCCGGTTTCACCGCGGCCGACCAGATGATCGGCGAGCACCTGCGCAAACGTAACAAGACCTCTTACGTGATCGCCAACAAGGTCGACAATATCGACCCAGACATGGCACGTGCCGAGTTCGCCCCGCTGGGCATGGGCGACGCGATCCCGATCGCCGGTGCTCACGGTCGTGGTATCACGCAGATGCTGGAAATCGCCCTGCGCGAGTTCCCGAAAGACGACGCAGACGAGCCGGAAGAGGGCGAGGAAGAAGTCGTAGCCGAAGGCGAGGAAGCCAAGCGCATTCCGGGTCCGAGCGAAAAAGACGGGATCAAGATCGCCATCATCGGTCGGCCGAACGTGGGCAAGTCCACCCTGGTCAACCGCATGCTCGGCGAAGACCGGGTCATCGTCTACGACCAGCCGGGCACCACCCGCGACAGTATCTACATTCCCTTCGAGCGTAACGAAGAGAAGTACACGCTGATCGACACCGCCGGTGTGCGCAAGCGCGGCAAGATCCACGAGGAAGTTGAAAAATTCTCGGTGGTCAAGACCCTGCAGGCGATCAAGGACGCCAACGTGGTGATCTTCGTCATGGACGCCCGCGAAGGCGTGGTCGACCACGACCTGAACCTGCTGGGCTTCGCCCTGGAAGCGGGCCGGGCCCTGGTCATCGCCCTGAACAAATGGGATGGCATGGACCCGCGCGAGCGTGACTATGTGAAGACCGAGCTGGAGCGCCGGCTGTTCTTCGTCGACTTCGCCGACATCCACTTCATTTCGGCGTTGCACGGCACTGGCGTGGGCAACCTCTACCAGTCGGTGCAGAACTCCTTCAAGTCCGCGGTAACCCGCTGGCCGACCAGCCGCCTGACGCAGATCCTCGAAGACGCCGTGAGCGAGCACGCGCCACCGATGGTCAACAACCGTCGCATCAAGCTGCGTTATGCCCACCTGGGTGGCGCCAACCCGCCGCTGATCGTGATCCACGGCAATCAGGTGGAGAAGGTGCCGAAGTCCTATGTGCGCTACCTGGAAAACACCTACCGGCGTGTTCTGAAGCTGGTCGGTACGCCGATCCGCATCGAATTCAAGGGCGGCGAAAACCCGTACGAAGGCAACAAGAACACGCTCACCGACCGTCAGGTCAACAAGAAGCGTCGTTTAATGACACACCACAAAAAGGCCGAGAAGAAGCGCAAAGACAAGCGCTGAGTCACCTGGTAGGAGCCGGCTTGCCGGCGAAGCCCCGGACCCGCTTCAATGCTTCGCCGGCAAGCCGGCTCCTGCAGGATTTGCCTTGGAAAAAGGGCGCCTTTGGCGCCCTTTTTCATGCCTGTGGTTTGGGCTATTCTCGGGACCTCCCCGAGCCGCCGTAGAGCCGGGTGTTCAGCAGGGAATCACCCATGATCACCAGTAAGCTGCCGAATGTCGGCACCACCATCTTCACGCAAATGTCACAGCTCGCCGTAGAAACCGGCGCGCTGAACCTGTCCCAGGGTTTTCCCGATTTCGATGGCCCACAGGCCCTGCGCGATGCCGTCGCCCGGCATATCGCCAGCGGCCACAACCAATACGCACCGATGACCGGTCTGCCGGCCTTGCGCCAGCAAGTGGCGGCCAAGATCGCCCGCAGTTATGGCGTGCAGGTGAATGCCGAGACCGAGGTAACCATTACTCCGGGCGCCACCCAGGCGATCTTCTGCGCCATCCAGGCAGTGATCCAGCCCGGTGATGAAGTGATCGTCTTCGATCCTTGCTACGACAGCTATGAGCCTTCGGTGGAGCTCGCTGGCGGGCGCTGCGTGCATGTACAGCTTGGCCTGACCGATTTCGCCATCGATTGGCAGAAACTCGGCGAGGCCCTGAGCCCGCGTACGCGGATGATCATTCTCAATGCCCCGCACAACCCCAGCGGTGCGCTGATCAGCCATGCGGAACTGGACCAGCTGGCTGCGCTGATTCGCGATCGGGATATCTACCTGGTCAGCGACGAGGTGTACGAGCATCTGGTATTCGACGGCATCCCCCACGTCAGCGTGCTGGCCCATGAGGAGCTGTACCAACGGGCATTTGTGGTCAGTTCCTTTGGCAAGACCTATCACGTGACCGGTTGGAAAACCGGCTATGTGGTCGCACCACCGGCCCTGAGCGCGGAGCTGCGCAAGGTGCATCAATATGTCAGCTTCTGCGGCGTGACTCCTTTGCAGTACGCTCTGGCGGACTACATGGCCGAACACCCAGAACATGTCGAAGAGCTTCCCGGTTTCTATCAGGCCAAGCGTGATCTGTTTTGCGACCTGCTGGCACCTTCGCGCTTCAGCTTTACCCGGGTGGCCGGTACTTACTTCCAACTGGTGGACTACTCGCAGATCCGCCCGGACCTGAATGACGTCGAGATGGCGATCTGGATGACCCGCGAGCACGGCGTTGCGACCATTCCGGTGTCGGTGTTCTACCGCGAGCCACCACAAGGACAGCGTCTGGTAAGGCTATGCTTTGCCAAGCGTGAGGAGACGCTGCGTCAGGCAGCGGAGAAGCTATGCGTGATCTGAGTGCTTTACCCAATCTGAATGTGGTGCTGATACAGACCTCTCTAGTCTGGCACGACCGCCAGGCCAATCTTGAGCACTTCGAGCTGTTGCTCGAACAGGCCCGGGGCGCCGACCTGATTATCCTGCCGGAAATGTTCACCACCGGATTTTCCATGGAGTCCGAAGCCCTCGCCGAGGCGGAAAGCGGTCCGACCAGCAAGTGGCTGCGCAGCCAGGCCGCCAGGCTTGATGCGGTCATCACTGGCAGCGTGATTATCCAGGCCGCCGACGGCAGCCACCGCAACCGCCTGCTGTGGGCTCGCCCTGACGGCGAGGTCTGGCATTACGATAAACGCCATTTGTTCCGCATGGCGGGCGAGCACGATCACTACACGCCGGGCGAGCGCCAGGTGCAGTTCGAACTCAAGGGTTGGCGGGTCAGGCCGCTGATCTGCTACGACCTGCGCTTTCCGGTGTGGAGCCGCGATGCCCGGGATACCGACTTGCTGCTGTACACCGCCAACTGGCCAGGGGCACGGCGTCAGCACTGGAACCGTTTGTTGCCGGCCAGGGCCATCGAAAACCTGTGTTATGTGGCCGCGGTCAATCGGGTCGGTACCGACGGCAAGGGGTTTGCCTACACCGGGGATAGCCAGGTGTTGGATTTCCAGGGCGAGACCCTGCTCAGCGCGGGGGAGGCCGACGGGGTATTTCAGGTCTGCCTGAATGCCGCGGATCTGGCGGCCTATCGCGCGCGCTTTCCAGCCTACCTCGATGCCGACACCTTCGAGTTCACTCAAGCTTAAAGATCTGTCGGGGTGGGCCGTTAAGGGGTAAGAGGATTTTCAGGGAGATTTGTCATGACCACTATCGGTGCCGCGAGCATCAATCCATTCCCGCTGGGGGCCGCGCCGCAAAAGCTCAACATCGCCGAGCAGCAGGCCAGCCCGCTCGAGGTGCAGGACAAGGGCGCTGTCGATGACAGCGACTCGGTGAGTGTCGACATGCGGGAATACGGCGCCAAGGCCGACCTCAGCTCATCCACTGCTGATATCGTCGCGCAGTTGCAGAAGCAGATCGACCAGACCGAAAAGACCCTGTCCGAGCAGCAGTCGCAATTGTCCGGGGTGCAGAAGGGCCAGGCGAGCGAGGAGCAGAAGGCGCAACAGGCCTTGGAGGTGCAGGCGCAGATCGCGATCACTGCCAATAACCTGCAAGTATTGCAGGCGGCCTTGCTCCAGGCGCTGACGGCGCGGATCAATACCACCGCCTGAGTGGGGCAATAAATGCACAGCCAAAAAAAGCCCCGGATCATCCGGGGCTTTTTTGTCGCCGTAAACCGTCAGGCGGCTTTGGCGTCCAGCTGGCTCAGGGAGCGGTTCAGCGCGCTGAACAGGGCCTTGAAGCTGGCGGTGGTGATGTTTTCATCGATACCCACACCGTGCACCGCGCGTTCGCCGTTCACACGCAGTTCGATATAGGCCGCTGCCTTGGCGTTGGTGCCCGCGCCGATGGCGTGCTCGTTGTAGTCCATGATTTCCACCGGAACCGGCAAGCCGGCCACCAGGGCTTCCAGGGCGCCATTGCCCTTGCCGCGCCAGTGCAGGTTGGTCTCGCCCTGGCCCTTGCCGGACACTTCCACTTCCACGGCGCTGTGGCCGTTTTCTTCCTGCAGGCGATGGCTGACCAACGCGTATGGGGTGTTGGCCTGCAAGTATTCGCTGTGGAGCAGCGCGTGGATCTGCTGGGCGGTCATCTCCAGACCCAGGCGATCGGTTTCACGCTGTACCACCTGGCTGAACTCGATCTGCATGCGGCGTGGCAAGCTGATGCCGTATTCCTGTTCCAACAGGTAGGCGATACCGCCTTTGCCCGACTGGCTGTTGACGCGAATCACCGCCTCGTAGCTGCGACCGATGTCGGCCGGGTCGATCGGCAAGTACGGCACTTCCCACAGCGCATCGGATTTCTGCTGGGCGAAGCCCTTGCGGATAGCGTCCTGGTGCGAGCCGGAGAAGGCGGTGTGAACCAGGTCGCCGACATACGGATGACGCGGGTGAACCGGGATCTGGTTGCACTCTTCGACCACTTTGCGCACGCCGTCGATATCGGAGAAATCCAGTTCCGGATCGATGCCCTGGGTGTAGAGGTTCAGGGCCACGGTGACCAGGTCGACGTTGCCGGTTCGTTCGCCGTTGCCGAACAGGCAGCCTTCGACGCGGTCGGCGCCGGCCATCAGGCCCAGCTCGGTGGCGGCTACGCCGGTACCACGGTCGTTGTGGGTGTGCAGGCTGATGATCACGCTGTCACGACGGTTGATGTGGCGACCGAACCATTCGATCTGGTCGGCATAGATGTTCGGCGTGGCGACTTCGACGGTGGCCGGCAGGTTGAGGATCACCTTGTTGGCTGGCGTCGGGTTCCAGACCTCGATCACTGCGTCGCAGACTTCCTTGGCGAACTCCAGCTCAGTGGCGCTGAAGGTCTCTGGCGAGTATTCGAACTGCCATTGGGTTTCCGGCTGCTGGGCGGCATATTTGACGAACAGCTTGGCGGCATTCACCGCGATCTCTTTCACGCCTTCCTTGTCCTGGTTGAAGACAATGCGGCGGAACGACGGGCTGGTGGCGTTGTACAGGTGGACGATGGCTTTCTTCGCCCCGCGCAACGATTCGAAAGTACGGGCGATCAGGTCTTCACGGGCCTGGGTCAGCACCTGGATGGTGGTGTCGTCCGGGATGTGGCCGCCTTCGATCAGGGTGCGCACGAAGTCGAAGTCGGTCTGCGAAGCGGCCGGGAAGGAGGCCTCGATTTCTTTCACGCCGACGGCGACCAGGGTTTTCCAGAAGCGCAGCTTCTTCACCGCATCCATTGGCTCGATCAACGACTGGTTGCCATCACGCAGGTCGGAGCTGCACCAGATCGGCGCGCGGGTGATGGTCTTCGACGGCCAGGTGCGGTCCGGCAAGTTGATGGTCGGGAACGCGCGGTACTTCGAGGAAGGGTCTTTGAGCATGCTCATGGGGAAATCCTTATTGTCCGGGCCGAAAAGAGGCGGCCTGCCGGTGAATCAATGGGTGTGTTGTTTGAAGCAGGGGACGAGGTACCGCGACTCAACCTGGCAGTCGTGCGCTGACGAGGCAGAGGCTTCGGTGTTGACGGCGCTGAATGAGGGTGTGAGAGGTTTTCATGCCCTCAACCCTAACCACTGGGGTGAAAGATGGCAAGCAGTCGAAAAAAATTGAGATAAATCTCTTAAAAATGGTTTTTCGCGAGATTTTATTCTGTCGAGCTTATAGCTGGCTCGATCTTATTGCGCAGAGTTTTGAACCTGCGCAATCCCTGCGGGAGCCACGGCTCAGGGCTGGAAGGCCCCGATAAAGATCGCCGGATCGACCCGGGCGTCGTTCAGGCTGACGTTCCAGTGCATGTGCGGCCCGGTGGCGCGCCCGGTGGAGCCGACTTTCCCGACCACCCCGCCGCGGGCCAGTTGCTGGCCGACCTTCACGTCGATCTTCGACATGTGGCAGAACATACTGATAAAACCCTGGCCGTGGTCGACGAATACGGTATTGCCGTTGAAAAAGTAATTGCCGATCAGGATCACCTTGCCAGCTGCGGGTGTCTTGATCGGCGTGCCGGCGGGCACTGCGAAGTCCAGCCCAGCGTGCGGATTGCGCTCCTCACCGTTGAAGAAGCGGCGGACGCCGAACTTGCTCGACAGCGGGCCGCTCACCGGCTTGTCCAGCAACAGGTTGCTCGGGGTGTTGGGGCTGAAACTGCGGTAGGCGCGGACCTGCTCGGCCAACTCGGCGTCGATGCGCTTGAGGTCGGCCGGATCGGGGTTGACCTGGCGTTTGTTCTTCAGCGTGATGTGTTGTTCCGGGTATTTCTTGCTGCCCACACTGAAGTTCAGGTTGCGACCGCCAGCGCTGATCTGCTGGGTGCCGGGCTTGACGGTCAGCGGGATGCCGACAATCGCCAGCCAGTTGTTCTGTTCCTTGATCACCAGTAGCGGTTTTCCCTGGTAGCTGGCCTTGGGCGCCTGGGCGGCGCTGCCCAGATCGATCACCGCCACGCCGCCGGGCACCGGTTTGTTCAGCAGGCGTGTGATGTAGCTATCGGCGTGGGCGTTGAAGGTCAGGCACAGCAACAGCAGGGAGCTCAGAAAACGCGGCATGGATCAATCCAGTAAAGAAAGGGTGACAGGCGTCAGGTGATTGTCCTCGACCCGGACCTGCAGTTCGCCTTCGCCAAGCCGGGCTTTGAGGCGCTGGCCCGGCTGGGTCTGTGCGGCGCTGCGAATGGCCTGGCCGCGTTCGTCCAGCAGGATGCTGTAGCCACGGCCCAGGGTGGCCAGCGGGCTGACCACATGCAGGGTCTGCATCTGGCTTTGCAGTTGCAGGCGACGGGATTTCAGACCTTCGCGCATGGCCCGTGGCAGGCGTTCGGCCAGGCTATCTAGGCGTTGCCGCAGCAGCGCCAGCTGACGCCCGGGGTGTTGGCCGGCGAGCCGGGTTTCCAGGCGGATCAGACGCTCGCGGCGGGTATTGAGGCTGCGCTCGAACGCCCGGCGCATGCGCATGTCCAGGTCGTCCAGGCGCTGTGCTTGCTGGCGCAGGCGCTCACCTGGGTGACGCAGGCGCCGGGCCATGCCTTCCAGGCGCAGGCGATCACGCAGCAACCGGTCGCGCATGCGCATCACCAGGCGCCGATGCAGGCTTTCGACCCGGTGTTGCAGGTCGCTGGCGTCCGGCGCGAGCAGTTCGGCCGCCGCCGAGGGCGTTGGTGCGCGCACGTCGGCGACGAAGTCGCTGATCGATACGTCGGTTTCATGACCCACGGCGCTGACGATCGGCGTGACACAGGCATCCACCGCCCGGGCCACGGCTTCTTCGTTGAAGCACCAAAGGTCTTCCAGGGAGCCGCCGCCACGGGCCAGGATCAGCGCATCGAAGCCACGGGCATCGGCCATTTTCAGGGCGCGGACGATCTGCGCGGTCGCCTCGCGGCCTTGTACGGCAGTAGGGATCAGGGTCAGGGCCACCTGTGGCGCGCGGCGTCGGAACACGCTGATGATGTCGCGAATCACCGCCCCGGTCGGCGAACTGATAATGCCGATGCGCTGCGGATGGGCGGGCAGTGGCACTTTGCGTTCGCTGCTGAACAGGCCTTCGGCGCTGAGCTTTTCCTTCAGCGCATCGAAGGCCAGGCGCAGGGCGCCGTCGCCGGCCGGTTCGACCGTATCGAGGATCAGTTGGTAGTCGCCGCGGCCTTCGAACAGCGAGACCTTGCCGCGTACCTTGACCGCCAGGCCGTCCTTCAGAGCCTGGCGCACCCGCGCGGCATTTTGCCGAAACAGCGCGCAGCGCACCTGGGCATTGCTGTCCTTGAGGGTGAAATACACATGGCCGGACGCCGGGCGGGCGAGGTTGGAAATTTCGCCTTCGACCCAGATGTTGCTGAACACGTCTTCCAGCAACACCCGCGCACGGCCGTTGAGCTGGCTGACTGTCAGGACTTCGCGGTCCAGGCCGAGTCTTGCAAAGGGATCTTTAATCATGGGGCGCAGTTTAAAGGCATTCGGCAAACAATCTCCATGGATCGAAACAAAAGGAGACGATGCCTTTGCCGGCCTCCAATACGCCTTCGGCGGTTAGGGCGTGAGAGCGTTGTGGAAGTGTTCGATGAACTGTTTGACCAAAGGTGTCGGATCTTGCCGACAGGCGAGGGCGACCGTGCTCTGGCAGGCCGGGTCCGCCAAGGGCAGGAAGTGCAGGCTGGCGGGCGCGATGTCACGCATCGACTCGGGCAGCAGGGCGATGCCGAATCCGGCCTGGATCAACTGCAACTGCGTGGTCTTGCGCGACAGCACCCGCGCTGCCTTGGGGAAAAAGCCCTGGCGCATGCACAACTCGGCCGACAGGTAACTCAGGCCGCCACGCTGCGGATGGGGAATGGAGATAAAGGCTTCGTCGCGCAGTTGCGCCAGATCCACGCCCTGCTTGGGAGGATCTGCTGCCAGAGGGTGGCCCGGCGGCACGGCCAGCAGCAGGCGTTCGCTGAACAGTGGCGTGATCCGCACGCCCTCGCGCTGGCGCAGTACCGGCAGTCGCAGCAGGCCGATATCCAGCCGGCCTTCGGCGACTTCTTCCAACTGCGCTTCGGAAGACAGGGTGGCGATGTCCATCGAGGCCCCCGGGCACTGCTCCAGGTAACCGCTGATGGCCCGCAGCAGGCGGCCGCTCATGGACACGGTGCTGGAGTGGCTCAGGCGCAATGTTCCCAGCTGCCCCTGGCCGACCTGGGTCGCCAGTTCGCTGGCCTTGTTCAGCTCATCGAGCAGGTTGCGGGCGCGCGGGTAGAACGCTTCGCCCGCCGCCGTCAGCCTGGGCAGGCGCGCGGTGCGCTCGAACAGCGCGGTCTTGAGGTGGGTTTCCAGTTCCTTGATCTGCCGGCTGAGGGCTGACTGGGCAACGAACAGGCGTTCGGCGGCGGCGCTGAAACTGCCGCTGTCGGCGATTTCCACGAAGTAGCGCAGTTGGCGGGTTGAAATCACTCGTCATGCCTTTTTGAGATGGGTAGGTGGCTTTGATGATATTAGTCGCAAGGCTTGTGGCTGGCTAAAGTCATTCCTTGATAAAGAAGGAAGGCGAATCGATGAGCATGGTCGAGTTGTTGGGGCAGTGGTCGTGGGGGACGAGTGGCTGGTTGGCGATCGGCCTGGGGATCGCCCTGGCCTATATCGTGTTTGGCATCGCCGGATTCGGCACGGCGCTGGTGGCGGGGCCGGTGCTGATCCTGTTCATGCCGCTGTCGAAGATAGTCCCACTGCTGGTGCTGCTGGATTTTGTCGCGGCCTTCGGCAATCTCCTGCCGTCGCGGCGGGATGTTGATCGCTCCGAACTGTTGCGCCTGCTGCCGTGCATGGCGCTGGGCTGCACCCTGGGGGTGATCTTCCTGCTCAACCTCAAGTCCGATGTGTTGCTGCTGTTGATGGGGCTGTTTATCAGCGCTTATGCGGCGTACAGCCTTTGGGGCAAGACAAGGCCCAAGGCGCTGGCGGCGGGCTGGGCGATTCCCATGGGGACCGTGGGTGGAACGTTCGGCGCGCTGTTCGGCAGCGGCGGCTTTTTATATGCGATCTATCTGAATAGCCGCCTGCCCAAGGATGCGGCGCGGGCCACCCAGAGTGCGTTGATCAGTTGCAGCACGGTGGTGCGCCTGAGCCTGTTCGCCATTGCCGGCGTTTATGCGCAACTGCCTTTATTGGTGCTGGCGCTGTGCTTGTTGCCGGCCATGGCCCTGGGCCTGTGGATTGGCCGGCGGCTGACCATGAGATTGTCCCGCGAGGCGTTCGTCCGGCTGGTGACCTGGCTGGTGCTGGCCAGCGGCATGGCCCTGGTCGGTCGTTACCTGAGCACTTGACCTGTGGGGTTCAGGGATTAAGCTGCGGGCCCTCGGATTTGCCAGGTACGCCGACTTCTACACTTATTGGCAGGTATCGGTTTGCTGGCGGTACTGTTCGAGCAGGCGACGCAGACTTCCCTTCAGACGCTTCAGGCCCCATCCATGAACTCGCAAAGCATCATCATCCCGAAAATCTCCACCTTGCCGGTTCACGAACCCCGCGCCCGGGCGATCGTGCGTTGGTTGGTGCGCAAGAACATCGTTGAGGAAGCCTTGAGCACCTGTGGCCGTACCGGCAATCGCATGGCGCATGCGATCGCCCCAGGCGCGCGGGATGTGGTGCTGCACCCGGAGGCCTTGCCCTTTGGTGAACCGGTCAACGGCCTGGAAATCATTACCAAGCGCTGCATCTATACCCCGGCCAAGGGGTTTCTCGAGGAAGCGGGTTGCGCCGAATGCCGTCAGGAAGTGGGGGAGGCGCTGTTCGAGAGCCTGGAAGACTGGATGCCCGGGCGCACTGATAACTTCACCTGCCCCGAGTGCGGTCATGAAGATGACATCAACGGTTTTCTGTTCTTGCAGGAGTGTGGGTTTTCCAACCTCGGTTTCATCTTCAATAACTGGGCCGAAGCCGGGTTCAAGCAGAGCTTTCTCGACGAGTTCGCCGAATGGCTGGATCAGCCGGTGAGCTGGGTGAAGGTGGAGTTGTAAGGGGATTTCGGCAGCCGGGTCCGGGTGGTGAATTCATCATCAGCAGGTGCCATGTCTGCTCGCGAAACAGATGCTGTGTTCTGGCAAATTCCCCATCCATCACCCCGTTGATAATAGACAGACTTTTACATTGAGCCCGGGTAGGTGTCTGAGTATAATGGCGCGCTTCCATTTTCCCGCTCGGGAGCCCCCGCGATGCTGCGTATCAGCCAAGAAGCTCTGACCTTCGACGACATTCTCCTAGTGCCCGGTTATTCCGAGGTGCTTCCTAACGAAGTCAGTCTCAAGACCCGTCTTACCCGTGGCATCGAGCTGAATATTCCACTGGTTTCCGCCGCAATGGACACCGTCACTGAAGCCCGTCTGGCAATCGCCATGGCTCAGGAAGGTGGCATCGGCATCATCCACAAGAACATGACCATCGAGCAGCAAGCTGCCGAAGTCCGCAAGGTCAAGAAGTTCGAAGCCGGCGTCGTCAAAGACCCGATCACCATCGAGGCTGACGCCACGGTGCGCGACCTGTTCGAACTGACCCGCATGCACAACATTTCCGGCGTTCCGGTACTGCACGATGGCGACCTGGTCGGCATCGTCACTTCCCGTGACGTGCGTTTCGAAAACCGCCTGGACGCCAGTGTCCGTGAAGTGATGACGCCTAAAGAGCGCCTGGTCACGGTCAAGGAAGGCGCCGACAAGAACGACGTGCGCGAGCTGCTGCACAAGCACCGCATCGAGCGCGTGCTGATCGTCGACGACAAGTTCGCCCTCAAAGGCATGATGACCGTCAACGACATCGAAAAAGCCAAGGCTTACCCGCTGGCCAGCAAGGACGATCAAGGTCGTCTGCGCGTAGGGGCTGCCGTCGGTACCGGTAAAGACACCGGCGACCGCGTTGCCGCCCTGGTCAACGCCGGCGTGGACGTAGTGGTGGTCGACACTGCCCACGGTCACTCCAAAGGTGTGATCGACCGCGTTCGCTGGGTCAAGGAAAACTACCCGCAAGTGCAGGTGATCGGCGGCAACATCGCCACCGGTGCCGCAGCCAAGGCCCTGGCCGCAGCGGGCGCTGATGCGGTCAAGGTCGGTATCGGCCCTGGTTCGATCTGCACCACCCGTATCGTCGCCGGTGTCGGCGTACCGCAAATCAGCGCCATCGCCAATGTCGCCGCGGCCCTTGAAGGCACCGGCGTTCCATTGATCGCCGACGGCGGCATCCGCTTCTCCGGTGACCTGTCCAAGGCCATCGTCGCCGGTGCTTCCTGCGTGATGATGGGCTCGATGTTCGCCGGTACCGAAGAGGCGCCAGGCGAAATCGAACTGTTCCAGGGTCGCTCCTACAAGGCTTACCGCGGCATGGGTTCGCTGGGTGCCATGTCCCAGGCCCAGGGCTCTTCCGACCGTTACTTCCAGGACTCCTCCGCGGGTGCCGAGAAGCTGGTTCCGGAAGGCATCGAAGGCCGTGTTCCCTACAAGGGCACCCTGACCGCCATCATCCATCAGCTGATGGGGGGCCTGCGTTCTTCCATGGGCTACACCGGTAGCGCCAACATCGAAGAAATGCGCACCAAGCCAGAGTTCGTACGCATCACTGGCGCCGGTATGGCTGAATCCCACGTCCATGACGTGCAGATCACCAAGGAAGCGCCAAACTACCGCGTAGGTTGATGCTTCAAGCAAAACGTTAAATGACCGGGGCTGTTTTATTCAGCCCCGAGTCGTTTCTGAATCACGACTGTTTTCGAATTACCTAGACGAGACTGAATCATGGCCCTCGACATTCACGCCCACCGCATCCTGATCCTCGATTTCGGTTCTCAGTACACCCAATTGATCGCCCGTCGCGTGCGTGAAATCGGCGTGTACTGCGAACTGCATCCGTTCGACATGGATGACGAAGCGATTCGCGAATTCGCTCCCAAAGGCGTCATTCTCGCCGGCGGCCCCGAGTCCGTGCACGAAGCCAACAGCCCGCGTTGCCCGCAAGCGGTGTTCGACCTGGGCGTGCCGGTCTTCGGTATCTGCTACGGCATGCAGACCATGGCCGAGCAAATGGGCGGCAAGGTCGAGGGTTCCGAACTGCGTGAATTCGGTTATGCCCGCGTCGATGTGGTCGGCAAGAGCCGCCTGCTGGACGGCATCGAAGACCACGTCGACGCCGACGGCCTGTTCGGCCTCGACGTATGGATGAGCCACGGTGACAAGGTCACCAAGATGCCGCAAGACTTCCACATCCTGGCCAGCACCCCGAGCTGCCCGATCGCCGGCATGTTCAACGACGACCTGCGCTACTACGGCGTGCAGTTCCACCCGGAAGTGACCCACACCAAGCAGGGTGGTCGCATCCTGTCGCGCTTCATCCTCGACATCTGCGGCTGCGAAGCCCTGTGGACCCCATCGAAAATCGCTGAAGACGCCATCGCCCAGGTGCGTGCCCAGGTCGGCACCGACAACGTGCTGCTGGGGCTGTCCGGCGGCGTCGACTCCTCGGTGGTCGCGGCCCTGCTGCACAAAGCCATCGGCGACCAGCTGACCTGCGTTTTCGTCGACAACGGCCTGCTGCGCCTGCACGAAGGCGAGCAAGTGATGGCCATGTTCGCCGAGAACATGGGCGTCAAGGTGATCCGCGCCAACGCCGAGGAACAGTTCCTCAACAACCTGGCCGGCGAAGCCGACCCGGAGAAGAAGCGCAAGATCATCGGCCGTACCTTCATCGACGTGTTCGATGCCGAATCCTGCAAGCTGGACAACATCAAGTTCCTGGCCCAGGGCACCATCTACCCGGACGTGATCGAGTCGGCTGGCGCCAAGAGCGGCAAGGCCCACGTGATCAAGTCGCACCACAACGTGGGCGGCCTGCCGGAAGAAATGAACCTCAAGCTGGTCGAGCCACTGCGCGAGCTGTTCAAGGACGAAGTCCGTCGTCTGGGCCTGGAGCTGGGCCTGCCGTACGACATGGTCTACCGTCACCCGTTCCCGGGCCCGGGCCTGGGCGTGCGCATCCTCGGCGAAGTGAAGAAGGAATACGCCGACCTGCTGCGTCGCGCCGACCACATCTTCATCGAAGAGCTGCGCAAGGCCGACTGGTACCACAAGGTCAGCCAGGCGTTCGTGGTATTCCAGCCGGTGAAATCGGTGGGCGTGGTCGGTGACGGCCGTCGTTACGCCTGGGTCGTGGCCCTGCGTGCCGTGGAAACCATCGACTTCATGACCGCGCGTTGGGCGCACCTGCCTTACGAGCTGCTGGAAACCGTCAGCGGCCGGATCATCAACGAGATCGAAGGCATCTCCCGCGTCACCTACGACGTGTCGAGCAAGCCGCCAGCCACCATCGAGTGGGAATGATCCCGGCCGAGTGATCGGCAGCTGATCGTTCAGGCAACAGCAATGGCGATCGAGACCTTCGGGTGTCGATCGCCATTTGTGTTTCAGGGTCTTTAAAAAGCCCGTTTTCCAGCCCTTCCGCAATACCAGGAAAGACATGGGCACATCGTCGCCCGCCTGGCCTGTGTACCCTCGACAGACATTCATCGAACTCCCAGCGGCGGCCTCTGGCGACTCCGGCGCAGGTGTTCAGAATATTTGTGGTTGTCAGTTGACAACCTATTCATTGTTGACGAGACTGGAGGCCATGGATGGCTCGCACACCTCATCCCAAGAAAGACATTGAAATGGCGCTGCGCTACGCCGAATGGCAGGGCTGGCGCGTCGAAGTCGGCGGTAGTCATGCCTGGGGCAAGATCTACTGCCCTTACAACAGCGAGGTGTGTCGTTGCGGCGAGTTCTGCATCACCAGTGTGTGGAGCACGCCGAAAAATCCCCTCCAGCATGCCCGGGCGCTGTGCCGGGTAATCGACAACTGCACGCTGAATCAGCTGCGCGGCGGGAAAGTCCCGCAACCTCGTCGGGAGTCATGACCATGGAATACCTGTTTACCCTCAACTACCTGCTGCCCGCCCACGACTGCGACCCGGACGTGCTGGTGGAGCGCCTCGGCGCGGGGGGCTGTACCGATGCGCTGGTCGGTACCGGGCTGGCGGGGCGCCTGGCACTGGAGTTCAGCCGCGAGGCCGAAAGCGCTGAGGCGGCGCTGCTCAGTGCCCTGGGCGATATCAAGCGGATCATTCCGGATGCGCGGCTGGTAGAGGCCAGCCCGGATTTCGTCGGCCTGAGCGAGATTGCCGACATCGTCGGGGTCTCCCGGCAGAACATGCGCAAGTTGATGCTCAACCATGCCGGCAGTTTCCCCCTGGCGATCCACGAGGGCAGTGCCTCGCTCTGGCATCTGGCGGAAGTGCTGAGCTGGCTGGAGGCCCGGGGCGGTTACCAGTTGCAGCATCCGGTGATAGAGGTGGCGCGGGTCGCGCAATCCGTAAACGTCGCCAAGGAGGCCCGACGGGTCGGCACGCCGAGCGCCGAACTGGTGGCGCTGCTGGGTTGAGCGGGCCTGCCGCGGTGGTCAGCGTCGGGCGACGTCCGAGAAGTAGAACTTGTCCAGGGTATGGCGTGATTCGGTGTACTCGAACTGCCGGCCGTCCTGCAGGAAGGTCTGGTTGCTGACCACTATCACGTGGCTCTGGCCCTCCAGGTCCAGGTGCTGCTGGTCATCCCGGGTGCGTGGGGTGGCTTCGATGGTCCGCTGGGCGTAGCTGATCTGCAATTGCAGGGTCTGCTCGATGTAGGCGTAGATCGAGTGCTCGGCAATCTGCCGGTCCAGTCCCGGGATCAACTCGGCGACGAAGTGGTTGATATCGAGAATCACCCGTTTGCCATCGATACGCCGCACCCGCTTGATGCGGGTAATCAGGCTGCCTTCCTCGGCCTGCAGGTGTTCGCGCAACGCGCCTTCGAGGGGAAACTGGGTGAACTCCACCACCTCGGTGCTGACGTCGTTGCCCAGGCGCGGATAGGTTTCCTGGAAGCTGACAATGCCGCCCAGCTGGAACTCGATCGGGTGCGGCGACAGCACAAAAGTGCCCTTGCCATGGATCTTCTGGGCGAAGCCGCGCTCCTGCAACTGCTCGATGGCCTTGCGCACGGTGCCGCGGCTGGCCTGGTAGCTGTCCATCAACTCGGTTTCGGAAGGCAGACGAGCGCCGCGTTCCAGGCGCTCGGTGGTGATGCTGGCAAGCAGATCGCTGTAGATCTGGTTGTATTTACTCATGGGATGGCTCTGTGCCGTCTGCGCTCAAGGCGGGAACCTTAAGGGCCGTGAGCGGATTTGTCTATTTGAGGCGAGTGGGTCGAACGCCTGACTGCGGGTGTCGAAATGGCAATGAAACACCTTACAGCAGTTTAAGAATTTTCTGTCGCGCATGGCGCGCTCTGCCGGAGAGTATGGATCTAGAGCCGTTTTTGCGCAGCAGAAACTCCCTGCGACCCGGGTTTCGGAGCGATGCCGGCAAACTCGTCTGTACGAGTTGTTGCTTTAACTCGTACAGACGAGTATTTTTCGCTTCGGCGTGCTGCCAATAACAAAAAACCAAAGCGGAAGAACAAGCATGAGCCACGATTACTCCACGATCGCCAGCGAGTTGCTGCACAGCCTCGGTGGCGCCGACAACCTCGAACAAGCCGCGCATTGCGTCACCCGCCTGCGCCTGGCGCTCAAGGACCCGAGCCGGGTGGACAGCGCGACGCTGAACCAGATCGATCTGGTCAAGGGCTCGTTTTTCACCGGTGGCCTGTTCCAGGTGGTCATTGGCCCCGGCGAAGTCGAAAAGGTCTATGCCGCGTTGCGCCAACTCACCGGGCTGGCCGCTTCCACCATCGCCGACGTCAAGCAGAAGGGCGCCGACAAGACCAACGCCATGCAGCGTCTGGTGCGGGTGTTTTCCGATGTCTTCATGCCGATCCTGCCGGCGCTGATCATTGCCGGCCTGCTGATGGGGGTGAACAACCTGATCGGCGCCAAGGGCATGTTCATCGAAGGCCGGACCCTGCTCGAGGCCTATCCGACCCTGGATGGCGTGTGGAGCCTGATCAACCTGATGGCCAACACCTCCTTCGTATTCCTGCCGGCCTTGGTGGGCTGGTCGGCGGCCAAGCGCTTTGGCGGCAGCGAAATCCTCGGCATCGTGCTGGGCCTGATGCTGGTGCACCCCGACCTGCTCAATGCCTGGAACTACGGCAAGGCCGTGGCCGGGCTGGAGGGCCAGAGCCTGCCGTACTTCGACATCTTCGGCCTGTTCCAGATCGAGAAGGTCGGCTATCAGGGGCAGATCCTGCCGATCCTGCTGGCGGCCTATGTCATGAGCGTCATCGAGAAATGGCTGCGGGCGCGGGTGCCGAATGCGATCACCCTGCTGGTCGTGCCCATCACCACCATCGTGGTCACCGGCGTGCTGGCGCTGGCGGTGATCGGCCCGGTGACCCGGCACCTGGGGATCCTGATCACCGAGGGCGTGGTCACCCTGTTCGAACTGGCGCCAATGGTTGGCGGGGCGATTTTCGGCCTGCTCTACGCGCCGCTGGTGATCACCGGCATGCACCACATGTTCCTCGCCGTGGACCTGCAACTGATCTCGACCCAGGGCGGCACCTTCATCTGGCCGATGATCGTCATGTCCAACCTGGCCCAGGGCAGCGCGGCACTGGCGGTGTTCAGCATGAGCCGCAACGCGCGGGACCGCAGCATGGCCTCGACCTCGGCGATCTCCGCCTATTTCGGCATCACGGAACCTGCCATGTTCGGGGTCAACCTGCGCTACAAGTTCCCGTTCTACGCCGCGCTGATCGGCTCGGCGCTAGGCTGCATTTTCCTCTCGCTGAACAAGGTCCAGGCCTCGGCCATCGGCGTTGGCGGGCTGCCGGGATTCATCTCGATCATTCCCCAGTACATCCCGATGTTCGTGGTCGGCATGGTCGTCGCCCTGGTGGTGCCGTTCGTGCTGACCTGCGGCTTGAGCATGAAGATCATCCGGCCGGGGTATCGCGTCGCCTGACAGATCGCGACAAGGCCCCCAGGGCCAGTACCCAACCCATTGAAGGAGCCCGCCATGCAAGACTGGCAGCGTTCGGTGATCTACCAGATCTACCCGAAGAGTTTCTACAGCCACAGCGGCCAGGCCACCGGCGACCTGCTGGGGGTGGTCGACAAGCTCGACTACCTGCACTGGCTGGGCGTCGATTGCCTGTGGCTCACCCCGTTCCTGCGTTCGCCCCAGCGCGACAACGGCTACGACATCAGCGACTACTACGCCATCGACCCGAGCTACGGGACCATGGCCGATTGCGAGTTGCTGATCGCCGAGGCCGGCAAGCGTGGCATCAAGCTGATGCTGGACATCGTGGTCAACCACACCTCCATCGAGCATGAGTGGTTCCAGCAGGCGCGCAGCAGCCTCGACAACCCGTATCGCGACTTCTACATCTGGCGTGACCAGCCGAACAACTGGGAGTCCAAGTTCGGCGGTTCCGCCTGGGAATACGAAGCGCAGACCGGCCAGTACTACCTACACCTGTTCGACCATACCCAGGCCGACCTCAACTGGGACAACCCCCAGGTGCGCGCCGAAGTGTTCAAGATGATGCGTTTCTGGCGCGACAAGGGCGTGGGCGGCTTCCGCCTGGACGTGATCAACCTGATCTCCAAACCGGCGGATTTCCCGGAAGATGCCAGCGACGGTCGACGCTTCTATACCGACGGCCCGAACGTGCACCCGTACCTGCAGCAGATGCATCGCGAGGTCTTCGAGGGCTTTGACCTGATCAACGTCGGCGAGATGTCTTCCACCAGCCTCGATCACTGCATTCGTTACTCGCAGCCCGAGTCGAAAGAGCTGTCAATGACCTTCAACTTCCACCACCTGAAGGTCGACTACCCGAACCTGCAGAAGTGGATTCGAGCCGATTTCGACTTCCTCCAGCTCAAGCGCATCCTCTCCGAGTGGCAGAGCGGCATGCAGGCTGGCGGTGGCTGGAACGCGCTGTTCTGGTGCAACCACGACCAGCCACGGGTGGTGTCGCGTTTCGGCGACGACGGCGAGTACCGGGTGGTTTCGGCGAAGATGCTCGCCACCGCGCTGCACTTCCTCCAGGGCACGCCGTTCGTGTATCAGGGCGAAGAGCTGGGCATGACCAACCCCGGCTTTACCCACATCGACCAATACCGCGATGTCGAGACCCTGAACATCTACCGCCTCAAGCGCGAAGCCGGCGACAGCGAGGCGGACAACATGGCGGCGATCATGCAGAAGTCCCGGGACAACGGGCGCACGCCGATGCAATGGAATACCGAGGCCCATGCCGGTTTCAGTAGCGTCGAGCCCTGGATCGGCGTGCCGGCCAATGCCGCGCGGATCAACGTCGCGCAGCAGCTCGAAGACCCGGATTCGGTGTTGCACCACTATCGCCAGCTGATTGCCCTGCGCCGTCGCGAGCCGCTGATCCAGGACGGCGAATATCGCCAGTTGCTGGCCGAGCACCCGCAGGTCTGGGCCTATCTGCGCGAGGGCCAGGGCGAGCGTCTGCTGGTGGTGAACAATTTCTACGGCAGCGCCTGCGAAGTGCAGTTGCCGGAGGGAGTGATGACCGAGCGCATGGAGCAGCGCCTGGTCATCAGTAACTACGCGGACCATCAAACCCGCAGTCGCCAGCTGTTCCTGCGGCCTTACGAGTCCTTTGTCCTGCACCTGATCGACCGCTGACAACCTTCCCCGCATGAGCGCGGCGTGCCCGGTACACCGCGAGCTTTCGCTCGCCGGTAGGGCGGCGCCTGCGGGGCACACACACAGAATAAAAATAATGGGGTGGCTTATGAAAACAACAATAAATCGCGGTCTCGCAGCCTCTTGCGTCTGCCTGGCCTTGCCGTTCCCGGCCCAGGCCCTGGAGTTCGCCGGTTACTTGCGTAGCGGCCTCGGGACCTCGGTCAACAGCAGCTCGCAATCCTGTTTCCAACTGCCCGGCGCCCAGTCCAAATACCGCCTGGGCAACGAATGCGAACAGTACGCCGAGCTGGAGCTGCGCCAGGACCTGTACACCCTGGACGACGGCTCGGTGCTCAGTGTCGATGCCATGGCGTCGCTGTATAACCAGTACGACCGCAGCCTGACCTTCCAGGGCGACAACGGCTCGGCGCGCATGCCGCAGATGTATGCCCAATGGTCGAACATGCCCAGCCTCAATGGCGGCTCGCTGTGGGCCGGCCGGCGTTACTACAAGCGCAACGACATCCATATCTCCGACTTCTACTACTGGAACCAGAGCGCCACTGGCGGCGGTATCGAGGACGTGCTGATCGGCGACTTGAAATACAGCTACGCCTTCTCGCGCAAGGACAACCTGTACCAGAAGGACTACATCAACCGGCACGACTTCAATGTCGCCGGTTTCAAGACCAACCCCGGCGGCGAGCTGGAACTGGGCCTGAGCTACATCGACAAGCCTGACAGTCGCGACGCCCATCGGGGCTGGGCGATCACCGCCCAGCATGTGCAAAAGGACTTCCTCGGTGGCAAGAACAAGCTGGCGTTGCAGTACGGTGAAGGCCCGGGCACCGGGCTGGGTTACACCGGCAATGTGCAACTGGATGACAGCAACAAGAGCTACCGCCTGGTGGAGTTCTTCGACTGGCAATTGACCCCGCGGTTTGGCGGGCAGGTCGAGGCGATCTATCAGAAAGACATCCGCCCCGACGGCAACGACCAGAACTGGATCTCCCTGGGCATCCGCCCGGCCTATGCGATCAGCGAGCAGTTCAAGCTGGTCACCGAGCTGGGCCACGATCAGGTCGAGGCCCCCGGCGGCACGCGCAAGCTCAGCAAGTTCACCTTCGCCCCGACCTGGTCGCCCAAGGGCCCGGAATTCTGGGCGCGCCCCGAGGTGCGTCTGTACTACACCTATGCCAGCTGGAACCAGGCCGCCAAGCGCGCGGCCAATGAGCTGGCGGCGGGGTCGGCGCTGTCCGATACCGGCGCCTTCGGCACCGCCAGGCATGGCGCGAACGTCGGATTGCAAGTCGAGTACTGGTGGAAATAAGCGATGCTGTCGGGGCTCGCGCTCCATCGGCACTTACAAGAACAAACAGCAGGTGAAGTCATGGCTACAACCCAACAATTGCAACTGCTCGCGCCGCTGTCCGGGCTGCTGATGCCCCTGGAGCAAGTGCCGGACCCGGTGTTCTGCAGCCGGGTCATCGGTGACGGCCTGTGCATCGACCCGACCTCGCAGACCCTGCGCGCGCCGCTGGCCGGTGTGGTCAGCAACGTGCAGGACAGTGGCCATGCGGTGAGCATCACTGACGACAACGGGGTGCAGGTGCTGATGCACATCGGCCTGGACACGGTGAACCTGGCGGGCAAGGGCTTTAGCCGCCTGGTGGAGGAGGGCCAGCGGGTCGAGGCTGGGCAACCGTTGATCGAGTTCGATGCCGACTACATCGCCGTGCATGCCCGCAGCCTGCTGACGCTGATGCTGGTGGTCAGCGGCGAGCCGTTCACCTGGCTGACCGCGGACCGCGCGCTGGTGGACAGCGGCCAGCCGCTATTGCAGTTGAGCCTGGGCGAGACTGCGCCAAGCGCGGAGCCCGAGGAAGAGAGCGAGGCGCTGTTTTCCAAACCGGTGACGCTGCCCAATCCCAATGGCCTGCATGCGCGTCCGGCGGCGGTGTTCGCCCAGGCGGCCAAGGGCTTCAAGGCGAGCATCTGCCTGCACAAGCAGCAGGCCAGCGCCAACGCCAAGTCCCTGGTGGCGATCATGGCGTTGCAGACCGCGCAGGGCGATGCCCTGCAAGTCAGCGCGGCGGGCGAGGATGCCGAGAGGGCGATCAAGACCCTGGCCGAATTGCTGGCGAGTGGTTGTGGCGAAGCGGTGACCGCGGTGATCGCCGCCGAACCTGTGGCGCCGGTTGCCGCGCCATCGGGCAAGTTGCTGCGGGGCGTCTGCGCCTCGACGGGTTCGGCCTTCGGGCAAGTGGTGCAGGTGGCCGAGCAGAAGCTTGAGGTCGTCGAGTTCGTCAGCGATCAGGCGGCGCAGCGTGGGCAGCTGGAACGGGCGCTGGCGCAGGCCAACGCGGCCCTGCAAGTCCTGCGGGACAAGGCCGCCAGTGCAGCCCAGGGCGAGATCTTCAAGGCTCACCAGGAACTGCTGGAAGACCCGAGCCTGCTGGAGCAGGCCCAGGCCCTGATCAGCGACGGCAAGAGCGCGGCATTCGCCTGGAACCGCGCCACCGAAGCCACCACCGAGCTGTTCAAGGATTCAGGCAGTCCGTTGCTGGCCGAGCGCGCCCTGGACCTGATGGATGTCGGCCAGCGGGTGCTCAAGTTGCTGCTGGGTGTGCAGGACAGCGCCTGGGCCCTGCCGGAGCAGGCGATCCTGATTGCCGAGCAGCTCACCCCGTCCCAGACCGCCAGCCTCGATACCCGCAAGGTGCTGGGGTTCGCCACGGTCGGCGGCGGGGCCACCAGCCATGTGGCGATTCTGGCCCGGGCCCTGGGGTTGCCGGCGATCTGCGGCCTGCCGGTACAGGTGCTGGCGTTGGCCAGCGGCACACCGGTGCTGCTGGATGCCGACCAGGGCGAATTGCACCTGGAGCCTGCGCCGGCGGTGATCGCACAGTTGCAGGCACGACGTCAGCAGCAACAGCAGCGCCAGCGCCAGGAGCTGGAACAGTCGGCCCAGGCCGCGGTGACCCGCGACGGCCATCACTTCGAGGTGACGGCCAACGTCGCCTCGCTGGCCGAGGCGGAGCAGGCCATGGACCTGGGCGGGGAGGGCGTCGGCCTGTTGCGTTCGGAATTTCTTTACCAGGACCGCGGCGTCGCCCCGAGCCACGAGGAACAGGCCGCGACCTACAGCGCCATCGCCCGGGCCCTGGGGCCGGAGCGCAATCTGGTGGTGCGGACCCTGGATGTCGGTGGCGACAAACCGCTGGCCTATGTGCCGATGGAACCTGAAGCCAACCCCTTCCTCGGCATGCGCGGGATCCGTCTGTGCCTGGAGCGCCCGCAGCTGTTGCGCGAGCAGTTCCGGGCGATCCTCGCCAGCGCCGGGCTGGCTCGCCTGCACATCATGCTGCCGATGGTCACCCAGCTGGCGGAGTTGCGGCGGGCGCGGCAGATGCTGGAGGACGAAGCCCTGGCCCTGGGGCTCAAGGAGTTGCCGAAGCTGGGGATCATGATCGAAGTGCCGTCGGCGGCGCTGCTGGCCGACCTGTTCGCGCCGGAGGTGGACTTCTTCTCCATCGGCACCAACGACCTGACCCAGTACACCCTGGCCATGGACCGCGATCATCCGCGCCTGGCCAGCCAGGCCGACAGTTTCCACCCGGCGGTGCTGCGTCTGATCGCCTCCACGGTCAAGGCTGCCCATGCCCATGGCAAGTGGGTCGGCGTGTGCGGGGCGCTGGCTTCGGAAACCCTGGCGGTGCCGCTGCTGCTGGGGCTGGGTGTGGACGAGCTGTCGGTCAGCGTGCCGCTGATTCCGGCGATCAAGGCCGGCGTGCGCGAGGTCGAGCTGAGCCAGTGCCAGGCCCTCGCCGGGCGCATTCTCGGCCTGGAAAGCGCCGAGCAGGTGCGTGACGCCTTGCACCAGCATCGGCAATCGACGCTGGCCCCTTCACCGGTTCTGGAGAACTGAACATGTTCGAGAAATTGCAGCGGGCGTTCTGGAAGGCCCTGACTCCGGATCTGGTGCCCGACCAGCCGAAAGCGACGGCCCCGGTCAAGGACGACGCCGCCTTGGACGAGGCCGTCATCGCGGCGCTGGGCGGCGCCAACAACCTCAAGACCCGGCAACGCGTGGCCCTGACCCGGGTGCGGGTGGAATTGCATGACCCGACCTTGCTCGATGCCACAGCCTTGCGTAATGCCGGCGTGCCCGGGGTGATGGCGCTGGTCGGCGGCGTGGTGCATCTGCTCGTCGGCTTGTCTCCTCTGTAGCCGCTGCCGAGCCTGCGAGGCTGCATACGGGCGCGCCGCGCCCGCCAAGGCATCCAAGGTGGTGGCTCAGGTGCAACGCATTGCCTGGGTTGCGGACGCTTCGCGTCCGTACGCAAGCTCGGCAGCGGCTACAGGGGCGGTTATGCCTGCGGCCGGTCGCCGCGCCGGCCTTACTGTTTCTCAACTGCGGGTGTATCGTATTCGCCTTTTGCGGGCCCCGGCCCGCCGCGGATACGTGAGGTAGTTGAGTCCATGTCCTTTACCCGTCGACAGATACTCGGTGGTCTGGCCGGTCTTGCCGTGGTTGGCGTGGGCGCCGGCGGCGCGGCGCGTTACTGGCTGGGCAAGATGGCCGACGCCGAGGCGGGCCACGATTATCAACTGATCGCCGCGCCGCTGGACGTGGAACTGGTGCCGGGCCACAAGACCGAAGCCTGGGCCTTCGGCCCGTCCGCGCCGGGCACCGAGCTGCGGGTGCGCCAGGGCGAGTGGCTGCGGGTGCGCTTCATCAACCACCTGCCGGTGGCCACCACCATCCACTGGCATGGCATCCGCCTGCCGCTGGAAATGGACGGGGTGCCTTACGTCTCGCAATTGCCGGTGATGCCGGGCGAATACTTCGACTACAAGTTCCGCGTGCCGGATGCCGGTAGCTACTGGTACCACCCCCACGTCAACAGCAGTGAAGAACTGGGTCGCGGCCTGGTTGGCCCGCTGATCATCGAAGAGCGCGAACCCACCGGCTTCAAGTACGAACGCACCCTGAGCCTGAAAAGCTGGCATGTGGATGAAGCCGGCGCCTTCGTGCCTTTCAGCATTCCCCGCGAGGCGGCGCGTGGCGGTACGGCGGGGCGCCTGTCGACCATCAATGGCGTGTCCCAGGCAGTGGTGGAGATCCCGGCCGGGCAGATCACCCGCGTGCGCCTGCTCAACCTCGACAACACCCTGACCTACCGCATCAACATTCCGGGTGTCGAAGCGCAAATCTACGCCCTGGACGGCAACCCCATCGAGCCGCGGCCGCTGGGCAAGGAGTACTGGCTGGGGCCGGGCATGCGCATCTGCCTGGCGATCAAGGCACCGCCGACCGGTGAAGAATTGTCGTTGCGCAACGGCCCGGTGCGCCTGGGCACCTTGCGTTCGGTGGCCAACAGCGACGCGCCGACCGAGTGGCCGCCGGCGTTGCCGGCCAACCCGATCGCCGAGCCGGACCTGGATAACGCCGAGAAGCTCAACTTCAACTTCGAGTGGGTTGGCTCAGTCTCGGTGAACGTGGACAATGGCAAGCCACCGAGCCTCTGGCAGATCAATGGCAAGGCCTGGGACATCACCGACAAGACCTGCGCCGACCGCCCGATCGCCACGCTCAAGAAGGGCCAGAGCTACATTTTCGAATTGAAGAACATGACTCAGTACCAGCACCCGATCCACTTGCACGGCATGAGCTTCAAGGTCATCGCCTCGAACCGCAAGAAGATCACCCCGTACTTCACCGACACCTACCTGCTGGGCAAGAACGAGCGTGCCCGGGTGGCGCTGGTGGCGGATAACCCGGGGGTGTGGATGTTCCATTGCCATGTGATCGACCACATGGAAACCGGCCTGATGGCCGCCATCGAGGTGGCCTGATGCGGCAGATTCGCCCCGCCCGGATCATCGATCGCAGCCGCGACCAGGACTTCATGCGTGAAGCCCTGGCCCTGGCCGCCCAGGGCGCGGCCCTGGGCGAGGTGCCGGTGGGCGCGGTGCTGGTGCAGGACGGGGAAATCATCGGCCGAGGTTTCAACTGCCCGATCAGCGGCAGCGATCCCAGCGCCCACGCGGAAATGGTCGCGATCCGCGCCGCGGCCCAGGCGGTCGACAACTATCGCCTGCCCGGCAGCACCCTCTACGTGACCCTGGAGCCATGCAGCATGTGCGCCGGGCTGATCGTGCATTCGCGTATCGCCCGGGTGGTGTACGGCGCGCTGGAGCCCAAGGCGGGCATCGTGCAGAGCCAGGGGCAGTTCTTCAGCCAGGGTTTTCTCAACCACCGGGTATTGGTCGAGGGTGGGGTGCTGGCTGAAGAGTGCGGCGCGGTGTTGAGCGAGTTTTTCAAGGCGCGCCGGGCCAGTCGCAACTGAGCACCTCCCTTCTCTGTAGGAGCGAAGCTTGCTCGCGATGACGTCAGCCCGGGCCATGCATACCTCGAACCTGGCGTGACGCTCGAAATCGCTATCGCGGGCAAGCCTCGCTCCTACACGGTGTGGGGCATTTACTTCCTGGCGACGATAACGGCGCGCATCGGCGCCGGCAGGCCTTCGATGGTCTTGCTGTGGTCGTTGGGGTCGAGGAAATCGCTCAGCGACTGGTACTTCATCCACTCGGTGCCGCGCTGTTCCTCGATGCTGGTCACGCTCACATCCACGCAACGCACATCGCTGAAGCCGGCACGACGCAGCCACAGTTCCAGGGCCGGCACCGACGGCAGGAACCATACGTTACGCATCTGCGCGTAGCGGTCTTCCGGCACCAGCACCTGATGCCGGTCGCCTTCCACCACCAGGGTTTCCAGCACCAGTTCGCCGCCCTTGACCAGGCAGTCCTTGAGCGCCAGCAAATGCTCGATCGGCGAGCGGCGGTGGTAGAACACGCCCATGGAAAACACCGTGTCGAAGCCTTCCAGGTTGGGTGGCAGGTCCTCGAACGGGAACGGCAGGTGCCACACCGCGGGCTCCGACAGGTAACGCTGCACCGCCTGGAACTGGCAGAAGAACAGCCAGTTCGGATCGACGCCGATCACGCTGTGGGCACCGGCGCCGAGCATGCGCCACATGTAGTAGCCGTTGCCGCAGCCGACATCGAGGATGCGTTTGCCTTGCAGGTCCAGGTGCTTCGCGACCCGCGACCATTTCCAGTCCGAGCGCCATTCGGTGTCCACATGCACGCCGAACAGGTCGAACGGGCCCTTGCGCCAGGGCGACAGGCCCATCAGCGCGCTGCGCATCTGGGCGCGGGTGGCGTCGTCGCAATCGGTATCCAGGGTCAGGCCGTTGAGCAGGTCGACCGTGCTCGGCTGGATCTTCGGCAGCGCGTCCAGCGCGCTCTGCCAGCGCTCCAGGTCGCCGTGGCCCTTTTCCATCTTGGTGTCGAGTTGCGCTTGCAGGGTGTTGGCCCAGTCGGCCAGCGGCGTACCGGCCAGACGGCGGGCGAGGGGGGACAGATCAATCATGGCAAGGCAATCAACGAGGCAAAGTTAAGACACTGGAACCACGGCACGACTTTCGAGAACCCGGCGGCCAGCAGGCGTTCGCGGTGTTCTTCGAGGCTGTCGGGCTTCATGACGTTTTCGATGGCGCTGCGCTTCTGGGCGATTTCCAGTTCGCTGTAGCCGTTGGCGCGCTTGAAGGCGATGTGCAGGTCGGTGAGCAGCGCATGCTCCTCGGGGTCGTTGAAGCGCAGCTTCTCCGAGAGGATCAGCGCGCCGCCGGGCAGCAGCGCCTGGCGAATGCGCCCGAGCAGGGCCAGGCGCTGTTCGGGGGCGATGAATTGCAGGGTGAAGTTCAGCGCCACCACCGAGGCCGGCTGGAACTCCAGGGCGAGGATGTCGCCTTCGATCACTTCGACCGGCAACAGCTCCTGGAACATCGAGTCCTGGCCGTTGAGGTATTCGCGGCAGCGCTCGACCATGGCCGCTGAATTGTCTATGGCGATCACCCGGCAGCCGTCGGTGCGAACATGGCGGCGCAGGGCCTGGGTCACGGCGCCGAGGGACGAGCCCAGGTCGTAGAGCACGCTATTGGGCTGGGCGAACTGGGCGGCGAGCACGCCGAGGTTCTCGACAATGGTCGGGTAACCCGGCACCGAGCGCTTGATCATGTCCGGGAACACCCGCACCACGTCCTCGTTGAAGGCGAAGTCGGGCACCTGGGCCAGGGGCTGGGCGAAAAGGCGGTCGGGTTCTTTGCTCACGGCGGTTCCAGCGGTGGAGATAGAAAGAGGGGCGGCATTGTAGCCGCTGCCGCAGGCTGCGATAAGGCCCGAAGGGCCTTCAGGGCCGCAAGGGCGACACAAGGCGCCGCCGGCTGGATTCGCCGCCTCTGGCCCTGTAGCCGCTGCCGAGCTTGCGAGGCTGCGCACGAGGACGCAGTCCTCGCCAAGCCTGTGCATGGGGTTTATCTGAAGAGCCGTGGCGACTGGTTTTACGGCCGCTGCGCAGCCGATCGCAGCCTCGCGGGCTCGGCAGCGGCTACAGGGCTACAGGCTCAGCGGGGCTTCTGGCGGAAGGCCGACGCCGCAATCCCCCATTGCCCCAGCCAGTAACTGAGGATGATCAGGTAGGGCGCGGCATCGAAGGCCACCACAAAACGGCTGATGCCGATCACGCTGTCGGAGAACACGAAGGCCACGGCGCCGGCGGCGGCCAGTTGCGCCGAGCGCTTGGGCACCTCGCTGCCCAGGCGAGCCAGGGCGCGCCAGAGCATGGCGCTGATGGCCAGGCCGTAGACAATCACCGGCACCAGCAACGGGCCGAGGCCATGGCTGATCAGGATGCCCAGCAACGCCGCGCCGACGACCAGGGCCAGCAGCAGGGGCAAGGGCGCCAGGCGCCGGCAATCGCTGGTATAGGCCTTGAGATAGGCCAGGTGCGCGACCAGGAAGGCGCCGAGGCCAAACACGAACAGGTCGGCGGGCCAGGCCAGCAGCACGTCGCCGAGCAGGGAGAACAACAGGCCGAGGCTGATCCAGCGGCGATAGTCGCTGGGGGGCGCATCGTGCAGCCAGCCGAGCAGGGCCAGCACCGGCAGCGGCTTGACCAGCAGGCACAGCAGGGTGGCGTGAATGCTCAGGCCGTAGAGGAAGGTCACCGCGCCCATCAGCGCCAGGATCAGCCAGCCCATGTCATTTGACCGAAATGGCGCAGTCGAAGGCTTTCACCGGCGCTACTTCCGGGGCCCAGGGCTGTTGATAGGTCAGCAGCAGGCGCCCGGTGCCGGCGGCGAAGGCCTGGAAGCGCCAGGTGGACTGGCCGGCGCTGCCCACCAGGCCACTGTCTTCGGGGTTGCTGTAGACCTCGGGGCTGATTTTGCGCAGCACGCCGCCGGCCGAATCCTGGATCGCCCAGCGATAACCCGTGGTCGGGTTGCTCGGCAGGGTCAGGATCAGGTTTTGCCCGTTGCTCAGTTGCACTGGGCATTCGCTCTGGTTCTCGACCGTGACGTTGTGCTTGGGTTGGCTGGCGCAGGCGGCGAGCAGGGTGAGGCTGAGGGGCAGCAACAGACGAATCGGTGACATGGGTCAGAAAGCTCCGGTCATGACAAAGGGCGAGCATAACCGAAGATTGAGGAATATGTGCCGGGGAAGGCAGACGCTGTAGGAGCGAAGCTTGCTCGCGATGAAGGCAGCGCGTAGTACCTGACGCACCGCGTCATCGTTCATCGCGAGCAAGGACTGGGCGTCCCCCTGCTCCTACGGACAGCGTTTAGAACAGCACTTTCGCCACATCGGCGAAACGCTTGGCAAAGTGCACGGTGATGCCTTCCTTGAGGTACTCCGGCAGCTCTTCGAAGTGGCCGCGGTTGGCTTCCGGCAGGATCAGCTCGTAGAGCTTCTGCCGGCGCGCCGCGATGACCTTCTCGCGCACCCCGCCGATGGGCAGGACATGCCCGGTCAGGGTCAACTCGCCGGTCATGGCCACGCCCTTTTTCGGCGGCTGGTTGCGTGCCAGGGACAGCAGGGCGCTGGCCATGGTCACCCCGGCGCTCGGGCCATCCTTCGGTGTGGCGCCTTCCGGCACGTGCAGGTGGACGAATGCCTCGTCGAAGAACTTGGCATCGCCACCAAATTGCTTGAGGTGCGAGGTGACGTAGCTGTAGGCGATTTCCGCCGACTCCTTCATCACGTCGCCCAACTGCCCGGTGAGCTTGAAGCCGCGGTTGAGGGTATGAATCCGCGTGGCTTCGATCGGCAGCGTGGCGCCGCCCATGCTGGTCCAGGCCAGGCCGGTGATCACCCCGGTGCCGCTGAGCACCTGCTCGTTGCGGAACACCGGCATGCCCAGGGACGCCTCCAGGTCTTTCGGGCCGAGCTTGATCACCGCGTCCGGTTCTTCCAGCAGCCGCACCACGGCCTTGCGCACCAGTTTGCCCAGCTGTTTCTCCAGCTGGCGCACGCCGGCCTCGCGGGCGTAACCATCGATCACCGCGCGCAGGGCCGCGTCGCTGATACTCAGGTTGGCCTTGGACACACCCGCCTTTTCCAGCTGCTTGGGCCACAGGTGGCGCTTGGCGATGGCCAGCTTTTCCTCGGTGATGTAGCCCGACAGGCGAATCACTTCCATCCGGTCCAGCAACGGGCCGGGAATCGAATCCAGGGTGTTGGCGGTGCACACGAACAGCACTTTCGACAGGTCCAGGCGCAGGTCCAGGTAGTGGTCGAGGAATTCCACGTTCTGTTCCGGGTCGAGGGTTTCCAGCAACGCCGAGGCCGGGTCGCCCTGATAGCTCTGGCCCATCTTGTCGATCTCGTCGAGCATGATCACCGGGTTCATCACCTCGACGTCTTTCAACGCCTGCACCAGCTTGCCCGGCAGGGCGCCGATGTAGGTGCGGCGGTGGCCCTTGATCTCGGCCTCGTCACGCATGCCGCCGACGCTGAAGCGGTAGAACGGCCGGCCCAGGGATTCGGCGATGGACTTGCCGACACTGGTCTTGCCCACGCCGGGCGGGCCCACCAGTAGCACGATGGAGCCGCTGATCTCGCCCTTGTAGGCGCCGACCGCGAGGAATTCGAGGATCCGGCTCTTGATGTCGTCGAGCCCGGCGTGATGCTGGTCCAGCACCTTGCGCGCATGCTTGAGGTCGAGCTTGTCCTCGCCGTACACGCCCCAGGGCACCGCGGTGGCCCATTCCAGGTAGTTGCGGGTGACTGCGTACTCCGGCGAGCCGGTCTCGAGGATCGACAGTTTGTTCATTTCCTCCACGATGCGCTTTTGCGCTTGAGGAGGCAGGACCTTGCCAGCCAGGCGCTGCTCGAACTGCTCGATGTCGGCGCTGCGATCGTCCTTGGTCAGGCCCAGCTCCTGCTGGATGACCTTGAGCTGTTCCTTGAGGAAGAACTCGCGTTGGTGTTCGCCGATCTTGCGATTGACCTCGGCGGAAATCTCTTTCTGCAGGCGCGCGACCTCGACTTCCTTGCGCAGCATCGGCAGGACTTTTTCCATGCGCTTGAGCATCGGCACGCAGTCGAGCACTTCCTGCAGTTCGTTGCCGGTGGCCGAGGTCAGCGCGGCGGCGAAGTCGGTCAAAGGCGACGGGTCGTTGGGGCTGAAGCGGTTGAGGTAGTTCTTCAGCTCTTCGCTGTACAGCGGGTTGAGCGGCAGCAGTTCCTTGATCGCGTTGATCAGTGCCATGCCGTAGGCCTTGACCTCGTCGGTCGGCTCGCTCGGCTGGTGCGGGTATTCGACCTCCACCAGGTAGGGCGGGCGATGGTGCTTGAGCCAGGTGCGGATGCGCACGCGGGTCAGGCCCTGGGCCACGAACTGCAACTTACCGTTCTCGCGGCTGGCGTGGTGCACCTTGACCAGGGTGCCGTACAGCGGCAGGGCCGAGGTGTCGAAATGGCGTGGGTCTTCCGGCGGGGTGTCCATGAAGAACAGCGCCAGGGAATGGTGTTCGGATTTGCTCACCAGCTCCAGGGTTTCGGCCCAGGGTTCTTCGTTGACGATCACCGGCAAGACTTGCGCGGGGAAGAACGGCCGATTGTGGATCGGGATGATGTAGACCTTGTCCGGCAGATTCTGCCCGGGCAGGGCCAGGCCCTTGCCGGAGGACGTATGGAGTTCGGCGTTTTCCGGGTCGGCGTATTCACTCATGGTTTCAGGAAGTTCTTGCTGGTCGCTCATGGGGCACCTGCGCAATGGGGTATGCCTGGTTAGATGGGGCAGGTGACGAGCGGTTTCAATGGTGCCCGGGCCGGATCAATTATTTCAGTCCTTGTCACCGCAACGCAGTGCAGCTTCCAAAGCGCTGATTGTGAGGCTGTCATTTCTGCGCAAGAACGTTGGTAAATTGGCGGTGACAAAAAAATGACTTTATGAACCCCCTGATTTTATTGCGTGATCTTCTTCTCTTGGCAGTCTAATCTGGATCGATTGAATGTTGTCAGGAAAATGGCATTTATTTGACGCATCTTTAGCTGCCCAGAGGGACGCGTAATGATCAAAGGACTTTTCAGCGGGGAGCGGCGGGTGTCGCCGTGGGGGTGCAGGGTCGACAACAGTGAGGTCGCGGCGACGAGAGCCGTCTCATGAAGTGGCGCCATACGTTCCAGGTAAGGATCACTGGGGTATTGGCGTTGTTGCTGTTGATCGTGATCGGGGTGGTGTATTTCGCCGTCAAGGCCGCGACCAATCATGCGGTGGAAAACCAGGCGCAAGTGCAGCTGCAAACCGGCGCCCGGGTCTTCGAACGCCTGCTCGAACTGCGCGGTCGGCGCTTGCGTTATGGCGTGGACTGGCTGGTGGTGGACGCGCAGTTCCGTGAAGCGGTGATCAGCGGCGACTCGCGGGCGATTCTCGAGGCGCTGCGTCAGCATGGCACTGGCACCCGCGGCAGCGAGCTGTTCGTGCTCGGCGCCGAAGGCACGGTGATCGCCAGCACCCTGGGGGCGATCGCCGAGCGTGAGCATTTCCCCTACGACCGAGCATTGCGCACGGCCCTGCGGCAGAACAAAAGCATGTTGATCGTCGCGCTCAAGGGCCAGCCTTATCTGCTGGTCCAGGGGCAGGTACTGACGCCGATGCACATGAATCGGGTGGTCATGGCGTTTCGCATGGACGACCTGTTCGCCAGCGAGTTGCGCTCCATGAGCAACCTGGAGGTGTCATTCCTCACCCTGCAGGACGGGCGCGCGGGGGAGCTGTTCAGCACTCAGCCGGATATTTTCTGGGCGACCATCATCACCACCCTGCGCAATGCGTCCTGGCGCGCGCGACCACAGTTGAGCGATGCCCACGGCAAGCGCTTCCTCAATCAGGCCCTGCAACTGGCCAATACCGACGATCCCGACGACCCCAAGGTTCTGGCGTTGCTGCAAAGCCCGCTGGATCACGCCTTGCAGGCCTTCGCGCCGCTGGACCGCGAGTTCCTGGTGATTGCCCTGGTGGCGCTGGTGGTGTCGCTGGCCGGCGCCCTGTTCATGGCGCGGCGGGTGTCGCGGCCGTTGAATGTGCTGGCCGATGCCGCCCAACGCATCGGCGCCGGCAACTACCAGGTGCCGGTGGTGCTCAAGCGCACCGACGAGTTCGGCTTGCTGGCCGAGGCGATCAACGCTATGCAGAGCGGGATTGCCAGCCGCGAGCTGCAACTGGCCCACAACGCCCTGCACGACCCCCTGACCGGCCTGCCCAACCGGGCGCTGGCCATGGAGCGCCTGAGCAACGCCATCAGCGCCGGGCGCAAGGTGGTGCTGCTGTACCTGGGCATCGAGGACTATCGGGCGATCAACGAAGGCCTGGGCCCGGAAGGGGTGGAGCAGATGATGCGCGAAGTCAGCCGGCGGCTGTCGGAGACGGTGTCCACCGGTGACACCGCCGCGCGCATCACCGCCAACGAGTTTCTGTTGCTGCTGGAAAATACCGAGATCGATGGCGCGGTGGCCATGGCCGACCGGCTCCATGCGTTATTGAGCCGGCCGCAGCCCCTGCGTGGCGATGAAGTGCAGCGCCAGGTGTGCATCGGCGTGGCGGTCTACCCCACCGACGGGCAATCGGCGGAAGAGCTGATCAGCCGCGCCGCCATCGCCCGCCACGACGCGGCCGCCCAGCCCGGTTACCTGCAGATCTACCAGCAGGACCGCGACCTGGCCCATCAGCGCCAGATCGGACTGATCCGCGACCTGCGCCGGGCCGCGGCGGAAGGCGAGCTGTTCTTGCTGTACCAGCCCAAGCTGGACCTGCGTCACGGCCATGTGCACCAGGCCGAAGCCCTGCTGCGCTGGCAGCACCCGGAGTTCGGCATGGTCTCGCCGGCGGAGTTCATCCCCCTGGCCGAGCGCACCGGCAGCATGAACAGCCTGACCCTGTGGGTGATCGAGGAGGGCATGCGGCAACTGGCCGAATGGAACATGCGCGGGCTGCATCTGCAGTTGTCGCTGAACATCTCGGCGGACGACCTGCATGGCCACGACCTGGCGGCGCGGGTGAGCGTGTTGCTGCAGCGTTATCGGTTGTCCGCCGAGCAGTTGATTTTCGAGATCACCGAAAGCGCCATCATGCGTCACCCGGAGCAGGCGCTGGAGGTGCTGCAGAGCCTGCGCGACTGCGGCATCAGCCTGTCGGTGGACGACTTCGGCACCGGCTACTCGTCGCTGGCGCAATTGCAGCGGCTGCCGGTGCAGGAGCTGAAGATCGACCAGTCGTTTATCCGCAACCTCGACGAAACCAGCGGCGACGCGGTGATCGTGCGTTCCACCATCGAGATGAGCCACAACCTGGGGCTCAAGGTGGTGGCCGAAGGGGTGGAGCAAGAGCGCAGCCTGCGCCTGCTGGAGCGCTGGCATTGCGACACGGCCCAGGGCTACCTGATCAGCCGGCCGCTGACTGCCACAGCCTTCGAGGCCTGGCTGTTGAAGTCGCGGATTTCCAGCTGAGCAGCCCTGTGTGGCCGCACCGGGCGCTGCAGCCGCCCTGCTTCACGGTGTGAAGCCTGGCGCCATGAACCCTCGGTGATGGGGCGTGGCTTACTGCTTGGTGCACTCGGCGGGGAGTGCTACGACGCCGCCCATGGAGGCGAAGGCGACCATGCCGCCACTGGGCAGGATGCAATTGTATTCGCCGTTGCTGGTGCTGGCGGTGAAGTAGGTCTGGGACGCGTCGCTACGCACATTGGAGACCGTGGTCACGGGCTTGCCGAGGGTGGTCTGGGCGCGGTTCTTGAGGTCGTCGTTGCTGGGTTTGGCAATGGCGCAACCGCCCAGGGCGAGAGCCAGGATGCCGAGCAGGGCGAGGGGACGAGCAGTGGGGTGGAGGTTCATGGTGATTCTTCCTTGGCATTGTTGTGTTTTCTACGGCGCAGCCGACCCCGACACCGCAGAGCGGCAGTGTTGAGAAGAGCGAGTGAGTGGTTGGCACTATATCGCCGGGGTGGAAGAGGGTCGATTAGCACAGATGGGCTAATGTCCCTTTGCAATTGCGGCGGGCGGGGTATGGGGTCAGGGCCGGCAGAAAGTCGCCGGCCCCGGATCGAGGTTCAGCTCAGCAGTTGTTCCTGCAGGCGCCGGCCGAGTACGTCCAGCAGGTCGCAACCGTCGCGCAGGGGGATGACGCAGAGCTGGGCGAAATCCTGGAGCAGCGCCGGGTTGCCGTGCAGGTTGGCGTCGCTGGCGAGGTTTTCCAGCAACTGGGCCGCGGCGCGGATGCGGTGGGCGGCGGCTTCGTGCAGCACATCCAATGGCGCCTCGGTGTCGATCAGCAAGGCGGGGATGGTGCAGTCGTTGCTGGTCAGGGCCATGTAGCGGCGGGGTGAGGTGTCGTCGATGAGCACGGGTGGATCGGGAACGACTTTTTTCATTGAACTGGCTCCGGGTAGGGATCTGAGCCGCCAACAGCCTTCCTACGGGCTTGGGTGGCAGCCGTGCGCGGGGTAGGAACCGAATACCCAGGGACTCGGCCACGTCGAAACGTGCCCGCGCACAGCCGCCGCGGCTGATCTTACGGACACCTCAAAGGGGCCGCAATCAGTCGGGACGCGTACGCGCCAAGGGTCATCAAAAGGGTTCCTACGCCCTGTCACTGAATTGGCAGTGACAGGCCAAACCATAGAGTCCGAGGCCTGGCGGGACAAGGTGATGGGAGTCGACGCGTGTTGTAGGAATTTTCGCTATAACCACTGCCACACCGATCTCGGATCGACATTGGCCCTGTAGCCGCTGCCGAGCCCGCGAGGCTGCGATCGTCTGCGTAGCAGACGCAAGGGCGGTGTCCCCCATCAGCCTGATACACCACGTTGTCTGGTTTGGCGTCCGCTTTGCGGCCGGTCGCAGCCTCGCGGGCTCGGCAGCGGCTACATGAATCGTTATCGCCCGGGAGGCTGGTGGTGGTTGGGCGGGCCCTATCGCGAGCAAGCTCGCTCCTACAGGTATTGCATCGTCCTTGTAGGAGCGAGCTTGCTCGCGATGACGTCAGGCCGGGCAATACAAAATGAAAGGCCAAAGACACTCCCCCCAAACCCCACCCACAAAAAAAGGCGGCTACCCGCAGGTAGCCGCCTTTTCATTCACCGCCGGTAAGGCTTATTCCGACAGTTTGTAGGCGATGATGTAGTCGCCCATCTTGGTGCCCAGCGAGCCGTGGCCACCCACGACCACCAGCACGTACTGCTTGCCATCCTTGCCGGTGTAGCTCATCGGCGTGGCCTGGCCGCCCGCTGGCAGGCGCGACTTCCACAGTTCCTTGCCGTTGTTCACGTCATAACCGCGGATGTACTGGTCCAGGGTGCCGCTGAGGAAGCCCACGCCACCGGCGGTGACCATCGAGCCGCCCATGCTCGGCACGCCGATGGGCAGGCCGATCGGTACTGGCGAGCTGTCTCGGCTGGTGCCGTTCTTGTGCTTCCACACCACTTTGTTGGTGGTCAGGTCGATACCGGCCACGTAGCCCCAGGCCGGGGCCTGGCAAGGTACGCCGAACGGCGACATGAACGGATGCATGATCACCGCGTAAGGCGCGCCGGTGTTGGGTTGCACACCGGAGGTTTCGCTTTCGCGCTTGCTGCCGGCGGCGACTTCGGCGCGTGGCACCAGCTTGGAAACGAAGGCCATGTAGTTCGGGCTGGTGAACAGCAGGTGACGGACCGGGTCGATCGACACACTACCCCAGTTGAACACACCGACGTTACCCGGGTAGACCAGGCTGCCCTGGATCGACGGCGGGGTGTACTGGCCTTCGTAGCGCAGTTCCTTGAACTGGATGCGGCACAGCATCTGGTCGAACGGCGTGGCACCCCACATGCCTTTTTCTTCCAGCGGCGGCGGCAGCAGGTTCAGGCCCGAACGGGCCTGGGTCGGCGCGGTGTGGTCACCTTCGACCGCACCGCCCGGCGCCGGTACTTCCTGGATCGGCACGATCGGGGTGCCGTCGCGACGGTCCAGCACATACAGGCTGCCTTGCTTGGTCGGCTGAATCAGCGCCGGCTTGATGCCGTCCGCGGTCTTCATGTCCACCAGGGTCGGCTGGCTGCCCACGTCCATGTCCCACAGGTCATGGTGGGTGAACTGGTAGTTCCAGCGCAGCTTGCCGGTGTCGATGTCCAGGGCCACGGTGCCGGCGCTGAACTTCTCGGCGCCCGTGGTGCGGTTGCCGCCCCATTGGTCAGGCATCTGGTTGCCCAGCGGCAGGTAGACCAGGCCTAGCTTCTCGTCGACGCTGGCCAGGGACCACATGTTCGGCGAGTTGCGGGTGTAGGTCTGGCCTTCCGGCAGCGGCGTGGTGACGTCGGGGTTGCCGGCGTCCCAGTTCCACACCAGGTGACCGTCGTGCACGTCGAAGGCACGGATCACGCCGGACGGTTCGTTGGTCGACTCGTTGTCGGTCACGTGGCCGCCGATGATCACCAGGTTACGGGTGATGGCGGCTGGCGACGTCGAGTAGTAGCCGCCCGGGGTGAACGGGCCGATACCGGCCTTCAGGTCCACGGCGCCTTTGTTGCCGAAGTCTTCGCAGACCTTGCCGGTGTCGGCGTTGATCGCGATCAGGCGCGCGTCGGCGGTCGGCAGGAACAGGCGACGCGGACAGCTGGCGGCGATCGCCTGGCCGGCGGCCGAGAGGCTGGCCGGGGTGCTGATTGCGTCGCTTTTGTTGAAGCTGGCTTCGTCGTAGTACGACACGCCGCGGCAGGTCATGTGTGCCCAGCCACGGAAGTCATCGCCGTTCGGGCCCTGGATTTTCGGGTCGAAACGCCAGATTTCCTTGCCGGTGTCCGGGTCCAGCGCCAGCACCTGGCTGTGGGCGGTGCAGGCATAGAGCATGCCGTTGACCTTCAGCGGGGTGTTCTGGTTGGTGATTTCCACCGGGTCCTTGGCGGTCGGCATGTCGCCGGTGCGGATACGCCAGGCTTCCTGCAGCTTGCCAATGTTGGCCGGAGTGATCTGGGTCAGCGGCGAGTAGCGGTCACCGAACTCGGTGCGGCCATACGCCTGCCAGTCGCCTTCGGGCATGGTCGGCGCGGCGCTGGTGGTGTCGGCGCTTGCACGACCCAGTTCGCCCGAGATCTCGCCCGGGTGGGTGAACTGGCTGTTGATCGCGGCACCGCCGGCCAGGACCACGGCCACGCCCAGTACCGCGGTGCTCACAGGCGCCGGGCCGTTGCGCAGCAGCGGACGACGGAACCATGGCAGCAGCAGAACCACGCCCAGGGCAAAGAACAGCGACAGGCGTGGCACCAGTTGCCACCAGTCCAGGCCGACTTCCCACAGCGCCCAGACGGAGCTGGCGAACAGCACCACCCCGTAGACGAGCAGCGCGGCACTACGACCGGCCAGCAGCAGGATGCCGCTGACGATCAGGCCAATACCGGCCAACAGGTAGTACAGCGAGCCGCCGAGCATGCTCAGCTTGATCCCCCCGGCCAGCATGGCCAGGCCCATTAGCAGCAGCAAGATGCCGAGCAGGCTCGGCAGCAGGCGGCTCGGACTTGAAGCACCATCAGTGCTCATAGTGTGGTTCTCCGTGACGTTTAAGGTAGTCCCGCGCTTGTTCACTGTAGATGACGATCAGGCGCGGGCATGGTTCAGCAGTGTTTGGGAAAAACAGTTTTATTCAGATTGGGCGCGTTGCCGGTGCGCCTCAGAACGAGCTCTGGATCTTGATCCCGCCGATCAGTGCGTCGTCGACCTTGTCCACGCCACCCGGGTGGCGGATGTATTGCAGGTTCGGGCGCACGGTCAGCCAATTAGTGACATGCACGCCGTAGTACAGCTCGGCGCTGTATTCGGTGTCCTGGGGCGGCAGGTAGGCCGGGTTGTCGTAGTCCTGGATGAGGTTGGCCTGGTTGGTCGCTTCGGCGTTCTTGCGGTAGGCCGGGTTGACGTGGACCCGGGCCATGGCGAAGCCGATGTCGTCCTTGGCGCGTGCATCGAACAGGCCTTTGTAGACCAGGCCGGCCTGGACGTAGTTGTCGATGGCGTTGGTCTTCTTGTCGTGCATCGTCGCGTTGGCGAACAGGCTCAAGCCGCGCGAGTGGTCGCTGGCCAGGCTGGTGATTTGCTGTTGCGCGCCCAGCCACAGGCCGTGCTTGCTCGAACTGCTGCGATAGGCCTCGCCGCTCAAGGCCGCCGGCTGGCCGTTGCTGTCCTTGTACACGTCGTTGGCCTTGGCGCTGCTGTAGTAGTAACCGGCGCGGTATTCACCCGGCAGGCCGCCCGGCTTCGGCGTCCACACCAGTTCCACTGGCAGCAGGGTGCCCTGGGTGCCGCTGCCGCTGAGCTTGAAGCCGTTGTCGCGCTCGAGGTTGGACGGGTTCTGCTCATAGGCGCCGATCTGCGCGTAGAGCTCAGGGGTCAGGTGATATTTGACCCGCAGCGCCCACTGGCTGACCGGCCAGTTGTACCAGACGCTGCCGGCCCAGTTGCCGACCTGGGAGCCGCAGAACGCTAGGTTCTGGAAGTCGCAGGGGAAGCTGTTGAAGTCTTCGCCCTGGCCGAACCGGCCGACCTTGATGTCGAGTTTCTGGTCGAAGAATTTCTGCTGGTACCACATCTGCGTCAGGCGCCAGGTCTGGCCGCGGCCCCAGACTTCCTGGGCCGAGGTGAAGCCACCGACCCGCGGGTCGTTGATGCGGTCGTTGCTGATGTTGTCGCCGTCGCGCTTGGTGATGGTCAGTTGGAACTCGGCATCGTTCCAGCCGAGGATCTTGCCCAGGTCCAGGTGGCTGCCGAAGGCGAACTGGTCGCTGAAGCGCGCGGTGCGGTCATGGTCGTAACCGCCATGCAGGTTGGCGCCCATTTCGCCGACGAAGTCGATCTTGAAGTCGTAGCCTTTTTTCGCCAGCTCGGTGCGGTTGCCATTCCAGTCGCCGAGCATCCACGGGGACTCGCTGTCGAAGGCCGGCGCGGCCTGGGCGCAGGTAGCCAGGCCGAGGGCGCTGAGCAGGGTCATGGTTTGGTGCAGGGCGGCAGGGCGAGAGACAGCGCTGTCTTTAAAGGTTTGAACGTCTGGCATAGGTGAAATCTTGGTCTTATTCAGGGAAATGGGCAGGCAAGCAAAGGCTCGACGTGGCTCGGTTCGCGGCAGTGCGAGCACGTTAATACAGCTGATTCAAAGGGCAGGATTAATGGATTCAGCTTGAGCGGCGCGAAGAATAAATCAGGGGCCAGGCGAGAGAAAGGGCTTTTGTTGACATGAATCATTTCGGATTCGGTAACAGTACTGCCTCGCCTCCTGGAGCACAGGGCCTGCTGGCGCGGTGAACGCCAGGAAAGCCGTGGCGCGACGGCCCGTTGCAGGCCGTCGCGGGTCAGAGCCTCAGAAGGTGGTACGCAAGCCGACCTCGATGCTGCGCCCCTGGGCCGGGGCGATGTCGCGCAGGATCGAGCTGGCGTAGCGCACGGTCTGGTTGGTCAGGTTCTCGCCCTTGACGAAGGCCAGCCACTGGCTGCTGCCGATGTCGAAGTGGTAACCGGCGCTGGCGCCCAGGGTGGTGTAGCCGTCGGTGCCGCTTTCGTTGTCCGGCACGCGACGCTGGCTGGCGGCGTGTTCGACATCGATGCGCGCCTGCCAGCGATCCAGTTCCCACAGCAGGCCGCTGTTCAGGCGCAGCGGCGCGATGCGTGGCAGGGCTTCGCCGTTGTCCAGGTTCTTGGCGCGGGTGTAGTCGCCGGACAGTTCCAGGGCGAACTTGCCGTAGGCGCTTTCGCCGAGCTTCCAGTGGTCCTGGGCCTCGATCCCGGCAAACCGCGCGCGGACCCCGGAGTAGGTGTATTCCGGCATGCCACCGGCGTCCTCCTCGCCTTCATCGTTGAGGGTGCGACCGCTGCCGAGCAGCCCGATGTAGTTGGAGAAGTGGCTGTAGAACACCCCGACGCTGCCTTTGTGGGTGCCGTTGTCGAAACGCAGGGCCAGGTCGCTGGACACGGCTTTTTCTTTCGACAGGTTGGCGTCGCCGACTTCATAGGTGCCTGTGGCCACGTGGGCGCCGTTGGCATACAGCTCGTAGAAGGTCGGCGCGCGTTCGGTGTAGCCCAGGGTGGCGGCCACGGACCAGATCGGCGTCAGGGTGTAGACCGCGCCGGACGACAGGCTGCCGGCGGTGAAGCTGTTGGAGCTGTCGGCCTGGCTGAAGCGCTCGTTGCCTTTGCTGTCCGGGTCGACGCGGGTGTGTTCCAGGCGCCCGCCGAGGCTGAGTTTCAGGCGCTCGGTGGCCTGCAATTCTTCGAGGATGAACAGCGCGGCGCTGTCGGTATCGGTCTGGGGCACGAAGGCTTCTTCGCCGAGCGCGGAAAATTCGCTGCGGCTGACCTGGGTGCCGATCACCCCATTGAGCGGGCCGAGGAGCTGGTGGCGCGCTTCGACCCGGGCTTCGTAACCCTTGTTCTTGAAAATGGTGCCGGTCTCGCCGCCTTCGATTTCGCGGTGCTCGTAATCGGTGTAGCCGGCGTCGAACTTCAGCGAGCTGAAGGGGCCGTCGAGGTTGCGCAGTTCCGAGGCGAAGGCGTAGTGATCCTGCTTCATGCGGATGCGCACGTCGTCTTCGGCGGGCGAGCCGTAGTTGGAGTCGTAGTTGCTATAGGACAGCCCGGCGTAACCGTCGTCCCAGGTGTAGGAACCGCCGATGGCGCCGCCGTCCTGACGGCCGTCGCTGTTGCCCAGGCGGCCTTTTTTGCCGTTGCCGTCTTCACTCGCTGGGGCATGGCGGCTGCGGGCGTAGCCGGGGATTTTCAGGTCGTTGAACTGCCGCGAGTTGGCGTCCAGGTGCAAGGCGAAGGTGCCGTTGCCGGCTTCCAGCTTGCCCGCGCTGCTGCGGGTGGTGTCGGCACCGCCATAACGCAATTCACCGGCACCGTGGATGCCTTCGATGGCTGCGGTGGGGATGCGGTTGTCGAAGGTGTTGACCACGCCGCCGATGGCGCTGCCGCCATACAGCAGGGCGGCCGGGCCGCGGACGATCTCGATGCGCTCGACGTTGACCGGGTCCAACGGCACGGCGTGGTCGTAGGACAGCGACGACGCATCCAGGGCGCCGACACCGTTGCGCAGCAGGCGAATGCGATCGCCGTCCAGGCCGCGAATGATCGGCCGGCTGGCGCCCGGGCCGAAGTAGGACGAAGACACGCCCGGCTGTTTATTCAGGGTTTCGCCGAGGCTGCCTTGTTGTTGCAGGGTCAGGTCGTCGCCTTCCAGTACCGTGCTCGGCGCTGCCGTTTGCTGGCTGCCCAGGGGGTTGGCGGTGATGACCTGCGGTTGCAACTCCAGGGCGTGGGCCTGGGAGGCGAACAGCAAGGCGGCGGACAGCGGTGTCAGGCGCCAGAGTAAAGAGCGAGAAGGGCGGGGGGCAGAGAGGGACATCGGTCATTCCTTGGCAAGCGCGAGGCTGTGCGCTTTGAGTCAAAAGAGAACAGGCGTGACACGGCGAGGTGTCTGGATCAGGGGTTTGTTTTGTATTGATACAATATAACATCTCTTTCTGAACAAAAAGAAAGGAACTTTTCAGGAGAAGGGGGGCATTCGTTCCGATGTAGCCGCTGCTGCAGGCTGCGATCGAGCAGAACGCTCGTGGCGATCTCAGGTGCATGAGCGCCTTCGGCGCTATCGCAGCCTGCGGCAGCGGCTACAGTTGATGAGTGTTCGCCCTTCCACCGGATCGAACCCTCGGCTAAGGTGCGCGACTTCCTTTTTCTCTTGCTCAAAGGCCCGGCATGACTGCAACGAACAACGACCCGCTGCACGGCGTTACCCTGGAACAGATCCTCAAGGCGCTGGTGGAACACTACGAATGGCAGGGGTTGGCCGAGCGCATCGATATCCGTTGCTTCAAGAGCGACCCGAGCATCAAGTCGAGCCTGACCTTCTTGCGCAAGACGCCCTGGGCGCGGGAGAAAGTCGAGCAGCTGTACGTGAAATTGCAGCGCACCAAACGCCCGCTCTAAGGACCTTCGATGGCTGTCGAGCCGGTTTTTCCTTCAGGCGGTAAACGGCTGTTCACCGCGCTGGCCGCGTTGCTCGGCTGGTTGGCGCTGACGATCCAGCTGTACCTGATCCTCCATTTGCGCTGGACGGTGGACGCCAGCCTGCTGGGTGGGCTGATCAACTTTTTCAGTTTCTTCACCGTGCTCACCAACACCCTGGTGGCGGTGGTGCTGACCTGTGCCTTGAACCTGCGCAGCTCGCGCGGGCAGCGGTTCTTTCTGCAACCCTGGGTCAGCAGCGGTATCGCGGTCAGCATTGTGGTGGTGGGGCTGGCGTACAGCCTGCTGCTGCGTCACCTGTGGCATCCCCAGGGCTGGCAGTTGGTGGCGGACGAGTTGCTGCACGACGTGATGCCGCTGCTGTTTCTCGTCTACTGGTGGTGCTGCGTGCCCAAGGGGCGCCTGGGGCTGCGGCATGTCGCCGGGTGGATGCTCTACCCGCTGCTGTACTTCGCTTATGTGCTGCTGCGCGGGCATGTGCTGGGGCTGTATCCCTATCCTTTTGTCGATGTGGGCAAGCTGGGCTATGCGCAGGCGTTCGTGAATGCGCTGGGGATTCTGGCGGGGTTCGTGCTGGTGGCGCTGGGGATGGTCGGGCTGGATCGTTGGCTGGGGCGGCGCCGGGCTTGAGTATGCGGTGACTGGAAGGGCGTCATCGCGGGCAAGCCTCGCTCCTACAGAAAATGAATGACGGTGTTCCGCTTGAATTCTGTAGGAGCGAGGCTTGCCCGCGAAAGGCGACAAAGCCGCCGCTTAATCTTCTTCGCTACTGTCCAGGCGCCAATAACCGGCGGCCTTGACGAACTCGTCGTCGAGCCGGTGCTCGTCCAGCAGCACCCGGCGAATCTGCCGCGAGACTTTGCTTTCCGTGGCCACCCAGGCGTACAGCTTGCCGCTCGGCACCTGCAGCCCGCGCACGGTGCCGATCAGGTCCTGCTGGCCGCCGTCGCGCTCGACCCAGATCACCTCGACCTGCGCCGCGCTCTGCAGCACCTGGCGCTCGGCGGGGTCCTGGATCTCGATCACCGCCAGCACCTGGCGCCCAGCCGGCAATTCCTCCAGGCGCCGGGCAATCGCCGGCAGCGCGGTTTCATCGCCGATCAGCAGGTAGCTGTCGAACATGTCCGGCACGATCATCGAGCCGCGCGGCCCGCCGATATGCAGGAACTGACCGGGCTTGGCCTGCTCGGCCCAGGTCGAGGCAGGGCCGTCGCCGTGCAGCACGAAATCGATATCCAGTTCACCGATGTCCAGGTCGTAGCGCCGTGGCGTGTAGTCGCGCATGGCCGGCATCGCGCCGTTGTCCTTGCCCGGGCCCAGCACCAGGGTCTCCAGGGCCGCCTGCTGTTCGGCGTTCTGTGGGAACAGCAGCTTTATATGGTCGTCGCTGCCCAGGCTGATGAAACCGGCGAGTTCCGGCCCGCCCAGGGTGATGCGGCGCATGCGCGGGGTCAGGTCGACCACCCGCAGCACTTCCAGGCGACGGCGTTTGATCTCGTGGCTGACCCGATGAATCGATGGCGAAGTGTCTGCGGTCATTCAGCTGACTCCTGAGTGGAAGAGGGGGCCGGGCCGTCGACGATGGCGCGGGCGGTATTGTTCAGCAGGTCGCGGACGCGCAGGATTTCTTGCGGGTTCCAGCGGCCGTGGTGCATTTGCAGGGCGTGGCGCAGGTTGTGCACCGCCTCGTGGATTTCCGCCGGGCGATCGTGGCCGCGCAGCGAGCGCTTGCTGACGTCGATGCGCATGCGCACGCCATCCAGGGCAATCGCCTGGTCCTGTAAGGACAGACGGCCGGCCTCGGTCACGCTGTAGCGTTTTTTCCCGCCTTCGGCGTCGCCGCTGATCAATTCGCTCTCTTCGAGGAAGGTCAGGGTTGGGTAGATCACGCCCGGGCTGGGGCTGTAGGCGCCATCGAACATGCCTTCGATCTGGCGGATCAGGTCATAACCGTGGCACGGCTGCTCGGCGATCAGCGCCAGCAACAGCAACTTCAGGTCGCCGGGGGCGAAGACCCGTGGGCCACGGCCGCCGCGTTCGCGCCCGGGGCGTTTTTCGAAACCGTCGTGGCCGTCGCCGTACTCACGGTGGGGGTGGTGGTGTTCTCTCATTTTCTCTTTCTCCTGTGCGATTAAGACATAACTTAAGATATATCTTAAAGGCCGCGCAAGTACTTCCGTGCTGGCCGCACCAGCCGTTTGTCGTAGAGGGGGAGAATCGAGACAGTCCGTAGCCGCTGCCGAGCCCGCGAGGCTACGATCGAGGACGCAGTCCTCGCAAAACGGCCTCCGCAGTGATACCTGGAGCAGCGGGGTTGCCCGGTTTGCGGCCGCTACGCAGCCGATCGCAGCCTCGGCAGCGGCTACAGGCGGCTACGTTGCGGGGGGAGGTTTCAGCGTTGGGCCAGGCTGCCCAGGCATTGGGTATTGCTGCCCGGTTGCAGGTACGGCGTGAGGATCGGCGCCATGCCCTTGAGCACCTGGACCGGCAAGGCCGAGGTGAACTTGAAGGCTTGCGCCGAGACGCCCGGCACATAGGCGGTCAGGGTGCCGAAGTGGTGTTCGCCGATATAGAACACGAAGGTGGCGGTGCGGTTGATGGATTTCGAACTGAGGATCCGTCCGCCGGAGCCGATGGCCTCGATACGGTTGTCGCCGGTGCCGGTCTTGCCGCCCATGGCCAGCGGGGTGCCGTCGGCCAGCTTGAAGCTGCCGGAGAGGCGCTTGGCGGTACCGGCATCCACTACTTGCGACAGGGCGCCGCGCAGCGCCGTGGCCACTTCAGAAGGCATCACCCGCTTGCCCTCGGCCGGGTCGTTGACCAGCTTGGTTTCATACGGCGTATCGGCGGCGAAGTGCAGGCTGTCGATGCGCAGGGTCGGCATGCGCACGCCGTCGTTGAGAATGGTGCCGACCAGTTCGGCCAGCGCCGCGGGGCGATCGCCGGAACTGCCGATGGCGGTCGCCAGCGAGGGCACCAGGTGGTCGAACGGATAACCGACTTTCTGCCAGCGCTGGTGAATGTCGAGGAACGCCTCGATCTCCAGCATGGTGCGGATGCGGCTGTCCCGCGCGCTCTTGTGCCGGCTCTTGAACAGCCAGCTGTAGACCTCCTGGCGCTCGAATTCGCTGGCTTTGACGATCTCGCTGAACTTGGCGTCGGGGTGGTTCAACAGGTAGCCGAGCAGCCACAGGTCCAGCGGGTGCACTTTGGCGATGTAGCCCTGGTCGGGCAGGTCGTAGGAGCCGGGGCCGTAGCTGTAATAGAGCTTGTCCAGGCGTTCGTCGGTGAGTTTCTCGGTGAGCTTGGCGCCCTTGAGGTGCGAGCGCACGAAACTGTTGAAACTCTCCTGGCTGGCTTCCGGCAGCAGGTAGCGGTGCACGGCCGCCAGGCGGATCGGCGTCGGGTGCATGCTGTCGAGGAAGGTGTCCAGGCGCGCCTGGGTGTCCTTGTTGCGGTATTTCTTCCAGAACCGCAGGAGGAAAGAAGTGCCCTCGCGGTCGGCGAACTTGGCCAGGTATTCCTGGCGCCGCGGGTCGCCGTCGTCCTTGAGCAGGTTGGCGCTGTTGCTCGGGCCGGCGTAGGTGCTGTAGCGCACCAGGTCGCGCATCAGGCGGATGAAGGGCAGGTTGATCGACTCGCGCAGGGCGTCGCGCAGGGTCGGTATGCGGCCGTTGTCTTCCTTGCGGAAGTTATGAAAGGTGTGCAGCCCGCCGCCGGTGAAAAAACTCTCGCCGGGGCTGGCCGAGTATTTGCGGTCCAGGGCCGCCTCGAGCATTTTCGGCAGGCTGCGGTCGCTGTTCTGGATCAGGTAGTCCACGGCCCAGCGGCTCAGGCGGTCCTGTTCGGCGATCTCGACTTTCTTCAGCACCGCCGGGGTTTCGGCGCCGTACTGCTCGTACAGTTCGGCAATGATCTGCAGGTAGGTGGTCAGGACCCGCAGCTTGGCGGTGGAGCCCAACTCCAGCTTGCTGCCTTCGTTGATGTCGAAGGGCTGGTCGGTGCTGTCGGTCTGGACCCGCACCCGCGAACCGTCCGGCGTCAGCTCGAGCAGGGTGAAGCTGTAGCGCACCTGGGTGGTGCTGGTCGGCGTCAGCAGGCGTTCGCCGAGCAGGCCGATCTCGGCGGCGAACACCGGGTCGGCCAGGTGCTTGAGATATTCGGTGGCCTGGCGTTGCAGGTCGCTTTGCAGGGTGCTGGTGGCGGACAGGTCGAGGCGATCGAGGTCGTACAGCGGCCGGTTGAGCAAGCCGGCCAGGCGACTGCGGGCGACGCTGATGCCCTTGTTGGTTTCGATCGGCTGGATCGTCGGTTGCTGCACCCAGTCGCGGAAGGTGGCCTTGCTGGCCAGGGCGGCTTCGGACAGCGGCGTATCGATCACGCCATTCTGGGTCAGCAGGCGGATATGGCTGTCGGTGAGTTCGGCCAGTTCCCGGCGGCCCTTGGACAGGTAATGCGAAGGCCGGCGCTGGGCGATCATCAACGACAGCACCTGGCGCAGGGCCAGGCCGCGTTGCGCCAGGCTCTGCGGATCGTTGGCGGTGCTCGCCAGCTGCTCGTTGACCTGGGCGAAGTCGGCGCCGTACCAGACCCGCAGTCCTTCGGCCATGCCATGCACTTCACCGTGGCCGGGCACGGCCGACAGCGGCACGCTGTTGAGGTAGTCGCGAATGATGCGCCGCCGGGCCTCGAGGGTCTGCTGGCCGCCCTGGTAGGCACGCACGCTGGCGGAAATCATCTGCCGGATCTTTTCCGCGCCGGACACGGTCAGGCCGTCCGGCGAGTGCCGGTACTTTTCCAGCTGGGTCGCCAGGGTACTGCCGCCCGCCGTCTGCCCTGGCAAGTGCAGGAGCTTGGCCACTTGCGACCAGGCGGCTTTGGCGAAGCGTGGCCAGTCCACCGCCGGGTTGGCCAGGGGCTGGTCGGGGTCGAGCAACTCGCGGTTCTCGATGAACAGCAGGCTGCGCACCATCACCGGCGGGATGGCGGCAAAGTTCGAATAGAGCTGTTGCGGGTACTTGAATTGATAGAGCGGCGCCGCGCGGCAATCGGTGATCGACAGCCCGGCCTGAATCTTCTCGGTATAGGGGACGAAGAAGCCGTTTTCGCTGTAGTTCATCAAGGCGGGGGAGAAGCGGGTCTGGGCCTCCACCACGTAACCGCGCTTGAGCAGGCGCGCCAGGAAATCATCGAGGGCGCTGTAGCCCAGGCGCTTGTCGAAGGGCCCGGCGCCGGGGTAGACGATGGCATCGCTGGGGCCGGGGGCTACGGAATAGCTCAGGTCCGCGGCGAACTTGCTGAGCTCGCGCGCCTGCAGTTTCGAGGTGCGCATTTCCTTGGACGCGGCAAAGCCCAGGGCGATCAGCGCCATCAGCAGCAATAGCCAGAACAGCCGCCACCAAAGCCGGCTTGAATGGGATTTCTCAGGGATAGGCGCTTCTTCCACGCGATCAGTTGGCACTACTTTTTTACTCGAATCGGTCTGTCGCAAAGCACCCATAGTCGACTGATCCATTCACGCAGATTGATCGGACTTGTCTGAAGCTTAGACGGTGGTAGGCAATGGTGAAAAATTTGTGCGCGACCTGAAAGCATTCATCTCCCCCTGTAGGAGCGAGCTTGCTCGCGATGGTCGTCAACGATGGCTAGGTGTATCCAAAGCATCGCGGCGCCCTCGGGTTTATCGCGAGCAAGCTCGCTCCTACGGGGCATGGGGCGAGGCGAAAGAAGCTTGAGATAGAGCCATCGCGACCAGTAAATAGGTCCTAGGTAGGGGCATGACGCTGCCCCATGGCTGTGCAATACTCGGCGCCGTTCAAAAATGACAAACGGCGAAAATTCCAGGTAATGCCACTCGGTAAAACCCGAAAATACCGAGATTTCTCTCTAAATTTAGCTGTTTATAGAGTGAAAAAGCCTGTCGTCAGCTTTTTATACTGCACACCCCACTGATCTTGCAGGATTTGTCCTACAAGACGTGTCGGCCCACAAGGTCGATCCGATCTGGTTGGCACGGGTTATCCATCCGTGCCTCACAGACTCGGTGGCTCATATCCAATAACAAGATGAGGTTGTATCCCTATGCCAGTTGGCAACCACCTGCCCCAAGGCGAGACCGCTCAAGGCGGCCCGCTGAAACGCGAACTCGGCGAACGGCATATTCGCTTGATGGCGCTTGGCGCCTGTATCGGCGTCGGTCTGTTCCTCGGTTCGGCCAAGGCCATCGAAATGGCCGGCCCGGCCATCATGCTGTCCTACATTCTCGGCGGCCTGGCGATTCTGGTGATCATGCGCGCCCTCGGCGAGATGGCCGTGCATAACCCGGTCGCGGGTTCCTTCAGCCGTTACGCGCAAGACTACCTCGGCCCGCTGGCGGGCTTTCTCACCGGCTGGAACTACTGGTTCCTGTGGCTGGTGACCTGCGTCGCGGAAATCACCGCGGTGGCGGTGTACATGGGCATCTGGTTCCCCGATGTGCCGCGCTGGATCTGGGCCCTGGCGGCCTTGGTGAGCATGGGCTCGATCAACCTGATCGCGGTCAAGGCCTTCGGTGAGTTCGAGTTCTGGTTCGCCCTGATCAAGATCGTCACCATCATCGCCATGGTCATCGGTGGCGTCGGCATCATTGCCTTCGGTTTCGGCAATGACGGCGTGGCGCTGGGCATCTCCAACCTGTGGACCCACGGCGGTTTCATGCCCAACGGCGTGACCGGCGTGCTGATGTCCCTGCAGATGGTGATGTTCGCCTACCTGGGCGTGGAGATGATCGGCCTCACCGCCGGTGAAGCGCGCAACCCGCAGAAGACCATTCCCAACGCCATCGGCTCGGTGTTCTGGCGCATCCTGCTGTTCTATGTGGGCGCGCTGTTCGTGATCCTGTCGATCTACCCGTGGAACGAAATCGGCACCCAGGGCAGCCCGTTCGTGATGACCTTCGAGCGCCTGGGCATCAAGACCGCCGCTGGCATCATCAACTTCGTGGTGATCACCGCCGCGCTGTCGTCCTGCAACGGTGGCATTTTCAGCACCGGGCGCATGCTCTACAGCCTGGCGCAGAACGGCCAGGCCCCGGCCGGTTTCGCCAAGACCTCGAACAACGGCGTGCCGCGTCGCGCGCTGCTGCTGTCGATCTTCGCCTTGCTGCTGGGCGTGCTGCTCAACTACTTGGTGCCGGAGAAAGTGTTCGTCTGGGTGACCTCCATCGCCACCTTCGGCGCGATCTGGACCTGGGTGATGATCCTCCTGGCCCAGCTCAAGTTCCGCAAAGGCCTGAGCGCTTCGCAACGTGCCGGCCTGAAGTACCGCATGTGGCTGTACCCGGTCAGTTCCTACCTGGCCCTGGCGTTCCTGGTGCTGGTGGTGGGGCTGATGGCCTACTTCCCGGACACCCGTGTGGCGCTGTATGTGGGGCCGGCGTTCCTGGTGCTGCTGACGGCGTTGTTCTACCTGTTCAAGCTGCAACCGAACAATGCCCAACAGGGCGCGGTGCGTTCGGCGTCGTAACGCCATCAGGCGATAAAACCAAAAGCCCCGGTCAGTGACCGGGGCTTTTTTATGCGGGCGCTGTTTCTGCGGTTCCGGGTTTTAGTGTTGCAACCGCCCGTTCACCGCAGCCCGGTGAACGGTCAGCTCCCCAACAGCCCTGTGGTGTCCGCATCGAACGCCGCTTTCGCTTGTTGCGCGGCGGGCGCCAGCAGGGCCAGCAACGCGGCCTCGCTGTACAGCTTGGTGCTCGCCAGGTGCTTGGGCGTTGGTTCGATGGGGATCAGCACGTCTTCATCGTTGGCGTGCAGCCAGATCGCCGCGACATGCAGCGCCGAGACAAACAACACGCGCAGTTCAAAGGTCCGGCCTTTGAGGTGCGGCGCCTTTTCCGCCAGGTTCAGCGCATTGACCGTGGCCGACGCCAGGGCGCCGTGGTTCAGCGACGAGAACTCGACCTGGCCGGCGACTTCCGCCAGTTGCGCGTCGGCAATCGAGACTCCGTCGCTGAATACCAGGTAATGCCAGTCCCCCAGCGTGGCCTGCTGCAGGCCTTTGCCCTGGGCCAGGTCTTCCAGGCTCAGCGAGTAGCCGCGGTAGGGCTCGGACAGGCTCACTTTACTGGCGGTGGCCTGGGCGAACTGGCGGTTGACGCCGAAGCCTTTGCTCTGCAGGGCCGCCTGGAGAGCCGGGCGCAGTACCTGAGCGCCGTTGGCGGGTGCCTTGGGATAAGTCAGTTGCATGCTGCCCTCCTTAGTTTTTCCGGGTGAAGTAGGTGTTGGTCCAGTTACCGCCGCCGTTGTACGAACGGGGGAAGGTGTTCAGGGCACGGGTCGAATAGCCGTAGATGGAATCCGCAATCAGCAGGTAGCTGCCGTTGGTGCCATAGATCGCCAGAAAGTGCGCGCCGCCGCCAAACCAGGCACAGCGCAGGCCAACGGGGCGTCCCATGTTGATCTGGTTGTCGATGGCCGACAGTTGGATCGAACCCTGGCTCATGCCACCAAAACTGCGGGTGGTGCGCAGGGCCGAGTCCAGGTAGCCATACACGTTGCATGGCCCTGGCTGGTTGCAGCAGGAATTGCGCCCCAGTTCAGTGTTGGCGACCCCGCATTGAGTCCAGGAACCGGTGCGGTAAAAGTTGCCGACCGAGGCCGACAGCGCGGCCCAGCACCAGTTGGTCTGGGTTTGCTGCTGAATGCTGAAGTTGAGGCTGGCGGCCAGGGCGGCGTGTTCCGCGCTGTCGTCGACTTCGCTCAGTCCGGCGTTGAGCAGGGTACCGACCAGGCACTGTGGTAGTGCCTCGGCAGGACCTGTGCGGGTAAAGGGTGTGTCTTCAAGGGTTAACATTTTCATCCTCCATGAGTGAAAACAAGCGTCCAGCTTGTGTCGTTGTTGCGTGTGGCGATGCAGCGTTTTTCGCAAGCCCGTGACCGGCCTGTAGGATTCGCCATCCTCGATGGCCTGCTCCGGTCGGGCTCAGGGGTAACCTTAGTTGTTATATGCATTTGTGCAAGTTTAAATATGCATTGATGCAATTATTTGTGGGTAGGCAATCAGGCCAGAGAAGGCCTGGGAGGGGGCTTGCACGACAACGGCCCATGCAGGCCGGCTTGGATGCCACACGTCTGAAAGACCGCCGGATCAGCGATTTCGCCAATCGATGGGCAGAAAAACCTGCCATACAAGTTGAGCAACATTCAACGCGGGAGAGTCACCAATGAGACTCTTATGGAAGGGAATCTCCAGATACACGGTGATCGGCATCGCCAACACCTTTATCCACTGGCTGGTGTTCTTTTTGCTGAGCCTGGTGGTCGGCCTCAGCCAGGCGCTCAGCAACCTGGCGGCCTTTTGCGTCGCGGCGTCGTTTTCTTTCTATATGAACGCGCGCTTCACCTTCGCCGCCAGGGCCTCGGTCGGTGGCTATCTGCTGTTTCTCGGGGGCATGGGGGCGCTGAGCCTGGGTGTCGGGCATGCCGGGGATGTGTGGCGGCTGCCCGGCTTGCTGACGGTGCTGGTGTTTTCCGCCCTGAGCCTGGTGGCGGGTTTTCTGTTCGCCAAGTACCTGGTGTTCCGCGAGTGTGAACGATGAAGATCTCGCTGATCGTTCCGGTCTTCAATGAAGAGCAGGCCATCGGTCTGTTTTACCAGGCGGTGCGTCGCGAGTTGCGGTTCGAGCAGGGCGAAGTCGAGATCGTGTTTATCAACGACGGCAGTTCCGACCGCACGGCCGAAGAGGTCAAGGCCCTGGCGCAGATGGACGAGCAGGTGCTGTTGATCAACTTTTCACGCAACTTCGGCAAGGAGCCGGCGTTGTTCGCCGGGCTGGAGCACGCCAGCGGCGATGCGGTGATTCCCATGGACGTCGACCTGCAGGACCCGATCAGCGTCATCCCACGGCTGATCGAGGAATGGCAGAAGGGTGCCGATGTGGTCCTCGCCAAACGCCGCAGGCGCACGGCCGACAGTTTTCTCAGGCGCAGCAGCGCGGCGCTGTTCTACCACCTGCTGAACCGTATCGCCTACACCCGGATCGAGGAGAACGTCGGCGACTTCCGGCTGATGGATCGCAAGGTGGTCGATGTGATCCGGACCCTGCCCGAGCATCAGCTGTTCATGAAGGGCGTCCTGTCGTGGGCCGGGTTCACCACGGTGGTGGTGGAATACGAGCGCGCCGGACGGGTGGCGGGCAAGAGCAAGTTCAATGGCTGGAAACTGTGGAACCTGGCGCTGGAAGGCATCACCTCGTTCAGCACCGTGCCGTTGCGCTTGTGGACCTACATCGGTGGCGGCATCTCGATTTTCGCGGTGCTCTACGCGGTGTACATGGTCCTGGACAAGATCTTCTTCGGCAACAGCGTGCCCGGCTACCCTTCGTTGATGACCGCCATTCTGTTTCTCGGCGGCGTGCAGTTGATCGGCATCGGCATCCTCGGCGAGTACGTCGGCCGTATCTACATCGAGGCCAAGCATCGGCCGCGCTACGTGATCAAGGACGTCATCGGCGGCAAAGACCGCCTGGGGCTATAGCATGGACAGAATGGGCCGCTTGCTCAGCGGGGAACTCGGGCGTCGCCAGGCCTGGCTGTTTTTTCTGTGCGCCACCTTGTTGTATGTGCTGCCGCTGATCCTCGCGGACTTTCCCTATATCGATGACAACTGGCGCTCGCTGTCGGCCGGCACCGCCTGGACGGAGCAGGGGCGGCTGTTTACCGAGCTGTTCTACAACGCCCTGACCTTCAGCGGCGCTGCGCCAAACATCTTTCCCTTGCCGCTGCTGATCGCCACGGTCGCCATGGCTGCGGCCTTGACCAGCCTGACGTTCCATTACTACCCGCAGCCGACGGCGGCCTGCTGCCTGGTGCTGTTGCCGCTCTGGTACAACCCGTTCTTTCTGCAGAACCTGTCGTATCAATACGACGGCCCGGCCATGGCCTTGAGCCTGGTGGCGGTGATCTACGCCATCACCTATCGCAACCCGTACCGCGTACTGCAATGGCTGGTGCCGGCCTTGCTGGTGGCGCTGGCCATCGGGCTGTATCAGATCAGCATCAATGTGTTCCTGGGTCTGTGTTGCCTGGAGGTGATCCGCGGCGCCAATGACAAGCGCGCCTGGCCGCGCTGGTGGGAAATGATCGGCTGGAAGATCGCCCAGGTGGCCCTGGGTTGGATGATCTATTGCGTCACCGCCTACCCCTTCATGGAACAGACCCGCACCTTGCTGCTGAATTGGTCGGCGCAGCCCTTGCTGCAACTGCAAGTCAACATCGCCAGGGTGCTGGAAAAAGTCGTGCTGCTGTTTCACGGCGGGTTCGCCTGGGTGTTCGCCGCGCTGGCGCTGTGCGCCCTGGCCGGTTGCGTGCGGCTGGCGGCGAACCTGTTCCAGCGGCCGGACAGCGGCCTGAAAAAAGTCGTGATGGCCCTGGTCTGCCTGCTGGCATTGCCGCTGGTGCTTGTGCTGGTGTCGGGGATCGCGCTGTTTTTCCGCGACTTCAATGAAGGCGCCCGGACCTTGATGGGCTTCGCGGTGTTGTGGGTGCTGCTGTTCTATCTGAGCCACCTGGCGTTGGCGGCACTGCATGAGCGCTTGCCGCTGTTGCTGATGGTGCCGCTGCTGGCGATGCTGTCGCTGTCGTTCGCCTATGGCCGGGTGCTGACGGTGCAGAAAACCCTGGTGGCCAGCGCGCTGTCGAGTCTTGAGCGCGACATCACCAGCCACCGGCCGTTGCGCGAGGCCAAGCGCATCTATATGTCGGTGACCTATTCCGATCACTGGCTGCTGGCGGCCGCGGGCTCGTTCAAGCAGATGCCGGTGCTGCACTACCTGCTGAACATCGACTTCTTCATGCTGGCCGAGAACCTGCCCAAGGTGGGCATTACCAACGTGGTCGCGGAAAGGGAGCGGCGCAATGCGACCCTGGTCGGTTACCAGGGCTATCCACCGCTGGTGGACAGCCGCTACTACCGGATCTATCTGCTGGGCGATTACGGTTTTATCGTCATGAAGGAACCGGCGCCGATCAAGACGTTGCACTGGTGAGGCGCCGGGCTTATCCGCTGGATCAGAACTGATCCATCAGCAGCACACGGCATTCCCTGGCCTGGAAGGCGTTGATCTGTGGCACCAGGCGGGTGAAGTGCTCGGTCTGGCAATGGGCCTCGAGCGCCGCGCGGTCTGGCCATTGTTCGATAAAGATGAAGTGCCCCGGGTCTTGCTGGTCGACGAACAGGTCGTAGGCGATGCAGTCTGGCTCCTGGCGGGTTTTCTCCACCAGTTCGGCGTACCAGGGGCGCACGGTGTCGAGGTGTTCGGGCTTGATGAAGTCTTCGGCGATGACTTTGAGCACTGGGGTTGCATCCTTTGCATGATGGATAGCGCCCCGCCGTTGCGGCGGGGCGCCGAGGGTGGCCGGTCAGGCCGCGGCTTCGCTGTTGGGCTCGAAGCTGTCGGCGCGCGCCAGCTGCCACATGCGCGAATAGAACTCGCCGCTGACCGCGCCGGTGAGCAATTCGCCGGGCTTGAGGAACACATGCAGCTGCGAGAACAGCTTGATCTCGGTGGCCGACATGCGCCGTACCAGGTGCTTGGCTTCCAGTTGCGACGGGTGATTCAGGCCGGCGGCGGCGAGCATTTCGGCCAGGGCCTTGAGGGTGTTGCGGTGGAAACTGAACACCCGTTGCGCCTTGTCCGGCACCACCAGCGCGCGCTGGCGCAGGTTGTCCTGGGTGGCGACGCCGGTCGGGCATTTGTTGGTGTGACAGCTTTGCGACTGGATGCAGCCGATGGCGAACATGAAGCCGCGCGCCGAGTTGGCCCAGTCGGCGCCGATGGCCAGCACACTGGCGATGTCGAAGGCGCTGACGATCTTGCCGCTGGCGCCGAGCTTGATCTTGTCGCGCAGGTTCAGGCCCACCAGGGTGTTGTGCACGAACAGCAGGCCTTCGCGCATCGGCGCGCCGATGTGGTCGGTGAACTCCACCGGTGCCGCGCCGGTGCCACCTTCCTTGCCGTCGACCACGATGAAATCGGGGAGGATGCCGGTCTCCAGCATGGCCTTGGCGATGCCCATGAACTCCCAGGGGTGGCCGAGGCAGAACTTGAAGCCTACGGGCTTGCCGCCGGACAGCTCACGCAGCTGCTGGATGAAATGCATCATTTCGATCGGCGTGGAAAAGGCGCTGTGGCTCGATGGCGAGATGCAGTCCTCGCCCATGCGGATGCCGCGGGTATCGGCGATTTCCTGGGTCACCTTGTGCTTGGGCAGGATGCCGCCGTGGCCGGGCTTGGCGCCCTGGCTCATCTTGATTTCGATCATCCGCACCTGCGGGTTCTGCGCCTGCACGGCGAAGCGCTCCGGGTCGAAATGGCCGTCGCTGGTGCGGCAGCCGAAGTAGCCGCTGCCCAGTTCCCAGGTCAGGTCGCCACCGTTTTCCCGGTGGTAGGGGCTGATGCTGCCTTCGCCGGTGTCATGGGCGAAGTTGCCGAGCTTGGCGCCCTGGTTGAGGGCACGGATGGCGTTGGCGCTGAGGGAGCCGAAGCTCATGGCCGAGATGTTGAACACCGAGGCCGAATAGGGCTGCTTGCACTGCGGGCCGCCGACTGTGACGCGGAAGGTGCTCGGATCGCTCAGGGGCGCCGGGCGCATGGAGTGGCCGATAAATTCGAAACCCGACTGGTAGACGTCGATCAGGGTGCCGAACGGCTTGTCGGCGCTTTCGTTCTTGGCCCGCGAATAGACCAGCGAGCGCTGGGCCCGGGAGAAGGGCAGGGCGTCGCTGTCGGACTCCAGCAGGTACTGGCGGATTTCCGGGCGGATGCCTTCCACCAGGTAGCGGATATTGCCCAGGATCGGGTAGTTGCGGCGCACCGCGTGGGGGCTTTGCAGCAGGTCGAAAATGCCCAGCAGGCTGAGCAGGAAGGTGACCAGGGTGAATGGCCAGAGCCAGTCATGTTCGAGAAAGGGCAAGCTGGCGAGGGTGAAAATCACGCAGGCAGCAAAGAAGGCGTAGCGGCTCAGGAGGGACAGGCTCATACGGTTTCCTTGGTTCGGACTCTATAGATTTCGTTTTTGGGTACTCATTCTTCTTGTGTGGCCAACGATCTTGTTGTTGTAGAGAACGGCTGTGGCGCAGCCAGTGTGCGCACATGGCAGCTTCAGGCGTCAGGCAGTGCGCGCCTGGAGAACAATTGAAAACAGTTCGGACCGGGACTTGATGCCCCGCGTGCCGTAGATGTGTTTCTTATGGACGTTCACGGTTTCGGCAAAGGTTTGCAGCTTACGAGCGATCTCCTTGCTGGAGCAACCGCTGAGCATCAGGTGTCCGCCCTGGTGCCAGGCGTTGACGAGGGCGATAGACGATTTGCTGCTTTTCTTATTGCAACTGGTTCTCGTTTCCATGGTCTGATAATGTTACTGTATAACGCAATTGATCATCACCCAGCCCTCGGAGACTGCCATGAAAGCCAATATCCATCCCGCCTACCGCACCGTACTGTTCCACGACACCGCCGCGGATGTGTACTTCCTGATCGGTTCCACCGTGGACACCGACCGCACCCAGCGCCACAGCGATGGCAACACCTATCCCTATGTCACCCTCGACGTCTCCAGCGCTTCGCACCCGGTCTACACCGGCCAGCAGCGCAAGACTCAGTCCGAAGGGCGGATCGCCGGCTTCAACAAGCGTTTCGCTTCGTTCGGTTCGTCCGGCAAGACCGGCAACGCTTGAGGGCCCCGGCCCTTGCCGCACAGCCGCTTGTTCCTGCATCCGTGCAGGAGCGGGCTGCATCCTCTGGTCTATTCCCCTCTCTATTCCAACCCGCCCATGGAAGGCCTGGGTGGCAAGCGCTTGGTCCCGCCCGAGGCGCCGGGTGTATGGAAAAAACAGCGGCCGACTGTGTCGTGACGACGCCTCGCCAGTCATGGGATCCTTGCCGCCTCGCGTAACCGATCCAGGTTTTTCATGACTCTTTCAAGCGCTACATCCCCCCTTATCCGTATCGCCGCGGCCCTGTTGATCGGCCCGGACGGCCGTACCCTGCTGGTGCGCAAGCGCGGCACCCTGGCTTTCATGCAGCCGGGCGGCAAGATCGAGCCGGACGAGTTGCCGGCCCAGGCCCTGGCCCGTGAGCTGGAAGAAGAACTCGGGCTGCGTATCGCCCCGGCCGACGCCCGTTACCTGGGACGTTTTTCCGCACCGGCAGCCAACGAGCCGGGTTTTGTGGTCGAGGCCGAATTGTTTCGCCTCGATCTGGACACCGACGAGGTCCGGCCCGCGGCGGAAATCGAGGAGGTCTGCTGGATCGATCCGCAGGCTGGCGACGAGCTCACATTGGCCCCATTGACACGCGACCTGATCTTGCCGTTCTATCGCGCCTCGCAACTGGCCTCGGCCTGATTTTTCAAGGACAAAGGATTGCCCATCATGATTCCCCTTCACGACATGTTGATCTTCATCGCCGCAGCCTTGCTGATGGTGCTGACCCCCGGCCCCAACATGATCTACCTGATCTCCCGTTCGATCTGCCAGGGCCGCCGGGCAGGCGTGACCTCGCTGGTCGGCGTGGTGGCCGGCTTCTTCGTCCACTTGTTCGCCGCGGCGATCGGCCTGACCGCGGTCTTCATGGCCGTGCCGGTGGCCTATGAAGTGCTCAAGTGGGTCGGTGCCCTGTACCTGATGTGGCTGGCCTGGCAGGCCCTGAAGCCGGGCGCGCGTTCGCCGTTCGAGGCGCAGCAGTTGCCGCCGGATTCGTCGCGCAAGCTGATCCTGATGGGCTTTCTCACCAGCGCCCTGAACCCGAAGATCGCGGTGTTCTACCTGTCGGTCTTTCCCCAGTTCATCAGCCCGGAACACGGTTCGGTGTTCACCCAGAGCATCATCCTCGGCCTGACCCAGATCAGCGTGAGCTTCAGCGTCAACCTGCTGATCGCGCTGTTCGCTTCGGGCATCGCCGCCTGGTTCGTGCACAACCCGCTGTGGCTGGCGACCCAACGTTATTTCATGGGCTTCGTGCTGGCCGGGCTGGCGGTGCGTCTGCTGCTGGAACAACGCCAGACGGTCTGACCGTTTCATTCACCTGCGGCCCGGGAGCCTCGACCGACCATGTCCCTCCAGCGCCTCGATGCCGGTCACGCCGCTGCCTACCGCGCGCTGATGCTCGAAGCCTACGAGCATCATCCGCAGGCCTTTACTTCCAGTGTCGCCGAACGTGCGGCGATGCCCCTGAGTTGGTGGGAGTCGCGGCTGAGCAGCCCGTTGGACCTGTTGCTGGGGGCTTTCGAGGATGGCGAACTGGTGGGCATCGTCGGCCTGGCGTTCGAGGTCCGGGAAAAAGCCCGGCACAAGGCCACGCTGTTCGGCCTGTATGTGGCGCCGCCTTATCGCCACGGCGGCCTGGGTTACCGGCTGGTCCAGGCGCTGCTGCAGGAGGCGCGCAAACGCCCCGGGGTGCGGCTGGTGCAACTGACGGTCACCGCCGGCAACGACGCCGCCCTGGCGCTGTACCAGCGTTGCGGTTTCGTCCAGTTCGGCCTGGAGCCGCTGGCGGTGCGGGTGGGCGTCGAGTACTTCGACAAGCTCCACCTGTGGCGTGAAGTTGTCTCCCCCCTCTGACAGTCCCCGCTCTTGCAGGCCGATGGCGCTTTTCAACGCACCGCGCTGACCCCGTCCAGGGTCGAGAACGAGGTGTCCTTGGCGGTCAACAGGAAGTCGCGCATATAGGGCGCATCCAGCATGTCGGCGCGGATCGCCGCGTACAGCGTGGCGAACAGGCCCTTTTCTCCCAGGCGCTTGGCCTTCACATAGCCCCGCGAGCTGTATTCATGCAGCGCCCAGTGGGGCATGCCGCACACGCCACGGCCACTGGCCACCAGTTGCATCATCATCACCGTCAGCTCCGAGGTGCGGACCTGGGCCGGTTCGATGTCGGCGGGCTCCAGGAAGCGGGTGAAGATATCCAGGCGATCGCGCTCCACCGGGTAGGTGATCAGGGTTTCGCTGAGCAGGTCTTCCGGAACGATGTAGGGCTTGCTGGCCAGGCGGTGCTGGTTGGCCACCGCCAGCATGGCTTCGTAGGTGAACAGCGGCACGTAGGTGATGCCCGCCAGCTCCAGCGGGTCGGAGGTCACCACCAGGTCCAGGTCGCCACGGGCCAGGGCCGGCAGCGGGGCGAAGGAGAAACCCGAGGCCAAATCCAGCTCGACTTCCGGCCAGGCGTCGCGGAACTGGTCGATGGTCGGCATCAGCCACTGGAAGCAGCTGTGGCATTCGATGGCCATGTGCAGGCGCCCGGCGGTACCGCCGGCCAGGCGGGAAATGTCCCGTTCGGCGGCGCGCAGCAACGGCAGGGTGGCGTCCGCCAGTTGCAGCAGGCGCAGGCCGGCGCTGGTGAAGCGCACCGGCTTGGTCTTGCGCACGAACAGTGGCATGCCCATGCGCTCTTCCAGTTCCTTGAACTGGTGGGACAGGGCGGACTGGGTCAGGTGCAGGCGTTCGGCGGCTTCGACCAGGCTGTCGGCTTCGCGCAGGGCGTGCAGGGTCTTCAGGTGACGGATTTCGAGCACCAGGGTCTCCATGAGTAAATTTTGTGATCAACACGAAAAGGTTGAGTTTGTCTCATGTTGGCTTGGCTGTCGACAATAGCGCCATCTTTTACCGGGAGGAACCCACTCATGGCCTTGGCCCACACCCTTGGTTTTCCGCGCATCGGCGCCGACCGCGAACTGAAAAAAGCCCTCGAGTCCTACTGGAAGGGCGACCTTGACCGGCAGGCGCTGCAAGACGTCGGACGCCAGCTGCGGGCCCGGCACTGGCAGCTGCAAAAGGACGCCGGCATCGACCTGCTGCCGGTGGGTGACTTCGCCTGGTACGACCAAGTGCTGACTCACTCGCTGACCTTCGGCGTGGTTCCCGAGCGCTTCGACGGCAGCCAGGACGCCCAGGGCCAGCCGACCCTCGACACCCTGTTCGCCATGGCCCGCGGTGCCTCGGCGGGCTGCTGTGGCGGCGATCACGCCAAGACCCAGTACGCCCAGGAACTGACCAAGTGGTTCGACACCAACTACCACTACCTGGTCCCGGAATTCAGCGCCGACCAGTCGTTCAAGCTGAGCTGGGAACAACTGTTCGACGAGGTCGATGAAGCTCACGCCCTGGGGCACCGGGTCAAGCCGGTGATCATCGGCCCGCTGACCTACCTGTGGCTGGGCAAGGCCAAGGGCAACGATTTCAACAAGCTCGAGCTGCTGGAACGCCTGCTGCCGGTCTACGGTGAAATCCTCAACCGCCTCAAGGCCCAGGGCGTGGAGTGGGTGCAGATCGACGAACCGATCCTGACCCTCGACCTGCCGCAGGACTGGAAGAGCGCCTTCGAGCGTGCCTACCACATCCTCCAGTACTCGCCGCTGAAAAAGCTGGTGGCCACCTACTTCAGCGGCCTGCAGGACAACCTCGGGCTGGCCGTCGGCCTGCCGGTGGACGGCCTGCACATCGACGCCGTGCGTGCGCCGGAGCAACTGACCCAGGTGCTCGACCGCCTGCCGACCTACAAGATTTTGTCCGTGGGCCTGGTCAACGGTCGCAACGTCTGGCGTTGCGAGCTGGAGCAGGCGCTGCAGCAACTGCAAGCGGCGCAGGAGCGTTTTGGCGACAACCTGTGGGTCAGCAGTTCCTGCTCCCTGTTGCACAGCCCGGTGGACCTGTCCCGGGAAGACCAGCTGGATGCCGAGCTGAAAAGCTGGCTGGCCTTTGCCGTGCAGAAATGCGGCGAGATCTCGGTGCTGCGTGACGCCCTGAACGATCCCCAGGCCCCGGCGGTGCAAGCGGCCCTGGCCGCAAGCCGCCAGGTGCAGGCCAGCCGTGCGCGGTCGCCGCGCATCCACAAGGCCGAGGTCCAGGCGCGGCTCAAGGCGGTCAGCGCCGCCGACAGCCAGCGTCATTCGCCCTTTGCCCAGCGCATTGCCCGGCAGCATGCCCGCTTGAAGCTGCCGGTGTTCCCGACCACCACCATCGGTTCGTTCCCGCAGACCGCCTCGATCCGCCTGGCCCGCCAGGCGTTCAAGCAAGGCAAGCTGTCGAACAACGATTACACCGATGCCATGCGCTGCGAAATCCGCCATGCGGTGCAGGTCCAGGAGCGCCTGGGGCTGGACGTGCTGGTGCACGGTGAGGCCGAACGCAACGACATGGTCGAATACTTCGCCGAGCAACTGGACGGCTACCTGTTCACCCGCTTCGGCTGGGTGCAGAGCTACGGTTCGCGCTGCGTGAAACCGGCGGTGATCTACGGCGACCTGAGCCGTCCGCGGGCCATGACCGTTGATTGGATCACCTACGCCCAGAGCCTGACCGACAAGGTGATGAAGGGCATGCTCACCGGGCCGGTGACCATGCTGATGTGGTCCTTCCCTCGCGAGGACGTGCCGCGTGAAGTACAGGCGCGGCAACTGGCGCTGGCCCTGCGCGATGAGGTGGTGGACCTGGAAAAGGCCGGGATCAAGATCGTGCAGATCGACGAGGCGGCGTTCCGCGAGGGCCTGCCGCTGCGCCGGGCGGACTGGCAGCCGTACCTGGACTGGGCGGTGGAAGCCTTCCGCCTGACCGCCTCTGGAGTGCGCGACGACACCCAGATCCACACCCACATGTGCTACAGCGAGTTCAACGACGTGATCCAGGCCATCGCGGCCATGGATGCCGACGTGATCACCATCGAGACATCGCGTTCGGACATGGAGTTGCTGGAGGCCTTCGAAGCCTTCGATTACCCGAACGATATCGGCCCGGGGGTGTATGACATCCACTCGCCGCGGGTGCCGGACACTGCCGAGATGGTCAAGCTGATGAGCAAGGCGGTCAAACGCATTCCCGCCGAGCGCTTGTGGGTCAACCCGGACTGCGGCCTGAAGACCCGCGCCTGGCCGGAAACCGAAGCCGCGCTGGTCAATATGGTCGCCGCCGCCCGTCAGTTGCGTAACCAGCAGGCCTGAATGCACCCATAGCCCCTGTAGCCGCTGCCGAAGGCTGCAAAAAGGACCGAAGGGCCTTCAGCGGATTCAAGATCGCTGCGCCCCTTCGGGCCGATCGCAGCCTGCGGCAGCGGCTACAGGAATCCCCATGAAAACGACCGCTGGGCAATCTTCATCAAACTGTCACGTAACTGTGGCAGCGCGCTCGATCAAAGTTCATCAGACTCGCGCTCTACTGGGCTTCTGCGTTTCGGTGTTTCTTCATGTGGGCAAGATTTTTTTCAACGACTGTTTTCCTGGCCGCGCTGCTGCTCGGCCTGCCGTCTCAGGCGGCGTCTCGCTGCGATGTCAACGTACCGACCCAAAGGGTCGAACTGGAGCAGGTGAGCCTGGCCTACCAGAGTATCGGCCGTGCCTCAGATCCGGCCCTGTTGCTGGTGATGGGCCTGGGCGGGCAACTGATCCACTGGCCGGACGAAGTGGTCGTTGCCCTGTGCCAGCAGGGTTTTCGGGTGATCCGTTACGACAACCGCGACGTCGGCCTGTCCACCTGGCGCCAGGCGCCGGTCAGCGCCAACCTGACGTTCGAGGTGCTGCGCTACAAGCTCGGTCTGCCGGTGGCCGCGCCCTACAGCCTGACCGACATGGCCGACGACGCCCTGGGCCTGATGAATGCCCTGCAGGTCGAGCAGTTCCATGTCCTGGGCGCGAGCATGGGCGGGATGATCGCCCAGCACCTGGCGGCCATGGCGCCGCAACGGGTCGAGAGCCTGACCCTGATCATGACCAGCTCCGGCGCCGAAGGCCTGCCGGCGCCCAATGCGGCGCTGGTGCAACTGTTGTCGCGGCGCGGTGCGCCGAACCGTGAGGTGGCGCTGGAGCAACAGGCCGACCTGCTGGCCGCCCTCGGCAGCCCGCAGGTCACCGACGATCGGCAGGCGCTGCTGCATCAGGCGGCGGAGGCCTATGACCGGGCCTTCAATCCGGAAGGGGTGAAGCGCCAGATCATGGCGATTCTCGCCGAACCGAGCCGGGTGGCCCTGCTCAACCAGCTGCGCGTGCCGACCCTGGTGGTGCATGGCACCGCCGATCCGCTGCTGCCGGTGATGCACGGCGTGCACCTGGCGGCGCATATCCAGTGCAGCCAATTGAAGCTGATTCCGGGCCTGGCCCATCGTTTCCAGGAAGCCTTCAAGGCACCGTTGCTGGCGGCGGTGTTGCCGTACCTGCAACGCCATCGCGAAGACACTTCGCACTGGGCACAGATCGACCCGCTGCCTGCGCCGAATCTTCTTTGAGCTGATGCTCATGTCGGAGCGAAGCTTGCTCGCGATGAACGATAACGCGGTCTACTGGTGGACCGCAGCGTCCGAATCGCGAGCAAGCTTCGCTCCTACAGGCCGGTGGCGAGCTTGGCTTCTGTAGGAGCCAGGCTTGCCGGCGATGGAGGCAACGCGGTGAGTCTGAAGTATCGCCATCGCGGGCAACAGGCTTTGGCGCTTCAGCGAACGATCTTGTCGACCTGGATCCCGAGTTTCTTCAGGCGGTACCAGAAGCTGCGCTCGGAAATGCCGATCAGCTGCGCGGCGGCGGCCTGCACGCCGTTGCTCTGTTGCAGGGCGGCGAGGATGTAGGCTTTCTCCACTTCGGCCAGGGCCGCGTCCAGGTCGCTGGGCACGTTGAGGCTGTCGCCGGGCAGGGCGCAGGCCCCGGTGTTCACGGGAGGTGAGCTGAACAGATAGCCCGGCAGGTCGCTTTCCTCGATCACCGCGCCCGCAGCAACGATGGTCGCGCGTTCGACGCAGTTCTGCAGTTCGCGGATATTGCCCGGCCAGGAATAATTGGCCATCGCCTGCAGGGCCTGCGGGCTGAAGCCGGTGATGCGTTTGCCGGCGGTGGCGCCCAGGGTGTGGGCGAAGTGCCGGGCCAGGGGCGCGATATCCTCGACCCGCTCGCGCAGGGCGGGCAGGGGGATCGGGAAGACGTTGAGGCGGTAATACAGGTCTTCGCGAAACTCCTTGTTGGCCACTGCTTCCAGCAGGTTCTTGTTGGTGGCGGCGATCACCCGCACATCGACCTTGCGCTCGCGCGGGTCGCCCACCGGCTCGATCACCCGCTCCTGCAAGGCGCGCAGGATCTTCGCCTGCAGGGCCAGGGGCATGTCGCCGACCTCATCGAGGAACAGCGTGCCTTTGTCCGCCTGCTGAAAGCGCCCGACCCGGTCGGCCACGGCGCCGGTGAAGGCGCCCTTGCGATGGCCGAACATTTCGCTTTCCAGCAGGCCTTCGGGGATCGCCGCGCAGTTGACCGCGACAAAGGGTTTGTTGGCGCGGTTGCCGTGCTGGTGGATGGCCCGGGCGACCATCTCCTTGCCGGTGCCGCTTTCGCCGGTCAGCAGGATGGTGGCGTTGCTTTCGCGCACCGAGTCCACCGCTTGCAGGACCCGGCGGAAGGTCGGGCTGTCGCCCACCAGGCTGTCGATCTGCCGGTGCTCGTCGAGCTCGGCGCGCATGCGCTGGTTGTCCTTGAGGATGTCGCGAAACTGCAGGGCCTTGCTGACGGTGATGTCCAGCTCGTCGATGTCGAAGGGTTTGGCGATGTAGTCGTAGGCGCCGTTGCGCATCGACTGCACGGCGTTTTTCACCGTGCTGTAGGCGGTCATGACGATCACCGGGATCTGCGGGTAGCGCTGCTTGACCTCGGCCAGCAGCTGCGGGCCGTCCATGCCGGGCATGCGCCAGTCGCTGATCACCAGGTCGATCTCTTCCTGTTCCAGCACCTTGAGCGCATGCAGGCCATTGCCGGCGGTGAACACCTGGATGCCGTCCTGGCTCAGCGCCGAAGACAGCAGGTCGCAAAGCTTGGGCTCGTCGTCGACCACCAGCAGGTTATGCGTCATGGCTGGGCCTTTTGCTCGTCTTGATCATCTTCGTCGTCCTCACCTTTGGCCGGAATGTACAGGCTGAAGGTGGCGCCGGCATCTATTTCGCTGCTGCATTCGATGTGCCCGTCATGGTTTTCCATGATTGAGAACACCTTGGCCAGGCCCAGCCCGGTGCCCGAGGCCTTGGTGGTGACGAAGGGGGTGAAGATGCGTTCGAGCATGTCCGGCTCGATGCCCTGGCCGGTGTCGGCGACCCGCAGGATGGTGTGCTCGGCGTCCTGGGCGATGCCCAGGGTCAGGCGCCCGCCGGCGGGCATGGCGTCGATGGCGTTGAGGATCAGGTTCAGGCAGGCCTGCTTGAGCTGGCGGGCGTCGGCGTACAGGGTCGCGCCCGGCGCCTGGTCGTCGATCCGGGCGTCGATCTTGTGGCTGGCCAGTTCCGGCTCGCAGAAGCCGATCAGTTCCTCCACCAGCGGCCGCGCCAGCAGGGTCGAGCGGATCGGCGCGCTGGGTTTGGCGAAGTCGAGGAAATCGGTGATCAGGTCGTTGATCCGGCTGACTTCGCTGATCACGTATTCCAGGTGGCGCTTGTCGCCTTCGGGCAGGTCCGCGCGGCGGTGCAGCAATTGGGTGGCGGTCTTGATGATGCCCAAAGGGTTGCGGATTTCGTGGGCCAGGCCCATGGCCACTTCGCCCAGGGCGTGCAGGCGGTCGCGACGGCGCAGCTGGGCTTCCAGGTGCTGCAGTTCGCCCAGGCGTTCGCTCATATGGTTGAAGGTGCTGCTCAGCTCCGCCAGCTCGTCGCCTCCAATCACCGGCACGCGTTGCCGGTAGTCGCCGGCGATCACCGCCTGGACCCCCTTGGACAAGCCGCGCAGGGGCATGGTCAGGCGTTTCGACACCAGCCAGCCGACGGCCAGCGACGCCGCCGAGCTGAGCAGGAAGATCAGGATGAACAGGTTGCTCTGGTTGACCAGCCCCACCAGGCTGCTGTGGCGCAGCAGGCCGCTGAAAATCACCCCCACCAGCTCGCCGCTGTCGTTGAAGATCGGCCGGTACAGCCCGCTGTAGCGGCTGGTGAACTGCTCGGTGGGTTGGCGGGTGTCGCGCAGGATGTTCTCGATCTTTTCCGGTACCTGGGTCGGGTGGTCCTCGAAGCGCTGGGTGGCGAAGATCTCGGCGAAGTCGTTGGCCTTGGCCAGGTACAGGCGCAGGTCGAGGGAATGCACATCGGCCACGCTGGTGAGGAAGCTGGCGTCCAGGTAGGTGGCGATCAGCAGCTGGTAGTCGATGCCGTCGAGGGTGGTCTGGAAGGTCGAGACCACCGCTCCCGTGGCCACGCCGCCAACCTGCAGGGTCTGCAGCACGGCGTTGTGGGCCAGGCTGACCTGCCCGACGATGTCGTCGGCGGCGGTGCTGAACACTACCTGCTGGTCGCGCTTGCGGATCAGCGCCACCACATCGATGCCCATGGAGTCGGCGATGTCGGCGGTGAGCTTGTCGTGCCTGGCCGCGTTGCGGTCGGTGGGCGGCCTGGCATAACGCAGGAACAGCTGGGCGATGCGCGCGTTGTCGCGCAGGGTCTCGGTGATTTCGTCCTCGACGATCTTGGTCGACTCCTGCAGCCAGATGCGCACGTTGCTGTCGAAGATCTGCGACAAGGTAGTGGCCGCCAGCTCCGCGGCGATCATGGTGGGGATCACGCTGACCATCCAGAACGCCAGCACCAGCTTGCGCTGCAGGCTCCAGCGGGAGATGGCGAAAGGGCGAGGGGCGCGGCGGTCTTTTCTGGTCATGAACTTTCGCTTAGTGCAGCAGCCATGGCGGGGTCGGTGCGATCCGGCCGGAGAACATATTTCAGCCCTTTGAGCAGGGTGTCGAGCAGCGGGTTGCGATGCTGGAAAAACAGGCTGTTGCCGGTGAAGGTACAGCCCAGGCGCAGCTTGCTGGCATAACCGGCCTGGCCACATTCGTAGAGCGCGATCCGGTGCTGGATACAGTAGTCGACATTGGCCATCCAGCTGCGCAAATACAGGTTGTGCTCACGACTGATATCCAGGTCGTGGGCGAAGAATTTGTCGATCAGTCGGTGCTCGTCCAGCAGCACCAGGTTGAAGGCCACCAGTTGGTCGTCGACCCAGTACAGCACGCAGGCGGCCCGTTCCCCCAACTGCTGGAGGATACCGGTGAAATAGGGCGCGGGTAAGCGTTCGAATTGCAGTTCGCTGCGCCGCAGGGTGGCTTCGTACAGGCGCATGACCTCGGGCAGCACATCGTCGATGTTGTGTCGCCATTCGATTCGCAGCCCGGGCGCGCGCAACTTGCGGCGCAGGTCCTTGCGCGTGGACTTGCCCAGGGTGCCGAGGTAGGCATCCAGCGAACCGAAGGGCACCGGCAACAGGGCGCTGGGCAGGCTGGGCATGGCTTGCAGGCCGAACGCCTGGCAACTGGCGGCCCATTGCCGATCCTGGCTGGCGGCATCCTTGACCGCCAGCAGGCCGATGCCCTGGGCGTCGGCGTCGCGCCGGGCCAGGTGCAGCAGTTGCTCCAGCAGGGCCTGGCGGCGCACCGCGGGAATATGGCTGGCGGTGCCGGCGTGGCACTGTTCGGCCACCGGCGAACCGATGGCGTACAGGCGCAGTTGCAGCAGCCCCGGCCACCAGCGTTGCAGGCGTTCGCTCAGGCGCTTGGCCGGGCCCGAGACGGTGGTGTCCAGGCGATAGCAGGTGGTGAAGGCCGGAGCGACGGCCACCAGCTTCGAATCTTCGAACACCGCCAGGTAGCGCCAGCTGAAGCCCTCGATGCCGGCGTTCTGTACCGCCAGGTAATAATCCCAATCTTCCAGGGCGCCGGGAAAACAGTCGTTCCAGGCGTTGCGGTCGATGGCCTGGATGCTCGAAAAGACTTGGCTGGTGATCACGTGCGGTCCTTGAGTCAGGCGAACTGGCGCAGGTCGTCGTACGCCACGGGCCGCGGGCCTGTCTGCCTTTCGATGAAGTCCGCGCTCAACTCCACCACCCGGCGGTACTGCAGGTCGACGGTGATCATGTGGTAGCAGTTGTCCAGCAGCACCTTGACCACCGGGCCGCCGAGCTTGCGCTCGACATAGTCGGCGTTCCAGCGGCTGGTGATGTCGTCCTCGATGGAGTGCAGCACCAGGGCCGGGGTGGTGATCGACGGCATGCGTTTTTTCACCACCGCGTTCATCCGGTGCAGCTCGCGCACGGTCACCCCTTCCATGGTCAGCAGGCCGGCACTGCTGCTTTCGCCGGCCTTCATCTGCCGCTCGACCACCGCCCGCAGGCGCTCGTTCTTGATGCCGTACGGCGGCTTCTCCTCGAAGCTGCAGATGTGCACGCCGAACGGAATCTTCATCAGCAGCGGGGTGAGGAACGCCAGCTTGTTGATGCTCCAGCCGTCGTACTTGAGGGTGGTCGAATACATCAGCAGGCCGCTGACCTGGCCCGGGTGTTCCGAGGCCAGGTACATGGACATGACGGCGCCCATCGACAGGCCGCCGACGAACACCTGCCGGTGGCGGCGACGGATGCCGACGAAGGTCCGGCGCACGCCCTCGTACCAGTCCTGCCAGCCGGTGGCCTGCAGGTCGGCGTTGTTGCCGCAGTGTCCGGCCAGGGTCGGCACGTACACCGTGCACCCCGCGTTGGCCAGGCCGACGGCCACCCGACGCAGTTCCGTCGGGGTGCCGGTGAGGCCGTGGATCAACAACACCGCGACCTCGCCACTGCCGAGCACGAACCCGGCATCGCCCTGGCCCAGGTCGATGCCTTCGTCCAGATCGATCGGTGCGCTCATCGCTTCATGGCCCGGTCCAGCAGACGGTCGAGCAGGGCGATGCCGAGGTCGATCTCCGCGTAGCTGATTTCCAGCGAGGGGGCCAGGGTGATGACGTTCTTGTAGTAGCCGCCCACATCGAGAATCAGCCCCAGGCGCTGGCCGTTGATTTCGATGTCGCCCTTCATGCCTTCCTCGACCATGTAGTCCAGGGTCGCCTTGTCCGGCGTGAAACCGTCGCTGGTGCAGATCTCGCAGCGCAGCGCCAGGCCCAGGCCGTCGACGTCGCCGATGATCGGGTAGCGCTTCTGCAGGTCCTTGAGGCCTTCCAGGAAGTACTTGCCCTTCTCCATGACCATGGCGCCGTAGTCGGTCTCGCTGGTCATCTTGAACATTTCCAGGCCCACCGCGGTACCCAGCGGGTTGGAGGCGAAGGTCGAGTGGGTCGAACCCGGCGGGAACACCTTGGGGTTGATCAGTTCTTCGCGGGCCCAGATGCCGCCTAGGGGATTGAGGCCGTTGGTCAGGGCCTTGCCGAAGACGATCACGTCCGGCTTGACGTCGAAGTGCTCGATCGACCACAGCTTGCCGGTGCGGTAGAAGCCCATCTGGATCTCGTCGACCACCATCAGGATGCCGTGCTGGTCGAGCACATGCTTGAGCTCGCTGTAGAAGTTCATCGGCGGGATCACGTAGCCGCCGGTGCCCTGGATCGGCTCGACGTAGAAGGCGGCGTATTCGCTCTGGCCGACTTTCGGGTCCCACACGCCGTTGTATTCGGTCTCGAACAGTCGGGCGAACTGCTGCACGCAGTGGCTGCCGTACTCTTCCTTGGTCATGCCCTTGGGGCCGCGGAAGTGGTAGGGGAAGGGAATGAAGTTGGCGCGCTCGCCGAAGTGGCCGTAGCGGCGACGGTAGCGGTAGCTGGAGGTGATCGACGAGGCACCGAGGGTGCGGCCGTGGTAGCCGCCCTCGAAGGCGAACATCAGGCTCTTGCCGTTGGTGGCGTTGCGCACGACTTTCAGCGAGTCCTCGATGGACTGCGAGCCGCCGACGTTGAAGTGCACGCGGCCGTCGAGGCCGAATTTCTTCTTGGCATCGACCGCGATCATTTCCGAGAGCTCGATCTTGCCCTTGTGCAGGTACTGGCTGGCGATCTGCGGCAGGCTGTCGATCTGTTGCTTGAGAGCATTGTTCAGGCGTGGGTTGGCATAACCGAAGTTCACCGCCGAGTACCACATCTGCAGGTCGAGGTAAGCCTGGTCGCTGGTGTCCCAGACGTAGGAGCCCTCGCAGCGGCTGAAGATCCGTGGCGGTTCGATGTAGTGGACGGTGTCGCCGTAGGAGCAGTACTTGGCTTCTTTTTCCAGAAGCACCTGGTCTTCTGCGGTCGCGATACGAATGTCAGACATGGTGGAAGAGTTCCTGAGTGTGTACGGAGTGTTCGGTGGTGTTGTCGAGGGTGAAGGTGCCGGCGTTGGCCGCTTCGTTGGGCAACAGCGCCAGCAGTGCCGGCAGTTCGGCGAAGGAGTCGAAGGTTGCGTGGGGAATGGCGTGGCGTTGGCAGTACTCGGCCAGGCGGCCCTTGGCGAACACGAAGTCGGCGCTGGCGGCCACGCACATGTCGGACTGGCCGTCGCCGATCACCAGCACCCGCTTGCCCTTGGGCGTGGATTTGCATTTGCAGTTGCCGGACGCGGCGCGGCAGGCGTCGCTGGAATGCGGGAAGTCGATGCGCCAGCTGCGTTGGTCGACCTGGCGCAGACGGTTGGCGAGGATCGGCAGCAGGCTCACGTAGTGGCGCGCGAGGATTCGCGCGATGCCTTGCTCGATGCCGTCGCTGACCACTTCCAGGGACGCGCCCAGGCCGATCACGTGATCGACGAAGTCGGGGAAGTCGGGATCGATCTCGACGCTGTCGAAGCAGGCCAGCAATTCGGCGGGCGAGGCCTTGACCAGCGCCAGTTGGCGGCTGAGGCATTCCCGGGAGCCGATATGGCCGTCCAGCCATTGCTGCTCGATGTCTTCCCAGCTCGGGTCGGCGAAGCGTTGGAGGACGTTGTCGATCACGTCGGTGCGGGTGATGGTCCCGTCGAAGTCACACACGATATGCCAGTGCATCATCTGCAGTTACCTGTTGTAGAGGAGCGCACTTTGCGCATGCCAGGTACTGGAGCAGGGACTGTGCCAAGTGGCTCAAGCCCAGGCGGGCCGGGCTTTGCGCGGGAACAAGGCGTTGGATGGGCGGGTTGGAGCTACAAATTTTGTAGCTCGCTACAAACAACATCAGTGCTTGCAGGGAGGGGGCACGGTGGTGATTGATGCGCGCATCTTCACTTAAGGAACCCCGCGCCATGTTCAGCTTCACACGCTCCACCCTGCTCGCCGCCCTGCTGTCTCTGGGGGCTGTCTGCGGGGCTTTCGCCGAGGACGGAGGCCAGGATGGTCTGAGCGGCGCGCTGGGCCTGGGCATCGGTTACCAGCCCCATGACCCCAGCGGCAGCCGGCATGACACCGTGCCCTTGCCCTATGTCGATCTGGAGTGGGGCGATGTCAGCCTCGACACCGACGACGGCCTGACCTGGGACGCCTTCAAGGCCAAGGGTTTCAGCGCCGGGCCCTATATCAACTACTTGCCGGGACGCAACGCCAACGGCTCGCTGCGCGGCCTGCGGGATGTGCCGAACATGGCCGATGTCGGCGGCTACATCCAATACGCGCCGGACGACTTCTGGCGCCTGTTCGCCTCCCTCGGCAGCGCGGTGGCCGCGGGCGAGGGCCAGGGCGGCCTGCTGGGCAAGGTCGGCGGCGAAATCGGTTATCCCCTGGGCCTGGGGATCATCGGCAGCAGCAACCTCACCGCGCATTTCGCCGACGCCCGGCAGACCCAGACCTTCTTTGGCATCAGCGACGCCGAGGCCCAGGCCACGGGCATCGGCCGCTACAGCGCCGGCGGCGGTTTGCAGAACCTGACCCTGACCCAGAACCTGCAGGTGCCCCTGGGCGGCAACTGGTCGTGGATGACCAGCGCCAGCTGGATTCACCTGACAGGCTCGGCGGCCGACAGCACCCTGGTGCGCGAGCGCGGCGAAGTGAACCAGGGCCAGGTCCAGACCGCCCTCAGCTACCAGTTCTGAGGCCGGCCCTGTTGAATCCGTCGCCCCTGTAGCCGCTGCCGGAGGCTGCGATCGACTTGGGCGGCACTCCGACGCAGCAGGGGGTGCTCTTGAGGGCCTCCGAAGGCCCTTCGGGCCTTATCGCAGCCTGCGGCAGCGGCTACACAAAGCAAGGCTGGTCCGGCCTTTGCAATCACCGCCATGAACCCACTTTTCAGGAAGTTCTTCATGGCTCGTCCCGCTTATCGCCTGCTCGCCCATTCGCTGTGGGACATCGTCCCGATCCTGATGGCCCTGGCGCATTTTTCCTTCGTCCTGTGGCTGGTGCTGGCCTTTCACAGCCTGTCCTGGTGGGTGATCCTGCCGGCGGCGTCGTTGTATGCGCTCAGCCTGTCGTGGAGCATCAACAGCATTTCCCACAACCAGATCCACAACGCCTATTTCAGCCTGCCGTGGCTGAACCGCGGATTCGATCTGCTGCTGTCGGTGACCATCGGTTTTTCCCAGACCCTGTACCGCGATATCCACAACCGCCATCACCGTGGCAACTCGGATCGGCCCGGGCCGGACAGCACCACGATCGACCCGCTGTCGATCTACCTGCATGGCCGCAACGGCCAGCCGGACAATGTCTGGGCCTATACCTTCCTGAGTTTTTTCCGCGACGACCCCAAGGCCATCTACCAGGAAATGCAGCGCAAGCGCCCGGCGGACGCACGTTGGGTCAAGGTGGAAATCGGCGTGACGGTATTGGCCTACGTGGCGCTGGCGCTATACGACTGGCATGCGCTGCTGGTGCTGCTGCCGTTCTGGTACCTGGGACAGTCGCTGTCCTCGCTCAACGGCTATTACGAACACCTGGGCGGCAACCCGGACCTGCCGATCGCCTGGGGCGTGAGTTCCTACAGCTGGCTCTACAACCTGATCTGGATGAACAACGGCTACCACGCCGAACACCACTACCGGCCGAAGATGCACTGGACCCGGGTCAAGGCCTTCCACCGCGAGATCCGCGAACAGCAGCGGGCGGCAGGGGTGAAGGTGATTCCGCTGGCCCATGGCCTGGGCTTTCTGCTGAAACACCCCAAGCGCTGACACCCGCGCACCTGTAGCCGCTGCCGCAGGCTGCGATCGACCGGTACGGTCGTGGCGTTCAGAAGACCGCGAAAGGCTCGGCGGGAGATTGGGAACCAAGGCCCTGCGGGCCTTATCGCAGCCTCGCGGGCTCGGCAGCGGCTACAGGGGCGTTATGCGCCCCCATATCCTAGGCTTCTTCGCCCTCGGCCAGCAGGGCGATCCCGCTGACTATCACCAGCACGCCGACCCAGTGCAGCAGGCTGATCTGCTCGCCCAGGCCCAGCCAGGAGCCGAGCAACACCACCACGAACACCAGCGAGCTCAGGGGGAAGGCCAGGGACAGGCTGCTGCGCCGCAGGATCAGCATCCACACGAAGAACGCGCCGATGTAGCAGGCAATCGCTAGCAGTACCCCCGGGTTGACCGCCACCGCGGCCAGCCATTGCAGGTTGAAATCCATCTGGCCCAGCTGGTCGCCGCCGACCTTGGTGGCGATCTGGCCGGCGCTTTCGAAGCCGATCAGCAGGGCCCAGAGCACCAGGGTGCCAAGGCGCCCGTGGAGCCAGCCGTGAGTCTGTGCAGTCATGAAATCTTTCCTTGTGAAGCGTTGAGGGGGCTCAGGTGCTGGCGACGCACACCAGCATCACGCCGAGGGTGATGACCAGGGTGCCCAGCCAGCGTCGGCGGCTGACGTGCTCGCCGAGAATCAGCTTGCCGGCCAGGACCACGCCGCAATAGGCCAGGGCCGCCGCCGGAAACAGCAGGCTCAGCGGCGCGCGGGACAGGGCTTCGAGCCAGACGAAAAACTCGATCACATAGGCGCCGATGCCGCACCACAGCAGCGGCGCGTTGAACACCTGGCCCCAGAAGGCATTCAGGCGAAAACCGCCTTCCAGCTCCGGCAGGCGGTCCAGGCCGAGCTTGAAACAGAGCTGGCCGATCACGTCCAGGACAATGGAAAACGCCACCAGCAAGACAACGGTCAGGGTCACGGGAACAGCTCCTCGAACAGCGCCATCAGGGCTTCGTTGGTGGTCGAATTGCGCAGCAGGTCGGCCGCGCTCCAGCGTTCGGCCGGCGGTTGGTCGGAGCGTGCTTCCCAGCGCTTGAAGGCATTGCTGAAGGCCGGCGCGGCGAACTCGCCGCAGATGTCGATACCGAGGATGCGCTTGCCCGCCGCCAGGCTGCGCAGGGCCTGCAGCAGGTGGCTCAGGCGCATGCCGCCCTGGTCCCAGTTGGTCGCGGCGTCGGCGCTGGCCAGCACGTCCTTGTCGATGGTGATCCAGATCGCCTGGGTGGGCAGGCTGGCGATCAACTGGTCGAGGAAGGCTGGCCAGTCGAGCCCGGCCAGGTTGCGCCAGTGCAGGTGGTTTTCCTGCTGCTGGTGCCCGGCGCCGTCGCCGACCCGGCCCCAGACCTTGGAGGGCGCGTGCTCCCAGGGAAACAGCTGCAGCTTGCCGTGGCGCAGCGCGCCGAGGTTGCCGCCGCGCAGCTGCGGGTTGTGCAGGTCGTCGCTGCACGGCCCGAGGGTGACGATGCGCTGGATGTGCGGCAGCTGCAGCGCCCGGTTGACCCAGGAACCGCAGTGGCGGCGCGGCGCGAAGCGCACCCAGTCGGGGTGGTTGTCGAAGTGGATCAGGCTGACCGGCTGTTGCAGGTCGGCGAGGAAGGCCGGGGTCAGGTGGTGGTAGTCACCGGAGCCGACAAAGAAGATTTCCGGCTGCGGGCCGCTGTGGGCGGGCCTTTGCCGCAGGCGCTCGGTGAAGTGGCGGTAGGTGCGTTCGGTGGACCAGAGCCGCAGTTTCGGGCCCAGGTCCAGCAGGTCCAGGCGTCGCGCCTGGCCGCTGCGCAGCCGGCGCTGGACAGGCTCCTGGGCGGTCAGGCTGTGGTCGAGATCGAGAATGTTCAAAGCAGGATTTACCCATGGCAGCGCCCCTCGGAAAAGCCTGCGTCACAGGTTGCGGACGCAGGCAGAGCGGGCTTTACAGGGTAAATGCAAGGGACGGGCCAGGGCGCTGAACGGCACCTGTAGCCGCTGCCGAGCCCGCGAGGCTGCGATCGCCCCCGCAGGGGCCGCAGAGGTCTTGAGATCGCTGAAGACCTTCGGCCTTATCGCCGCCCGCGGCAGCGGCTACAGGGGAGTCAGGCGTGGACGCGGACCCAGACGCTGACCAGCACGGTGGCGGCCATCAGCCAGGCCACCGCGGCCACTGCCAGGGAGGTTTCCAGGCGCAGGCGGTCGACCACCACGTAGAGGGTCGCCAGGTACACGAAGTAGGGAATGATCGACCACATGCCGAACAGGATTGTGGTCTTCAGGTCGTCGATGGAGCGGCCCTTGCCGACGATGTAGTGGGCGATCAGGGCGAAGGTCGGGAACAGCGGCACCAGGCCGGCGATGTAGTAATTCCGGGTCTTGGCCAGGGCGGCGAGGATCACCACCACGGCGGCGCCCAGGCAGGCTTTGAGCAATAAATCCACGGTACTTCTCGCAGTCTGGTTAGTGGCTCAGGCCGTATTTCTTGACCTTGTCGAACAGCGTGGTCTTGGCCATGCCCAGTTCCTGGCTGGCCTGGGTCAGGTTGCCGCCGCTGCGTTGCAAGGCGTCGCCCAGCAGGTTGCGCTCGAAGGCCTCGACCGCCTCGGCAAAGCCCAGGCCCTGCGCAGCGTTGCCGCTGGACTTCTTGAACGCCGGCAGGCCCAGGGCAAAACGTTCGGCGACGTTGCGCAACTCGCGCACGTTGCCTGGCCAGTCATGGCTCATCAGGTTCGACAGGGTCTGGTTGTCCAGCTCCGGCGCGGCGCGGTCGAAGCGCAGGGACGATTGCTGCAGGAAGTGTTCGAACAGCTGCAGGATGTCCTCGCGACGTTCGCGCAACGGTGGCAGCTCCAGGGTCACCACGTTCAGGCGGTAATACAGGTCGCTGCGGAACTGGTTGGCGCGCCCCAGTTCGTCGAGGTCGGACTTGGTCGCCGCGATCACCCGGCAATCCACCGCCACGCTCTGGTTCGAACCGAGGCGCTCCAGGGTGCGCTCCTGCAACACCCGCAGCAGTTTGATCTGCAGGTTCATCGGCATGCTTTCCACTTCGTCGAGGAACAGCGTGCCTTCGTGGGCGTGCTCGATCTTGCCGATGCGCCGCTTGCCGGCGCCGGTGAAGGCGTTGGCCTCGTGGCCGAAGATCTCGCTTTCGAACAGGTTTTCCGGCAGGCCGCCGCAGTTGAGGGCGACGAACTGGTGGGTGTGCCGGCGGCTGAAATCATGCAGGCAACGGGCGACCAGTTCCTTGCCGGTACCGGTCTCGCCTTCGATCAGCACGTTGGCCGAGGTGTCGGCGACGTTGGCGATCAGCTCCCGCAGGTGCTGCATGGCCGGCGAACGGCCGATGATCCGTCCTTCGAGGGAATCGCGCTCGGCCAGCTGGCGGCGCAGCGACGACACTTCCCGGGCCAGCCCGCGCTGCTCCAGGGCGCGCCGGGCGACGTCCACCAGGCGCTCGGGGGAGAAGGGCTTTTCCATGAAGTCATAGGCGCCTTTCTGCATCGCGCCGACGGCCATGGAGATATCGCCGTGGCCGGTGATCAGCACCACCGGCAGGCTGCGATCACGGGCCTTGAGGCGGGTCAGCAGCTCCAGGCCGTCGATGCCCGGCAGGCGGATATCGCTGATGACGATCCCGGCGAAGTTGTCGCCGACCCGCTCCAGGGCTTCTTCGGCGCTGCCGACGCCGACGCAGGGAATGTCTTCCAGGGCCAGGGCCTGCTGGCAGCCGAGCAGGACATGGGGGTCGTCTTCGACGATCAGGACGGTAAGGTCGTTGTTCATAGCAGCTCGGCTTGTGTAGGGCTGACCAGGGGCAGGCTGAGGACGAAGGCGGTACCGCCGTCGGCCGGGTGCTCGACGCCCAGGTTGCCACCCGTGGCGGCGGCCAGGCTGGCGGACAGGGTCAGGCCGAGGCCCAGGCCCTGCTCGCCGGGTTTGGTGGTGAAGAAGGGTTCGAACAGATGCTTGCGCGCCTCGGCGTCGATGCCATGGCCGTTGTCGCGCACCCGCAGGCGGTATTTGCCTTCGACGCTTTCGCCTTCCAGCCACAGCTCCGGTCGCGGCTGGGCCTGCATGGCGTCCAGGGCGTTGCCGATCAGGTTGACCAGGATCTGCTCCAGTCGGGTCTGGTCGATCCGTACCTGGACTTCGCTGAAGTCGCGGTGCAATTGCAGCGGCAGGTTTTCCAGGCGCGCGTTGAGCAGCTGCAGGGCGGCGTCCACGGCCTTGCCGAGGCTGGCTTCGCCCTGGTCCTCGCCACGACGGGCGAAGGAACGCAGGCTGGCGGTGATGCGGCCCATGCGGTCGATCAGTTCGTTGATGGTCTTGAGGTTGGTGCTGGCGGTATCCAGGGCGCCGCGCTCGAGGAAACGCACGGTGTTGCCGGACAGGGTGCGCAGGGCGGCCAGCGGCTGGTTCAGTTCATGGGCGATGCTGGTGGACATCTGGCCGATGGCGGCGAGCTTGCCGGCCTGGACCAGTTCGTCCTGGGCGCGGCGCAGGGTTTCCTCGGCCTGGCGGCGTTCGCGGATCTGGCCCTTGAGCCGTTCGTTGCTGGCGCGCAGGTCGCTGGTGCGTTCGGCGATCCGCCGTTCCAGCTGGTTGTTGGCTTCCTGCAGGGCTTCGCGGGCGGCGAGGCGGGTGGCGATGACCTTGCGCCGCTCGTTCCAGGCAATCAGCAGGAAAGCCACCAGGGCGAAGGCCACGGCCACCAGGATGCCCTGGTTGATGGCTTCGCGGCGCAGGTCCTTGAGCGGGGTCAGCAGGGTGAAGTTCCAGGGCGTATCGCTCAGGGGCCGGGTCTGGGACAGGTAGCTGATTTCCTTGTCGTCGGACACCAGCTCGGTGTTGGCCGGGAAGGTCAGCTTCTCCACGCCTTCGGCCAGGCGTTCGCGGGCCAGCGGCTCCAGTTCGTTGAGGGTGAACCAGTAATATTGCAGGCTGCGCGCCAGGCGTTCCTTGGTGTCGTCGCTCAGCGGGCGTACCGAGCGGAGGCGCCGGGCCGGGTCGCTGGAGAGGATGATGATGCCGTTCTCGTCGCTGACGAAGCCTTCCAGGCGGGCGCGTTGCCAGCGTTCTTCCAGGGCCTCCAGGCGTACCTTGACCACCGCCACGCCGATGATCTTGCCCTGTTCTTCCAGGCCGTGGGCCAGGTAGTAGCCGGGTTCGCCGTTGGTGCTGCCGATGCCGTAGAAGCGCCCGGGCTGGCCGCGCACGGCATTCTGGAAATAGGCCCGGAACGACAGGTCTTCACCCAGGTAGCTGTCGACGTCGCGCCAGTTGCTGGTGGCCAGCACGCGACCGGTGGTGTCCATCACGTAAATGGCCCGACTGCGGCTGCGCCGGTTCAGGCCTTCGAGGTAATTGTTGACGGTCTGCCGGTGCTCCGGCGTCGGGTCGTTGAGCAGCAGCGACACACTGGATTCGAGTTCCAGCAGGCTGGGCAGGTAGGTGTATTTGCTGATCTCGCTTTCGACCGCGTGGGCGTGCAGTTCCAGCTGGCGTTCGCCGTTCTCGCTGAGGCTGCGGATGCCGTAGTGCTCGCTGATCCAGAAGCCGATGTAGCCCAGGCCGATCATCAGCGCGATGACCAGTGGCGGCAGGAACAGGTGGCGGATCAGACGGGGTTTCACGGCGAGTGATGGCGGCGCGGCGCGATAGAGAGTGGGGTCGCATTTCATCACAGATGCCTTGGGTCAACCACTGCACGATTCCTGTAGCCGCTGCCGTGGGCTGCGATAAGGTCCGCAGGACCTTCTTCGGATCCGAAGAGCACGTCTCCTTCGGAGCCGATCGCAGCCTGCGGCAGCGGCTACAGGCTGTGCTTTAGTGCTGCAGGATTTTCTCGAGGAAATGCTGCGCACGCTCGGAGCGGGCGTTGATGTCGCCGAAGAATTCCTCTTTCGGGCAGTCTTCGATGATTTTGCCGGCGTCCATGAAGATCACCCGGTCCGCGACCTTGCGGGCGAAGCCCATTTCGTGGGTCACGCACATCATGGTCATGCCTTCGTGAGCCAGTTGCACCATCACGTCCAGCACTTCGTTGACCATTTCCGGGTCGAGCGCGGAAGTCGGTTCGTCGAACAGCATGACGATCGGGTCCATCGCCAGCGCGCGGGCGATCGCCACACGCTGCTGCTGGCCGCCGGACAACTGGCCCGGGTGCTTGTGGGCGTGGGCGGACAAGCCGACGCGCTCCAGCAACTGCAGGCCTTTCTTGGTGGCTTCTTCCTTGCTGCGGCCCAGCACCTTGATCTGCGCGATGGTCAGGTTTTCGGTGATGGTCAGGTGTGGGAACAGCTCGAAGTGCTGGAACACCATGCCCACGCGCGAGCGCAGTTTCGGCAGGTTGGTCTTCGGGTCGGCGATGGAGGTGCCGTCGACCACGATGTCACCTTTCTGGAACGGCTCGAGGGCGTTGACGCATTTGATCAGGGTGGATTTGCCGGAGCCGGACGGTCCGCACACCACGATCACTTCGCCTTTCTTGACCTCGGTGCTGCAATCGGTCAGCACCTGGAAGTCCCCATACCACTTGTTGATGTTCTTGATAGAGATCATACGGCAAACCTTTTTTGCAGACGCTTGACCAGCAGCGAGGCGGCAAAGCTGATTGTGAAATACACCAGACCGGCAACGATCAGGAACTCATTGGAGCGGCCGATGATGTCGCCGCTGGAGCGCGAAGCATTGAGGAAGTCCACCAGGCCCACGGTGTACACCAGCGAGGTGTCCTGGAACAGGATGATGCTCTGCTGCAGCAGCAGCGGGGTCATCTTGCGGAACGCCTGGGGCAGGATGATCAGGCGCATCATCTGGCCATAGCTCATGCCCAGTGCCTGGGCGGCGCCCATCTGGCCCTTGGGGATCGACTGCACGCCGGCGCGGACGATTTCACAGAAGTACGCCGCTTCGAACATCATGAAGGCCACGATGCACGAGCCGAACGCGCCGATCGGGGTGTCTTCGCCGGTGATCCAGCGCAGCACGAAGGGCACCGCCAGGTAGAACCAGGTGATCACCAGCAGCAGTGGGATGGAGCGGAAGTAGTTGACGTAGACGCCGGCGATGTTCGACAGCAGCTTGCTGTGGGACAAGCGCATCAGCGCCAGGATGGTGCCGAGGACGATCCCGCCGACGACGCCCAGGGCCATCAGCTTGAGGGTCATCAGCATGCCGTTCCACAGGCCGGGAATGGCCGGGACGACGCCAGTGAAATCGAATTCCATTATTTGCCCCCCACGGAGATCAGGCCGGGCACCGCGACTTTCTTCTCGACCATGCGCATCAGCAACATCAGGCTCATGTTCAGGGTGAAGTAGATCAGCGTGGCCAGGGTGAAGGCTTCAAACAGGTTGGCCGAGAATTCGGCGGTCTGCTTGGTCTGCGCCAGCAACTCCATCAGGCCGATCAGCGAGGCCACGGAGGAGTTCTTGAAGACGTTGAGGAATTCCGAGGTAAGCGGCGGAATGATGATCCGGTAGGCCTGGGGCAGCAGCACGTTCCAGTAGATCTGCGGCAGCTTGAAGCCCATGGCGCGGGCCGCGGATTCCTGGCCGCGTGGCAGCGCCTGGATGCCGGTGCGCACCTGTTCGCAGACACGGGCGGCGGTGAACAGGCCCAGGCACACGACGACGCTCAGGTAGGCCGAGGTGGTCGGGTTGAGGTCCTGCTTGTACCAGTCCTGCAGGTTTTGCGGCAGCAGGTCCGGCACCAGGAAGTACCAGATGAACAGCTGAACCAGCAGCGGTACGTTACGGAAAATCTCCACGTAGACGGTGGCGATGCCCGACACCAGGCGGTTCGGCACGGTACGCATGACGCCCAGGATCGAGCCCAGCAGCAGCGCGACGATCCAGGCCACCACGGCGATGGCGATGGTCCAGCCCAGGCCCGCGATGTACCAGTCGAGATAGGTCTCGCTGCCCACGCCGGTGGACTTGAAGAACACGCCCCAGTCCCAGTTGTAATTCATTAGGGTCTCCCCTCTGATCGATCGATGTACAAGCACCCGCTTGGGGAAATCCGTTCCCGCCTGGATGACGCCCAGGCACACGCGATCGGCTCGACAACCACCGGTTCGAGTGTTTCCAAAAAAAGCCAGCAGGTAGTGACAGGCTCCTGAAAGGGCCGCGCCCTTTCAGGAGACAAGGTTAGTCAGGAATCAGGACTTTTTATCGTCAGCCGCTTTGTCGGTCGGGTTGGCGATCAGGGCCTTGAGCTCGTCGCTCATCGGGAACATCAGGTTCAGGCCTTTTGGTGGAATCGGCGACTGGAACCATTTGTCGTAGATCTTGTTGATCTCGCCCGACTTGAAGGTGGCGACGATGGCGTCGTCCACGGCCTTCTTGAACGGGGCGTCGCCCTTGCGGACCATGCAGCCGTAGATTTCGTAGGATTGCGCGGTACCGGTCACGGCCCAGTCGGTCGGTTTGCGAGCCTTGGCCATTTCACCGGCCAGCAGCGCGTCGTCCATCATGAAGGCCACGGCGCGGCCGCCTTCGAGCATGTTGAAGGACTCGCCATGGTCCTTGGCCGAGATCACGTTCATGCCCATCTGCTTGTCGGCGTTCATCGCCTTGAGGATGCGCTCGGACGTGGTGCCGGCGGTGGTCACGACGTTCTTGCCCTTCAGGTCGGCGAAGTCCTTGTAAGGCGAATCCTTCTTGGACAGCAGGCGGGTGCCGATCTCGAAGATGCCGACGGAGAAGTCGACCTGCTGCTGACGCTCGACGTTGTTGGTGGTGGAACCGCACTCGACGTCCACGGTGCCGTTCTGCACCAGCGGGATACGGGTCTGCGAGGTAACCAGGTTGTATTTGACCTTGAGATCCGGCATGTCGAGGTCTTTCTTGATGGCTTCGACGATTTTCAGCTGGATGTCGTGGGAGTAGCCGACTGGAACGCCGGATGCATCCGCGATGTAGGAGAACGGAATGGAAGCGTCGCGATGTCCGAGGGTGATGGTGCCGGAGTCTTTGATTTTCTTCAGCGTGCCGGTGAGTTCGGCGGCGACCACTGGAGTGCTAATCAGAGCAGCAGCAATGGCTGCGCCCAACAGATGGGGAACGATGCGCATCAATATTTCCTCGACATTTGTTTTTTTTATGAAGCCAGTTCGACGGCTCTCTTATACAGCGAATGCCTTGACGGCTCCTGATGTGTGTTGGCCCATCAGGCATTCGTCGAAGAGTGTAGAGCATGAGTCGTGCCAGGCCAGCTGATCCGTATCAAGACCTTGATTTGAAAGGCTATTAAATATTTATGGTGGATATTGTCGGCGGTCTTTATCCGGTTATCCGAATTGACCCGAAAGTCGCGTTCGGAAAACCGAATGCCCTGCAGGGCCGGGCTCATCCCCGTAGGAGCGAGGCTTGCCCACGATGGCATCACCGCGCTGATCCTGTTGCACCGCGTTGCGCGGATCGCGGGCAAGCCTTGCTCCTACAGACGCCGCGGCCATGAAAAAGCCCCCGGGCCGTGTGGCGCGGGGGCTTCTTTATAGGACGGGCGATCAGGCGGCCTCGATCTTCGCCCGGTTCTGCTCGACCTTCTGCAGGTAGTGCTGCAGTTTTTCCTGCTCTGCCGGGGTCGTGAACAGCCCCAGCTTGCTGCGGCGCCACAGGATGTCCTGGGCATTGACCGCCCATTCTTCGCTGCACAGGTAATCGACTTCACGGGTGTACAGGCCTCCACCCAGGTGCTCGCCCAGGTCGCTCAGGCTGTGTACGCCTTCCAGCAGGCGCCAGGTGCGGCTGCCGTAGCTGGTGGCCCAGCGGCGGGCGATTTCGCTGGGTACCCAGTCGAACTTCTGGCGAATCGCTTCGGCCAGTGCCTGCGGGGTGGTCATGTCTTCGCCGCCGGGCAGGGTCGAGTGGGCGGTCCAGCTCGGCTTGATGCCCTTGAAGAACGGCGTCAGCTGGGCCATGGCCGATTCGGCCAGCTTGCGGTAGGTGGTCAGCTTGCCGCCGAACACCGACAGCAGCGGCGCTTCGTCGGCATTACCGGACAGCGCCAGGGTGTAGTCGCGGGTCACGGCCGACGGGTTGTCGGATTCGTCGTTGCACAGCGGGCGCACGCCGGAGTAGGTGTGCACGATGTCCTGGCGGCTCAGCTGCTTCTTGAAATGGGCGTTGACCACTTTCAGGATGTAGTCGGTTTCGCCTTCGGTAATCGCCACCTTCGCCGGGTCACCGGTGTACTCGCGGTCGGTGGTGCCGATCAGGGTGAAGTGGTTCAGGTACGGAATGGTGAAGACGATGCGCTGGTCTTCGTTCTGCAGGATGTGCGCATGTTCGCCTTCGTACAGCTTCGGCACGATCAGGTGGCTGCCCTGGATCAGGCGGATGCCGTAAGGCGAATCCAGCTTCAGGTCGTCCTTGATGAACTTGGCGACCCATGGGCCGGCGGCGTTCACCAGGGCCTTGG